>NZ_JBODQC010000600.1:0-204 GCF_050617655.1 Psychroserpens mesophilus | reverse complement strand
TCAGAATACCGTCTAATTACTTTGTCATTTTTGTACATAATGTTTAAAATTATGTAGCCTTTATTCAGGACGGGTCATAATTACTGCCAACGGTCTCGGCTATGAGTAGTTGCGTGGGTTAGCACTTAACTTTGCAAGTACACACCAAACTGAAAATCCGCGAGGATTTTCAGAAGTAGGCGAGAACAAGCAATTACTTATAGC
>NZ_JBODQC010000599.1:0-207 GCF_050617655.1 Psychroserpens mesophilus | reverse complement strand
AATGTTCTGGTACTGATAATGAATCCTTAGCTAACGATTGGAATGCAGCCAACATTGCTGCCCTTGAATCGTGTGTAACAGATACTTGTGATACAGATTTCACTGGTCAGATTACTTCAGACTATGACTTTAATAACCTAAGTTCGACTTGTGGTCAAGGTGGTACAATTGCTGTAATCTACACCATTACTGATGACTGTGGAAATG
>NZ_JBODQC010000598.1:0-209 GCF_050617655.1 Psychroserpens mesophilus | reverse complement strand
CCTGCTGATGCTACTGTGGAATGTACACAAAGTACTGATCCTTCTGCTACTGGAACTGCTACTGCTACAGATACCTGTGGAACAACCACTGTTACGTTTACGGATAGCTCTGTCACCGCTTGTGGTAACACGGAAACAATTACCAGAACTTGGACTGCTACTGATGAGTGTGGCAACTCAGTTTCAGATACGCAAACCATTACGGTTGA
>NZ_JBODQC010000597.1:0-212 GCF_050617655.1 Psychroserpens mesophilus | reverse complement strand
CAGTAAATCTCTTTGATAGTCTTGGTGGTACGCCTGATACTGGTGGTACATGGTCTCCCGCTCTGGCCAGTGGTTCGGGTATTTTTAATCCTAATGTCGATTCTGATGGTGTGTATACCTATACTGTAACAAGCACTAATCCTGCTTGTGAAGACGATTCAGCTACTGTTACAGTTACTTTTATTCCGCCTCCTATAGCTGGTACAGATGGA
>NZ_JBODQC010000596.1:0-228 GCF_050617655.1 Psychroserpens mesophilus | reverse complement strand
GCCGGCGAACGGCTCTGCTGCAACAACTGGGGCGCCATCGCCGGCCTGCTGATCGAGGGCACCGGCGTGGGGCTGCTGCCCAGCCATTGGGCGCGGGCGCTGCAGGACGAGGGCAGCCTGCGGGTGCTGGCCTGCGCCCCGGCGCCGGCGGCCTTGCCGTATTCCTTCCAGTCCCGTCGCGACGACACCCGGCCGCTGGTCGGCAAGCTGCGCGAAGCCGTGCTGGCG
>NZ_JBODQC010000595.1:0-228 GCF_050617655.1 Psychroserpens mesophilus | reverse complement strand
GTTGGCCATCTTCTTGGCCACCGCCACCGGGTCGCCGATGATGATCTCGTAGCGCTCGGCTGCAGCATCGCCCAGGGGCAGGCGGATGAAGCGATCGATCTGCTCGGAGGACGGCGCCGCCACGGTCGGGCCGGTCAGGATCAGCGGGAACGGCAGGTCCTTGTTTTCCTCGCGCAGCAGGATGCCGAGCAGGTACAGGATTTCCTCGGCGGTGCCGACGCCACCGGC
>NZ_JBODQC010000594.1:0-228 GCF_050617655.1 Psychroserpens mesophilus | reverse complement strand
GCGGCTTCGCTGCCCGTATCCGCCACCACAGTGGGCGTGGCCGCGTCGGTCTGTTCGCGGATCGCCAGCGTGAGGGGCAGGCTGCCGAGCGACGGGGTTTCATATTCGCGGGCCATGCGCTGGCCGCCGCCCTCGCCGAAGATGTGTTCGGCGTGGCCGCATTGCGAGCAGATGTGGATGGCCATGTTCTCGACCACGCCGAGGATCGGCACCTCGACCTTCTGAAAC
>NZ_JBODQC010000593.1:0-228 GCF_050617655.1 Psychroserpens mesophilus | reverse complement strand
TAATTTTGAATGCCTGCCGGGCACCGTAAATTTTTCACAAAAAAATGCGAATCCGGGATGATGTTGCATTTTTTAAAACGAAATGCGCGTTTTAATGAGAATCCCATATTGACCAGGCAGGTGGCGGTTGTCCGATTTACACGGCCGAATGCGGCAAATACCGCATGGTAAATCGGGGGCAATCCGTATTTTTACCCAAAATAAACGCTCATGTCCATCCGCGTTACC
>NZ_JBODQC010000592.1:0-228 GCF_050617655.1 Psychroserpens mesophilus | reverse complement strand
ATTGTCTGTACGGTGGTGCCGACATTGATCGCCAGCCGGTTCAAGGTATTCCGCGGGCAGATTGCCGCGGAGCCGGAGGGTCTGGAGGAGCCGAAATCGAAATACGGGCCCACCATGCTCTACCTGGGGCTGGGATCTATCGTCTTTGTACCGTTCTTTAAAACCATTACGCACCTGCCCCCCTACGTGGGTATGATGCTGTCCCTGGCCGTGGTGGCAACCTTTGCC
>NZ_JBODQC010000591.1:0-228 GCF_050617655.1 Psychroserpens mesophilus | reverse complement strand
CGCCTCCCGGGAGGAATCCCTCACCACGCTGAACACCGCCTTTACGCGGGAAGGGGCCTACATCTATATCCCGAAGAACAAAGCCCCCCGCAAGCCGGTGGAAATCCTCCACCTCTCCACGGGGAACGAGGCGTCCCTCCTGCTGCAGCCCAGAAACCTCATCGTGGTGGAGGAAAATGCCGAGCTGCAGGTCATTGAGCGGCACCAGAGCCTCACTTCCAACGAAGT
>NZ_JBODQC010000590.1:0-228 GCF_050617655.1 Psychroserpens mesophilus | reverse complement strand
ACAGCCATTTCAATAGGCGTTCACGATTGTCATCCCTTGACGATAAACTATTGCTTTACATGAAATGAACCAACAATGAGCGGAAACGAGCCAGGAGTAATCGATGTCTTCAATGATTACATGCGGGAGGCTGCCAGAGCCAATGGAGTCACCTATCGACCGTTTGCCTTTGGATCAAGCGATAAGGATCTCGCAGATTACTTACTTTCTAGCGAGAGCCGATACGTG
>NZ_JBODQC010000589.1:0-228 GCF_050617655.1 Psychroserpens mesophilus | reverse complement strand
AAAAAGTATAAGTATATGTACCACCTTGATCTAAAGTCAATTCGTCAACAATAGCTTGAGAATCATCAGCATCTGTTAGTGTTTGTGCTGCTTCACGAGCATTTAAAAACCCCCAACCAAACTTTGGGTCAGGACCAATAGCCGAGTTATCATCTATAGCTGTATGGCAAACTAAGGCTTTTAAAGTAGAGGAATTCATATATTCTCCTTTTAACTGATTGTAATACT
>NZ_JBODQC010000588.1:0-229 GCF_050617655.1 Psychroserpens mesophilus | reverse complement strand
GAATCCGTTCCTCGCGGACCTGGTCAGCCTGGCCGATCCGCGCAGCGAATACAGCTACCTGGACTACTGCAAGCAGACCGGCCGCATCTACTCGTACTACATGCGCGAGCACCCCTACCTGACGCGCGCCGAATACAACCGCTATTGCAAATGGGTCGCCGCGCGCCTGCCCAACCTGCGCTTCAACAGCGACGTGCAGAGCGTGCTGCACGATCCCGAGACCGACACC
>NZ_JBODQC010000587.1:0-229 GCF_050617655.1 Psychroserpens mesophilus | reverse complement strand
AACAATTAATAGTTAGTATTAGTGCTTCTGATTCTTTTGTGGTAGATTTAAAAACCTATAAAATTAAAGATGTTGCAAATACTTTTTCAGTTGCAAAAACCTTTTCAAGAATTGATGTGAATACTTTGTTTTATGGTAATTACAGACAAGGTGTCGTATATAAAAACCCATTCACTTTACCCATAAAAAACAGCATTCGTAACAGTCGTGTAAAGGCATCTGCAGTAAG
>NZ_JBODQC010000586.1:0-229 GCF_050617655.1 Psychroserpens mesophilus | reverse complement strand
CTCCCTTTCGCAGCTTATGCGGCAGGATCGCCTGGAAATCTCCACGGGCTGGAAACTCATTTTGCTGGCATCCCTCTCCAACCTGGCTTTCAAGGGGGCCATGGCGGCCGTGCTGGGTACCCGGAAGCTGGGGCGTTGGATCGGTATCTCCTTTGGGTTGGGGATAGGGGCCGGCCTGCTGATTATCTGGCTCTGGCCGCAAAACTGGCATCTCTGATATGGGTTGGCT
>NZ_JBODQC010000585.1:0-229 GCF_050617655.1 Psychroserpens mesophilus | reverse complement strand
ATCCGCGAAGCCGTGGTGATGTCGCTCGTGTCGTTCATCGGCCCGAAGCCCAACCTGCTCGACATCAACGCGGTGAACCCGCCGATGCGCCTCGAAGTGTCCCAGCCCGTGCTGGACTCCGACGACATGGCCCGCCTGCGCAACATCGAGAAGCACACCGGCGGCAAGTTCAAGCCGTACGAGGTCGACATCACCTACCCGGCGGCCTAGGGCCACGAAGGTGTCGAAG
>NZ_JBODQC010000584.1:0-229 GCF_050617655.1 Psychroserpens mesophilus | reverse complement strand
AATGTTTTTTTTCTTTTAGGAATGTAATAAATGTTTTTCAGCTTAATACTATTTTTGCAGTTTCGTTCTATTTACGTTTAGTATATTTTAATTTAGTGTATATTGTATGTTGTATTGTACCCACCGTATGTTGTAAACTGTACTAAACAAAATCTTGTTGGTAAAACATGACAGTTATGAAGAAATAGCAGTAGATAAACCTGCAAATCATGTTGAAATGCCGTGTAGT
>NZ_JBODQC010000583.1:0-229 GCF_050617655.1 Psychroserpens mesophilus | reverse complement strand
ATTATCAGAAGAATCTCCCATCATTCCTAAAAAATCAATGACTTGTAGTGGATTTTCTACCTCAAATTTTTTCTGAACTTCTGGTATTCCCCAAACATCATACCCCCCTCCAAAACGTGGTTTGTACATAAAGATATTTTCTGAAACTAGTTGTGCAAAATCTTTATCAGGTGTTACCATAAAGGTTTGGTATCCTTCTTTTTCTGCTTGTTTAGACATAGTAACACTA
>NZ_JBODQC010000582.1:0-229 GCF_050617655.1 Psychroserpens mesophilus | reverse complement strand
CCTGTTGTCCGACACGGAACCCGTGCGGGTATACAAACCCGGGCACGCATACAATTCCGAGCTGTCGCTGGATGGAACCAAGCTCCCGGCCGGGCACCCGGAAGGCATTTTCGATGCGATGGGCAACATCTACCGGGGCGTGGCCAAGGCCATCCGCGGACAAAAGTACAACGACGGGGAATTCCCGACCATGACAGACGGAGTCCGCGGCCTGAACTTCATTGAGGCC
>NZ_JBODQC010000581.1:0-229 GCF_050617655.1 Psychroserpens mesophilus | reverse complement strand
CCCAAGTAAAGACAGACCGTGCAGTTAAAAGATGAAATGAAAGAAAAAATGGTGTGGAAGCGGGCCTACACCCTGGTGATCCTGCTCAACATCCTGTATATCCTGGTATTCTACTATATCATGATCACAAACGCCTGATATGGGGATGGGAACCTTAGATTGGATTATCCTGTCCGGGACATTGATCTTTATCGTGGCCTTTGGCGTCTGGCGCACCCGCGGGAGCCGG
>NZ_JBODQC010000580.1:0-229 GCF_050617655.1 Psychroserpens mesophilus | reverse complement strand
CCATATCACATCACTTCAAAGTTTCGAAAGCGGCGGTTCGACTTCGGCTCACTGAGCTAGGATTGCTTCGAGAGGCATCCACTGTAAAACAGGCAGGCATTCTGAGCGAGAGCATTTTTCGAAACTGCCAACGCACTGACCCATAGCTTCTTCGCAAAGCGCGCCCGCGCATCTCGAATTATCATCTCCCCAACGGTGAGGGGATCGCGCTTTCACAAAAAAGGGCGCC
>NZ_JBODQC010000579.1:0-229 GCF_050617655.1 Psychroserpens mesophilus | reverse complement strand
AACATCGCCTACAACCTGCACCTGCTGGGCGGCCAGCCGATCCCGATGGGCACCGTGGGTTCGGACTTCGGCCCGTACCGCGAGTACTTCGAAGGCTTGGGCATCGACCTGACGCGCGTGCGCGTGATCGATGAGCTGTTCACCCCGCAGGCGTTCATCACCACCGACCACGACAACAACCAGATCACCGCCTTCCACCCGGGCGCGATGATGCGTTCCTACGAGAACC
>NZ_JBODQC010000578.1:0-229 GCF_050617655.1 Psychroserpens mesophilus | reverse complement strand
CAGCAGGGCGTGGAAGTCGCCGCGATGCACCGTCAGGTAGGACGCGCCATAGGTCTTGACGGCGTAGTCGCCCAGCGGGATCCGCGCCAGCACGTCGCCGGTCATGCCGTGGCGGCTGTACCAGTAGTCGGGATGCGAACCCTGGGCGTTGAGCGCGTCCTCGATGCCGATGCGGCGCAGGATCTTCATGACGTTGGGCCCGCCGTGGATACCGGCGCCCAGCCCCGGA
>NZ_JBODQC010000577.1:0-229 GCF_050617655.1 Psychroserpens mesophilus | reverse complement strand
CGGGGCCTACCTGGCCGGATTGCCCATCGCTTTCGGTTATGGCCTGATTGCCGCAGGGCAGGTGGGGGCAGGACTCGCCGCCCTGGGGGCATTGATTGCGCTGGGGATCTACACGTATACGCGCTGGAGGCACCGGCGCGGGAGGTAACTGATTAAACAAGTTAAACAAGGGATTCTTATCAGGGCAGAACTGTCTTTGCCCGGAATCTGCCGACATTCAGCATATTTT
>NZ_JBODQC010000576.1:0-230 GCF_050617655.1 Psychroserpens mesophilus | reverse complement strand
CGAGTTTATCAGCGTCGGGGCCGAAGGGGGGGCGTATACGAAAACCGCCCTGATCGAATTCGGCAAAATCCTGCTATTCGGCCTCACTTTCGGGTTTACCTTTGCCCATGCCCTGGCGTTTGTCATTAAGAAGTATCTCACCCCCCATTACCTGCTCAACGTCGTGGCCCTTTCCACGGTGCTGGGGGTCTTTGTGATGTCCGATATTTTCGCCAAGGAATCCGGCCTGC
>NZ_JBODQC010000575.1:0-230 GCF_050617655.1 Psychroserpens mesophilus | reverse complement strand
AAGATGATTGCGGATATCGCCCCGGGGAATATTTCCATCAAGCACGGGTTTATGCGGCCGAACTACACCACTGTTTCGGCCTGTGCGAGTTCGGCCAACGCGATGATCGATGCGCTGAACTACATCCGCCTGGGCCACTGCGATGTGGACGTCACCGGCGGGAGCGAGGCGGCTGTAACCATTGCGGGAATGGGCGGTTTCAATGCCATGCATGCCCTGTCCACGCGCAA
>NZ_JBODQC010000574.1:0-230 GCF_050617655.1 Psychroserpens mesophilus | reverse complement strand
CCGTGCGCCTGCCCAGGGGGCATGCGCATCTTCCGGCCGAGCACCGGCCCGCGCGCCCGCCTGCATCGCACCCGCAGGTGGATGAGGCCCTGTGCTGGCTGCCCGGCGAGCCCGCCCCGGCCGCCAGCGACGAAGCCAGGCCCATGCAGCGGGACATGCAGCGGGACATGCACGGTGGTGCCCTGCCCCCGCGTGCCCGCATCGTCTGCGCCGATGACAACGCCGACATG
>NZ_JBODQC010000573.1:0-230 GCF_050617655.1 Psychroserpens mesophilus | reverse complement strand
TGGCAGCGAATTGTCCAGTTCTGCTTATAATTTCCCCCATTCACCAGGTCCTGGCCCTGGGAATACATCAACCCTGCAGCAACGGGCAGCCTCGGTGTGAGGATATACCCCAGGGTGGTGGTCATCCGCAAATCTTCCATCGGGCTGGCCACGACCCCCTTGCCGCTTTGCATGATCAGCACGCTTTCCGGGGCCTCGTACCACGCTCCGGGGGCCAGCTTTGGTTTGTT
>NZ_JBODQC010000572.1:0-230 GCF_050617655.1 Psychroserpens mesophilus | reverse complement strand
AGTACGCCGCCGACGCCCAAACCGAGATCTTCAATGTAGATAAACCGCGACTCCTGCCCTGCCTGCTGGGCGCAGTCCTGCAAGTACAGCACGGTACTCCTGTCTTCATCGGTGTCCTGACAGCAGCAAAAATAACACGGTCCCCGACTGTAAAGCTCGCTAAAGCGTGAAATCAGGCGTTCCTGAATAGCATTGTACTGATCGGCATCACGCGGAATAATGCCGCTGCG
>NZ_JBODQC010000571.1:0-230 GCF_050617655.1 Psychroserpens mesophilus | reverse complement strand
CTGTTCTGATTTGCCGCGTGTGGCAACACCGCTCGTCGTTCTACACGATGGATATCTGCCTGACCAGATGCAGCGAAAACAGGGGAGGAATCGGCAACTGCTGCTGCGGGAACTCGGCACAAGCCCGGAAAGTTCCTATGTCCGCTACCAGCTTGGCGTGGATGCCGAACTCGGGAGGAACTATTCCGATGCATGTGACTACTTTGCTGGAGCGCTGGCAGGCCTGTGCC
>NZ_JBODQC010000570.1:0-230 GCF_050617655.1 Psychroserpens mesophilus | reverse complement strand
GGCTGCTTGCCCGCTGCGCCCAGGCGCCCGAGACTTTTCTGGGCTATCCCATCCAACTGCCTGCCGTACCCGCCCAGGCGGGCAATGCGATGGGCGTTGCGGCCATCGCTTGCAGCGCCTGCTGGCTATGGCGACAGGCTCGCCTGGCTCTGACGGGACACATCGATTGGCGTCACGATGGCTTTGTGGCCTCGCATGCATTCACCTGCTTCGTGGCCTACATCTGGATC
>NZ_JBODQC010000569.1:0-230 GCF_050617655.1 Psychroserpens mesophilus | reverse complement strand
GTTGCTGACCAGCCTGTTGCGTGGCTCGGGCATGGATCTGGGTGAAGTGGTGGCGGTGCTGGACGAAGCGGGGCAGGAGCTGCGTTTCAACCGCGAGATCCTGTCGACCACGCTGGAGAACATCAGCGCCGGGGCCAGCGTGGTCGACCCGGACATGCGCCTGACCGCGTGGAACCGACGTTACCAGGACATGTTCGGCTACCCCGACGGCATGCTCTACGTGGGCCGCC
>NZ_JBODQC010000568.1:0-230 GCF_050617655.1 Psychroserpens mesophilus | reverse complement strand
CTGCATGTGATTCTTTTACGAATATGCGTTGAGCGTTATTAAACACGACATTACCATCTGCTATAACTTCTACAATAAATCCCTGAGAAACTGGCAAATACCTAGATGGTGTTTTGGTACCATTCTGATTTCCATTAGTTTCTCCTTCTATGCCCACAAATTGATATGCTCTAACAGAACCTAACTTATTAACTTCAGCATAGCCACCATTATAATCATCTAAGAGATGA
>NZ_JBODQC010000567.1:0-230 GCF_050617655.1 Psychroserpens mesophilus | reverse complement strand
AATGCGTTGCTCTTCCCTGGAATTGATACGCTCTTGATTCCAGGTATTAATTTGCAGTGCTATCAGGATACCGATCACTACCAACACAACTTCCCCTATGGCATAAAGCAGGTACTTGGAGAATTTATTCCCAGCAAGTAATTGTCGCCTAACTCGTCTGAAGAATTTTATCATTTGGTTACTGGTTGGTCATAATGGAGGCCGACGTGACGGTGTAGGTATCTGCCTCC
>NZ_JBODQC010000566.1:0-230 GCF_050617655.1 Psychroserpens mesophilus | reverse complement strand
TAGCAAAAGCGAAAGAAGTATTAAAAACTATGAAACTTGGTTTTAATACAGAGGATAATGATATTATAATTAATGGTAAAAAAGTAAAGATTAAAAAGCGAATAGAAATTAAAGTTCCTAAAGCAGCTACTTTCGATTTAAATACACGTCATTGTAAAGTAAAACTACCTAATACAGTTGCATTTGGAAATGTAAAGTATGGTACTTTTGATGCAAACAATTTATTAGGA
>NZ_JBODQC010000565.1:0-231 GCF_050617655.1 Psychroserpens mesophilus | reverse complement strand
CCTGCACGCGGTCCACCAGCACATGCTCGGCATTGGACTGCAGGCTCTCCACCGCGTGCCCGGCGGCCGATGCCTGGCTGGCCAGGGCCTGGTCGATGTCGGCCAGCGTGGTGTGGCCGTAGACCTCCGGCTCGCGGGTGCCGAGCAGGTTGAGGTTGGGGCCGTGCAGGACCAGCAGCTTCGCCATGGGATCCGGAAGACGGGAAAGGGCGGCAGTCTGGCGGAACCGGT
>NZ_JBODQC010000564.1:0-231 GCF_050617655.1 Psychroserpens mesophilus | reverse complement strand
GCTGTAGGTATAGGTATGCGCATATTTGGCAAGGGCATAGACCCAATCTTTGGTATTTGTGGTGCTATAATTGCAGTTTTAAGTTGTTTTATAGGTGACCTATTAAGTATTGTTGGCTTAGTCGCTGAGGCAGAAGAATTAGGCTTTTTTGAAACACTTTCACTATTTGACTATTCACAAACATTCAGTATTATTTCAGAAATTGCTAGTCCAATGGATTTCGTTTTTTAT
>NZ_JBODQC010000563.1:0-231 GCF_050617655.1 Psychroserpens mesophilus | reverse complement strand
ATTTGTTGGAAATGTACTCTTCGGCCTTGATCAACATCAAAAATGGGAACGATACCAATTATGACCGACTATTGGTAAAAAGCCTGCCCGAAAATTATAGAAGCACAGAGGGCTCCACCTACAACTTTTTGCTGGATACCAGTTGTTTTGTCGCCAGTTTATCGGACAGTGCTGCGGTGCACATTCATGACAAACTAATGGGGAAAACGGTTTAGAAGGAATAAAGAAGGC
>NZ_JBODQC010000562.1:0-231 GCF_050617655.1 Psychroserpens mesophilus | reverse complement strand
ACCCGGTGGTCCGTATCGGTACCCGCGCCGTCATCGAATCGAGCGGGGTCGGCCGCGTGGTCGGCGAAGCCGACAGTGCGCAGGCGCTGATGGGCCTGCTTGGCAGCCAGCCCTGCGACCTGCTGGTCACCGACTACCCGATGCCTGGCAGCCCCCAGGCCGACGGCTTCGCCATGATCGGCATGATCCGCCGCCGCCATCCCGATTTGCCGGTATTGATGCTCAGCGTCT
>NZ_JBODQC010000561.1:0-231 GCF_050617655.1 Psychroserpens mesophilus | reverse complement strand
AACATCATCCTCAAAGGGGATGTGGACGGATCGGTGGAAGCCCTGTCGGATTCTTTCCAGAAATTGTCTACGGACGAGATCCAGGTCAACATCATCCACAAGGGCGTGGGCGCGATTACCGAATCGGACGTGCTGCTCGCCTCCGCTTCCGACGCATTTATCATCGGCTTTAACGTACGGCCCATGGGGAACGCGCGGGAGGTTGCCGACAAGGAGGAAATCGACATCCGG
>NZ_JBODQC010000560.1:0-231 GCF_050617655.1 Psychroserpens mesophilus | reverse complement strand
GCAGCACCTTCGCACCTGCCGAAGCTTGGCCACTCAGGGCGTCCTCCGCCCAGGTATCCACCGTCACGACCAACTGGTCAGCACTGACTAGAACGTTGAGGATGCTCATAACAAAAGTCTTGTGGCCCCTGTCCTACTATCTAACCTACCCCAACCTCTGTCGAGTCATGTCATGGCCCCTACCCTCGAAGAGCTGGCCGCACGCTTGGAGGCCTGTCAAACGGACCTGGA
>NZ_JBODQC010000559.1:0-231 GCF_050617655.1 Psychroserpens mesophilus | reverse complement strand
AACGATTCACAAGGAGCTCAGGGATGCCGTGATCGTAGATATTTCCCACCAGGTAAACCCCTTCCACATTCAGGAGTGCGCCTACCTGCTTAAAAATGCATACAAGGCCTTTCCCGAGGGGACAATCCATATCGTCGGAGTCGATTCGGAACGCACCCCGGAGACCACCCACCTGGCCGTCAAGGTAGACGGCCACTATTTTGTAACCGCGGACAATGGGGTGATTAGCCT
>NZ_JBODQC010000558.1:0-231 GCF_050617655.1 Psychroserpens mesophilus | reverse complement strand
AATGTATTACAGAAAAGACCTTGGTTTCGATCTATAGGTAAGAATGGGAGCTGATGCTCTTGTCCTCTTCGCCGTTATCGTTGAACATTTTCAACTGCCCCATCCAATAGGTGGCGGCAATCAATCCAATTACAAAGAAAATCCAGTTGATGGTATTGGAACCCCACCAGCTATCCATAAAACGGAAAAAATCGTAAGGGGCAAAAAGGTGATTTACAAATAAGTCTTCTA
>NZ_JBODQC010000557.1:0-231 GCF_050617655.1 Psychroserpens mesophilus | reverse complement strand
AAGGTGCCGATGAGGGCTTTTGAGGGTCCCCTCTCCGACGAGGAGATTGCCGCGGTGCTCACTTATGTGCGCAACGCCTTCGGGAACCGGGCCAAACCGGTGTATCCGGAATCCGTGGGGCGTATCCGGGAAGCGGTCCGGGAGAAAAAAGGATTTTATCACACAGAAGAACTGCAATAGTCCTTTGAAAAACGTCACGCCCATGTAGTACGCCACACCCATAAAAAACGC
>NZ_JBODQC010000556.1:0-231 GCF_050617655.1 Psychroserpens mesophilus | reverse complement strand
CAACTAAAGAGCCTTATTATTTTGGTGATGAAAATGCAACATATAAAATTGCGGCTTTAGATATAGGAATAAAAAAGAATATTCTTAGAAATTTAGCCAAGCGAGATGCTTATATAAAAGTATTTCCTTACAACTCAAAATTTGAGGATTTGGAATCATTTAATCCAGATGGTTACTTTTTATCAAACGGACCAGGTGATCCAGAACCACTTGTGGCAGCACAAGCAGTAG
>NZ_JBODQC010000555.1:0-231 GCF_050617655.1 Psychroserpens mesophilus | reverse complement strand
AAAATCTTTGTCCAAACACTTAACTATTTAATTATTGGGACTTTTGTTTATTGATTTCAATCAATGCTTCCTCCCAAAAATTGTATTATTTTTAAGTCAGAACACACCAATTTATTTGGCATCAATAGTAACACTATTAGCACATCAAATCGAAATAAGTAATTTATTCGTAGGTTGTAATTTCCTATTACACAAGGTTTATAATAGAAATAATAGATATTAATTTTAGCT
>NZ_JBODQC010000554.1:0-231 GCF_050617655.1 Psychroserpens mesophilus | reverse complement strand
ACAATCCTTGTTGACGGTTATATTTATTATAGAGTCAGGTAATAGTGTGATGGCTTTTAGATATTTTAAAATTTATTTATCGCCTGACTCGATTTCAATGATTATTCGTATTGGTGATTTAACCCTTTCCTCGACAATCAGGGCAAATTACTTTAACTTCAATATCTTTTTTTTGTACAGCACAACCATAATCTATTGCTTTTTTCTCAATGTAAGTATGAATGAGGTGGT
>NZ_JBODQC010000553.1:0-231 GCF_050617655.1 Psychroserpens mesophilus | reverse complement strand
CTAATTTGTGAATGATAACTTGCTTTACAACAATATCAAATCTGTCGGCAAAATTTTTGAATAAATCGTGAGTTAAAGGTCTTGGCGGTCGAATTTCTTTCTCTAGTGCAATAGCAATAGATTGCGCTTCAAAAGCACCAATAACAATAGGAAGTTTTCTGTCACCATCAACTTCATTAAGTATTTAGGCATACGCGCCATTTTGTGTTTGGCTGTAGGCAGTCGGAGGGC
>NZ_JBODQC010000552.1:0-231 GCF_050617655.1 Psychroserpens mesophilus | reverse complement strand
GCCAGGCGCCGGAACCCACATTCTGATACCAGGCCCTGCCATCGGTTGTCCGGATGAGTTCCAATTGGCGGTAGCCATCCCCCCGGAGTTTTGGCAGGATGCGTTCCAGGTTTTCCATGAGGGCGTCCGGATCCGGGAATACCTCCGTATTGATCCGTTGCAGGACGTACCCGTCTGAGTTGGGTATGGACACCCTGAAGGTATCGTTGGTCAGGCCCTCCGAAACCGGTT
>NZ_JBODQC010000551.1:0-232 GCF_050617655.1 Psychroserpens mesophilus | reverse complement strand
GCTGCCGGTGGCGGAAATCGACTAGGCCCGCTTGAGGATTGCCTGCGTCATCGCGGGCAATTCCTTTTTGACGATCTGGGAAAACTGCGTCAGCAAGGCCTTGGCGATGGGCGGGGGCGGTTCGATCCCGGAATGAGACACGTACACGAACAGCGGGATCGCCGGCTCGACGCGGCGCACCACCAGCCCGTGCATCAGGGCGTCGGTCAGGCCATACGAGTCCACCAGCGCC
>NZ_JBODQC010000550.1:0-232 GCF_050617655.1 Psychroserpens mesophilus | reverse complement strand
CGCCAGGGGCCTGCGCAAGAAGTACAAGCAACGCGAAGTCGCCAAGGACTTCGGGCTGACCCTCGACGCCGGTGAAGTGGTCGGCCTGCTCGGCCCCAACGGCGCCGGCAAGACCACGGTGTTCAACCTGATCACGCGCCTGCTGCCGCCCAGCGGCGGCGGCATTGGCTTCCAGGGCGAAAGCCTGCTGCGCAGGAAGCCGCACGCCATCACCCGCATGGGCATCGCCCGC
>NZ_JBODQC010000549.1:0-232 GCF_050617655.1 Psychroserpens mesophilus | reverse complement strand
GGGATAAGAATGCTGGAGAAGCTATTCAACCTGCGTGAACACGGCACGACCGCGAGAACCGAGATCGTGGCCGGCCTGACGACATTCCTGACAATGTCGTACATCATCTTCGTGAACCCGGACATCCTGTCGTCCACCGGCATGGACCGCAACGCCGTGTTCGTCGCCACCTGCCTGGCCGCCGCGCTGGGCTCGCTGGTGATGGCGCTGATCGCCAACTGGCCGATCGGCA
>NZ_JBODQC010000548.1:0-232 GCF_050617655.1 Psychroserpens mesophilus | reverse complement strand
GTATCCTGGAGCACCACCCGCCCGTTCTCCAGCACATACCCGCGATCCGCCACCTGCAGCGCCCTGTTGGCGTTCTGCTCGACCAGGAACACCGTGACGCCCTGCTCGCGGATCTCGCGGATGATGTCGAAGATCTGCGCGATCACCAGCGGCGCCAGCCCCAGCGTCGGCTCGTCCAGCAGCAGCAGGCGCGGCCGCGTCATCAAGGCCCGCCCGATCGCCAGCATCTGCT
>NZ_JBODQC010000547.1:0-232 GCF_050617655.1 Psychroserpens mesophilus | reverse complement strand
ATGGAGCTCGGTATATTGAAACGGTATACACTTGAACAGTATCGCTTTAAGGCGGTTATGTGGTTTTAAGCAAAGTTACTTCATAGACTGTATTTAAATAAACTAGTAAATATTTGTTAGCAGTAACTGTTGTGTAACATTGGCAACGGTTTACAAATAACAGCTTTGAGTATTGAATGATAATAATATTCAATAGAGATAACCCTTTTAGATTTATTTTATTATAAATGAT
>NZ_JBODQC010000546.1:0-232 GCF_050617655.1 Psychroserpens mesophilus | reverse complement strand
GCCCAGGCCATTGAGCTGCTCGACGATCTTGGGATTGGCCATCACCTTGGCCGAGGCCGCTTCCAGCTTGCGCAGCACCGGCTCGGGCAGCTTGGCCGGGCCCCACACGCCGTACCAGGAATAGAACTCGAAGTTCTTCTGGCCCTGCTCCTTCATGGTCGCCAGGTCGGGCAGCAGCGGACTGCGCGCGGCGCCGGTCACGGCCAGCGCCTTGAGCTTGCCGGCGCGCACC
>NZ_JBODQC010000545.1:0-232 GCF_050617655.1 Psychroserpens mesophilus | reverse complement strand
GCCGATCGTCCAGACCTTCGCGAAGTCCGCTGGCATCACGGTCGAGACCCGCGACATCTCCCTGGCGGGCCGCATCATCGCCCTGTTCCCCGACTACCTGGATGGCAGCCAGAAGCTGGGCGACGCCCTGGCCGAGCTGGGCGCCCTGGCGGTGCAACCCGAAGCCAACATCATCAAGCTGCCGAACATCAGCGCCTCGATGCCGCAGCTGAAGGCCGCCATCAAGGAACTG
>NZ_JBODQC010000544.1:0-232 GCF_050617655.1 Psychroserpens mesophilus | reverse complement strand
AAAACCCCGCCTACCGCCTGACCACCCCGGCAGGGCTCCTGCCCTAAGGCAGCGTTTGCCTGGCCTGGCGGTCCGGGTCGTCCAGCAGTTCGCAATGGTCGTCCAAAATCATGGTTTCGCCCCTTTCGGGAGTGTAGGCAGCCCACTCAGGCAAGTCCCCGCCATTCGGGTTGCCCGTTCGCATAAACTGCAGCAGCCCATCGGACATCTTTTCGGCAAGTGCCCGGGGGCG
>NZ_JBODQC010000543.1:0-232 GCF_050617655.1 Psychroserpens mesophilus | reverse complement strand
CCCGCGCTATGCGCTGGTCAACAACATCGCCCCGGCGCACCTGGAACGCATGGGCAGCCTGCTCGGCGTGGCAGTGACCAAGGGCGCGATCTATGCCGCGCTGCCGGCCGATGGCGTGGCGGTGATCAATGCCGACGATGCCTACGGCCGCTGGTTCGAACAGCATTTCGTCGGCACGCCGGCGCGCAGCCGTGTGCTGCGCTATGGCCTGGAACACTCGGCGGACGTGACC
>NZ_JBODQC010000542.1:0-232 GCF_050617655.1 Psychroserpens mesophilus | reverse complement strand
ACCGTCGAATCCGAAGCAGAAACGCCCGTCGTTGATTGAACGGTAAGCCAGTATCGCTCCGACCAGGCAGAACTGCTGCGCATCCACGGACGTTTCCACCTTCCCATAAGTGGTCGGCTCTCCTTTGCTGGACAAAGGGCCGGACAATGCGTCGATCGGCAACGGATAAACCACCCCGCTCCGGGCGTTGATGACGACCACCGAGCGCTGGAAGTACTCAGGCCATTCCTCC
>NZ_JBODQC010000541.1:0-232 GCF_050617655.1 Psychroserpens mesophilus | reverse complement strand
CACCTGGCGGCCCGGCCGTGTGCTGCTGGGCGCCTACCTGTTCGGTGGTGTGACGATGCTGCAGTTCCAGCTGCAGGGGCAGGGGGTGCAGATCCCCAGCCAGTTCCTCACCATGCTGCCATACCTGGCCACCATCGTGGTGCTGGTGCTGATCTCGCGCAACCCGACGTGGATTCGCATCAACATGCCGGCCTCGCTCGGCAAACCCTTCCATCCCGGCGCGTGACTCGGC
>NZ_JBODQC010000540.1:0-233 GCF_050617655.1 Psychroserpens mesophilus | reverse complement strand
AGCGCCTGCAAATGGCGCGGCGGAACCGCCTCTGGCTCTACGATTTGGTGTTGCTGGAGGGGCTGGCGGGCAACAATGCCCGCGGGGGCGAGGTGTTTTCCGCCCTCTTCAGGCGCGCCCCCCCCGCCCGGATATTGCGTTTCCTGCACCAGCAGACTTCCCTGGGCGAAGACCTCCGGATTATTGCGGCCTGTCCGAAACGCTTGTTTATCCGCGCCTTGTGGCGTTCCTTC
>NZ_JBODQC010000539.1:0-233 GCF_050617655.1 Psychroserpens mesophilus | reverse complement strand
CACCGCCGACGACAGGAAGGCGATCCGCAGCACGGACATGGTGCGCTGGCGCAGCGCATCGCTGGCGGCGGCGGCGGAAGCCGCCTCGGCTTCGGCGCGGCCACACAGCTTCAGGGTGGAGAGGCCGCGCAGGCGGTCGGCGAAGAATCCCGACAACCGCGCGAAGGCCCGCAGATGACGCCGGCTGGCGCCTTGCGCGCCCCAGCCGACCAGCGCCATGAACAGCGGAATCA
>NZ_JBODQC010000538.1:0-233 GCF_050617655.1 Psychroserpens mesophilus | reverse complement strand
GCCTCCAGCTGGTGGTAGCACAACACGAGGCCTTCCGTGTAGTCCGTCCGTCTCGGGTTGTTTTCCGCAAGCTTCTCGTAATACACAACCGCCTTGTCAAAATCCCCGTCGTTGAAATACTGCTTGGCCAGGAAATCTTCCTGGGCCGAAACGACCGAAAGGCACAGGACTGCCAGGGAGCACAGGAATTGTTTCATAACAGGGCTTTCTACAAAGATACGAAGTAATACGGG
>NZ_JBODQC010000537.1:0-233 GCF_050617655.1 Psychroserpens mesophilus | reverse complement strand
TCCCAAGATCGTGATTGGGATGACCGTGGTTTCCCTGGCCACCTCGGCCCCGGGACTCATCGTCAGCGCCCAGGCGGGCCTGGCGGGGTACCCGGACCTCGCCCTGGGCCACGTGGTTGGCTCCAATACGGCCAATTTGGGCCTGGTACTGGCGGTGACCCTGCTGATCGGGCATGTAAATGTCCGCCCGGCATTTTATGTAACGGACTGGCCGGTGATGATGGCCGCCTCTT
>NZ_JBODQC010000536.1:0-233 GCF_050617655.1 Psychroserpens mesophilus | reverse complement strand
GGTGCGCTCGAGGAACAGGCCCATTTCCCCATTGACGGTGAAGTCGCGCTCGATCTCTACCTTGTTGCCGGTATAGAGCACGACAGGATTGCCCTTGCGCTCACTGCAGTCGTCACGGCGATCATCCGTTTGCTGTTCCAGCGCCGTTTTGGCAGGCATGGAGATATCGGAGTGGTAGGTGACGCCTCGGCCGATGGAGATTACCCCCGATGATCCGATCGCCGGGCCACGTG
>NZ_JBODQC010000535.1:0-233 GCF_050617655.1 Psychroserpens mesophilus | reverse complement strand
AAAAAATGGGCAAAAGATTGGGACAACGTTAAATATTGTAGCGAAAAATGCAGAAAGACAAAATAGAAAACTTAGTTTGGTTCAGAAATGATCTTAGAACCATAGATAATACCGTATTAAGTGAAGCTACAAATAAAGGTAGTAAAGTTTTTGGTGAGTATTGTTTTGATCCAAAACAGTTTGAAATCGATGCTTTTGGTTTTAAAAAAACAGAAAAATACAGAGCTAAATTT
>NZ_JBODQC010000534.1:0-233 GCF_050617655.1 Psychroserpens mesophilus | reverse complement strand
CCCATGGTGCCGGAGACGAAGATGAAGGGCACTTCCGGCGAGGTCTCGCGCACGATGCGCAGCGCGTCATCACCGGAGAACCCCGGCATGCTCAGGTCGGACAGCACGATGTCCGGCTGGAACCTGGCCAGTGCCTGGCGTAGTTCGGCCTCGCTCTCGACACGCTCGAAGCGGGCTTCCAGGCCCGCGACGAGCATCTGTTCAGACATCAGCTCGGCATCTTCCGGTGAGTC
>NZ_JBODQC010000533.1:0-233 GCF_050617655.1 Psychroserpens mesophilus | reverse complement strand
GTTTGTGGTTTTCATATGATCGGCACCTTGCCTACCTTTAGGGGAAAGGGGCTGGGAAAAAGCATGACACAATATCTTTTGAACAAAACCGTGGAGATGGGATATGAGACAGTATATCTTGTTGCTTCCAAAAGCGGCGAACCTATTTATTCAAAATTGGGATTTGCAACTTGCGGTGAAGTGGAAACATTTGCATTGACGAATACAAGTAGGTGACTCAAAAAGGACAAGCA
>NZ_JBODQC010000532.1:0-234 GCF_050617655.1 Psychroserpens mesophilus | reverse complement strand
CGATCAACGCCATAGCCGGGCTGGCCTGCGTCGCCGTAGCGCCATGCCAGCGGACGCGGCACCGAAGTGATCACGTTGTCGATCTGCACATCGTAGGAGTCGACTGCCATCGACAGTGCTTCGGGCGGGCTGAACACGAAGCCGCCATTCCAGTTCTTCGATTCCTCCGGCTTCAGATTGCGGTTCGAGGAAACCCGCCACTGGTACTGGCTGCTGGTGCTGCAGGGATCAACC
>NZ_JBODQC010000531.1:0-234 GCF_050617655.1 Psychroserpens mesophilus | reverse complement strand
GACCATGAGTTAAAAATAACTCTTGATTCGTTTCTCTATGTTTTAGAATAATACCTTCATGATATTTAATATCGCAAAACAGCTCGACATCTTCACCTACCTTCGGATCAAAATAAGTCGATAAAGTTTTTTCAACATATTTAGGGTCGCGATAAACCATATCGTGATTTCCCCAAATCATATGCAGTCTGTTTTCTTCATGAAATTGCTTCATGAGCATATAGACATTCTTGT
>NZ_JBODQC010000530.1:0-234 GCF_050617655.1 Psychroserpens mesophilus | reverse complement strand
CGCACATACCGACCACGGCAGCGCTGATCGGCAGCAGTACCGTAAAGGTGCCGGCCTGGGAGGCTGGCACGTTGCGCAAGCCTGTCATCCACAACCACACGGTCCACACGCAGGCGGCAAGGGCGTAGAACAGCAACAGACCCCAGATGCTCCATGCCACGCTGCCGAAGTCGAAGCGCCACGCCAGATACAGCCCGAAGGGCGTAGACAGCGCAAATCCCCATAGATTGACGA
>NZ_JBODQC010000529.1:0-234 GCF_050617655.1 Psychroserpens mesophilus | reverse complement strand
CCACCCGGTGGCCTTCAATACAAAACGGAGGTTGTTGTTCACGTTTCGGTCGGGCAACAATTTAAAATCCTGGAAAACGATTCCAAGTTTTCTACGGAGGAAGGGAATGTCCTTTTCTTTTAGGGTTTTCAGGTTAAAATCGACCACTTGCCCAGTTCCTTGTTTGAGCGGAAGATCGGCATACAGCGTTTTCATAAAACTACTTTTACCACTGCCCGTTTTGCCGATTACATA
>NZ_JBODQC010000528.1:0-234 GCF_050617655.1 Psychroserpens mesophilus | reverse complement strand
CGAAGTGCTGACCATTTCGGACCCCGAGATCTTTGCCGCCAAAGATGCCATCGTCGATTATTACAAAGTACAGACGGACCGGCCAACGGCCTCCCTGATCGACAATACCTACATCGACCAGAAAACCAACAGCCAGGTAAGCGTCCATACGTTCTCCTTTGGGGGCAACCTCACCCGGAACAACCTGAATTTCTACCAGGACGGGAACCATATGAATTCCATCCTGAAAGGGGT
>NZ_JBODQC010000527.1:0-234 GCF_050617655.1 Psychroserpens mesophilus | reverse complement strand
CTGGCAAAGACGTATAGTTGGGAGGGGAATTACGACCAGGCCCGGCGGCACCTGAACCGGGTGACGTCCCGGGAGCGCCTGCATACGGAATCCTGGCTGGCTGCCATCCGCAATGAACAATACGCCGGGAACAGGAGCCTCGCCCTGGGGCTGGCAAACAAGGCGCTGATGTATCTGGGGCCGGACAGTGCAAATACGCGTATCCGCCGGGAAATCCTCGATTCCAAATCGAGC
>NZ_JBODQC010000526.1:0-234 GCF_050617655.1 Psychroserpens mesophilus | reverse complement strand
AAAGGGAAAGCAGCAATTAATTCTCATCGGGCAAGGGGATGTTGCTGAATGTTTCAGGTTAAGCGGTTAGACTGAATGCAAAACAAACAGGAGGTTTTTTAATGTTTATCGTGATCCCCGTATTAATTCTCGTGGCGCTGGTGATTGTAGCGGCCGGGGTAAAAATCGTTCCCCAGGGCTTCCAATGGACCGTCGAACGCTTTGGCCGCTACACCAAAACCCTGATGCCGGGCC
>NZ_JBODQC010000525.1:0-234 GCF_050617655.1 Psychroserpens mesophilus | reverse complement strand
TTCCCAAACGACGAATACCATTTTCAATATTTTGCTGTACTTCTTATTTCTTTTTATCCGTTAGGTCGAAAATATCCGTTAAGTACAACTGTGGAAATACACTAGATGTGGTTTGCTCAACACAACCATAAGGATAACGAATGAGATATGCCATACGCTTAGAAAAATCCATTGGTGGTAAGGTTGAAAATTCTACCGTTGCATAATTGGTGCCTGGTTCGCCAAACGTTGAAA
>NZ_JBODQC010000524.1:0-234 GCF_050617655.1 Psychroserpens mesophilus | reverse complement strand
ACGGATACCGATGAAATCCCCCGAAGGCGTCTCGATGACGGCAGGGACCTTCCGGATGGCCCCCAGGGCCAGGATGCCCACCTGGGGCTGGTTGATGATGGGCGTACCGAATACGCTGCCGAATGACCCGACATTGGTTACCGTATAGGTTCCGTCCCGGACCTCGTCGGGCTTCAGGGCGTTGTTCCGGGCGCGGGTGGCCAGGTCGTTGACCGCCCGGGCCATACCTACCAG
>NZ_JBODQC010000523.1:0-235 GCF_050617655.1 Psychroserpens mesophilus | reverse complement strand
GGTGCTCGACTGACTCCCGGCTGGCGGCCTCGTTGCGCGCGATCAACACGAAATCGAACCATTGGCGCGAGGCCAGCGGCAGCGCCACCAGGTCGGGATAGGCCGCCGTGATGTCGGAGGCCGACAGCGCGTTGACCATGCTGACGCCCCGCACCGCGCCCACCGTGCCGGCGAGCAGCGACATATGCGCCCGCATGCCGGAACGCAACTGCATCGACTCGGCGATGTCGCCCTG
>NZ_JBODQC010000522.1:0-235 GCF_050617655.1 Psychroserpens mesophilus | reverse complement strand
TCAAGTAAAGCTTCCAACTTCTTTTTATAGACCATTAATCTATCTTGTTTTATAACTAATTGCCCCATAACAACAATAATTGTAAGGGTGATTAAAGTTAAAGGCAACACAATAAAGTTTCCCGATTCTTCTAGGCTGGGATTATATGAAAAAATATCCCAAAATTGATAGCTATACAATGCCAGGGGGGAAAATAATGCCCACCTCCACCAATGAGCATTAGAAAGAAACCATA
>NZ_JBODQC010000521.1:0-235 GCF_050617655.1 Psychroserpens mesophilus | reverse complement strand
GGACTTGCCGGTAGAGATCTAAATATCTGTCTACCATTGTATTGATGTCGTATTTCTCGGCCCGCTGCTGACAGCGTTTTTTCACCGCATCGTAGTGTTGCGGGTCTTCGTCCAACTTGCGGATCTCGGCGGCCAGGGCGTCCGGGTCATTGTCAGGCACCAGGATCCCCGCGCCCCCAACCACCTCAGAAAGCCCCGGGGCGTCCGTCGCCACAAATGGCTTGCCGCTGGCCAG
>NZ_JBODQC010000520.1:0-235 GCF_050617655.1 Psychroserpens mesophilus | reverse complement strand
TCTTTATTAGTTGCAGCTACAACTGTTACATTAACTTTAATGTCTTTATCTGAACCTACTCTTGGAATTTTATTTTCTTGTAAAGCACGTAAAACTTTAGCCTGAGCAGAAACTCTCATGTATCCAATCTCATCAAGAAAAATAGTACCTCCATTTGCTGCTTCAAATTTACCAGCTCTATCTTTATTTGCACCAGTAAATGATCCTTTAACATGACCAAATAATTCACTCTCAA
>NZ_JBODQC010000519.1:0-235 GCF_050617655.1 Psychroserpens mesophilus | reverse complement strand
CTCACGCGTCGAGCTCAATCGCCTGAATCTCGTTTTCGTCACAAGCAACACAGCTCTGCTGCAGGCCGAGTTCGATCGACGCTACTTCGTCATCGAGACAGCACCAACGACCACCACCACGCCGCAGCTGCTGCGCGAGCTGACCCACTGGCGCGGCCGTGGCGGCGCCGTCGACTTCGGCGAGTACCTGCGGCAGTACCCGCTGACCAAGGATTTCCTGGCCGAGCACGCATTC
>NZ_JBODQC010000518.1:0-235 GCF_050617655.1 Psychroserpens mesophilus | reverse complement strand
GTGGTGCCGGCGCTGGTGGCGTTGTTCTTCGAACGCAAGGCGCGGCAACCGGCATTCCGGCTGGCGCTGGATGGCTGGCTGCTGCAGCGGCGCGGCATTGGCCGCCTGCTCGGCGAACTGGAAACCGCGCGGCGGGCCCGCACGCTGGGCACCCTGCTGCGCAATGGCGTGCCGTTGCTGGGTGCCTTGGGCATCGCCCGCAACGTGCTGGGCAACCGCGCGCTGGCTGCCGACG
>NZ_JBODQC010000517.1:0-235 GCF_050617655.1 Psychroserpens mesophilus | reverse complement strand
ATTCGGGTCTTGGCTCGCAGTTACGGAATTTGATGACGAAGACGAAGCCCTGGACCTATTGGGGAATTCACAATACGGCTTGGGGGTTTCGCTCTTTACGCGGGATACGGCGCGGGCGGAACGCCTTGTGCCCGAAATTGAAGAAGGTGCGGTATTTATCAATGAATTGGTCAAAAGCGATCCCAGGTTGCCTTTTGGGGGTGTCAAAGCATCCGGTTACGGAAGGGAACTCTCG
>NZ_JBODQC010000516.1:0-235 GCF_050617655.1 Psychroserpens mesophilus | reverse complement strand
AGTCATCACGCTTATCATATTGTCAAAATAATGCTTCACACTTAATAATAAACAACATTTATTAGCTAAAATGAAATCGAGACGGTAACTCTAATGAGGTTTATTCCAGAAATTTAAATTTATGATGTTCTCTATTCGTTTTATATTGTTTGTATAATAATTTATTGCTCTTTTACCGACGTGCATAAATTAGAAACGAAGTGTGTTAACTTAGCCCACTTTCCTCACCCAAAAC
>NZ_JBODQC010000515.1:0-235 GCF_050617655.1 Psychroserpens mesophilus | reverse complement strand
ATCTATTTCAACGGGGTGGAAATGCTTTCGGCCACCCTGTCCGCGCCTATCGACTGGGCAGGTGCGGAAACCCTCTACATCGGGGCTGGCGGGCCCACCTTTGATTACTGGGACCATAAATCGGACTACTCGGCCATCGATGAATTGCGGATATTCGACAAGGCCCTGACGGCAACGGATATCCAGATCATGATCAATGCGATCAATCCCTATATCCCGACGTTCCCGGGGGAAT
>NZ_JBODQC010000514.1:0-235 GCF_050617655.1 Psychroserpens mesophilus | reverse complement strand
AGGGCCACCACGCTGGCCCCGTGCATGGCTTCTACCTCCACCCCGGTTTTGTAGTGGGTCCGGACGGTCATCAGGATGCGGATTTCCATACCGTCCATTTCATATGCCACCCGGGCCTCCTCGATGGGCAGGGGGTGGCAGTCCGGCAACAGGTAGGGGGTTTGCTTTACCCCGAGCAGCCCGGCAGCCTTACTCATTTCCAATACATCCCCTTTGGGGACCCCGCCTTCCCGGA
>NZ_JBODQC010000513.1:0-235 GCF_050617655.1 Psychroserpens mesophilus | reverse complement strand
ACCGTCCCGACATTCCGCCGGGCTTTCGCCTCAAGGCGGACGGCTCGTACGTCCCCGAAGGCCTGGTGTCCGATATCGACAAGCTGCGTGACCAGACCATCGAGACGCTCATTGACCAGGCCAAGATCATCAACACGCTGCTGGCGGACTTCAAGGTCCGGGCATTTCGCGATATCGAGGCATTTGTGGAGACGAGCGTTGAGCAGTACGGCGTGAAGTCTCGCAGCGTCAAGGG
>NZ_JBODQC010000512.1:0-235 GCF_050617655.1 Psychroserpens mesophilus | reverse complement strand
CCCCGCCCACCGTCGGCTTCCTGGTGCAGATCATCAAGAACACCTCGATCGCCTCGCTGGTGATCGGCTATCCGGAGCTGGCCTACAACGCCAAGATCCTCAACAACTCGACCTTCCAGCCCTTCGTCTATTTCGGCTGCGCCGCCGTCCTGTACTTCCTCATGTGCTACCCGCTGTCGCGCTGGAGCCGTTCCTTGGAAAGGAGACTCAATGCATCCCGTCGTTGAACTGGACC
>NZ_JBODQC010000511.1:0-236 GCF_050617655.1 Psychroserpens mesophilus | reverse complement strand
CATCGTGGGTCGGGACCAGGGTCGCCAGGCTGATGCCCAGGGCGGTGGCAAGCGGACGGGAGTTGGGCATGTGGAACGAATCCGTGATGGATTGAGGGCGCGCGCACTATAGCAAGCCGGGCATCGACGCGGCATGCACGCATCACACCGCTTTCGCAGGGCGCCGGCATCCGTAGAGCCACGCCATGCGTGGGTGACATGCGAGGCACCGCAAAAAACAAAGGCCCGGGAATTCC
>NZ_JBODQC010000510.1:0-236 GCF_050617655.1 Psychroserpens mesophilus | reverse complement strand
CTGGTGCGCGTCGGCCAGGCGATCTTCGGCGCGCGCGCGCTGCCGGACAGCCACTACTGGCCGGGCAGCGCCTGATCCGCCGGGCGCTTCATGCCACCGGCCAGCGCCCCGCCCCCTCCGGCAACGCCGCCAGGCTGGCCCGCAGCATCTCATCGATGAACGCCGCCGGCCGCAACCGGCCGTCGGGCTTGTACCACTGCACCGTCAGGTTCATCGCGCCCAGCACGCAACGCTTG
>NZ_JBODQC010000509.1:0-236 GCF_050617655.1 Psychroserpens mesophilus | reverse complement strand
TCTGGAGTTGGGTTTCCTTTTTCAATGAAATTGATGATGTTTTTCCAAGTTAGCATATAAGATATCTTTTTTTTAAGTAGTTATTTTCTTTCTGTTTAGACGTAAAAATATTTATTAACTTATAATAAGAGTTTTTTCATAAATGCTGAAAGTATCCTATAAATTTACGACAAAAATCAAATAAAAAGACACCACAATTATTTGTTTATTTTTCTAAAAAAGATATAGATATAGGT
>NZ_JBODQC010000508.1:0-236 GCF_050617655.1 Psychroserpens mesophilus | reverse complement strand
GTTTTTTTTGACATAAAATATTCCTTGTCATATCGTTGTTTCTGTTCGTGTTTCCCTGCCGACAAGAAATTAAGTTTTGAAATAGCCATAGTCTGCACAAGTCTGCTTTTGTCGCTTAAGTAACTAAACAGCATTTCAATACTCTCTTTATTTTTTAGGTCAACTATTTGATCGAAATGAGCTTCTCGCATAGTGTCTGACGAGTGCTCCTTTAGTTGCCTTAATAGCTTTGAATA
>NZ_JBODQC010000507.1:0-236 GCF_050617655.1 Psychroserpens mesophilus | reverse complement strand
ACTCAACAAAGCACAAAAACGGGATGTGCAGGTGGCAATGAGCAACACCTTCGGGTTTGGCGGGCACAATGCCTGCGTATTGTTCAAGAAAATAAGCTGAACCCCGTATGACATTTCCCGGCAACATCTTTAATTCCCATCCTAAGGAGGATGGGGATTTTTTTTTGGGGATCAGCCGGATCCTGGGGTTCAAGCCGAAAAGCCTGGAGGTTTATAAGCGCGCATTCCTCCACCGG
>NZ_JBODQC010000506.1:0-236 GCF_050617655.1 Psychroserpens mesophilus | reverse complement strand
GGCTTCCACGGCGCGCTTCCAGCGGCGGGCGCGGAGCAGGCTGTCGAGGATCATCCAGGCGAGACCTATAGCGGAGAGGGCGTAGGCGGGGAGGACGAAGGCGGCGTAGTGGGCGTCGTGCGACATGGCGGCGATCCGATTGCAGGACTTAGTGGTCGGCCCGGGCGAGGGCCAGGTGATTGGCGCGGCGACGCCAGACCTCGGCGCGGATGCGCGTCAGCCAAAGGGCGCCGAAG
>NZ_JBODQC010000505.1:0-236 GCF_050617655.1 Psychroserpens mesophilus | reverse complement strand
CCGATGGTGACCACGTCAACCCCGGCCTCCCGCAGGTCTTCCAGGGTCTGCAGCACTTCGGGCTCTGTTTCTCCCAGCCCGAGCATGATCCCGGATTTGGTCCGGTTGGCACCCTGGTCCTTCAGGTATTTCAGGACACCCAGGCTGCGGTCGTATTTGGCTTGTATCCGGACTTCCCGGGTCAATCGCCGGACGGTTTCCACATTGTGGGATATTACCTCAGGGGCTACCTCCAG
>NZ_JBODQC010000504.1:0-236 GCF_050617655.1 Psychroserpens mesophilus | reverse complement strand
TCAAGTATCGAGGTTAGTCCATCCTCAACAACCACTTATACAGTGACCGCTTTTAATGCTTTAGGAACAAGTTCAGATGCTGATGATGTTACAGTAACAGTACATACAATTCCTGTTGCTAATGCAGGAACAGATGTTGAAGTTTGCGAAGGTTCATCTGTAACATTAACAGCTTCAGGAGGATCAGCTTATGTATGGAGTACAGGAGAAACAACTCAAAGTATAACTGTCAATCC
>NZ_JBODQC010000503.1:0-237 GCF_050617655.1 Psychroserpens mesophilus | reverse complement strand
CCTGGCCTGCGGGCCAGAAAAAGAAGACCAGCACGATGACCATCTGTGGTGCTATCAGCAACCACGGCAGCCAGGCGGATCGAAAAAGAACGCGTTTTTCCATGACGGAACTCGGTAGAACAAAACAGCCCGCACACCGGATGGCCGTGGGCCCGCCGGTTGCGGGCCTGTGACGCACGGTGCGGGCTGCCTGCGCAGCTGCCACACCGCAGATCACATGGGAGGATTACTTGTTGG
>NZ_JBODQC010000502.1:0-237 GCF_050617655.1 Psychroserpens mesophilus | reverse complement strand
TATGGGGGCCCCCACGGCGATGTAGCGCCTCGAAAATGCGTACGGACGCACGAATAGACGGTTTCCATGCGATTATACGAAAATAAAAAAACGGACAAGTGCGTGTCGGGCCACGCGCCAGATAGGGTTCCGAAATGCAGTTAGT
Organism: Psychroserpens mesophilus; assembly: GCF_050617655.1. Classification (GTDB taxonomy): domain Bacteria; phylum Bacteroidota; class Bacteroidia; order Flavobacteriales; family Flavobacteriaceae; genus Psychroserpens; species Psychroserpens mesophilus_A. The sequence continues at coordinate 92 of NZ_JBODQC010000502.1, read as the reverse complement.
TTTCACAATTATCAATGGAATTTCTATGAAGTTTGCCCTTCTCGAAGTACAATTTAAATTATAATATATTATAAATAAATAAACAAATTGAA
>NZ_JBODQC010000501.1:0-237 GCF_050617655.1 Psychroserpens mesophilus | reverse complement strand
CGTCGCGCACGCCGGCGCGGGTCAGGCGGATCACCAGCGAGATCTTGAACAGCGACAGGTTCAGCGCCGGCAGGATCAGGTGGCGCCAGCCGTCGGCCGTCAGCCACGACCACTGGAAGCCCAGGAATTCCGCCGTCTGGCCGCGGCCGCTGGCCGGCAGCCAGCCCAGCGACACGCTGAAGGTCATGATCAGCATCAGCGCGACCCAGAAGGTCGGCAGCGAGAAGCCGACGATGC
>NZ_JBODQC010000500.1:0-237 GCF_050617655.1 Psychroserpens mesophilus | reverse complement strand
AGCGGAAGGGTCATCAGCCGGAGTGATGACCGTGTGTCTTGGCGCTGGTGGGCCCAATAAGCGAAATACCAAACGGCCAATAAAACAATCAGCATGATTCCCACAACGACCAGGTTAACGTGCCCATCGGCCGGGCTTGGCGTGTACCCGTCCCCATCGTTGAGCCAACGGGTGACCCAGAAAAAGAGTCCGCTGTTAAATTTCCAGCGGTCGTTGTAAATGCGTAACGCACCAAAC
>NZ_JBODQC010000499.1:0-237 GCF_050617655.1 Psychroserpens mesophilus | reverse complement strand
TCAGGTCGTTGGTGAATCGCTTGTAGGCGGAAACATCCAGCGTCAGGAAGTTAAAGAAACGCCCTTCCAAACCTAATTCGTACTCGGCGTAACGCTCGGGCTTGATATTCGGGTTGGCCAGGGTGTTGGATACCGTGTTGGAAACCACAAAGGCACCATCCTGGTCAACGAAGTTCTGCGTGTTCAGGAACAGGTCGACAGAAGTCGGATACCCGGTTGCAAAACCGGCAGATTCCC
>NZ_JBODQC010000498.1:0-237 GCF_050617655.1 Psychroserpens mesophilus | reverse complement strand
TGGCAGGCGCCCTGTCGAAGTGTCCAATCACACGTCCCTGCCCATCACCCACATGGCGGCTTCGGCGGGCAGTACCTCGGGGTAGGGAATGGAGGAATTGCCGATTTTTCGGAAACCGGCCTTTAGGTAAAATTCCCGTGCCGGGCCCTTGGCCATTGCTTTCAGCCAGATTCCGGCAAGTCTTGAGCGCCGGCAATAACCCAGGAGTTGATCCATTACGTGGGTACCGACGCCCTG
>NZ_JBODQC010000497.1:0-237 GCF_050617655.1 Psychroserpens mesophilus | reverse complement strand
CCATTGTTCCTGCAGAACGCCGGCTTCATCTGGGTGCCGGCCATCGCGCTGTGCGCCATCGCGGCCTGGTTCGGCATGAACGACCTGACCAGCGCCCGCTCCTCATTCTCCGAGCAGGCGGTGATCTTCCGCCGCAAGCACAACTGGCTGATGTGCTGGTTGTACATCGGCACCTTCGGTTCCTACATCGGTTTCTCGGCCGGCTTCCCGATGCTGGTGAAGAGCCAGTTCCCGGAT
>NZ_JBODQC010000496.1:0-237 GCF_050617655.1 Psychroserpens mesophilus | reverse complement strand
AACAGGCAGAACTCCTGGTGGTCTTTTTCTATTTGTGGTACGCGGTTGAATGGACCATCCGCTGCATCTGCTACCTGGATACCTACCGGGCCTACAGGAATATCAGTTTTGAACGCGAGGCTTATTGGCACGAAAGGGATGCTGAGTACCTGGAGAACCGCAGCGCCTTCCGTTTTGTCCGTTACCTCTTTGAGCCATCCTAAGATGTCGGAGGCAGCCACCTGCGAGATTGACCTT
>NZ_JBODQC010000495.1:0-237 GCF_050617655.1 Psychroserpens mesophilus | reverse complement strand
TGAAGTGTTACTACAGATTGTGCAATAGTTTTGTGCGTATTACGCATTTGAAAATTTTCTGAAATAGAAAATGGAAATCCTAAATAATCAATTTCAGAATGTATTGAAGCATCATTGGCACCTCTTGTATTGGCTATTATTGCCAGTAATTTGCTCTTGGTTTTAGATAAATCTAACTGCGCTAAAACTTCAGCTGTATCTACGATTTGCGGAATAGCTTTTGGTGATACAAAACTT
>NZ_JBODQC010000494.1:0-238 GCF_050617655.1 Psychroserpens mesophilus | reverse complement strand
TCTTATAGGTGACACTATAACAAAATTTGTTGTAATTTACAACATTCTTGTATAAGTAACTACTATATTCAAGCTAGATTAAACATGCTAAGGAAATGTCTTATTTAAATGATTTTAGTATTATATATTAGATTGTCTAGTTATTCAGGAAGTCATATTTAATCAGAATAATAATAAATTAAACCGCGACCTATAGATATTAGGAAATACGATAAGAAAAATATTTAGATATGACATT
>NZ_JBODQC010000493.1:0-238 GCF_050617655.1 Psychroserpens mesophilus | reverse complement strand
GCACCAGGATGCTTACGCCGATGAGCGTTTCGTTGGAGCCCGCCTCGGAAATCGTACCGCTGAGGGTGTAACGCTCCTGGGCGAATAACTGGCATGTCGCAAAGAAAAGGAGGACACATACCGGGGGGAGCCGGAATCTGGGATTCATGCAATTTTTATTTTCCTAAAAATACGGAAAATTAGCTACCAACCCCACTGCGGCCCGGTATTAACCCAAAATTAACGCTGTTCCAAAATG
>NZ_JBODQC010000492.1:0-238 GCF_050617655.1 Psychroserpens mesophilus | reverse complement strand
CATTGCCGACGTAACGGACATCTGATATGCCGTACTGATCCATCGGAACGGGACCGAACTTGACCTGCTGGTTGGCGGCATTGGTGATGCTCAGTTTCAGGCCGTTCTCCTGACCATTGCCCTTCTTCAGGAAGATCTCGCGGTCGAAAATATCCGTGCGTTCGCCGCTTTGCGGCAGGAATGACACGACAGTAGGCAAGAAGAGCCCGTCCAGGGGATTGCTGGAAGCCGGCGGGCC
>NZ_JBODQC010000491.1:0-238 GCF_050617655.1 Psychroserpens mesophilus | reverse complement strand
ATTACAGAAAAACCATTGATGTTGTTAAATAAATCTGCTACGTTTTTGGGCTGTACCACATTTTTATCATATCTGTTAGATATAATTGTATGTATAGGATCTGTTTTAAAGTTTCCTGTAACAATTACTTCATCTAATTTTATTCTTTTTATAGTATCTTTTTCTATTTCTTTTTTTTCTTGTGAAAAAGAAACAGGAGCAATAAGTGCGCATAAAAGCACACTAAAAATTGTTTTCA
>NZ_JBODQC010000490.1:0-238 GCF_050617655.1 Psychroserpens mesophilus | reverse complement strand
AGGCGCCTGTATGTGATCGGCTTCCCGCTGCTGATGGCCTTCGACACGCTGGCCCAGCTGTGCTTCAAGTACGCCGGTGACGCCGCCTTGCCGGTCGAGGCCAACACTGCGTGGCTGCTGCGCGTACTGTCGCAGCCGTGGGTGTACGGCGCGACCCTCGGCTACGTCGGTGCGTTCTTCACCTGGATGAGCCTGCTGCGGCATGCTCCGATCGGCCCCGCGTTTGCCGCCTCGCACC
>NZ_JBODQC010000489.1:0-238 GCF_050617655.1 Psychroserpens mesophilus | reverse complement strand
GGCGCGGCAGCTGGCCGAGCTGTGGGGCGAGGGAGCCGAGCCCGACAAGCTGTTCACCCTGCACTGCAACAACCTGGAACTGCTGCGCAGCGTGACCCTGGCCACGGACACCTTGCTGTTCGGCGTGCTGTGGATGAGGGGGCAGGATGGCGCCAGCGGCACCATGCCCGAAGTCCCCCTGCCCGCCGATCCCCGGCGCTGCGGCCGCTATGGCATGGCGCGCATGGGCGCGCGCAGC
>NZ_JBODQC010000488.1:0-238 GCF_050617655.1 Psychroserpens mesophilus | reverse complement strand
GTGCTGCTGAAACTACAATATGTTATGGTGAAAGTACAGATATAACCGGAGTTGTTAATCCAGTTCAGTTTATTAATGATTGTACTCCTCCAGTAGCTGAGCAGACATTTTTACCAGATGGATCAGGTCAGCAATATACATCTTCAATAGTTGTTGATTGTTTCGAATCTTCACAAACATTAACGGACCCTAACCAACTAATAGAGGTTTGTCTAAATATGGAGCATTCATACTCAGG
>NZ_JBODQC010000487.1:0-238 GCF_050617655.1 Psychroserpens mesophilus | reverse complement strand
GACACCATCAGCCAGCGCTTCCCGCCGCCCGGATCTGCTCCCCCAGCTCGTGGATCCGCGCTTCACCCGCGTTCAGTGCCTGCGGGCTGGTATGGACCGAGTAGTAGCCGGTTGCCAGCGGATACGGATGCCGTGCTGCGGTACCGAACACGAACTCGGTGTCCTCACGGGCGAAGAACGCAACGTCCTGGCCACCTTCCTCGAAGACCACCAGTTCACCTGCACCGATCGCTTCGGG
>NZ_JBODQC010000486.1:0-238 GCF_050617655.1 Psychroserpens mesophilus | reverse complement strand
AAGTTGCACTATTTTGAAGGAGGGAACTGCATTGGCCGGTTTCCCATCGCCACGAACGAATCCTATACGAACCGGCAGACCGGGGAGAAAGTCACCAATACGGAATGGCATAACATCGTGGTTCGCAACAAGGCTGCCGAGGTATGCGAGAAGTACCTGGGCAAAGGCGACCTGATTTATGTGGAAGGCCGGCTGAAGACCCGCCAGTGACAGGGGGAAGACGGCAATACGCGGTATA
>NZ_JBODQC010000485.1:0-238 GCF_050617655.1 Psychroserpens mesophilus | reverse complement strand
GAGGCGGTAACCGCCCGCTGGGTGCGAGCTACGGCAAATTGATGATGTGGTTCTTCATCGTCTCGGATGCCCTGACATTTTCCGGCTTTCTGGCCTCCTACGGTTTTTCCCGCTTTAAATTCATCGAAACCTGGCCGATTGCCGACGAGGTGTTTACGCACGTGCCGTTTTTCCACGGGACGTATCCGATGTACTATGTGGCCTTTATGACCTTTATCCTCATCATGTCTTCGGTGAC
>NZ_JBODQC010000484.1:0-238 GCF_050617655.1 Psychroserpens mesophilus | reverse complement strand
ACCCGGCCACCATCGCGGCCGTGTGGGGCGTGGAGAGCAATTATGGCCGCACGCTGGGCGGGCGGCCGCTGCTGTCCTCGCTGTCGACGCTGTCCTGCTTCGGGCGCCGCCAGGCGTACTTCCGCGGCGAGTTCTTCGCCGCGCTCAAGATCGTGCAGGACGAGCGCATCGACCCCGACAAGCTCAAGGGTTCCTGGGCGGGGGCGTTCGGCCAGACCCAGTTCATGCCGTCGACCTA
>NZ_JBODQC010000483.1:0-238 GCF_050617655.1 Psychroserpens mesophilus | reverse complement strand
GCCGTCGGTGGCGGTCAGTCCGGCGAAGATCTTCGGCTTGACTGGCGATTCGCTGTTCTGCACGTAGGTCGAGGCCTCGGGCCCGATCAGGACGATGTCGGCGCTGCCGGACAGCAGGGCGGTCATGCCCTTGTCGGTGCCCTGCGAGGTCTTCATGGACACGTCCAGCCCGGCGTCCTTGAAGTAGCCCTGCGACAGGGCGACATACTTGGGCACGTAGAGGATGGAGCGGACCACC
>NZ_JBODQC010000482.1:0-238 GCF_050617655.1 Psychroserpens mesophilus | reverse complement strand
CCCAAACAGCTATGTTTAAATCTTTTCCATTTAAACCAATAAGCCTGACTTTAGTCTTTTTGTTTTACTTTTGAGTCATTTAATTAATTTAATCACTTAATGAATAAATCATTAATTAAATCAATTTAGATTAAATAATTAATTCAAAGTTAATTAACATAATAATTAATTTAATAAATTAATTAATTCAAAATGAATTAATTTATTAAATAAATCAATTACATAATTATATTAATTA
>NZ_JBODQC010000481.1:0-238 GCF_050617655.1 Psychroserpens mesophilus | reverse complement strand
ATAGGGGTTATCGGAATGAAATACGTTTGGAAGCGGCTATTTGCCTGATTTTTCCCGGGCATCGGCGACCATACGTGTTAACATCCTTCAAACCGGAATTCCCGGGTAATTGCCCGTTTTCGAAAAACCCTTAAAAAGAAAGATCACTATGAATCCACCTGTAAAACCCTCCCAATCCGACAACGCCCACAAAGACATACCGGGCAACCCCTCTACGGCCAAAAGCAGTCAGGTGGCG
>NZ_JBODQC010000480.1:0-238 GCF_050617655.1 Psychroserpens mesophilus | reverse complement strand
GCCGCCGACTCGGTGATCGTGCCGATGCAGTGCGAGTACTACGCGCTGGAAGGCCTGAGCGCGCTGGTGGAGACCATCGAGGCGCTGCGCACCAGCCTGAACCCGGCGCTGGAGATCGAAGGCGTGCTGCGCACCATGTTCGATGTGCGCAACAACCTGGCCAACGCGGTCTCGGCCGAGCTCACCGAGCACTTCGGCGACCGCGTGTTCCGCACCATCGTGCCGCGCAACGTGCGCC
>NZ_JBODQC010000479.1:0-238 GCF_050617655.1 Psychroserpens mesophilus | reverse complement strand
AACCCCACCCAGTTCAACAACCCGGAAGACCTGAACAAATATCCCCGCACCCTGGAAAGCGACCTGGACAAGCTCCGGGACATTTCCGGGGATTTGCACGTTTTTGCCCCTGCGGTATCTGAAATGTACGGAGATTCGGTGGTTTCCAGGAAATACAACTTCCGGGGGCTCGACCAGGTGATGGAAGGCGCCTTCCGGGACGGGCATTTTGACGGCGTGGGGACCATAGTGGAAGCTT
>NZ_JBODQC010000478.1:0-239 GCF_050617655.1 Psychroserpens mesophilus | reverse complement strand
GTAACCGAAGGCAAAATAGACTTTAAGGTATTACAAGAAGTTTTAGGCGAAGAAGAAGAACAAGGCGAAGAATACTACCGTTTTACATGGGCAGGTAAAGCCAATGCCAGACGTGAAGCCCAAAAACCAAGTACAGGAACGTTACGTCCAGCACCAGAAGAAAGTGTTGATTGGGACACCACCCAAAACCTATACATAGAAGGTGATAACCTAGAGGTGTTGAAGCTTTTACAAAAAAG
>NZ_JBODQC010000477.1:0-239 GCF_050617655.1 Psychroserpens mesophilus | reverse complement strand
GGTGGCGGCGGGCCAGCAGCGCATCCAGCTGCGGTTGCCGATGGCGCATCCGCAGCGCCAGGCGATGGTCGAACAGGTCGTGCGCGCGCATCGTCGCAGCGGGGTGCAGTGGTTGCTCAACCGCGATATCGAGCTGGCACGCGCATTGGGCGTGGGGGTGCACCTGGGCAGCGAACAGCTGCTGGAGCTGTCGCAGCGTCCACTGCCCGAAGGCCAGCTGGTGGCCGCGTCCTGCCATG
>NZ_JBODQC010000476.1:0-239 GCF_050617655.1 Psychroserpens mesophilus | reverse complement strand
TGTTTTGACGTCACTGCGACCGCGTTTAAATCGCCCCGTTGGATGTAAGGCAGGGACGTCATGGCCACGTCCAGCATGAAGTCCACGTGTCCCGCCATCGTGTCGGTCAGTGCGGGGCCGGACCCTCGATAAGGACCGTGAGTCCCCGGAATAGCCAGGCTAGTGCGCAGGGCCTCGGCCGCCAAGTGATTGGAAGATCCCAGCCCGCTGGACCCATAGGTCAGGCCGCCGGGCTTGCT
>NZ_JBODQC010000475.1:0-239 GCF_050617655.1 Psychroserpens mesophilus | reverse complement strand
CACCATCTTCTGCTGGGCCAAAAACGACATCATTTTCCTCTAATGCGCTCAGGCCATTTTCAATATGCGAAGTGCTAATATCTGGTAAATCTGTGCCAATGAGTACAATATTTTTATAGCCATCTTCAAATCCATCTTTAAAGGCATTAAGCATGCGTTCGCCCAAATCAATACCTTTTTGAACGGTTTTAAATTCATTGGGCCATTTGTTTTCAATAACAGCATCAGAGAAATAAATG
>NZ_JBODQC010000474.1:0-239 GCF_050617655.1 Psychroserpens mesophilus | reverse complement strand
TAGTGAATCTAAAACATTGGCCTTTAACTTTAATAACCAAGCTTGTTTTACAGCTTCGTAAGGTTGCCCATTTGTACCTTTAAAGTTTCCAGATTTTCTAAAAACATATTCAAATTGACTATCTATATTACCGCTATCTAAAGAGTATTGTTCACCAGCATCGTCTTGCTGAGTTTGTGCGGTTAAGGTTTGTAGGTTAAAGGTAACTATAAGAATTACAGTGACTTTAGCTAAAAACT
>NZ_JBODQC010000473.1:0-239 GCF_050617655.1 Psychroserpens mesophilus | reverse complement strand
TACGGGAAGAGCTGTTGAATTTTGCCTCATTGATCGAGCTGGAACTGGATTTCTCCCAAGAGGATGTGGAATTTGCGGACCGAACGCAGTTCAACGAATTGCTGAACCGAATCAGCGAAGTGCTCAAAAAACTGATTGATTCCTTTGCCCTTGGTAACGTCATCAAACATGGCATTCCGGTGGCTATTGTAGGCCAACCCAATGTGGGCAAGTCCACCCTTCTCAATGTACTCCTCAAT
>NZ_JBODQC010000472.1:0-239 GCF_050617655.1 Psychroserpens mesophilus | reverse complement strand
GGTGGCAAAAGTCATGTATAATGCCTGACACTTCAATTAATTAAGTAATTGAAAAATATATTCTTTCCATCGACGCCTGTGAAGGCGACACCCGAGGAAGCTCAATGAGCGAAAAGTTACAAAAAGTGCTGGCTCGCGCTGGCCATGGTTCCCGTCGTGAGATTGAAACCATTATCTCTGTAGGTCGCGTAAGCGTTGATGGCAAAATCGCCACGCTGGGCGACCGTGTTGAAATTACC
>NZ_JBODQC010000471.1:0-239 GCF_050617655.1 Psychroserpens mesophilus | reverse complement strand
AGACATGCACCGATTCCCTATCCAAAAACACCATGCAACAAGATTCAAAGAACATATTATCCCCTAATGAAAAACAGGCGTTACGGGACCGGATCATGGAATCGGCCCGCAAGGCCGATCACCACAGGAAATGGAAATTCCGCCGTCGTGTCCTGATTGGCGCAGCAGCCTGCCTGGCTATTTCCATCGGGCTGACATTCTTCTACCGCCAGCCGGCAACACCGGGTATCGAGGATTTT
>NZ_JBODQC010000470.1:0-239 GCF_050617655.1 Psychroserpens mesophilus | reverse complement strand
ATCTATTTTCTTCATATAAGCTCCATAGCCTATGTATGATGCATAGAAGTTAAGACGCTCATCAAAGGTTCGTCCTTCAATTTTAAAAAAACCGTGTTTGTCTGAAATGGTATAAGAAACAATACTACTATCCTTAATACGCTCTAAATAAACTGTTGCAGATTCAATGGGTAGATTAGAATCTTCGGCTATTAGTGTTCCTGTAATTTTGAAAGTTTTTTCTTGAGAAAAAGTAAAAC
>NZ_JBODQC010000469.1:0-239 GCF_050617655.1 Psychroserpens mesophilus | reverse complement strand
GCCGCACCGCGATCCGGATACCGCCGAGTTCAAGCGCATCTGGACATTGCCAGGGCTGCGCCGCCAGGGCATCGCGCGGCGCGTGCTGCAGCAGCTGGAAGACCAGGCAGCGCGGCAAGGATACCGGCGGGTGTTCCTGACCACCGGCTTCCGCCAACCTGAAGCCGTCGGCCTGTACCTCAGCCACGGCTACACCGCGCTGTACGATCTGCAGGCCGACCCGGAAACCATCGCGCATC
>NZ_JBODQC010000468.1:0-239 GCF_050617655.1 Psychroserpens mesophilus | reverse complement strand
AAACAACAGAAACAATAACTTGAAGATTAGAACAACACTACTACTGCTCTTCTGCATCTTCAGCTTTGTACAAACTCGGCAAACTGATTTTAAAACGTACAGCAATTAATCTGATGATGATAACCACAAGACCAGCAATAATGAAAAGATAATTCTCATCATTGAGAAAAAAGCGCATTAAAAAATAACTGAGTCCACCTACAATACAAGCCGTAGCGTAGATCTCCTTTCTAAAAATT
>NZ_JBODQC010000467.1:0-239 GCF_050617655.1 Psychroserpens mesophilus | reverse complement strand
AGACAATATTAGTCTAATGCGTGTTTTTGTAAAAAACTTAATTCTTGGAGATAAAAGTGCTGGTGGTGGAAGCACGATAACGCTTCAATTGGCGAAGAATTTATATGGCAGAAAAAATTACGCACTATTTAGTATGCTCATTAATAAGTTCAAGGAATCTATTGTGGCCAAGCGTATTGAAGACATTTACTCTAAGGAAGAAATTCTAACGCTTTATCTGAATACGGTTCCGTTTCCAG
>NZ_JBODQC010000466.1:0-239 GCF_050617655.1 Psychroserpens mesophilus | reverse complement strand
AAAAAAGCGTTATGAGATTTCATATAATTCAGAAGCTAAAAAATATTTTACACCACTTTTAGATGACAATTACTTTACGCGTTCTTGGAGATTACCAGAAGACTTTGATAAAGACAAAATTGTTTTCACTATAGGCAATCGCTCATTTACTTACGGAGAATTTGGTCATCACCTTATGTCTGCTCAACGTAACTATGCAAATAAAAAAGGTGATTTATCCGTTATCGTAGATAATGAGT
>NZ_JBODQC010000465.1:0-239 GCF_050617655.1 Psychroserpens mesophilus | reverse complement strand
CATATGCTCGCAAAATTAATAAAAGCCCGCATACCGGGCCATTATTTAACTTCTATATCAAACTGGGTCAGTTCCCTGAACCGCTCCAGCCTTTGGTCGATGTCCTGTGGCCGGAGTTGGATCAGCCGTTCCGTGCCAAAACGCTCCACGCAGAACGACGCCAGGTTGGATCCGTGGATCACCGCGTTGCGCAGGTTGTTGAAGGAGATGTTTTGTGTCTGTGCCAGGTACCCGGTAAA
>NZ_JBODQC010000464.1:0-239 GCF_050617655.1 Psychroserpens mesophilus | reverse complement strand
CGTACACTCAGCAGCGGGTGGGCGAGCCTCGGGCCTTGGGAACACCTCGGGTACGACGGCCTGGGGTACGACGCACCCGGGGCAGGAGCCGCAGGCGTAGAATGGCGAACACGGGCCTTCCCCGTCGGGTGCTTCCCCGCAAGGCGCATCGGTGTGCCCGGCCGTTTCGGGTGCCGGGGTTTCCGCGCAACCATCCCCTTCCGTACAGCAGGGGACCGCAGACATCAAAAGGGTCATGC
>NZ_JBODQC010000463.1:0-239 GCF_050617655.1 Psychroserpens mesophilus | reverse complement strand
CACCATCAGGCCCACTGCATGTGCGTCCTGTACCAGCGTGGTCGGAGTGCTCAGCGCGCCCTTGGCATCCAGCGGAATGATCGAGCGCAGTTCCGGGCCGATGCTGTCGGCGTAGCTGGCGATGTCCTTCAGTCCTGCCGGCGTCATCATCTGCGCGTAGGTCAGCTTGCCACCGGCCTTGGCGATGTCGGCCGGCTGGGTGTCGCCCTTCCACAGCAGTTGCAGCAGGCGGATGTTGC
>NZ_JBODQC010000462.1:0-239 GCF_050617655.1 Psychroserpens mesophilus | reverse complement strand
CCCCCAGCAGGGCCAGGAAGGGGTGGACATTGAACTTGGCGGTCATCAGGATGATCAGCACGACGCTGAGCAGCAACAGGAGGATGGCTATCATGTGGTTTGGTATCGTTTGTTATCTATTGGTTTAATGGGATTCCCGGTTGACCTTGTCCCCGGATTCCCCGACGAGGAAATCCAGGTCGGCACCCAGGTGGGCCTGTTGCACGGTGGAGGTATACAATTTGACGTAACCCCGGTCC
>NZ_JBODQC010000461.1:0-239 GCF_050617655.1 Psychroserpens mesophilus | reverse complement strand
GGCCAGCAAAATCAGTGATCTTGGCATTAGGTTAGACAGGTGGTCTCTGAGAAGAATAAAACCCAGTACTGCCTTCATCCTCAACATCAACTTCAGCATTGACATTTTCCATTGGAGTAGACTCTGCAACTACAATATTTTCAACAGAAATCTTCTCAGCAGTCTGTGTAGTGTGCTCTCCAGTATCAACAGAGTTTGTAGTCTTTACAACTTCATCCATAGGCCCAGACATGACAGCC
>NZ_JBODQC010000460.1:0-239 GCF_050617655.1 Psychroserpens mesophilus | reverse complement strand
GGAATTCAATAGCTGCCGTTTTGAGATCCCCGCTTTCAAGCGCATTGTATGCAGCCGGGGAGCTCGACAGGATCAGGTTGGCGCTTTCCTGCAGGGTCGTTATTGCATTATCGTTATCGATTGCATCCGCAGCACTTACTCCATTTGAAATAATCGGGATCACCGCATCCAACAATAAGGTTTCCAGGTTGAGTTTGATAACTTCGCTGCGTTCCTCATCCGTAAGATTGTGATCCCGT
>NZ_JBODQC010000459.1:0-240 GCF_050617655.1 Psychroserpens mesophilus | reverse complement strand
GCATACGCACGACCAGTACGGCATCGGCGTGATCCGCCACGGGGCGCAGGTGTCGCACAGCGGCCGAGGCCAGGTCGAGGCCGGCCCGGGCCACGTCATCACGGTCAATCCCGGCGAGGTGCATGACGGCGCGCCGATCGGCGGCGAACGCGCCTGGCAGTTGCTGTACCTGGATCCCTCGGTGGTGGCGGACGCGGCCGACGCGCTGCCGGCCGCCCGCGGTTTTGAATTCGAACATCC
>NZ_JBODQC010000458.1:0-240 GCF_050617655.1 Psychroserpens mesophilus | reverse complement strand
GGCGTAGCTGATGGCGCCGCCGATGGTGTTGCCGGCGGACGCCACCAGGATGGCGGGCCAGAACATGTCGGGCGACAGCTTGATGTAGCCGAACACCGCCGGGTCCGAGCCGAGCGGCAGCAACGTCGCCGAGATCAGCGAAACGATGAAGATGGCGGGCAGGCCTACCGAGGGCAGGGCCAACAGGTTCAGTAGCCAATGAATGGCCGATAGCAGGCTTTCTTCCATGATGCCAGCGAG
>NZ_JBODQC010000457.1:0-240 GCF_050617655.1 Psychroserpens mesophilus | reverse complement strand
GGAGCCACTTCTCCAAGATGTTCCGCGCCCGTTTCGGGGTGGTACCGAGTTCCTACAGGAAATCGACCTAGTCCAAGATATTTCAAGGTCCAGGTTGCCCCCTAGTTCCTGTCGAGGAATCCCACTTCCTCCAGCAGCACCCCGGGCTCCGTCCGGACCGTTTCATCGATGACCAGGATATCCCCCGACCCGTACTGGTAGTGTCTCCAGGCCGGGAGTCCCGGCCCGTTCGGGTTGCCG
>NZ_JBODQC010000456.1:0-240 GCF_050617655.1 Psychroserpens mesophilus | reverse complement strand
CATAGCTGGCATAGGCCTTGTTCTCCTGCGAGGTCTGCTCCCAGCTGCGCGCGCTGGCGGCCGTGTCCGAAAGCACAAAGCTGCCCAGCGCACCGCTGGCAAAGCGCAGGTTGACGGCCACCGTGTCTTCCACGGCAAAACCGCGCGTGGCATGCGAGGCGAAGGCCTGCACGGCCACGATGTCGCCGCACAGCATGCGCAGGTTGTGGACCTCGTGGATCATGTTGAGCAGGAAGGGGC
>NZ_JBODQC010000455.1:0-240 GCF_050617655.1 Psychroserpens mesophilus | reverse complement strand
ATTAAAGGTGCTGAAAGTAAAAAACAGAATTCCGAGCACTATAAACGGGATAAATAACCGGTGTTTTGGTTGCGCAAAGAAGAAGTAAACCAATAACAATCCCGATGTCAGGTAACTGGACAATGAACCAAGACTTGGACCAATGTTAAAAAGGTGGAAACCCGGAAGTTGCAGGAGTAGTAGTGCAAGTATGGCCCATCGAACGTAATTCATACGGCTAGTGCTTTAATTTAAACAAGC
>NZ_JBODQC010000454.1:0-240 GCF_050617655.1 Psychroserpens mesophilus | reverse complement strand
ACCACGACGTGGTCGGGGTGAATTCCCGCCTGGATTCCCTGCAGGCTGCCGTACTTCGCGCCAAGCTCCCGCACCTGGACCGGTATTGCGAAAAACGCCGCGCGGCGGCCCGGTATTACAACGCCTCCTTCAAAGACCAGGAAGGAATCACCGTGCCAACTACCGTCAGGTCCTGTGAGGGCATATGCGATACCTGCGACTGTCACGTGTTCCACCAATACACCTTGCGCATTGGAGGCG
>NZ_JBODQC010000453.1:0-240 GCF_050617655.1 Psychroserpens mesophilus | reverse complement strand
GATACTAAAAAGGTATTTTCCTGCCCTATTCTTTTAAAGGTAGAACCGCCTTCCCTATCAGAAATCGATTTCATCAATCCCCAGACCATTGTTATTTCTGCGCTCCAGATCAAAACGCAGCGCAAAGAATTTTTTGAGGCTATGGCCAAAAAACGGTTGACTGCCATAGCGTTCGAGTTTATTAGGGATGAGGATGGCAACTACCCTGCCGTGCGTTCCCTGAGTGAAATTGCTGGAATA
>NZ_JBODQC010000452.1:0-240 GCF_050617655.1 Psychroserpens mesophilus | reverse complement strand
CACCGAAGCCATTGATGACGTAATCGATAAATTTGGCGAAATCAAGGATTCAGCCTCGGTGGACCTTCGACACATACGCACACAGATCAACGAGGTTCGTGGCAAAATCAACCAAAGTTTTGGAGCTGCCTTGGGTCGCTACCAATCTTTGGATTTTTTGGATGAAATAAGGGAATCGGTCGTGGAAAACCGAAGGGTGCTTGCCGTGAAGGCGATGCACCGCAAAAAAGTAAAGGGCAC
>NZ_JBODQC010000451.1:0-240 GCF_050617655.1 Psychroserpens mesophilus | reverse complement strand
GACCGCGAAAGCGGGCAGGGCAGCGAGCAGCAGAATGAGGCTTGCAGTTCCATGGACAAGGGCTTTCATCAACAGATCCTCCCGGGTTTCAACCGATGGCAGTCCAGGCGCGCGACCTGGCCGATGCAATGACACGATCGACGATCTGCGCCGAGCGCACGCCGTCCTCGAAGGTGGGCAGGCCCTGCGGCCGCTCGCCCTCGATGGCGCGATAGCTGTCGGCGACGAATGCTTCGAAGC
>NZ_JBODQC010000450.1:0-240 GCF_050617655.1 Psychroserpens mesophilus | reverse complement strand
AAGTTGAATCATTAACCCAAAAGTCTCCTTTAAAGGTCAATTCATTTTTTCGTCTTGGGTAGTAAATGATATTATAACACCATTTATTATCTATGTATGCACTGTCTGAAAGTACATAGTTATAGGTTTGAATACCTGTACGACTCAACGGACTTACAAAACTCTTATCAAAGAATTTTAGATAGTTATCGTAAATATTATAGTCTGAATATAAGTCATCTATAAAATCTATAATAACCT
>NZ_JBODQC010000449.1:0-240 GCF_050617655.1 Psychroserpens mesophilus | reverse complement strand
ATAGTGCAGGCTGACCGGGTAGCTGCCGGAGCCGCCGGAGACCCCCGTGGCCGTAACTACCCCGTTTGTGTCGCCATAGCAGGCGAGGACGGCGGGGGCCGCATTGATCCCGGCCGCAATGGGCGCCGGCTCAACCAGGTCGATCGTATCGTGGTAGACGCAGCCATTGGCATCCGTAACGGCAACCGTAAAGGAACCTGCGGGAAGCCCGGCAAACACGCGGGAATGGACGTTGGTGGC
>NZ_JBODQC010000448.1:0-241 GCF_050617655.1 Psychroserpens mesophilus | reverse complement strand
CAAGCCGAAGCTGGCCGGCATCATGTACCGCATGATCCCGTCGGACAGCGCGCGCGAACTGGCGTTTACCTCCAACGAGATCGACGTGATGCAGGGCAAGCGCGAACAGCGCTGGGTCGAACGCTCGGCCAAGCGCGGCATGCAGGGCGACATCTACGAGCCGGCCGAATTCCGCACGCTGCACATCAACCGCAACATCAAGCCGCTCGACAACCTGAAAGTGCGCCAGGCGATCGCCGCC
>NZ_JBODQC010000447.1:0-241 GCF_050617655.1 Psychroserpens mesophilus | reverse complement strand
CCCAGCCCACATCGGTCTTGGTGTCCTCCAGCTTTTGCTGCTCCACCATGCGCTTTTGCATCTCGTGCTCATAGAGCTTGGAGCGCAGGCGCTGCCATGCCACGTCGCGGTTGCTGTGCTGGCTGCGGCCGTCCTGGCATTGCACGACGATGCCGGTGGGCATGTGCGTCAGGCGCACGGCCGAGTCGGTCTTGTTGATGTGCTGGCCGCCCGCGCCCGATGCGCGGTAGGTGTCGGTGCG
>NZ_JBODQC010000446.1:0-241 GCF_050617655.1 Psychroserpens mesophilus | reverse complement strand
GAGATCGGGATCGGACCAGGCCCCATGCCCACGCCGCGCTCCGTGGACAGCTCCCAGAACGCGCGCCAGATCGGCCATTCCACGTCGGTCAGCTCTGGCGGGATGAGCGTCTTGGGGATCTCCTGCCCGAAGCGGACGTAGGCCGCGATGGTCTCGACCGCGTCGGGGTTTTCAAGTGCCCACTTCAGGCGGGCGACGAGTTTTTTCCCGCCTCCTCCACGAAGGCGTTGGCGTCGGCATC
>NZ_JBODQC010000445.1:0-241 GCF_050617655.1 Psychroserpens mesophilus | reverse complement strand
CTTTTGCTGCTCTGTCTTAGATGTTTCCTTTTTAACTACTATTTTTTCTTGTGCGCTTAAGTTAAGTGCTACAAACGAGAGAAGGATTAGAATTAATTTTTTCATCTTTAACTGATTTATGGTGTTAGAACACTAAAAATAGTGATTTTTAATTGGTAGTTATCAATAATCAAGAGATATTGTATAAAATTTTATCTATAAAAAAGGCTTCAAGTTAACTTGAAGCCTTTTTGAAATATTA
>NZ_JBODQC010000444.1:0-241 GCF_050617655.1 Psychroserpens mesophilus | reverse complement strand
AAAAAAAGGGATTGCATACAACAGGGCGGTGGCATAGGCCTCCATTAATACTCGGTTTTTCCTAAAAATAGGCATTCTCTCAGAATCCGAAAGGAACGGGGGGCACAAACCGGAATGTTATTGGACTGAACGCTTTGGGCGCATTACCGGTTGCTACACAACCGTTGGGCGTGATTGACAAATCGGCCCGGATGTAGTCAGCTAAAGCGCGAGGATCCCCGTATACCCAACGGAAATTTCG
>NZ_JBODQC010000443.1:0-241 GCF_050617655.1 Psychroserpens mesophilus | reverse complement strand
CCAGGATCTGCGGGCAGCGCACTTCGCCGTAGCCGGTCTTGCGGTACACCTTGCGCATGTACTGCTCGACAACCTGCCACAGCGCCCAGCCCTTGGGGTGCCAGAACACCAGGCCCGGCGCTTCTTCCTGCAGGTGGAACAGGTCCTGCTGCTTGCCGATGCGGCGGTGGTCGCGCATCTCGGCTTCTTCGATGCGCTTGATGTACGCCTCGAGCTGCTTCTTGTCGGCCCAGGCGGTGCC
>NZ_JBODQC010000442.1:0-241 GCF_050617655.1 Psychroserpens mesophilus | reverse complement strand
GTAATGGTTTGCGTATTTGAAACTGAGTTGCCACACTCATCAGTAGCAGTCCAAGTTCTGGTAATTGTTTCTGTGTTACCACAAGCAGCGACAGAGCTGTCCGTAAACGTAACAGTGGTTGTTCCACAGGTATCTGTAGCAGTAGCAGTTCCAGTAGCAGAAGAATCAGTACTTTGTGTACATTCCACAGTAGCATCAGCAGGAACTGTTAAAGTTGGTGCAGTATTGTCTTCAACCGTAA
>NZ_JBODQC010000441.1:0-242 GCF_050617655.1 Psychroserpens mesophilus | reverse complement strand
CCATTAAGGATCAACAGAAGAAAAAATAAGTATTAAACAATAAAATAAGAAAGCCTGTTCATATATTTGAACAGGCTTTTTTAATATGAAAAAATTAATAAACGACTGGAAACTTGTTATTCTACTATGTTTAACTCTTGGTTTAGCACCATTTTTTCCCGAACCACATATTGTTGGAAAAGTAAGATGGCTTGCAGGAGGCGCTGTTGGCATGACTGCAATGGATTATTTTGATGTACTTT
>NZ_JBODQC010000440.1:0-242 GCF_050617655.1 Psychroserpens mesophilus | reverse complement strand
AGCAGGCGTACCGGGATTTTCATCGTCACTTCCTTGTCCGGGAACAACTGGTAGAAATCCACGTGCAGGATGTTGTCGGTTACCGGGTGGAATTGGATGTCCTGTAATACGGCAACGACCTTCCGGCCATCCTCGAACTCAATTACCACGGTATGGGCATTGGGGGTGTACACGAGGTCTTTAAACGAAATTTCATCCGCTGCAAAGTGTAATGGTTCTTCCCCTCCGTATACCACGCAAGG
>NZ_JBODQC010000439.1:0-242 GCF_050617655.1 Psychroserpens mesophilus | reverse complement strand
CTGCTTAATATTTTTATTGATAGGCTGCTCAAGTGTGTTTTTAGCGGATAGGCTTTTAGGCGACTTGGTAACTTTATCAGCCCGTGGACTACTGCGTCTAGGTAGCAACAATAAAGCTGTGGCAGCCACCCCTAATTTAATTATGCTCGACACTCTCATACCTCGCCTCGCCTTTCCTTGATTTTTAAACCTTAGTTTTTAACAGTCTTGCCATAAAAAAACCCATCAGTCGATACCCGTTT
>NZ_JBODQC010000438.1:0-242 GCF_050617655.1 Psychroserpens mesophilus | reverse complement strand
GACGGTCAATATCACCTCCCGGGAACTCGTCGGGCAGAGCGAGCTGACCATCGGCCTGCGGGGCGGTGCAAATACGAACGTAATCCAGGACGGGGTGTTCGACAACTTCAAGTTGTCTCCCGCAAGCGCCAAGGCGCCCCTGGGGTATTACAGCTTCAACCGGTCCGTACAGCAGCTGATCACCCAGCAGGGATGGAATACCCGCACGGAAGAGGCGCCCATGGACTATGTCCTGAACCTGG
>NZ_JBODQC010000437.1:0-242 GCF_050617655.1 Psychroserpens mesophilus | reverse complement strand
GAAAAAGCGCATCCTTGATGATGCGCCTGAACATATTATCACCGGTCCCTGGAAACGCCTCGTATACGATGCGGAGGGACGGATTCAGCGTGCAGGTTATTCACTATGTTTGCTGGAACGCCTTCAGGATGCACTGCGCCGCCGGGACATCTGGCTTGAAAACAGTGATCGGTGGGGAGATCCTCGCGAGAAGTTGTTGCAAGGTGAAGAGTGGCAGACTCAGCGTATTCCTGTCTGTCGGG
>NZ_JBODQC010000436.1:0-242 GCF_050617655.1 Psychroserpens mesophilus | reverse complement strand
GACGGTGATCAGCAGCACCTGCACGCGGTCGGCGTCCGGGCCCAGCTTCTTCATCACCTCGGTCAGTTCGGCCAGCGACGTCGGGCAGACGTCCGGGCATTGCGTGAAGCCGAAGAACACCACCACCGCCTTGCCGGCGAAGTCCTGCAACGTGCGCGTCTTGCCGTTGTAGTCCGACAGCTCCAGGCCGCGGCCCAACTGGGTGCCGCTGATGTCGCTGCCCTTGAATTGGGGCGCGTTGT
>NZ_JBODQC010000435.1:0-242 GCF_050617655.1 Psychroserpens mesophilus | reverse complement strand
GCCTGACGCTCAACTGGATGGGCCTTGGCTACTGGATCGTGGGCTTTGCCGCACTCATCATGCTGGTGGCCCTGGTCAGCGGCGTGGTCATGCACCGCAAGATCTTCCGCGAGCTGTTCACCTTCCGTCCGAAGAAGGCGACCCAGCGCAGCGTGCTGGACCTGCACAACATGACGGGCGTGGTGGCGCTGCCCTTTCACTTCTTCTTCGCCTTCACGGGGCTGGTGATCTTAGGGGGCCAC
>NZ_JBODQC010000434.1:0-242 GCF_050617655.1 Psychroserpens mesophilus | reverse complement strand
CCTTCAGATGGATCGGATTGGATGGTAAACGCCCCGGCTGAACTCAGGAGGTCTTCGTACCGCACCACGGTATCCGCTCCTTCCGGCAATACAGCCCCTGTGGCAATTTCGATGCAATTGCCGGCCCCGGAAAGCCGGTGCCTGGGGTCGCCGGCCCGGGCCATCCCCTGGATGCGGTATTCCCGGTGCCCGTCTCGGAAATCCCGGTGGCAAATGGCTATCCCATCCATAGTCGCCCGGTC
>NZ_JBODQC010000433.1:0-242 GCF_050617655.1 Psychroserpens mesophilus | reverse complement strand
ATACCGCCGTGGAAGGCGGCCGCGACTACGGTTCGCTCACCTCCGATTATTTTGTGCCCAGTGGATACGAAATAATTACCATTGGCGGGACGGGCGGATCCGAAAACTACCGGACCGTGGAATTGGACAATTACTACCTCTCCCCCAACGGCGACGGGGTCAATGAAACCCTGGAAATCGAGGCCGCCCGGGAAATGCCCGGGAACAATTTGCAGATTTACAATCGCTACGGTCAGCTGGTT
>NZ_JBODQC010000432.1:0-242 GCF_050617655.1 Psychroserpens mesophilus | reverse complement strand
TTAGAGATAAAATCGGCTAGAATTAGAGTACCTAATTACAAAAAGATTGAGCTACTTACGCGCAGTTACGTGAAATTTCATTTAAATTTATTATAACTCACAACCAAAGTATTATGCAAACTTTTTATTGGATCTTAATCTTTTTTGGAACATTCTTCATTATGGAGTTTAACGCTTGGTTTACCCATAAATATATTATGCATGGATTTCTTTGGAGTTTACACAAAGACCATCACCAAAAA
>NZ_JBODQC010000431.1:0-242 GCF_050617655.1 Psychroserpens mesophilus | reverse complement strand
AAGCGGTTGGTTTTATTGATGGAATATTGCGATTTCCTGAGTATCAGGTTACTTGAATTTTTCGGATTCCCTCCGGTCCTTCTCCATATACTTCCGGATTTGCTCGTCTTCCCATTTTTTGCCGAAGAATGGGAGCCAGCCAAATACCTTGGCCCCGTGGAAAGCCAATCCGATTCCCCAAAACAACGGGGTGTACAGGCTATACCATTGGAAGAGCGCCTGCCCGTCGTAGAAGATCCGGA
>NZ_JBODQC010000430.1:0-242 GCF_050617655.1 Psychroserpens mesophilus | reverse complement strand
AATAAGGTTTGTCTTCAGTTACTGAAGAAATACAGTTTTCAATTTCGTCTAATGCAAACTCTTTTAATACATAACCATAAACACCTAAAGCTTTAGCTTCGTTATATATTTTCTCATCTTTTTCAAAAGTAATGAGGACTATTTTGGTTTTGAGGTTCGCCTTTTTACATTTTTCAGCAATTTGTAGACCTGTAAAAAAAGGCATTTTAATATCTAGAATAGCAATATCAGGTGTATGAGCT
>NZ_JBODQC010000429.1:0-242 GCF_050617655.1 Psychroserpens mesophilus | reverse complement strand
AAGCCGTGCACCCCGGAGGAAGTGGCTTTCCGGCGGCAGCAGGAGCACATTTTTAAGATCTGGAAGGAAGCAGAGGCGGCCGGGGAGCGGTATTTCCCCCATGAATTTATGTACAAGCTCCTGCTCTCCGGCGTGCTGGAACCCCATTACGAGATAGATTTAAAGGATTCCTGGATGTACGCGGCGGCGGAAAAGAACCTGCCCCTGGTTTGCCCGGGCTGTGAGGACAGCACCATGGGGAA
>NZ_JBODQC010000428.1:0-243 GCF_050617655.1 Psychroserpens mesophilus | reverse complement strand
ACCTTAGCAGCGGCCCGAGGGTTGTCAACAACTTTTCCGCAGGGAAATCGCCAGCTGCATCAATGGCTTGCAACAACCTTTAGAGAATTGTTCAAGGCTTATCCACAAGTTGCTGATCCGTCACAATTTTTGAGATTGAACGGAAGTTCAGGGGCGTGGAGAGGGCGTGAAACATCGGCCGCGCATTCATCCGGAACGCGCCGGAAACGGCGCCGGACTGCGCAAACCGTGCACAATGAGGCC
>NZ_JBODQC010000427.1:0-243 GCF_050617655.1 Psychroserpens mesophilus | reverse complement strand
ATCAATTAAAAAATAACAATCATGAAAGCAATGAACTTAGCCACACCGACTGAAGCAAGACGTTTCCGGAGTTTTTCCAATTTTAAATCGAGCAAGCGCGTGCGCTGGTCCGAATCCCGGAACTTCGTCTACTGACAAATCCATCGACAATCAAAAAACAAATCGTCATGAAACCTATTGTAAATCAAACCCCTACCGAAACCAGAAGGTTTGCTTATTTCTCGAGTTTCCGGGATAGCAAAC
>NZ_JBODQC010000426.1:0-243 GCF_050617655.1 Psychroserpens mesophilus | reverse complement strand
GGCGTAGCCTCCCAATGGCTGAAAAACAATGCAAAACACGCTGTGAGCCAAAAAAGAGCAGCTTCATGTTGGGAACATGCAACCGTGGACTTGAGAAGCCTCAATCCCCTGCCTGTCCAGAGCGACAAACGAGCCATCGTTCCTTGCGCTGACTACTACATTGAAGTCCTGCCCGCAGGATTTCAGGCCCTGAAGCCTGATCCTTGCCTGGGAATGACACATGCAGTTCGCATCCAGTGTGGC
>NZ_JBODQC010000425.1:0-243 GCF_050617655.1 Psychroserpens mesophilus | reverse complement strand
TATGTATACCTAACCATTCAAGAGTATTAATTGTGTTTAACTTATTTCTGTCACTTATGATAGGACTAAGTATTTTTTTTATTGCTTCATATTCTTTAGGAGATAATTCGTTGTAGTTTCTAAAATGCTTTTTGTGTTTGTATTTAGAATATTCAATAGCATTTATAAGAAATTTTTCAATTGAATTATCAAAGGTTGAAGCTTTATGTTTTGACCAAAGTAGATTTGAATCAATCAATTTTG
>NZ_JBODQC010000424.1:0-243 GCF_050617655.1 Psychroserpens mesophilus | reverse complement strand
GGCCATGGAACGCCTGGTTACCGACTGGCTTTGTGACCGGGCCGGGTTTCGCCCGGATGCGCGAGGATTCCTCACTTCGGGCGGGACCCTGGCCAACCTGACCGCCCTGCTGGCAGCCCGCCGCGCAAGGGGAAGGGACGATGTATGGAACCGGGGATACTCGGGGCGCCATGCCATACTGGTCGGGGAGGCAGCCCACTATTGCATCGATCGGGCGGCCCGTATCATGGGCATGGGGCGTCA
>NZ_JBODQC010000423.1:0-243 GCF_050617655.1 Psychroserpens mesophilus | reverse complement strand
GCCCAAGAAGCCCCCTCCCTCCGCCTTGCTCTGCAAGACTGGGGCTTGCAAGCGACGACGCGACCACAGCACAGGAATTTCACTTTCCGCCCAGTGACTCGCACGGGTTAGACAGAATGAAAATATCAATCAATCCATTTTCATCGAGCGAAAACGAATACATCTCCAGAACAAATGGAATTCTCGCCAGGATAGCCGATACCCGCGCCCTTCCCGGCGTAAAGCGAGCACTCCTAAACCCAC
>NZ_JBODQC010000422.1:0-243 GCF_050617655.1 Psychroserpens mesophilus | reverse complement strand
GCGGATCACCCACTTTTTCAGGAACAGGATATGTCCGAATGGATTCTTTTTAAATAATCCCATAGGAAGGCTAAAATACAAAAATAGGTTCAGAGCACCTCCTCCAGGAGGCTTTTCAGCTCATTGAGCATCATGGCTGTCGCCCCCCATACCACATGGCCCTTCAGCAGAAAGGCGCGTACCTCAATGTCCGTTGCGTACGAGGTTGTCATCCGTCGCACCTCCCGGCATTCCCTGGATAGC
>NZ_JBODQC010000421.1:0-244 GCF_050617655.1 Psychroserpens mesophilus | reverse complement strand
GGCTGGACGGACCACATCCCGGTGGTCCTTCGCGGACAAACGGACATTGAACACCACCTGCTGCACTTCCTGGAAAACCACGATGAGCAGCGAATCGCCTCCCCGGAATTTGCCGGGGACGCCAGGCTCGGCATGCCGGCCATGGTGGTCTCGGCCACCCTGACCACTTCGCCGACCATGGTGAATTTTGGCCAGGAGGTCGGGGAGCCGGGGGCTGAGGATGCCGGGTTTGGCAAACCCTCCC
>NZ_JBODQC010000420.1:0-244 GCF_050617655.1 Psychroserpens mesophilus | reverse complement strand
GATGTCACAATCGGCTTGTTTTGTTACCCGCCGGGTCAGCCCGGAGAACCTCAGAGAGTGCGCATGCCTGTCCAGATCGCCGTTGTGATTCCGTCCTACAAGGTCACCAACCACATCCTTGGCGTCATTGATGGAATGGGGAATGACATCCATCGGATCTACGTGGTGGACGATTGTTGCCCGATGAACAGTGGCGACTTCGTTGAAGCGAACTGCACCGATCCGCGTGTTGTCGTTCTGCGCC
>NZ_JBODQC010000419.1:0-244 GCF_050617655.1 Psychroserpens mesophilus | reverse complement strand
TGCTAAAGCCCATCGACGAGGACGAGTTGGCAGCGTCCCTGAAAAAGTTCCGGGAACGAACAGCGGCCAATGCGCCCTTGCAAGTCGATTTTGAGGACATCCGAAAGCTCCTGGTCAACCCGCTGGAGCGGGATTACAAAAAGCGGTTTACGGCACGGGTGGGGCAGCACCTTAAAATTCTCCATGCGGACGAAATTGAATGTTTCCTCTCGGAAAACAAGGGTACCTACGCAGCCACAAAAGA
>NZ_JBODQC010000418.1:0-244 GCF_050617655.1 Psychroserpens mesophilus | reverse complement strand
GCATAGAGGTCATGCGGTATGAGATAGATCAACTTTTCTACGACCTGCCGGGTTCTTAACGACAATCCTGCCTAGTAATATACTGGGAGAATAGACTAACTCACCACGCGGGCCCAATGCGGATTGGCGGGTATTAACGACTGCTACCTTGCAACAGCAACCGGGACCAACGGCTTAACGTACAAAAATCACGGAGGACCTCGAAATTTTTAGTGTAGATATCGTCACTTGACAAATGACCGAC
>NZ_JBODQC010000417.1:0-244 GCF_050617655.1 Psychroserpens mesophilus | reverse complement strand
GGACGCTGTACTTCTGCACCTGCCGATGCTGAAACAGCCATTGGTAAAAAGCCCAATACATCTGTAAAAGCAGTGAGCATAATGGGACGTATTCTTCGCTTTGTACCTTCCAAAATCCGTTCTTTTAAATTGGTAACACCTTCTTCTTTCAATTCATTCAAGCCACTTATCATTACCAAGCCGTTTAACACAGCCACACCAAACAATACAATAAAACCAACACCTGCCGAAATGCTAAAGGGCA
>NZ_JBODQC010000416.1:0-244 GCF_050617655.1 Psychroserpens mesophilus | reverse complement strand
AAAACAGGTCGCCGAATCTAGGTGCGATTCATACGCTAATCCGAACCCGTCCGCCTGAGTTTGCTGATGAAATCGCTGGGGCTGAGGCCGTATTGCTTTTTAAATATATTCGAGAAATAACTCCTGCTGTTAAAACCCACGGAATAAACCACCTCGCTGATGTTCATATCCGTCTTCCGCAACAGGTTGCGCGCCGTTTCCAGGCGTACGTGCCGCACGTAATCCGCCACGGTCCGGGTATAGA
>NZ_JBODQC010000415.1:0-244 GCF_050617655.1 Psychroserpens mesophilus | reverse complement strand
GGAAAGCCGGTTCTGGATATCGGACTGCAACTGGGCATCCGGGTAATTCGGGTCGGAATTGAGTTCGGAAAAACGGATGTCCAGCATGTGGACGCTGGCCTTTAATCCAAAGCTCAGGCGCTGCTCCGGCCCCACCTGAAGTGTATAGGAAAAATCCCCGTCAAAAGCAGTCTCCGAGGTAGGTCCGATCTGGTCGTTGACAATCGACAGGCCCATCCCCACGCCTCGGTACCCTACCGGAGTA
>NZ_JBODQC010000414.1:0-245 GCF_050617655.1 Psychroserpens mesophilus | reverse complement strand
CTACCAGACGCTGTCCGCGCGTGGCACCGGTGTGCTGGGCCTGTTCGACCGCGGGCATGTCTCCGCCGAATGGAACTTCAACCAGCAGCGCTACCGCAGCCGTGGTAGTGACAGCACGTTCCAGTTCGACAACGTCTACTACCGCCATGACCTGGGGCAGGCGCACTACCTGCAGGCCGGGCGCATGGACCGCCGCAATCTGTCCAGCCCGCAGGGCGGCACTTTCAGTTTCAGCATGCTGCCGC
>NZ_JBODQC010000413.1:0-245 GCF_050617655.1 Psychroserpens mesophilus | reverse complement strand
TCTTTTCCATTTTTACAAGAAGATATTAATCCTATTGGTATTAAAATGACAATCATTTTTTTCTTCATTCGATTGTTTTGGTTTACTTCCCCATAAAGGTTTGTGTATGGTTTGCTGCGTTGTAAATCCGCTAGGATTTTCAGATTAAGTAACCAAGATAGAGGATTTGCGAGGATTTTCCGAATGGAAAATCAGAAGCAATGGACTATACACCATGTTGTAAGTAGTTTTTATTTTTTCCCAAA
>NZ_JBODQC010000412.1:0-245 GCF_050617655.1 Psychroserpens mesophilus | reverse complement strand
GCGGCCTATGCGCGGCGCCGCCAGGGCAACTTCTTCGCCGGCAGCAACGGTGCGCATCGCTACGACAACCAGCACCTGTCCAGCGGCGGTACCGGCATGTCCAGCCAGGCGGTGTCCAAGCTCTTCCATCCGGGCGATGAAGTGCTCACCACACATACCGACAACGAATCCGCACTGCTTAAATTCACCTGGACGCCCAACCCGGACCAACGCCTGGAGCTGAGCCACCGCTACTTCAATTCGAG
>NZ_JBODQC010000411.1:0-245 GCF_050617655.1 Psychroserpens mesophilus | reverse complement strand
TATGATCTACTGCGAGATTAGCCTCTTCAAAAATTGGTGCCAGCTCAAATTGGTTTGGAGCTACTTCGTTGTGTCTTGTTTTAACAGGAATACCCAACAACATACATTCATTTTCTATATCTCTCATGTAAGCCATAGCTCTAGAAGGAATGGTTCCGAAGTAATGATCGTCTAGCTGTTGTCCTTTTGCAGGCGAATGTCCTAATAGAGTTCTTCCAGTTAACTCAATATGTGGTCTAGATGTT
>NZ_JBODQC010000410.1:0-245 GCF_050617655.1 Psychroserpens mesophilus | reverse complement strand
CTGCTGGCGCTGGAGGCACGACCGGCGTGGTGTCGCGCGGCACAGACGAGGCGGGTGGCTGCCGAGGCGCGGAGACCGGCGAGGGCGGTGCAGCAGGCAAGACAGGCGCTGCCGGGGGCATCGGCGCTGCCGGTTCGCTGGTCAGCGCACGCTGGCGGCTTTCGCTGTCGTTGATCTCCAGCGCCAGCGTGTCGTAGTCCGCCTCCAGCAGCTCGGCCATCTGACCGACCAGCTCGTCCTGCACC
>NZ_JBODQC010000409.1:0-245 GCF_050617655.1 Psychroserpens mesophilus | reverse complement strand
GACGTATAGAGTATTAATTACTTTGAGCAGATGAAAGGCCGGGGTACTCGTACCATCAATTTTGATGATTTAAAAAGAGTAACCCGTACCGCTAAGCATACCAAAACGCACTTTGTGATTGTAGATGCTGTAGGGGCTACTAAGTCCAAAAAAACTGACAGTCGACCCTTGGAGCGCAAGCCCACTACCCCTTTAAAAGATTTGTTAGGGGCAGTAACCATGGGCGTGCAAGATGAAGATCTATA
>NZ_JBODQC010000408.1:0-245 GCF_050617655.1 Psychroserpens mesophilus | reverse complement strand
ATAAAAAGAGTGAATAGTCCTATTTGATTTTACTAATGGCTCTTTCGGGTCAACAAAAGGGATTAAAACTTCGAGTGCTTGATGAATTATCCATGGATATGGCCTTAAATGCCTATGCATGTGATGATTTAGCCAATTGTTAACCCATTCTATTTCAGTCCAGTCCATTTTATTTGAGTACTCGACCGAATTAAGTCCTTTCGATACTTTAATTAAAGTTGAAAGTCCAATGTTTTTTCCGTTTG
>NZ_JBODQC010000407.1:0-245 GCF_050617655.1 Psychroserpens mesophilus | reverse complement strand
CAAGGTGAGCGTTTCGTGGAAGTCCTGCGGCAATGCCTGGCGGATCTGCCGGTTCTCCGCTGAGTGGCCGGCAAGACATTCCATAAGTGAATCAAACCAGTGGGATAAAGAATTTGTGACAGCCATGGGCTTGCCCGATGATGGTTGCTTTCGAGCACCTGTCCACGCCAGCCATGACTTCCGCATTTTCTTCCCAGCCCTACTGGTGGGTCGCGTCGCCTCCCGACGCTGCACCCCTGACCGAC
>NZ_JBODQC010000406.1:0-245 GCF_050617655.1 Psychroserpens mesophilus | reverse complement strand
ACCGCCTCCCGCTGGATGCCATGCAGGGGGATACAACCCTCTGTGCCCGTGCCGATGAGGTGGAACCCGCCTGGGAGTTTGTGGATCCGATACTGAAATACTGGTCGGAGGCCGGGGACGTGGTGACCTATGGCTATTCGGCAGGGGTCTGGGGCCCGAAAAACGCCGACGACCTGATTGAAGGAGCCTATGGGTGGAGGAACCCGGGGGCCCACCTCACGGACGACCCCGGATTTTGTGTCATC
>NZ_JBODQC010000405.1:0-245 GCF_050617655.1 Psychroserpens mesophilus | reverse complement strand
TACAACGTGCTGGTCATCGCTTCGGATATCCGCCAGCTGGACCACATCGAATACACCCCGGCCCCGGATATCATCCACGAGGGGGCCGGCCATGCCCCGATTATTGCGAACCCCGAATACGCGGAATACCTGCGGCGGTTTGGCGAAATCGGATGCAAGGCGATATCCAGTGCTCACGACTACGAGGTTTACGAGGCTGTCCGTCACCTGTCCATCATTAAAGAGGCCACGGGTACGGACCCGGA
>NZ_JBODQC010000404.1:0-245 GCF_050617655.1 Psychroserpens mesophilus | reverse complement strand
TGGAACTCACCTTGCTGATGACCAGGGGTGCATTGCCGGTATTCGTAAATTCAAATACGCGGAGGCCGTCGCTTCCCTTGTCAATCTCACCGTAGTCGACCGTTTCTGTCTTGAATTCGATCTTTGCAGTTTTTTCCTGTGCGGAAACACTCCAAGTCAGTAGGCCTACAAACAATAGAATTACTACTTTTTTCATTGTGGTTCATTTTGGGTGAACTTCAAATGTAGCCATTGAGGCAGGAACA
>NZ_JBODQC010000403.1:0-245 GCF_050617655.1 Psychroserpens mesophilus | reverse complement strand
ACCATTTTCAATTTCATTTAGCACTTTTAATGCTAATTTATCTCCTGCTTTTCCAACACCATTTAAAAACCCTTTAACATAAGATTTATTAGAATCAACATCAATACCGTTAACTAGTTTTTGTTTGAACGACTCAGTGTCAAAATATTTATTGAATCCCTCAGTACTTAAATCATGAAAAGAAGTTTCTATTTCTTGTGCAATAGCAGAAACTTTTTCATCATTTTCTTTAGATTCTTTCAGTA
>NZ_JBODQC010000402.1:0-246 GCF_050617655.1 Psychroserpens mesophilus | reverse complement strand
GTGATGCCGACGGTGTCGCATTCCTGGAAGGCGTCCTCGCCAATGGCCGCAGTGGGCACCTGCCCGCTGATGATGACCATGGGGATGGAGTCCATGTAGGCGGTGGCGATGCCGGTGCCGGCATTGGCCACGCCCGGCCCGCTGGCCACGATGCAGACGCCGACCTTCTGCGACGAGCGCGAGTAGGCATCGGCCGCGTGCACGGCGGCTTGCTCGTGACGAACCAGGATATGCTGGAATTTGTCC
>NZ_JBODQC010000401.1:0-246 GCF_050617655.1 Psychroserpens mesophilus | reverse complement strand
AGGGCGCTGCCCTGGCCATGCTGTGCTCTCCTCTGGCCCATGCCGCACCGCCAGCGGCAGCACCTGCAGCCCATGCGCCACGGGCGGCCGGCAGCGCCCAGCGCGTGGCGACCAGCCTGCGCATCGTCATTCCGGCCAATGCCGGCGGCGGCTGGGACCAGACCGGCCGCGCGCTGGGCGCGGCCCTGGTGGCCAGCGGCGCGGCCGAGCGCGTGGAGTATGAAAACGTGGGCGGCAAGGGAGGCA
>NZ_JBODQC010000400.1:0-246 GCF_050617655.1 Psychroserpens mesophilus | reverse complement strand
TATGGAGCGGGCAGGCCACCTTGTCGTGCCCAGCATCCTCGCCGATCATCCCGCGGGAGAGGACCATTTCCATTTTATGGGGGCAGAGGGTCTGGCAGGCATACCAGCGGCCTTTCCGGGCGGAGTTGAATACGGCGATCTGTTTGTCCCCGTATTTGACGCATGCCCCGCCGTTCCGGGGGAAGCGGTCGACGGGAGCAGCGCGGAACCAGGTGGTTACCGCGTCGTAATCCAGGGAGTCCGGTG
>NZ_JBODQC010000399.1:0-246 GCF_050617655.1 Psychroserpens mesophilus | reverse complement strand
ACAACTAAGGATGTGCATTTACCCAAACTTCACCATCAGAAAAATATTCTTTTTTCCAAATTGGTACAGTTTCTTTTAAAGTATCTATAGCAAATTCACATGCCAAAAAAGCTGCTTTTCTATGCTTTGCAGATACAGTAATAATCACTGGTATATCACCTATTTGTAACATACCCTCTGCATGATGAATGGCAATTTTTTTAATATCAAATTTCTCTAATGCTTTGTCAGCAATTTTTTGCATTT
>NZ_JBODQC010000398.1:0-246 GCF_050617655.1 Psychroserpens mesophilus | reverse complement strand
GAATTTCATGTTCGCCTACCACTTTTCCAGAAGAACCGATTTTGGACGCCCAAGACCTGGGGTGCACTTCTCTGCTGTGGCCCCCTTGCTCAAAGTGTCTGGCTACCAGCTCGCGTTCAATGTGCTTAACTTCTTCTCGCGCAATCTCGACAACGTGCTTGCCGGCAAGTACCTAGGGGCGCCACTGCTGGGCATCTATGACCGATCCTATCAGTTGATGCGGTATCCGCTGCAGCTTTTGACATT
>NZ_JBODQC010000397.1:0-246 GCF_050617655.1 Psychroserpens mesophilus | reverse complement strand
GGACGCACCACCCGGACAGGCCCTGTGGAACTGCCTCAGAGCGTACCCGAAGCGGAAACCGAGTCGGACCCACAACAGGACGGGGACCGGGCAGACCGATCCCCGTGGCTGAGTCGTTTATTTGCGGCACTCGTTTTGGCTGCATTCCTGCTGCAATACCTGCCGCAGCTCAGGCAACTAAACCTGACCCCGGACATGCTGAATTTCTTTATGTTCGGGCTTGCCCTGCTCCTGCACGGCAACTTT
>NZ_JBODQC010000396.1:0-246 GCF_050617655.1 Psychroserpens mesophilus | reverse complement strand
GTCTGCGCCGCACCACCACCGGTAGCGCCGGCCGCTGGCCGGCGCGCACCCCGCCTCCTCAGAAGCGGTACCCCACTTCCGCGCCGAAGATGCGTGGGCTGTCCACCGGGCCGTAGTAGTTGCCGTCGCGGCCGAAGGCCAGGTTGTCGAAAATCAGGCCGTTGATGCGGCGCTTGTTGGTCAGGTTCTGCACGAACACCCGCGCGCTCCACGGCCCGGTCTCATAACCCAGCTGCGCACCGAGCA
>NZ_JBODQC010000395.1:0-246 GCF_050617655.1 Psychroserpens mesophilus | reverse complement strand
ATTATTGGATGTACAATTCCCTGTGGCAAATCCATTACCGGGATATCGTCAACATGAACAATGCCATGGATCAGATCCTCCAGTACCGCGAATTCGCGGACCCGTCCGACTACGACCTGGCGGACCAGTACGTAGCCGAAACCAAGGTGTTGCGCGGCTGGCTCCACTTTAACCTGGCCCGGGTTTGGGGGGACGTATTCATCATTGAAACCGCCCAGCCCACAAAGGAGATTGAGAAGGGCGTCG
>NZ_JBODQC010000394.1:0-246 GCF_050617655.1 Psychroserpens mesophilus | reverse complement strand
CTTTCCGTTTTTGGATACAATCTGAGTGAGCAACCAATCAGAAACATAAGTGGTATTTGCATCTCCCATCAACTCCTCACCAGAATCGGCGTCCAAATTTTGACGAAAGGTAAACTCCTTGCTGGAGAAGATATATTTGGTACCATCTTCGTTGGTAACGGTCCAAGATGATATATAATCCGGAGTACCTGTCGTTATATATGTAATCTTAATCCTGGGATTGTTCAATGCCCTTGCCGTAAATCC
>NZ_JBODQC010000393.1:0-246 GCF_050617655.1 Psychroserpens mesophilus | reverse complement strand
CCGGGAGAGCGTCGCCAATTTCCAGGGGGCGCCCCACCGGTTGGAACGGGTACTCAAGATTCATCACGTCCAGTATATCAATGACTCCAAGGCCACCAACGTAAATGCCACGTTTTACGCCCTGGACAGCATGACGGCCCCGACGGTGTGGATTGTTGGCGGCGTCGATAAGGGCAACGACTACAAACCGCTGATGCCCCTGGTCCGTGAAAAGGTCAAGGCCATTATTTGCCTGGGGGCCGACAA
>NZ_JBODQC010000392.1:0-246 GCF_050617655.1 Psychroserpens mesophilus | reverse complement strand
CCTGCGGTAAATATGCCAGTTCAGGGAGGCGATCTGGGGCGTTTCATTGATGTTTCCCGGGTTGAACACAGCCCCGTTGGTGGACATCTCGTGGATGATGCGGCCGTTGCCGTTCACGGCCCGGGATACGCTGTCGATCAGGCGGATGGTCTGGAAGACCACTTCTTGCTGGCCGACTGCCATATACCCCCTCAGGGCGTATTCGCTGTCCACCCCGAACCACCAGGGGTAATCGGGGATCCCGGC
>NZ_JBODQC010000391.1:0-246 GCF_050617655.1 Psychroserpens mesophilus | reverse complement strand
AGTTGGGAAGCATCAGCAGCAAATATTATTTTAAATCGATTATTTGCAATAGAAGCAGACACACCAGAAATAATGGAATAATCGTAATTGACTGTTCCGCTTTGCGGAATTTCGATAGATATACCTAGATAGTTATCATATAAGAATGCTGTTGCACATTGCATAGAGATACCTTCTGCTACTATCGTGTAGTTGGTATTTCTATAAGTATTTACTTCTAATTGAATCTCTTCTTCGTCTATTGGA
>NZ_JBODQC010000390.1:0-247 GCF_050617655.1 Psychroserpens mesophilus | reverse complement strand
GCACGGTGTAGGTCAGCGGGGCCAGCGCGCTGTGCTTTGCGGCCTCGGCGCTGCCGTCCAGCACGCGCAGGCGGGCGCGTTGCTGCAGGGCCAGGGCCCCTTGCTCGGGCATGTAGGTGAAGCCCAGGCCGCCCCCCACCATGCCCACCACGGCGCCCCAGCTGTTGCAGGAAAGGCGCCGCTCCAGGGCCAGGCCGTGGCGGCCCAGCCAGTCGTCCAGCGTGCGCGTGGCGCCCGAGCCGGTGGG
>NZ_JBODQC010000389.1:0-247 GCF_050617655.1 Psychroserpens mesophilus | reverse complement strand
TGCAGTTTTTGGCTTGGTTTACGGAAAGGGCCGTCCGGAACCAAACCCACCATGAGCAACCCTCCCAAAAAGGCTAAACCTGAGGTGGCTATCAAGACCCTATTCCAAGGAACCGCATGGGTCATGTTTTTCAATAAATGGGGGAATGCGGTACCCACTACCAAGGCACCGACCAAAAAACCCAAGGATTTGCCCAGTCCTTTTTCGTAATAACCGGCGGCGACCTTCATGCCTCCGGGATAGATGC
>NZ_JBODQC010000388.1:0-247 GCF_050617655.1 Psychroserpens mesophilus | reverse complement strand
GGGTCGACCGTGATCTCGACCGCGGTCAGCGCCGGATAGCGCCGGTGGGCCTCGGCCAGGTGCGCGCGCGAACCGTTGATGATGACGGGCGCGCCGCAGTCCAGCCAGGTGTCGACCTCGATGCCGATGCCGTAATGCAGGCCATGGCTGGCCCAGCGCAGCGCGAAGCAGCCGAGCGCGGCGCGGCGCGCGAATTCCTCGACGCTCAGGCGCAGCGCGTCTTCGGTGGCGCCGCTGTCGCGCGTGA
>NZ_JBODQC010000387.1:0-247 GCF_050617655.1 Psychroserpens mesophilus | reverse complement strand
CCCACTCGTGGTCCTTGGTATATTTCAATTCGGACGGTATATTCATCGGTTTACATTTACAAGTCAGCAAATGTAACTTTTTCCGGGCGTAGAAACCAAACGACCCGGGAAATTCCGGCCGGGCCTGCCCGGGGGCTAGTTCCCGAAGTTGTAACGGAGGGTGAAGCCGGTGTTGATGGTGGTTTGGGGAAAGGCGGTGGACACGGCGAATTCGGAGAAGGAATGGTCGTAGAAAAACAGGGCGTTC
>NZ_JBODQC010000386.1:0-247 GCF_050617655.1 Psychroserpens mesophilus | reverse complement strand
AGGTTTCCCATCCATGTTTTCAATTTTCATGATTTGGCCTAGATAGTCAGAGCCATATGTGCTAGTGCCAAACCATCTACCGGTAATATTGGCAAGCTCAATTTTTTCGCCCTTGGCAAGTACAGGAATTGTATAGGTTGGATCGGGCTTTTCGAAATTGAGGTAATCATCTGCTTTTTGCATAGCATTTACTACTTTCCAACTTGCATTTTGAATCAGTTGAGCGTCCTCAGTATTGAGATCGACC
>NZ_JBODQC010000385.1:0-247 GCF_050617655.1 Psychroserpens mesophilus | reverse complement strand
CAACCCTCTCTTAAACCTTGGATTTTGAAAGAGAAGCAGATACTTATTCATAACAAAATTGAAATTGTTGAGGATAGAGACGATGTGGTATGGGCCATGGATAGCGATTACAGGCTTACGGCCTTTAACTCCGCCTTCGAGCTACGACTACGGAACGAGCAATTAGGGGACGCCAAGAAAGGAATGGATCTTCGGCCCATTTATGAAAAGGGAGTCTTCTTCAGTCCTTGTGAACAGGGATGTGAGC
>NZ_JBODQC010000384.1:0-247 GCF_050617655.1 Psychroserpens mesophilus | reverse complement strand
CTGCCTGTGGTTTAGGTTCAACTTATCTGGTGCGATTTATATCATAATAAAACCATATATATCCTTACCTGCGCCGTTCAGACGTGTTGCACGTACTCGGGGTTCAGGAAGGAGAAGCCCATGAACTCGGTCTGGTCGAGATTCATCATGAACAGCTTGTCGGTGGGCGACAGCTCGGTCTTCTCCTGGGTGAACTGCTTGTCGAAGTTGGACACGTCCTTGCGGTGTTTCTGGAATATAATAATAA
>NZ_JBODQC010000383.1:0-247 GCF_050617655.1 Psychroserpens mesophilus | reverse complement strand
CTGGGCGGCGTTTGCCGCTTTCTGCCACTGCCGGGTATTGAGATAGTACTTGGTCAGTACGGCCAGTGCGGTCCCCCTGGAGGCCCGTCCGAATTCGGTGGCCTGATCCGGCAGGTTCGCAGCTGCTGCCTCGAGTTCCTGTTCGATGAAGGCCCGGGTTTCCTCATCGGTAGCCCGGGGTTGCAGCGGGTCGTCCGTCGAAGACGTGTAGAGCGGAAGCCGGCCGAACCAATTGTACAGCGCAGCA
>NZ_JBODQC010000382.1:0-247 GCF_050617655.1 Psychroserpens mesophilus | reverse complement strand
CCTCAGGTTACGGCACAGGACAATTGCCGGACAAGGAAGGTCAAATGTACCATGTGACTGCAGATGATCTTTACCTGATCCCGACTGCTGAAGTTCCCGTGACCAATTTGCACCGGGACGATATTTTGGCGGAAAGCGATTTTCCAATCAAATATACCGGGTACACACCCTGTTTTAGAAGAGAAGCCGGAAGCTACGGGGCCCATGTCCGTGGACTGAACCGTCTCCATCAATTCGATAAAGTGGA
>NZ_JBODQC010000381.1:0-247 GCF_050617655.1 Psychroserpens mesophilus | reverse complement strand
ATCAGAACATCGTAAAGGGAGCGGCGGTCCGAGCCGATATCCACGGTGTCCGTCGGGTAGTACAGCGGGAAATTCACCCGCTCGTCCAGGTCGATGGCTTCCCATACGGTCTTGGACCACAGGATATCGCGGTCGTCCACGTATCCGTAATCCAGGGGCGCATCGTTATCCATCGCCTTCTGGGCCTCGGTTCGCATGCCGATTTCTTCCGGCTTCTTGGCGTTCAGGATGTTGGCTTGCGCCCACC
>NZ_JBODQC010000380.1:0-247 GCF_050617655.1 Psychroserpens mesophilus | reverse complement strand
CGAGCGGTGGGTAGGCGTCCAGGAAGGAATCCCCCACCCGGGTCACAAAGGCGTACCAGTCGGATGCGGACCGGTCGGGGCCTGGTTTCGGGTAGTCGAAAAACAGGCCGCCCACCCCGCGGGACTCCCCCCGGTGGGCATTCCAGAAATACCGGTCGCACTTCTCCTTGTATTCCGGGTAAAATTCCGGGTCGTGGGCATCGCAGGCTAACCGGCATACCCCGTGGAAATGGCGGGCATCCTCCTC
>NZ_JBODQC010000379.1:0-247 GCF_050617655.1 Psychroserpens mesophilus | reverse complement strand
CTAATTCTATTTTAGAAATACCCTCTAAATCTTTTTTAAGCTTCCACTCTGTAATAGAAAACGTTCGTCGCACCCATTCGTCATCTAGCTGTGTGAAGTCGTAAGCTGTTTTACAACCTTTAGCTTGTAAACGATTTTTTAGTTGTCTACCTATTCCCCAAACATCTTCTAATTTTATCCATTTTAAGGCTTTAATTCTAGAACTTTCAGAATCTATAACATAAACGCCTTTGGTTTCTTTAGGAAA
>NZ_JBODQC010000378.1:0-247 GCF_050617655.1 Psychroserpens mesophilus | reverse complement strand
CCCCACCCACGCGAAGTGGGAACCCGCGCCCACCCTGCTGGCCTATGGGAACCCGGAAGCTGTACCTCCGGCCCCCAACCCGCACCAATTTGACTTTGCCGCCTATTTGCGGACCCGCGGAATCCACGGGCGGTTCCGGCCGGATGCCGGGAGCCGTGTACTCCCGGCGAACCCCCGGGGCGCGGGTAGTCTTGGACGAACAGTTGCCCGCCTCCGCCACCGCCTGATCGAAAGCCTGGGGGCTGCG
>NZ_JBODQC010000377.1:0-247 GCF_050617655.1 Psychroserpens mesophilus | reverse complement strand
AGGCCTGTTGCGTATCGGTTTGGCCCACGTACAGCAAACTGGTGGGCTTAGGGTTTTCGGGGGTATACCGGCTGGAGAAATGCGCCCCTGCCAGGAACCCGGCAAACAACAGGAGGCCCAACCCGCCGAGGCGCGCTTTGTTGGGAAGCCTTGCCAGCAGCCCGAGGAGCAACAAAAACAGGAAGGTGGTCATCAGGCTCGCCGCGATCAGCATTTTCATCCCGAGACCCACCGGAAACATTTTAAC
>NZ_JBODQC010000376.1:0-248 GCF_050617655.1 Psychroserpens mesophilus | reverse complement strand
CTCGCGCCCTGTGCCCTGAGAGTCAAAAGTCTAACGTGTCGGATCCTTTGGTGCTAGTGGACGACGACATACCTACCTTTGTAGTCTTTGACCCTAGCGCCCGTGACGGGTGGGAGTGAGACATGACTTACTCAAGAAAGGCGACCGAAATCGCTAAGGCATTTCAATCCCTAATCGTTCCACACACGAGGTTCAACGCCGCGGCTCAAAGTCTTGAACACGCGATTGCCGTGGGGCGATTTGCAGGC
>NZ_JBODQC010000375.1:0-248 GCF_050617655.1 Psychroserpens mesophilus | reverse complement strand
GCCGCATCCCGGTGTCGCAGCGGCTGGGCGAAGCGGGGCAGGGCTTCAAGCTGGCCATGATGACGCTGGACATCTTCCGCGCCTCGGTGGCCGCCGCCGCGCTGGGCTTTGCCCGCCGCGCGCTGGACGAAGGACTGGCGCGCGCCAAGTCCCGCCGCATGTTCGGCCAGACCCTGGCCGCCCTGCACCTGACGCAGGCCGCGCTGGGCGACATGGCCACGGCCATCGACGCCTCGGCGCTGCTGACC
>NZ_JBODQC010000374.1:0-248 GCF_050617655.1 Psychroserpens mesophilus | reverse complement strand
GGCGATGACCTGCGCCCTGAAGAACGCAGAGATGGCCCTCACAAAATCCGCCAGCAACAGGCCAGTACCGGCCAGGCCGGGCAGGACCACCAGCCTGGGCAAATCCTGAGCCTCTCTTGTGATCGCTCCGGTCATCGCACACCGCTCCCTCAAAGGCACCACCCTAGCCGATGCCCCGTGCCGGACCACAACGGCGCCGACTGCGACGCCAGCTCCGCGCCAGGCTTTCCAACCTCCCCCGTTGTGGC
>NZ_JBODQC010000373.1:0-248 GCF_050617655.1 Psychroserpens mesophilus | reverse complement strand
GGCGATGTCGGCGATAGTGTACTGGTCGCCCATGACCCAGTCGCGGCCTTCCAGGCGCCTGTCCAGCACGCCCAGCAGGCGCGTGGGTTCGGCCACGTAGCGGTCGCGCGGGCGCTTGTCCTCGTAGTCCTTGCCGGCGAACTTATGGAAAAAGCCCAGCTGGCCGAACATCGGGCCGATGCCGCCCATCTGGAACATCACCCATTGCAGGGTCTCGTAGCGCCCGGCGGTGTCGGCGGGGATGAACT
>NZ_JBODQC010000372.1:0-248 GCF_050617655.1 Psychroserpens mesophilus | reverse complement strand
CCTTTGGGTGACGTAACTGGGCATACGCGCCAGTCAGCATCAACATCAGTCCGATCCAGAGCAGGAGCATCAAGACTGTCGTTTAAAGAAAGAATCCACGAATTCGTATTTGTTGAATACCTGCAGGTCCTCAACCCCTTCCCCGACACCGATATATTTCACCGGAATCCCAAACTGATCCGAAATGCCGATTACCACGCCCCCTTTGGCCGTGCCGTCGAGCTTGGTGACTGCCAGGGAATTGACCT
>NZ_JBODQC010000371.1:0-248 GCF_050617655.1 Psychroserpens mesophilus | reverse complement strand
GAAGGAAGGCAAGAAGCGCATGAAGCAGGTCGGACGCGTGGAGATTCCGCAGGAAGCGTTCCTGGCCGTCCTGCAGATGGACAACAAGTAAGCCCGCACCGGCCCCGCGGGGCCGGTCGTCTGGTGACGTTGCAAAGGACCCTGAATGAAACTGTTTGAGATCCTCCTGGTCGTGCTGACCCTGGCCTCGGGCCTGATCCTGCTCGCGGACAAGCTGTATCTCGCCAAGCGTCGCGCCCAGCGCGCGG
>NZ_JBODQC010000370.1:0-248 GCF_050617655.1 Psychroserpens mesophilus | reverse complement strand
CTCCACCCCGAAGAGAAAGTATTCGGCTCCAGGGGACTCCGGGGTGAGGATTTCGGGACAGCCCAATTGACGGCCGACGAGCTCGACATAACCATCGACCACGTGTTGACGCATGAACTGGGGGGGTGGGGCGTTTCTTCAGGAGGCGACCCCATCGACTATCAACCCGAATTGGGGAACAGTCAGTTTATAGAATACCTGCTCAATAACTGGGACCTCAGCCCTGCCCCCGGGGAGGCGTTCAGATA
>NZ_JBODQC010000369.1:0-248 GCF_050617655.1 Psychroserpens mesophilus | reverse complement strand
CGGGCACGCCCATCCAGGCGCTAGTATGGGATTACCAGGGACGGTATACCGTGTACAATGTGCCCGGCGACCCCAGCCTGAAAACTTTAACACTGGATTATGAATTTATGGGCAATGACTATTTTGAATTATACGTTATTGATGACGGAACGATTGAACTCTACCACCCGGACAGCGGGACGTTGTACGAGTTCTCGGGCCGGGGCTACCGGCAATTCCTCAAGGATGCGGGCACAGACCTGCGCAAA
>NZ_JBODQC010000368.1:0-248 GCF_050617655.1 Psychroserpens mesophilus | reverse complement strand
CACCTCCAGACGGTACCAGACTGTTTCGTCCCTTCTTGCAGCACTCCGCATCAGGTAGACACGGATGCGGTACTCCCCGGATTTATCCGCGACTCCTTCGAACAGGTTACCGGAAGTGGAACCGACAAACACAGCCTCATATTCTTCCCGGGGCTCCATGATATTGAAGTAGTTGGCGCCATTCCGGGTGGCCATGCTGATATTCATATACTGCCCGGCTGTAATTTGGAACAGGTAATCGGCAATCT
>NZ_JBODQC010000367.1:0-248 GCF_050617655.1 Psychroserpens mesophilus | reverse complement strand
AATCGAGCATCTTCTTGAGTTGCGCAAAATTCGATCCAACGGTGGAGAGCTCCTCATTCTTGTTTACTCGATCAAACAGACCAAAATGAACTTCAGGAATTCACTCGATCAAACGGTGGTGATGCTCCTCTCATTTGGTCATCCAAATCAATGGCTCAAAATGCTCCTCCCCATTCTACTCGATCAATGGTTAAGATTTTTCTTGACTTGGTTTAAATTTGCTAGCCCGTCGACTCCCAGGGGGTCAA
>NZ_JBODQC010000366.1:0-248 GCF_050617655.1 Psychroserpens mesophilus | reverse complement strand
CGCGCTCCGTGCCCCAGCTGTGCAAGGTGGCGCCCAACACGCAGAAATACCATATCGAGGATGTGCACCGCGCCGGCGGCATCTTCGCCATCCTCGGCGAGCTGGCCCGCGCCGGCAAGCTGCACACCGACGTGCCCACCGTGCACGCCAAGACCCTGGGCGAAGGCCTGGCGCAGTGGGACATCGCCACCACCCAGGACGAGGCCGTCAGGCACTTCTACCTGGCAGGCCCGGCCGGCATTCCCACC
>NZ_JBODQC010000365.1:0-248 GCF_050617655.1 Psychroserpens mesophilus | reverse complement strand
AATACGACCCGGATTCCGAGGCCCCCAACCGGTTTCCGGAGTATTACGACGGTACGTTGTTCGTGTTTGAGTGGATGCGTAACTGGGTAAAGGCGTTGCGGTTCGATGCGGAAGAAAATTACCTGCGGGCTGAACCATTTATGACGGAAAACGGGGATTTCAGGCGCCCGATCGATGCGGTGTTCGGGAAGGACGGCATGCTGTACATGCTGGAATACGGTTCGGTCTACGGGGCGGACAACGACGAT
>NZ_JBODQC010000364.1:0-249 GCF_050617655.1 Psychroserpens mesophilus | reverse complement strand
GGCAGGAACACGTCCTCGGCAACCACGCGGCCCAGCACGCGGTCCTTCAGCGGCTCGACCACGTCGCCGCCTTCCACGATCGGGGTCATGATCAGGCCTTCGGTGGTACCGCAATCCACCCCGGTGATCACCCCGTCCTGCGCCACGTCGACCAGACGACGGGTCAGGTAACCCGAGTTCGCGGTCTTCAGCGCGGTATCGGCCAGACCCTTACGGGCACCGTGGGTGGAGTTGAAGTACTCCTGCACG
>NZ_JBODQC010000363.1:0-249 GCF_050617655.1 Psychroserpens mesophilus | reverse complement strand
CGTGGAGGTGTGCTCCCAGGAGTCCCCGTCCCAGAAATAAATGGTTCCGGTATTCGTATTGACGTAAATATCGCCTGTATCCGCGCCGGACGGGGTGGTCATCCCCGGGGCACTGACGTCGGTGCCGCTCAGGACCTCGCAGTTGCACTGGTCGGCCAGGTTGACCGTAGTCTGGGCGTATCCCGCCGCAGTAAACAGCAACAGGAAGGCGAGTACGATGAAATTTTTCATGGTACCTGGTATTTCATT
>NZ_JBODQC010000362.1:0-249 GCF_050617655.1 Psychroserpens mesophilus | reverse complement strand
CGGGCTGCCTGCCAACGAGCGCCCGGACCTGTCCCTGGCCTTTCGCGCGCGCGTGGCGCGCGAGCCCGCCGTGCAGCAGTGCTACTACGTGACCGGGGAAGCCGGCTATTCATTGATCGTCACGGCTGCCGATATGCAGGAGTACCAGGCGCTGGCGGCGCGGCTGTTCTCCGGAGACGACAACATCCGGCGCTACACCACCTCGATCGCTCTGGAACGAATCAAGACCGGGCTGCAGTTGCCGATGGC
>NZ_JBODQC010000361.1:0-249 GCF_050617655.1 Psychroserpens mesophilus | reverse complement strand
ATATCCGCCACAAGGCAATCATCCTGCTGGACGATGAGGGCAACGAACTGATCATGCCCAAGGAAAAGCAGATCCCTTCCGATTTTTTCCGCAAGGGCGACAACGTCCGCGGGATCATCGAAAGCGTGGAGCTCAAGGGCAACAAGCCGTTGATCATCATGTCGCGCACCTCGCCTAAATACCTCGAGCAGCTTTTCCACCAGGAAATCCCCGAAGTTTTCGACGGGCTCATCACCATCAAGAAGGCGG
>NZ_JBODQC010000360.1:0-249 GCF_050617655.1 Psychroserpens mesophilus | reverse complement strand
AACCAGAGAAAGTACAATCGGAAGCGAAGAAAACTCGAACAGGAGCTGCAACGGGAACAGGCGGTCCATCTCGCGCGGTTGGAAAAGGAGAAAATGTCCCGGGAGATCAAGCTGAAGCAAAAAGAACTGGCCAGAAGCACCATGGACCTGGCCCGGAATAATGAAATGATCCTCGAGCTCAAGAATATGCTTATGGCCAATAAGGAGTCCTTTGGCAATCGCCCCGGGTACCGGAAGGTTATCAAGAAG
>NZ_JBODQC010000359.1:0-249 GCF_050617655.1 Psychroserpens mesophilus | reverse complement strand
CTCCCTGGGCCCGCTGCAAAAGGTGGATTCCAGCCTGTTTCCCAAGGAGGACAGCACCTTGGACTACCGGGAAGTGAAGCAGTACTTCCTGCACGAGGTGGATACGTATAAAATCGTATTTATCGACGGAATTTACAGTTCCTACCTCTCGGAGACCACCCACGACGGGGTGGATATCTGCCTGATGAGCGCCGCGCTGAACAAGCCCATGTACCGCCCGATCATCGACGTGTATTTTAACAAGGTCGC
>NZ_JBODQC010000358.1:0-249 GCF_050617655.1 Psychroserpens mesophilus | reverse complement strand
ACTAACCTTAATACTCTCTTTTGTTCTTTCTGATTTATTACCAAATGTATTAAAAGACAAACTTAAGACGT
Organism: Psychroserpens mesophilus; assembly: GCF_050617655.1. Classification (GTDB taxonomy): domain Bacteria; phylum Bacteroidota; class Bacteroidia; order Flavobacteriales; family Flavobacteriaceae; genus Psychroserpens; species Psychroserpens mesophilus_A. The sequence goes on along the minus strand of NZ_JBODQC010000358.1, from coordinate 178 downwards.
GTATAACCAATTGCTCAGTCTGTGTGTACTCGGAAAATCCTGCGGATTTTCCTACTGGTTCGGTTTCTTTTGCTAACTTAGTTCCAGCCAACGCAACTAGCCATACACAAAACCGTTACCAAAAATACGTAGAAAACCAACTCTATTCAATAACTTAACGCAACAAATCAAGAGGACT
>NZ_JBODQC010000357.1:0-250 GCF_050617655.1 Psychroserpens mesophilus | reverse complement strand
GTGAGTAATTCCGTCGTGCCCAAATTCACCGTCATTATCGGAAATAGCTACGGGGCCGGGAATTACGCCATGTGCGGGAAGGCCTATGACCCGCGCCTGATCGTTTCCTGGCCGGGGGGCGAACGCGCCGTAATGAGCGGGAACAGCGCCGCCAAGGTGTTGTTGCAGATTGAGACGGCCGCCCTGAAGAAAAAAGGGGAAACCATCACCCCGGAGAAAGAAAAAGAACTGTTCGAAAAAATAAAAAAGC
>NZ_JBODQC010000356.1:0-250 GCF_050617655.1 Psychroserpens mesophilus | reverse complement strand
TAATGTTTTTGCAGGTTATGTGGTAATTGCGCCCGAATTAAAGGAGGTTGCTAAAGAAACCATATCAAGTTTACATAGGGTAGGGATTAAAAAAATAATGGTGCTTTCAGGAGATAAAGATTCCATAACTCAACAAGTGGCAAAGGATTTAAATATAGAAAATGCCAAGGGAGGTTTATTGCCAGAGGATAAATTAAATGAAGTTGAAGCAATAAAGAAAAATTCAGAAAATAAAGTAGCCTCCATTGGT
>NZ_JBODQC010000355.1:0-250 GCF_050617655.1 Psychroserpens mesophilus | reverse complement strand
TGTTTTTGGTAAAAATGTAGAGTTGGCCTTGCCAATGGATCATTCCTTCGGTGTCAAAATACAGACTGTCCGTTTTAGGGGGAAAGTCTTTTTGTTCCGGATAGGCAAAAGCAATTTTCTTCGCGTTGGGTTCCTTTTTGGTGAGTTGAAGGCTATCCACTTTATAAATGACAAGATCGTTTCTTTCGTTGGCATTGTTGCCAAAGTCTCCGATGTATAAATTTCCCAGTGAATCGGTGGTCAATTCTTC
>NZ_JBODQC010000354.1:0-250 GCF_050617655.1 Psychroserpens mesophilus | reverse complement strand
ATTTCATTCGTCAAAAGAAACTGTACTTTGTCTTTCTCTGTTTACATGTAGTTTGGTTATATCTGGCCTAGAATAATGCCCAACAGCATCAAAATTTTGACGTTCTTCTAAAACTCTATTAAAATCTATAGTTTCTATTATTAATCCTTCTTTATGTAAAATTGGTTCAACTATCCATTCTCCATCTGGACCTGCAATACAAGAACCTCCATTTGCTAAAACTTCGGGTGCACCTTCCTCAGTTAGACCA
>NZ_JBODQC010000353.1:0-250 GCF_050617655.1 Psychroserpens mesophilus | reverse complement strand
GGTTGCCATCCAGGTTCGGCAGGTTCCAGGCCGGGTTGTCGGTTTCCGTATCGTATTCGTACACCGAGGCATTCAGGCCCAGGCTGAAATTCCGGTTCACGCTGAACTGCAGTTCCCCGAATACCCCCAGGGTCCGGATATCGTCGTAGAAGACCCGGAAGGAGTTCCCGTAGATATAGCCTTTATCGTCGTTGCGCGTCTCGTTGATCGGGTTGAGGATAAACAGGGGCTTGAAAGTTTCGGCGGCATA
>NZ_JBODQC010000352.1:0-250 GCF_050617655.1 Psychroserpens mesophilus | reverse complement strand
AAGCGAGCCTAGTTAAAGTTATACAGAAAAAAATATTATAGGGTTAAAACAGTATCAGATGACCTCGCGCAACTACGGTAAATCCCTGACGTGCTACAGAAACCACAATTCAGCAAACGCATTCGTTAATGGCGAACTTGTACTTGAAAGCCTGGCGGGGGTCAGTTGGGGGATTCCCTTGGACCACGACCGCCCGCGCGGCGTTCAGCGGCCGCGCATCGGCCACACCCGCTCGACCCGCGTCGCCACC
>NZ_JBODQC010000351.1:0-250 GCF_050617655.1 Psychroserpens mesophilus | reverse complement strand
CGTGGCACGCATCATCGATGCCAAGCGTCCTCGCGCTTTCCTGCTGGAGAACGTGAAGAATCTGATGAGCCACGACAAGGGCCGCACATTCTCAACGATCATGGACGTGCTCAAGAACGAGCTTGGCTACCATGTGCAGGCCAAGGTCATCAACGGCAAGCACTTTGGTCCCCAGCACCGCGGACGAATCATCATCGTGGGCTTCCGCGAAGAGACGGCGTTTACGTGGGACGATCTGCAACTGCCGGAC
>NZ_JBODQC010000350.1:0-251 GCF_050617655.1 Psychroserpens mesophilus | reverse complement strand
ATGTTACCGTGGCATATTCCAACGATATTGTTACTGTTACCATCAACCTGTTACCCGGGAATGTCATGACACAGGCCCACCTGTATGTTGGGGAAGAGAAATACCCCGAAGATAACAAAGGAGATCCACCGGTTGCACGGGGCCAGTATACCCAGGTAGTCGACCCGCTCAACAACGTAACTAGCTATCAGTTTCAACCCATAGATGTAAGCGACTATGCAAACGGGTTCTACGTGATTGTCCATGCCGAA
>NZ_JBODQC010000349.1:0-251 GCF_050617655.1 Psychroserpens mesophilus | reverse complement strand
GCAGGCCGAGCACGGCCTGACGCTGGCCGGCGGCGCCCGCCTCGATCTGGCCGGCCGTGCCGTGTCCCTGATGGGCCAGACCCGCTATGGCTGGGGCGGCGATGGGGAGCTGGGGAGCCGAAAGGGGGACATTCTGCAGGTCGCGGGCTCCGTCATCGATCTGTCCGCGCGCTACAACCAGGCCGGCAGGCTCACGGCCACCGCCCTGGAGGCAGGCGCGGGTCTGATCGATCTGCGCGGCGTCATCAAGG
>NZ_JBODQC010000348.1:0-251 GCF_050617655.1 Psychroserpens mesophilus | reverse complement strand
TGGTCATTGGAATACAGATTTCCGGAATTTCCACAGGTAGATCCCGCAAAATAACACCGCCAGGCTCAACAGCGTGCCACCCAGGCCCAGTTGGGCCGCCACATGGCCTTCCGGGACCGGGTTCATAAACTGGTTCACCCCGGCCAGCAGCAGGCGTACGCTTGCCCATGTGACGGGCATATCAACATCTATCAGAGCGAGACAAACATGGACAATGTGATTGCCCACGCCAATATCGGTTCGAATGCATT
>NZ_JBODQC010000347.1:0-251 GCF_050617655.1 Psychroserpens mesophilus | reverse complement strand
GCCGACCTTCACGCCCTACATCGAGATCGCGCACCTGGAGCGCTTCCAGTTCAAGATCGTCGCCATCAATGCCAGCAGCGTGCGCGCCGATGGCACCCACGACTGGCACTATCCGGCCACGGAAATCGCCAAGCTCGAGAATCCGAAGATCAAGCTGGCGGTGACGGTCAACCCCAGCAACCCGCCGTCGGTCGCCTTCAGCCCGGTCGAGATGAAGCAGATCGTGGGCCTGATCCGCAAGAATCCGGACC
>NZ_JBODQC010000346.1:0-251 GCF_050617655.1 Psychroserpens mesophilus | reverse complement strand
CTGCTGGAATCGAAACTGAAATTCAAGCAAACCCTTCTATAGCATTAGGTGCAGTAGATTTATCATTGTTAGAAATGACAAGGGCCTACAGCACATTTGCTAATAAAGGTTTACGAGTAAAACCAATGATTATTACAAGAATAGAAGATAAAAACGGAACAGTTTTAAAAGACTTTATTCCTAAAACAAAAGAGGTAATTAGTGAAGAATCTGCATATGTAATTTTAAAGTTATTAGAAGGTGTAGCAGAT
>NZ_JBODQC010000345.1:0-251 GCF_050617655.1 Psychroserpens mesophilus | reverse complement strand
ACTCTCGGCAATACCGCGGAGGGTAACCGGGATGTGCTGGCTGGCGGGAACGGCCAGGCCGGAGGAAATCCCCGGAATCACGGCGACTTCCATCCCGTGGGCAGCTGCATGGGCCATTTCCTCGGCCCCGCGTCCGAATACAAACGGGTCACCGCCTTTGAGACGGACCACGTGCTTGCCGCCATTGCCCCGGGCGACGATCAGGTCGTTGATCTGGGGTTGCCGATAAGCCACGCAGCCTTTACGCTTCC
>NZ_JBODQC010000344.1:0-251 GCF_050617655.1 Psychroserpens mesophilus | reverse complement strand
GCTACCTGGTAGCGGGCCAAAGCTTCAGCACGGATGGGGATATCTCTGCCAACCGGGGGGAGTCGGATGTCTGGGTGGTCCGCCTGGACCCGGCCGGGAATATGCTCTGGGAGCAGAGTTACGGCGGGCCGGCCTTTGATGCAGCGGAGTCCATCGCGCTAACCTCGGACGGGAATTTCCTGATATCGGGTACCACCCGCAGCAGCAACGCGAACCTGCAAAACGCAGGGGAAAACGACGTACTGCTGCTG
>NZ_JBODQC010000343.1:0-251 GCF_050617655.1 Psychroserpens mesophilus | reverse complement strand
CGTGAAGACGGTGCCTTTTCCCTTCTGAGAGGTAAATTCAATCCTGCCGCCATAGGTTTCCACAATGGTTTTGACCATTCCCAGGCCGAGCCCCATCCCGCTGCTTTTGGTAGTGAATTTGGGTTCGAATACTTTGTCGCGGTTGTCTGCTTCGATGCCTATGCCGTTGTCGGCCACCATGATCTTGACAAAACCGTCCTCGGCTGCCACAGACACCAGGATTCGCGGGTGGTCCACCTCCGGGACCGCCT
>NZ_JBODQC010000342.1:0-251 GCF_050617655.1 Psychroserpens mesophilus | reverse complement strand
GGTGATGCGGAACGGAGAGGAAAGGTGGCGGCTCGCCATCGGGTCGATCCCAGAAAGTACGGAAGAAAGTGTTGCGACTGCTATGTCTTCCGGACGAGCGGGCGATTTCCTCAATGCCGCGCCAACAAAAATTGCAACAGGGGCCAGGGCTTGCGCGGGGCGCTTCTGGCGGTCGATGCGCCCTAGCGTGATGCCCTGGGGCCGACGGTGACCCAATAGCGGCTGAACGTGTGAATGTCGACCGGCACGCC
>NZ_JBODQC010000341.1:0-251 GCF_050617655.1 Psychroserpens mesophilus | reverse complement strand
CAAAGAAGCCGATCAGGAACATCAGGGCAAAATAGATCAGCAGGGGAACGGCAATCAAAAGCACATCCCCGGGAATTTCGACAATCAGTTCCCCTTTCAGGGAGAACATGACCACGATGGTGAACAAGAGCGCGATGAGCGTCAGGGGGGAGATGGTTGGGATAAATTTATTTTCGTACCATTCCACGCCTTTTGCCCGGACCAGGAGCCAACGGCTGAGGATGCCCAGGGCAAACGGGATGCCCAGGTAA
>NZ_JBODQC010000340.1:0-252 GCF_050617655.1 Psychroserpens mesophilus | reverse complement strand
GGCCTTCCGGCGCTGCGCCGGCACCACCGTGTTCGAGTTCCTGCGCGAGGAGCGCATGCGCGAGGCGCGCCGCCTGCTGTGGGAGACCGGCCTGGACATCCAGGCGGTTTCGCAGGCGGTGGGCTTTGGCAACCGTGGCAATTTCTCCACCGCTTTCCGCGAGCGTTTCGGCATGGCGCCGACCGCCTTGCGCCAGGAACGGGATCCGCATGCGTAGTGTCCGTCCAGGCGTGTTGGCCTGGTTGCTGTGGC
>NZ_JBODQC010000339.1:0-252 GCF_050617655.1 Psychroserpens mesophilus | reverse complement strand
CATTAATAGGGCGATACATAAAATAGTTTTATTCATTGTTGAAATTTTAATGTTTAGATAAAAAACACGAATAAAACAGCATATTGTTACAACATGTGTTTAAAATTCAACAACAATCTTCTGAAGATTTACTACTTATTAATTGACCTTGTGCGCCATAGATTTGACATTTAAGGACAGAACATGCTTATAAAGTTTTTCTGTAATCGTTTGGTGTTTGGCCAGTCCATTTTTTAAATGCTCTATTGAATG
>NZ_JBODQC010000338.1:0-252 GCF_050617655.1 Psychroserpens mesophilus | reverse complement strand
ATAAAAACGATATTAGAAACTGAAAAGAAGTGCTTAATTTGCTCTAATATTGAAACTGCATAATTAGGTCTACATCTGTCAAGTTCATCAACAATGAATATTAATGGCTTCCCTTTATTCGTACTTGCTATAAACTCAGATAAGCTTTGGCGAAACTCAGAAATACTTTTTTTCTTTTTTTGGTATTCATCAACTTCATTTTCAAACACATCAGTTAATCCTTTTGTCACACCAACAATTGCCTCCCTAACA
>NZ_JBODQC010000337.1:0-252 GCF_050617655.1 Psychroserpens mesophilus | reverse complement strand
ACGATTTGGAATGTATATTTCAATTATAGGAGCTATTATTACTATTGCACTGAATATAATGTTATTACCTAAATATGGTTTTGTAGCCGCAGCATGGACTACGCTTGTAGCTTATTTTATAATGATGATTATGTCTTATGTATTAGGGCAAAAACATTATAAAGTGCCTTATCAAGTTTCAAGAATTTTAGGTTATATAGGATTGGCTATAGTACTATCTTATATTTCTTTTAAACATCTAAGAGGTAACTA
>NZ_JBODQC010000336.1:0-252 GCF_050617655.1 Psychroserpens mesophilus | reverse complement strand
AAACTCTTGGGATGCGGCTGGTAAGCCTATTACTTGGGATATGATTCACTATGATGTGCAATTAATAGGTGGTATTGCAATGCACCAAGGAAAAATTGCAGAGATGCAAACTGGTGAAGGTAAAACCTTAGTAGCAACACTTCCTGTATACTTAAATGCCCTAGCTGGTAAAGGTGTTCACCTTGTTACGGTAAACGATTACCTGGCAAAACGTGATAGCGCTTGGATGGCACCAATTTTTGAGTTCCATGG
>NZ_JBODQC010000335.1:0-253 GCF_050617655.1 Psychroserpens mesophilus | reverse complement strand
CAAAATCAATTGTCATGATACGTATTTTGATTGTTGACAATCACCCTATCGTAAGAACAGGCTTAGAATTGTCCTTAAACAGCAAACCCCACTTAAAAGTTGTAGGTAAGCTAAGTAGCGGTATAGAAATTTGTGAATTTGTAAGACGTCATGAAGTTGATGTTATTATATCTGAAATTGACTTGCCTGAACTTAATGGCATTCCAGCTCTTAGAGCTATTAAAAAAGAAAATAAATCGGTTAATGTATTGAT
>NZ_JBODQC010000334.1:0-253 GCF_050617655.1 Psychroserpens mesophilus | reverse complement strand
TAGTATTAGTTGTCGTTATTCTGGCGATAATTAAAACTTCGGCCGGCGGGTGTTGGCGCACCTGTCGGCTTTTTTTATGTGCTTTTCTTCCTAGGCGTCGCATTTTTGGGTTGGGTCTTTGGTCAATACGATGGCGACAGCAGTTTCTCGGAAATGGATTTCGGTCGCATCCGAGATGATGCCGATAACACTTTCTACATTTTCTTTCAGGTCCAGTTTTCCGGAAAACGTCTCTTTGGCCAGGTCCGGGTCC
>NZ_JBODQC010000333.1:0-253 GCF_050617655.1 Psychroserpens mesophilus | reverse complement strand
AAGCGACCAGCTTGTCGCAGCAGGGGTGTGCTGGCGGAGCCCAGCATCACCGCGAGCACGGCCATTGCCAGCAAAGGCGCTTGCAGCACCAGGTTCAGAGGTCCTTTGGCATGCAGCAGCACGCAGCCGGCCAGCAATAAGGCAGGGGCCAGCATCCGCCGGGAGATCCAGAGATGGCGCCAGCATGCCAGCGTGGCGCCGAGCGAGAACACCATCGCATACTGCAGCGCGAACGACCATTCAGGCATGGGCT
>NZ_JBODQC010000332.1:0-253 GCF_050617655.1 Psychroserpens mesophilus | reverse complement strand
CCCCATTGCCGCCAGGAGTATCATTGGGAGTATGCGTTTCATAAATGATTGTTTTGTTCGAATATATACGGTCTAAGCCCGTTTCCGGACGTTGCCTATATCGAAAGATGCGCGAAATCCCGGTAGAAACTTTGCCCGATCCGCAGAATTGTGTCCCCGCTAAAATCGTAAAGGGGAAAGCGTGCCGCCGGTTACCCCGCCTCAGTAAGCAATCAGTTCTTCCAGGGCCCGGCGTAACCGCTCTTTTGGCAGG
>NZ_JBODQC010000331.1:0-253 GCF_050617655.1 Psychroserpens mesophilus | reverse complement strand
AATTGATCCTGCCGCGGGTATAGAGCACCAGCGGGCTGTCCGCACATTCCCGCAACCCGGCCGGGTAATCCGGATCCAGGCAGCCCAGGCAGGGGGCACCCCGCTTTTCCGCAAATCGTAGCTCCGCCTGCGCCCTCCGCAGGTAGGCTTCCTCCTCCAGGCTGCTTACCAGGTTGTGCCGTAAGCCGTTGCCAGCCAGCATTTTCGTCTGGGAGAAAACCGCGGAGGGACTGCCGCATATGGCTATCAGATT
>NZ_JBODQC010000330.1:0-253 GCF_050617655.1 Psychroserpens mesophilus | reverse complement strand
TCTTATTAGGTGAACAAAATCTAGAAAATGACCTCTTACTATTTCTTCTTTAGGGGCTTCACCAAATAATAAATCCTTTCCTAATTCTGAATATTTCATCTTATCCATTAATAATTCAATCTATGAAATTCAATGATGAAATGTTTACAATTGCACTTAATTACAATTAGGGTCATATGATGATGTTCTGTTTACTACTATTCATTCTTTAAAATTTGTTCGATTGCCTTAGTATCTAGGATTGTCGGATTAT
>NZ_JBODQC010000329.1:0-253 GCF_050617655.1 Psychroserpens mesophilus | reverse complement strand
ACTGGGCAGGAATTGGGGATATGAGAAAAAGGGAATTCCGGATGGAGGGGGCAAGGTCATCGTCTGCCTGAACAACTTCCACGGCCGGACCATCACGATTATTTCCGCATCCAATGACCCGGTGGCCACCGAGCATTTCGGGCCGTTTACCCCGGGTATCGTCCCGACCCCGTACAACGACCTGGAAGCGCTGGAAGCTGCCATGGGGCCGGACGTAGCTGCTTTCCTGGTGGGACCCAATCCGGGGGAGGCC
>NZ_JBODQC010000328.1:0-253 GCF_050617655.1 Psychroserpens mesophilus | reverse complement strand
CAAGACTTCAAACTGTTTTAATGCTTTTAATTATTGTTGCTTCCCTTTTTCGAGTTGATCTACATTAAGATAAAAGCCTGCCAATGTATTATTGATTCTCGCTTTTTGCTTAGCCGTACCAACCACATTATAGATTTCAGCAGCCTCCAATAAGTGCTTTTGAGATTCTACATTATTACCAAGATACATGCTAATTGTTCCTATAAAATGTGAGCTTATTGCAATATCTAAAGAATCTTTATTTCGTTTTGAA
>NZ_JBODQC010000327.1:0-253 GCF_050617655.1 Psychroserpens mesophilus | reverse complement strand
ATTCCAGACATTTATTATGCGGTATATCAAAACATCATCGCCATTAACCATTTTAAAAACGAAGCTTACATTTTTGCGCATTGTTTTGATACTGATAACAACATTAATGAGATACATCAAATTATACAAACAAGGCAATATGCCTCTTATAACTTTGATGAAAAAGGTGACATTCAATCTAACCTCACAGATGAAGAATATAAACAACATGTAGAGCTCGCTAAAAAACATTGTGCCAGAGGTGATGTGTTCC
>NZ_JBODQC010000326.1:0-253 GCF_050617655.1 Psychroserpens mesophilus | reverse complement strand
CACGGCGCCACCGCGGCGTATCAGCAGGTTGAGCAGGCTGACCGCGCCCACGGACAGCACCAGCACCAGCCAGCCCAGCGCAAACAGGAACTCGCCGCTCCAGCGCACCTGCATGGTTTCGGTGGCAAAGGCCAGCGCCCCCGTCCCCACCAGGCAAGGCAGGTACTGGATGACCGAGCCCGTGCGCAGATCAAACGATGGACAGAACCGCTTCTGGTACAGCGTGCCGGCCGTGATGCCGGCCAGAGCCACC
>NZ_JBODQC010000325.1:0-254 GCF_050617655.1 Psychroserpens mesophilus | reverse complement strand
GGGGGTGGCCATGTTCCGGCAGGAAGCCATCCGGGTCCCCGTACTGGGACTGGTGGAAAATATGGCGTATTTTACACCGGCAGAACTTCCGGATAACCAGTATTATATATTTGGCCGCCACGGTGCCCGCACCCTGGCCGAAGACCTGGATATCCCATTCCTGGGGGATATCCCGCTGGTACAGGGTATCCGGGAAGCCTCGGATGTCGGCCGGCCGGCAGCCTTGCAGGAGGGGACCCCTACGCGGGAAGCCT
>NZ_JBODQC010000324.1:0-254 GCF_050617655.1 Psychroserpens mesophilus | reverse complement strand
CCATGCCCCCGATCCAATGCGTCAGGCTTCGCCAGAAGAGGATGCCCTCGGGCAGGCGTTCAATGTCGTCCAGGATGGAGGCCCCGGTAGGTGTATAGCCCGAAATCGTTTCGAAAAACGCATTGGTGACATCCGGGATCGCCCCCGAAAAGAGGTACGGCAACACGCCGGAGACGGACATCACGATCCACCCGAAGGTCACGATGATATACCCCTCCTTCCGTTTAACTTCCTTTTTATGGCCGCGCGTAAAG
>NZ_JBODQC010000323.1:0-254 GCF_050617655.1 Psychroserpens mesophilus | reverse complement strand
CTGGATCTGTCATTTCGCTAGAAGCGTTTCCTCGTCCTGGTGAAAATGGTACAGATACATTCATTCCTGCATTTTTAATCGCTTTTTCTATACCTACATTTCCAGCTAAAACAATTGTATCGGCAACGCTAATACCAAACTCAGCAGCTATAGGCTCTAAAACGGATAATACATTACTTAAACGTTCAGGTTCGTTTCCTTGCCAATCTTTTTGAGGAGCTAAACGGATACGTGCACCATTGGCACCTCCTCTA
>NZ_JBODQC010000322.1:0-254 GCF_050617655.1 Psychroserpens mesophilus | reverse complement strand
CTACGGGATGTGCCCAACTGAAAGCTCCGCCTTACGGGGCGGACTACGCAGCGCTGGAGCAATTGAAGGCGGCCAAGCCGGGATCCGCCAATGTTCTGAAGGTGGAGCCGACAGATCCTGCTGCTCCGGTCAACAACCTCTCCTTGCGTGGAACGCCTCTTAATTCGGCGAGCGGCACCTTTTCCAAGTATCTGGAAGAGGCGCTGGTTCAGGACCTGAAGGAGATCTCCGCCTACGATCCCCAGTCGCACACC
>NZ_JBODQC010000321.1:0-254 GCF_050617655.1 Psychroserpens mesophilus | reverse complement strand
CAATTGGTATTCCGGAGCCACCACGGGCGGGCCGTCGTAACCTTCCTTTACGTGGTAAAAAATCCCGCTATTGCCACCCTCGGGCAGCTTCCACTCCAGGTACAATTCAAAGTTGTCGAATTCCTCGGCGGCGTATAGAATGTCTTTCCCGCCCTCGTAATCCTGCTCCAGGCCCAGCTCGGTCTTAAAGGTAAGCACCGAGTCCTCGATGACCCAGCCCGGGGGCATGGTCTCCGCGTTATATCCGCGCCATC
>NZ_JBODQC010000320.1:0-254 GCF_050617655.1 Psychroserpens mesophilus | reverse complement strand
ATTGTTTGTCAATAAGCGAGTTTAGTTGTACTGCGCAAATTGAAAATTTATTTACTGACTGCCTGTTAACGATTGGTTAAAAATGTTCGGAAACCCCTAGTTTTATGATGGTTTTAAGGGATTTTCTATTTACTTTAAGCAGCCTATGAAAGACACGAATAAAGAGAGCCGCATCATTGCCGGGACGATGACCTGGGGGGTGTGGGGAAGCGATCTGGATACGGCATCGATGGAGCAGCTCATACACGACTGCC
>NZ_JBODQC010000319.1:0-254 GCF_050617655.1 Psychroserpens mesophilus | reverse complement strand
ATTGAATTGCCCTTGGTTGTCTGATACATTTTTTAGTAAGATAATTTCTTCCTCACTATCCTCTACTTTAACAACAGCATGTCTGTGCGAGAAGGTACCACGCTCAACATCTTGACCAGAAATTCTAACATTAAAGCCTTCTGCTAACAATGAACCATAAGCCAAATGCTCTGCCATTGCCCAATCTAGTCTATCTTCATCAAACATAGTTTGACGCGATTCTACTAAACGCTGAATCTTTCTGATAAACTTTT
>NZ_JBODQC010000318.1:0-254 GCF_050617655.1 Psychroserpens mesophilus | reverse complement strand
AATCTTTATGAAAATATTGATAAAAATGTTTCTTCTTTTGAAGCATACAAACCGCCACTCGTCGACAGGCAAATCTTCAAGATTGACGAGACTTATTTAATTTGATTTTTAAACTTTTAGAGGTTGTTATCCTATGGCTTCGCTATGCGGATAATTTACTGTATTCGGTATTGTTCTAATACCAATGTCTAACTGTTTAATTATCAAAATCAATGCTAAACAAAAGCATCAAATTTTTAATAGAAAATAAACTC
>NZ_JBODQC010000317.1:0-254 GCF_050617655.1 Psychroserpens mesophilus | reverse complement strand
CGAAAAGCTCCGGGAGGCCTCCGAAATCCTGTAGGGCGGCAACCCCCACAGACAAACCGACCAACTCCCCCCGATGAGTAAAGACCAATCGACCAAATTCCAACGATGACCACAGAACAGCTAACCAGCCACATCCGGGAGAAACAGTCCTTTCTCTGTGTGGGCCTGGACACCGATTTGGACAAGATCCCGCGGCACCTCCTCCACCAAGAAGAACCGATCTTAGCCTGCAACAAAGCCATTATCCTTGCCCC
>NZ_JBODQC010000316.1:0-254 GCF_050617655.1 Psychroserpens mesophilus | reverse complement strand
AACCCTATTCGGAATATCATATACCTCGCCTAAAGAACTTATGCGATGCAAATGGGGATCGACGGTCGTGATACTATCGGCAAAGCCCGAAATCAATTTTCCAAAATAGGTGGAGGAAACCCCCTCACCATCGTTAAAAACCTTGTCTTGGCGCATATAAGCCAAATAGGGTGCCACCAAACAGGTACACATTGCCCCCAATGATTTGGCCGTATGGCTCAAAAAGTAAAGAGGCACCAACCTTAGGACAGGTA
>NZ_JBODQC010000315.1:0-254 GCF_050617655.1 Psychroserpens mesophilus | reverse complement strand
AAAAATATCAGCATCAATTTGGCTTCTGAATACATAAAAGCAAAAGCCACCAAAATACCGTAAATGGCACCGGATGCGCCAACGGCTGGTGTATTGAAAGCAGCCAACATACTATCAATGGTACCCTTGGACGCTATATTGTACCACCCTGGACTGTATTGCCCGTTGGCCAAAATATCCAAAATCTGCGTTCTTGCAATGCCAGCCCCTTCCAAAGCACTCATTCCTTCGTTGAAAAGGAAATAATTAACACC
>NZ_JBODQC010000314.1:0-254 GCF_050617655.1 Psychroserpens mesophilus | reverse complement strand
AAAATCCAGAAAAAAAATCAACTGGACCACTGATAAAATTATGAGCACGTCTGCTCTATTTATAAGTGTTATTTCACTTATCGCTTTACTATACCAATCGTACTTGGCCAGGGAAGAAAACAGACTTACACAAATGCAGCAAAGTGCATCCGTACTTCCTCACTTAAACCAATGGTATAGTGAGTACGACAACAATTTTAAGTTTGTAATTGGAAACAAAGGTGTGGGACCAGCTTTTATTGATAATGTTGAAA
>NZ_JBODQC010000313.1:0-254 GCF_050617655.1 Psychroserpens mesophilus | reverse complement strand
TGTACTAAAGCGAGAGGCACGCAGTGATTTCCTTTTACAGTAAAGGACTTTTTGGTTCGTTTTTGGTCCATCAAAAATGAACATATAAAAAAATAAATACTGTTTAAGCGCATCGAGTTTTTTTTATTTTAGACTTCAAAAGCGTAATTGACCGCCGAAGATGCAAAGGCTAGACTTTTTAGGCTCTTTTTTGTCAAGAAACTGCGCAGCACATCATGAGTTCATCTATAAAATAGAAATAGACGAATAAAAAA
>NZ_JBODQC010000312.1:0-255 GCF_050617655.1 Psychroserpens mesophilus | reverse complement strand
GGCAGCGGAAAAATGTTCCTGCCCCAGGTGGTGAAGTCGGCCCGGGTGATGAAGAAAGCCGTGGCCTACCTCACCCCGTTCATCGAAGAGGCGAAGGCGGCCCAGCCCGGCAGCAAACAGGCCGCCGGCAAGGTCCTGATGGCACCCGTAAAAGGCGATGTGCACGATATCGGTAAAAACATCGTCAGCGTGGTACTCGCGTGCAACAATTACGAGATTGTGGACCTGGGGGTGATGGTACCCCCGGAACGCATT
>NZ_JBODQC010000311.1:0-255 GCF_050617655.1 Psychroserpens mesophilus | reverse complement strand
GGGCTGTCCTGGCGGGATCCCCGGACAATACTGAGGCTTACCTGGAGCTGTCAAAGGTGTCTGCCAATGAGGCCGAGGCGCTGCGGGGAATTATCGAACAGGAATCGTCGGGGGCTGAAGCCCGTCGGCTTGAGGCAATCAAAACGGGCTTGTAGCGAAAATCAGAAGCGGTACTCATGGACGGATTGCAAGTTGAACCCGCCGATCGGGAATTGCTAACGCAGCTTTACAGAATCTATCTGAGTATCCCCGATA
>NZ_JBODQC010000310.1:0-255 GCF_050617655.1 Psychroserpens mesophilus | reverse complement strand
CAAGGCGCGCCGTCGCAAGCAGTTCAGCAAGCGTTAATCGCTGCGAAAAAAGCCCGCCTCGTGCGGGCTTTTTTTTACATCCCGGGGCCCAGGCCCCGCCCAGGGCCGCGGGACTCCGCGGGCTTCGTCCGGTCGGACAGCGGTCGCCGCGCGCTTTCAAGCGTGGCGGCAAGGCCGGTTGTCCGAGCGATACAATCGAGCCTCGTTCTACGAAGAGCACACATCATGGCCCAAGCATCGAACTCCCGTATCAAG
>NZ_JBODQC010000309.1:0-255 GCF_050617655.1 Psychroserpens mesophilus | reverse complement strand
ATCGACCAATTTTCGCCTGGGTAGTCGCCCTGTTCATCCTGCTGGCGGGGGTGCTGGCCATCCCCAACATGCCGGTATCGCAGTATCCCGACGTGGCGCCCCCGGCCATCACCATCACCGCGACCTATCCCGGCACGTCGGCCAAGGAAGTGGCCGAATCGGTCACCAGTATCATCGAGGACAAGCTTAACGGCGCCAAGGGCCTGATCTACTACGAGTCGGTCAGCGATTCCTACGGCACCTCGACCATCACCG
>NZ_JBODQC010000308.1:0-255 GCF_050617655.1 Psychroserpens mesophilus | reverse complement strand
CACTGGAGCGTGTGTTCCAGATAGCTGAAGAGCTCCGGGTTGGTCTCCTCTTCCCGGATGCATTCGGAGAGTACTTCGGAAAGGAAAAGGGCTATGGCCCCTTTGCGGATGTCGCTGTGGACTGTGGCATACGGGTAGGCGATCAACGCCTCCCGGAGGTAGCCCAGCCTGCCGGGACGCACCGTTCCCGACACGATTTCCAGTTGGGTCAGCGGTTGGAAAAACCCGGGTCGCAACCCGCCCTTGCGCCGCTTG
>NZ_JBODQC010000307.1:0-255 GCF_050617655.1 Psychroserpens mesophilus | reverse complement strand
GCTCCGGATGGATTCAGTGAAGAGCTGAAGGAAGTTACTTGGGCATTGGGTGCGGAGTACCGTTTCCGTGAGGCCTTTATGCTGCGCAGTGGTTACTTTAACGAAAGTCCGGAAAAAGGGGCCCGTAAATATTTCACCTTGGGTGCCGGATTTAAGTTCAAATCGGCCCAAATAGACCTTTCGTACCTGTTCTCCACTTCACAAGTAAAGAACCCATTGGAAAACACCTTGCGTTTTTCGTTGACCTTTAATTTT
>NZ_JBODQC010000306.1:0-255 GCF_050617655.1 Psychroserpens mesophilus | reverse complement strand
TAGTTCACTATCGGTCCCCCAGGAGTATTTAGCCTTGGCGGATGGTCCCGCCAGATTCACACAGGGTTTCACGTGCCCCGCGCTACTCAGGATACCGCTATCAATAATAAAACCTTGCCTGTACGGGACTATCACCCCCTATGGTCCAACTTTCCAGCTCGTTCCAGTTCAGTTTTACATCGAATATCGCGGTCCTACAACCCCAATATTGCCGAAACAACATTGGTTTGGGCTTCTCCGATTTCGCTCGCCGCT
>NZ_JBODQC010000305.1:0-255 GCF_050617655.1 Psychroserpens mesophilus | reverse complement strand
CTGAAACGCATCATGGCGTCGTCGATGTCGCCGACGGTGACGGTGATGGTGCCTTCCGCCAGGTAGTCGAACAGCGTCGCGGTTTCGTCGAAGAACAGCGGCAGGTAGTACTCGACCCCGGCGAAGGGGATGCCGTTGCCGATGTCCTTGTAGGGCAGGGCGCGCGAGGGATCGCCTTCGAACTCTTCGCGGAAGCGCGCGCGGAAGCGGTTGCGCGAGTCCTCGTCCATCGGAAATTCGCGGCCCGGCAGCAAC
>NZ_JBODQC010000304.1:0-255 GCF_050617655.1 Psychroserpens mesophilus | reverse complement strand
CTGCTCACCCAGGGGACGGAGGGCGTAAGAGGTCACGTTAGCCTCTTTGGTGAGCTTTTCGAAAGGATAAAACCATTTTAGTTTGGTCCCTGTAACATTTTTAATTTGCTCAAATTTTACAAACTCTAGCAGAACAGTAAGATGCAAACTATCAAATTTTAAGAAACCTATAAACAATTGAGAAAACAGTCCTAAAGCAAATAAAATGTTCTTAATAAAATAAAAAGGCCATAATAGATTTTAGCTCAATCTGGA
>NZ_JBODQC010000303.1:0-255 GCF_050617655.1 Psychroserpens mesophilus | reverse complement strand
GGGGCGGCTCAGGCTGCCATTGACGATGACAGTCTTCAGCGATCGGCTCATGGAAACTCCTTGGCGTGGGTTCCAGGAGGCAGCGCGGCATGCGGTTTGCGAAGACTGCCAGCCCGGACGAGGTGGGATGGATGCCTTCATTACAGGGCCGAACGCCGGTATGGCGAAAGAAACTTAACGCATTTGCTTATCGGTTTGGGTGCCTTGGCAAGTGCTTGTTTCTGAAAGGAATTTTGCGGCGCATGGCATGTGCTA
>NZ_JBODQC010000302.1:0-256 GCF_050617655.1 Psychroserpens mesophilus | reverse complement strand
CCTTCCTGGCGGTGACCAGGTCGGCTTCTAGGCCTTCACCCCCGATAAACTCAGGCGGGGAACTCGGCTTCTGGATGTCTTCCATATAGGATGGCGAAACCGTGTGGACGGCATCTGCCAGGCGGATGCCGATGGCCATCAGATTGATACAGTCGGGGTAGCGGGCATCGCTCAGCTGTTCTTCCCCGTACGGGACCCCGGGAAACCAGGCTTCCAGGGAGGACGGGTTTCCCGAAAAGGGTCGAATCCCCTGTAT
>NZ_JBODQC010000301.1:0-256 GCF_050617655.1 Psychroserpens mesophilus | reverse complement strand
GGTGCTGATGGCACAGCCGTTCTCGTACCGCTACCCGCTGATCGAGGGCCAGGGCAACTTCGGCTCCAGCGACGACCCGAAGTCGTTCGCGGCGATGCGTTACACCGAATCCAAGCTGACCCCGGTTGCCGAAGTGCTGCTGGGCGAACTGGGCCAGGGCACCCCCGACTGGGCACCGAACTTCGACGGCACCCTGCAGGAACCGACCTGGATGCCGGCACGGCTGCCGCACCTGCTGCTGAACGGCACCACCGGC
>NZ_JBODQC010000300.1:0-256 GCF_050617655.1 Psychroserpens mesophilus | reverse complement strand
GGCCAGGGTCAGCGATGCCGGCTCGCGATCCTTGGGGATCTTGCCGTTCATCTTGCCGTCGCTGATGTACGGGCCGAAACGGCCGTTCAGCACCTGGATGACGCTGCCCTCGAACTCCTTGATGATCCGGTTGCGCGCGACCTCTTCCTTCTCTTCGATCAGGAACACGGCGCGGGCCAGGTCGATGGTGTACGGGTCGTCTTCCTTCTTCAGCGAGGCATAGGTGCTGCCACGCTTGGCGAACGGACCGAAGCGG
>NZ_JBODQC010000299.1:0-256 GCF_050617655.1 Psychroserpens mesophilus | reverse complement strand
GGCCCGTTTCCCGACCACGCTCTCGCCGTGTATGTCGTAAAAATGCCGGACGGCTTCAGCTACGCCGAAACCGGTTATCATGTCAGCTACCGTGTATTTCCGGGAGGTATCCGGCGAATAGGTATCCGTCTCGAGGACCTTGATGACCCCCATGCGCAGCTGGCCGATCCGATTGATCTTATCGGCTTCCGTAGGCCGGAAATGCCCGTTGAACACCCCCTCCTGGGGATGCCACACCCCGGCGTCCTCCGTAATG
>NZ_JBODQC010000298.1:0-256 GCF_050617655.1 Psychroserpens mesophilus | reverse complement strand
CCTCTGAGCCACGGCATAAAAAATAATGGTGTACCCAATCATAAAATCTGAAGGTGTTACTTTTGAAAGTAGCACCTTTTTTTTGTCCACTAACTCCAAAAAGTTCGCTTCCCCATGCCCAAAAGAAAAGATCTAGAAACCCTGTTGATTATCGGTTCGGGCCCAATTATCATCGGCCAGGCCTGTGAGTTTGATTATTCCGGTTCCCAGGCACTCCGGTCGCTCCGGGAGGACGGGATCAAAACCGTACTGATCA
>NZ_JBODQC010000297.1:0-256 GCF_050617655.1 Psychroserpens mesophilus | reverse complement strand
AGGCATTTCATTTAGTAAATCGGGCTGCGCCTCATGGGCCATCCGGGTAGAATTGGCTCCAATTCGCATCGGCCTGCCGGAGCAGCCGTTCTTCGTCCCGGTTCCATTTCTTCAGGGGGTTGTTCAGCCGCGTACGGTTAAAGAGCAACAGACGGCCATCCACCATTTTGTAGGTTTCAGGATCTACTGCAACCCGGTCCCCGGATTTCCCCATCGCATAGGCGCACCAGCCTCCATAGGCAGGGATGTACTGCTC
>NZ_JBODQC010000296.1:0-256 GCF_050617655.1 Psychroserpens mesophilus | reverse complement strand
GGTATAGTCTCTTATAATTACCAATTATAGATGTACACAGCATATATGACGGTTATGATAATGATGATGAATATCCATCAAAATGATGATAATTATCTATCATAATACAATTTTGGGCGTAAATATACCACAAAATAAGGTAGACTTGTGAAAATAAAACACATTTGGAAAGCAATCATTTCAAAAATAACATTACAGATTGATTGCCTTTAAAAATTAATTTCCACGAAAGATCGTGTTATTTTTTAATTAAAAC
>NZ_JBODQC010000295.1:0-256 GCF_050617655.1 Psychroserpens mesophilus | reverse complement strand
CTTCGTGGGGAAACACGGAAGCTGTATGCCCGTCATCCCCCATCCCGAGTATTACCAGGTCAAACCGAGGCAAACCGTTTTCCGCTGGGAGCTGCTTTTTCAGGAGGTCGGCATAGCGTTGGGCCTCGGACTCCGGGTTGGCTTCCCCCCGGATGCGGTGGATGTGCTTGTCCGGGATGGGTAAGGGGTCGAAAAGGTGCTCGCGGGTCATCCTGAAATTGCTCTGCGGGTCGTCCGGGGGAACGCAGCGCTCATC
>NZ_JBODQC010000294.1:0-256 GCF_050617655.1 Psychroserpens mesophilus | reverse complement strand
CCCTGAATAATTTCGGGGTCCGGGAATTGCTGGACTGCTTTGTGGAGATCGCGCCGCCCCCACGTCCCAAAAAGGCGGAAGAACGCCTGGTAGAGCCCTCGGAAAAGGAAATGACCGGGTTTGTCTTTAAAATCCACGCCAACATGGACCCCAAACACCGGGACCGCCTGGCATTTGTGAAGATCGTCTCGGGCACATTCCAGCGCAACAAACCCTACCTGCATGTCCGCCTGGACAAGCAACTGAAATTCTCGAG
>NZ_JBODQC010000293.1:0-257 GCF_050617655.1 Psychroserpens mesophilus | reverse complement strand
ATCGCTTCAAAGGCAATGCATATATTGTCGGGGAGGCCCCTTCCCTGTTCGAACCCGGGATTCATACCTTTGAGGTGTACACCGATGGCGGCAGCATTCAGTGGGAGGTCATAACCCCCGGGTGCAAGAGTGCCTTCAAATCACCCAATGGTTCCAATGCCATCCCATGCGCCCCAGGTTTTTCCGCGGATCTCGACAACTTGGACCCGGTTGCCGGTTCTCCTGAACCCCTTGGGCGTGTGTCGCCCAACCCGGTT
>NZ_JBODQC010000292.1:0-257 GCF_050617655.1 Psychroserpens mesophilus | reverse complement strand
GGCCTCGGCCAGTTCCTGCTCCTCGCCGGGTTTGCACCCGTTGAGTACGAGCCCCCCGGCCGGGGACCCGAGTACGATGGATTTCAGACTTTCTCTCCTGTCCATAGGGTCAGATATTTTGTTGTTTCAATACATTTACGCTGTCCTCCGAAGCCCGCATGGAGAGAGCCAGGATGGTCCAGGTGCAATTCTTGTCCGCCTGGAAAACAAAAGGACCGGCATCCACCACAAATACGTTGTCCGCATCGTGGAGTTGC
>NZ_JBODQC010000291.1:0-257 GCF_050617655.1 Psychroserpens mesophilus | reverse complement strand
AGCGCGCCACGCCCCATTCCACCAGCGCCGCCGCAATCGCCGAAGATTCGGAGATCAGCGCGAGGTCGCCCGCCTGCGGGAAGTGCGCGGCGATGCTGGCATTGTGCCGCGCATGCGGTGCGATCACACCCAGGCAGTGCGGGCCCAGGATGCGCAGGCCATGCTTGCGCGCTACCGTTTCCACCTGTTCCGACAACGACCCCGGGCCTTCGCCCAGGTGCGCGGTGAGGATGATCGCCGCCTGCACGCCACGTTCG
>NZ_JBODQC010000290.1:0-257 GCF_050617655.1 Psychroserpens mesophilus | reverse complement strand
AATGACCGGATGCAACAAACATTCCGGACAGATTTTCTCCCTGTGGACGCCTTTGAATCCCTGGAGTTTCCGCTTGGTATCGAAAAATTAAGAGAGCAATTTACCGAGGGTGAACTCTGCAAGGTATCCATTCCCGTCACAGTACGGGTCGGGATAGATTCGAGTTACGCCGAAGCTTCCATGACAGTCAGTGATGTGAGCTGTGACCTGGTGGCTGCAACCATCAAGCGTATGAAAAGTCAGTTGCTGGCAGCTCT
>NZ_JBODQC010000289.1:0-257 GCF_050617655.1 Psychroserpens mesophilus | reverse complement strand
TAAACCAGTTTGTCCAAGGAATTCTAGACAAAATAAGTAGTAATGCTAAACCGTAAAAAATAGCAAATGTTTTAAATTTTGCTATACTTGATGTTTTTTTCTTGTGTTTAGACCATCCAATAGTAATTAATGTAATTGCTATAATCATCATTACTGGGTGTTCTAAAGCTAATAATCTTATCTCCTTGGTTTTCATAACTTCAGTTGTGTTAGAAGTTAGTTGATTAAAATATGGTGACATAAAATACCAAACTAAT
>NZ_JBODQC010000288.1:0-257 GCF_050617655.1 Psychroserpens mesophilus | reverse complement strand
GCGGAAATCTCGGAAATTCGCGAGTGGCTGGAAAGGACGGTGCCGTTACTGGATAAAGACCTGGAGGCCAATCGCTTTGGCACATTTCGACCATTTACCAATTCTGCGGGGTTCCCGGTAACGAACCTGCAGGAGGCCATCACCTTCAACAACTTCCACGAAGGGCTCCACCTGGGATATATGCTTTCGATCCGGAAGTTCCTCTGACCCCGCTTGGAAAGCTGTCTGCAGCGGCCTATTCGGTAACGGGCACCTCT
>NZ_JBODQC010000287.1:0-257 GCF_050617655.1 Psychroserpens mesophilus | reverse complement strand
GGCGGGTACGGTCCATCAGAAGCTCAGCCGGTACTGCGCGTACAGGTTGGCGCCATCGGTGTCGTACGGTGCGTTGCGCGAGTAAACCAGGCCGCGGCTGGCCTGGAAGGCCGCCTCATCCGGATAGCGGTCGAGCACGTTGTCGGCACCCACGCGCAGGCTGTGGTGCTCGTTGATGCGGTACCCCACGGCGAGGTCGAGGAAGCTCATCGCGCCGAAGCGCTGGTAGATGTCGCCCACCGCATTGCCGCTGGCGT
>NZ_JBODQC010000286.1:0-257 GCF_050617655.1 Psychroserpens mesophilus | reverse complement strand
GTGGAGGGGAGCGCCGGCAGGAAGTACCGCAAAAGCATTCACCCTTAAACCCAATTGCCATATTGAAATCTTCAAATCGGCACATCTTCAAATCTTCAAATCGGCAAATCTTCAAATCAGCCTTACCCCTCGTACACTTTCTCAAACACCTCGCACACCACGATCATACTTTCCCTCGGAACCCTGCCAAAGGGCTCCAGTTCCCGGGCAAATGCCTCCCAGTGCGATTTTTTCCACTGCTCCAGAGACCCGTCTCC
>NZ_JBODQC010000285.1:0-257 GCF_050617655.1 Psychroserpens mesophilus | reverse complement strand
ATCCGGCGGACATCATTGCCGGACTGCGAAAAAAGAAAACGTCGCTCGCCGCCTTGTCGCGCCAGTCAGGTTTAAGCTCATCAACGCTCGCCAATGCGCTATCACGCCCCTGGCCTAAGGGGGAGTTGATTATCGCTCAGGCTTTAGGTGCCACACCGCAGGTTATCTGGCCTTCACGCTACCACGACCCGGTGACCCATGAGTTTATCGACCGAAGCCGGAAGATCCGGCAGCTATAAAAAAAGCCGGGGCATGCC
>NZ_JBODQC010000284.1:0-257 GCF_050617655.1 Psychroserpens mesophilus | reverse complement strand
ATAGATAAAAGAAAAAAGGTCCTGCAAGTCTGTTTGAAAACCCATTTCCTCTTCCAACCGCCGCTTGCCAGCCTGGATGTTGGTCTCCCCTACTCTTTGGTGGCTGCAACAGGTGTTAGTCCAGAGGCCCGGGGAATGGTACTTGTGGGCGGCGCGCTGTTGTAACATGGTCTCCCCCTTGTGGTTCAGTACGAAAACCGAAAATGCCCTGTGCAACCGGGCTTTTTCATGAGCCTCGATTTTGGGCATGGTCCCGA
>NZ_JBODQC010000283.1:0-257 GCF_050617655.1 Psychroserpens mesophilus | reverse complement strand
CCAGCGTCTGGTAGCGCGGCATCCAGCGCGAGGACACGCCCAGCGCAATCTGCGGCGCACGCCCCTGCACGACAAAGGCACGCAGCACACTGCCGCGCTGCTGCGCGACAAGCGTGTGTTCATAGGCACCCGCGCACACATCGGCGGCGCCCGATTCCAGCGCCTGCAGCGACTGCGACCCGCCCGGATAGTCATCGATGCGCACGGTCAGGCCCTCGGCCTCGAAGTACCCCAGTTGCTGGGCAATCACCAGCGGC
>NZ_JBODQC010000282.1:0-257 GCF_050617655.1 Psychroserpens mesophilus | reverse complement strand
GAGGAATTGCCGTTTGCTCCTTTTCAAGTAATTCTTTGAAACCGTCAAGTCCCAAGTCCTTCAACAAAAACTTCATTCTGGCTTTGGCCCTACTCTTACGCTCTCCGTATCTATCGAACACACGGATTACACCTTCCATCAATGGAATAATTTTATCTGTGGGCAAAAAGCTATAAAGCTCATCGGCGTGGCGCGGTTGTGACCCCAGGCCACCAGCCAACATTACTTTAAAACCTCTTTCTCCATCTTTTTCTTTA
>NZ_JBODQC010000281.1:0-257 GCF_050617655.1 Psychroserpens mesophilus | reverse complement strand
ATTGGGAATAGTGTCTGGATTTGTGCCGGAGCATTTATAGGCCCCGGAGTTACCATTGGTGAGGGAGCAGTGGTAGGAGCCCGTGCAGTAGTAACATCAAATGGTGAACCTTGGACAGTAGTGGCCGGTAATCCAGCAATTCTAATCAAGAAAAGAATCATTTCTGAGTAATGAAAGTATCCGTAGTCATTCCTTTATTCAATCAAGAGAGATTTATTCAAAGATGTATAACTTCTATACGTAATCAAACCTATACG
>NZ_JBODQC010000280.1:0-257 GCF_050617655.1 Psychroserpens mesophilus | reverse complement strand
CATATGGGCCTGCATTTTTTCCTTCATTTCAGGATTCTTGTCCATCATCATTTTCATATTTCCCGACTCCATCTGTTCCATATGGGTCTTCATCAATATCTTTTTGGCCTCTTCGTTTTTCCGAGCCTCACTGATGAAGTTTGTAAACTGTACCGGGTTCGAGATAATTTCCTGGTAAATGGCATTTCTATTTTCTTCGACCTGCATGGTCTCGGAAGCATTGAAAGTTGATTTACATCCCGTAATTGTTCCAATAA
>NZ_JBODQC010000279.1:0-257 GCF_050617655.1 Psychroserpens mesophilus | reverse complement strand
CGTAGAACGGACCCGCCTGGCCAACGAACGGACCTTCCTGGCCTATTTCAGGACATTTATTGTATTCCTGAGTTCCGGGGTGGCCATTCTGAAACTCACAGTTCTGGAGGAAATCGCCGAGCTCGGTTACTTCCTGCTATCCCTCTCCCCCATACTCCTGGCCATCGGGATCGCCCGGTTTCTCTATGTGAAAAAACAGATTAAAAAATACTACATGGTCCGCACCTGAACCGGTGGCCCCATTGATGCATCCGGTT
>NZ_JBODQC010000278.1:0-258 GCF_050617655.1 Psychroserpens mesophilus | reverse complement strand
CGAGTTGAGCACCTGCACTTCGTTGGAGCTTGCGCCATAGCCTGCGGGCGCCAGGCGATCGCCGCTGCTGCTCAGGGACAGCTGGAACTGCTGGCCGAACTGCGCCTCCAGCTGGGGCGTGTGGTTGCCATAGCTGCCGCTGGCACCGACCTGCAGGCCCAGCGGGAAGGTGAACGGGTGGTTGTCGCCCTGGCCGCAGTACTTGATGACCCGCCAGGCCACGGCCAGTTCCTCGAAATCGCTGGCAACGTTCTTCTG
>NZ_JBODQC010000277.1:0-258 GCF_050617655.1 Psychroserpens mesophilus | reverse complement strand
CGCCGATCACAAAGTTCCGTGCATTATATTTAAAATGACTTCGTACATGTAGTCCACATACAGTAGATGAAACTGCAGCTTCCATTGATCAAGATGGTAGTAATAGCCTGCAACTTTTTGTGCTTACAGGTCTCACCACTGTTGACTTTTTTAAATGGCGTAAAAATCGAGTATGATACTATTAAAAGTGGATTCAAAAGTCTTTCAAAAAGACGTACAGTCAAACAAACAGACAAATAAACTACAAATTGCATTATT
>NZ_JBODQC010000276.1:0-258 GCF_050617655.1 Psychroserpens mesophilus | reverse complement strand
TGCGTGAATTCGGCATGGGAATGATTTTTTAAGATAGAGCAAATGCATACGCTACACCCGAAATATACTGGTAATCGTCCGCTAAGACGTTTGGTTTCCCACCAGGAATTGCCTCGATTCCCCAGGGAATCAACGGGGCGCATCGGCGAGGAAGGTGCCCGCCTCCATGTTGATGATGTCCGTATTCGGGGCCTCAGGCTTTACCGGGATAAAATAGATGTCATGGCGTCCCTGTATCTCTTGTTCTAGCGGTACTTC
>NZ_JBODQC010000275.1:0-258 GCF_050617655.1 Psychroserpens mesophilus | reverse complement strand
CCTCCCGGAAGGCACCCCAGGCGCACCGTAGTGCAACGGCGCGGAAAGCGCCCCAGGCCCGTCGCAGTGCCCCGGCCAGGCAAGCACCCCAGGCCCGTGGGTAGACCGCTTCCCGGACGGTTCGAAAGTCGGCCGTAAAAAGCAGCCGGCGCAGCGGCTCAGCCGTACGGAGCGGATCGCGTAGCAGAAGCAACAATCGCGGATCGCAATAGAAAATAGTTTTTAGGTTGGTTAGTTGTCAGGACCCCGTGGAGGATT
>NZ_JBODQC010000274.1:0-258 GCF_050617655.1 Psychroserpens mesophilus | reverse complement strand
ACATTTGCAATACCAAAGACGAGCACAAAAAATCTAAGGGCCACTTCAAGGACCACCAAGGTTTTAGCTGTAACGGTTATTGGAACTATATCGCCGTATCCCACAGATGAGAATGTAATCAAACTGAAATAGGACATGTTGAAAAATGCCAACAGTCCATTACTTCCCGAACTATTATTTATTTTAAAATGAGCAGAATCAATAAGGTGTAATGCCGTGTAATCTATTGCAAATGAAAAAACTATCAGTATGATTAGA
>NZ_JBODQC010000273.1:0-258 GCF_050617655.1 Psychroserpens mesophilus | reverse complement strand
AATGAGGCCCATGCATAAACAAGATAAAATATTTGTAGCCGGCCTCCGCGGAATGGTGGGCTCAGCCATCTGGAGCGCGTTGGAAAGTAAAGGCTATACCAATCTCATAGGCAGGAGTAGCCGTGATTTGGATTTGCGGGATCAGGCTGCGGTCAATGAATTTTTTCAATCGGAAAAGCCTGAGTTTGTAATTGTTGCGGCGGCGCGGGTGGGGGGTATCCTGGCAAACGACACCTACCCTTACCAGTTCCTGTTGGT
>NZ_JBODQC010000272.1:0-258 GCF_050617655.1 Psychroserpens mesophilus | reverse complement strand
CAAAAAGAGTAGGTACCCGAAAGTATTTCCTAATTATGAAAGTGAAGTGTTCTTCTTCGATGTTTTGGAACAAGATTGGATGAAAATTGATCGGGCCTGGGTAAGTCAATTATTTAGACTGTTGAAGGCCAGGTTTGGAAGGTCTAACCAAGAAATAAGTATTCATGCAACTGAAAAAGTGTTTCGAATTTTCTGGAATGAATTGGGCTACGACTGCCTTATTAAGGACCGTAGCCATGGCGTGCCTTAGGAAGACAA
>NZ_JBODQC010000271.1:0-259 GCF_050617655.1 Psychroserpens mesophilus | reverse complement strand
TGCCAGGGCGATCGGCATCGATTGCGGCCCGATGTCGGGCTTCGACAATGCCGGAGTCGACAAAGAGTTCTTCGCCGGCACGACGTATAAGTCGAACTTCATCTGCTCGCTCGGCCAGGGCGACCCGTCCCAGATATTCGGGCGCAGCCACCGCTTCGCCTTCGACGAGGCGTGCCAGGTCCTGTGAGCCCCAGCGCTCGTTTGAAAAGATCCGGAAGCCCAGGCCGGGGAGCGTGCGTCCTTCGAGGCTCGCTTCGCT
>NZ_JBODQC010000270.1:0-259 GCF_050617655.1 Psychroserpens mesophilus | reverse complement strand
CCGGGTATGCCACTTTTGAAACCCGGGTCCCGGCATATGAAGACTGGGACCGGGCACATCTCCCCTTTGTCCGTCTGGTAGCCGGAATATCCTGACAGGATGCGGGGGGGGCGGCTCTCTCTCCGGTCTCGGGCCGCTGCGTCTACGGCGGTGTGGCCGAGGTGAGCGTATATGTGAGTTCCGCCCAGAGGGGAAAGGGAACGGGAAAAGCGCTGCTCAGGAAGCTGATCGCCGAGAGTGAACAGCAGGGAATCTGGAC
>NZ_JBODQC010000269.1:0-259 GCF_050617655.1 Psychroserpens mesophilus | reverse complement strand
CGCCTCGATCTGGGGACCGATATAGGCGAACTTCATCGTGGCCCAATCGATCTTCCAGGGAATCGCCTTGGTCGACTCCAGCAAAGTTCTGTACACCGCGTTGTCATCTAGCAATCTGCCTTCGTCGGCCATACCCGATCCATCCTCGAACCACATGCACCAGCCACTGTAGCCTGAACCCGGCGCGATCCCTCGACAGGCCGAAAAAAAATTCGCCCGGCGAAGCGGGCGAATCTGGAAACAACGCAGGCTTGCCGCC
>NZ_JBODQC010000268.1:0-259 GCF_050617655.1 Psychroserpens mesophilus | reverse complement strand
GGCCAAGCAGAACCCGATCGCGGTGGCCAACATCGTCAAGACCTGGATCAACGGCGAGGCCACCTGAGCCTCTCAAAACACGGATTGCTGAGATATGGACGAACGAGGCCTGAACGACGCCGCCATCTTGCTGGTCTCCCTGGGCGAGGAGGAAGCGGCCGAGGTGTTCAAGCACCTCACCCCGAAGGAAGTGCAAAAGCTCGGCGAGACCATTGCGCACATGCGCGGTGTCTCGCGCGAGAAGGTGGACTTCGTCATC
>NZ_JBODQC010000267.1:0-259 GCF_050617655.1 Psychroserpens mesophilus | reverse complement strand
GCCAACAAAGATGTACTGATACTTTGTGGTATATTTTCAAAGGACATTACCCAAGACATACTCATTGACGCTCCAATCAATAGCATAACTACTGCTGTTGTAGAAGAAGAATCTAATAAAATCTGTGGTAAAGTTTTAAAATTGATTTCTTTGTAAGCAAAACCAAGAATTAATGTGTATAAAACTGCTATTGCTGAGGCTTCTGTCGCAGTAAAAATACCTGTAACAATTCCACCTATCACAATAACCAATAAGAAAA
>NZ_JBODQC010000266.1:0-259 GCF_050617655.1 Psychroserpens mesophilus | reverse complement strand
CCATTGCGGACTTCGGCAACGTCGTTGTCAACAGTCCCCGGGCATACGCGCAGCAGGATCAGTTCGTCGTCGATCTCCTCCACCTCGAATTTCAGGCGGTTGTCCAGGAGTTCGCGCAGCGGCCATTCAAAGTTGACCCCGGGCTCGTCTCCCATGGAGATGGCCAGTACCAGTTGGCCTTCGGTATTGGTGGCTACTTCCCAGGTGCCTTCGCTCACGGCAACCCCCTTGCTCAGCGTTACCACGCCTTCGGCCTCGA
>NZ_JBODQC010000265.1:0-259 GCF_050617655.1 Psychroserpens mesophilus | reverse complement strand
CCAGGCGTACGGCATACAGGTCGGCCCCCTGATAGTAAAACATTTCCTTCCTGGGCGACTCGGCATCCCCGAACAGGATCGGGCTCAGGTCTACCCCGTCCATTTCCCGGTCGTCGGGCATGGGCACCCCGGCCAGGCTGCTGAAGGTGTTAAACAGGTCCAGTGTGCTGCCCATATCCATGACAACTTTGGCAGGGAGCATTCCGGGCGCCCAGAAAATCGTGGGCTCCCTCATTCCGCCTTCCCAGGTTGTGCCTTT
>NZ_JBODQC010000264.1:0-259 GCF_050617655.1 Psychroserpens mesophilus | reverse complement strand
AATTTTGAACGCATCATGTTCATAAATTGAATTTCAAAATCTGTTTGATACTGGTTTAAAACAGCTTCAAAAGGTTCTGCTTCTTCAACTAGAGGATATAATGCATTAGCAAGTTGCAATAAATTCCAAAGTGCAATATTTGGCTGATTGCCATAACGATAACGTTTATGTTCTCGATCAGTGGTATTTGGTGTCCACCCAAAATCAAAATCCTCTAACCACCCATAAGGTCCATAGTCTAACGATATGCCTAAAATTG
>NZ_JBODQC010000263.1:0-259 GCF_050617655.1 Psychroserpens mesophilus | reverse complement strand
AAAGGTGTAACCTCGTATACTGGCGCTAAAGCTATATCTCGTGTAGAGCTAATTATGGTACGTCAACTCTTAGACACTACAGGAACATCTATCCATGTAGATTCTGAAAAATTTATTGATGCCTCTACCGGAATTTCGGGTAGTGGACCTGCTTATGTCTTTTATTTTATGCAGTCGATGTTAGAAGCTGCTCAAAACATGGGATTCTCGGATTATGATTCTAAAGTCTTAGTTAGTAATACATTTGAAGGGGCTATTG
>NZ_JBODQC010000262.1:0-259 GCF_050617655.1 Psychroserpens mesophilus | reverse complement strand
CATTGAATTCGTCAACATCGCCATAGGCCAGGCGCTCCAGCAGCGTCTTGCGGTTGGCTGTCCGGGACAGGGAGACCTCGTCCACGTCGTCGTATCGGAATCCAATCCCCAGGTCCAGATACCCTTTTCTGGGCGTGCCTTCACCGTGAAAGCTATGCCTCCAGACGGTTTGTCCGCCCAAGAGCAGGCGTTTTTCCTGTTGGCGGATCTGATCGCCGTTTACGGGATCCTCCAGGAAAAAGGTAAAATTGGAATACAG
>NZ_JBODQC010000261.1:0-260 GCF_050617655.1 Psychroserpens mesophilus | reverse complement strand
TGTATACATTTCGATTGAACATGCGTCGTGCGCGTTAGTGGAATTTATCATCCTCGATATTACTAAAATGAAATTGGGGTGCCTATGCCCCTCACGTATACATAACTGATTCAAAGCATTCATCCATAAGTTTTGCAGATATAGATATTAAAGATAATATAATTTGGAAAAGGTAAAAAGATAGGTGAGAGCTAGAAGGCACATTTATGTTTTACCCACGCTTTGGAAAGTTATGTAACACCAGCCAAGGTCTATTGTTT
>NZ_JBODQC010000260.1:0-260 GCF_050617655.1 Psychroserpens mesophilus | reverse complement strand
AACAGACTATTTTCATATTGATATAGAATAGTATTTTCGGTTAGGAAAATCTGATTATTAAAACTTTCTATATTGCTAAAGTTTATTCCAGAAAATTCTTGAGTCCAATTATTAAAATCAATTAAAAGATTACTTGTTACATCTGCAGAAAACAGCCCATCTTCTGTTGCAGCATAAATTTTACTATCTTGAATAACAGTTTTGTTTATGGCTAATGATAATGAGCCATTGCCAATAAAGAAAGTGTCTCCAAATTCTAG
>NZ_JBODQC010000259.1:0-260 GCF_050617655.1 Psychroserpens mesophilus | reverse complement strand
GCCGCTGACCTGGTCGTTCGAGATCATTTCATGCAGCGCCAGCTCCACGGCCGGGAACCGCTGCGTGAAAGAGCCGATGGCGGTCGGGATCAGATAGTAGGCGCTGGCCGCGGTGAAACCGACGCGCAGGAAACCGGCGTCGCCACGCTTGGCGGCCGCGACGATGCCCGGCGTTTCGTCCCAGCGCGCCAGCAGCGGCTTGATGTGGGCCAGCAGGACTTCGCCTTCGTGCGTCAGGCGCACATTGCGCTGGTTGCGGC
>NZ_JBODQC010000258.1:0-260 GCF_050617655.1 Psychroserpens mesophilus | reverse complement strand
TATCCGAAAAATCCGTTGGTAATAATATTTTTTTCATGACGATAGATTTTAAAAGTTAATAACGTCTAATGTTTTGCTGTGCCAAAAACGGAATATCAATTCGTAAGGTTATTTCATCTAGTTTAGATTTAAAGAATATGTTTTCAAAAAAGGAGTGTCATGTGTTAACCATCACTAACATATCTACATTGTTTTTATCTATATAATTGCATATAGCATCAGTACTACTAGAATCTTAAACAGCCTTACAAATAATATCA
>NZ_JBODQC010000257.1:0-260 GCF_050617655.1 Psychroserpens mesophilus | reverse complement strand
CCAGGGTTTGGGCGGCTCGTTCATCTGCTCGGAATCCATGCTCTCGTCGATCATCCCGGCAATTTTCACATACCCCCCGAGCGGGAGCCAGCCGATGCCGTAAACCGTTTCGCCGATCTTTTTCTTGAAGAGCGAAAACTTGATGTCGAAAAACAGGTAGAATTTCTCGACCCGGGTCTTGAAAGCCTTGGCAGGCAGGAAGTGCCCCATTTCGTGCAGCACGATCAGGAGCGACAGGCTGAGGAGGAATTGCAGGGCTT
>NZ_JBODQC010000256.1:0-260 GCF_050617655.1 Psychroserpens mesophilus | reverse complement strand
ACAGCAGATCTCAACCCGCGGGTGTCGTACGAGGCGACCCAGGGAACATCATCAAGAACGAACAGCCGCGTTTTTTGTCTAACATCTCCTTGCAATACTGCGACCGCCAATCCGCCAGCGTGGCGATTATGGGCATTTCCTTTCATAGCTAGCCGCAGAACTGTGTCGTGCTATAGGAGAGACCTGTGTCCAGTGGTGGTCTGTAATAGGCTGCTGATAAGGCTGATCGAAGCCATGTCGTTCTGTGAGGCAAGGAGGTG
>NZ_JBODQC010000255.1:0-260 GCF_050617655.1 Psychroserpens mesophilus | reverse complement strand
CTGAATGTACTCTAGGTGTAAAATATAGAGATGTTGGTGATGACGGAACAGTTTATGGAGGGCCAATGTACTATCTATCAAAAGGTTTAAGGTCTAAAGGCATGGGTGGCTTTGGTAAAGTTTTGGCTGTAATCTTTGCAATCTTTGTTATTGGAGGTTCATTTGGTGGTGGAAACATGTTTCAGGCTAACCAAGCAGCAGCTCAGTTTACAAAACTTTTCAATTTTGAAAGTGATAATGCTGGGATGTATTTTGGCTTA
>NZ_JBODQC010000254.1:0-260 GCF_050617655.1 Psychroserpens mesophilus | reverse complement strand
ATGGGGAAATAAATTTGGTACTGGAGCAGGTGAACGAGGACATAGTGTTAGGCAAACTTCAGATGGTAAGTATATTGTTACAGGTTTTATTGGAGGAGGAGGTATTTGGGTTGCAAAATTAGACAACACTGGCAGTCTTGATGGTAATTGGACCAATACCACTTTTAGTGGTTCGCAAGCGTATTCGGTAGATGAAACTTTAGATGGTGGATTTGTTGTTGCTGGATATAGTAACAATGGAGCAAATGGTATTGATGTTA
>NZ_JBODQC010000253.1:0-260 GCF_050617655.1 Psychroserpens mesophilus | reverse complement strand
ACTGCTTCACGCGGCTGAGCGGCTTGGACATGGTGCCGTGGGCGAGGGCGCTGCCGGACAGGGCCAGGCCGGCAACGACGGACAGAGCGAGGACTGCCCGGTGGGACAGATGCATGCAGGAACTCCTTTGCGAAGTGTGGGAAACCTCGCGCAGTCTTCACATGCAGGGCCGTCGGCAACATCGGACAAGTTTGAAATCGATGAAGGCGGTGATCGATCTGCAACACGGTGCTCACTGTGCCGCACTCCAGGCAGAAGGC
>NZ_JBODQC010000252.1:0-260 GCF_050617655.1 Psychroserpens mesophilus | reverse complement strand
CTGTATTTCAAACTCGAAGGGCAGAACCCGGGGGGAAGCGTCAAGGACCGGGCCGCCCTGAATATGATCCGCAGTATGCTCAGCCGGGGGGAGATCGGCCCGGAAACCCGGCTTATCGAAGCCACCAGCGGGAATACGGGGATTGCCCTGGCCATGATTGCCAGGCTCTACAACCTGGACCTCGAGCTCGTAATGCCCGCGAATGCCACGGCAGAAAGGGTTCAAACCATGCGGGCCTACGGGGCCAAAGTGACCCTCAC
>NZ_JBODQC010000251.1:0-261 GCF_050617655.1 Psychroserpens mesophilus | reverse complement strand
ACGTTCCTCACTTACCAGACAGAGAATTGGCAATATTTGTTTGGGGTAATGCCATAATATTGACAGATAATCCAAACCAACGTCATATTGATACCCAAAGATATGCTTTAAAAACATTGTGGTTATTGGAAAATCCCCAGGAATAAAAACATGATTAAGTTTAGAATACCTGTTGTAGAAGTTTCCAATAGTTTGTTGAAAATTAGTGTGACTAGGCACATTAGTAAAACCATCATATTTTTTGATTTTTTGTAAAAAATC
>NZ_JBODQC010000250.1:0-261 GCF_050617655.1 Psychroserpens mesophilus | reverse complement strand
CCTGCAGGCTCTGCGGATTGGCCGCCTGCGGCGTCGGGTTGGCCATCGCGCCATTGGCGGTCAGCGAGGGCATCGGGCCCGGCGTCGGGGGCAGGGGGGAGTTCATCATGAGGTCACCGCCACGAGTTCCATCTTCAGTTCGGCAATACCGGCCGGCACGTAGATCATCAACGACTGCGCCTTGAGCATGCGCTCATACAGCGCGCCGCGTGCGTCGAGTTCGAAGTAATGGCTGCCCGGGCGCACCGGGATCGCCGCAGG
>NZ_JBODQC010000249.1:0-261 GCF_050617655.1 Psychroserpens mesophilus | reverse complement strand
GCCAGCACCACGCCCATCAGCACGGCACCGACCATCCACAACACGCGCTGGCCACGGCGCGATCCCCACACCCAGGCAATCACGCCGAGCACGCTCCACAGCACGGTCAGGCTGGTCTGCGCCAGGCTGAAGCGGATCATCGACGCGTTCCACGACAGGCCGCCCCACTGATGCACGCCATGCAGCACAACGCTGGTCAGCGCGACGAAGGTTGCCAGTGACAGCAGCGGCATGCGGATACCCAGCAGCGCCTGCGGCGCC
>NZ_JBODQC010000248.1:0-261 GCF_050617655.1 Psychroserpens mesophilus | reverse complement strand
GTAACCCACTTGGGAAACTATAATAAAACTGATGGACATTCGTATTGGGTGCCTCCAAAAATAACTTCTGTAGGGCATTTTTATCATCGGACGGATAACACACCAACCTGAGTTTCGCTACGCCGTGATCATCTGAAACCATACCCGTATAATAGGACTGATTTGGATTAATTGAATCCATAAACTGTTCCACTTGAATTGTTGGGCTGGCATCTTTAACCACATCTAAGTGATACCCTAATCTTTCAAACTCTTGAACAT
>NZ_JBODQC010000247.1:0-261 GCF_050617655.1 Psychroserpens mesophilus | reverse complement strand
GTCGTGCAGGCCGCGGATACGGTCCTCGACGCCGTCGCGGGCGGTCAGCATGATGACCGGCGTCTGGCGCACGCTGCGCAGCGACCGCAGCACCGCGAAGCCATCCCTGCCCGGCAGCATCGCGTCCAGCACGATCACGTCGTAATCATGCTCCAGCGCCAGGTGTTGGCCGTCGATGCCGTTATGCGCGACATCCACCGCGCAGCCCTGCTCACCCAGGCCCTTGCGCAGGTAATCCGCCGTCTTCAGTTCATCTTCGAC
>NZ_JBODQC010000246.1:0-261 GCF_050617655.1 Psychroserpens mesophilus | reverse complement strand
TAGGCATGATATAAATGGGTAAGAGGTGTTTCGCCACCAGCAATACCTGCTACCAAGGTAATGTTTGTTTTAGAATCGTTACTATGAGTGAATTGTTGAATGGTTCTAAAGTCTAGTTTTGAAAAATTAAAATCACTACCTAAAACAGATTTAAACCCTTGTGTAAATTGAAGTGTAAACTTAGGAAAACCGTCTTTTGTAACCGCAATTTGATCGTCTTTTAGCTCAAACCTACTAAAAGGGCTCCATTGTAAACTTAAT
>NZ_JBODQC010000245.1:0-261 GCF_050617655.1 Psychroserpens mesophilus | reverse complement strand
AATAAAAAGTATCACGATTTACCTGAGTTTTTTAAAAAGCATAACGTTCATGTGGTAAGCTCAATGCCACATTGGACACGCGGCAAAACAGACAAGCAAAGAGGTGATGGTGTGTTTGACAAATCTATACAAGCATTACAAGAACTCAATGCAGTTGGTTACGGCATGCCCGAAAGTTCTTTAAAGCTAGATTTGGTTTACAATCCTTCAGGTGCATTTTTACCAAGCGACCAAGCTTCAATGGAAAAAGACTTCAAAAAA
>NZ_JBODQC010000244.1:0-261 GCF_050617655.1 Psychroserpens mesophilus | reverse complement strand
AATCTATATGGATCTCGATCTGTCGATTGAGCGCTGAAGTTGAGCCTTGAGGCGCGAACGGTCCAGCATCGGGAACGTGCTTGCCACGGCCTCAGGCATCGAGAATATGGAATGCGCCGTCCGGATCGCGTGCGACGATGGCCCGTTTTTCTTCCTGGGAGAGCAGCGGTTCCAGGATGTAGTCGATGTAGGCCGCGCCATCGGGCGCCAGCTTGATGCAGCCCGCGCTGTCTGCCTCGACGGGGTAGCCGGTGTAGGCAT
>NZ_JBODQC010000243.1:0-261 GCF_050617655.1 Psychroserpens mesophilus | reverse complement strand
GGAAAAGACCCTGCTGTTCACGGCAACCGGTCTGATGCTCATCGTGGTGATCCCGGTCATCATCATGATCCTGACGTTTGCCTGGAAATACCGCGCATCCAATACCAAAGCCGACTACCAGCCCAAGTGGGCCCACTCCACGGCGATCGAAGTCGTGGTCTGGACCGTGCCATGTATCATCGTGGCGATCCTCGCCGTGATCACCTGGCGCTCCACGCACGCGCTCGATCCCTACAAGCCGCTCGTCTCCGAGCACAAGCC
>NZ_JBODQC010000242.1:0-261 GCF_050617655.1 Psychroserpens mesophilus | reverse complement strand
AAGAAATTTCAACTAGCCCAGAAGAAGAATTAAAACCTCTAATTGAAGAAAAAGTTAAACCAAAAAAGAAATCTTTCTTCGAAAAGTTTACGGAAGGATTAAAAGATTTTTTGGATAACGCAGAATAAGACTAAAACAAATATCAATACAACAAAAACAAATAAACGTTATTATGAACGCAGAATTTGATAACATTATTTTTGAAATGCCCAAAACAAAGTCTAATACCATAAAGGTTATTGGTGTTGGTGGAGGAGGTAG
>NZ_JBODQC010000241.1:0-261 GCF_050617655.1 Psychroserpens mesophilus | reverse complement strand
TCTGGGATTATAGATTTCTTTTTTAAAACCAAAGTTATTGGTCCAGGCCAAAAAGCCTCAGCTAAGAGTTTTGCCTTTTCAGGAATCGCATCAACAATGGTTTCCAAATAATCTATATTAGGAATATGAACAATCAACGGATTAAAAAAAGGGCGTTCTTTAGTTTCAAAAATGGCCTTAACCGCTTTTTCTGAAAAGATATTGCCAGCCAAGCCATAAACTGTTTCGGTTGGTATGGCAACAAGCTCTTCATTATTAAGA
>NZ_JBODQC010000240.1:0-261 GCF_050617655.1 Psychroserpens mesophilus | reverse complement strand
GGTTTAAACCATCGCACCTGATATTTATCTTTATCGGTAGGTTGGTCCGGGATAAGGGCATCAATGAACTGGTGGCCGCATTTACCGGGCTCTGCAAAACACACCCGGACATCAGGCTCCTGCTGATCGGCCATTACGAATCCGAATTGGACCCGCTAAAGCCCGAGACGCACCAGGCCATAGATACGCACCCGCAAATCATGTATGTTGGCCCGAAAAAGGACGTGCGTCCGTACCTGGCTATATCAGATGCCCTGGTAT
>NZ_JBODQC010000239.1:0-262 GCF_050617655.1 Psychroserpens mesophilus | reverse complement strand
GCCGAATACCCGGGGGCGCGGTGCGGGTTTGGCCCGCGCCCCGGCTCAGGCCGCGCCGGGCCGGGCGCCGCCGCGCAGGCGCCACTGCCAGTTCAGGCTGACGCCGGCGGCCGCCAGGAAGATCATGGCCACGCCCAGCACCTGGGTGGCGTCCATGCGGTGGCCGTACACCACCAGGTCCAGCAGGATCGCCACGGCCGGGTAGATGAAGCTGTGGGCGGCGGTCGAGGTAGTGGGCAGCTTCTGGATCGCCGAATACATC
>NZ_JBODQC010000238.1:0-262 GCF_050617655.1 Psychroserpens mesophilus | reverse complement strand
GGCGCCGGTGCCGCTGGCGATGTCGTACAGGTGACGGCTGTAGGCAGCGGTCTTTTCAGCCAGGGGCTGGAACAGGTTGGCCTGCAGCGACAGCAGTTCCTGTGCGTCCTTGACGCTCAGGACAGCCTGGGTGTGCTGGGCAGCTTCGGTCAGTGCGGCGCGCGAGGCGGTCACATTCAGTTCCACCAGCTTTTCAACGCCTTCGAAGGCCTTGCTCGTCAGGCCGAACAGGGTTTCCAGGTTGGCCTTTTGTGCGCTCAGG
>NZ_JBODQC010000237.1:0-262 GCF_050617655.1 Psychroserpens mesophilus | reverse complement strand
CCCGTTCCGCCGCTACCAGATGCAGCGCGTCTACCGCGGCGAGCGCGCCCAGCGCGGACGTTTCCGCGAGTTCTACCAGTGCGACATCGATGTGATCGGCAAGGACAGCCTGAGCGTGCGTTACGACGCCGAAGTGCTGGCGGTCATCCATGCGGTGTTCTCGGAACTGCGCATCGGTGACTCCAGCATCCAGCTGAACAACCGCAAGCTGATGCGCGGCTTCTTCGAGAGCCTGGGCGTGGCCGAGGGCGAGCGTCAGCTG
>NZ_JBODQC010000236.1:0-262 GCF_050617655.1 Psychroserpens mesophilus | reverse complement strand
AATTTGAGGCCGGAGCCAGAACCAGCCCATGGTGCCGTTCTATCTGATTTCCCCTCTTTTTAGGCAACCTTTAACATTCCTTGTAACCCAGGTTACTGTGGTCGCGACCAGCTTCCCATACCTTTATTTCAAAGTTGAAATTGGAATTTTCAGATTTTGCCAATGACAAATGGTTCGTCATGTATTCGATCCCGGCCTGAGACCCTTGCTGAAATAGATGCCAGGATTCGCGGCGAATCTGTGGAATAGGTTGGTTGTTTGT
>NZ_JBODQC010000235.1:0-262 GCF_050617655.1 Psychroserpens mesophilus | reverse complement strand
AACTGGACGTTTTCGCCTATGGTAGATATCTCTAGAGATCCTCGTTGGGGAAGAGTTTCTGAAGGAAATGGAGAAGATCCTTACTTAGGAAGTGAAATTGCTCGCGCTATGGTTCGAGGTTATCAACAAGATGATTTGTCCGCAAACAATACTTTAATGTCTTGTGTTAAGCATTTTGCACTATATGGAGCACCAGAAGCAGGTAGAGATTACAACACAGTAGATATGAGTCGTATACGTATGTATAACGAATATTTACCAC
>NZ_JBODQC010000234.1:0-262 GCF_050617655.1 Psychroserpens mesophilus | reverse complement strand
GTTGCGAGCATATTTTTTGATTTTAACGAACCAATTATAACTAATATAGTTTCTACAATGGTTGTAGAAAATTTAGGGGTTGATGAATACGAAAAAGATATAATTTCAATTTACCCAAATCCGTTTAATGATGTTATTTACTTAAATTCAAAAAATGGAGTAGAAATTACTGCCATTGAAATAATAGACCTTCAGGGGAAAGTGTTGATTAAGAGTTATAATGGATCAGATAAAATTAAGACAGATCATTTATCATCAGGTA
>NZ_JBODQC010000233.1:0-262 GCF_050617655.1 Psychroserpens mesophilus | reverse complement strand
AATCACGCGTTCCCAATCAATATCCAACTCGTCTGCGACGATCATCGGCATGGCCGTCTTGACATTCTGCCCGATTTCCGGGTTGGGCGACATGATGGTCACCACCCCGTTGTCGCCAATCTTGAGGAAACCGTTGATTTCAAACCACTCGTCGGGCATGGCCAGGGCAGCTTCCCGGGCGGCCTCGTCCTTGCAGGAGGCGAGCCAGCTGAAGCCGAGCATCATGCCTCCCCCCGCCAGGGCGGAAGATTTTATAAACGAG
>NZ_JBODQC010000232.1:0-262 GCF_050617655.1 Psychroserpens mesophilus | reverse complement strand
GTACTTCTGTTGTTTCTGCAACTGGTGAGCACCCTGTAGTTACACTTGAATCTTATGCTGGTCAAATTGTACAATTTGGAATCTTAGGTTCTGAAGGTACTGTTGATGACCCAGAAGATAATGATATTTTTGTAGATAACTTCCGCGTTAGAGGGATTCCTACATGTCCAGAACCAACAGATCTTACTTCTAATAACTTAAGTTTAACTTCTACAGAAGTAGGTTGGACAGAGACAGGTACTTCAACGACTTGGAATATAGA
>NZ_JBODQC010000231.1:0-262 GCF_050617655.1 Psychroserpens mesophilus | reverse complement strand
AGGAGTTGGTAACGATCCAAGAGATAGAAAATTCAACGCACAACTTCAAGCTGAACGCTACGACAGTAAAGGAAATTATAGAAATTTATGGTTACAACTGAGTTTGTTTTAAGATGAAAAAGAAAGAACACATAGTACTCTTCCCTAATCAATTATTTCAGAATTCTCCGATTCTAAATATTAATGCAGAAATCTATCTTACTGAAGAGTATTTATTTTTCAAACAGTATAAATTCCATAAACAGAAAATAGCGTTTCACCG
>NZ_JBODQC010000230.1:0-263 GCF_050617655.1 Psychroserpens mesophilus | reverse complement strand
AAATATAACAGGTAGTTAAAAACCATTAGTGCTGAGTAAATTGCCGGATGACATCAGAACGATGCCATCCGAACAGTGGCTTAACCCTGACGGGTGAAACGTTGCGTTTTAACGGCCAGCGTTAGCGTCTCTTCTGGTTGTATCGCATACAGTCTCTCACCCTGCTGGCAAATCCAGCCAATCCCCAGTTCACGGGCGATTAGGGCGCTGTGGGATACCGGACTTCCGGCGCTAAGGCAGATACCTTTTACAACCGCCGGATC
>NZ_JBODQC010000229.1:0-263 GCF_050617655.1 Psychroserpens mesophilus | reverse complement strand
GGCATTGACGTGGTCGAGATGCCGGATGGCAGCCTGCAGGTCAACATTCCGAGCAACGTGTCGTTCGGTACCGACAAGACTACCCTCAAGCCGGCGCTGCTGCCGGTGCTGGACAGCGTGGCGCGCTCGCTCAACCAGCATCCCGAGCGGGGCGCCAGGGTGGTGGGCCACACGGACAGCACGGGCACGCTGGCGCACAACCAGACTTTGTCGGTGAACCGGGCGCGCAGCGTCACGGACTATCTGTCGCGGCAGGGCGAGGC
>NZ_JBODQC010000228.1:0-263 GCF_050617655.1 Psychroserpens mesophilus | reverse complement strand
GGGACTCCCCCAGGAATTTCGATGTCAGCCAACTGAGCACCGCCAATGCCTTCAAGCTGCTCTCCAGCGTGGTGGTGCCGCGCCCCATCGCCTGGGTGGTGGGCCAGTCGGCGCAGGGGCAGGCCAACGCCGCGCCGTTCTCGTTCTTCAACGTGGTCAGCAGCGATCCGCCGATCGTGGCGCTGGGCATCGGCCCGCGCGGCGGGCAGTTGAAGGACACCTCGCGCAACATCCTGGAGACCGGCGAGTTCGTCATCAACCTG
>NZ_JBODQC010000227.1:0-263 GCF_050617655.1 Psychroserpens mesophilus | reverse complement strand
AACGACTACAAGGACAAGGTATCGCAGACCAAAGACGCGAAATTGCTCGTGGTTTAGAGGAGTCTGTAGAAGTGTTGAATGGAGTTGGTATTAACTCTCAAGAAGCATCTGCATTAATCGTTGTAACACAACATTACGATACGCTGCAATCTATTGGTGAAGAATCCAATAGTAACTTAATCTTGTTAACAAATTCACCACAAGCTGGTAGTGATATGTTAAATAACATGGTAGCATCTTTTACAGCAAGTAACCAAATTGGA
>NZ_JBODQC010000226.1:0-263 GCF_050617655.1 Psychroserpens mesophilus | reverse complement strand
CGGGTAGTTGGCCACCCCGTCGATTGTCTCCATATAGTTTTTGACAAATTTCATCATGGCTTATGGTTTTTCGGAGGCAACTTCGCTGCCCTGTTCAATTTTGATATCCGTACCCAGTCGCTGCAGGTAGGCAATCATCGCGACGATTTCCCGGTTGCGCATCTCCACGAAGGGCTCCCCGTTCTCCTGTGCGTTCTGCTTCTGGTTTTCATAACTCCGGGCAAATTCCGGGTCGGTGTACAGGTTTTGTTCGATTTGGGCAG
>NZ_JBODQC010000225.1:0-264 GCF_050617655.1 Psychroserpens mesophilus | reverse complement strand
GCCGTCGTCCTGCTCCCGATTCCCAACATCAACACCGTCAACACCAACGTGAACGGCGCCTCGGTGCTGGTCACCGCCAGCGGGCAGTCCTCGTCCGCCTTGATCGGCCCGTCGATCACCTTGAGCGGCAAGAACACCAGCCAGACCAACCAGGGCACCGTCGACCCGGGCCTGGGGCTGGGCGCCCTGCTCAGCCTGGGCGCGACCGGCGCGCAACTGGGCAACACCACCAATGGCGGCTCGGTGGTCGTCAACAACAACGGC
>NZ_JBODQC010000224.1:0-264 GCF_050617655.1 Psychroserpens mesophilus | reverse complement strand
CTCAATACGCGGGACCTCTTTTTTGAACCCACCCTGAGCCGGGAAGGGGAGAACAGCGTGCTCTCCATGAAGGCGATGGCAGGCCCCCGGCAATTCCTGGAATACCGCTATACGATCCGTCCGGGGGAATACCTCCTGGATTTTGACATCCGCTCCCAGGGGTTGTCCTTGTCCGCGACAAAAGGCGTCCCGCTCCGGTGGAGCCTGCGCGCCATCCGCCACGACCCGAGCGTCATGTACGAAAACCGGTATACCCGCCTGACG
>NZ_JBODQC010000223.1:0-264 GCF_050617655.1 Psychroserpens mesophilus | reverse complement strand
CGTTCCTCTTCCAGAAAGTCTGAATGCCCGTATTTCTGTGTCGGATATCCCACGCGGATTTCCCCTTCGGGCTCGTTAAATACCCGGATGTCAGTGGACAACATGAGCAGGTCCTCCCGGAATGCCGGAGTGTTTGCCTCAAATTCCCCGCACCGGATGGATACCTCAGCATCTGAGGCGTATTGCCAGGCCCGCTGCAGGCATTGCGCGATGGCCGAAAACGAATCTTCCATCCGGTCGAAATTCGTGTTTACGATAATGGAA
>NZ_JBODQC010000222.1:0-264 GCF_050617655.1 Psychroserpens mesophilus | reverse complement strand
AGGTTACGATATTAAAGTTGGTAAATTCCCATTCTCTGCATCTGGTAAAGCAAGTGCAGGAGGAAATAAAGATGGCTTTGTAAAAGTTATTTTTGATGCCAAATATGGCGAATGGTTAGGATGCCACATGATTGGTGCTGGAGTTACCGATATGATTGCAGAAGCTGTATTAGGTCGTAAATTAGAAACTACAGGCCACGAAGTTTTAAAAGCAGTTCACCCACACCCAACAATGAGTGAGGCGGTTATGGAAGCTGTTGCAGA
>NZ_JBODQC010000221.1:0-264 GCF_050617655.1 Psychroserpens mesophilus | reverse complement strand
GATGTAGATCCAGCTGCCGGCGGTCATCTGGCCGTACATGGCCAGGCCCTTGGCGTCGAGTTCGTTGAAATGCTCCCAGGTGGCCCAGTGCGGCACCAGGTTGGAATTGGCGATCAGCACGCGCGGCGCGTTGGCGTGGGTCTTGAACACGCCGACCGGCTTGCCCGACTGCACCAGCAGGGTCTCGTCGTCCTCCAGGCGCTAGAGCGTCTCGACGATCTTGTCGTAGCAGTCCCAATCGCGCGCGGCGCGGCCGATGCCGCC
>NZ_JBODQC010000220.1:0-264 GCF_050617655.1 Psychroserpens mesophilus | reverse complement strand
AAAACCACGATCTACGATACTAATGCGTCGGACGAATCTCGGGTGCCTATTTCTATAAATCAGGAATTTTATCCAAAGTTTAATGCTGTTGAAGGGATAACACATATACAAGGTGTTGCTACAAAATTTGCGGTTATAAGAACCGAAACTGATTTTGAAGGTGTTGTTGTAAAAGGAGTAGGGTCGGATTACAAATGGGACTACTTTAAAGAGTTTTTGGTAGAAGGTAGAGTGCCAGATTTTTCAGGAAGACGCAACGAAGAA
>NZ_JBODQC010000219.1:0-264 GCF_050617655.1 Psychroserpens mesophilus | reverse complement strand
AGTACGTCGATGCAATGGAAGGCTTCGACAAAATTGCCGGGCAGTTTGCATCCAAGGAGGTCAAGCGCAAGCAAGAGCTGACTGTCGCCGAAAACCTCTACAACGAGGCCGTCGAGAAGACGGAGAAGGCTTTTGCAAAGAACCCCGAGGAGATGGCTTCCAAGCTTGCGAAGCTGAAATCGGACTACGACAAGACAGTCGCTGGCATCGAAAAAAAGTTCACCGAGAAGGGCGCGGGCGGCGGGATCAACGTTACCGAGAACC
>NZ_JBODQC010000218.1:0-264 GCF_050617655.1 Psychroserpens mesophilus | reverse complement strand
CTCGACTTTTCTGTTCAAAGTGAAAAACGCTACATCTTTGAAGTCGATGGTCTCGAAGCGGCAGCATTTGTTGCGCAATTGGTATTTTCCAACCTCAGCGCATCTGGTGTTTTTGATGGGCTCG
This sequence comes from Psychroserpens mesophilus, assembly GCF_050617655.1. Lineage (GTDB taxonomy): Bacteria > Bacteroidota > Bacteroidia > Flavobacteriales > Flavobacteriaceae > Psychroserpens > Psychroserpens mesophilus_A. Next base: position 140 of record NZ_JBODQC010000218.1, on the reverse strand, counting down.
TCCCCATCGTTTTTGATCGCGCTGGCAATGGACGGATAGAGTCGAGTAAGCTCGTGGCAAGGGCACCTGGGGGCAATCTCTCCTACATTGGCGAGCTAACCTATAAAGACCTCGGATTTGTCTCCAATTTTGCTTTTAAC
>NZ_JBODQC010000217.1:0-265 GCF_050617655.1 Psychroserpens mesophilus | reverse complement strand
ACCGGGCCAGGATCCGCACCGTTTCATTGCCTGTGTCGAACAGGGTCTGTGCCACGGTCAGGTCCGGGTTGAGGTCGGGGTGTTGTTCCAGGTAGGCCCTTCGCAGGTTCTTCCGGTAGGTGACCGATCCGCTGTCCGGGCAGTCCTTGCCGGCCAGGATGTCCAGCAGTGTCGTTTTACCCGTGCCATTCCGGGCGATAAGCGCAACCTTCTGCCCCTGGTTGACCCCAAAGGACAGCCCGGAGAACAGCGTGCGCTCCCCATA
>NZ_JBODQC010000216.1:0-265 GCF_050617655.1 Psychroserpens mesophilus | reverse complement strand
CACTGCGGGTAATGCTCCTTGACCAGCGGGCCGTCCTCTCTCAACGCGTGGCATGCGCCGATCTTCAAGGGGCGTTTCGCGGGATCGTCCTCGTCCTGGTGGGAGATCTTGCCCTGCAGGATCGTCTGCACGGCCAGGGGCGGCAGCAGCGTCGCGAGCTCGGCCAAGTGCGTGCAGCGCTCATGGGTCGGGATCCGCTTGGCGATTTCCTGGCGGAAGCCCGTGAGCAGGTTCGCGCCGACCAGCCGCTCCAGCCGCACCTGGG
>NZ_JBODQC010000215.1:0-265 GCF_050617655.1 Psychroserpens mesophilus | reverse complement strand
GCAATACCTTGGTTGGTTGACGTCAGGGCGGAGTTGCCTTCAGGTTGGAACATGATCCTCAGGGGAACCGTGATGTTCCCCAGGTCCACGATACGGAAGCCGCCATCGCAAGTCTCGTCGAAATCCGCGACGATGGTGAACGGTACCGGCGGCGGCAGCGGAAGATTGCCCGCGCTGTAGGCCTTGCCCAGATAACCCGTCCCCGGCGTCGAGACCTTTGCGATGCAGGTCGGGATGAGACTCACCGCGGTGCTGTTGCTGGACC
>NZ_JBODQC010000214.1:0-265 GCF_050617655.1 Psychroserpens mesophilus | reverse complement strand
GGGACAAAAAAACATCCCTGAATGGCAGCCGCTCTGAAGGCATACGCCCCGTAACTGTCACGTCAAAGACATGCCCCAATCACCGCGATGCGCACAAAAAGCAGCCCACAAACTCTGCAAACCAAGTAACCACGTCACCCTCCGCTATAGAGTTCCACTCCCCGCACTCACGCTGCGCGTTTTCCCCAGACGCCCCAACGCTACGGGCTTGCCCGAATCCATGGTTGGCATGCATCCATCTAAATTGAACAGCAGCAAGTTCGAT
>NZ_JBODQC010000213.1:0-265 GCF_050617655.1 Psychroserpens mesophilus | reverse complement strand
AAGAAGTTCAGGTCGCCGCCGACGTTGTAGATCTGCGGCACCAGCGAGCCCGTGACCCAGAAGTCGATGGGCAGGCCGGAGTCCTTGGCGGCGCGCGCCAGGGTCATGATTTCGTCGGTCAGTTCGTGATTGAAGCAGGGGCGCGGCTGGGCGCGCAGCATCATCCACATGACACGTCGTCCTTCTTCATAGAACGCGGAGACTTGCTTCATATTGCCTGCGGCGGTAAAGGGATGGCAGTCCGGATGAATGAGTTGATTCATTT
>NZ_JBODQC010000212.1:0-265 GCF_050617655.1 Psychroserpens mesophilus | reverse complement strand
CCTGCTGGTAGGCAAACGTGTCATCGTCGAAGCCGAACAACGCATCCGAACGCGGGTTGATCGTGATGTTCACCCCGGCATCGGCCAGCAGCCTCCACGTTTCCCGGGGCACCCGGGTGCAGTGATTGAAAATGTTGTGGGCGCCCAGCACGCCCGGTTGCGCGAACTCGGGCGACAGCTTGGCCAGGTCGCCGATGAACTCGGTCAGGATGCGCATGTCCAGCGCGCGCGCGGCCTGCCACCAGGCCAGGCCTTAGGGAGCCAA
>NZ_JBODQC010000211.1:0-265 GCF_050617655.1 Psychroserpens mesophilus | reverse complement strand
CGCGGCGACTCCCCACCCCAAAGGTTTCAGCATTAGTCCCGTTCTCCATAACAAAAAAGTGTCTAAATATTTATCGCCAAACATTTTACAGCAGGATGCCTCAAAGCACGTCTCTGCTGTTCCGAAAGTGGAAAGCAACAATTGAGAAGCATAAACTACACACTTTGTTAACTTATTCGTTATTTGTTCGAGGAATGAACGATGTCTTCCCCTGTACTGACCACAGAAGCCGCCCTCAAGCTAGTGGGCGAAATCTTTGTGTATC
>NZ_JBODQC010000210.1:0-265 GCF_050617655.1 Psychroserpens mesophilus | reverse complement strand
GATGCGCTTGAGGCGCTCGCCCTTCTCTCCGATGATCATGGCCTTGTGTCCGTCGCGCTCGACCACGATGGTGGCCGCCACGCGGATGAAGCGCTTGTGCTGCTTGCTGGCCTCTTCCTCGAACTTGTCGATGACCACCGTGGAGGTGTAGGGCAGCTCGTCGCCCGTGAAGCGGAACAGCTTCTCGCGCACGGTTTCCGAAGCGAGGAACTTCTCGCTGCGGTCGGTCAGCTCGTCGGGCGCATACATCCAGTCCTGCTCGGGC
>NZ_JBODQC010000209.1:0-265 GCF_050617655.1 Psychroserpens mesophilus | reverse complement strand
GAATTGGGCAACGTTTTCAAAATTATTTTATTGATGAAATGCAAGATACTTCTGTTTTACAATGGCAAAATTTAATACCCTTAATAGATAATGCACTAGCACAAGAAAAAAGTAGTTTGTTGCTGGTAGGTGATGCAAAACAAGCTATTTATAGGTGGAGAGGAGGTAAAGCAGAACTATTTATTGCTTTGGGTTCAGATAATGACAATCCTTTTTCTATTAAAAAAGAGAAGCAACAATTAGAAATCAATTCTAAGAAATACTA
>NZ_JBODQC010000208.1:0-265 GCF_050617655.1 Psychroserpens mesophilus | reverse complement strand
AATCACATGGTCTGCACGTTCTATCATATCTTTATCGTGCTCTACAACAATAACAGAATTGCCCACATCCCTAAGTGATTCTAACGAGTTAATGAGTTTTTCATTATCACGTTGGTGTAGACCAATACTAGGCTCGTCTAAGATGTATAATACACCAACTAATTGCGAACCTATTTGCGTAGCCAAACGAATACGCTGTGCTTCACCACCAGAAAGCGACTTAGAACTACGGTTTAAAGTGAGATATGTTAAACCTACGTCCAAT
>NZ_JBODQC010000207.1:0-265 GCF_050617655.1 Psychroserpens mesophilus | reverse complement strand
AAGCTTAAGACAGCTAATAGTGAGGTTGGGCTTAACACTATGGATAAAGAAATGATTAAAGAGATTAATTTTGTTAGGCAATATCCAAAAGTTTATGCCTCTATCGTAGCAAAGTATTTGTCCGACAAATCTAAATCATGGGTAGGGTTGAGCAAAGCTGAGTACAATGCTGGTACAGAGCTAATAGAGGAGCTTAAAGAAATGAGCCCTTCGCAATTACTATACCCTAAAGCGTGTGTGTATGAAGCCGCAAAAAAACATGGTG
>NZ_JBODQC010000206.1:0-265 GCF_050617655.1 Psychroserpens mesophilus | reverse complement strand
TATAAAATTCAAACATAGCCCCCGGCTGCTTGTTAAACTTTTGTAAAAAGCTCACTCCCGGGTTAAAACCCCATTTCAGGGCTTGCCAGAACAAGGAAAATCAAAAGGAGGTAATATTTCATTTCGCTTTCTTTTGACGGTCCCTGAACACAGTTGGGGGAACACCTGTGTGCCTCTTGAAAAATGCGCTGAAATTGTTGGCTTCCCGGTAGCCGAGCGACCAGGAAATATTCGCGATTTTCCAATCGGTTCCCCACAGCAGTCG
>NZ_JBODQC010000205.1:0-266 GCF_050617655.1 Psychroserpens mesophilus | reverse complement strand
TATTACGCAAAGATAGGAACATATGATAAATCTACTCTCCAATCGATCTTTACCTAGATAAGACACGTAAGTTTTCAGTTAAATTCAAATTGAAGCAAGCACAGATTACAAATTATCTTATCGGCTAATACTAGTTGAGGAAAGGAGAATACGATTTTGTAATTCCTCTTTTGTTTTCTATATCTGAAGTTTCTATGAGAATTCGGTTTCTCAAGAGGCCACATGCAACAGGTATCTTTCATCATTCTTCTTTATCTTTCATCATC
>NZ_JBODQC010000204.1:0-266 GCF_050617655.1 Psychroserpens mesophilus | reverse complement strand
AATTCAAGCAGATTGCGGTCATCGTCAATGCTCAGCTGGCTGGCGTTCAAGACATACAGGATCAACGGATTGCGCAGCGAGTCCTGAATGAAACCCATGGTGACGCGCTCATGATTCTCATCCTGGCTGTTGTTCGGCCCGGGAGTATCGGTCAACACCAGACGCACATTGTCGCGATCCCGAACTGCCGAAATCGCCCCCTCGAGCTCGATCGTGGCCGTATCCTCCATTCGGTTCCATTGCTGAATCAACTCAAGCTCAGCATC
>NZ_JBODQC010000203.1:0-266 GCF_050617655.1 Psychroserpens mesophilus | reverse complement strand
ACCAGCCCACGACGTACGGCAACTATCCGCTGTTCGAGGACCGCCGGCCGCGCAACGTCGGCGACATCGTCACCATCGTCCTGAACGAGAAGACCAACGCCTCCAAGAACGTCGCGACCAACACCAACCGCAGCGGCAACGCCAGCCTGGGCATCGCCGCCGCGCCGTCGTTCATGGACAGCTGGGCCAACGCCAACCTGAACACCGACGCCAAGGGCGGCAACGTGTCGCAGGGCAAGGGCGACAGCACGGCCAACAACGCCTTC
>NZ_JBODQC010000202.1:0-266 GCF_050617655.1 Psychroserpens mesophilus | reverse complement strand
ATCTACATGAGACTCCGCAGCAAAATGAATAACTCCTGTAATATCATATTTCTTGAATACTGAAACTATAAGATCCCTATCACAGATATCTCCCTGTACAAATTCATAATTCGAATGACCTGCAACCTCAGAAATATTAGCCAAATCACCGGCATAAGTCAACTTATCTATATTTATAATTCGAATATCTGGATGTTCAGATGTAAAATAGGGAATAAAATTAGCACCTATAAACCCCGCACCACCCGTAACTAAAATCGATTGCA
>NZ_JBODQC010000201.1:0-266 GCF_050617655.1 Psychroserpens mesophilus | reverse complement strand
ATCCGCCCGAAATCCCGTCTGGCCCTGCTGGGCAACACGGCGTTTTACCTGTTGCTGCTCACCTTCGTCTACCTCTGGGGGCAGTGGCCGCTGGGGGCGAGCCTGTATTTTAAGTATGTGGTGCTGGGGATTTTGCTACTCTGCCTGTGGAAATTCTCCCGGGCCTGGCCGACGGGTGCTTCGCGGAATTCCCGGCCGACTCCCTCGTCTGGCCAAACCGGGCTATCCCAGCAAACCCGAATTTCCGGCATGGAAGGTTTGTGGCC
>NZ_JBODQC010000200.1:0-266 GCF_050617655.1 Psychroserpens mesophilus | reverse complement strand
AAAGTCTGGGGTGCCCATGAAAACAATTCGCAACGAATTATTTTTTGACATATTCATTTTTAAAATTTAGTTGGACCTTTCCATCTTCCAACAGAAATTGAAGCGCGTTCAACAATTCTTTTTCATCCGCTCCGGTGGCACTTTCCAACTTTCGGGATGAATGTGGCCCTAGGTCAAGCAATTCCAAAATACGTTCCTCCAATTGATGGGGAGAGGTTCGCTTGCCCTTGGCGGTACAAATATCGCACGTACCACAGTTTTCGTGG
>NZ_JBODQC010000199.1:0-266 GCF_050617655.1 Psychroserpens mesophilus | reverse complement strand
GAAGAAGCGTGTAAACTCAACCGAAAAGAATTTTTTAATCAATTCATCTCTTTCGGTATCTTCAAATAGTTCATTAATGCTATCTAAGTATTTGTCAATCTCGTGATTAACCTCAGTATTGTGTATTTTTTTAGCTAGACTCATTAGTTGCACTTCGCAGATTTCCATGCCAGATGGAATATCTTTCTTTTCAAACTGCCTTTTAATGATGCGCTCTATGCTTTTTATCTTACGTACTTCACTTTTAGCAACGATGACCATAGAAA
>NZ_JBODQC010000198.1:0-266 GCF_050617655.1 Psychroserpens mesophilus | reverse complement strand
GGGGCTGCCTAAGGGATCAACGGGGTCCGCTGGACCATGTTCGCGATGCTGGAAGCCGAGGAATACGGTGTCACCTCGAAGAACGTGGACGAGATGCTCAAGAGCACCAACCCCAACGTGCAACGCCTGCTGGGCGTGACGCCGGGGATGGGCAAGAACCTGGGCGTGGATGACAAGTGGGCCTACAACGTCATCAAGCAGATCGGCAATTACGGCGAGAGTTTCGAGAAGAATCTTGGCGAGACCAGCCCGCTGAAGCTGGCGCG
>NZ_JBODQC010000197.1:0-267 GCF_050617655.1 Psychroserpens mesophilus | reverse complement strand
ATTAACAGGACAAATCATGAATCAATACGGTGAATGGGCGCAGTAGCTTACGTTTGCTCGAATTCTTGACCTTTCGTATCAAATGATAATAGCATAGGATCTATAAAAAAAAAGGCCGGTTTTTACCGGCCTTTTACTTTCATTCAAAAAAAATATGCTTATTTAATTGAACCTTATTGGTTGTGTTCATACAATTAATCCTCCAATAAGTCTATGTGTGCCCTAATGGCATTTCGGATGCTCTGGCCGAAGCCCTTGTTTCCGTCA
>NZ_JBODQC010000196.1:0-267 GCF_050617655.1 Psychroserpens mesophilus | reverse complement strand
AAAATCCTGTATCACGATGTCAAATAGGTAAAGACATTCCAGTAGATTCTATTCGCAAAATAGAAGATATTATCGAAGAAGAATTCAAAATAGCACTTGAAGGTGTTATTTTTGATATCGAAATGAAAGAACTTAAAAGTGGTAGACATATTGTCACATTAAAAATTACGGACTATTCCGATTCACTTATACTTAAGATGTTTACGAGAAAAGGTAAAGATGACCTTGAACATTTTAAAGCTTTAAAAGTAGGCACTAGGGAGAGAG
>NZ_JBODQC010000195.1:0-267 GCF_050617655.1 Psychroserpens mesophilus | reverse complement strand
ACCTATTTAAGTTATAGAAATAGTTTACCCGAAATTACGGATAAAGAGTATTTATTTTTAACAAAAAAGGGTGTTAAGATTTACGAAATGCTTGTTTATAGAATAATAAATAAGTATTTTAGTGTAGCATCCTCAAAAGCTAACTGTAGTCCACATGTATTAAGGCACTCATTTGCAACACATTTATTAAATGAAGGAGCAGATTTAAATGCAGTAAAAGAACTTCTTGGACATACCAGTTTAGCAGCAACACAAGTATATACACAC
>NZ_JBODQC010000194.1:0-267 GCF_050617655.1 Psychroserpens mesophilus | reverse complement strand
GGTCCGGAGATGTCAGAAAACTCCGAAGGCTGCCAGGATAAGGGAGATGATTACTGCACCGAGTACCAGTACGAGCAGCACCACCATCACGGTCAGGAAGCCGATCAGGAATCGTGTCCCCACAGATATTTGATCTTCCATAATCATAAGGTGTTTCCAACAAGATACTAAATTACAGGGCAATAGCAGCTTCGGCCCCGGCTGAAATCGACAAACATCCGATAATCCCCGTGGAAGTGTATTTGGGACACGGAGCGGGCCGGCTCC
>NZ_JBODQC010000193.1:0-267 GCF_050617655.1 Psychroserpens mesophilus | reverse complement strand
GGTGGCAGCGGTTGCCGATGCAGGTACCAGGCCATCATCAGCGGCAGGCTGAGCTTGAGCAGCTCGGAGGGCTGCAGGTAGGACACCCCCAGGTTGAGCCAGCGCTGCCCGTACTTGCCGGTGCCGATCACGTACACCGCCATCAGCGGCAGCATCGACAGCGCGTACAGCGCCGGTGTCCATGCGCGCAGGCGCAGCAGCGACACCCTCGACAGCAGCCACATCGCCAGCAGCCCACCGGCAAAGCGCGCTGCCTGGCCACCCACC
>NZ_JBODQC010000192.1:0-267 GCF_050617655.1 Psychroserpens mesophilus | reverse complement strand
AACACTACAAATGCCCATATGCGTGTAATTTGTCGCTTTTTCGGTTTGTGTTACCTCATTAATGGCTTCAGATAAATCACTTTGTGAAGCTCCTCTAAAGACAATATCACCAGACTTAATTGTTGTTGATGTTGAGCAAGAACATACTAAGACAATTAGTATGAGCAATGGTATTTTTGTATGTGTGGTAGTCTTCAAACTCTTTCAGAAATATCTAATAAACTAAAGCGAAATTAGCGCTTTTATCGTAAAAATATTAGTCCTACC
>NZ_JBODQC010000191.1:0-267 GCF_050617655.1 Psychroserpens mesophilus | reverse complement strand
GGAGTTAATTCGGGAGGCCCTTTCGGAAGAAATTGAGCAATTAGAGGAACTGCTGGGCACAGATCTGAAAAGCTGGAAATCCTAAAAGATGATTTTACGCACAATTAAAAGTAAATTGGAACAAGCCACTCGACTCTTGTTGATAAACACCCTGACAACGGTCAATGACTCGGTTCTCATTGTAGAATACCCCAAATCCGGAGGCACCTGGCTTGGTCAACTGGTTTCTGCGTATCTGGGGTTGCCGTTTCCGAGAAACCGGATGCC
>NZ_JBODQC010000190.1:0-268 GCF_050617655.1 Psychroserpens mesophilus | reverse complement strand
ACGGGAATTTTACCCATTCGGCCCTGCTCACCGTTGAGGCAGCAGACCCTCCGGGTGGGGATACCGGCGACGGCGGGTCCGGGGAAGATCCCGGGAATGACGGCGGGTCCGGTGGAGGTCCCCGCAATGACGGGGGTTCCGGTGAAGATCCCGATGGGGACGGAAACGGGGAAGAGCCCGGCGACGGAGCCGCACAGGCAGCTATCCAGGCCGTCGATGTCCGGCAAACGGAAGGCAGGCCGCTCATTTTCGAATTCGCCCTGAGCCA
>NZ_JBODQC010000189.1:0-268 GCF_050617655.1 Psychroserpens mesophilus | reverse complement strand
CCGCCCAATTTCCAGGTCACCGAACCGGGCCGCGCCGTGCGTTTCGGCGACTGGACGCTGGACACCACCGCGCGCCACCTGGTCGACGCCGAAGGCACCCTCGTGTCGCTCAGCGGCGCCGAGTACCGGCTGCTGCGCGTGTTCCTGGACCACCCGCAGCGCGTGCTGAACCGCGACCAGCTGCTGAACCTGACGCAGGGCCGCGACGCCGATTTCTTCGGCCGCTCGATCGACCTGCTGGTCAGCCGCCTGCGCCAGCGGCTGCGCG
>NZ_JBODQC010000188.1:0-268 GCF_050617655.1 Psychroserpens mesophilus | reverse complement strand
ACCGTCCTGATCGTGGAGGACAACGAGCTCAACATGAAGCTCTTTCGCGATCTGTTGGAAGCTCACGGCTATCAGACTTCGGGCACCAGCAATGGCTTCGAAGCGCTCGATCTCGTCCGCAAGCTGCGCCCCGATCTGATCCTGATGGATATTCAGCTGCCTCAGGTATCCGGCCTCGAGGTCACGCGCTGGATCAAGGACGATCCCGACCTGCGCACGATCCCGGTGGTCGCTGTCACCGCCTTCGCCATGAAGGGCGACGAAGAAC
>NZ_JBODQC010000187.1:0-268 GCF_050617655.1 Psychroserpens mesophilus | reverse complement strand
ATCAACGATGCGATCAGCCTGTCGCTGATCGGCGAGGGCCGCTACGACCGCTATCGCGACACGCTGATCGACAGCACCGGCGCCCGCCATGTCCGCTACTACGAGGACTACACGATCTTCCACCTGGGGGGCAGCTGGAAGGGCACGCCCTGGCTGACGGTCAACGCGCGGGTCAACAACCTGTTCGACAAGGACTTCGTCTCGCAGTCGTGCCTGCTGCTCAATCCCAGCGAGTTCAGCTGCGTGGACGACTACGCGACCAAGGACC
>NZ_JBODQC010000186.1:0-268 GCF_050617655.1 Psychroserpens mesophilus | reverse complement strand
GTGGACCGTTTGGTAGGAAACGGTTTGGGAAGCCATGCCGAAATTCTCGTAGATGCGGCAGCCAAAAACCAGTGGCAGATTATCCGGGGAAGGGGGATCGCTCAGCAACTCTACGTTAAAAAGCCATTCCCCTGAGCTGTCGGCCCCATAAAAATCGAAGGTTTTAACGGTATATCCGGTTTGATGCTCTTCCCGCAGGCGTTCCGGAGCGGCCAATTGCGAATGTTCCCAGTCGTAGAAGCGCTGCTGAGGGTTTACCGATTGCAGG
>NZ_JBODQC010000185.1:0-268 GCF_050617655.1 Psychroserpens mesophilus | reverse complement strand
TACCTTAAAGTAAGCTTTATTGGACTCAAAGAATTTGAGCAAAAAATCGTACTCACAGGAAACTTAGACTTAAAAACTATAATTCTTAATGAGACACCTGAAAGTTTAGACGAAGTTACTATTGTTGCTAAGAAACCAACAATTACCCGAAAACCAGATCGCTTAGTTTTTAATGTTGAAAATACAGCGCTGGTAGAAGGGTCTACGCTTGGTGTTCTTAAAAGTACGCCAGGTATCATTGTAAGTGAGGGAGGTATTAACATTAAAA
>NZ_JBODQC010000184.1:0-268 GCF_050617655.1 Psychroserpens mesophilus | reverse complement strand
GACATCTCTGGCTGGCTGGCGCCGGAAACGATAGCGCGATACGCCAGGTGCAATGTCTCGCCACCAGCGAAGACGGTGTTCACTTTAAGAAACAAGGCGTCATTCTCACCCCACCGCCAGGCATCATGCATTTCCGCGATCCGAAGGTATGGCAACAGGATGGTACCTGGTGGATGGTCATTGGTGCCCGAGACGAGCACGATCAAGGCAAAGTATTGCTTTATCGAGGCACTTCACTTCATGACTGGCAGTTAGATCGTATTCTCGC
>NZ_JBODQC010000183.1:0-268 GCF_050617655.1 Psychroserpens mesophilus | reverse complement strand
TTATCTCGACCAAGAAATCGCGATTTACCGATGAGGCCGGCAATCATTTCCTCATTGGCATTATCCGGGATATCACAGAACGCAAACGGGCGGAACAGGCCCTGGAAGATCGCGCCCGAAGGTCGGAAATAAAAAAAGATGCCATCCTGAAATTGGCCGGGATGGCTCAGGATGACCTGCAGGAAACCTTCCGGCGGATAACCAAGCTTGCGGCTCAGACCCTGGAACTGGAACGCGTCAGTATCTGGAAGTTCACCAATTCCGGAAA
>NZ_JBODQC010000182.1:0-268 GCF_050617655.1 Psychroserpens mesophilus | reverse complement strand
CCTGGGAGGTGCCGTAGCCCAGGGCCGCCGCGCCCCAGGCCAGCACGATGTAGCGCAGGTTGCCCGACACGCCCCAGAACAGCGTGGTCGTGGACAGCGAGATCTGGCCCAGCTTGTCCCCCCACAGCCGCTGGCTGCAGGTCCAGAAGTCGGGCAGCAGGGCCAGGGTGTTGGCCAGCAGGCTCTTGCTGGGGTCCTGGCGCAGCGGGCGCAGGATGGTGTCGGTCAGCGGAATGCGCAGGTTGAACCAGGCGGCCAGCGCATAGAC
>NZ_JBODQC010000181.1:0-269 GCF_050617655.1 Psychroserpens mesophilus | reverse complement strand
GCCATCAGCGGTGAGAGGCAATCTTTAAACCCTCATCAAAAGTGCTGTTTAATGATAACGCCGCACCAGCCCGACAAGCTGGCCTTGCACCTCAACTTTGTCAGCCGGTAAAATCCGTGTTTCATAAGCCGGGTTGGCCGCCACCAGCTCCACCTGATTGCCTTTTTTATAAAGCTTCTTGAGCGTGGCTTCCTCTTCCTCAATCAGATAGCAGACGACGATATCCCCATTCTGAGCGGTTTTCGTCTCCCGGATCAGGACAGTATCCC
>NZ_JBODQC010000180.1:0-269 GCF_050617655.1 Psychroserpens mesophilus | reverse complement strand
ATAAACCTGTTGATCCTTTTTTGGTTAAAAAGCATAACATAGGATTGCTAACAGACTCTACAACCGTAAGAGAATTAGACACGATTTTTAAAAATGATTCTATAGTAAGATATGTTGCCGGAGATGAATTTGCTGGCTCAGTAAATGTTATCGAAATATTTGACAAAAGCGGCAAAAAGCTTTTAGACCTATATCCTAAAGAAGCCCTAGATTCTACATCTGTAATCTCTAGCGTTCGTATTAAAGATGAGCGTTATAGAACAGAAAAT
>NZ_JBODQC010000179.1:0-269 GCF_050617655.1 Psychroserpens mesophilus | reverse complement strand
TCGCGGTGGAGTTCGCGATATCGCTCGTCATTCTGATTTTTTCCGCAACTCTCGGAGATCAACTCCTCGAGGTCGGAATCGATCCGTTCTTCGATGTGTTTTGTTTCCATGACATGTGGTTTTAACTATACTAAAGTTACCGTTTATCGATAAAAATCTGTAAATCAACGGAATAAATTAACCATTTGTCGATGATTTTGTTGTGAAACACACCTGGGATGTGGTGAATCAGGCCTCAGGAGTTGTCAGAAATTCGTACGTATTAACAA
>NZ_JBODQC010000178.1:0-270 GCF_050617655.1 Psychroserpens mesophilus | reverse complement strand
GCAGGTAATGCATCAGCACGCCCAGAAGGGCAATCAGGCCGATGATCATCGCGAAGGCGTAGTGATAGAGGAAACCGGATTGGGTACGACGCAGCACGCCGGCTGCGACGTCCACAACACGTGCCGAAAGATTGACCACGCCGTCGACGATGTTGCTGTCGATCCAGCGTGCGACCTTGCCCAGCTTGCCGCTGCCACCGGCAAAGCCATCGATCCACAGCTTGTCGAAGCCGTACTTGTTTTCCAGCACCGACACCAGCGGGGCGAAGG
>NZ_JBODQC010000177.1:0-270 GCF_050617655.1 Psychroserpens mesophilus | reverse complement strand
GTTTGAACTGGCCCATTGCAATTTCAACCTTCGGGGTGAGGCCAGCGAAAGCGACCAGGAATTCGTCAGGGAAACCGCTGATAAACTAAGGATAAAAACACATATAAAAAGCTTTGATACAATTGGTTATGCAAATCAAAATAAAGTGTCAATTCAAATGGCAGCCCGCGCATTGCGCTACGAGTGGTTCGATCAGTTGACGGCTTCGGAAACCCACCTGCGATATATTGTCACAGCCCACCATGCCGACGACGCCCTGGAAACATTCCT
>NZ_JBODQC010000176.1:0-270 GCF_050617655.1 Psychroserpens mesophilus | reverse complement strand
AAAGGTCGCTAATAACATTGATAATTTAGGCCAAAAATTTCTGTCTTGGGGTTATTTTCTAGGTTTCAATCAATATGATTTTAAGTTTGATTACGAAGAAAACCTTGATGACATCTTAGTTGACAAAACATTTGGATTTCACCTAGGGCTCATTGGAGACATGCGTATTAATGACTACATGAATCTTAGGCTAGAGCCTGGTGTGTTTTTTACGACCAGAAATTTAATGTATAACGAAAGTTATTTTGCCGGAACAGATTATAACGACTC
>NZ_JBODQC010000175.1:0-270 GCF_050617655.1 Psychroserpens mesophilus | reverse complement strand
AGCTACAGCTACAACGCCACAGGTTCCGGGGAGCGATACACGCTGGATTTTCGGGTGGACACCTATTTCTTCCCGGATAAATCCTGGTACCATCCGGAAAGTTGCGATGAGGTGGTGCTCAGCCACGAACAATTGCACTTCGACATCTCGGAACTATTTGCTCGGAAATTCAGGAAGCGCCTGAAAGAAGGGGTCTTTACAGGGAACGTCAAAGCCGAAGTACGACGAATCTTCACGGATATCAACCGGGAATTGTCAGAATTCCAGAAC
>NZ_JBODQC010000174.1:0-270 GCF_050617655.1 Psychroserpens mesophilus | reverse complement strand
ACAGCCAGCGGCGGGATTGCGTTGAATACTTTGGCATTGTGGGATTTCAGGAATTCCGACAGGTGCTGTTGGGCAGCGTGTACCGCCCGGTACAGGCGGACCTCCTTCTTTTCCATCCGCACATTTGTATTGATGGCGATCACCTCGTTGAGGTTTTCGAGGGTCTCCAGCAGGTTGTCCGAAGCATTGTTGGGCATGCCCAGGATCCGGTTGCGTTCCTCCCCGTCGGGTTCGGAGGAAAGGAAATCCAGCAGCATCGAAAAATTGGCG
>NZ_JBODQC010000173.1:0-270 GCF_050617655.1 Psychroserpens mesophilus | reverse complement strand
CGCGTGGAAATGCCTGGGTTCGGTAGCTTTGGCGCGGGGGGCAGTTGGCAGGTTTTTACGCCATAACCGGTCGTTGTAGAGGCTTTTTTTGAAGAACCAAAGGAGTAGGGGGTTCGTGCGCATCCGGACGTCCTTGTTTTTGATGGCTATTTTGAGGGGGAATTGGCAGTGCCATACCATCTGCCCTGCGCTCATACGACCCCAGGCCGGCTTGTCGTCGGCCCTGAGCTGTGTCAGGCGGGATTTGATCTCCCTGTGGGCTTGCGGGTC
>NZ_JBODQC010000172.1:0-270 GCF_050617655.1 Psychroserpens mesophilus | reverse complement strand
AAATGTCCAGGGGTTTACATTCAGCGGGATGGGCCTGGTGATCCACGCCGTTGAACACCTGAGCTATCATACCGGGCAGATTGCCTTTATCGTCAAGGCTGGTACCGGGCAGCAACTCGGATTTTACGACGGGCTGGACCTGACAACCAAAAATTCCTGAGGATGCTGGCCAAAAGAATCATTCCCTGCCTGGATATCAAAGACGGCCGAACGGTTAAGGGGGTCAATTTTGTGGGCCTGCGCGACGCCGGCGATCCGGTGGACCTGGCC
>NZ_JBODQC010000171.1:0-271 GCF_050617655.1 Psychroserpens mesophilus | reverse complement strand
CAGCTTTTGTTCCTTCTCTCAGGAAACCAGTGGGTTGTGGGAACGTGATAACGCCATCCAGCTTCGCCGGACGGCATCCGGGGAGCTGCTGAAACCACAGGAAGGCAGCGGCTTTACCCTGGATGAAATGGGGATGCGCCGGGCATTGGAGGAACCCAACGGAAACCCCGGGTCCGCCAAGCGTATGTATTTCCCGGACAGCCGGGGCGAATTGCAGCCCTATCTGGTGCGCGAGCGGTCGGTCATGGCGCCTCAACTCCAGGAGCGGTAC
>NZ_JBODQC010000170.1:0-272 GCF_050617655.1 Psychroserpens mesophilus | reverse complement strand
ACCTTACTTTATCTTATTACTTTCTACGGCGTGGTTTTTTGCCACCTTCTTGTTTACCGCCTTTTGCTTGACTCTTGCTCAATCCTACCAATGGGGAAAGCTCTCTTTTACCATAAACCTCACCCTTCATGATCCATACCTTGATACCCAATCTACCGTAGGTGGTGTGGGCCTCGTGCAAGGCATAGTCAACATCGGCACGGAAAGTGGACAATGGAATCCTTCCTTCTTTGTAAGATTCTGAACGTGCCATTTCAGCACCGTTCAAACGA
>NZ_JBODQC010000169.1:0-272 GCF_050617655.1 Psychroserpens mesophilus | reverse complement strand
AGGACGTGGAATTCCACGGGGCTGGTAAAAAACTTGTCAATATGTCTGGCTTCGATTACCGGTGTCATTTGCCTGTCAGTTTCCTCGGATGATACGCACGGGATCGATGCGGCTCGCCCGGGCCGGGGGCATATATCCCGCGATGAATGTTGAGACCAGCGCAAAGACAATCCCGATGCCGTAGTATAGCGGATTGTGGTTAACCGGGAAAGTGCGTATGGTGGGCAATGCCTCCGTGTTAAAGGGCAGGGAATCGATGAGCTGGCTCAGGC
>NZ_JBODQC010000168.1:0-272 GCF_050617655.1 Psychroserpens mesophilus | reverse complement strand
TTGACGCACAGGCATTACAGTTTGCGGATGCAAAATCTTAGCTCCAAAATAAGCCAACTCAGCAGCTTCATCATATGACAAATGCGATAAGGCTTGTGTATCGTTAACATAACGTGGATCGTTATTATGGAACCCGTCAATGTCTGACCAGATTTGTACCTCATCGGCTTCAATAGCTGCACCAATAATGGTTGCTGTATAATCGCTTCCTCCACGTTGTAGGTTGGTTACTTTGCCTTCAGCATCTAAACAAATAAAACCTTGCGTGATAT
>NZ_JBODQC010000167.1:0-273 GCF_050617655.1 Psychroserpens mesophilus | reverse complement strand
GACCCCGGTGACCCTCCCCCGGCTGACAGGTTGGTTACTGTGTCCCCAGGCATTGCGAATATAGGTGGCGATTGCCGCGATATCCCGGTCCTGAAGGGTGGAAAAAGAAGGCATACTCGGGAGGATGTCCGGGATGTCGTATCGGTTGCCGGCTACCTCAACGGGGCCCTCCATGCCCGGCAACCGGATCATGGCCAAGTTATAATCCTCCCCGTTGTCGCATGCGGATTCCGTCTGGGGCGGCGCAAAGCCGCGCATCCCCGCCCCGTTCGG
>NZ_JBODQC010000166.1:0-273 GCF_050617655.1 Psychroserpens mesophilus | reverse complement strand
GAAGTTGTAGTAGTTGAGCGGCCAGATATTCTTCAGGTCGTAATACGGCAGATCGCCGTTGAGGCGGGCCATGATCTCGGGAATCAAAAAGGCGAAAGCCAGTTGGAAGAACATGACGCCTACCGTCCGGAGGATCTCATAGCGGTTGTGCCGGTATTTCCAGATGAATTTGATGCCGAAAGCCAGGATTGCCAGGGTATAGAGGGCCCCGTAGACAAACCACTGGCTGGCCGGGTTGCCGCTCAGGGCGCGGCTCAGGGGGTCGAACAGGGC
>NZ_JBODQC010000165.1:0-273 GCF_050617655.1 Psychroserpens mesophilus | reverse complement strand
TTTCCGCTGGAGTCGAAGATCTTCGCGCCGCTGATGGTGGGCTTGCCCGGCCCCACCTCGTAGCCGTTGACCTGCTGGCCTGCCAGGTTGTCGGCGGCGTTGAAGGTGCCGTCGCCGTTCACATCGAAGGCGACATAGTCGGTCTTGCCCCCGGTGTCGGGATCGATGGCGTAGATCGTGCTGGCCAGGCCTGCGGAGCAGGGGTCGCCCAGCGGTGGCCGGATGGAGGTGAACACCAGTCCCCGCCCGTACAGGCTCATGTCGTAGACCAGT
>NZ_JBODQC010000164.1:0-273 GCF_050617655.1 Psychroserpens mesophilus | reverse complement strand
AAAACGGTGGGAACCGGGATTTGGCGAATGCTCAATGGGATTCCAATCAATCCATCCTGGTTGTCGGCTGGCACAACGCGGGAAGCACCCCCGGCAATCAGCTGGCAAAGAAGTCGACGATGGCCCGGATGCCGACAGCTTTCCTATTTTCGGATTCTGGCTATGGTAGCCAGGGTGGAACGGACAGTCTCCTCCAGGCCGGCAAAGTCCTCCTTGGCCAGCAGGGATGAGCTGATCAGTTTTGATCCCATCCCGACACAGCAAACCCCGGCA
>NZ_JBODQC010000163.1:0-273 GCF_050617655.1 Psychroserpens mesophilus | reverse complement strand
AACTTCGAAGAAATATTCTTCTAAAGTATCTTTTCCATCTTTATGGCTAATCGATGTTTGTTCACCATTCTCTTTATCTTTAATCTTCTTAAGCACATCTTTTAAAGGCACTTCTTCTGTTAAAGTATAAATAGCAATTTCACTTAAGATACTAATGTTACTATGTGCTCCTACAGTGATTCTCTTTTTATCAATTAAAGATTGTACAACAGCACCAGTTCTTGTTTGTGTTACAATTTCGTATAATCCTGGCTTACCAGAAATAGCTAATAT
>NZ_JBODQC010000162.1:0-273 GCF_050617655.1 Psychroserpens mesophilus | reverse complement strand
CACGTCGATCGACGGATCCGTCACTTCGCCGTGCACCAGCAGCGGCATGCCGCATTTCTCCAGCGCTTCCAGCGCCTTGGCGCACTTGCCCAGCAGGTCGGTCACGCCGGCGTCGGGGGTGGTGGTCGCACCCGCGGGATACAGCTTGATCGCGTAGACCTGGCCCGACTCGTGCGCGCGGAAGATCTCTTCGGCCGAGGTGTTGTCGGTCAGGTACAGCGTCATCAGCGGCGTGAAGGCGTCGGCATCGCCGCCCGCCTTGGTCAGCGCGGC
>NZ_JBODQC010000161.1:0-273 GCF_050617655.1 Psychroserpens mesophilus | reverse complement strand
GCCAGTCGGGTGGCCCGAAGGCCACCAGGCGCTTGATGCGGAGGCTGCTGCAGCGCATGGGCCCTGTGTCAGTGCTTGTGATCGTGGCCCGTGGGCGCCGCCTTGGTGGCCAGCGGGCGTACGGGCGCCTGCACCTGCACGGATTCACGCTTGCCGTCCTTGCCTTCGATGATGAGGGTCAGCGGCACGGTCTGGCCCTCCTGCACCTGTTGCTTTAGGTCCAGCAGCATCACGTGGTAGCCGCCGGGCTTGAGTTCCACGGTCTTGCCTGCC
>NZ_JBODQC010000160.1:0-273 GCF_050617655.1 Psychroserpens mesophilus | reverse complement strand
AAAGTAGAAATATCTTCGCCAACAATGAGTCTATTGTAGTTATCCTTCATTGGTAACTTTATATTACTACTCAATGGTGTTGCTGTAACACCAAGAATAAAACAATGCTCAAAGAATTTAAAAAGCTTTCTAAAGGAATTATAATGTGCTTCGACAATGATAACAAGACCAACATTCTTTAATTGAAAATCATTGTCAGACAAACGATTATTCAACGTCTCTACCATAGCAACAAAACATTGGTATTCGTCTTGGTCTGGCAGCGTTTTTACT
>NZ_JBODQC010000159.1:0-273 GCF_050617655.1 Psychroserpens mesophilus | reverse complement strand
ACAAAAAGAACGGAGCCGCTAACAGCGACTCCCTTCAACCAAACCAACTTGATACAAAACAAATAACTCAAGCTCGACTTTTACACGTCAGTGATTACATGTCAATCCAGTTACCCTCGGCATCGGCATACAGGGTTCCTGTAGTTCCGTCTTCCAGGGCTACTTCGAGCTTGTACTGTTCAGATTCGTTGACGTAGGCCTTGCTGATTGTGGCCGACGGGTAATTTGTGGAAACAGCTTCCTGAACGGCTGCAGGCAATTCATCCACGGCGA
>NZ_JBODQC010000158.1:0-273 GCF_050617655.1 Psychroserpens mesophilus | reverse complement strand
CTGTAGGCCTGATACAGACCGTCCGGTGCATCGCCGGTGACCTTGAAGCCGCGCCCGTAGAACGGCACGCCCAGCACCAGCTTGTCGGCCGGCACACCATGCTCGCGGTAGTACTGCACTGCGCCGGCGACGTTGTTCCAGCGCCGCAGCTCCGGCGCCAGCGGATCGGTCGGCACTTCATGCAGGGGCGCATTGAACGTCGACACCGATGAGAAGCCGGTGCCCATGTCGTAGCTCATCAGGTTGATGAAATCGAACACCTTGGCCAGCGCC
>NZ_JBODQC010000157.1:0-273 GCF_050617655.1 Psychroserpens mesophilus | reverse complement strand
TGCCTGCATACCCCATGATAGTGGTCCCGGAAGCGGGTTCCGCCTGGACGCCGGAGCCCTCTGAATCAAAGGACCACGTGTGGTTTGCGCCGAACTGGTGCCCCATCTCGTGGGCCACAAAATCCAGGTCAAACCGATCGCCCTCCGGAGTGGGCGTAGCAGCATACGCGCTGCCCTTCCGGTTCTCGCTGCAAACCGCACCGATGAACCCGGCATTCCCGGCTTCCGACCCCCGGTGGAACAAATGGCCGATGTCGTAGTTGGCCGATCCGA
>NZ_JBODQC010000156.1:0-274 GCF_050617655.1 Psychroserpens mesophilus | reverse complement strand
CAGACGTCCTAACGCTAAATTTTCTCACAAATAAAAAACCTAAAAACATTTTGTATACCTATCATTTTTTAAAAGGATAAAATTTTTTTAAAAAATTTAAAAAATGTGTTTGCTTAAAATAAAAACAGTTGTATATTTGCACTCGCTTTTAAAAGGCAATTTTAGAGCTAGAAAATTAATTAGATATTAAAAAATACAGGTAATGCCAAAAAGAACGTATCAACCATCGAAAAGAAAGAGAAGAAACAAACATGGTTTCAGAGAGAGAATGGCT
>NZ_JBODQC010000155.1:0-274 GCF_050617655.1 Psychroserpens mesophilus | reverse complement strand
ACAAAGAGGCTTTGATGTGGGCGGGCATATCGTCGGGGCCTTCCAGGGTATGCTGGTAATAGGGGGCATTCTCCGGGACCATCGTATTGAAATGCCGCTCAAAATCGCCCCGCACCGTGGGGTCCGCATTTTCGTTGAGGGTGAGGCTGGCCGAGGTGTGCTTGATAAAGACCTGCAACTGGCCGGTCTGTACGGAGCGGATTTCGGGCAGGGCCTCCAGGATTTCTGAAGTTACCAGGTGGAAGCCCCTGGGCCGCGCCCTCAGGCCGATTTC
>NZ_JBODQC010000154.1:0-274 GCF_050617655.1 Psychroserpens mesophilus | reverse complement strand
CCCTGGGGGGAATTTGGCGGGGACTACGGAAAAATAGGAAGTGCCATCGACCGGGTGGCCAAGGGGTTCAAGGATACGTCCCGGCGCCCGGAAGGCGCCGGATACTACCTGCCCAACAATGTTCGGGATCTCGATTTCAGCAGCCTGCCCGGGGGCAAAGCGCAAATCACCTGCAACCCCTTGCCGGAGCACCATTTGGCACCGGACGAATTGCTGCTGATGACCATCCGCTCCCACGACCAGTTCAATACGACCATTTACGGCATGGACGACC
>NZ_JBODQC010000153.1:0-274 GCF_050617655.1 Psychroserpens mesophilus | reverse complement strand
TCGTCTTCCTCAGGTTTTGCCGCCGGATGTTTACAATCCCCCCGATGGCGTCGTTCCCATCTGCAAACCGCAGGCCGTCGATGACGATGTCGTTTCCGTAGGAATAGTTCATCAGTACAGACAGGTCGAAGTCAAAGAACCGGAAGGTATTCGTAATACCGCCCGAGAAGTCCGGTAGCGGGCTGCCTGTTACCACCCGGTCGTCCGTGCCCGGGGTGGTGGTGATGTTGCCGTCGGCGTCCAGCCATTCGGCGTCCCCCCTCTGGGGGTTGGC
>NZ_JBODQC010000152.1:0-275 GCF_050617655.1 Psychroserpens mesophilus | reverse complement strand
CTGTTAGAGCGAGGCCACCTGGTTGACGATGGTGTTGGTGGAACGCCCGACGATCTGGGCCTCGGCCGGCGGCAGCTTGCCTTCCAGCTTCATCGCCAGGCGCTCGGCGGACAGCTGGATCGGCGTCAGCGGATTCTTGATTTCGTGGGCCAGGCGGCGCGCCACTTCGCCCCAGGCAACGGTGCGGTTGGCCGATATCACCTCGGTAATATCGTCGAACACCACCAGGTAACCGTTGCCGCGGCCGTCCACCCGCAGGTGGGTGCCCCGCGCCC
>NZ_JBODQC010000151.1:0-275 GCF_050617655.1 Psychroserpens mesophilus | reverse complement strand
AAAACTGGGGCAATTGTTAAATGGCCACAATCTATACCAAAACCTAATTCTATAAGCACTGAAGCTATAAACGTAGTAGATTTTATGCCTACATTTTTAGAAGCAGCAAAAACATCTTCCGAATCAGAGGATAATAAACTTGTAGGCCAGTCATTTATACCTTTGTTAAAAGGAAAAACATGGAAACGAGAAGATCCAATGTACTTTCAGTTTATGGATAATCGTGCGATTAGAACTTCAGAATGGAGTTTAATTGAAGTAGACGATAATGGATG
>NZ_JBODQC010000150.1:0-275 GCF_050617655.1 Psychroserpens mesophilus | reverse complement strand
CCCGCGGCTCGATCACCGTCTCGGTCTTGCCCGCCTTGACCTTGCGCGCCACCAGGTCCATGACGGCGGCCTTGAACTCATCCTTGTACTGCTCCGGGTCCCAATGGCCGGACATGTCGTCCACCAGCATGCGCGCCATCTTCAGTTCGCTGGCGCTGGGCGACGTGGCCTTGGCGCCGGACTTGGGCAGGTCCAGGTCGTCGGCGGCCTTGACCTCGTCGCCCCAGCGCATCAGGTTCAGCACCAGCGCGTCGCCCGCCGGGATCAGCGCGGCC
>NZ_JBODQC010000149.1:0-275 GCF_050617655.1 Psychroserpens mesophilus | reverse complement strand
ATAGTGTCGTATTTGGTGTCCGAATTCCGATCCAGGAAGGCCAGCATGTCATCGGTATTCAAAAAGCCCGGGTTGACCACGGTAGAATCCAGGTCCTCCCGGTATTCTTCCTCGTCTTCCAACAGGGCGCGGAGGGATTCCTCAATGGCCGTTTCGTCCGCGGCACTCGCTTTTTCCTCAAAATACACATAGCGCAAATCGCGGGCGGCTTCCTGCTTGAATTCGCTTGGGTTTTCCTTAATATAAGCCGCGATCTCCTCCTTGGATACGGAGAT
>NZ_JBODQC010000148.1:0-275 GCF_050617655.1 Psychroserpens mesophilus | reverse complement strand
TGTGTAGGACACCCGGGCCATGGGCAACCAGCTCAGCCGGGAGAGGGTCCTGGAGATCAATGCGCTGGCGCCTCTTCCCTATGAGGAGCCGGAGAAAAAGGAGGCACGTGATATCGAGGTGGTGGATGGGCAGGACGTGGACGGAAAACCGGGGTCCAAAGGTACTGCCAAAAAAGCCTCCGGGGGCTCCGGAAATGAAGGGGGCTCCGGGAATGACGGGGACTCCGGAAAAGGCCGTGGCTCCGGAAGCGGCGGTGGCTCCGGAAATGCCGGGG
>NZ_JBODQC010000147.1:0-276 GCF_050617655.1 Psychroserpens mesophilus | reverse complement strand
CCCTCTTCCTAAGCCTGCGCGTAATCGGTGAAACTCAGGCATGTGTCCTTCTTGAAACTGGCCACCGAGCGTGACAGAAATGAAGGACTGGACAGATCGTCCGCCTCGGCAATCCAGACTTTCGATCCACGACAGAGCGACAGGCCAAGCTCCCATTGTTTGAACACATTGCCGCTGTTCTTCTCATTGGTCACCAGGCGTATCCTGCGCCCTGCCACTTCCGCGCAATGCTCGATCATCTTCACACTACCATCGCTGGAGCAGTCATCCAGTACG
>NZ_JBODQC010000146.1:0-276 GCF_050617655.1 Psychroserpens mesophilus | reverse complement strand
ACCACTGCCCGTTCGTAAAGCACGTCAACAGCGAATTGGTCCGGCTGGCCAACCAGTACATGCCCAAAGGGATCTCGTTTATCGCCATATCCAGCAACGATGTGGAGAACTACCCGGACGACAGCCCGGAAAAAATGAAGGAAAATGCCCGGCTCCAGGGGTATCCGTTCCCTTACCTCTACGACGCCTCCCAGGAAGTTGCCCGCAGCTACCAGGCAGCCTGCACCCCGGACTTTTACCTGTTCGACGACAAACTCGACCTGGTCTATCGGGGGC
>NZ_JBODQC010000145.1:0-276 GCF_050617655.1 Psychroserpens mesophilus | reverse complement strand
ACAGTCAGCAGTTGCACCAAAGGAAACCATCACCCACCATTTTTTCGTTTCTGGAATTGGGCAGAAGAAAACTGTCGATGCAGCTAAAATTTGTGGCGGCGCAGAAAATGTTGTTAAAACAGAAACCCAGCAAACATTCGTAAATGGATTGCTCGGTTTTATTACTTTAGGCATTTATACTCCGCTGGAAGCGCGTGTGTATTGCTCAAAATAATTGCATGAGTTGCCCATCGTTATGGTCAGCTCTATCTGCACTGCTCATTAAAATACTTCTGC
>NZ_JBODQC010000144.1:0-276 GCF_050617655.1 Psychroserpens mesophilus | reverse complement strand
CAAGAAAGCATATTTTGGAAGGAGATTTTAAAGCTTGGAAAGAAAAAATGGTTA
Organism: Psychroserpens mesophilus; assembly: GCF_050617655.1. GTDB lineage: Bacteria > Bacteroidota > Bacteroidia > Flavobacteriales > Flavobacteriaceae > Psychroserpens > Psychroserpens mesophilus_A. The sequence goes on along the minus strand of NZ_JBODQC010000144.1, from coordinate 222 downwards.
AACAAATGGATATAAGATTATAGTAAGTGAAAATCTTAGATTGGTACATACTAAAGCGCTATTTGTTAACATTTTTAATGATGTTACTATTGTTTATTCCGATAGGAATTACAGTAGACTTGGCAGAGAAAGTAGGTAAGATATTAGAAAACAAAGCTCCCTTTGGTGAAGTTACAGCTTACTATGTAGATTTTACGGTGTATTTTGCTAATCTTTTATTTC
>NZ_JBODQC010000143.1:0-276 GCF_050617655.1 Psychroserpens mesophilus | reverse complement strand
ATCTGGATCTGGGGCCACCCCGAGGTCTACATCCTGGTGCTGCCGGCCTTCGGTGTGTACTCCGAAGTGGTCGCCACGTTCGCCCGCAAGACCCTGTTCGGCTACAAGTCCATGGTCTACGCCACGGCCGCCATCGGCGTGCTGTCGTTCCTGGTCTGGCTGCACCACTTCTTCACCATGGGCGCGGGGGCCAACGTCAACGCGTTCTTCGGCATTGCCACAATGATCATCTCGATCCCGACGGGCGCGAAGATCTTCAACTGGCTGTTCACCATC
>NZ_JBODQC010000142.1:0-276 GCF_050617655.1 Psychroserpens mesophilus | reverse complement strand
GACCATCCGCCAGGAAATTATCGAAGAGCTCAAAGGCCTGGTGAATATGGAGGAGGACATGAACACCACCTACCAGCACTTCAAGGACCTGCAGGAGCGCTGGAGGCAGGCAGGCCCGGTACCCCGCACCCAGTACAACGACGTCTGGCGGACCTATCATCACCATGTGGAAATCTTCTACGACTTCCTCCACCTGAATCGGGAATTGCGGGACCTGGACTTCAAACACAACCTGGAGGAAAAGCTAAAATTGATTGAACGGGCCGAAGCACTTGC
>NZ_JBODQC010000141.1:0-278 GCF_050617655.1 Psychroserpens mesophilus | reverse complement strand
TATCAGGTGGTGAAAGGTGCCGATAAAAACGTGAATGAGGCCCTTGGAAAAGACACCTTTACCAAAGAAGATTTGTTGTCCATCGTAGCGTAAACGCCCCAAATGGAACAAAGCATTGCGGTATTGGCGCAAATGTTCGCCTATGGCGACAGTATTTCCGGGGTGTTGTCGGAATTGGAAGAGGGCATCACTTATTTTGCCGATCAGGTAAACTACAACCTCAACAAAGATTTTAACGGACGTACTCCTGTTGGTGACGATCCGTATGACATTACCGA
>NZ_JBODQC010000140.1:0-278 GCF_050617655.1 Psychroserpens mesophilus | reverse complement strand
ATTGAAAATAATATCGCGTGGATTGCTACAAATTATGGGTTATTTAAAATAGAAATATAAATACGTGCACAACAATATATAACCGCAATTTATTTGCATAGTTATAAATGCTGAAGTACTCATGAATCTCAAAAGTTCAATTTAATTGCATTGAAGCTAAAGGTTTGTCTGACGCCAGTTCGATAAGCTCATGTCAGTTTGGTGTGTGTCTGCAAAGTTACGTGCTAACCCACACAACTACTGATAGCCGATACCGTTATGATAACTGGATACTAACA
>NZ_JBODQC010000139.1:0-278 GCF_050617655.1 Psychroserpens mesophilus | reverse complement strand
AATTATCCGGATTCGAAGCGTCCGCCTCCCTGGACGAGGTGGGAACCGTACTCCAGGTAGGAGACGGTATTGCCCGCGTTTACGGGCTTGCCAACGCCCAGTATGGGGAGTTGGTGGAATTCGACGGCGGGCTTGAAGGCATCGTCCTGAACCTGGAAGAGGACAACGTGGGGGTGGTACTCCTCGGTCCGTCCCGCGGGGTGGTCGAAGGGGCCACGGTTAAACGGACCCAGCGGATCGCATCGATCAATGTGGGCGAAGGCATTGTGGGCCGGGTG
>NZ_JBODQC010000138.1:0-278 GCF_050617655.1 Psychroserpens mesophilus | reverse complement strand
TAGAACCTCAAAAAGAAAAGTTAGCAAAAGGCATAGATATTTTAATTGCAACTCCAGGTCGTATATTAGATTTACAGCTTCAAGGTCATTTAGATTTAAGTCATTTAGAAATCTTTGTTTTAGATGAAGCTGATTTAATGCTAGACATGGGTTTTATCAATGACCTTAAAAAGATTGAAAAACTTTGTCCTAGAAAAAAACAAACCCTTTTATTTTCTGCCACTATTCCAGAAAAAATTGATGATCTTGCAAAATCTGTAATTAAAAATGCTATTAAA
>NZ_JBODQC010000137.1:0-278 GCF_050617655.1 Psychroserpens mesophilus | reverse complement strand
AAAACCTTTTCTTGATTGGTTAAAAATTGCTGGACTGGGCTGAACAAACAATCCCAGTCCTTCTTCTTGTATGTTGAAATCCAGAGCTGCTTTGGAGGATGTCGGCAGTTCCAAATACGAATCTGCATCAATGATAACCAAATCAAACGGTTGCAAACCATTTTCCGTCAATTGGTAAACAGGCACAGCCTCAGTATTGAAATATTCAAATTTGTACCTGCCCTTGGTCAGCTGGGAACGTACTACCACGGAATGGCCATTTTCGGCCAAAAAGTTTT
>NZ_JBODQC010000136.1:0-279 GCF_050617655.1 Psychroserpens mesophilus | reverse complement strand
TGGCCACCCCATTCTCTACCTGGTTGAGGATGATGGACTGGCTGGAATCGGCAACATCGCTGGTAATCTCCACCCCGCGGTTGATCGGGCCCGGGTGCATGATCACGATTTCCTTGCCGAGGCTGTCGAGCAATTTCTTATCGATACCGTATTGGCGGGTATACTCCCGGGTAGACGGAAAATAACTCATGTCCATCCGCTCGTTCTGTATGCGAAGCATGTTGGCCACATGGCACCATTCCAGTGCCTTGCGCAGGTTGGGTTCCACCCGGACGCCCA
>NZ_JBODQC010000135.1:0-279 GCF_050617655.1 Psychroserpens mesophilus | reverse complement strand
CTACCAGGCCCTGGGTTTTCAAGCCGGCACTTTTGCCCTTGTATTCCCGTTCCAGACCCATTAAAAGCCCGGAAACCAGGGCAAGTCCTATTTGCATTGTGAAAATTCCGATTTCCATTTGCATTGAATTTGCAACGACACATTAATTATGAAAAAAACCAGCCTTCAGGGGCTGGTTTTATAATTGCGGGTAGCGGGGGAACTAACCCGCAGTTCTAAGTTACCAGGTTTCGATCTCCTTGCGGATTTCTTCCTTGCGCTTCCCGGTTTTTTCCTGGA
>NZ_JBODQC010000134.1:0-279 GCF_050617655.1 Psychroserpens mesophilus | reverse complement strand
CACCCGGCCCCGCAGCGCCTGGACACATATGAAATCCTCGATATACAAATGGAAACCGCGCGCCGCCAGCTGGAGTTTGCCCTGAGCAAACGAATCCAGAAAGTGGTATTTATCCACGGGGTGGGCCAGGGGGTGCTCAAGGCCGAATTGCGGACGCTTTTCCGCCGATACGACCACCTGAAAGTGCGGGAGGCCGATTACCGCTCCTACGGCCTGGGCGCCACGGAAATCTATATCCCCCAGGAGGCTTTCAACTAGAAGTCAATTGCTGGATTCGGA
>NZ_JBODQC010000133.1:0-279 GCF_050617655.1 Psychroserpens mesophilus | reverse complement strand
CAATACATTCACAGATTTCCGCAACAGCAAATCGGCAACTGGAATTACAATGGGTTCTATGGTCTGCTGATCATCTTCCGATTCGTTGTTGTTATTAGGGCTGGAATCCACATCCATCTCCGTAACGTTCGTCAACTCTGCGGTATTGGTATAATTCCCGGTTGGCAGAACCTCTACGGTAATTTCTAAAGTTTCAGAAGCTCCGTTGGTCAAATCTCCTACGACCCATGAACCATTCATAGCATTATAAGTACCCACAGAAGGGTTAGAACTGATTAA
>NZ_JBODQC010000132.1:0-279 GCF_050617655.1 Psychroserpens mesophilus | reverse complement strand
GGCACAACGATCAAGGTAAGGAAGGTAGCCACAAAAAGACCGTAAATTACCGTCCAGGCCAAAGGCCCCCAAAAAATTACGTTATCACCTCCAAAGTAAATGTTTGGGTTAAAGTCGCTCATTAGCGTAAAAAAGTTGATATTGAACCCTGTGGCCAATGGGATCAATCCCAAAATGGTGGTGATGGCCGTAAGCAACACTGGACGTAAACGGGCTTTCCCACCTCTCACCACTGCTTCGGTGAAATCCTCGATGGGCAATAGCTCCTCCTCGTCCAAA
>NZ_JBODQC010000131.1:0-279 GCF_050617655.1 Psychroserpens mesophilus | reverse complement strand
GGTCTCCGGGAAAGTCCTGACCGAATCACAAAAGATCGGGTTGGCTGAGGAGTATTCGACCTACGTGGAAAAGAACCGCTAGGCAGTTGCTTCCGGTTGTCCGGCAGGCACGGCACACGAACCAAACCAAACGCACTTCCATATGGAAACCAAATTTAGCGAAGCCTGGGGCAAGATGCAGGAGAAGCTCCTGGGATGGGTAGACACCCTCGTCCTGAACCTGCCGAATATCCTGATCGCCCTGGTGGTCTTCACCATTGCGGTGATTTTTTCAAAATA
>NZ_JBODQC010000130.1:0-280 GCF_050617655.1 Psychroserpens mesophilus | reverse complement strand
ATCCCAAACAAACTGATTTGCACCATTTTCAACTTTAAGCATATTCTTTTTGTCTTTGGTTGAAAAGCTCTTAATGGTATCCCCTTTTGTATCAAAATAAGTTAGAGCTACTTCGTCGTCTTCCTTGTAATCTTTTAAATTGAAATACGTGATAACGCCATTTGGATGATTAGTGCCAGCTGTTAAACTTCCTCTTCTACCTCCACCTCGCATTCTATAAGTGTCCTTTGGTTGAAATAAAACAGTTTTACTTAAATCCGCATCGTATAATTGATGAATA
>NZ_JBODQC010000129.1:0-281 GCF_050617655.1 Psychroserpens mesophilus | reverse complement strand
GTGTTGTTTTTTGTCTTTCATTAGGTGTAGTACTAAAAGGTTTAATTTTTAGTCAACCTATTTCAGGAAAGTACATTTCGGTTAATGAAGCACAACGTGTTCGTGTATGATTTGTGCGATTGAGAATCCGCAGGATTTTCCATCGTTGCAAATCATAATGTTAAAGGTAATAATTTTCCAATGAAGTTTAAAAGTAAGCATAAATTATACACGTCTTAAGTTTGTCTTTTAATACATTTGGTAATAAATCAGAAAGAACAAAAGAGAGTATTAAGGTTAGT
>NZ_JBODQC010000128.1:0-284 GCF_050617655.1 Psychroserpens mesophilus | reverse complement strand
CAACCGAGGAGGCGTCCATCCCGGATTTCTGGCTCAGAGCGCTTTCCACGGCCGGCTGCTTGCTTCCCAGGATATGGCCGAGAATCCCGGCGCCGTCCCGCTTCACCTCTGCGTCCACACCCCCGCCAAACAAACCGCCCAGGTCGTCCAGGATACCCCCGGAATGTTTTGAGGAGAGGGCGCTCATCAGGCCCTGGGCCCCGTCCGGAGTAGACACGTTTTTCTTCATGGCCCCCATGAGCAAGGGCATGGCCATGCTCAGTACATCAGCCGTTTGGTCTTCG
>NZ_JBODQC010000127.1:0-285 GCF_050617655.1 Psychroserpens mesophilus | reverse complement strand
GGGTTACCACCGTATAGATACCCGGGACGATATTCGTAAACGTTTCCGCTGTACTGGAAGTGGGCCCGATCCGGTCCAGTTCCACGCCGAACTGGTCCTGCAGGATATATGTGTAATCGGCGGTTCCCCCGGCCACAGAGGTTACCTGGATACTGCCTTCCACAAGGCCGGCCGAACAGGTAGCCGTCACCGGCGCAACCGTTGCATCGGGCGGGGGCGTGCCGTCCAGGGGAATGGTTACGTCCTGAGGCACGGTTTCGCACCCGCGGGCATCCCGGACGATTA
>NZ_JBODQC010000126.1:0-286 GCF_050617655.1 Psychroserpens mesophilus | reverse complement strand
CGTCGGTGTTGTCCAAGTAGGCAGTTAGGTCCACTGTCCCGCCATCTTCCAGGGTCAATGTGTTGCCGGATAGGCTCAACGCCTGGTCATCGGTGTTGTCCTGGTAAGCGGATAGGTCTACGGTCTGAGTGCCCCCGTCTTCCAGGGTCAGGGTCAGGACGTTGCCTGAAATGCTGAAATCGGTGTTTTGCTGATCGTCCGTGTTATCGAGGTAGGTGGAAAGGTCCACGGTACCTCCGTCCTCCAGAGTCAGGGTATTCCCGGAAAGGCTCAGGGCCTGGTCGTC
>NZ_JBODQC010000125.1:0-286 GCF_050617655.1 Psychroserpens mesophilus | reverse complement strand
AATCTGGTTCAGGTGTTCGCGCATGTGGAAATCCAGCAGCGCCACATCCACCACATTGTCCCGTTTGGCAATCCCGATGGTATCCGCAAAATTCCGGATGGCTTCCGGGGTGCACCCCCTGCGCCGGAGTCCGGATATGGTCGGCATGCGCGGGTCGTCCCAACCCGATACATGGCCGCCTTCCACCAGCTGGAGCAGTTTGCGCTTGCTGACGACCGTGTGGCTCAGGTTTCGGCGGGCAAATTCCCGTTGCTTCGGCCCCAACTTCCCCCCTTGGGCCACTGCG
>NZ_JBODQC010000124.1:0-287 GCF_050617655.1 Psychroserpens mesophilus | reverse complement strand
TGGAGGAAATTCGGCGTTTGGATGGAACACACCTGGATCCGCTCGGATTCCGGCAGTTTGGTCTCCTCGGCAATCAGCGTATCAAAATCCGGATAGATACGGTCGGTTGAAATCCCAAGTTCCCGGGCAAATTCCAGGCTTTGTGCATGGTCCGGGTTAAAGACCGCTCCGGTAATCTCATAGCTGTCGTACATATGGGCGGCAACCCGGTGGAGGACGCCGATCAATGAATCGCCCCCGCCTCCGAGGATACCCAGTTTTATCTTTTCAGGCATAGTATTAGGTAA
>NZ_JBODQC010000123.1:0-288 GCF_050617655.1 Psychroserpens mesophilus | reverse complement strand
GCACAAAAGGTGCTGTTCCCGGCAATGAATATGCCGAGCAGGAACACGACCCCAAAGGGCAACCCGATTTGCGGGAGGTCGTCCAGCAGCCCCAGTTCCGGGAAGTTGCCGTCCAGGTAAACCAGCAGGCCGTAGAGTGCCAAAAGTGCCAGGCAGGCTCCGATCATCCCGAGTTTGACACTGGTGGCGATAAACGGCCGGCGGATAAAAGCCTTGGTGGCCCCCACCATTTGCATCGTCTTGATGATAACCCGGCGGGAATAGATCGAAAGCCGGATGGAGGAGTTG
>NZ_JBODQC010000122.1:0-288 GCF_050617655.1 Psychroserpens mesophilus | reverse complement strand
TTAAACGCTTATAATAATCATTGTAATAAGCGTTATTGTCTCCGTTGGTATATGGTCTCTGAATGGAACGTCCTGTTGGTGTGTAATACCTAGAAACGGTTAAACGCACAGCACTACCATCACCTAATGCCATTTCGCGTTGTACCAAACCTTTACCATAAGAACGTCTTCCAACTATAATCCCTTTGTCATTATCTTGTAACGCACCTGCAATAACCTCACTTGCTGATGCCGAATTTTCATTAATGAGAATATAGATTTCACCATCTTCAAAATCACCTCATCTTG
>NZ_JBODQC010000121.1:0-289 GCF_050617655.1 Psychroserpens mesophilus | reverse complement strand
GCATACCCTGGGGGCTGTGAATTACCTGATTTTCGCGGCCTGGTTCTTCTTGTTTTGCATCGTGGTGCTGGTTGGCGTGTGCCTGATGACCCCGGCCCCGGAGCCCGAAAAAATTGCCAACCTCACCTATGCGACCATTACCCGGGAGGAGAAAGAGCGCAATAAGGCGAGTTACAATTGGAAGGATATCGTCGTCTCGGTCGGCATCCTCGTTATCGTTATCGGCATCATGATCTGGTTTAACGGGAAATAAAAAGAGCCGGGGGCCTTCCCGGCCACCGGCTGTCTT
>NZ_JBODQC010000120.1:0-290 GCF_050617655.1 Psychroserpens mesophilus | reverse complement strand
CGGGCTTTCATAAACTGGAACTGGGCAAATTTCAGCCCGATCAGAAAGGATTTCTGTTGTCCCTGGCTGCCGAACTTCTTGATCGGGTGCCCTTCGATGGTCATGCTGAGGTCGTCCTTGTGGTTGCCCTGTGTGGTGTACTGGAGCACGCGGTCCTTTTCCAGGCTCCGCCTCAGCAGTTCCTCCAGGGGAGCATCTGCCAACTGGCTTTCATAGGCCAGGCCCACGGTTTCGTCCCCCCCCGAAATCGCCTGGTATTGCTCGCTGAATATCGGCTGGAATTCCTCCAT
>NZ_JBODQC010000119.1:0-290 GCF_050617655.1 Psychroserpens mesophilus | reverse complement strand
CCGCTCTGGTAGAGGTTGATGCTCATCAGGGAGGTGTCGAGGTCGGGAAAATCCCTGGGGATAACGTGTTTTTTCATCTCGGCAAGGGCCCCGGCCAGTTCAATGCCTGCAGGGCCGCCTCCCACGATGGCGATATTCATGATTTCCTCCAGGGGCTCCCCGCTGTAATTGGCGATGGCTTTTTCCAGGTTCTGGTAGACGAAACTCCGGAGGTTCAGGGCATCCGGCAACGACTTGAGGGTGAGCATCCGATCCTGTAGGGATTCAAAGTTGAAATAGTTTGTCCGGCT
>NZ_JBODQC010000118.1:0-291 GCF_050617655.1 Psychroserpens mesophilus | reverse complement strand
ATCGTCATCCGGGGCAAAGCCAAAACCATCCGCGCCAATGATAGCCCCGCTGTGAATCACGCAATCCCTCCCAATCTGGGTTTCCGAATAAATCTTGGCACCGGCAAAAACAATCGTGTTGTCTCCGATCACCACATTGTCGCCGATGTAAGCGTCCGGGTAAATCTTTACATTGTCGCCCATGCGGACGTTATTCCCCACGTAACAGAATGCGCCCAGGTAGCAGTCCTTACCATATTCGGCCGATTCTGCCACATGCACCGGGTCTTCCACCCCGGTTTTTGCACTTTT
>NZ_JBODQC010000117.1:0-293 GCF_050617655.1 Psychroserpens mesophilus | reverse complement strand
ACTTCGGAATCTGGAATTACCTGAAAGGCATCGAAACCATCCCGTATTTCTACCGGTACTTTACGGAAATGTCGCGGGGTTAGAACGGTATCCCCCAAGGCAGGATACTGCCCGGGGATGGGAACCGCACGGGTAAACAGCTACGAGAATTTTTATCCTTTCAATATTATTTGTTCCGGCAGGGGCGGCCCGGGAAAAACATAAACTACATTTGTAGAATTAAAATTATTGTTCTATGTTTGTAGAACAAAATTATCTGCCATGAAACTGTCCCGTACCGAAGAAGCCCTGAT
>NZ_JBODQC010000116.1:0-296 GCF_050617655.1 Psychroserpens mesophilus | reverse complement strand
AATAGGCAAGGGACGCCAGCGCAAAGAAAACGGCTACGAAAAAGTGGGTAAAAAATTGTTTGAGGTCGAGGTTCATCTTTGGGTCCGGGTCGGGTTAGGATTCTTCGACTTCCTCGTATTCGATATACTCCCCTACAGGCTCTGCGGGAGGTTGTTTGCGGGCGGGTTTCCGGTCGATGGTCACCTCCCCGGTCCTTCTGCTGCCCGGGTCCTCCGGAGCCCTGCCGCGGAAGGCTTCCTGAAAGTACTCTTCGGTCTTCCTCCTGGCATACCGCCTGAGCCACGGGCCTAACAGC
>NZ_JBODQC010000115.1:0-297 GCF_050617655.1 Psychroserpens mesophilus | reverse complement strand
GATGTATATTGTTGATGTGTTCGAAAGGCGAAACTCTTACACACCCCGGGAAAGAATCCCGTGGACGAAAAGCTTACAACTATGAAAAAGGAGAACTTTAACCCTACGCAACTGGCAGACATGCACTCAGACGGAGTCCATTTTGATTACCGAAAGAATGCCGGTAGATTTTTTGCCAAGCGGCTGCAAGACGCTCGTCAGATTGCTATTCAATCCCGCATGTAGGTACCTGCTACTCGGTACCTCAATGCCTGGGGGATCACTTAAGCCCCGTTCCCCCGGAAGCCCCGCACCTGG
>NZ_JBODQC010000114.1:0-298 GCF_050617655.1 Psychroserpens mesophilus | reverse complement strand
CGGGCGGGAAAACGCCTCGGCCAGGAACAGGACGTCCGGGTGTTTCTTTTTGACTTCGGCAATCAGCCAGTTCCAGAAATAGTAGGGTTTTGTATGCGGGTTGTCCACCCTGAAAATCGTTACCCCGAAGCCGACCCATTGGAGGGTTACTTCCAGCAATTCCTTCCAGAGCGCCTTGTATGCGGGTGTTTCGAAATAAAAGTTGACGATGTCCTGGTATTTCTTCGGCGGGTTTTCCGCGTACTGCATCGTGCCGTCCGGCCGCCTGCCGAACCATTCGGGGTGGTCCGCAAAGTAC
>NZ_JBODQC010000113.1:0-300 GCF_050617655.1 Psychroserpens mesophilus | reverse complement strand
CCGCCCCCTTCCGTCTTGAGCGGGATTCGCAGGGATTCAAAAAAGGCCATTACCTCCCGGCTGGCATGGGTGTGGAAAGGTCCGATCAATTCCTTGTTCCCACGGGGGTAATTGCCGGCGAGGACAGCCGGTTCCAGAGGCCGGTGCGTCACATTGCACCGCCCCCCTCCGGAGATTCGTACCTTGGAAAGGAATTCCTTGATTTGTTCCAGGATGCCAATGCGCATCCCGGGCCCCCGCCGCGCTGCATGGATGGCCCCGTAAAACCCGGCGGCACCGCCCCCTATAACCAGCAGGTCG
>NZ_JBODQC010000112.1:0-303 GCF_050617655.1 Psychroserpens mesophilus | reverse complement strand
CTTCCGGCCAGACGTTCAGTTCCCTGCAATACGACGACCGCTACCACCTGAAACTCTATCGCCGACTGGACGATACGCTCAACCCGGATCTGGAACTCGCCCATTTCCTCTCGGAGGAAACCACGTATGAGCATGTCCCGGATTATCTGGGGGCAGTGACCTTTTCAGCAGCGGGAAGGACAACGCTGGCCCTGGGATTGGCCCAGGAACTCGACCCCAGCCAGGGGACGGCCTGGGAATATACCCGGGATGCCTTCCACATGTTTTTTGAACGGGCCCTGGCAGCCGGGGAGGAAACTAAAT
>NZ_JBODQC010000111.1:0-307 GCF_050617655.1 Psychroserpens mesophilus | reverse complement strand
GAGGTTGTTGCGGACCCAGGCCAGGCCGGCGGTCAGCGCCAGCCCCGCGAACGCCACCGGCGTTTCGATGGCGGCAAAGACACCGGCACTGCCACCGTAGCCCAGCTCGCGGAACAGCTCGGCTTCAAAGCTGTCGCGGAAATCGCGGACTACGGTCAGGCACACCTAGCACAGGATCATCAGCGCCAGCCCCGGCAGGAAGCGGCGCACGAAGGCACGACGCTGCGCGCGGTCCATCGGTAACCGCGGCGAGCGCTCGCGCAGGTCGGCGGCATCCGGAGCGGGAATGCGTTCCAGCATGCGTACC
>NZ_JBODQC010000110.1:0-308 GCF_050617655.1 Psychroserpens mesophilus | reverse complement strand
GGTTTTGCGTTTTTTTGAAAGCTTACAATCTGTAACTTATCACCTATATAAATAATGTCTAAGGGAATTTTGGTGTTCTTCATATAGAAACTTCGCATTTGTGTATTAGGAAATATAAACAGCATACCTTGGTTGGTGCCAAGTTTGGTTCGGTACATTAAGCCTGTTTGTATTTCGTACTCATCTTCGGCAAATTCTATATCTAAGGTTTTTATAATAGAATCGGTATTCGCTTTTTTAAGATTTAAAATTCCTTCTTTTTTAAAGCTTACTTCAATTTTGTCGTTTGAAGTATCTTTCTTTTCATT
>NZ_JBODQC010000109.1:0-309 GCF_050617655.1 Psychroserpens mesophilus | reverse complement strand
TTGGCTCCCTAGGGCGCGAGGACCTGGTGATCCACGGGTTAACCGGGTCGGTGTTTGCGGATAACCGCCACCATTTCCGGGTGCGGATAGCGGAGGGCTATGACGGGTTCCGGGAAGAATCCCTCCGCCTGGAAGAGCGGCCCGCCCCCCTGAACGACCCCTTCCTGTATTTCACCGCCGTCGTGCGGGGCAACATCCATCCCGACCCGATGGCCCTCTCCTCCCTGGAGAACACCCTGATCGACATGGAAATCCTCGATGCGGCGCGCCGGAGCGCGGAGGCGGGAAAAACCGTTAAACTCCGAACCC
>NZ_JBODQC010000108.1:0-310 GCF_050617655.1 Psychroserpens mesophilus | reverse complement strand
ACCCCATTTCGCGGGTATTTGCTTTGAGACCCAGGGGAATCCGGATGCCCCGAACTTCAGCGATTTCCCGGGTTGCGAATTGCATCCTGGACAGGTATACAGGAATGAAACCCTTTTTTCCTTTGAGAATTTCTGACCCGTTTCGGGCTATTGACCTGTGGGCAGCTCCCAATTGCATCCGCTCATAGCCGGGGGGAATTATCCCCGGGCAACCCCGCGGGGTTGCCCGTGATTTACTACATTTAGGCAACTTAAAACCAGACCTGATGAAAATTTTCAAATGGATCGTTATCGTCTTCGGCGCCCTGCT
>NZ_JBODQC010000107.1:0-311 GCF_050617655.1 Psychroserpens mesophilus | reverse complement strand
GGAACCACACTTTTACATCAACCGCCGAAAATTCATGAAAGGCGCTACCGCTGTTGCCATCCTTTCCAGCCTGGGGACCTATGGCATGGACATGATCTACCGGGATAAGCCCTGGCAAGTGGGCCTGATAGGCACCGGGTGGTACGGCAAGATGGACCTCTGGAGGCTGATGCAGGTGGCCCCGGTGGAAGTGATGGCCCTCTGCGACGTGGACCGTAAGATGCTGGAAGAAGCCGCGCGCCTCACCATGGAACGGCCAGGCGCCATGGGAAAACCCCGCCTTTTCAGCGACTACAGGAAAATGCTCGCCG
>NZ_JBODQC010000106.1:0-312 GCF_050617655.1 Psychroserpens mesophilus | reverse complement strand
CGGGGAATGGATCTTGTTTGACACTTCCGGGAAAAAGGTCGCCATCGGGCAATACGCTGCAGGTAACAAAACCGGAAAATGGTTTTTCTGGGAAGAAGATAACCTGCGTGAAGTAGACTACTCCGATAATGCTATCGTGAACGTAGTCAATTGGAACAACGGCACCCGGGTAGCGGTGAACAGATAACTCGCTACCGAAACGATTCCGTCAACGATAAAGCCCGCCATGCAGCGGGCTTTTTTTTTGACCGGTGCAACCGGGAAACCAGGGACACCAATGGCCGGACCGGTTGCATAATGAAGGCATTCCAG
>NZ_JBODQC010000105.1:0-313 GCF_050617655.1 Psychroserpens mesophilus | reverse complement strand
GAATAGCGGGATGCCTGGTCGGTTCCGTCGGTAAACAGGACGATGGAAGCCGCCCCGATGGTGTTGTTCTGTTCGCTGTCCCGGAGCAGGTCGGTTGCCAGGTCCGTACTTTTGATGACCGCACCGTACAGGTCGGTAGACGGGTCATTGCTGATATCTGAATCGATAGACTCCACGGCCGCAATCAACTCTTCCCGTGACGAGGTCAGCGGGTTGAGCTCGTGCAGGACATCTTCGCCGTCAAACCAGTAGATCGCCATCTGGAAGGATTCGGCAGGTACAGCCGGCATCACATTATCTATAAAACTCGCGG
>NZ_JBODQC010000104.1:0-316 GCF_050617655.1 Psychroserpens mesophilus | reverse complement strand
GTTCCAGAGGGAAAACCTCCCGGAGGTACTTCACGGATTCCCCGTCGAGTTCCACGGCCAGCAGGTCCACGGGCCGCCTGAGCAGGAAAGCGGTCAGCACCCCGGTGCCGGGCCCGATCTCCAGGATCCGGGGCGGACCATCCGGGCTCAGGGTTCCGGCAATCCGCATGGCGACGGAAGCATCCGTCAGGAAGTGCTGGCCGAGGTGTTTTTTGGCGCGAACCCCCGTTGTGCGCTGGGTATCGCCTTTTCGCCCCATGCCCCCTCCCTTTTTGGCCGGGGATCTCCGCTTGCCCCTATCCCTGCTCATCGGGTG
>NZ_JBODQC010000103.1:0-319 GCF_050617655.1 Psychroserpens mesophilus | reverse complement strand
ACAGTGCAGACAAGATAAGTATGTCATTTATATCTGAACCAGCATCCATTGATAATTTCGCAAGGGAATTCTTCGACTTACTTGAAAATAAAAACGGAAAGACAATTCTTGTTGGTAATTGAGTATCGCTCTACAACAACGGGTATGCCCCATTCCGACCGTATCCCTACCTTTAACTTTTTTCCCTAAATTGAACTAAAATCAAACCTGGAAGCCTTGTGTTTCCAAGCTTGTTTTGCTCGCCGTCCCTTGGTGCCTCCTTACTCAGGCCGTCGTCGGGTCGGCACGCCAGAGGCGCAAAACAAGCTGTCGGAACGGG
>NZ_JBODQC010000102.1:0-324 GCF_050617655.1 Psychroserpens mesophilus | reverse complement strand
TTATTTTCCTACAGCTGACCTCCCTGAATGCGGAAATCGGGCAATCCAAGGTCAAAGGGGAGCGCCTCGGACAAATCGACGTATTGAGCGGGTTCAAGGTACGCGCGGATATCGACGAGCACTATATATCCCGGATCTACACGGGCCAACGCGGGAGTTTCTCATTTAACGGGGAGCGCCATGTGCTGGAAATCAAGAAGGTATACACCCAGGTAACCAACGGGCGCTTCCAGGTGGATATGGAGTTTACCGGGGAGGCACCGGAAGGGATCCGCCGCGGGCAGTCCCTGCAGATCCGCCTGGCACTCAGCGAGGAGAAGGAGG
>NZ_JBODQC010000101.1:0-326 GCF_050617655.1 Psychroserpens mesophilus | reverse complement strand
GTTGCAATATCGAGTTTCCGGCCGCGGCGGTTCAGGTAAGCGTCAATAAGCAGACGCGTTACAAAAATGGCCGTGAACAGGGAGGTCAGGATACCGATGATCAGCGTGGTGGCAAAGCCCTTGATAGGACCTGAGCCGAAAACCAGCAGGATCAGGGCGGTGAGCCCGGTGGTGATATTGGCGTCCAGGATAGAGGAAAGAGCGTTGTCAAAACCGTCCGAAACAGCCTGCGCCATCCCCTTGCCTTTTTGCAGTTCCTCCTTGATACGTTCAAATATCAGCACGTTCGCATCCACGGACATACCGATGGTCAATACAATACCGGC
>NZ_JBODQC010000100.1:0-327 GCF_050617655.1 Psychroserpens mesophilus | reverse complement strand
CAGCTCTACCAAAAATCCCGGGAGATTTCCCGGGACAGCGCCGAGATTCCAACGGGTCCGAAATTCAAAACCGTGCTCAGCTCGCTTATCGAGATCTACTCGTCCGAGACGGTGCGCATCATCACCCAGGGGTTTGATTCGATTCCCTGGGAGGCCATTTCGCCGGACAAACAGGTGAAGATCTACCGCGCCCTGCAGGAAATCCTGGTGAACATGAAAAAGCACAGCGGGGCCACGCTGGTGCTGCTGGAATTCCGGCAGGAGAAGAAAAGCCTGACCATCCGCTACAAGGATAACGGGGTGGGCTTCCCGGAAGAAGCGCCCTTA
>NZ_JBODQC010000099.1:0-328 GCF_050617655.1 Psychroserpens mesophilus | reverse complement strand
CCATCGGCCTGCTCTATTTCTTCAAACGCTTTGGCGATGCCATCACCCCCTGGAAGTTTATCCTGGCCAACGTGGCCGTGGTAGCCGTGCTGATGCTCGTCTACAAATTCTCGCTCACCTACGTTTTGGTGCTCTTTGGATGGGGCGAGGTGTTCTTTATCAACGAGGTGGGCCTGCCCTTTAACTCGGGGACGATCATCATGGGGCTGCTTTTTGCAGGCGCCTTTTACTACGGGCTGCGCTACACGCGGAAAAACAATTATATCAAGGCGAATACGGTGGTGCTCTGCGGCCTGTTTATGTTTATCGGCTTTTCCTCCTGGCTCAT
>NZ_JBODQC010000098.1:0-331 GCF_050617655.1 Psychroserpens mesophilus | reverse complement strand
AGGCCTTCGATGGTCGTGATTTGCTGTCCCCTGGCTACATCCGTGGCCCGGAGGATACAGGCACGCATCGGTTGGTTGTCGGCATGTACCGTACAGGCCCCGCATTGGGCAATCCCGCAACCGTATTTGGTGCCGGTGAGCCCCAGGTGTTCCCTCAGGACCCTGAGCAGGGTTGAACCCTCAGGGACATCCGTTTCCAGTCGTTCCCGATTGATATTGAAAGTAAGTTTTGCCATACCTGCAAGAATGAAGCAAAAAGGTACGGAAAAGTTCCCGGAATGTGAATCTGCCTGATTGGGCAGTTATTCGCCCGATTCCCGGCGGCGCGACC
>NZ_JBODQC010000097.1:0-332 GCF_050617655.1 Psychroserpens mesophilus | reverse complement strand
TGAAATCCAGACCATTGCCGTGGTCAATCGTTCATTGACCGAGGAATCGGATAAATCCAACAAAACTTTGGAATCCATTGCGACAGGCGAAATAGTAGGTTCCGACAAACTGGCTTCCGACGAGGCAATCAAGGGTATTTTTGATGGGCTCCGCGATCAAGGCAACCTGCAGGTGGTTATTCCGGAAACGACCCGATTGGTGGGCACCGGAACAAGGTCCACACCTGAAGTTTTGAGCTGGGATCAAGTAGACGAAATTTGTGAAGCTTCGGGGGCCGATGTGCTTTTGGTGCTCGAAAATTTCGATTCCAATACCGATTTTGTGATCAATA
>NZ_JBODQC010000096.1:0-333 GCF_050617655.1 Psychroserpens mesophilus | reverse complement strand
GCCTCGGGGTCGCTCGGGCAAGGCATGTCCGTGGCTATCGGCGCGGCCCTGGCCAAAAAACTCAACAAGGACAACCACCTGGTATACAGTCTCCACGGAGACGGGGAACTGCAGGAGGGCCAGAACTGGGAAGCCATCATGTACGCGGGCAGCAAGGGGGTGGACAACCTGATTTCGACCATCGACCGGAACGGCCAGCAGATTGACGGGCCCACCGAAGAGGTGATGCCCCTGGGCGATGTCTCCGTCAAACTCGAAGCCTTTGGTTGGGAGGTATTGGAACTCCCGGAGGGCAACGACCTGGAGGCCGTCCTCGCCTCCTTGAAGGAAGCC
>NZ_JBODQC010000095.1:0-335 GCF_050617655.1 Psychroserpens mesophilus | reverse complement strand
TCCGACAGGTCCCGGTAGTAGGAATCCTGGGAAATGACACCGACCTCGGAATCGGACAACTGGCCGGTAATCTGATTGACCACGGTCGTTTTGCCGCACCCGGTACCCCCCGCAATTCCGATCGTCAGCATGGTGCTTGGTTTTGCACAAAATTAGGAATTTGCACGGTTTGCGACCCATGACCCCGGCATGATCTGGCGCGGGTACCCCGAAGGCCTGCAACAGCGGGGAAAATTCCCAATGCGGCCTGCTGATTTGCCAATGAAAGCTTATTTTTAGCGGGAACCATTTATTGAACTGCTATGACAAATGCCTTTCGCGCCACCGTCGACGGG
>NZ_JBODQC010000094.1:0-336 GCF_050617655.1 Psychroserpens mesophilus | reverse complement strand
CTATATCCTGAACCATTCGGGTTGCTCCTATTGCCTGGTGTCCTGCCAGGAAGTGTACGAAAAAGTGGCCGCCATCCGCGGGAAGGTCCCAAAACTCAAAGAGGTTTACAGCTTCGACAAACTGCCGGATTGCAAGAATTGGCAGGAATTGTTGGACCTGGGAGCGGATACGGGAAACCAGGACGAGGTTGAGGCCCGGAAAGCAGCGGTACACCCCGGCGACCTGGCCACGCACATCTATACGTCCGGCACTACCGGCAAGCCCAAGGGCGTAATGCTGTCCCACGACAATATCGTATCCAATGTGATAGCCAGCGACCGGCGGGTGCCGTTTGA
>NZ_JBODQC010000093.1:0-338 GCF_050617655.1 Psychroserpens mesophilus | reverse complement strand
GTAACATTAACAGCTTCAGGAGGATCAGCTTATGTATGGAGTACAGGAGAAACAACTCAAAGTATAACTGTCAATCCGAATATTACGACTGTGTATTCAGTAGAAGTTCTTGAAAACGCGTGTTCAGATACAGATGAAGTTGAGGTTACTGTTAATGCTTTACCAGGTATTGATGCAGGATCAGATATAACAATTACAGAAGGCGAAACAACAACACTAACAGCTTCAGGAGCTCAAACTTACCAATGGAGTACAGGAGAGACCACAGCCAGTATAGATGTGAATCCTGCAATTACAACGACTTATACAGTTACAGGATATGCAAATGGTTGTGAAGC
>NZ_JBODQC010000092.1:0-339 GCF_050617655.1 Psychroserpens mesophilus | reverse complement strand
TCGCTTTCGAAAGTGGGTCGGAAAATAAAAAGGGAAGAACGCGCCAGACCCGCCCACGCACCACCTGGCTCCTCGCTACACAAGGTCCACCGGACCTTGTGTAACCGCCCGGCCCTCTATTTGCAAGAATGGATGGAACGGATTGCCGAGCGCAGCGAGGAAATCCTTGTGCTCTTTTTGGTTTTAAGCCGTGCGGGCCAGAGTCCGGCTATGGACTTTTTAATCCGTGAAATCGAACCGACTAAATTGCCGGGATATACATATTTACCTGTTGAGCGCAGACTTTTAACTATCAGGTCTTTCACTGCTGTAGTTTGTATTGAGTGGAGGATATCTGTG
>NZ_JBODQC010000091.1:0-341 GCF_050617655.1 Psychroserpens mesophilus | reverse complement strand
GGTGATAATAATGACAATTTAGATATAGGTATTGTTGCAGAAATAGGTCAAGACACACCAGATTTGCAAACTAATAATTCTGTAGGTTTTACACTTCAAACAAAAATTTCAGATAAGGTTTTGGTTAATGGTAAGGTTGGTGTGCCATTCGGTAGTACACAACAAACAACTATTACAGGAGATGTGCAAATAGATTTTCTACTCAATGAAGACGGAACATTGAGAGCCAAAGTATACAATAGACAAAACACAATCAGAAACTTTGGTGAAGAAATAGGTTACACGCAAGGAGTTGGTTTATCTTACAGTGTAGAGTTTGATACTTTCAAAGAATTGATTCA
>NZ_JBODQC010000090.1:0-341 GCF_050617655.1 Psychroserpens mesophilus | reverse complement strand
TTTACGAAAATGATTCCGAGCGCCAGATTATCACCGCCTATATGGAGGCGCTCGAAGAACAGCGGGTCTACGACCGGCCAATTGTGACCGAGGTATCCCCCCTCACCCAATTTTACATGGCCGAGGAATACCACCAGGATTACGAACGAATGCAACCGGATAACCCGTACATCCAAAATGTCTCCGTCCCGAGGCTCAACAGGTTTAAGGCCAATTTTCAGGATTTCCTCAAAGAGGACATTCATTAAGTAAACCGGGTTTCGGCCCGTCCGGGGAATCGACTTTTCGGCCTGCCCGGGGAATCGGGCTTCGGCCTGCCCGGAGATTCGGGCTGCCGGGCG
>NZ_JBODQC010000089.1:0-342 GCF_050617655.1 Psychroserpens mesophilus | reverse complement strand
TTTACCAATTTATTGCCAACTTGATCTACAATAGCCTGATATTGGTTGTTTGGATACAATCCACCATGTTGTTGCGCCATACCAGGCGCACTCTGTAAACCAATAGCTATTTCTTCTTCAGGTGATAAGGAAATGGCTTGTTTTTTACCTGTGTAGGGATTAATTTCTTCCTGGCTACATTTTCTCAGATAAGCAAATGCTGCAATGGCTATGTATATAAAAATCCTAACTTTAAAATTACCTCTTCTCATAATGATGGTCTTAGTATGCTAAATTTACAAAAGTTTGACACATAATTTCCAAAAAAGTCATTGCTGGTGATTTCAAATTTTCAAAAACATT
>NZ_JBODQC010000088.1:0-343 GCF_050617655.1 Psychroserpens mesophilus | reverse complement strand
TTCTAACCGGGGGAGTTGTGTGTTATAGTTGTCTACCTAAGCCCGCGTGGCCCCCGACTTCTGCCTACGAAGCCAGCGGACGCGGGTTCGAATCCTGTAGGGGATAAATATTTGTGTGATGAGCACGAATATTTGTATCCGAGTCATGGACGTATAAATGTATCTAAGTATGTTTATCCGTTATCTACTCACCATAGTACAAGCTATGCTTAGTTTGGGGCTAGATGATTGGTGTGATTGTGAAAGCAATTTATAATATATATAATTAAATGTGCCTTCCGAGAAGTCGGAGGGCCAAGCGGACTTAGGAAGACAACTATAACACCCAACTACAACAGGAATA
>NZ_JBODQC010000087.1:0-343 GCF_050617655.1 Psychroserpens mesophilus | reverse complement strand
AACAGCAGGGCGGTGGTAAGCACGGGAAGACCCAGCATCTTGTGGCCGTCAATGACCAGGGAATCCGCCCGGTGGACGCCGCGCATCAACCCCCGGTACTTTTCGGAGAGGATGGCAGAACCCCCGTGGGCCCCGTCGATATGGAGCCATAGGTCCCGGGAGGTGCAAAAGTCCGCCAACTCCTCAATCGGGTCATAACTGCCCGTGGCGGTGGACGGGGCACTGCCAACCAGGGCGATGGGTTCCAGCCCGTCCGCGAGGGCCTGGTTGTACAACCGGTGAAGCTCGTCCGTCCGCATCCGGTAGCCGGCATCTACGGGAAGCCGGGTCACCCCCCGTCGCC
>NZ_JBODQC010000086.1:0-345 GCF_050617655.1 Psychroserpens mesophilus | reverse complement strand
ACGCGTATGGACCCGGCGCTCTACAACCAGGTCCGGAACCTGAAAGACAACGAAATATCGCGACCCATCCTGGAGGAAGACCCCCGGGGCGGCACGGCCAGCTACAAGATCCTGATGGTGACCAACCGGTTCGACGAACACGAGGCGGATTTCTCCAGGGATTACCTGAAGATCCAGGAACTGGCCCTGCGCGACAAGCAGTTCCGGGCCATCACCGACTGGATCGCCGAACATATAGACGACACCTACATCAGTGTCAACGGGGAGTATCGCCAATGCGACTTCTCGAATAACTGGCTAAAGCAGTAACATGTCGGACGTAGCTGCCATTGAACGGCTGGTTGA
>NZ_JBODQC010000085.1:0-345 GCF_050617655.1 Psychroserpens mesophilus | reverse complement strand
CGTTGAGGATGAGGATGGATCCTTGCCCTTATTGATTCCCATGTCCGAAGTTGCGGGTAGAATGGCCATTCAGCAAGGGGCCAAGTTTTTGGAAAAACCCGTAAAAGGAAAAGGAGTGCTACTGGGTGGTGTGCCGGGGGTATCCCCTGGCCGTGTGTTGGTCTTGGGTGCTGGGACCGTGGGGATTCAGGCAGCAAAAATGGCAGCGGGCCTAGGGGCCCACGTAACCATCATGGATGTGAGTATGAAACGGCTCCGTTACGTGAACGACATCATGCCAAGTCATGTGGTCACTGCTTTTTCCAATGAATACAATATTCGAAAATACATTAAAACACACGATTT
>NZ_JBODQC010000084.1:0-345 GCF_050617655.1 Psychroserpens mesophilus | reverse complement strand
GAAAACCGGATTATCATCGACGAGAACGGGGTGGACATCGACCTGAAAGACGAACAGGACAGTTTTAAGATGAAAATCGACGAGAACGGGGTGGAGATCAAAGCCCAGGAGGACGGGCTCTGACAATTCATCCGGCTGAAACGACAGTTCGGTCGGCACAATTGGGGCAGCCCCTTGGGAAAGCGCAATTTTGAAAAGTACAAAGCAACAAGCAGAACCTAAATGTAAACCGGGGAACCAACCCCACAATCAAAAATCGAATACCATGGCAACACTAGCGCGAATTACAATCGGAATTATACTGGCCCTGCTGGCCTCTTCCTGCATGCTCGACATGAATTGGGG
>NZ_JBODQC010000083.1:0-348 GCF_050617655.1 Psychroserpens mesophilus | reverse complement strand
CCTGAAATACAAGGGACTTGAATTCTTCGGCACCGTTGAACTGGCAAGCGGCAAGGCGGAAGCCGAGCCGGACACCCGCTCAGCCACCCAGATTGCCGGGGAATTGCTCTACCGTTTTGGCCGCAATGAGAACTTCTATGTGGGTACCCGTTACAACACGGTCAGCAGCGACGACCCCTCTGGAGCGGATATCAACATCGACCGGTTCCAGTTGGGCGCAGGGGCGTTCCTGACCAAGAACATCCTCACAAAACTGGAGTATGTAAACCAGCAGTACGACGGTTTTGACACGACCAGCATTTTCAATGAAGGTGCATTTAAAGGGGTGATGTTGGAGGCAGTGATTAG
>NZ_JBODQC010000082.1:0-353 GCF_050617655.1 Psychroserpens mesophilus | reverse complement strand
CCGGAACAGGTCGTACCCGATGATTCCGTGGATGGTAATGCCCAGGGAAGGCGAAAAATTCATTTCCCTGTCCAGCACCACGTACAACTGCTGGCCGGGATTTACCAGACCCTTTAATTTGAAAATATTGCCGGTGGAACGCAACGCGTCGATAGGGTCGCCCGTTCCCAAACCGCGGATCTGGATTTTGGCAACATTTCGGAGCTCTATGGAGTCCTGGTCGGCAACGTTGAAGAGGATGGGTTTGTTCACGCCCGTGACCAGGATAAAACGCAGCGGGGTCCCGTTGACTTCAAGGGGGATAATCATCAGGTTATTCACCAATTCGAATGGGATCTTCGGGCTTTTTTTCC
>NZ_JBODQC010000081.1:0-354 GCF_050617655.1 Psychroserpens mesophilus | reverse complement strand
CACCTCCCGGTACGCCAACCAGGACAATGCGTTTTACTCCCGCCCCGAAACCCGTTTTATCCGGCTGGGATTCACCTATAATTTCGGGAATTACCGCCTGCAAAGCCGGCGAGCCGACCTGCGGAATACGGAGCGGGATCGGATCGTGGAGGATTGATTTGGCCGGAAATCCACCTTATTCGTAGCTTTGTAGCGCAAAAACAGCAATTTATGGTACGTATCGGCCCAGTGGAACTCCCGGATTTCCCGTTGCTGCTCGCCCCGATGGAGGATGTGAGCGACCCGCCCTTCCGCACGCTCTGCAAGGAACAGGGGGGCAATGTGATGGACACGGAAGTAATGACGTCCTAGGGC
>NZ_JBODQC010000080.1:0-356 GCF_050617655.1 Psychroserpens mesophilus | reverse complement strand
AGACGGCAGCTCGGCTTCGGTTGACCTTTCTGCTCTGGTGGACGACGCGGATGCGGACCCGACCAATGAACTGCAGACCATCAGCCGCACCGGTACGGATGTAACCCTCTCCGACGGCGGGGGAACCGTATCTGTGGCGGACAACGACAACGACTCCAGCAACGAGACGAACACGGCCTTCGCGGTCAATGCCGGCAACCTGGAAATTACCGACGCGGCAGGAACCCTGTCTGTTCCGGTCTCCAGCCTGGGATCTGACGACCAGAACATCAGCGGTTCGGGCCTGAGCGGCACGGACCTGACCATCGGGATTGAAAACGGGACCAACGAGGTTGTGGACCTTTCCTCCCTGCTGG
>NZ_JBODQC010000079.1:0-356 GCF_050617655.1 Psychroserpens mesophilus | reverse complement strand
TTACTAATGACGATGATTTGGCACATACTTTACGCGGAATCGTAAACCATGGGATGTACGAACGGTACTACCATGATGTGGTGGGCGTCAATTCGCGATTGGATTCCATTCAAGCCGCTGTGTTACGAGCCAAACTGCCCAAATTGGATAGTTATAACGAGAGCCGTTGGCACGCTGCATTAAAATATTCCAAGGCCTTTGAAGGGCAGGAGCATATTGTGACAGCAAAGATTTCTTGTGCTTGTGGTATGATAAAAAGTACATGCGATTGCCACGTGTTCCACCAATACACCCTTAAGATCTTAAACGGAAAAAGAGATGCCCTGGTAAAACATTTGAACGAAAATGGCGTTCCT
>NZ_JBODQC010000078.1:0-358 GCF_050617655.1 Psychroserpens mesophilus | reverse complement strand
TTTCCAAGTCATTCCAGATCTAAAGGAACTAACGGGAAACCTGCCACAGCCAGAACCACTGGATCCACTGGAGACCGGCGATCGTTTCGTAAACCTTTTTGCAAGATACTGTCGTACGCTTGATGGCATTGGTTTAAAACGAGTGGTTTTCATTGATGATGTGCTCTACACCGGACGAAGCATACGGGCGGCATTAACGGCCATCCAATCCTTTGGACGGCCCAAAAGCATCGAATTGTTGACCTTGATTGATAGAAGGTCCAGCAGGCATTTGCCCATCCAGCCCAATTATAGGGGAAGACAGGTGGATGCCATTAACGATGAGAAGGTGAAGGTGATGTGGGAAGAGAACGACGGT
>NZ_JBODQC010000077.1:0-359 GCF_050617655.1 Psychroserpens mesophilus | reverse complement strand
CCTCGGAGGTGTATGCGGACGATATCCTGATTACCTACTATGGGGAACCCCAACTGGACCGGGTGGACATCCTCGCGGATTTGTCGCACAGCAACAACATTGTGATCATCCCGGCGGGGAACGGGGATTACGAGTACGCCATCAACGGCGGGCCATTCCAGGAGTCCCCGATTGTCATCGACGTCCCCCCGGGGGTCAACACGGTGGTCATCAACGACCGGAACGGATGCGGGACCACCGAACCCACCGAATTCCTGGTAATCGGCTACCCGAAGTTCTTTACCCCGAATGCGGACGGCATCCACGATACCTGGCACATCCTCGGGATTGAAGAGCTCACCGAACCGCGGGGGTTCATC
>NZ_JBODQC010000076.1:0-360 GCF_050617655.1 Psychroserpens mesophilus | reverse complement strand
GGTCGTCCATCAGATTTTTCTTTTGGACCACGTAGATAATCACGGGGAATATCCGGATGCTGATCGCCCAGGCGGTGATCGCCACTATGGGAACAAGGAAATAGGTCTCGGATAGCAAACCAAGATTGTGGAGCATGGGGTGGTGTTCTCGAGGGTTGATGACTTAGGCTAGATTACGCAAATTGCGGCAGCCAACCGAACCCTGAAGCTACCAGTTTTCAAATAGTTATCCACGATTTTATCGACGAACTGCACGTTAGCAGGAGGATTTGCGGATATCGCAACAGGAATTGCTGTTTCACGCAATTTGGCGGTTTAACCCGATGGATTTTGAGAGGTCCGCAAAGGGATGGCAGTATC
>NZ_JBODQC010000075.1:0-362 GCF_050617655.1 Psychroserpens mesophilus | reverse complement strand
CAAGGGGATCCGACAGGATATTTACAACATATACGGCTTTGTCCGCTTTGCCGACGAGATTGTAGACTCGTTCCACGATTACGACAAGGCAACCCTCCTGAGTCGGTTTGAGCGCGACCTGGACCTGGCCCTGCAGGAACGCATCAGCCTGAACCCCATCCTGAATGCCTTCCAGGCCACCTATCACAAATACGAAATCCCCCGCCACCTGGTGGATTCCTTCCTCAGGAGCATGCGGATGGACCTCCACAAGAAGGTGTATCGCAGCGAGGAAGAATACAAGGAATATATCTACGGTTCGGCCGATGTGGTGGGGCTGATGTGCCTGTGCGTCTTCGTCAAAGGCGATAAGGAGCGCTATG
>NZ_JBODQC010000074.1:0-363 GCF_050617655.1 Psychroserpens mesophilus | reverse complement strand
ATAAAAATCGACATTTTCCAGCCGTAATATTTAGCGTTGATTCGCAGTACTGGAAAGACCACCAAGTCGCTAAAAATAAAGGCCATAACCCCAGCAAAACTCACGCCCTTGCCAAATAGTAATGCTGCCAAAGGAATGTTGCCCATAGACCCAATGAATGTTAAAAATGCTGCGACAGGCCCAACGATGACATGTTCGAGTATTTCCAAAAATGTAAAATCGGTATTTCCCTGGCCACTATTTATGAATAGTGTTTGGAAAAATGAATCAGGGACGAATGCTGCTACTATTCCGGCAATTGTAAAGCCTACGGTTACGTCTTTCCTCTCCATCTGCCATTCCATCTTGTATTTCTTGGCAACT
>NZ_JBODQC010000073.1:0-363 GCF_050617655.1 Psychroserpens mesophilus | reverse complement strand
AGGATAGCCTGAATGATTTTATTTCGGACGGCAAAAAAACCTGGCGCCTGGTGCGGAACCGGATTGCCGAGGTATTTGATAAAAATAACCCGGAGCTGCAAGAACACGAAGCGCATCGCAAAACCGTGTTGTTCGACATGGATGAAATTGAGATGCAATTGCCCGTGCAGATTGGCGGTTACACGGATTTCTATTCGAGCAAGGAACACGCCACAAATGTGGGCAGCATGTTCCGTGATCCGGATAATGCCCTGTTGCCGAACTGGCTGCACATCCCGGTGGGGTACCACGGCAGGAGTTCCACAATCGTACCCAGCGGGACGCCCGTGCGACGCCCCAATGGACAAACCCTGCCCAAGGATT
>NZ_JBODQC010000072.1:0-363 GCF_050617655.1 Psychroserpens mesophilus | reverse complement strand
GAACTGATTCTCCAATTTGGTCACCTGGGCCTCCGTATCGTATTGTGCCGACTGGGCCGTAAATAGCTCGCTTTGCGCTTTGGCGACCTTGTCCTGATACTCGGCCTGAATGCGCCCCACCTCCATCCGGGCGTCCAACAACTCATTCTTGCTCGCCAGCAACTTGTTTTCCGCCGATATGAGCTTCGCCTGCGCCTCCTGGAGCTTGAGCCGTTTCTCTTCCACATCCGTGACTGCCTTGAGACCTTCCTCCTCGAGGGTACTGGTCCGGTCGTACTGCCGCTGGGCAATGGAAATCCCTGTACGGGCAGCCTCCAGGTCAATACTGTCGCTCTTGACTTTTAACCGGGCCTGCATGAGCTT
>NZ_JBODQC010000071.1:0-364 GCF_050617655.1 Psychroserpens mesophilus | reverse complement strand
GTCAAAGGATGGTGTCTTCAAGCTCATTGTTGCGGTTTTCGTTGCGGAAATTAAAAATACGCATTAGGTTTGATAATTGTTGATGCGAATTTTATAATAATTGATGCCTATGAGTAATCAAATTGAGTTGCGGCACCTGCGGTATTTTATGGCGGTTGCAGACCTGCTGAATTTTCACCGGGCAGCGGAACGCCTGGACATTACACAGCCCGGTCTCAGCCGGCAGATCCAGCAACTCGAATACCACCTGGGGACCCAATTGCTCCTTCGCAACCGGAGGGAAGTCCGGCTTACACCGGCGGGGGCCTACCTGCAGGAGCAGCTGATCCCCCAGCTCAACCGGTTGGAGAATATTTTCGGGCAA
>NZ_JBODQC010000070.1:0-365 GCF_050617655.1 Psychroserpens mesophilus | reverse complement strand
TGCCCAGCAGGGAAGCAGTTAACTGGCCTTCTAGCCCCGCCAGGGCCGCCTGGAGCTCTTCGGCGTCCCTACAAATTACCAGCCGGGTAAAGGGTCCGAACACTTCCATCTGCAACTTGGGGTTGGCGAGGGAATCGGTCCCGGATACCCGGGCCACAGCTGCCGGCACCTCATTGGGCCCCTCCGGGGGATTTCCCGGTGTCAGGAATTCCACCCCGTGCTGCTGCTCCATGGTCCGGCGCATGTCAGTAAAGTGGCCGGCCATATTCGGGTGTAACATGCAGGAAGGCGGGAATGCCGCAATTTCATCGGCCAGGGACCTGGCAAATGTTTCCAGGTCCGGGCTGTCAATAGCAAAAAGCAAT
>NZ_JBODQC010000069.1:0-368 GCF_050617655.1 Psychroserpens mesophilus | reverse complement strand
GATGCCGGTACGGGCCGGGTTGCCAACCCGAGGGCCCTGGGCGGCGACCTGCTGTTTTACGGGGTGGAATTCTCCCCGGATTCCTCCAAACTCTACGCGACGGGGACGCTGATTGGCGGGGAGACCTCCGACCTGTTTCTCGAGACGGAGATCGTGGAGATCCTCCAGTTCGACCTGACGACGGCGGATATCCCCGCTTCCCGATACCGGGTCCATCGGTTCGAACGGCCCATACAGGGGTTTATAGGCGGGAGTATCCAGTTGGCGGTAGACCGGCGAATCTACCACTCCATGCCCGGCCGGGAGTTATCCGTGATCCGGAATCCGGAAGCTGCCGGGAATGCCTGCGACTTTCGCCCTTTTGACAC
>NZ_JBODQC010000068.1:0-369 GCF_050617655.1 Psychroserpens mesophilus | reverse complement strand
CGCTTGAACGCCCGGAGCTTTTCCTGCTCCTCGGGGGAGAAATCCTCGTCCTCCGCAAAGGGCGAGGTGTCGACCAGGAACAGCCGGATGGGCCGGCCCACCTGGGGGGCTGCCAGCCCCACCCCGTTGGCCTGGTACATAGTTTCCCACATATTCTCGATCAGGGTGGCGAGTTCCGGGTATTCCGGCCCAATCGTTTCGCATTTCCTGCGCAGTACCGGGTCTCCGTATGCGACTATTGGTAAGATCATAATTCTTTGCTGCTTAAATACGATTGCAGGATCAGGGTGGCGCTGATTTTGTCCACGGCTGCCTTATCGCGTCGTGTCTTTTTCTTCATCCCTCCTTCTATCATGGCCCGGGCCCCCA
>NZ_JBODQC010000067.1:0-370 GCF_050617655.1 Psychroserpens mesophilus | reverse complement strand
GTGCCCTCCGACCCGTAACAGTATTTCCTGTCGTCTCGATAGATACTCGAGCTCCAATTGGGTTTCCTGTTCTTCGATCAGGGTACCCCTGGCGCCGTAGTCAGTTGGTAACTCGATGGTTTGGCTTACCTGGAATTCCGTGTAATCGCCCGTGGAGTTATCTCCATTGGGAAGGTAAAAGAAGCCGAATTGCGGATCAGGCAAGTTATTTCCTGATTTTAATTCCAGTTTTCTGCCCTCCAGATATGAGGATATTGCCTGTAGTTCCCGGTTGTTCTGCTCAATCTGCTGTAAAATTCCGTCGATTTCCGGGGTTTGTGCAAAGACTCCGGAAAGGAACAGGCATCCGCAGATCGCGAATACAAAATGC
>NZ_JBODQC010000066.1:0-370 GCF_050617655.1 Psychroserpens mesophilus | reverse complement strand
TCATACCCGTGTCAACATAAAACAGATTTTGAGGTAAAATTAAGGCTGATTAAAAGTCTCTACAATGGAATTATTAAAAACCCAAAAGCTCATTTAAATGATCTGAATTCTTACTCAAATGTGGAAGTATATATATTGCGGATTTTTTAGCTTGTTTGCGGAATTACTTACTCTTTAGGAAATGATTAAAACTTATCCTTACTACTCTGAATTTATAACTCAAACTTTTAATGCACTTTTGGTAACAACGTGTATCACTAATTGCTCGTTCTGCGTGTACTCGGAAAATCCTAGCGGATTTTCCTAATGGCTCGTTTCTTTTTACTAACTTAGTTCCTGCCAACGCAACTAGCCATAACACGAACACGTT
>NZ_JBODQC010000065.1:0-371 GCF_050617655.1 Psychroserpens mesophilus | reverse complement strand
ATATATTATAATCTTTGAGGACGGGGCTTCCAAATTTGCGTTTGGGATCGACGACAATATGTCTTTCTTTACCCAAAGGCCAAAACCTATTGGCTAAGTTATCCTCACCAAAGTCAAGTTTTACAAAGAACAGTTTGATAAAGTCCAAATTGAACTGTTTGGTTCCATTTAACTCTACTGTTCCAAGTTTGGTTTCGAGGAAAATATGCTTCCCATCACTCCTAATCCCCTCTAAAACTTCCTTTTTGGCAAATGGAAATGCGGTTCGAAAAAATTTAGTAAGATCATTATGCGCTTTTAAAACCTCCTTTGGTTTGACTCCAGCTTCGGCGAATTTCATCATAACATAAAACTCAATGAAAGTATGAAAG
>NZ_JBODQC010000064.1:0-374 GCF_050617655.1 Psychroserpens mesophilus | reverse complement strand
GTGCTCGAAAAACCGGCTGGCGAGAAAGAGGC
This sequence comes from Psychroserpens mesophilus, assembly GCF_050617655.1. Classification (GTDB taxonomy): domain Bacteria; phylum Bacteroidota; class Bacteroidia; order Flavobacteriales; family Flavobacteriaceae; genus Psychroserpens; species Psychroserpens mesophilus_A. The sequence goes on along the minus strand of NZ_JBODQC010000064.1, from coordinate 342 downwards.
TCGGGAAATGCTCGGGAAACTTTCCGGGGCCTGGCACCAGGTATACACCTCGGTATGCCTGACCGCAAAGGGTTACAGGGAGGTTTTCCACGCCCGGACAGACGTGCGTTTTACCCGCGTAGACCCGGGTATGCTCACGACGTACCTGCATCTGGGAAATCCAATGGCCAAGGCAGGGGGATATGGGATCCAGGAATGGATGGGGCTGGTTGGCGTAGAGGCCATCCGGGGTTCCTACCCCAATGTAGTGGGATTACCCACCCAATTGGTCTACCAAAAATTACGCGATATGGTCCGGCGTGGTTTTTAACCTATTTTTGTTATCAAAAACAAAGACTATGC
>NZ_JBODQC010000063.1:0-377 GCF_050617655.1 Psychroserpens mesophilus | reverse complement strand
AGAAGAACGTTCAATAATAGGTTGGTAGACGCCGCAGCGATATTGCTTGCTAATATCACACGTGTTCTTTGTTCCGAATAAAAATAGAGTTCAAGTAATTGCGCCAGCGTAATAAGGAAAAAGGCCAGGGCAATCCAAAAAATTAAGAAAAACCCATCCGAATAATCCTCAGAAAGGAGGAGGAATCCGATAGTTTCCTGAAAAATATAGATAAGTATTAAGGTAGGAAGGGCGATTAAGGAATAATAAAATCCGAAGGTTTTTAAGCGCTTCTTCTTTTCCTGTTTTTTATAATTCCCAAAAACGATAGGAGTAGACAAGATTACAAATACAGGACTGATGACCAGAAAAAACTTGGAACCAACACTATAGCTTGC
>NZ_JBODQC010000062.1:0-380 GCF_050617655.1 Psychroserpens mesophilus | reverse complement strand
ACGCGGCGGGGAGCTGGGCAATCTGGGCGGGCCGCAACCGGTCGAATTCCCGGATGGATATCCGTTTGGGGACGGCCAGCGTTTTTCCTTTCAGGTCGATCCGGGTCGAAATATTGGCGGTTTTTTTGTTTTTAACCGGAGCAAATTGCGCCGAAGCGGCCAGCGGGCCGAAACAGCATATTAACAGGCAGATAATTTTGAAGGGTTTCATATTGTAATGATTTAATTAATGGATTCGCGTCATGTAGTTACTACACGGGTCCGAGCTATTGTCGGAGTATTCGTTATTCTGGATGGTTATTGCTACGGTTTTCCAGGTTTCACTTCCCTGTGTGTTTTGCCATTTAACCTTTCCCTCATAGGTTCCCGGGGTTTTTTCC
>NZ_JBODQC010000061.1:0-381 GCF_050617655.1 Psychroserpens mesophilus | reverse complement strand
GTAGTTTTGTTCCACCGCTTCAAACTCGGCCCTGGGAACGATGCGGGAGTTCAGCAAAGCTTTCTTGCGCTCATATTCCGACTCCATGCGATTTAACTCCGCCCGGGCCTTTTGAATCTCTGTTTCCAGGTTTTCCCTGGCAAACCCTGAACTGCTCAGGGTCATCAAGACCTGTCCTTTGCTGACCGGACTGCCCTCAGTGAGGGAAGACCGACTGAAATTTACGCGACCATTTGCCGGGGCCACCAGGGTTCGGTAATCGGATGGGGCCACCTGCCAGGTACCGGATGTCGGCAGGGTCTCATAAATTTCTTTTTCAGTTGCCGGGCGGGTCTGAAAATCCATCTTCCAGGCCTGTTCCTTCAGAAAGGAAATATCATT
>NZ_JBODQC010000059.1:0-383 GCF_050617655.1 Psychroserpens mesophilus | reverse complement strand
GGACAATGGGCCGGCCTGATGGCGCTCCGGATGGCAAATGCCGATTTGATCCCCTATGCACTCACGCAATATGCCACGGACCTGAAAGGCCATTTTGCCCGTGCCGTGGAAAAAATCAAGGCGTACGACGGGGATTTCAAAGGGTTTGAACAGGTCAACCAGGTCGTTCCGGAACTGGAGCAGAGTGCCCTGGAACTCTCCCGGGAAATAGAGGCATTACTTATGAAAGAGGAGTTATCCAAAGCCCGGGCCCAGCGAATCAACCGGGAACTCATTGCCCTTGAAAAGAGCTTTATAGATGACAAGGGGATGTATTTTGGCTCCTGGTATAAATCCCTTTATGCTTCCACTGATCCGTTCAGCGGGTATGCTTCCTGGATCCT
>NZ_JBODQC010000058.1:0-387 GCF_050617655.1 Psychroserpens mesophilus | reverse complement strand
TCACAGCGGAGAACAACAGAACGATATGTCTAACGGTGATTTATTATCTCTATATATAGAGCGTATAGATATTATTGTAAATATTTTACCAAATATTGCATTTGCTACTAAGCGTGGTGTAACTATGAAATCATTGGGTATACCAGAAACAAAAGAAAATAAAAAGGCGTTAGAAGATAATAAAGAAGCTTCTGATGAATATTTTGAAAGTACCGTAGAATTTCAAACTAAAATCCTACTCTATTCAGACACTAATGATCTTATTGCAGCGATTTTGTTTTACGAATCTACTTTAAAAGCTTTACATACATACAACGATTTCAAAGAGGATTAGTCTATAATCAATTTCATGTTTTTTAACCTCGCAAAACTGCGAGGTTTTTTATT
>NZ_JBODQC010000057.1:0-389 GCF_050617655.1 Psychroserpens mesophilus | reverse complement strand
TAACCCCCATGTCCGGCCCCAGGAACTGGAGGTAGAGGACTTTCTCCTCGGCCCCGGCATTCGGGTCGGCCACAATGGTGACGCAGCCCCGCAATTTCTCGATGGTGGAGGCCTTGTTCGTTTTGATGGGGCGGTTGTTCCGCAGGCGGAACCCGCTGCCTTCCGGGTTTTCCAGAACCAGGTAACTCTTGCGGCGGAGCTCCTGGCTGAGTTGCCGGTTTCGCTCCCGCAGGAGGGCTTCCGCTTCGGCCAGGCTGCTGCTGCGCCCGCGGAGCTCTTCGATCTGCCTCCGGGTTTCCTCGTATTTTTCGGTTATCTGCAGGTTGGTATACTGCAGGTAGTTGTTGCGCAATTTGATGCTGTCAAAACGTGCTTCCAGATTGCGGAGT
>NZ_JBODQC010000056.1:0-390 GCF_050617655.1 Psychroserpens mesophilus | reverse complement strand
CGGGAAGTTGGAGGCCGTCGTGGTGCGACGCTCCGCCGAACCGGCTGGAGACACGCGGATTGAGACGGATGCCTTTATCCCGTTGTTCGGCCTTTCTCCCAAATTGGGACCCATTGCCAACTGGGGCCTGGAGATCGAGAAAAATGCCATCCGGGTGGATAATACGCTGGACTATCAGACAAATATCCCCGGCATCTATGCCATTGGGGATGTGAATTCCTACCCGGGCAAACTCAAACTCATACTCTGCGGCTCCCACGAAGCCACCCTGATGTGCCAGAGCGCCTACCAGCGGATCCACCCCGATAAACGATATGTCATGAAGTACACGACCGTCGGGGGTGTCCAGGGCTTTGACGGTAGCAAGAAACAGGCCCCGAAAGCCGTGAT
>NZ_JBODQC010000055.1:0-390 GCF_050617655.1 Psychroserpens mesophilus | reverse complement strand
AGAGCACGGCAATCGGGGTATCCGACCCCATGGAGCCGATGGGTTCCTTGGCGGCCTTCGCCATGGGCAGGATAATCGTATTGATGTCTTCCAGGGTGTACCCGAATGCAGCTTTCCGCTTCTCGAGCGTCTCTTCGTCCAGGAAGAGGGGACAGTCGTTATAGGGAATATCCCGCAGGTGCACCAGGTTCTTTTTGAGCCATTTGGCATACGGGTGTTTCCCGGCGATGGCTTCTTTGATCTCCTCGTCGTTCACGATTCGGCCTTCCTCCATGTTTACCAGGAACATCTTCCCGGGTTCGAGCCGGCCGTGGAAGGCGATATTCTCCGGCTCCAGTTCCAGTACCCCCGTTTCCGAAGACATGACCACATACCCGTCGCGGGTCACCG
>NZ_JBODQC010000054.1:0-392 GCF_050617655.1 Psychroserpens mesophilus | reverse complement strand
TACAACTATAACACTCAATTGCTTGGCTCCCAGAAGGAGATGGCTTCGATCCGACGTGGACATTCTGCCGTTCTTCAGCGACGTGGTCACCATCGACCACTTGAGGGAGCCGATCTGCCAGTCCTTACAGGTAAACTGACTTAGTCCTCCAAGTCGGTCGGCCAAGCGGCCTTACGAACACAACTATAACACTCACCTGCTTGGCTCACAGGACGACATGGCTACGACCCAACTTGTGAACTCTAGAGAGAAGAAGAAGATGAGTAGTGAGATGAAGAAGAATGATGGATTAGGGTGGATTCAGTGGATGAGAGGATGGTTTAATGTTGTGCAAAGTCGGAGGCCAAGGCGGTCTTAGGAAGTCATACGTCGCGTTCAACTCCTTGGCTCAC
>NZ_JBODQC010000053.1:0-395 GCF_050617655.1 Psychroserpens mesophilus | reverse complement strand
ACTAACGATGATCTTTATGATTTAGAATTCACACCTGCTATGCGTTCTACGGGTACTGGTGATGACTTTATCGTTGGTCGTAATGCCGAGTTAACCTATTTAAGCCTTAACTTAAGCTCTAACAGCAAATCTTATAGCACTGATTTCTATTTCAACGCTAATGCTTCTAAAGGGTTCGATTTAGGATATGATGCTAACATTTGGGGTGATATAGCGCCTGAGTTTGCTATTTACTCTCATTTAGTTGAAGATAATACTGGTGATCCTGTAACTTTACAAGCTCTTAGCTCTACAGATCTGAATGACGTTACCATTCCTTTAGGAGTGAACGCTAAACAAGGTGAGCAAATTACATTTAGCATTGCAGACACAACATTACCTGCATCTGTTAATGT
>NZ_JBODQC010000052.1:0-396 GCF_050617655.1 Psychroserpens mesophilus | reverse complement strand
CTGTTTTTCAGAATGATAAGCTAATTCATAAGGTAAGTTTTGAACTTTCAGAATTTGAAAAGCAATTTAAAAAACTTAAAAAAGAGTTTCCGAAATTAAAAACTAGTATAATTTCTTCCGTAGGTAGGTTGTCTAAAAAACAGATTGAAACCGTTGAGGACGATTTAAAAGTCCTAGAGCTTAACCATGATGTAAAGCTGCCTTTTAAAAACCTTTACGAAACACCAAAAACGCTTGGAGTGGATCGTATTGCATTGGTGTGTGCTTCGGTGAATCAATTTCGAGACAGCAATGTGCTGATTATAGATGCAGGTACTTGTATTACTTACGATTTTGTAACTGATAAAAATGAGTATTTAGGTGGTGCGATTTCACCTGGTGTTAGATTGAGATATC
>NZ_JBODQC010000051.1:0-398 GCF_050617655.1 Psychroserpens mesophilus | reverse complement strand
TGGCCCCCGACTTCCCCGATCCGATCTTGGCGTAGAGCGATTGGATCACTTTAGAGCAACGTTTCTTAACCTTTTTTGGTTCACGGACCCATAGAAAATCAAGTACAATTTCAACAAACAACGTCACGCCTTTTAATCCCCGAAGGGGTAGGCAGAGGTGTACATACACACTCACTTTTCACCAGTTGTTTTGAGTCCCTTCGTAATAGGGGGCGAGCCTATTGCCAAATACTGGGCACAATTCCAAACTCCGTGCTATTACTGAGAAATTAAAATCTCAATAACACGTTGCGCGACCCGGGAATCGAACCCGGGACCCCTTGCTCGGCAGGCGCACTTGCGACCATTCGACCAACAATACCAACCATACTTAAAATGAAGTTAATACTCGTAACATA
>NZ_JBODQC010000050.1:0-402 GCF_050617655.1 Psychroserpens mesophilus | reverse complement strand
AGGGCCTCCAGGGTCCGTTTCTGGTCCTGAGGACGCTTGATGCTGCTCTTTACTTGTCGTACTTTGGTCTTAGCCATCTGTCTGCTCCTTATCCGTTGAATACTTTCTCCAGGGAAATGCCGCGCTGCTTGGCAACGGTATTCGCGTCCCGCAATTGCAGCAGGGCGTTGAATGTCGCCTTCACCACGTTGTGCGGGTTGGAAGACCCCTGGGACTTCGACAGTACGTCCTGTACGCCTACGGCTTCGAGTACGGCGCGTACCGCACCCCCGGCAATCACACCGGTACCGTGGGAAGCAGGCTGGATATAGACCCGGGCGCCCCCGTATTTGCCTTTCTGCTCATGCGGAAGGGTTCCCTTGTTCAGGGGGATACGGATCAGGTTCTTCTTGGCATCCTCCA
>NZ_JBODQC010000049.1:0-412 GCF_050617655.1 Psychroserpens mesophilus | reverse complement strand
GCCTGTGTGATCTTCGGGATCTACGGGGCAAAAAACCTGAACTCCTCCTTTTTTCCACTGGTGGAGTCCCGGAACAATTCCATCAACATTGCCTACCCGGGGGCTTCCCCCCAGGAGGTGGAAGAGGGGATTGTCCTGAAGATCGAGGACAACCTCAAGGGCCTGGAAGGGGTGGAGCGGGTGACCTCGACGTCCCGGGAAAACAGCGGGACCATCAACGTCGAGATCGAAAAGGGGCGGAACATCGACTTTATGCTCCTGGAGGTCAAAAACGCGGTGGACCAGGTGCCTACCTTTCCATCGGGCATGGAGCCTCTGATCGTCTCCAAACTCCGGCCTGTCCGCCAGACCATCAGTTTTGCCATCAGTGGGGAGCAGATTCCGCTCGGCACGCTTAAGCAAATCGGCCGGC
>NZ_JBODQC010000048.1:0-412 GCF_050617655.1 Psychroserpens mesophilus | reverse complement strand
TTGAATTTAATTGACTACAGCGAATGTAGATTTTCCTACATTTGTTAATGAAAGTGAAAACCGTACTTAATCCTCCGAACTATGAACACTAGAAAACTTTTTTATGCATTTCTTACTTTTGCATTATTATCTGTAGCAGCTTGTTCTAACGATTCAGGTGATGATATTTATGAAGGTGTAGAAAAAAGCAAGATAAAAGTTCCAGGGCGTTCTGTAGAAAAAAGCAAAATTGTAGTCCCTGGTAGAGATGATTCAGAATCAGTAGAAAAGTCAAAGATTATTATAAATAAAGATTAAATCTTTCTTTCGTCGAAGAAACACGACTTTAATCGATAAAATTTAAGGGTTGGCCAATATGCTAGCCCTTTTTTCGTTGCATTAGAACTAAATCTTATAATAGATTGATTTCAAA
>NZ_JBODQC010000047.1:0-418 GCF_050617655.1 Psychroserpens mesophilus | reverse complement strand
GGGAAGCCCTTGTATGTCAATTGTTGCGGCCGGGATAGTAAAGCCATGGCATACCGGTTGGAAAACCACGGCGTGCAGCAACCCCGCCGGAAGGTGTTCCTGATTTACGATGTCCCTTCCAATTGGCCGTCACCAGAGGCCTCCGGCAAACTGCGTTTGAAAAAATCGAGGCAGTACCCGGGCTTCCTATGCAACCTGGAAAAATACGAAAGCCTGGACCAGTACATGGCCGCGCATCTGAGCGGGAAAACGCGGAATAAGTTCCGGAGATACCGCAGGAAACTCGAAGCGGATTTCGATATTTCCTACCAAACGCATACCGGGCCCATGGATCGGGCGGATTTTGATTTGCTTTTTGACCGCTTCCACGCGCTGCTCCGGAAGCGATTCGAGCAGAAACAAACGGTAAACAATAATC
>NZ_JBODQC010000046.1:0-420 GCF_050617655.1 Psychroserpens mesophilus | reverse complement strand
TTGGGCCTTTATAACAGCTCGTAGGATTGGATGTACCCGATGATGTTGTCGATGGTATCCTTGAAGACCAGGATTTTGGAATACCCGGTTTCGGTAAAGAGTTTTGTGACGTTTTTGGGGCTTTCGTGCAGTTCCACGGCGGTGATTTCCGTCCGGGGCACCATCACCTCCCGCGCCTTTACCTCAGAAAATTCCAGGGCGTTCTGGAAGATCTGGATCTCGGAATCCACCTCGTCTTTTTCCTCCACGGTCTCCCTCTGCTCGGTAATGGAGTCCCCGAGGTCCGGCTTCGTGAACGACATCTGCACCTCGTCCCCGTCCGACCGGAACAGCAACTTGAGGATGACATCCGATATAAACATAACCCCCTCGGACAGCAGCCAGAACAGGATATAGAAAAAATAAGCCGGGACGGCCAGC
>NZ_JBODQC010000045.1:0-430 GCF_050617655.1 Psychroserpens mesophilus | reverse complement strand
CTGCAATTACAACGACTTATACAGTTACAGGATATGCAAATGGTTGTGAAGCTACAGATGAAATTTTAGTGACTGTTGAAACAGATACAGTAACTGCAAATGCTGGCACAGATGTTAGCATCTGTGAAGGTGAAAGTATAACACTGACTGCAAGTGGTGGAGCAACTTACCAATGGAATACAGGAGCAACGACCTCAAGTATCGAGGTTAGTCCATCCACAACAACCACTTATACAGTGACCGCTTTTAATGCTTTAGGAACAAGTTCAGATGCTGATGCTGTTACAGTAACAGTACATACAATTCCTGTTGCTAATGCAGGAACAGATGTTGAAGTTTGCGAAGGTTCATCCGTAACATTAACAGCTTCAGGAGGATCAGCTTATGTATGGAGTACAGGAGAAACAACTCAAAGTATAACTGTCAATCC
>NZ_JBODQC010000044.1:0-432 GCF_050617655.1 Psychroserpens mesophilus | reverse complement strand
CGGAAGGTGGAGAAAAAGGAAACCGTCAGCACGCCGGCGGGCGAATTCGATTGCTACGTGATCTACAGTGAAACCCAATCCAAGATGATGATGGCCAACCAAACCTTCCCGCAACGCACCTGGCTGGCGGAGGGCGTGGGCATGGTCAAGTCCGAGAGCTATAACAAAAATGGCAAGCTTACGAGCCGGATGGTCCTGTCTTCGATTTCCCGTTAGTCCGGCGCGAAATCCCGGGGGATATCAATCCGGCTGCACGGGGAGGCTTTCCGCCCCGAAAAGTTCCGAAAAATGGGTGAGCAATTGCTGTTTCACCTCCCGGGTGGGTATGTGGCGCCCGAGTTCGGCGCTGAGGGAAGTCACCGATTTGTCGCGGATGCCGCAGGGAATCATCAGGTCAAAATAGGCGAGGTCCGTATTGATATTAAAGGCAAA
>NZ_JBODQC010000043.1:0-447 GCF_050617655.1 Psychroserpens mesophilus | reverse complement strand
ACCATCGCCGAGTATTTCCGCGATGGGGCAGGGGAAGGCCAGGGGAAGGACGTCCTCTTCTTTGTCGACAACATCTTCCGTTTTACCCAGGCCGGCTCCGAGGTTTCCGCCCTGCTGGGGCGGATGCCTTCCGCGGTGGGATACCAGCCCACGCTGGCCACCGAGATGGGGGCCATGCAGGAGCGGATTACTTCCACCAAGCGCGGCTCGATTACCTCCGTACAGGCGGTATACGTACCGGCGGATGACCTTACCGACCCGGCACCCGCAACTACGTTTGCCCACCTGGACGCCAATACGGTACTGTCCCGGAAAATTGGCGAGCTCGGTATCTACCCGGCGGTAGACCCGCTGGATTCCACTTCCCGGATCCTTACACCGGAGATCCTCGGCAAGGAGCACTACGATTGCGCACAGCGCGTCAAGGAGTTGCTGCAGCGCTACAAG
>NZ_JBODQC010000042.1:0-459 GCF_050617655.1 Psychroserpens mesophilus | reverse complement strand
AAACTGCCTAAATCTGAACTTACAAACGTTGGACCCGTTAGCGTGAGTGGGTTACCGTTGCCATCTACAAACGTATCTGTTAAGGCCACGTTCGTTAAGGTGACGTTACCCGTGTTCTCTACTGTTATTGTATAGGTCAACTCGTCTCCTAAGCTTGCTCCGGCTGGTAACACATCATTGCTGATCGCTACAACCTTACCCGCTTCTAGACTTGGGGACTCTGCTATCGTCGTTTCTGTTGGATCATCTGTCGTGTTGCCGTCCAGATCATCTCCATCATCACTCGTGTCGCTAACTGTCGTGCCTGCTGGACTGTCTCCGTCTGCTACTACACTGTTGCTTACGCCTCCGGCATCTACATCACTCTGCGTGATCACGTAGGTCGCCGTATACGTCGCCCTCTCACCCACTTGTAAGGTCCCTTCTAAACTGCCTAAATCTGGACTTACAAACGTTGCA
>NZ_JBODQC010000041.1:0-460 GCF_050617655.1 Psychroserpens mesophilus | reverse complement strand
CCTTCAATATTATCCAGGGGGGCAGCCTGGACAACGTAGTTTGGGTGAATTTCGGGTTTTTCCTCCTCAACGGGATGATCACGCTTTTTGTGCAGCCGCTGATCTATATCTACGAGAAGATGTACGGGATGGACACGGATGTTTCCCTGCTGGAGCTTTCGGACACCAATTCCCGGCTGCTCAAGGAGCTGTCCAACAAGGCCCCGGGCACCTTCAACCACTCCCTCCAGGTGGCCAACCTGGCCGAAGCAGCTGCCAACGAGATCGGTGCCAATGCAATGCTTGTCCGGGTAGGAGCGCTCTACCACGACATCGGCAAGATGAACAACCCAACCTATTTTACCGAGAACCAGACGACCAACAACAACCCCCACGATGAACTGGCCCCGGAAAAAAGTGCCCGGATCATCATCAAACACGTCATCGAAGGGATCGAAATGGCGCGGAAACAGAATATACC
>NZ_JBODQC010000040.1:0-462 GCF_050617655.1 Psychroserpens mesophilus | reverse complement strand
TCCCGGCGCGGGCCCTCGACGCGTCAGAAGAAGCCCAGCTTCTTGGGCGAGTAGCACACCAGCAGGTTCTTGGTCTGCTGGTAGTGGTTGGGCGTCATCTTGTGGTTCTCGCGGCCGATGCCCGACTGCTTGTAGCCGCCGAACGCGGCGTGCGCCGGATAGGCGTGGTAGCAGTTGGTCCAGACCCGGCCGGCCTTGATGGCGCGGCCCATGCGATAGCACGTGTTGGCGTCGCGCGACCAGACCCCCGCGCCCAGGCCGTAGAGCGTGTCGTTGGCCAGCGCCAGCGCGTCGTCGGCGTCCTTGAACGTGGTCACCGCCACCACCGGCCCGAAGATCTCTTCCTGGCAGACGCGCGCGCCGTTGCCCAGGCCGTCGATCACGGTGGGCAGGTAGAACCAGCCGTTGGCCAGCTCGGCGCGGTCCGGCGCGGCGCCGCCGACCAGCACGCGGCCGCCCTCG
>NZ_JBODQC010000039.1:0-462 GCF_050617655.1 Psychroserpens mesophilus | reverse complement strand
TTAGGAGTGAACGCTAAACAAGGTGAGCAAATTACATTTAGCATTGCAGACACAACATTACCTGCATCTGTTAATGTATATCTTGAAGATGTGGTTGAAAATACTGTAACATTGTTAAACAACTCTGATTATGTATTTACACCTACTACTGATATAGCAGGAACTGGTCGTTTCTTCCTTAGAACTTCGCAAGACGCTTTATCAACTGTAGAAAATTCTATCGATAAATTAAACATCTTTACGCTGAAAACTTCTAAAGAACTTGTGGTAAGTGGACAGTTGGTAAGTAACAATACATCTCTAGAATTATACGATATTCAAGGACGTTTAGTGCTCAGTACTAATCTTGATAACACACGTGTACAAAACCGTATAGATGTGTCTAACATCAACTCTGGTGTGTACATTGTGACTGTGAAAGACAATGGACAAGAGAAAACTAAAAAAGTAATTATTGACTAA
>NZ_JBODQC010000038.1:0-471 GCF_050617655.1 Psychroserpens mesophilus | reverse complement strand
GTACAACTTACTCCATTTGGATTACAAGCATCACTTGCTAATAATGTAAAGGATAAGTCAACTCCTTCTCCACACGCATAAGCTGGTAATGCTGGAATATCTCCAATATTCGAAGTTGGATTATCTCCATTATTTACTCCAAACCCAGCTACCCATGTATTGTAAGCTAATAATATATCTGCTTCACTTGTACATGAATCTAAATTTACATCTGTTGGACAATCGACTGTTAAGCCTGTGACTCCTGGCACGTAGAAAGTAGAGTTACAACTCACACCATTTGGGTTACAACGATCTGACACTCTGTACGTAAAATTAAGATCTACTGCTGTTCCACAATTAAAATCTGGTAAGCTTGGGAACGTATCCAAGTTATCTGTTGCGTCACAACCTCCTGTATATGTGAATCCTAATTTCCAAGCATCATAGGCATCTTGTATTTCCTGTTGTGTTGATGATGAATCTAAACTA
>NZ_JBODQC010000037.1:0-491 GCF_050617655.1 Psychroserpens mesophilus | reverse complement strand
ACGAGGTGATGGACAACCCGGAACTTATCCCGGAATTCAAACATTACAAAACCGAGAAAGGGCCCAAGTACAGTATCGAGGACGTTTCGAACTTCCAGATTGCCAACAAGGCGGTAAGCGATTCCCGGAAGAAGATCAAAAACGTCATCGTCCTGGATACCAATATCCAGATCAAACTAAACTTCTACAACCCGGATTCGGCCGAGAAATTCGTCGAAAAAGGCTGGGACGAGGAGCGGCAGATGTACTACTACCTGGTGTACTTTAACCGGGAACAGAAGAGCTGATCCGCCAACCTTTCGGGTTCCGGCATATTACGCGGCACCCTTTACAGGGAGGTTTTGCGTACTCCCCGGAATCAAATCTCGATTTTCCGTTCGATAATCTGTTTCATACTGACGTCCTGGTAGTTCCGCTTGACGAAGTCCAGGGCCAGGGCAAGCACCTCCCCCATGGTTTCGCTCTTCTTGAATTGCATGTCCAGGGTGAGG
>NZ_JBODQC010000036.1:0-508 GCF_050617655.1 Psychroserpens mesophilus | reverse complement strand
AAATTCTAAAATTTTGCAGAGTAGCCCCCAAGAGATATCATTTTCAGCGGATTAGGCTATTTAAAGGCCCATCGGTCGCCCCGGACGAATACCGGACGAATATTGGAAAGCTCAATGTTCTTCCAGGATTTCCCGCGCCACCCGCCGGGAGATACCCGTTAGGAGTTCATAGGAAATGGTGCCGGCTCCGCGCGCCAGGTCTTCGGCGGAATGCCCATTCCCGAAAACCACCACCTCGTCCCCCTCCTTGCAGGGGATTCCCGTGACGTCGATCATCGTCATGTCCATGCAAACATTCCCGATAATGGGAGCGCGTTTACCCCGGACATGGAATGCTCCATGCTCCTTTCCATAAATCCGTCCGATACCGTCTGCATGCCCGATGGGAAGCGTAGACGTGGGCCGGAACCCCCCAGCCCGGTACCCCTTGTTGTACCCTACCCATCCCCCGGGCTCGATTTTATGGAGCTGGGAAATGCGGGTGCGCAGCCGGGCCACCGGGCGGAGG
>NZ_JBODQC010000035.1:0-509 GCF_050617655.1 Psychroserpens mesophilus | reverse complement strand
TCAGGTTCAGGGCAGAGCCGCGCTCAACAGCATCCGCCAGCTGCGTATTCTGAACAACCAGGGAATCGTTGAATACCGTCTGCTTCTCCAGCTCGGTAAACGTGCTGTCGCGCTGCATGGCAATCAATGTGTTGGACTCGCGCAGGGAGTCTACCTGGCGGAGCAGCTCTTCGCGCTCCTGCTTCAGGATGGATACCTGGCGACGGTAGCGGGAAAGTGTTGACAGGTCGGCCTTCATTGCCTTAACGCTGTCGATGTAATTGGCGATATTGTCCCGGGCGGCAACCAGTTCCTCATTGGTGGCGTTGCTTTCCAGAATCGCCTTGTCGTATTCGGACTTCAGGCTGTTCAGGTCTTCTACTACCAGCTCTTTCTCCTGGGTCAGTACGGCCTCATTCTTTTTTTTCTCCTGGTAAAGGCTGACCGTGTAAATAATCGTCCCGAGCAGGATGACTCCCAACAGACCGGCAATTACCTTCAATCCATTATTGTTTTTTGTCTCTGACATA
>NZ_JBODQC010000034.1:0-517 GCF_050617655.1 Psychroserpens mesophilus | reverse complement strand
CGTTACAAGTAATAGCGGAATCTCACTCAGATGCGAGCAATACGGAAATAAAATGTTTGCATTTTACCAAGCATTACGTGGAATTGCTTACTCGAAATCTGAATTGAATTAAGTTCGAATTTTCACATTCAAAGTATTGATGAAAATGCAGGACGGAATTTGAGCTAGTTTGCGGAATTGCCACTCAAACGGAATTTATAATCGTTACGGAATTTATAACTCATACGCGGAAAATCATGCGTTCGGAATTTAGCAAAATGCGGAATTTCTTACTCAACTGTTGAATTAGAAAAAGATCAACTAAATATCACAGTTACATAACTTTCAAATTAGCAGAATTATTCTTTCTTTACATTAAATCTTAGTCATTCAAATCTAAAGCTACAACTTGTAACAGCGTGTATAACGCATTGCTACTACTAGCCTACTCGGAAAATCCTACGGATTTTCCTCTGGTTCGTGATAGTTTATTATCTTTAAGCTGACACAACGCAACACATCATACACCGAGACGTTG
>NZ_JBODQC010000033.1:0-536 GCF_050617655.1 Psychroserpens mesophilus | reverse complement strand
ATTCATTCGGGGCAAGGGTTTTCAGAACGCTGGGGAGCAAATTAAATTCTTGGGTAATAATCTTACTTACTCTTTTCACATACTGATCAGGTTTCATTTTCCGATCATACTCTGGCCAGGCAACATTTTCTAATCGCTGAATTCCTTTTTGGACTTTTTCTAATCCTGGTAAATCCTTTAATTCCTCTGTGGTCATGGTCTAGCTAAGTAAATTTATCTAATAAAGATTGAGGCCATATTTTGCACCTTCATAATTCTTATTTGGATCAACACCTCGTGAATTCAGCGCGTGAAATAAGTCCTCCTTGTTTTTGTTTTCTAAAAGAACCAATTGTATAATGTCTTTTACATCAGAGTTTAATCTATGGATGAGAAGTCTAAAGGTCAATGGCGGCTCACCCCATTTGCGCTGTTTTCTTGAAATCTTTTTGTCTATTTCCTCGATTGAGGCATTGCAATTTCCATGAATAAAAGTACTTCTGAGTTCGTAACAGAACTTCATGAATTTGTAGTTGTCTTGAAATGTCGCTGGATTC
>NZ_JBODQC010000032.1:0-540 GCF_050617655.1 Psychroserpens mesophilus | reverse complement strand
AGTGGATTGGCTTACGACGATAATTTTGTTTCAAAATTAAGCTAAAATTGCTTGTTTTTTAACTCAGTTCTTTGTTGGCAGTAGTTTTTTTATTGACTTTTCTTTTTTTATTTTATAGTAGTCATATTTCTAATTGTAGTAATAATATTTCCATTCACAGTTGTTATATTTCAAATTGCAGTAACCATATTTCTATTCGCAGTTGTTATATTTTTAATTGCAGTAAGCATATTTCTATTCGCAGTTGTTATATTTCTAATTGCAGTAACCATATTTCTATTCGCGGTTGTTATATTTCTAATTGAAGTAACCATATTTCTAATTGTAGAAGTAATATTTCTTTTTTCAGTCATCTTATTTTAAAAATCAGGAATCAAAATCTTTCTTGCTATGTTTTTTCAACCGTTTTGTGGTATTAAGATTTAATTTTTTGCTGAAATATCAATGAACGAACGTTTTTTTAATGTCTTGTCCTGAAATATGGCTACAGGTTAAAATTGATTTACGCTGTTTTTAAATATATCATATTCGGTGTTTTAT
>NZ_JBODQC010000031.1:0-880 GCF_050617655.1 Psychroserpens mesophilus | reverse complement strand
AGTACACACCAAACTGAAAATCCGCGAGGATTTTCAGAAGTAGGCGAGAACAAGCAATTACTTATAGCCATTGTTGTGTGCAGTTTTTTTTTATTTCAGTCGTTTTTTAATATCCATTCGTTGGTGTAAAATTCTAACAATTTCCACGATATCATTTTCCACTTTTCTATAAAAAATTAAATGGGATTTTATTTTAGTCACTCGATAATTCTTTCGAGTTTGTTCCGCTGACTTTCCAGTCATAAAGTTGTCAGCTATAAATTCAATTTCCGTAATTATCAAGTCGTAATATCTGTCAGCTTGTTTTTTAGACCATTTATTGAGCGTATAAATCCAAATTTTATCTAAATCCTCAATCGCTTGTTGACTTATTCGATATTTGTTTTTGCTCATAAGTGTTTACGATGTAATTCTTTCAGATGTTGTTTTGGGTCAAAATTTTCAACAAATCCACTATTTTCCCCAACCTCGAGAGCTTTAATCAGTTCCCTTTCCTTTTTTTCTTCACGTTCTAACAAACGTAAAGCAGAACGAATTACTTCGCTAACCGAACCATACCTTCCAGAATTTACTTCTTCTCTTATAAAATCCTCAAAATGATTTCCGAGTGATATTGATGTGTTTTTTCCCATTTTGACTATATTTTTGCTCAAATATACCAAATCTTGGTAACGTAGCCAAATTGCACACAACGTGTTCGTGTTATGGCTAGTTGCGTTGGTAGGAACTAAGTTAGCAAAAAAGAAACTAACCATTAGGAAAATCCGTAGGATTTTCCGAGTACACAAAGACCAAGCAATTAGTTATACACGCTGTTAGTTACTGTAGCGACAGGATTGAGTGATCAGAATCAGCTAAGCGATAAAGATTGGACAATAAA
>NZ_JBODQC010000030.1:0-1036 GCF_050617655.1 Psychroserpens mesophilus | reverse complement strand
CTGTATATGTGAATCCTAATTTCCAAGCATCATAGGCATCTTGTATTTCCTGTTGTGTTGATGATGAATCTAAACTAACTCCTGCTGGACAACTCACCTCTAATGCTACTGATGGTGTAATTGTAAAACTAGCTGTTTCACTAGCATTCTCACATAAATCTGTAACATTATAAGTCACACTTACACTTCCTCCAGCACATAAGTCTGGTGCAATGTAAGCACTTGCTAATTGTCCTGATGCATCACAGCCTCCTGTATAACCAAACTTATCTAAGAAGGTTTGAAAAGCCGCATCTAATTCCGTTTGAGTTGCATAATCACACGATCCATAACTCTCATTTGCTACTGCTGTAACGTCTAATGTAGATTCAAAAGCTTTAACGGTAAAGCTACACGTAATAGCTACTGTTTTTCCACAATCGTCACCAGCATTTATATCAACTGAAATTATTTGATCGGATGTACCACACTGTGTAGGTGCTTGTAAAGATGATACATCTGTAGAATATTCTACTGCTGCATTACAACCTCCTGTTGCACTAAAGTTCGCTAATATTGCTGCTTTCCAAATATCGAATGCGGCAGTTATCTCTGCATTAGTTGAACATCCATCTACTTCATTATCTGCTGGGCAATCGCCTAATAAAGCTAAATCATTTGAATAAGCTGGAACTGTAAACGTTGCTGTTACTGGTATAGTTTCTCCACAATCATCTTTTGCATTAATATCTACTGACACTACTTGTGCTGATGTATTGCAATAACCATCTACTGAAAGTGTAGTTAAATCTACTGAATATTCAACCTCTGCATTGCAACCTCCTGAAGCAGTCATATTTTGTAGTCCAAGAATCCATGCTGCAAACTCATCTGCAGGATTTACACATGCTAATGTTGTTACATCTGAAGGTTTTGTGCTTAATGTTAAATCATCGGCTGCTTCAACCTTAAATGTTGATGTACAACTTACTCCATTTGGATTACAAGCATCACTTGCTAATAATGTAAAGGATAAGTCAACTCCTTCTCCACACGC
>NZ_JBODQC010000029.1:0-1218 GCF_050617655.1 Psychroserpens mesophilus | reverse complement strand
TTATACACGTCTTAAGTTTGTCTTTTAATACATTTGGTAATAAATCAGAAAGAACAAAAGAGAGTATTAAGGTTAGTATACACGGTGAAGCTTAAGACTTCGATAACATTGATAATCCACTCTCTTTATCTACCTAAATTTCGTTCAGTTCTTTGAGACCTAGATCTCGATTTTAAGTTGTTGAAATAGAAGTAGAATGTTCTTTCCAAATACAGTACTTATGACTAAAGATAAAAAAATTTATGGTATTGACATCAGCAAATCAGTGTTTGATGTTTACAGTGAAGATGAAGGACATTTTCAATTTACAAACAGTGAAAAAGGCTTTAAGTTATTTGTAAAGTCGTTGCCTAAAACAGCTTTGGTAGTTATGGAAGCAACAGGTTATTATCATTACCGATTAGCACAGTTTTTACATGGATGTGATGTAGGAGTTTCAGTAGTAAATCCGTTATCTATAAAACGTTTTATCCAGATGAAACTAGCCAAGGTAAAGACAGATAAGAGTGATGCAAAAGCGATTTGTGAGTATGGTAAACAGAATGACGTTCCGTTGTATAATGCATTGACAGGCGTACAGGCCGAATGCTTACAATTGTTTCGATTACTGGATAGTTATCAAAAAAAAAGTACAGCTACCAAGAACAAGCTTCATGGAGAAAGGACATTAGGTATTCCTTCAAAAGCAGTTTACAGATCATTACAACGAGACTTAAAACATTTAAACAAAGAGATAGCATTATTAGAAGAACGCTTGTTAGAACTGGTAAAAGAAGATCAACAACATCAGTTAACCTTGTTGCAGACCATACCAGGAATAGGAATGAAGACAGCCTTGTTTTTAATTGTTGTAACCGATGGTTTTAAAAAGTTTGAAACATCATCACAATTGTGCAGTTATGTTGGTATAACACCAACTATTAGGGTGTCTGGAAGTAGTGTAAGAGGTCGCAGTAAGATTAGCAAAGTAGGTAACAAGAAATTGAGAAATCTATTGTTTTTAGCAGCCTTTTCAGCCTGTAAATACAACAAAGCTTGCAAAGCACTATTTGATCGATTGGTAGCCAAGGGAAAGAGTAAAAAACTAGCACTTATTGCAGTAGCAAATAAGCTACTAAAACAAGCTTTTGCAATTGCGAAAAGTGGATTGGCTTACGACGATAATTTTGTTTCAAAATTAAGCTAAAATTGCTTGTTTTTTAACTCAGTTCTTTGTTG
>NZ_JBODQC010000028.1:0-1300 GCF_050617655.1 Psychroserpens mesophilus | reverse complement strand
TGTCTTGTCCTGAAATATGGCTACAGGTTAAAATTGATTTACGCTGTTTTTAAATATATCATATTCGGTGTTTTATAGTCTAAAGATAAATGTAATCTTATTTCGTTGTATAGATTAATTGCATTTTTTGCAGCTCTTTTTGCGTGTTGTAGGCTATCAAAGGTCTGATCTAGATAGAACTCGTCTTTTAAAATACCGTTTATACGCTCTGCGACGGCGTTTTCATAGCAATGATTTTCTTCAGTCATACTAATATCAATGTTATTTCTCTTTAAAATTTGTGTATAAACATTGCTACAGTATTGTATACCTCTGTCGGAATGGTGAATAAGTCCAGTAGTATCTTTAGCTTGATATAACGCCTTGTTTAAAGCCCTTTCACAACCTTTAAGCTCTAAACTGTTACTAATGTCATAACCAACTATTTTACGGCTGTACATATCTGTAATGAGCGCCAGGTAACAAAATCCCTTTATAGTTCTAATGTAAGTTATATCGCTTACCCAAACTTGGTTTGGTCTATTGACGTCAAGATCTTTAATGATGTTCTTGTATTTGTAGAACCTGTGTAATGAGTTGGTTGTTCTTGAGCTGTATTTCTTTCTAAGTGTGAGCATATTGTGTTTTCTAAGTATGTTAAATAAGGAATCTCTACCAATTTTTAAGTTGGATTTAATAAACTCTTGTTCTAATGATCTGGTGAGTTTTCTAACGCCTTCTCTAGGAAGGGATTTGCGTCTGTTCTTAACTATGACCACTACTTTTTTCTCTATTTCCAGACGTTTGTCCTCACGACGTTTGTACTTGTAGTACGCATCACGTTTAAGTCCGAAACAAGCAGTTATGGTAGTAAGAGAAGCAAATCCCTTAGATCTTTTCTTGGCCTTAATCAGGGCTTGATACTTAGTTTTTTTTTAAGTTCAAGAACAGATTTGTAGCCCAGCTGTTCTGCTGCTACTTCTAAATATGAATCGTCAATAAGAGCATCCATATCTTTTTTTAGAAGTAGTTTCTTTAGCTGTTCAATCTCTTTCTGAAGTTGTTTAATACGAGTTATTTCGTCTTTAGTTTTCACAGTTACTCTGGTGTTCATTAGGTCTTTACGGTTATACTTTTTTATCCATTCATTAATGGTAGTAGGAGCAATACCATAAGCTTTACCTAGTTGATACTTGTTTAGTTTTCCTGCGGTAAGTTCGTCTAAAATTTTAAGTTTAAAAGATTCAGAATACCGTCTAATTACTTTGTCATTTTTGTACATAATGTTTAAAATTATGTAGCCTTTATTCAGGACGGGTCA
>NZ_JBODQC010000027.1:0-1357 GCF_050617655.1 Psychroserpens mesophilus | reverse complement strand
ATGTACTTTCCTGAAATAGGTTGACTAAAAATTAAACCTTTTAGTACTACACCTAATGAAAGACAAAAAACAACACTGCCGAAAAACTTCCTACAAAAAAGTAGGTTTCGATTTAAAGCTTTTGATAATCGATCAAATCCAAAATGGACAGATTTCCGTAAATCATGCTTCAGAAAAATATCAAGTCTCTAGATCTTCTATTGATTATTGGTTAAAAAAATATAGTACCTTAGAACAAAAGAAACTTGGTATGAGCAAGAAAGACGAAATCAAAAAACTCAAGGAACGTATCGAAGAACTAGAATTCGTAAAGGACTTCCAACAAGACATTATCGCGGATATGGAACTAATTACAGGTGTCGATATGTCAAAAAAGTCATTGCCCAAAACATTAGCAGACGAGATCGAAAAAAAGAAACAAGACCGTTTAAAAGAAAATGGTTGATCCAATGTTTTGGGATTAGTAAACAAGCGTTCTATAAACGCTTAAAATCACATAAAACTAAAGTAAACAATGACCAAATCGTGATTCAAATGATTAAAGATTATAGAAATGAAGTCGGACAAAGAACTGGTGGTATTAAACTGTATGACAACCTTAAATCTAAAATGGAAATTCTTGGAATAAAAATGGGAAGGGACAAATTCTATGCGCTCTTAAGAGCTTATAATCTCTTAGTTCCAAAGACTAGAAGATATTTTATAACAACCAATTCTAAACATCATTTTTATAAATATGATAATCTAGTTAAAGACAAAGCTCCTACTCGAGCTGAACAACTTTGGGTTAGTGATATTACCTATATTAAAACAGAAAACAAACACTGTTATCTGGCGCTTGTTACAGATGCCTATTCTAAGAAGATTATGGGTTATAAATTCGCCTCACATATGAAAACATCGCTTTGCATAGATGCGCTCGCTATGGCTATTAAAAATCGTAAATATCCTAATCAAAAACTCATTCATCATTCGGATCGTGGAATTCAATACTGTAACCCAGCATATACACAGTTTGCTGAACAAAATAACATCACGCTATCAATGACACAACAGTACGACCCTTATGAAAATGCAATAGCAGAACGTGTCAACAGAACATTAAAATACGAGTACGGACTTAAACAAACTATAAAAAATAGTACCTTAGCTAACAAGATGATTAAAAAAGCTGTCGATATTTACAACAATAAAAGATCACATTTTAGCTTGAAATTAAAGACTCCTGCTTTTGTTCATCTTAACCAAAATGTAGAATATCATTCCTACAAAAAGAACAAACTAAATTTAGAATATTTGACCTTTTAATTAACGAAAAATGAACCCAAAAAAGGTCAACCTATTTCAGTATAATACA
>NZ_JBODQC010000026.1:0-1568 GCF_050617655.1 Psychroserpens mesophilus | reverse complement strand
TCAGAATACCGTCTAATTACTTTGTCATTTTTGTACATAATGTTTAAAATTATGTAGCCTTTATTCAGGACGGGTCAAGCTTGTGTACAACGGTCTCGTATAACCGTCAGTTACGGGTTAATATGCGTTAATTTTCGGTTTAGCATAGGCTTTAGCAATTCCGAGTGGATTCGGACGTAGTCGAATCCGCCGTAATTGCGGTTATACATTGTTGTATGTAGTGCTTTATTTTCCATCATACAATTCAGTCACTTTTTGTAAATCAGTCGAATCGTTTATTTCATAAAAATAATTCAATTGCCATTTTTGAGTTCGTTCAGCTTGTTTGTTTTTCGCAACATCCCATTTCGGATAAACTCGGAAACCTCTTTTCCCTTCTTTCTTTTCCGTTGATATAATTCCTTTTTTTACCAGCGTGGATTTTGGAAAGACAAACTGTCCAAATTCATTTTCAGTTCTCACGTTCACGGTATAAAAGTCAATTCGGTCGTTTTCGTTAAATGGCTCAATCGGTCCGTTTCCATTTCGTTTCCAAAACGTAACAAATTGTCCGACTTTTTTTGGTGTTATTTTGGCGTTTCTACTCAAAATATTCAGTCCGTTGAGTTGAAATCGGCAAGCATTATATTCTTTACTTTCCATTTCGGTTTTGAAGTCCGAAATTTTAAGAGAGCATTTATCATAAATTTCCGCTTTGATTTGGTTTAGATTTTTGTCCATTTGCTCAATTTCATTCAGTTTTTCAATTTCCTCTGTTGCGTTTCGGGCATTACATACAACGGTTTTGTGTATGCTTTGTTGCGTGTTTAAGGAACTAAGTTAGCAAATTATAACCGAATAGAAAATCCGCGAGGATTTTCGTAAGTAGGCTAGAACTAGCAATAAAATATACACGGTGTTGCCAACAGTTTTTTATCGATTAATTAAAGTTATATAGTGAATTGTTAAAATCAGTCTAGTAGTTTTATTGTTCAAATCAATTTTTTCAATATTCTGTAATAAAAATGCAACTACTGAAGGCGCAATATCTCCAGTGTATTCAAATTTATCAGCATAATCTTTTATCATTTCAGAGTTTTCTCCAACACCTTTCAAATACTTTTGGTAATTACTATTATATTTTAGGCTAAAGTGGTTTTTGTTTGAAATAGAATCTGTGTGTTTTTTCCATATTTTATCAAATATTTTTAGATTTTTTGCAACAGAATTTATTTTATCATAACCTATCAAATCGGGAATTGCCATATCATTCAAAGCCCTATTTGAAAATTCAACATAAGCTTTTGTTATAGATTCAGATTTGTATTCAGAGATTAGAATTTGGTCAAACTTAGATACGAGTGAATTGAGTTCAACAAGTTCAGGTTCTGTCCAAATTCCGTTTGGGTTTTCAATTTCCGATTCTTTTGAATTCACACAGGAAGTCAAAAATAAAATTGTCATTAAAATTCCGATTATTCTGTTCAATTCGAGGTTTTTTTAAATTGTTGGCAACGTCTCGGTGTATGATGTGTTGCGTTGTGTCAGCTTAAAGATAATAAACTATCACGAACCAGAGGAAAATCCGT
>NZ_JBODQC010000025.1:0-1602 GCF_050617655.1 Psychroserpens mesophilus | reverse complement strand
AGTGGATTGGCTTACGACGATAATTTTGTTTCAAAATTAAGCTAAAATTGCTTGTTTTTTAACTCAGTTCTTTGTTGCCATTAGTTATTTCTTTCAATTATTTTGGATATATATTCTTCAAAAATTCCGACACAAGTTTCATCTTTTATTTCAATTGTTTCATTTCCTAAAGATAAATAGTAGTAAGTTCCAGGTCCACATCTTCTCATTGCTGAATTCAGTAATCTTAATTTCTTTTCGAACATTATTAGATTATCAAGGTCATTTTTATCAAGTTTAATCACTTTTTTTTCTTTGATTTTTTTTCCATTTCGTTCTTCAACATACTTATATTTTAGGATAGCACCATTTTTATTAGGAATAATTTTAATCTCTGTATCTGTATATACAAAGCAGCTACCTCCAGACAATTTTAATTTCCAATTCTTATTTTCCTCCAGACTTTTTTCAATAAAGGTCTTAATTTCATAATCTTTCATTTTTTCTATACACAAAAATAGTTTTTGAGTTTTAGGTGTAATCAAAAATGTTGTGTCTTTTTTCTGATTATAAATATTATGATATTCAATTTTGACTTCGTTTGCAGAAGTTTGTAGCCTAAATAAATCAAATTTAGATTTAGTAGTCTGACTAATAACTTTGTGTTTAGTCAGTATTTCAAATTTAATTTCTGAAATATCTCTGTTCGATTCTCTATCCTTAATGCAGTCATATGCGATTAATTCAATTGTATTTTGACAAATTGTTGAATTACTGTAAAGAAGTATTAGTATTAACAGGATTTTCTTCATAATTAATGGCAACGTGTTGTGTATGGCTAGTTGCGTTGGCTAGGTCTAAAATACTAAAAGAAAACGAACCAGAGGAAAATCCGCAGGATTTTCCGAGTACACACAGACCAAGTAATTAGTGATACACGTTGTTGGCAACTGTATTTTTTAAAGAATATTATCCAAGTCTTGTTTTCCGACTATAGCCATTATATCTATAATGTCTTCATTGACTTTAAAGAAAATACTATCAGATCCACAAACACAACGTCGATATCCTTTTTTTATAAAATCAACAGATTCAAATGAATAAGGTCTTTGTGCAATGATCTCAAAATATTCAAAAAAAGATTCAAAGTATTTATCCGCTTGAGTAATTCCGAATTTTTTAACACCGTAATGATGAATTCTTATTAAATCTTCTTTAGCAGTATTACTTATTCTAAAATCAGCCATTTAGTAAATCCTTTGAATGTTTTAGAATTTGAGCTTTATTATCAGAAGTAAATCCGTTTTTTTCAGCTTTCTCGAGCTTCGTTCTAATCCAATCAATTTGAACTTGTTGATTTCTTGCTTGTCTAATTAAATCGTTGACTAACTCACTTTTACTCGAATACTCTTTGTTATCAACTTGATTTTTCAGCCATTCATCGTTGGGTTTTGTGAATGATATACTTTGTCTCGCCATAATATTATATTTGATGTAAAATTACACCAAATATGAATCAAATGCAAGTTTTTCGTAATATTGTTGCCAACGTGTTCGTGTTATGGCTAGTTGCGTTGGCAGGAACTAAGTTAGTAAAAAGAAACGAGCCATTAGGAAAATCCG
>NZ_JBODQC010000024.1:0-4112 GCF_050617655.1 Psychroserpens mesophilus | reverse complement strand
TATAAAACACCGAATATGATATATTTAAAAACAGCGTAAATCAATTTTAACCTGTAGCCATATTTCAGGACAAGACATGCGGAAATCGAGCTAAAATTGAACATTCGAACTAAAAAAGCCAACCGCATATTTTAGCACATTTGGTTTTTGCCTACACCAACTTCCAACGCTCTAAAAACCAAAAGAGCTAAAATTTCCCACCGCAAAAAATTGTATTTCAAATTAAATTAATTACATTTGACCATAATTAGTCAAGTCTAAATTTGGTAAAATGACACTTGGACAGAAAATCAAGGAATTAAGAGAATCAAATGGAATGTTTCAAAGGCAACTTGCTTCAATACTTGAAATCGGAGATGGATTTTTAAGTAAAGTTGAAAGCGACCAAAAACCTTTAAAACGTGAACACCTGAAAACTTTAAGCAAGACCTTCAATTGTTCATTTTCGGAATTAGAAGCTTTGTGGATTGGCTCAAAGGTTTATGATATAGTTAAAGACGAAAAAGAAGGAATGAATGCCCTTAAAGTAGCTGAAGAACAAATGAAATACGAGAAGAAATAATTGATGAAATACCAACTATATAAAAAAGAAAGAAAAGAAGTTGTTCCTGTTGAGGAGACTAAACAGAATAAACTTGCAAAAACTAAACTGAAAAAGATTTTTGAAAATAGAGTTGAGTTGAGAATACCCAACAGATTTATCGAGGATTGGGAAAAAGTTGCCTTATTTCATTCTAAAGGAGATGTTGAAAAAGCTAACGCAATTTTATTTCCGAACGAGAAATCAGCTTTTGCATTGAATAATGGTTTAAATGATTTGACAGCAAAAGAATGGTTGCCAGAAACAATAACGGTTTTCAGTCAAAAAGGATTAGGGGCTGGAAATAAAGATGCACAAATAGAAAAACAGCATCCTGCACCTTTTTCTTTTCAAGATGTTGGCAGACTTATTCAATTCTTTTCTAAAGAAAATGATATAGTTCTTGACCCATTTTCTGGCGTTGCTTCAACAGTAAAGGCTTGTGCTTTCAATAATAGAATAGGTTATGGAATTGAATTAAATCCTAAATACCACGATTTAGGATTACAACGAATTGAATTGGAAGTTCCTGACGATTTTCCATTAAAAACCAAGCAAAATTTAATAAACGGAAACAGTCAAAAAGAAATTAAAAAATTCAAAAAAAACGAAATTGATTTTATTGCAACAAGTCCGCCTTATTGGAACATTTTAGAAACCGTTGACCATAAAGGAAAAGAGAGAATTGATAATGATTTAGACCATAAGTATAGTGAGAATAATGAGGATTTAGCAAATATTGAAGATTATGATAAATTCCTTTCAACACTTGCAAAGTTTTTCAACGACTGTTCAAGACCTCTAAAGTCTGGAAAGTATATGTGCGTAATTGTAAGCGATTTTAGAAAAAAAGAAAAATACTACACATTTCACGCTGATTTAGCCAATGCGTTGGAGAAAAAAGGAAATTTTGTGCTAAAAGGGATTAAAATATTATATCAAAGACACAAAAGTATTTATCCTTACGGTTATCCTTTTTCATTCGTACCAAATATGCACCATCAAAATGTTTTAATATTCCAAAATATCAAGAAAGATGATTGAGACCAACAAAATACATTACGGAGACTGTATAAAGCAAATGCAGAAATTAGACAATGATTCTATTGATTTAATAATCGCTGACCCACCATACAATTTAAACAAGGATTTTGGAAATTCTTCCGATAATTGGAATGATGTAGATGGATGGATAAAATGGTCTAAAAAATGGCTTGATGTTGCAATTACAAAATTAAAACCAACAGGTTCAATTTTCATATATGGAATACACCATTATTTATGTCATCTTCACGTTTATCTATATCAAAAAGATTTAAAATACAGAAGGCAAATAATTTGGCATTATGAAAACAGTTTTTCAGGTTATAAAAATTCGCCATCGGCAAATTATGAACCTATACTTTGGTTTTCAAAAACAGATGATTACACTTATCATCAAATAAGAGAACCTTATAAAAGCAAAGAAAGATTAAAGAATAAAATAACCAAAAACGGCAAAGTTTGGACGCCACATCCTGACGGAAAACACGCTGGAGATGTATGGAATATTCCTGTATTAGCAGGTAAAAGATTCGCAAACGAAAAAGTTGACCATCCAACTCAAAAACCATTAGCAATTTGCGACAGAATAATAAAACACTTCTCAAACGAAAATGATTTAGTTCTTATTCCTTTTGGTGGTTCTGGTAGTGAGTGCGTTAGTGCTATAAAAAATAACAGAAACTTTATCGCTTTCGAAAAAAACAGAGACTACATCAAAATCGCAAATAATCGATTAAAAGAATTAAATGTTAATAATCAAATTGAAATAGAAATTAATACAAATGGTATATTAGCAGAAATTTAACTTTTGCTAATTCAATGAAAAATTTTCCGCATCAATTTAATGACCTTACCAAAATATTTAACGCTCTATTAGCTATAAAACAGCTAATTGATGAGGAAACAGCTCTTAAAGATGAAAATTTTGGAGAGCTTTTGACAAGGAATGAAATCTACACATATCGAGATAAATCTTTAACTATTGACGAATTTCTTGCTTTAGAGGAAGAAAAACCAAAAGCAAATCGAGGTTACTTAACGGTTGCAAGAGATATAAGAAGATTATTTGAACTTCTTGGATTTTTAACCGTTTTTGAAGACAAATCTGGAAGTTTAAGTTCACAAGCTATTCAATTACTTTCTGCACCAAATGAAGAAGTAAAAAGAGAGTTATGGAAAAATTCATTTTTACAATTAGGATTAGAGGGAACAGATGGAGAAATAAGTCATCCTTATAGAATCTTATTAAAACTCGTGCAGGACAAACCTGGAATAGAGACAAAAAAATTAATGCTTGCTCTCGAAGCTGAAAATGATTCAATTGAAGAATATGAAAGGATAATTGACCTTTCAGAATTAACATTAGACGAAATTCTTGAATCCACAGGAACTTCTGAATCAATGGGTAGAAATGCTGTTAAAATACTTCCCGGAATTGCAGAACAATTAGGAGATATCGCAAGAAGAGGAAACAATGCTTTTCCAATAGGTAGAATAGTAATCACAGAAGATGAAATTTCTACAGAAATACCACCTGATGCAACAAATCCAGAAGGAGTTCCTTATTCACAATACAGAGCTGTAAGTTCAGACACAATTGCAGTTGACCCAATTTTTAATACAATTTCTACGGTAAGTATAGATTATACAGAATCAATAAGAATTCGTCAACAACGCTTATCGGAACATCAAGAAATTGTTAGACGTCTTGGATTGTTCTGTGAAGAAAGAGCATTTGAACTTTATGAAGGAAAATTCGATTGTTTATCAACAATGGAAGAAACAGCTTTAGTATTTGAAATTAAAACCATCTTAAGCTCAATGTCTGACCAAGAAAAACAGACCATAAAAGGAGTTGGTCAGCTTAAATACTATAAGTTTTCTATTGTCAACAGACAAATGGAATATGAGGACATAAAAGAATTTTTAGTTTATTCTCAAAAGCCAGAAGTTAGTTTAATTGAGTTTTGTACTGCCGAAAACATTAAAGTTGTTTGGTTAGAAGATGGAATATTTAGAATATATGATGCGGTTTCAAATGCAGATGTTGATTTTGAACCATTGGATTTTGTATAAAAGCCAACGCTAAAAGCCATACACATTTGCAATTCGCTTAAGCCACCACACAAGCCAAAAATTGCAAAAGAGTATGTCTTGCCAACGCACAAATATGAACTAAATAACAAACATCGGAAAACCAAGCTGAACGTGAAAAGCACTATGCACAACAACGTGTATAAAACATAGCTATTATAGGCTTTCCCAAAGGTTTTTGTATATTTACAAAGTACGCCAAATTTTTTATTTGGTTATATTTAGAAAAGAAAATTAAACATAAAAATAAAAAATTCGGCTCGTGCTAAACCCGAAAAGTTAGTGTCTTTTTATACGCTACGTTTCATACACAAGACCGTTACAAGTAATAGCGGAATCTCACTCAGATGCGAGCAATACGGAAATAAAATGTTTGCATTTTACCAAGCATTAC
>NZ_JBODQC010000023.1:0-4580 GCF_050617655.1 Psychroserpens mesophilus | reverse complement strand
ACCACCACATTAGATTTAGAGGTAATAATGAATCCAGTTGCAAATATTGTTACAGCTTTAGAGGTTTGTGATGATGACAATGATGGGTTTTCAAGTTTTGATTTAAGTTTAAAGGATTTGGAGGTTGTTGGATCACAGACGGGAATAGTAGTTACGTATCATGAGACTCAGTCAGATGCATCTAATGGTATAAATGTTTTACCTATACCCTATGATAATATAGTGCCTAATGTTCAGACGGTTTATATTCGAGTAGAGAGTGGATCAACAGGGTGTTATGACACTGTAGGATTAACCTTGTTAGTAAATCCGATACCTGATACGATTTCAGTTACGCCTTATGAGTTATGTGATTATGATTTACCAGGCGATGAGATTGAGCAGTTTGATTTAAGTACAAAAGATGTAGAGATATCTAATGGACAATCCGTTACGGTTAGTTATTATGAGAGTTTAGCAGATGCACAGGGATTAACAAATCCTCTGGCTAATTTATACAGCAACACGAGTAATCCACAAACACTTTATTATGCGTCTGTTAGTACCACAACAGGTTGTATAGCCACAGGCAGTTTCGAATTAATTGTTAATCCATTACCTACTTTTGTAGTTCCGACGGATTTAGAGGTTTGTGATGATGGAGTTCCAGATGGGTTAACCAGTATAGATATTTCGATAAAGAATACGGAGATAACGGGTAATAATCCTAATTATTCAGTGAGTTATTATCTGACTCAGTCAGATGCAGATAATGCGATAAATCCGTTACCTGTACCTTATACAAATACGGTAAACGGACAGGTTATATTTGTACGAGTCCAGGATATCGACACGGGTTGTTATGCGACCACCACATTAACACTTGTTGTAGAGCAGGCACCAGTAGCGGCTACACCAGTACCTTTAGTGTATTGTGATGCAGACAGTGATGGTTTTGGAGTATTTACTTTAACAGATGCGACTAATGAGATTACCTCAGGGGATCCAACACTAACGGTAAGTTATCATGAGACGATGGCAGATGCAGATAATAATGTCAATGCGTTAGGGAGTCCATATAACAACATTGTGGAGAATCAGCAGACCCTTTATGTACGGGTAGAGAGCGCAACGATAGCTACAGATTGCGCTACAATTGTAGAGCTTATTTTAATTGTAAATCCGACTCCACAGATAGAAGATCCAACACCTTTAGAGGAGTGTGATGATGTCTCAGCAGATGGTTTTGCCCAGTTTGATTTAACCAGTAAAGATGCAGAGCTGTTAGATGGATTGGACCCGCTGCAATATCTGGTGACCTATTATGAGACACAGGCTAATGCAGAGGCTGGTACCAATGCGATTTTAAATCCAGTAAACTATACCAATACCACTGCTTTTAATCAAACCTTATGGGTTCGTGTAGAGGATGTGACTAATGGTTGTTACAAACTCACCACATTAGACCTTATTGTGAATGCTCTTCCAGTGCTGTTACAGCCAACACCCTTAGCGTTGTGTGATGATAACAATCCAGGCGATGAGATAGAGGCCTTTACATTAGAAGATGCTAATGCAGAGATGTTAAACGGTCAGACCGGAATTAGTTTTACCTATTATGAGACTCAGTTGGATGCCGATAATGGTACTAATCCAATTACGAGTCCATATATGAACACGAGTAATCCACAAACGATATTCGTTAGAGCTACAGATGATGTTACGGGCTGCTTTGTAAGTACAACAGCGACGGTATTACTTAGAGTCAACCCAATTCCATCGCCAGCCACACCAACAGATTTAGAGGTTTGTGATTTAGACAATGATGGATTTGAAGTGTTTGATTTAGAGAGTAAGACTTTAGAGATAATCAATGGCGAATTAGACATTGCAATCACCTATCATGAGACGCAGAGTGATGCTGATATGGGCTTAAATGCTCTTACGGGTCCATACACTAACATTGTAATGGATCAGCAGATGGTTTACATCAGAGCAGAGAATACCGTTACAGGGTGTTTCAACAGTTCAGAGGTTTTAATCATCCGTGTATTGCCCTCTCCAGAGGTTCCTGTAGCTATTGATGATTATATCATATGCGATACCAATAATGATGGATTTGCACAGTTTGATTTAACGACAAAAAACACAGAGATTTTAGGGACACAATTACCGTCAGATTTTATGCTGAGCTATCATGTGAGTTTAGCCAATGCACAGTCAGGAGCTAACCCAATTACGAATGTTAGCAGTTATACCAATGTTACCAATCCGCAGATAATTTATGTGCGTTTGGTTAATAATGTAAATGGTTGTGTGACCACAACAGGTTTCTTTGATATCCGAGTAGAGTTACCACCAGAGGCTATTCAGCCAACACCATTACAATTGTGTGATGATGAGATTGCAGACGAGGTTACCGTTTTTGATTTGACCGTAAAAGATGTAGAGATTACAGGAGGAGAAGCCAGTTGGAGTGTTTCGTATTATCAGACCAGTGCAGATGCACAGGCAGAGGTTAATGCTATAGATGCAGAGGCTTATAGTAATATGTCAGTAAATGGCGCACCAGCAAATCCGCAAACCTTATATGTTGTGGTTACCGATACCGATACAGGCTGTGTAGACTATACCACTCTAACCATACGTGTATTGCCAAATCCAACACCGAGTTTAGATCCGGATGATCTTGAGTTGTGTGATGATGTAAATCCAGGGGATTTAGAAGAGGAATTTGACCTTACAGAGAATCAGGATTATATCATCAATGGCGAAGCAGGAGTAACAGCTACGTATTATGAGACAGAAGAAGATGCAGATCTGGGAGTTAATCCAATAGCAGACCCAACAGCATACACAAATACCAGTACACCACAAACGATTTATGTCCGTGTGACTAATGATATTACAGACTGTTATACGATAGTAACCTTCGACATTATTGTTAATCCATTGCCAGATGTTGTTGGAGTGACAGATTTTATCCTCTGTGAGTTAAACACTGATGGTATTGATCAGTTTGATTTGACTATGAAGGATGCAGAGGTATTAAACGGACAGGATGCAACGTTGTTTACTGTTACTTATCATGCTTCTCAAGGGGATGCTGATGGTTTAATGAATCCTCTTGTGAGTCCTTATACCAATGTTACAAATCCACAACAGATATTTGTAGCCATTACCAATAATGACACAGGATGTTCTATAAGCACACCGAGTTTTAATATTGAAGTCCACGAAGCTGCAGAGGCAAATAGTGGAATGGAACCTATATTAGAGGCAATTTGTGATGATCAGATGGATGATGATGGTGATTTGAGTAACAATAGTGCTCAATTTGATTTAACACCTGTTACAGATGCTTCGGATTTGGTTGCAGGTAGTGTGCAGGATCAGGTCTTAGATGGTCAGGATCCATCCAATTATATTGTGAGTTACTATGAGACAGAGCAAGATGCAGAATTGGGAGTGAATCCATTACCGTTTATATATGAGAATATTACCAATCCACAGGTTATTTTTGTAAGAGTGGATAATGACACACCAGGTGTAGGGTTATTAAATTTAGATTTAACAGCCGTAACAACAGCACTGGATTTTGATGGTGATGGAACGGTAGATACGATAGATACCGATGGTGATGGTATTTTTGATTTAATAGATGTCAATGGCGATACGATATCAGACGGGTTTGATACGGATTCAGATGGTTTGATTGACTTTATCGATTTAGATGGTGATGGACAGGGAGATTTTGTAGATGTAAATAATGATGGTGTGATAGATAATTCGTTTGATTCATCTATCTGCTATGCAGTAGCACCATTAAGCTTATATGTTAATCCGTTACCAGTATTTGATTTAGATGAGACTTATATATTATGTGTTGATACTAATGGTACAGAGGTATTAAATGTTCCGGTATTAGATACAGGACTTACTACCTCAGGGTATGAGTTTGAGTGGAGTTTTAATGGCACCGTAATAGCAGGAGCAGATCAAGGTAGTTACACACCGACTCAGGGAGGTACTTATAGTGTTATTGTCACAGATGCAGTAACGGGATGTTCAAGTGACTTAGCAGGTCAGGTGAGTACACAGGTGATAGAGAGTTCACCACCAACAAGTATTTCAACACAGGTGACTACAGATGCATTTTCAGAGTTGCATATCATTGAAGTTACAGTTACAGGCTCAGGCACGTATGAATACAGTTTAGATGGAGGTGCTTGGCAGGAAAGTAATATATTTACAGACGTATCAGCAGGAGATCATGAGGTAGCAGTAAGAGATACGATAGGTTGTGGTTATGCGTTTGATACAACGACAGTGATGGATTATCCTAAGTTCTTTACACCAAATGGAGATGGATATAATGATACTTGGAACATTAAGGGGATTGCAGACCAACCAAGCGCAAAAATTTATATATTTGACAGGTACGGAAAACTGATCAAACAGATAAGTCCATCGAGTGAAGGTTGGAATGGAACCTATAACGGAAACCCAATGCCAACAAGTGACTACTGGTTTGTGGTAGAGTACCTGGAACCTAATACATTAGAACAAAAAGAATTTAAAGCCCATTTCACCCTGAAAAG
>NZ_JBODQC010000022.1:0-5585 GCF_050617655.1 Psychroserpens mesophilus | reverse complement strand
AATCATAATCTTCAATCGTCTCATAATAAGGGTATAGCGAGTATTAATAAAAAAAGTTTCAAAAAAGATTAAAAAAGTTTTGGAATAAAGAAATAAGAGGTTGTATATTTGCACCCGCTAAGCGCGATATGCTTAGAAGATGTTCATATAATAGGATTGATTTTTTAGGTTAAATTAGGTTAAAAAAATAATTTCAAAAAAAACATCAAATAGTATTGTAGGAATAAAAAAAGGGTTTTATATTTGCACCCGCTTAAGGCGTAAAAGTTTTAAGATAAAGATAAAAGTTCATTAACATATTGAATTGACAGCGTAAGAGGATTATTGGAAACGATAATTTTCAAGACAAAAGAATAGACCATTTTGAGTACTGAAATTAAACAATTTCGATTAGTTGTTAAGAATATAGTCGTAAGACTTAAAAATTAACGATGAAGAGTTTGATCCTGGCTCAGGATGAACGCTAGCGGCAGGCCTAACACATGCAAGTCGAACGGTAACATTGGTGCTTGCACCAGATGACGAGTGGCGCACGGGTGCGTAACGCGTATACAATCTACCTTTTACAGAGGGATAGCCCAGAGAAATTTGGATTAATATCTCATAGTATTATTTTATGGCATCATAAAATAATTAAAGATTTATCGGTAAAAGATGAGTATGCGTTCTATTAGTTAGTTGGAGTGGTAACGGCACCCCAAGACAGCGATAGATAGGGGCCCTGAGAGGGGGATCCCCCACACTGGTACTGAGACACGGACCAGACTCCTACGGGAGGCAGCAGTGAGGAATATTGGACAATGGAGGCAACTCTGATCCAGCCATGCCGCGTGCAGGAAGACTGCCCTATGGGTTGTAAACTGCTTTTATACAGGAAGAAACCGCTCTACGTGTAGAGCTCTGACGGTACTGTAAGAATAAGGATCGGCTAACTCCGTGCCAGCAGCCGCGGTAATACGGAGGATCCAAGCGTTATCCGGAATCATTGGGTTTAAAGGGTCCGTAGGTGGATAATTAAGTCAGAGGTGAAAGTCTGCAGCTCAACTGTAGAATTGCCTTTGATACTGGTTATCTTGAGTTATTATGAAGTAGTTAGAATATGTAGTGTAGCGGTGAAATGCATAGATATTACATAGAATACCAATTGCGAAGGCAGATTACTAATAATATACTGACACTGATGGACGAAAGCGTGGGGAGCGAACAGGATTAGATACCCTGGTAGTCCACGCCGTAAACGATGGTTACTAGCTGTTCGAACTTCGGTTTGAGTGGCTAAGCGAAAGTGATAAGTAACCCACCTGGGGAGTACGTTCGCAAGAATGAAACTCAAAGGAATTGACGGGGGCCCGCACAAGCGGTGGAGCATGTGGTTTAATTCGATGATACGCGAGGAACCTTACCAGGGCTTAAATGTAGATTGACAGGTTTAGAGATAGACTTTTCTTCGGACAATTTACAAGGTGCTGCATGGTTGTCGTCAGCTCGTGCCGTGAGGTGTCAGGTTAAGTCCTATAACGAGCGCAACCCCTGTTGTTAGTTGCCAGCGATTCAAGTCGGGAACTCTAACAAGACTGCCGGTGCAAACCGTGAGGAAGGTGGGGATGACGTCAAATCATCACGGCCCTTACGTCCTGGGCTACACACGTGCTACAATGGTAGGGACAGAGAGCAGCCACTGCGCGAGCAGGAGCGAATCTATAAACCCTATCACAGTTCGGATCGGAGTCTGCAACTCGACTCCGTGAAGCTGGAATCGCTAGTAATCGCATATCAGCCATGATGCGGTGAATACGTTCCCGGGCCTTGTACACACCGCCCGTCAAGCCATGGAAGCTGGGAGTGCCTGAAGTCCGTCACCGCAAGGAGCGGCCTAGGGTAAAATTAGTAACTAGGGCTAAGTCGTAACAAGGTAGCCGTACCGGAAGGTGCGGCTGGAACACCTCCTTTCTAGAGAAAGACGACTAAGCGAGATAAGTAAGGAAAAATATAGTTTATTCTTTTGCTGTTAATTTAATTGATCTATTATAGTAGAGTCTCATAGCTCAGCTGGTTAGAGCGCTACACTGATAATGTAGAGGTCGGCAGTTCGAGTCTGCCTGAGACTACTATCTATAATAAAATAAAGGAAATTCTAGAGGTTGAGAATTCAAAATTCAAAATTGAGAATTCTTAAATCAATAAGAATTACAATGGGGAATTAGCTCAGCTGGCTAGAGCGCCTGCCTTGCACGCAGGAGGTCACCGGTTCGACTCCGGTATTCTCCACGATTCTGTTTTATACAGAAAGAAGTTCATTGACATATTGAAAAAAGATACATAAAAATAAAGTATAGCTATTTATAGTTATACGATTCATAATTAGTTAAGGTTTACGAGCTTTTAACTAATTATAAACTCATTAAAAAGACAAAAGTACAATAAGCTACATAAGAGCGTATGGGGAATGCCTAGGCTCTCAGAGGCGAAGAAGGACGTGATAAGCTGCGAAAAGCTGCGGGGATTGGCACATACAAATCGATCCGCAGATATCCGAATGGGGCAACCCAGCATATTGAAGATATGTTATCCGTAAGGAGGCGAACCCGGAGAACTGAAACATCTAAGTACCCGGAGGAGAAGAAAACAAAAGTGATTCCGATAGTAGCGGCGAGCGAAATCGGATTAGCCCAAACCAGTGTTGTTATGGCAATACTGGGGTTGTAGGACCACGATATTTAATGCGTAATGAATTAGAACACTTTGGAAAAAGTGACCATAGAGGGTGATAGTCCCGTATAAGTAAAGATCGTTATTGATAGTGGTATCCTGAGTAGTGCGGGGCACGTGAAACCCTGTATGAATTTGGCGGGACCATCCGTTAAGGCTAAATACTCCTGAGAGACCGATAGTGAACTAGTACCGTGAGGGAAAGGTGAAAAGAACCTTGAATAAAGGAGTGAAAAAGATCCTGAAACCATACGCTTACAAGCGGTCGGAGCCCTTTGGGGTGACGGCGTGCCTTTTGCATAATGAGCCTACGAGTTACCGTTGCTAGCAAGGTTAAGGACTTCAGGTCCGCAGCCGTAGCGAAAGCGAGTCTGAATAGGGCGCTTTAGTTAGTAGTGGTAGACGCGAAACCGTGTGATCTACCCATGGGCAGGTTGAAGCTGTAGTAACATACAGTGGAGGACCGAACCGGTTGACGTTGAAAAGTCTTCGGATGACCTGTGGGTAGGGGTGAAAGGCCAATCAAACTCGGAAATAGCTCGTACTCCCCGAAATGCATTTAGGTGCAGCGTTGATTTATAGTTTTATAGAGGTAGAGCTACTGATTGGATGCGGGGGCTTCACCGCCTACCAATTCCTGACAAACTCCGAATGCTATAAAATGTTAATCAGCAGTGAGGGCATGGGTGCTAAGGTCCATGTCCGAGAGGGAAAGAACCCAGACCATCAGCTAAGGTCCCCAAATATATGTTAAGTTGAATAAACGAGGTTGAACTGCTTAGACAGCTAGGATGTTGGCTTGGAAGCAGCCATTCATTTAAAGAGTGCGTAACAGCTCACTAGTCGAGCGGTTCGGCATGGATAATAATCGGGCATAAACATATTACCGAAGCTATGGACTTGTAAAAGTGGTAGGGGAGCATTGTAGTGTCGTCGAAGGTTTGCTGTGAGGCATTCTGGAGAAGCTACAAAAGAAAATGTAGGCATAAGTAACGATAATGCGGGCGAGAAACCCGCACACCGAAAGACTAAGGTTTCCTCAGCTATGCTAATCAGCTGAGGGTTAGTCGGGACCTAACGCGAACCCGAAAGGGGAAGTGGATGGACAACAGGTTAATATTCCTGTACCTGCTCACACTAAAAGTGACGGAGGCGTATATTTGGTGCGTGCTGACGGAATAGCACGTTGAAGCCAGTGGTAACACGGCGATAGTACACTGAGACTACGGTCAAGGTGATAATCCAGAAAAGCGACTTCCAAGAAAAGCGAGTGAAGCAGCCCGTACCCTAAACCGACACAGGTAGTTGGGATGAGAATTCTAAGGTGCTCGAGAGATTCATGGCTAAGGAACTAGGCAAAATCGGCCCGTAACTTCGGGAGAAGGGTCGCCCACAGCAATGTGGGCCGCAGTGAAAAGGTCCAGGCGACTGTTTATCAAAAACACAGGGCTCTGCTAAATCGAAAGATGATGTATAGGGCCTGACACCTGCCCGGTGCTGGAAGGTTAAGTGGAGGGTTTAGCTTCGGCGAAGATCTGAAATGAAGCCCCAGTAAACGGCGGCCGTAACTATAACGGTCCTAAGGTAGCGAAATTCCTTGTCGGGTAAGTTCCGACCTGCACGAATGGTGTAACGATCTGGACACTGTCTCAGCCATGAGCTCGGTGAAATTGTAGTATCGGTGAAGATGCCGATTACCCGCAGTGGGACGAAAAGACCCCGTGCACCTTTACTATAGCTTAGTATTGGTTTTGGATAAGTAATGTGTAGGATAGGTGGGAGACTTTGAAGCGGCGTCGCCAGGCGTTGTGGAGTCATTGTTGAAATACCACCCTTTGCTTATCTAGAGTCTAACTTCGAGAGAAGGACAGTGCTTGGTGGGTAGTTTGACTGGGGTGGTCGCCTCCAAAAGAGTAACGGAGGCTTCTAAAGGTTCCCTCAGCACGCTTGGTAACCGTGCGTAGAGTGCAATGGCATAAGGGAGCTTGACTGAGAGACATACAGGTCGATCAGGTACGAAAGTAGAGCATAGTGATCCGGTGGTTCCGCATGGAAGGGCCATCGCTCAAAGGATAAAAGGTACGCCGGGGATAACAGGCTGATCTCCCCCAAGAGCTCATATCGACGGGGGGGTTTGGCACCTCGATGTCGGCTCGTCACATCCTGGGGCTGGAGAAGGTCCCAAGGGTTGGGCTGTTCGCCCATTAAAGTGGCACGCGAGCTGGGTTCAGAACGTCGTGAGACAGTTCGGTCTCTATCTACTGTGGGCGTTAGAAATTTGAGTGGATCTGACTCTAGTACGAGAGGACCGAGTTGGACAAACCTCTGGTGTATCTGTTGTTCCGCCAGGAGCATTGCAGAGTAGCTACGTTTGGAAAGGATAAGCGCTGAAAGCATATAAGCGCGAAACCTACCACAAGATGAGATTTCTTTAAAGGGTCGTGGAAGATGACCACGTTGATAGGCTATAGGTGTAAAGGCAGTAATGTCATAGCCAAGTAGTACTAATAACCCATAGGCTTATTGTACGCCTGTTTTTTTAGAGTTACAATATTATTTTTATGATGTTTTTTTTCAATATGTTATTATATACGGTTAAGTAATTTTTTTTACATACGCCGAAAGATTTAAGGTGATTATAGCGATGGGGCTCACCTCTTACCATTCCGAACAGAGAAGTTAAGCCCATTTGCGCCGATGGTACTGCATTTGTGGGAGAGTAGGTCGTCGCCTTTTTTAAAGCCCTTCATTATTTATTTAATGAAGGGCTTTTTTTGTTATGTTTTTTTGCTATTTCTTATAGATTATAAAAATATTTATAGAAAATATTCTAATATTAATAGTGTTTTATATATTTATGAATATTTAGATATTTA
>NZ_JBODQC010000021.1:0-6089 GCF_050617655.1 Psychroserpens mesophilus | reverse complement strand
CCTAATGGCTCGTTTCTTTTTACTAACTTAGTTCCTGCCAACGCAACTAGCCATAACACGAACACGTTGTGTGTAATTTTGACTCGAAATTACCTGTTATTGGGTATTTAAATAAATTATTTTTTTATACTTTTAACAAACTATTAACCAATAACTTATAGATAATGAAAGAGCTTCTACAAATTTCAGTTTTAATTTTAATAACATTTGTTTTCATAATAAGTTGCCAAAAAGATGATGAAATTAATGATTCTAGTAACGTTCTACCTAACAAAGTAATAGGGCATATCATTCTACCACAGGATAGTAATTTGAATGTCAATAGCCTTACGGTTTTATCATCATCTGCAGAAAGTATTGTTTCAGAGGCGGCTTTTGAGTTAGATGTTTTTGGAGATTACACTTCTTTATATGTTACAAATACAAATAACGAAGTTGTATTAATTGGATATAAATATCCTCAAGCCGGAAATAACGATATTACATCTACTACGACAGCACTTGCTTTAATAATGATGTCACCAACTTTATTGGACATATCTGAACAAGCAAAACTTAATATGATAAACAATATATTGTCAGACGATAATTTCAATACATTGGTTACTGAAATTGAACAAGTTCTAATAGAAGGAGGTACACTTTTTGACCAATCCAATAACTCCCTGATTAATGCGGTTACTGAAATTTATGAATCTTCTTCAAACAGATCTGCACAAGAACAAAATGAACTTCCAGTTGACATGAATAATGCAGGTAGAAACTTTATTTTTAACAATAGCGTGAAGGCATATTCAACAGTTATTGGAGTTTATGACGGAAACACTAGGATTGAAAAGATTGTCGTCGAAGGTGTACAGATTGTGCCTAATTCCGTAAACCAACTTAACACTGGAGAAGGAGGCTCAATTGGAAATCCAATAGATTATAATTACACCCTTCCAGAAGAAGATGGAGATTATACATTTAAATTTAGAACTGGAAAACCTGGATCTGATGACGGCAGTGTAGAGCATGATGAAGCATTTTATGAAAACTTGGGTAATTTTTCCTATAATTTATTGAATACATTGATTCCTGGGCTAAACGTTTCAACCTGTAAAACAACTATTATAAATAACTGTAATAATTTAATTCAAAATGCAACTGGAATTAACGGTAATGAAAGTATAGGAACTATCTTGTATACAGTAGCAGACATTACAATTGGAAGCCTAGACAGTATGATTAATAATTGTGCAGATGTTGTTTATCTTGAGCAAGGTTGGTTTCATAAATTTTTAGGCCAATGGAACTTTATAAATACTGCTTTTGGCGTTATTTCTAATGGAGCAAATACAACCATCTATGGTGTCCAATGGGGGCTTTCTGAACCATTAGAGGATAGATGTTTTAATGTTTTAGGCAATACAGTCACTGAATGTGTCCCAATATTTGATTATGAGGGTCAATGGTATATGCTTTGGTATAATGATGTTTATAATCCTTATAATGAGGCACTAATTACTTTAGATGCCAACGGAGAAAGTACTTCAGTATTGCTTTCAGGAACACCTGGCAGCACTAATTATGAAGATATAACAGATAGTTGGAGTTATACTATGACTTATAATGCTTCAAGTAATACCTTAAATTTAACTAATAATTTTTGGAGTGTAACCAATTCATTTCCTGTCACAAATATAAATGATACTATATTTTACGCAAATGACAGCTCATTTTCTATAGAGCTGCATAGATTGGATTAGTATACAAAATGTTCTATAATTAGAATTATTTTATTTGACTTCTATTTTATAAATAAAACTACACACAACAATGTGTATAGCTCATTGCGGCTGAATTCCTAATCGGAATTCATTGCAATTTTGCTATCTTTGGTTTACGTTGGAAAATCCTCGCGGATTTCCCGCAACGAGCCATACACAAAACCGTTGGCAACAAGCTGAAAAAACCGAGAAAACCGAAAATGAACAACGAAAAATGGAATGAAATCTGCTTTTTATTATCCGACAACATTCGGACTGATATTAGCGAAAGTGATTTTGAACAAAACGTAGTCCAAGCTTTAAGAGTTTTGGATTGGAAAGAATATTCTGGAGATATTGAAATTCGACCTTCCTTTCAAGTTGGTGCTGCTAACAGAATTACGCCTGATTTTGTTATAAAAGATTCCGATAATAGAAAATTGTTCGTGATTGAAATTAAACAACCAAACATTCCACTTAATTCAAGGTTTCAGCAACAATTATTTTCATATATGCGTCAGTTAAAACTAGAATACGGAATTTTAATCGGACAAGGAATCCAAATTTTTTACGATGGAGATTTGGCAAAACAAGAAGACCCAATCCTTTTAGAAACAATAAAGTTCACAAAGGATAATGAGAAAGGATTAAAATTCGTCGAAATATTTGCAAAAGAAAATTTTAACCAAGAATCATTGCGGAATTTCACTCTTAACGGACTAAAAAAATTAAATCGCAGAGAAGAGCATAAAGAACTCACGAAAAAACTACTCGACGAAAATTATCAAGCAATAATATTGGAACTTATAAAACAAGATTTTCTTGACGAATACGATGGAGAATTAATTGAATCCGTTTTGGAAAATCTAACAGTTGAGATTAGAGCAAAAAATGCTCTACCAAAGCAAAGTGAATTACCAAAAAGAGAGTTTTCTAAACAAAGAATAGTTGATTATTCAAATGGTATTTTACCAATTGAATTAAATCCGTCAACTGAATATGAATTTAAAAGGAGACTTTTATTGACCAAAACTGCGTATATAACGACATTTTATAAAAACGGAACTTCTAAACAAAAAGTTTGGAATGCAAATAGATTTAGAGAAACTTCAGGAGTTTTAGGAAATTTAAGGTCTAGACCAGAATTCAGAAATGGAGAATGGCAAAAACTCGGAATTGAAAAAGTTTTAGTTTCGATTGATAAATAGAAATCGGAAAGAAAAGCCAGTTGCCAACAACGTATAAAATTAATTGCTTGGTTCTAGCCTACTTACGAAAATCCTCGCGGATTTTCTATTCGGTTTGTATTTGCTAAATTAGGTGCTTAAACAACGCAACTAATCTTATACAAAACCGTTGTGTACCATTTGAAAAGACTATGGACAACACAATTGAATTAGAAAATTATTTTAAGAAATATGAAGGTATATTAGCAAATGAACCAACAAAAGAGGACTTAAAAGATACCTCAAAAGTAGCGGAACAGAATCATAGGCTAATAGCTAATCTTCATAACTTAAAAAAGAAAGTATTAAATAAAAGCTTAAACCTTACAGAAATGGAATTAAAAGATGTTCAGGACTTTTGTAAAGGACTTTTAACAAGCTTTGTTGACATCAACTATTCTGAATCACCTATCCAAGAGAAACTTCTTAAAAATTCATTATCTTGAGTTATCTCAAGTGTGACGATTAATGTT
Source organism: Psychroserpens mesophilus (assembly GCF_050617655.1). Classification (GTDB taxonomy): domain Bacteria; phylum Bacteroidota; class Bacteroidia; order Flavobacteriales; family Flavobacteriaceae; genus Psychroserpens; species Psychroserpens mesophilus_A. Next base: position 2,642 of record NZ_JBODQC010000021.1, on the reverse strand, counting down.
TTACCTGTTGGTTCGTTGTGAGCTGAATTTGTATAAACTTCCTCGAACTTATCCAAAGCCTCGTTTGAAGTACGTAACATAAAAAGTTTTAATAAATCATATTCAGGTTTTAATTCAGCATATTTTTTAATAACTTTAATTGGCATAATAAAATATTTTGACTAAAATAAGAAACCAAATTGGAATAAAAGCAATATCGGAAAAATAAAAACGGTACACAACACCGTATAAACGCAATAAGGGAGAAGTTGTTTAGCCCAAAGAAAAAGTAAACAGCAAAAACAATACACAACCGAAAGTATCTGCGCCCAAACCCTTACTGCGCTTATACAAACACGTTGTGCGTCATTATGACCAACCATTAACTAATGATAAAATTCTTTAGAAAAATTCGTCAAAAGATGCTGACTGAAAACAAGTTCAGTAAATATCTATTATACGCAGTTGGAGAAATTGTACTTGTTGTCATTGGAATTTTGATTGCATTACAGATTAATAACTGGAATCAAAGCATTCAGAATAGTAAGCAAGAAAAGCAAATTTTAACTCAGCTTTTAGAAGAATACAAAAGCAATTTAAATCAAATTGATAGTAAAATATTTATACGTAATGAAATTTTAGCATCATCCATCAAATTATTAAATTATAGAAATACAAAAAGTCCATCAATTAATATTGACAGTCTTGATAGACATATTTCAAGAACAATTACTCGGCCGACCTTTGACCCTGAATTGAGTGTAAGCAATGAATTAACGAATTCTGGAAAGCTCTACCTACTTTCTAACTCTGAAATCCGAAAAAATATTTCTGCTTTTCCCAGCTCTTTAAGCGAATTAAAAGAAGAAGAAATCATCACGGTAAATTTGGTAGAAGAAAGGTTTTATCCTTTTTTGATTGAACATTACCAAATTGGACGATTGAATATAGAGTTTCTTGATGACGAAAAGTTTAGAGAGAAAGTTTCCCAAATAACTTTTAGCAAAGAGAAATCACTTAAGGAGTTATTTAAACCGAGTGACCCAACAGAATTATTACAACATCCCGACTTTGAAGATTATCTTAGTAGTATAATTGTGAATACTACTTATACGAATGACCAATCAATTGGTGTAAAGTATAAAATTGAAAAAATTATCGATTTAATAAATAAAGAACTCAAAAAATAACGAAAGCACAACAACGTGTATAACTAATTGCTAGTCAGTGTGTACTCGGAAAATCCTAGCGGATTTTCCTAATGGTTCGTTTCTTTTTGCTAACTTAGTTCCTGCCAACGCAACTAGCCATACACAACACGGTTGTAACCAATATTGAAAAACGCCTATGGGAACTTGGGGAACAGGAATTTCTTCAAATGATATTTACGAAGATATCAATTATGAATTCTTTGAATTATACAATCAAGGAATGGAAGTTTCTGCTATAACCGAAAAGTTAATCAAAGAAAACAAAGAGCTGATTAACTCTCACGAAGACCAAAATAACTTTTGGATTACCATAGCAAAATCTCAATGGGAATGTAAAGCTCTTGACCCGAAAATCTACAATCGAATTAAAGACATTGTTGAATCCGAAAAGGATATTGAATTATGGAAAGAACTTGACGCCTCAAAATCGGATTTAATTAAACGGAGAAAAGTATTGGACAAGTTTCTCGAAAAACTATCTACCGAAAAAAAGACAGCTCGAAAAAGAAAAGTCAAAAAATTAAGAGGAGCGATATTTCAAAAAGGAGATTGTTTAGTCTTTAAATTAATTGATGGAGAATTCTGTGGAGCTTTCGTACTCGAAGCAGAAAAAGAATCGGAATTTGGACTTAATTTAATTGCTATAACTGATATAAAAATGTCTGACAAACCAACTGAAAAGAACTTTGAAAACGCAAATATTTTATTTAGACTTGAACAGCAAATAAATAAAGAATTTAAACCAGAAAGACAAATTAGTTGGTACTATGCACAACACTTCAAAAACTCAGACACCGATTTTGAAAAAGTTGGAAATTTAAAGGTAAAACCAACTTATCGTTCAGACAAAGACTATCAGAACTTCTCAAATTGGGACAATCTCAAATTATATCTAGACGATTATTATTCTGAGAATTATGAATATAAGAGTGATAAAAGAGAGAAACTAAATAAATTAAGAAAAAAATACTGGTTACAACAACGTGTATAATTAATGCTCACATCCTACTTCAATTAAAAATCTTATATTTAAACAACTGATTTGCTGCATCTGAAAATCCTGCGGATTCTCAGCCGCACAAATCATACACAAACAAGTTAGTAACAATAGCTCCGAAAATCGTAACTCCTAACATAAAAAGTTTTTAAGATTTATAATTATCGGATTTACTTACTCAAACTCGGAAATTTATTTTTCATCAAAAAGAAATTAATTATTCATCAATTAATTTTAATATTAATAATATTAGAATTTTACTCTTACGGATTTTTGAGCTGGTTTGTGGAAAAACTTCTACATCAAAAAGTATTATATAAATCAACTATTATATTAAAATCAAATTAATCGGAATCCTACTCTTTCGGAATTTCTTAATCAAAGGATAAATGCTACAAAGAGTTTTATAAACACTTTTCGCTATCAATGGTAAAAGCAAAACTTGAGTTTAGCTT
>NZ_JBODQC010000020.1:0-7495 GCF_050617655.1 Psychroserpens mesophilus | reverse complement strand
GCGGATTTTCCTAATGGCTCGTTTCTTTTTACTAACTTAGTTCCTGCCAACGCAACTAGCCATAACACGAACACGTTACCCAACATTAAAAAAATAAATAAAAGTTCGTTATTTGAGAACTTTTGTATTATATTTGCATTAGACAATAAAATATGAAACGAATAATAGCGAAAAAAACTTTACGTGAATTTTGGGAAAAACACGCAGATTCGGAACAATATCTAAAAACTTGGTACGAAACTGCAAAAAACTCTAATTGGAGTTCTCCGAATGAAGTTAAAGAAACCTATATAAATGCAAGTATCTTAAAAAATAGTAGAGTTGTTTTCAATATTAAAGGAAATTCATATCGACTGGTAGTAAAGTTTAACTATATCAGACAATGGGCTTTTATTCGATTTATTGGAACTCACGCTGATTATGATAAAATAGATGCTAATACAATTTAAAATGTTGAATTATGGAAATTAAACCAATAAAAACTGAAAAAGACTATGATAAAGCTCTAGAAAGACTTGAGCTAATCTTTGATGCTGCTCCTAATTCAAAAAAAGGAGATGAAGCAGAAATACTATCTATGTTAATTGAAAATTACGAAAACAAACACTTTCCAATTGAATCACCTGACCCAATTGAGGCAATTAAAATTCGAATGGAAGAAATGAATCTCAAACAGAAAGATTTGATTGGAGTTATTGGTGGAAAAAGCAGAGTATCAGAAATTTTAAATAGAAAAAAAAGATTGACTGTCGATATGATTAGAGAATTGGAAAGGATTTTACATATTTCAGCTTCTGTTCTAGTGAATAATTATCAACTCTCGAAATAAAAACGTTGGGTAACAACGTGTATAACTAATTGCTGGTCTGTGTGTACTAGGAAAATCCTATCGGATTTTCCTACTGGTTCGTTTCTTTTTGTTAACTTAGTTCTCGCCAACGCAACTAGCCATAACACGAACACGTTGTAGCCAATTAAACAAAACCGTTATCTATTCTGAAACTTAACCAAAAAGAATTTCATTCACATAAACAAAAAAATACGTAATCTGTCGTATTTTTTAAATCATATAACTACTATAAATTGCTAACCAAAACTAAAAGTTTATGAAGCATAAAAGTATTTTAATAATAACATTAATAACAATATTCTCATCTTCATTTGCGCAAAACATAAATTGGATAAATGCCCCAGTAAACCCATTACCAAAAGGTGCTAACTTAAAAACCACGCAACTAAAAGGAGATGTGTTTCAAGAATACTTCTCCTTTTACGATACCAATGGAAATGAGCTAGATTTTGATAACAGTTACCGTATAAAAAGGGATCAGCAAAACAGACCTATTACTTATACCTATCCTGATGGAAAAACAACAGTCGTTACATATGATGCAGATGGAAATTTAATAAACGACGAGGGTAGAATTTATGAATATGACAACTATAACCGAATAATAAAAGCAACATTTGCCTACAAAACTATCGAATACAGTTACCAAAAACAAGGTGATTTATTAATGGTAACTATCGTGTCTAAAGTAAAAGATAAGGCGCCAACCACTAAAATAGAATACTATACAAATGGTCTATTAACTGAAAGAAAATTAACTTTAAACAGTGAGAAAACCTTTTTTAAATATAAATACGATGAAAAAGGCAACTGGATCACTAGGACAGAAACCAACACAGCAGGTAATTTAATAAACCAATATACAAGAAGTATAATTTACCATAGTGAATATAAGGATTTTAAAAAAAATGCTGTAATAAAAACAACAACCGGAGATCAAAATTTAAAAGGAGGGCTTGCAATGCCTCATTTATACATTAATGGGAAATTAGACAATACAAACTTATTTTGCAGATTCAATAATGATTATATTTTTTTTAATCCTTTAACATCTACATATTACATTGCCCCAAATGCTTTTGATGAGTGGATATCTTTAAAAGTTTCAATACCCTTTAAGCATTTAATTAACGCACAAAATATAATTGTGAGTGATGGAAAAACTGCAATTTGTATAGAAGAAGGAAAAACCGGTATGTTTTCCGATAGAAAATGGGAACTCAAAACTCAATATAAAAATATTATTTTAATTGATGCCAAAAGTGATGACGTTTATTTTGCCGAAAATGCTTTAGTAAATACAAATAATGAAACCAAGGCATACCCTGCCATTTCTATGACAGATAAAGGCAGAGAAGTATGGTATGTACTAAACCAAGAAAAGTCTCTCATTGCCTTTTATCATAAAGGAAAAAAAGTATCTGTAACTTACAAAGGCATTATTGCTAACACACAAGACCAAGTATATGCTGTTAATGGTGTAGCTACTTATGTTGCTCAAGATTATAGTAACGCAAAGCCATTGCTATTTAACATAGGACGTTATTTTAATCCTTCTAATGATAAGCTAGCTACAAGCACCACTACTACCAATAATTCATCTTCATCACAAAACAAATCATCAAACAGTTCGTGTATATCAGGAAATTGTGCAGACGGTTACGGAACATATACTTATGAAAGCGGTGCCAAAGTAGAGGGTTTTTTTAAAAATGGAAAAATTAACGGTTATGGAGAGTTTGTTTACGCCAATGGTGACACTTATAGTGGTAATTACCTTGAAGGTCAACTCGATGGTTATGGCCTTTACCACTGGAAACAGAACAACTTACACTATTATGGCCATTGGAAAGATACAAAACAACACGGTTATGGATATTTTGTAAAAAATGGAGAAACTGTTGAAGCTGGTATCTATAACGAGGGAAAATTGGTAACCAATCTTTTAACCGACTTTTCTAACGGTAAGTCTAGTGGAAATTGTCTCGGTAATTGTACCAATGGCTATGGATCTATTACCTACGATCAAGGTGATGTTTATGAGGGATTGTTTAAAAACGGTAAGCCATACAAAGCTGGCTCTTATATGTGGACTAACGGCAATAGTTATATGGGCGATTGGGATGATTTGGGTAAAATTAATTATACAGGTCAATTTTATACAAACACCTATGTCTATAAAGGTGCTTTTGCTCACAATGGATTTATTACAGGACTTGGTGTAAAACTAGATAAAAAAACAAATGTTACAACCTATGGAGAATTTAAAGAAGGAAAATTAGTTATTGATTATGCCAATGGCAATGCATCTACTAACAGTACAAATATCACATCAAACAAAAAAAGCAACTACAAGTATATAGGTAAAGTAGATGTAAGTAATAGAAACGTATCACCAGAAGTCAGGACATTTATTAATTCATTTAACAATAACAAAGATAATATCTCACAACATATAACAGATTTAGGACAAGTTATTAGAGAAAATAAAGCTGAAGGTGAATCAGACCGCAAAGTGTTTTTAAGAGTTTTGAACGAAATTTATAATGTAAATAAATATTTGGCTTTTAGAACTGTTATGGCAGTAGATAAGAAAACTTTAGACTACGTAATAGCTAATGCTCCAAAAGATATGAGAGACTATTTTAGACAAGAAGCAAAATATTTTCAACGTATGAATAATTGAAAACAACAATAATGTTATATATTAATAAACCATTGGTTTTGTGCATTCTATTATTGAATTCACCTGCCTTTTTAGCTCAATCCTTACCACAAATAAATGTAAAGGATTATGAATTTGAATCAAACACCAAACAAGTTGAAATTACCACCTACAATGTTGAAAATGATAGTGCAGTGGCGTTAGAAATTAGTAGCTACAGCTTTAACAATGAAGGTGCTATGGAAAGCTATGAGCTCCGAAATAAGCAAAACAAGTCTTGGGGAAAAGAAAAAAACACTTATAAAAAAGGGAGATTACACAAAAAATCTGGGAAGTATAGTAATTCTACACTAAATAAAAAGCATTACTACACCTATGATGACAATGATTATCTAATCAATGAACAAATTCGTTTAAATAACGGAAATACGAATACCGTAAAATTCGAATATAAAGACAATTTGCTTCACAAAATTAGCAGTAATGTAGATGAAACTGTAATCACACATCACTATACCCAAAAAGAACATTTATTTAAAAAAGTATATTCTAAGAAAGAAGTTGACAAAACAAATGTTATTTCCAATCATTTTTACTTAGAGAATAAAGAAATTTTCTCTTACATAGCGCCAAAAAACCATTATAAAGCACATATCTATAATGAAAACGTATACATTGGTTTTGAGCTTATAAACGACGAGCGTGTTAAAAGTAAACTAGATAAAGGCATTCAACGATTTAACCAAGAAGCGCCTAAAGACAATCTTCCGTTTAATTTACAAAAACATTGTAACCAAACTTGGCAGTTTTACGATAAAAATTTAGACAAAGTAATCCCTTTTGAAATAAAAATTTACAAGTATAAAAAAGATGCTTCAGGCAATAAAATAAAATATGCTGAAGCAATAGTTGATATAAAAACTAAAACCATTTCTAGCGTTAGTTTTTATAAAACAACATTTAAAAATAATAACGTTGTAGGCAGTACAGCTTTCGATAAAAACATATTTTCAGAGTTTAAAGAAGATATTACATTTATAAATATCCCATAACATTTAGTAAATGACGCATACAAATTTTGAAATAAAACCACTATCCCCTCAAGACAGAAATAAACTTAGAAAGCAGTACCTATTTGCTATTTTGTTCTTAGGTGTTGCCAGTGCCATATTTTCTTTCATCTATTTTTTTGTTATAAAACCAGATGATTTCAGTGGGATTCCTATAATTATGTTTTCTATATTTCTGCTATTCTTTGCTGGTATTTTTTCTTATATATTTTGGAATACTTATATCGATTTAAAACGAGGTATTAAACACTGTTTTACAGGTGCTGTTACCGATAAGCGTGTAGACAAACACACTACTAAATCAAGAAGTTATAATACCAGAATGGGAACAAATACAAGACACAAGTCTAGCAGAACCTATTATTATATAAGTATTGATAACAACGAACATAGTGTACCCTATTCAAAATACACAAAAGTAAACGTTAACGATAAAGTGTATTTAGAGTCTAGTCCAAAAAACAAAGAAGTTTTAGCTTTTACTATTTTAGAAAAAAATCAAAATCCAGTTACAATTGCTGCCAATACATTTTATTCTGCTCCTTTTAAAAGTAAAAGCATTACCAAGCCAATGCGCCAAAGTGAAATTGATTTAGTGAAAAAAATATTCTTTAAAAAAGTAAGACGAACATTAATTTACATAATTGTTTACAGCATTTTATTGTTTACTCTTTGGCAAGGAATTTTCATTTTTTTAATTCCTGTAATAATAGCCTTTATTTATACTTCAATTAAATTTCTTATTCTAATTAATAAGTATGTAAAATTCAATAGAAACGGAAATCTAAAACAAATAACTACGATACAAGTAACCGACAAGTTAACAATGACTTCAAATACTAACTCTACTAAATTTAGAGTGATAACAAATGTTGAAAATATTGACGTTTCAGAAAAAATATACAACAAACTAAAGGCAAACGCTATTATAGACTTACACAAAGCAACCTTTCTTAAAAACTTAGTAGGTGTTAGTATAGATGAAGGAACACAATATTTAGAAAATTTATGAAAACGGTGTTTGTCAAAATAGCGTTAAAATTCGTGCTTATATTTTTTATAAGCCATAAGCTATATAGCAATGCAGCTCAACCAGGTGTTTGGAACGCTGGCGGCACTGTTTTTACAATGCTACATCCCGAAGATTCTCTTAGCTTTAAAAAGGTGCAAATGCAACAAGAGCAAATTTACATTCAATTGTACAAAGGTTTTGCGGTTGTAAAAGGCGTCTACTGGTTTCGTAATACCACTAAAGACAAATTACAGTTTAAAATGGGATATCCTGTAAATGGCATTTATGCTGGCGGAGAAACAAACTTAAACCAGGTTAGTATAGATTCATTAAATGCGTTTAAAATAAAAGCCAAAGGCAACTGGTTACCATTACTTAAACAATCTTATCCAGAGCTTAATAATAACGATAAAAATCCTACACCATTTAGCGACAATTGGAAAGTGTGGGAAATGACGTTTCAACCCAACGAAATACAAATAGCTGAAGTTTATTTTATAGTAAACACCAATAATGCGCAAGTAAGAAAGGGCTATAATGTTGATAATAAAAATGCGTTTATTTATCTGTTAGAAAGTGGCTGTGTATGGCAGCCACCAATTGAAAACGCAGCGTTTTATATACAGTTAATGGATGGATTACTGCCAACAGATATAAACGGAATGTCTACAGGTTTCAATTTTAAATACAGCGAAAAATATAAATTATTTAGTGGTGAAAAACACAACTTTTCGCCTACCCCAAAAGACAATTTAGTGATTAGCTATCATAATAAAGAAGATAAGTTTTTATTTAAAAATATACTTTCTAAAGCTAACAGTTTATACCTATCTATAAATGATTTAAGTGCTTTACCTAAAAATAACATTGAGTACAAAGCCATAAAGTTAGGCAACCCTTATAACGTAAAACCTACAGTTAATGGTTTTTTACCAATACTATTAACCTATTTTGTAATGTATCTTCCAGGTATTATAATTGCTATTTTAATCATACTATTTATACGATATATGTTGAAACGAAGAAAACTAAAAATCAATTCCTAAACTAACCTAAACAATGCATTCCATTATTAAAAAACATATAAAACACTATTCTCAATGGGATTTTTTGGTTTTCACACTCTTTACAATACTTTCCATTTTAAATGGAAAAACCACCATATTTTATATGCTCTATTTTTTTTGGTGCAATGAATTATTGCGCATTATTATTGACCGCCTATTTTATAAAAGTAACTCAAATGCCATATTAGGATTTTCTAAAAAAAGCAATATTTTACCTTCGCTTTTCCCAATGGGAATATATTTTGTGTTTATTGTAGTCTTTTTTGGTTTTATTTCCAGCTGGAAAAATGAGGAAATTACATTAATGAATATGGAAATATTGTTTTTTAAAAATACCTTTTTTGTACTTAACTTAATATTTGTAGCCATAGAACGCATACTACTTCACAGAACACAACAAGCAGTAATAGTTATGTTTGGAATATTCACACCCAATATGCTTATACTTCATATTTCAATTATACTTGGTGCTTTATTAATGTTTTTCGTAATACGTAGTTTTCCCGACATATTTACACCAAGCAACCTTTGGGGTTCAGTTATTATAATCTTTCCATTCTTACTTATAAAAGCTTTTTTTACATATTACAGACAGAATAAATAAAAAAATAACTGGCTACAACAATGTATAAAAATAATAGCGGCTAAAGAATTAAAATAAAGGTTTTTACACAGAGCAAAAGTCGTAAATTTGCCGAAAAGATAGTGCATAAAACCCGCTACTATTCTTATACGAGATCGTTGTGCATAATGCTGACCCGTCCTGAATAAAGGCTACATAATTTTAAACATTATGTACAAAAATGACAAAGTAATTAGACGGTATTCTGA
>NZ_JBODQC010000019.1:0-8162 GCF_050617655.1 Psychroserpens mesophilus | reverse complement strand
CGCATAGCAGGTGTGAATTCTAAATCATAAAGATCATCGTTAGTAGCATCAGCACTTACAAAGAAACCTTGACCAGGCGCAATAACTGTCGAAGCAGTTGTCGTTGCTAGGTTGTAAACGGTCCATCCATTAAGAGCACTTCCATCATATCCGTAGATAGCAGCAGTAGGTGCATCAAATAACTGAAGGTTAATCACACCACCAACATCGTGTAATAGGAATTGCTGTACATTCATATAAGAAGGGTAAGGGTTACCCACTAGGTTCCAAGCAGCGTTATTAGGACCAGCATTAACAATGTCATGCGTAACATTTCCATTATTAGCTGTTCCGGTAAACGTGAAAGTACCATTATCTGTAGATCCAGCTCTATAACCTACACCAGGATCAAGAGTTGCGGTTTCTGTATTAGCCCATGTTACATAAGCACCAGTTCCTTTATTAAAAGGTCCAAATAAGTATAATGTATCATCATTATTGGTTAAGATATTAGGATTCGCAGCAGCAAACACATTAAAAGGCTGGCCAGTTAAAGGCGCAGATACTAAATCGTTGCTACCCGTAGTTCCAGAACCATTGATGTTCACATGACGCTCATATTCTAATGTTCCAACAATTGTTCCATTACGTATTAAGCTTGAATAACTTGTTGAACTGGATTCTAATAATAATCCGTTAGTTGCTTCAAGTGTAGTCCCTGAATTAACAGTTACACTTGCACCAGGATTTACAATCATAGAGTTACATGTTAAATCTGAGCTTAATACTAAGTTACCAGATGCAACAATAATATCATCAAGATCATTAGCAGGAGTAGATGGAGACCATACACCATCTGTATAGGTATACGTTCCAGGGATGTTATCGAAAATTGATACATCATCTAAAGCAACACCACGACCATATTTAGCATTACCTTCAAAGGCAATGTAATAATCAGCACTCGGACTAGGTAATACTATTGTTTCTTGAGTCCAGTCTTGAATACTATTTGTATATGTCGCTAATAGTGTCCATGTTCCTCCAGCAGAGGTCTTGTAGTACACACTTAATTCATCTTGATCTGGTGACCATATTTCTTGAGTATGCCAGAATGAAAGCTCAGGAGATGATAAACCTGTCAAATCCAAAGCAGGTGAAACAAGTTTTGTAATATCATCTGCAGTATCCGAGTCAACAAATAAAGCATTTCTAGTTCCACTATAGGCATCATTAGATGTTCCTGAACCACCATTATCTCCATCAGAAGCGAAAGTCCAGCTAGTTGTTCCAGTCTCAATTTCCTGAGTCCAGCAAGTAGGAATTACATCTCCATTACCTTCAAAGTCTTCAAAAAGAGGAAAAGTTGTTACCACATCACAAGTAGTTGCAAAATTCACAGGACCAACCCATGCTCCAAAGTCTGTACCAGCAACACATTCTGCTCTTACATACACTTCGTATGCAGTAGCAGTAGTTAAACCTGATGCATTATATGGGTTATTAGATGTTGTATCTGTTCCAGAACCATCAGCTAAACCAGGAGCTCCTGTTCCAGCAGCTTGAACTACAATTTCCCAATCTGTTTCAGAACCACCAGCTGTCCAAGTAATATCAGCTGAAGTTGTAGTAATATTATCTACAATTATATCAGACACTGCCAAGCATGAAGGTAGTGCTTCCCAAGTAATATCATCTAAATACACATAAGTATATGTAGATGTAGATAATCTTCTTACACCAATATAAGTATCAGTACCTGAATATCCAGCAAATGAAACTTCATATTCATCAAACGTATTACTTAAATCCACAGTAGTAAGTGCTGTAAATGTAGAACCGTCTGTTGGGTCTGATAATGTTCCTACTTCAATATCTTGAGTTGCTGTAGAGTTTCTAGCGTTAAATCTAAGACGATGTGTGCCATCACCTAAATTTGATAAAACTGGAGACACTAAAATAATATTAGATGTTGAAGGAGAATCAGAATTGTATAAGCTTACACCATTAGGTAAAGAGCTATCTGCACTTGTACTTGAAGTTACAGAGGCAAAACTTGATGCGCCATTATCTATAATACTTGACCAGCAATCTGGTAAGTCTGGAGTTGTAACACTATCAAAATTCTCAGAGAAATCTGTAACAGCATCACATGGTGTGCTAAAATTAAAAGGCCCAGCCCATAATCCAAATTCTACACCATCAACACATTCAGCTCTTACATAGACTTCATAAGCTGTATTTGAAGTTAAGCCAGTTGCATTATATGGGTTAGTTGAACTATTTGTACCAGAATCATTAGCTGCAGCAGGTTCTCCTGTGCCAACAGCTTGAATTGCAACTTCCCAAGCAGTTTCAGAGCCACCATTTGTCCACCCAATATCAGCAGATGTTGTGGTTACATTTGATGCTGTAATAGCAATTACTTCTGGACAAGCAGGAGGAGTTCTCACTTCAAAACGTCCAATATGGAAATCATAATCTTGATTATCATCAACAGTACCATCAGAAGCCATTATAGCAAATAGAACATTACTACCAGTCACTCCAGTTAAATCTTCAAGATAATCAGTACCTGAAGGTTGAAGAGCATCAGCTGCAGTCCAAGTTGTTAAATTAGTCCAAGTAGCTCCATTATCGGTACTCATTACTAATTGTACTTCATCATCAGAACCCATTACATCAGCAACTGTACTACTATTCCAGTTTGTTACAGCTACATTCACAACTAATTGATACCCACCAGCAGATAAATCAAAAGGAGGTGATACTAACCATTCTCTATCTACATTACTATACAGATTTATTCTGTTAGAGTCTCCATAAATATAAGAGCCAGTAGTCCAGTCTGAAGCGCCTATGTCGCTAGGACCAGCAGCAACTTCGCCACTACCAGCTTCAACCCAACATGAACCTGAATCAGGAGCATTTGTTGACATATCAGCGGCATAGTCTGGTGTGATAGCTGCACAAGGTGTAGTGAAGTTAAAAGGTCCAGTCCAATTACTGAATTCACTTCCAATAGTACATTCTGCTCTTACATATACTTCATAAGCTGTTTCAGGTGATAATCCTGTAGCAGAGTGTGGATTAGATGATGTATTAGTTCCAGAGTCGTCAGTAGCAGCCGGTTCTCCAGTACCAGCAGTTTGTACTACGATTTCCCAATCGGTTTCAAGGCTACCATTAGTCCAACTTATATCTGCCGTTGTGCCAGTAGCACTGTCTAAAGTAATAGCTGTAACATCTGGGCAACTTGCAGTGGTTGTAAAGTTAAATGGTCCAGTCCAAACACTAAATCCATCACCTGTACCAGAACAATCAGATCTAAGATAAATGTCAAAAGATGTTTCAGAAGGCAAACCTGGTATACTCAATGGATTAGTAGCTGATGCAGTAGGTGTTTCTGTAGGTGTAAATCCTGCCAATCCTATTTCAAATTCCCATGCTGTTTCATCTGTGCCAGGAGTCCAGCTAATATCAACTGTTGTAGCAAAAGGTGTTATTGTTACATCAGTAGGATCAACACAAGGAGGTAAATCTACAATGCTGAAATCATCAAAATAGATATAATAACCATCTAAACCTCCATTTGGTACATGTATAGCGATATATACATCTCCAGTATAGTCCGTTAATCGAATAGGATCAATTGCCGCATGTGTTGTATTAGATACTGTTGTTAATGCTTGTAATTCCGTAGAGAAATCAGTTGCAGCAGTTCCAGTAGTTGATAGTACAACTCTATAATCGTTTGGTTCACCAGTTGATCTTGCTCTTACACTAAATGATAATTCTTGGTTACCAGTCAATGTAAATTGTGGTAAAATTAAATAATCATCATTACTTCCACCATTAAAGTCAGTATATAATCCAGCTGCATTAGAGCCACCAGCACCATAAGTCTCCCAAGTTTGGAATGCATCACCATCAGCATTTTCATTTAATGCAGACCAACAAATAGGTAAGTCTGGCGTTGTAATACTTTCAAAATCTTCCGTCCAAGGGAACGTGTTAATAGGGTTACAAGTGGTTGAAAAATTAAGAGGTCCAATCCACTCACCAAATTCTAATCCGAGAGTACATTCTGCTCTTACATAAACTTCGTAGTTTGTTTGAGCCGTTAAGCCTGAAGCAGAATATGGATTAGAAGCAGTATTTGCTCCAGTATCGTTAGCTGTACCAGGAGTTCCTGTTCCAGCAGTTTGAACAGCTATTTCCCAATTGGTTTCAGCACCAGCATTTGTCCAGCTAATATCTGCAGATGTAGTTGAAACATTATCAAGTGTTATATCTGATACATCAAAACAAGTTGGAGGTGTTCTTACTTTAAAATTATCTATATGGAAATCAATATCTCTTCCAGTAGTACCTTCAGAAACATAGAATGCAAATTGTACATTCGTTCCTGTAATCCCTGTAAGGTCAACAATTTCAGTCTGACCAGCAGAAGCAGGAACATTGGTGTCATCATAAGTAACTAGAGTTGTCCAGTTTGTACCATCATTAGAATACACAATACGCACCTCATCACCAGGATTAAACCCATCGTTTTGAGTTGTGGCATTATAATCTGTCATAGCGACATCTACTTCTAATTGGTAACCATCAGCAGATAAATCAAACGTAGGTGATAATAACCAGTCAATATCTGGACCACCTAAGTACATGTTGATATTTACCGCTCCATTACCTGTGCCAACATGAGCAAATTCTTCTGCACCAAAACCACCAGAACCAAATGATGCTGGTCCGGCTGTTAAATCACCATCAGTAGCTTCTTCCCAACAGGTATCAAGAAATGTTGTAAAGTCTTCTGTGTAAGCTGGTGTAAACGTATCACATGCTGTTGTAAAGCTTAAAGGTCCTATCCATTCAGGATTTGCACCACACATTCCTCTTACATAGGCATCATAAGGTGTTTGAGCTGTAAGACCAGTAACAGTGTATGGGTTAGCGCCTGACACATCAGTTCCAGAGGTTGTTCCTGCTGGAGTAGGATCTCCATCAGGTAATATTAGTACTTCCCAAGCTGTTTCTGGACCATTAACTGTCCAAGCCAAATCTGCAGTGGTTCCAGTTACATTGGATGCACTTAAACCAGAAGGAGGAGTATAGTTACTTGTAAAGGTACCTAAAGAAATATTACAGGCAGGATTAGTGATGTCTATAATCTCAAGACTAGGAGAAGTATCTCCTATGTTAAAAGGACCTACTGTGTTTGTTCCAGCGACTATTGGTGTAGGTGCAATACCTACTATAAATGTAGCAGTACCAGGATCAGTAACTTCTATGTCAACATTAAAAGTTCCGGTACCACAATCGTCAACAACAGTAGTACTAGCAATTACAGCAGGTGTACAAGCAGGAACAGTTACATTGACATCAAAATCTAGAGTAACACCAAACGTACTTGAGTTACAAGGATCAGCTGCGTCAGCAACAGTATCATCTGTAACGATTCTCATTTTATGAATACCTGGAGTCGAACCACCAGGTACAGCAAAATCAGCTTGAAACGTTACAGGATTTGCATTTGTTGACTCACCAGTGAACATTAATTCTGAAGGCTCTAAAGTTGAATTGTCGTTGAGGTCAATCCATATATTTACACCATAAGAGTAACCCGTTTCAAAAGTGATTTCTACATTGGTTGGTACACCTGTTGGAAAATCAACAACACCTCCACCAGAATGGTCAAAATAAGTGACATCAGCAGTAGGATAATCTGTAATACCTAATCTTACATTAGAAATTCCATTATTATCGTTTGATGAAGGTATAGAATCACATAAACATCCAGTAGCAAACGTAGTATAGGTTTGCTCAGTACATGTTGTATTTGTACCAACAACATTATAAGGTGAAATAGTGTAATAATACGTTGTATTAGGATTTTGACTACTCACTGTGGTTGATGTAACGTCACCTAAATCAACATTATCAAGAATGTCGTTTGCACCTGTAGAGCTTCCTACGGTAATAAAATAACCATCAGCTATTACAGGATCCCATGAAAGTGTAGTATCATTATTACCACATGCGGCGTCTGGAGTAGACGTGTAGGTTGTAATACAAGAAGGAGGTGCTATTGGTGATGTTGTAAAATCAACAGGACCAATCCAGCCACTAAAATCGCCACCACCACAATTTGCTCTTAAGTAAACCTCGTAAGCAGTACTTGGTGTTAAGCCTAATGCAAAATATGGATTCGTTGAAGTTGCTGTTCCAGCACCAGCTGGTTCGCCAGTTCCATCAGCCTGTACTACAACTTCCCAATCAGTTTCAGAAGAAGGACCAGCAGTCCAGCTAATAGTAGCAGACGAAGCATTAAAGCTATCAATGGTTAATGCTGAAGGCGCAAAACAAGCAGGATATTCATCAAAACTTACATCATCAATGGCAATATCATCATAAAAGCTTCCAGAGTCAGCAATTAGAAATCGTGCTTGAGCAGGCCCTGTAAATGTAAGGCCACTTAAATCTATGAATTTTTGTTCCCAACCATTTGTATTGGTATTGTATGTGCCTACGGTATTCCATGCAGCACCATCCCAAACATCTACGGTTAGTGTTGCATTTGGATTAGCTCCCTCATTATCACTTATTTCATAAAAAGATAAACTAGGAGTCGTTAAACCAGATACATCTACTAATGGTGATCTTAATTCAGCATTGGTTGCGTCAGGAGTAGAATCGTCTAACCATGCAAAGTACCCACCAGAAGCTGTTGAGCCAGATAACGTACCATTGTCACCTACATAATTGCCACTTCCTGTATTGCTAAATAACCAGTTCTCATCACCTGCTAATGTCCAGCAAAGTGGAAGTGCACCTCCATTTTCAAAATCTTCAGTATAAGGTGCTGTTTCTACCACACATGAAGTGGTAAAGTTTAGAGGACCAGACCAAGAACTTAAATTTAACCCATCGCCATCACAATCTGCTCTTACATATACTTCGTATGTTGTTGAACCCGTTAAACCTGTAGCAGAATATGGGTTTGATGTTGTATCTGTTCCTGTATTATCAGCGGCTCCAGGAACTCCTGTTCCAGCAATTTGCACTGCTATTTCCCAATCGGTTTCTGAGTTAGCAGCCGTCCAGCTAATTTCAGCAGTTGTAGCTGTAAAACTATCTATAGTTAATGCTGTTGGAGGAAGACACGCAGGAGGTGTTCCGTCAATATAATTAAATTGTATGTTAGGTCTGTTGCCATTCGTGCTGTTGGTATTAACACCGCAAGCGGTGCCACCATCAACTCTATAAAATCGCGAACCTGTAGTTAAAGTAGTTCCTCTTACTCCACCATAAGGTGTGCCAAAAGGGTTTTGTCCATCAGTGCAAACTTCAACTACTATATTATCAACTCCATTCCAAACAAAATTGGTATCAAATGTTATCATGTCAAAAACACCCGCAGTCGTAACAGTTGGGGTATAATCAAATGCATTTTTAACAACACTAGTCACAGAAGCATCATGTGCAGCTGAGTTGGTGGCTGAAGTATGTCCCATTTTAATGGTGTAGCCTAGTAATTGACCACCATTTTCAGAAACAGACCAACCTAGGGCTGTTATTTCATCATAAGGTGTTAATGATGCACTCAATTCAGCGGCAGTATACACTACCTGGTATCTAAATGAGTTGTAAAAATCATCAATTGGGTCAGATCCACTACCATCGGTGGTAGTTGTTCCTGTGCCAATAACAATCGATTGTGCATTAGATTGCCAGCAAAAAGCGAACAACACCAATGCAATGAGTGTAAATTTTTTCATAATTAAATAGTTTTTAGCGGTATTAGTAAATAGTCAACATATATAAATACCAATGACTTGTATAGTATTACACAAGCTGCATAAATAGGAGTTTGAGCGAAGATTGGGAAAGATTTATTTCAAAGAATTGGTTAATTTTTTGTTAAATCCGTAAACAAATATAATAAAACCCAAGAATTTTCAAACTTTTTGTTTGTAAGAAAAAAATGTTTTCTTTGAAGTGATGCTTTTCATAGATGAAAGGTATTTTTAGTTTAGGTTTTCAACCATAAAAAAAGCGCACTAATATATTAGTGCGCTTTTTAAAATTATAGTTTAAAGAGTGTTAGTCAATAATTACTTTTTTAGTTTTCTCTTGTCCATTGTCTTTCACAGTCACAATGTACACACCAGAGTTGATGT
>NZ_JBODQC010000018.1:0-9777 GCF_050617655.1 Psychroserpens mesophilus | reverse complement strand
AATCACAAACTCTCCATCTTCACCTGAACACACATTTGCATCTGTCGCTGATACGGTTGCTAAGGTTGGTGATGGGTTTACAACAATTGATAGACTTTCCTCTTCTGGACACTTATTGTTAATTGTTGTCACTTCTACGCGATAAGCATTTGTATCGAAACTCGCAGGAACGTTATTAATTGTTAATATCGCTGTTTGGGTACCAGAGTACTGAGCTCCATCTGTTAAAGCTGTTGCTCCTAAATACCATTGATAGGTATAATCTGCTGCTGGTATAGCAATTGTAGTATCATCACTTGTGCTTCCCGTTAAACCAAAATCGGTTACACGAACACCAGTTGTTGCCGCAGTCAAGACCAAACTCTCTGATTCACATATAATAGCTGGATCTGGATTAGGAGTAATGGTAATACTAGTTACGGCATCACTAATAATTTCAGTTCCATTAACACCATTATAGCCTCCAACACCTCCTGTTACCAATCCATTACTATCAATGCCTGTTCCGTCAAATACTCCATCATTATTATCATCTGTACCATCAGATTCAAAAACATCATAACAACCATCATTATCACTATCATCATCTAAATGATTAGGAATTCCATCATTATCTATATCAAATAGTGTTGTAATTGGATTATTAAAATTATCAACACAACTAAATTCTACACTATGCCTTCTAGTTATGGGATTATTAGGGGTAATAACGCTTAATCCAAGTCTTATGGTCTGACTTGAAGTATTCAAATATCTAGTTGAGTAATTTACAGAAGGGTTAGCATTAGAAGTGCCAGTAAAATTAGTACTACTAGAAGTACCAACTAACCATGGACTATCATTTGTTATAGCTATTTCTGTAGGGCTATCTACAGTATAACTAATAGGAAGTTCTGTCCAGTTTTGTTCTAATATATCTGCATTTCCATCAAGATCATTGAAATTAATAAATAACTCAGGAATTACAAAAGCAGTATTCGTTCCAGATTGCACAAAATCAATCTGATATTCAACATAAGGCTGTTGTCCAGTAGGAACATTACCTAAACGAGTTTCTGGTTTAAAAAATGTTGGATCTGTAGAGTTTTCATCAATTACAGTTACAAAACAATTATACACTTCATTAATTGTAACTAAAGCATCAATCCCTGAAGCAACATTTGAAAACCTAAAAACTTCTCCTTCAAGCACACTAGTAAGTGAGCCATCTCCAACTTCTTCCACTGGCGCATTACTAAAATCTAAAGTTGTTTGTCCTCCACAGATTGGTTGACTATTAACCGTATAGCCTTTTTCAATAACATCAAGTATCCCATCATTATCATCATCATCATCACATCCGTCAACATATAAATCACCATCATTATTTTGTGTATCATCAAAACCAGGACACTGATCATTATTATTACTAACTCCATCTCTATCATTATCACATTCTCCAGATATTGCATTAGGATTAGTTGAATTAAGACTAATATCATTCTGTAGTCCAGGCAAACCTCCAACTAAAGGAATACCATTAACATCAACTATATCTCCAAGAGTATCATCTTCATCTAAATCACCCAATGTATAACCTCCATCACCTTCTAATGCATCTGGACAACCATCATTATCACTATCTGAATCCAAAAAATTTGGTGTTCCACCTCCATCAGTATCAAGACAAAGCTCAACAAACACATTATCTAATCTAAAATCATCTGAAACACCAGCACCTGCTGAAAACGCTCTAATACTTATATCTGCAGTACCTGTAGGTGACACAAAGAAGAATGTTTGCGTTGCAAACACATTAACACCTCCATTATCGGCTTGAATTTCAGCTGCTGTTTTACTGTAAACTACAGTTCCGTCAATTGAAACTTCTAATGTGGCATCAACAGGGCTAGAAGCATCAGCTGCATCTTCAAATGTAAATGCAGTTATAACATCTTCATAAACCGTCACTGTTTGTTCAAAAGTAGAATCAGAATTATCAGCAGTAAACCTCGCTATTCCTCCTCCAATACCAGATCTAAACCAATCTGTATTACCAGATTCTGTCCAGCCAGTAACAAGATTTGAATCAAAATTACCATTAACTAATGCATTGCTAGCATTACATTCTATTGAATCTAATAGACCATCATTATCATCATCAAGATCACATCCATCAGGAATAGAGTCGCCATCAACATCTTCTAAATCATCAAAGCCTTCACATATATCTAAAGAGTTAATCACACCATCATTATCGCAATCGTTAGTTGGAAAATCTAAACAGTTACCTACTACAATTGAAACATTAGCGGTATCACAAATTGAATTATCTACATCTAGACAAATATTGTATTCAATGGTATAGGCTCCTGGAGTACTATCTGAAGGGATATTTATTGTTCCATCTGAATTAATAGTTACACCTGTTAAACCTCCATCATTACTAATACTAATATTATCATCTATATTCGCATCAGTGGCAGTTGATCCATCTGCAATATCAGTTCCGTTTCCGTTATCTGCAAACACACTAGTAGTGGTCCCTCCAATAATTGGATTAACTGGTGTTGCACTAAAATCGTCGTTATTTGCTGTTATAGTTGGTGGTGGGACTAAAACATTAACCGACAAAGTAGCTGTATTTGATGTTGCTGGTTGAGGCTGACCATCAAGAACATAATTATCCTGAACGGTATAGTCTAAAGTAGCTATTCCTGTAAAACCTGTCATTGGAGTAAATGTAACATCTCCTGCAGCATTAACAGACCAAGAACCTTGTGCTGTCGAGTTTGAGTTTTGTACACCAGGTGTTGTTAAATCTAAATCTACAGTAGAATTCACAATACTACCATCAAAATCAACATCTGAACTTGTAACATTAAACGTTGTAGCAGTATTAATAGGTGTTGTATCCGAATTATTATCAGCCACAGGAACAATATTCAAAGCGTTCAGAGTAATAGACAACTGAACTGATTCATAAACAATTCTAGAACCTCCACCTCTGGGAGTAGAATCATTTCCTGGAAAAAAGGCAAAACTCATGCTCGTTGCTGTTGCAGTAAATCTAATTGCAACCGTATTCCACTGATTCCTATCTGAAACACTAACAGTAACCGTTTCTCTTGGATTTGAACCTACTTGATAGTCAAAATCCTCAATAAAGGTTCCTGCATAGTAGTCTGGCCCTTGACCATCATTATTTGACACTGGAGCAAACCAGTATAAAATCAATTCGTAAGTGTTTCCAATAACTAGGCTTGACATTGTTGTAAGTACAGTTTCTTCAGTACTATTAATATCTCTTAAAGAAATCCAATCTAAATGTCCATTGGGAGGTAACGGTAAAACATCTCCATTTGCAGGAAAATCCCAAGTGGCTCCTCCTCCACCAACACCTGTTGCAGCTGCAACTGTTGAACTAGAAATGTCAGGTGTACCTCCATTATCTGTCCAACCAGTTGGAGCACAGTTTTGACAAGGACTTCCTCCATCTGTAGCAGGAATGGTTTGTGAAAAAGAATTTTGAAATGAAAATACTATTAATAAGTTAGTAAAAAAAGCCAACTTATTAATAAACGAGAATCGCGTAGAGGTATTCATAAAATCTTATATAAATTATTTATTCTTAAATTTTATATAACACCTTAAACCCACTACCTTAAAAACAAAAAAAACCTTTTCCTATACACATAAACATGTATAAGTAAGGTTGTTTGTTATTGTTGTAGGTTCAAAATAAGTGCTATTAATCTGGTTCAAATGTAACAATTTTGTAAAATAAATACTATAAATATTA
This sequence comes from Psychroserpens mesophilus, assembly GCF_050617655.1. Classification (GTDB taxonomy): domain Bacteria; phylum Bacteroidota; class Bacteroidia; order Flavobacteriales; family Flavobacteriaceae; genus Psychroserpens; species Psychroserpens mesophilus_A. The sequence goes on along the minus strand of NZ_JBODQC010000018.1, from coordinate 5,996 downwards.
ACATTCATTTAATCGATAAAACGCTCATTTTAATCGACTAAAAGCAAAATTAAAGTATTTTTCTATATAACAAAGCTTTTTTATTAATAATTAACCTCTAAAAATTAACATATGATAATTTATATTTTTATTAAACCTACAATAAACTCTGAAATAACAACACTAACAATAGCACTTAACGCTTTGTAAAATGGTTGCCAATACATTGTTACAATGTAACAGTTTCACTATTGATGTCTATCACAATCTCAAATAATCCAAACACAAAGCACATGTAAACCGTCTATACGCTCTATCTAAATAAAGCTTATACCAATTATATGCCGACTATATGCTGACTTCATACTGACTATATGCCGACTTTATTTCATATTCAATTCATCGCATATTTAAATCAACACCCTAAAAAACCTATAACAAACACGCAACAATTATCTTAAAAACAGATATCAAAACCCAATGTATATTTTGAGTCAAAATAAATTAATAAAATTTATATTTGCACCTACTAAAAAAGAATATGAGTTTTTTAAAAGAAATCAATAGACGTAGGACTTTCGGAATTATTTCACATCCCGATGCAGGTAAAACAACATTAACAGAAAAACTGTTACTTTTTGGTGGTGCCATACAAGAAGCAGGAGCTGTTAAAAGCAATAAAATAAAAAAAGGCGCTACCAGTGACTTTATGGAGATTGAACGCCAAAGAGGAATTTCTGTAGCTACTTCTGTTTTAGCTTTTGAATATGATGGTATCAAAATTAACATTCTCGACACACCTGGTCACAAAGATTTTGCTGAAGACACTTTTAGAACCCTAACAGCTGTCGATAGTGTCATTGTAGTAATCGATGTCGCAAAAGGTGTCGAAGAGCAAACCGAAAAACTTGTTGAGGTCTGTAGAATGCGAAATATACCCATGATTGTATTCATCAACAAAATGGATCGAGAAGGTAAAGATGCGTTTGATTTATTAGATGAAATTGAACAAAAGCTAGGATTGAAAGTTGTTCCTCTTAGTTTTCCAATTGGCATGGGTTACGACTTTAAAGGCATTTACAACATTTGGGAGAAAAATGTCAATTTGTTCAGTGGTGATAGTCGTAAAGACATTGAAGAAACTATCGAAATCGATGACTTATCATCTCCTGAGTTAGATCAACTTGTTGGAGAAAAAACGGCTCAAACACTTAGAGAAGAAATTGAACTGGTTGAAGGTATTTATCCTCAGTTTGAAAAGGAAGCCTATTTAAATGGTGAGCAACAACCTGTATTTTTTGGTTCAGCACTTAATAATTTTGGAGTAAGAGAATTATTAGACTGTTTTGTAGAGATTGCTCCAAGACCTAGACCTAAACAAAGTGAAGAGCGATTAGTAAAACCTGAAGAAAATACGTTTTCTGGTTTTGTTTTTAAGATTCACGCCAATATGGATCCTAACCACAGAAATCGCCTGGCTTTTGTGAAAATTGTTTCTGGTGAATTTAAAAGAAATGCACCATATCTACATGTAAGACATAACAAAAAATTAAAGTTTTCAAGTCCGAATGCCTTTTTTGCTGAAAAGAAAGAAATTGTTGACATTTCTTACCCAGGAGATATTGTTGGATTACAAGACACTGGAAACTTCAAAATTGGTGACACATTAACTGAAGGTGAAATACTCAATTACAAAGGCATACCGAGTTTTTCCCCAGAACACTTTAGATATATCAATAACGCTGATCCACTAAAATCTAAGCAATTATTCAAAGGAATTGATCAACTAATGGATGAAGGAGTTGCACAGTTATTTACCCTAGAACTAAATGGTCGTAAAGTTATTGGAACTGTAGGTGCATTGCAGTATGAGGTAATACAATATCGATTAGAACATGAATATGGCGCCAAATGCACCTATGAAAACTTAAATGTACATAAGGCGTGTTGGGTAGAACCTAAAAATCCAAAAAGTGAAGAATTTAAAGAATTCAAAAGAGTCAAACAGCGATTCTTGGCAAAAGATAAAAGAGGACAACTAGTGTTTTTAGCAGATTCAGCATTTTCATTGCAAATGACTCAGCAGAAATACCCAAACATAACCTTTCATTTAACATCTGAATTTAACTAATGTTAATAACATATTAATAATTTGAAATGTAGAAATCCACTTCAAACAATTAATATGATATTTTTACATGAATTAAAATTTAACCCTTTCAATTACTCCTTATATGGGCACTTATTTAAGACTAATAGTAGTGCTTTTTTTATGTACACAATACACTCATGGCCAAAATGACACCATTGAGCATGTAATACAAAAAGGAGAAAATGTGTATAGACTTTCTTTGCGCTACAACGTATCTATAAACGACATTTATCGTCTAAATCCTGAATCTAAGAACATAATCAAAGCTGGAGAAATATTATTAATTCCAAAAAACAAAACTACTGTAAGCAAAGACACTTCAGAAAACCCTCAAAATTATTTAGTTTCAAAGGGAGAGACAAAATATGGAATTTCCAAAACTTTCGGAATTAGCATTACTGAATTAGAAAATGCAAACCCATTTATTCGAAATGGCTTACAAGCTGGTCATAATTTAAAAATTCCTGTTAAAGAAAATTCAAACTATTCAAACAAAAAACCAAATCAGCATATTGTTGTGAAAGGTGAAACTTTATGGGGAATTTCACAAAAATACAATATGTCATTAAATGACTTAATGAGTCTTAACAAAGTAAATGAAGACAGCACCTTAGCAATTGGAGAAGTGCTTTTAATCTCTGAAAATCAAAATCAGACTAGGGTATCAGAAACATATCTCGTAAAAAAAGGAGACACAAAATATGGACTTTCAAAACAATTTGGATTAAGCATTTCAGAACTTGAACGCTTAAATCCGGAAATCACAGACATGCTGAGAACTGGCACAATAATTCAATTAGAAAGTCCTAAAGAATCTGTAACTAAAAAAACCGACCCCTTAATTACTAATACCCTAAACGAAGTTAAAACAGGTGAAACTTTAAATTTAGATTTTTATATAATTAAACCTAAAGAAACGATATATAGCATCGCTAAAAAAGCTGGAATTACTAATGATGAACTAATTGCTTTAAATCCAAAATTGAAAACTTCGGTTCTGGCAGGAGACACCATCAGGTTTCCTAACTATGCTAAACAAGATATTACTAAAACATCAACATTCGTAAAACAATTCAAAACAGATATATTCTGGTCAGAAACTTCACTTGAAGATAATGCAAAATTTACTGAAAATGCTAATGATTATTTAAAAGGTTTAAATCACGCTGTAACTTCAGCTAAATCCAAACATCCTGAAATGATTTTAAACTTAATAAATCTGAAGCAATCTGACAGCCTTTTATTCGAAGGTAAAAATGACAGTTTAACACATTATAAGATTAAACCCACTCCTACTTTTAATATCGACAACGACGCAAATATTCAAAGTACATTTATCATTTCAGAAGTAGACAAAGACACTAGTAATACAATAACCATCAAGGGCATACCTTCTAAGAAAGTGATGCAAAACAAAATGATTAGTTACTTAAATAACAAGAATGGAAAAGTGATTTGTTTGTATGACAATGAGCACTCAGACAATTTAAAATCTATAAAAAACACAATTCCAAATATAGAATTAATACGATTAAACAGAAATGATCAGTTTAAAGAAAAAGATTTAAAAGAAAGTCTTGATTCTGAAGTTAAAAATTTTGTCATTATTGAAAGTTCTAAAGTTGGTGTGTTTTTAAGTGCTTCAAGCTTACTTCTTAAAGAATCTTCAAATCACAAAATTCAGTTGATAGTTTTAAATCCTAAAAATATTCCAGATAGTTCAAAAATCTCATATAATCGATTTAAAATATTAAACTTAGCTTATCCAATGTTTTATAATCCAAATTATTTGAAAGAAAATACTGTAGATTATAAAATGGCATATTTAATTAGCTCAGATATTTTAAACAGATTAAAGGCTAATGGTATTGAAGCATTTAAAAATGAAACGTCAACATCCGTTTTAGGTACGGTTTTTAAATATGATTACAATGATAATTCAGCAGAAAACAAGGCTGTATCAATTTTCATGTTTAATGATAATTCTGATGCATATTTGATTGAGACCTATTAGATAGTATTCTGTTTCTTTTTAGAATTAACAGTACAAAATATTTCAAAATTACATGTCATCTGCCAAAACAAACCTTTTGTCGTACAATTATATTTTATACCTTTGAAATTAAACCTTTAATCTAACCAATTAAAAACCTATATTTAGCTCATATAATTTATGAAGTTTTAAAACCATACTTTTTTACCAACCAATAAATAAGCATTTTATAGTAGAACACCAATGAAAAGTCCCAAATCAATACTATTCATAATTACTACAAGCGCATTACTGTGTTTTAAATCCTTTTCACAATGCCCAACTATCGCAAATAATGTTCAGACATTCTGTGATTTAGATTCTTTATTGGTATCCGATTTACAAGCTACAGATGAAGGCGAAGGTATTGCTTGGTTTGAAACTCCTTCTAGTATAGTTCCGCTTGACGATTCAGATTCTTTGATTAATGGACAAACATACTATGTAGATAACGTATCTGGCACATGCGGTTCTAGGCAAGCTGTTTTAGTAAATGTTCTTGGTCCTCCAATTGGATTAAACTTTCAAGGAGTATGTGTTGAAAATGCTTCAGAAGCAACATTAGAAGACTTAGAAGCATTTGGAAATAATGTGCAATGGTATTTATCACCTTCTGGAGGTTCTGCATTAAACATTAATACACTATTAATGGATAATACAATCTATTATGCAGACCAATCCAGTCCTTTTACAGGCTGCAGAACATCACGATTATCTGTATTTGTTAATGTTGGAGTTGTTGATGTTCCTATTGGAGATAGCGTACAAGAGTTTTGTATTGCAGACGGAAGCAATCCAACTGTTGATGATCTAGTTGCTAGCGGAATTAATAACTGGTATTTATCTATTGCTTCAGCATCAGCTTTAGAACTTAGCACTCCCTTAATTAATGGACAAACTTATTATGCAACATCATTAGATCCGCCTTGTGAAAGTGATAGTAGATTAGCAGTTACTGTCAGCTTAATTGAACCAGTGGATTCAGGTCAAGATGGAATTCTTGACATTTGCCAAGATGATTCGACAATAGTAAATCTCTTTGATAGTCTTGGTGGTACACCTGATACTGGTGGTACATGGTCTCCTGCTCTGGCCAGTGGTTCTGGTATTTTTAACCCTAATGTTGATCCTGCTGGTGTGTATACCTATACAGTTACAAGTTCTAATCCTACTTGCGATGAAGATTCGGCTTACGTTACAGTTACTTTTATTCAGCTTCCTATAGCTGGTACAGATGGAACGATTGATCTTTGTCAAAATGAAACAACCACAGTAAATCTCTTTGATAGTCTTGGTGGTGCGCCTGATACTGGTGGTATCTGGTCTCCCGCTCTTGCCAGTGGTTCTGGTATTTTTAACCCTAATGTCGATTCTGATGGTGTGTATACTTATACAGTCACAGGTTCTAATCCTGCTTGTGAAGACGATTCAGCTACTGTTACAGTTACTTTTATTCCGCCTCCTATAGCTGGTACAGATGGAATTCTTGATCTTTGTCAAGATGATACAACCACAGTAAATCTCTTTGATAGTCTTGGTGGTACGCCTGATACTGGTGGTACATGGTCTCCTGCTCTGGCCAGTGGTTCCGGTATTTTTAATCCTAATATTGATCCTGCTGGTGTATACACTTATACAGTTACAAGTTCTAATCCTGTTTGTGAAGACGATTCGGCTACTGTTACAGTTACTTTTATTCAGCCTCCTATAGCTGGTACAGATGGAACGATTGATCTTTGTCAAGATGAAACAACCTCAGTAAATCTCTTTGATAGTCTTGGTGGTACGCCTGATACTGGTGGTACATGGTCTCCCGCTCTGGCCAGTGGTTCG
>NZ_JBODQC010000017.1:0-18694 GCF_050617655.1 Psychroserpens mesophilus | reverse complement strand
GCGGATTTTCCTAATGGCTCGTTTCTTTTTACTAACTTAGTTCCTGCCAACGCAACTAGCCATAACACGAACACGTTGTGTGTAATGTAAAAAATGCAACTAATGAGCATTATTGAAGATGATATAATGGACGGAATTTTAAACGACAAAGAAAAACTTCCTGTCTATGAAACACTATTAGAAATAACAGAAAAATCAATAGAGTTAATCAAAGAAAAACCTCAATCAGAAACAAACAATAAACTGATTAAGATGAGAGAAAGGACGAGGACTAACTATCTTGATGTAATTCAACAGACGAAAGAACGGATTGAACTCAAAGAATTAAAAGAAAATATAAAAACAGCGATTGATAAAATAAACGAAGTTTTAAACGGACTTAACTACAGAGAAATAAAAACTATTTTAAACTCTGTAAACACATTAGTGGAAAGTAGATTACAAAATGTCAACCTAAATCTACAAAATCAATAATATCTTCAATATTAGTTTCACCTATATAAGCTGAAACTCTTATTTGACTACCGTCAGTAAAATGTAAATCATATATACCTGAACTTGATTTTTCAATTTTGAGAATACTACTGATATTATAATATTCACCTGTAGTTGAGTTTTTTATAAATAGATGTTTAGACATAAAATAAAATTTTGACTAAATTTAGAAAATATAATCGGAATTAAAAGCAGATAGAACGGAAATAAAAACACTACACACAACAATGTGTATAAGCAATAAAGGTTAAGTGGTAAAACCTGAAATTTACCGCAAACAACAAACACAACGCAAACTCAAAAAACAGTAAATAAAAACCTTTACTGCTCATACACGAGAACGTTGCCAACAATGCGTGAGAAAGTTTACGGAATCAAAGAATTACAAACTAAAAAGAGAATTTAAAAAAGTAAAGAAAGAGCTGAATAAAAAAAATACCTGAATATTACTTTATTAAAACAAACTGAATGCAAAAATTAATCGATTCATTTAATAAAATGAAAAAAAAAGACTTTTATAAAAGTTATGAATTTATCTCAGTCGTAATTATATTACTTATAGCTCTTGTTTTACTTCTTAATAAAATTAAAAGTAATAATGAATTATTTCATAACGGATTATACTCAGTCGGAGAAGTTACTGATATTGATATAATGAAAGGAGGTCGTTTATATTATTATAAATTCAAAAATAATGGAACTTATCATGATGGAAATATGAGATCTGGCGTCCATAGAAATATTGGTGATAAGTGCTACGTTATTTACAATCCTAATAATCTAGAACAAAATAATATGCTATTTTCACTTCCGCTAGTTTCCGACAGTATATATGCTTTAAATAAAACTTGGAAAGAACTTCCAATCAATTTAGATGAAGAAATTATAAAAGAAGCTATGCAATAGTTAATCGAACAAATATATCTCAAGGAATCTAAAATAATAAAGCACAGTTGGCAACAACGTGTATAACTAATTGCTCGTTCTGTGCGTACTCGGAAAATCCTATCGGATTTTCCTACTGGTTCGGTTCTTTTTTTCTAACTTAGTTCCTGCCAACGCAACTAGCCATAACACAAACACGTTGCCCACAATTAAAAAATTGAGGACATAAAATTATACCAAATGAAATCTGACATAAATTTTTTTTCAAAGACTGACAGTTTAAGGCTTTATGTTATTGAACATACTATTCAAATTGAAAGATTGATTTCAGAAGCAATTGGTGGAATTTTAAACATTGATTTTGAAAATTCCAAATCATTTGGATTCAGTTCAGCAGCTTTATCTTTCAATCAAAAAGTTCAAATTATTCAGGATTTTAAAGGAATTGACAATACAATGCGTGACAAATTAAATTGCTTAATGAATATTCGAAATAAATTTGCTCATGTTCAAGATATAAACTCTTTTGAGGATCTATTTAGCAAAACAAAGAATGGAAAAAACATAAAAAAACAACTTGAAAAGTGGTATGATTTAGATGAAAAAAAAGACGAAGATGAAACATATAAATTCCTGTTTTTTAAGCTCTCAGAAGAAATAACAAAACTTCTTTTTTATCTTCAAATAGAGGCACGAGTAAAAATGACAAAATTGAACATTAAAGAGGAATTTAATGATCTTTACTTAAAATTGTTAGAAAAAGAAATTTTGAAATTGGAAAATGGTAATGAAACAATTGACTACCTCTTAGAGAAAACAAAAAAGGAACTAAAAAAAACAAGATTAGCGAAAAAATAACTGTGGGCAACAACGTGTATAACCAATTGCTAGTTTCTGTGTACTCGGAAAATCCTACGGATTTTCCTCTGGTTCGTGTTAGTTTAGTAACTTAGTGCTAGCCAACGCAACTAGCCATCACACGAACACGTTGCCAACAATGCGTGAGAAAGTTTACGGAATCAAAGAATTACAAACTAAAAAGAGAATTTAAAAAAGTAAAGAAAGAGCTGAATAAAAAAAATACCTGAATATTACTTTATTAAAACAAACTGAATGCAAAAATTAATCGATTCATTTAATAAAATGAAAAAAAAAGACTTTTATAAAAGTTATGAATTTATCTCAGTCGTAATTATATTACTTATAGCTCTTGTTTTACTTCTTAATAAAATTAAAAGTAATAATGAATTATTTCATAACGGATTATACTCAGTCGGAGAAGTTACTGATATTGATATAATGAAAGGAGGTCGTTTATATTATTATAAATTCAAAAATAATGGAACTTATCATGATGGAAATATGAGATCTGGCGTCCATAGAAATATTGGTGATAAGTGCTACGTTATTTACAATCCTAATAATCTAGAACAAAATAATATGCTATTTTCACTTCCGCTAGTTTCCGACAGTATATATGCTTTAAATAAAACTTGGAAAGAACTTCCAATCAATTTAGATGAAGAAATTATAAAAGAAGCTATGCAATAGTTAATCGAACAAATATATCTCAAGGAATCTAAAATAATAAAGCACAGTTGGCAACAACGTGTATAACTAATTGCTCGTTCTGTGCGTACTCGGAAAATCCTATCGGATTTTCCTACTGGTTCGGTTCTTTTTTTCTAACTTAGTTCCTGCCAACGCAACTAGCCATAACACAAACACGTTGTAGCACATTAAACCCAAACTCAAGTCAAGCAAAATATGAAGAAAATTTTTATCATATTAATAACATTATTCAGCAATTTAGTATTCTGCCAAGGGATAGAAACCGAAGATTGGATTACAGACCTTAATTTTTTAAAATCTGAATTGCAAAAAAAACATATAAACCTTTTTTTTAAACTCACTAAAGAGGAATTTGAAACAGGAATTGAAAAAATAATTTCAAAATTAGATTCTGATTCTGATTTTGAAACCACGGTTAAATTAAATCAATTACTTGCTAAAATTGGAGATTCTCACACATCAATAAATACTTCTAAATTTTCAAAAACAGAGAAAATCATTCCTATTGGCTATGCTTGGTTTGGAGAAGATATTTACATATTAAGTACTTCAAAAGATAATTCCGAAATACTAAACAAAAAAGTAATTTCAATAAATGAATATCATATAAAAACAGTTATTGACAGTTTAAAAACTACATTTCCTAATGATAATGAGGCTACAATAAAGAAACAAGCTATTAGATTTTTAAATAAAAAAAAATATCTAGACTATTTTGGTTTTTCAAAACCATCAGATTCTGTTTACAGAATTGGTTTTGAAAACGATTCCAACCAACTTTTATTTAAAAATGTGAATACAGTAAAATACAACAAAAAAAATAAAATAACTTCAGAAATTGACGGAGTAAAGCCGTACTATATGGAAGGGAAAGGAAATATTTATAAGGAAAGATATTATGAAGAAGATAAAATATACTATATCCAATATAATAAATGTATCAGTAAGGAATCTCTTTTAGCAACTGGTAATAAATTAGAAGCAGAAAAATATCCTTCATTTGACAAGTTTGAGAAAAAGATATTGAACACAATAAAAACTAGAAAAATCGATAAACTAATTTTTGATATGAGGTTTAATAGTGGTGGTAATTCCTCTATTATTATGAATTTTATCCGTCAACTTCGAGCAAATAAAAAACTTAATCATAAAGAGAAGTTATTTGTTGTTGTCGGAGAAAAAACATATTCTTCCGCTGTACTTAACACACTTGCATTTAAAGATTTTACAAATGCAACTATTATTGGAGAAGAAACTTCTGGAATGCCAAACCATTATGGTAATATTAAATCTTTTTATCTACCATATTCAAATATTAAAGTAAGCTATTCGACAAAATATCATAGTTTATATAAGGGAACAGAAAATACTATAAAACCTGATATAGAAATAGTAAGGACATTTAATGATTATAAAAACGGGATTGACCCAATTTATGAATTCGTAAAAAATTATTAAGGAAATAATAACGTGCTACAACAACGTGTATAGCTCATTGCGGCTGAATTCCTAATCGGAATTCAACGCAATTTTGCTATCTTTCGGTTACGGCGGAAAATCATAGCTGATTTTCCGCAACGAGCCATACACAAAACCGTTACCACACATTTGACCATAACTATGCGAAAAACAATATTTCTGATTTTGATTTTACAATCCTCTCTGACTTTTTCTCAAATTCAGCAATACTTTTTCGTCGATGACGTCGAAGTTGTTGAATATCTTTATGTGAAAATTTGCATTGGAGAAAATGGAGAAACAATCTCTGTAACTGAAATTCCAGAAAGAACGACTTATAAAAACAAAGACATAATCCAACAGATTATTGAATATCGGAAAGGAATTGACTTTTTACCAGGAAGTAAGTTTAGTAACCAATGTTTTGACTATCCATTTACTATTGTGAATTCAAAATATGAGTCTATGACTGAAACGGATTCTAATTGTGTTGCGGAATTTGGAAAAGGAAAATACCGATATATAAATCCTGAATATCGAGACGTAAAAATTAAAAGGCGGAAGCGGAAGCAAATTGAGAAAACAAAAGACTCTAAATCAGTTTACAAAATTGAATGGATTTCACCTTGTAATTACGTTCTGACTTACTTAAAAGTTTCTAAACCAGAATATGAATATTTAATTGGACAAAAAATAGATGTCAAAATAATTGACGTGCTTGAAAATGGAAATTATGTCTATTATTTAAACCTGTCTGATAGAACATATGGATTTGGAGAAATGGAAAAATTATAAAAACGTGTGGTAACAACGTGTATAATTTATGCTTACCTTCTAACTTCATTGAAAAATTTATATCTTTAACTTTATGATTTGCAACGATGGAAAATCCTGCGGATTCTCAATCGCACAAATCATACACAACACGTTGTAAAACATTTGAATGAAAACCTGGACAACCAAAGATTTACTATATAAAACGTTTGAATTTAAAGGAATGGTTCCTAATTCGAATGAATGGAATGAAAGTTCTCTGAAATGGAACCAACCAAGATTAATACGTTTTAGGAGATTAAATGCATTATTGAAAGCATTTGAATTAACTCGAACAGAAAAACAAAAAAATAATCTTTGGACAATATTAAGTGGAAAGAAAAAAGTTAAGGAAAGCGAATTAACAAAGAATGAAATTGAACCTTTTTTACGTGGAGACTTTATCCATAAAAGAGAAACTACAGAATATCCAAGAATTCAAGAATTGATTGAAAAAGAAAAATCATTTGAATCGGATTCTTTTAATAAGTCAAGAGATATTTATTCATTCTATCATCATTTAATGAAGTATAGAATGGAAATTGAGAAAGTCCTTGGACATAATAGCGGAGTTTTAGAAGCAAGCGGTTTAGGATTTAGGTCAGCGATTTCAATCACAGCTGAATTGAATAATGACTTATATAAAACAGTGGAGAAAATAGATGAAATGTTATTTGAAATCATAAATCCCAAAAATCTAACATTTAAAGAAGATACTTTAATCAAAGAATATGGATTTCCAAAAGAGGATTTAGATTCGATTGATATGGATAACTATTAAAAAACGTTTTACAACACCGTGTATAACTAATTGCTTGGTCTGTGCGTACTCGGAAAATCCTGCGGATTTTCCTAATGGTTAGTTTCTTTTTTGCTAACTTAGTTCTAGCCAACGCAACTAGCCATAACACGAACACGTTAGCTATAATGCCATGAAAGAAAGATATATTATTATACAAGATAATCTTAAAAAAATAAAAGGTCTTGACCCAAACTTTGAGGCATTTGGTTCATCTAATTGGAAATATGAGCTTCATAAATTTTCAGAATTGGATATTTCACTTTTCGAAAAGAATAATAAAATTAATCTTCCAACTGAGTTTAGAGAATTTATTATAGAATTAGGTTTTGGAGCAAGTCCTGTTTATGGTGTTAACCGTCAAATATTTCTAAACATTGACAAATGGGAAATTGAAGCTGGAGAGGATGAAGAAGACTATGAAGAGTATAAACCACTATATAGTGAACACATAGTAATTGCTGAATATGGTTGTGGTATTGAATCAGTAATAATTGTAAATGGAGAATATAAAGGTGAAATTTGGCATAATAGCGATTATGGATTAGATAAACTTAATGATAGCTATTACGATTGGTATTTGAAATGGACAGAGAATTTATTAAAAGTTTTAAATAGTGATGGACACATTGGTCTCTTATCAAGTCGCATTTGATGTTCATTATTATAACGATTTTGCAGTTGTAGGATACGTTATATTTGAAAATGAATTAAGTTCTAAACCATATAAAATTGGACAAGTTAAATGTAATACCATCGAGCCATATGTATCTGGACAATTTTACAAACGAGAACTTCCTTGTTTGCTCAAAGCTCTAGCAGAAATAAATGAAAATATTAATTTAATTTATATAGATGCAAATGTATGGCTTGGTTATAAGCAAAAAGGTTTAGGAAAATATTTGTTTGATGCAATAAATAAAAGTATACCTATTATAGGTGTATCTAAATCAAGTTTTAATAAACAAACTGAATTAATTAAACCTGTTTTAAGAGGTGAATCCAAAAATCCTTTATTTATATCATCTATAGGAATAGAACTCGAAACAGCTTGTGAAAAAATTAAAAAACTGGAAGGAGAATTTAGAATACCTAGAATGATAAAACTGGCAGATAGTGTATGTAGAGAACACTATAGCTAACAACGTGTATAACTAATTGCTAGTCAGCGTGTACTCGGAAAATCCTAGCGGATTTTCCTAATGGTTCGTTTCTTTTTGCTAACTTAGTTCCAACCAACGCAACTAGCCATAACACGAACACGTTGGCGTTAATTTGAGAATGAAGAACTTAACAATATATTTCTTGCTGATTTTTACACTTTTAAGTTGTAAAGAAAAAGTTGTTGACGGAATTGAAATTGGGCAAGATTTATACATTGGGCAATCACTCAAACAGAATAAAAAATTGTCGGAATTAATTACTCAAACGCTGAATAAAAACTCAAACGCATTATCGGAATTGACCGAATTTTGGTGTGGTGGTGGAGCTGGTTGTTATGATTTAGGAATAATTACCTCAGAAATAGTTTATAAAATGGGAGAATCAGAATTTATAAAAATCGCAACGGAATTAGAATCTGAACGGAAAAACTCTCTAAAAGGATTATTAAACGCAGGATTGGAATATGGTTATGAACCTGATAGAAAAATAGAAAATGAATTTCCAAAATTGAATAAAATATTAACGGAATAAAAAAAACTAACGCCAACAACGTGTATAATTTATGCTTACATCATAACTTCATTGAAAAATTTATATCTTTAACTTTATGATTTGCAACGATGGAAAATCCTGCGGATTCTCAATCGCACAAATCATACACAAATCCGTTAGCAACAATAGTGCACGAACAAAATTTCGGTATTTTATCAATAGAAGTTTCTAGCACAAATGTTTCTGATTTTATTTGAACAGCTTCCCTTCTATCCTTTTTTGAAGAACCAAACGCTTTGTGGTTCGTGTATTTTTCAAACTTTTCGGAATCTTATACATGTTTGCCAAATTTTAGTGTTGCGTTATGAATCGTTCTTTTACAAAAAAGGTGTCTGTCTTTAAAACAATGTTGCAACCTAAATGCTTGAGTGTGACCTGTACTTTTTTATGATCGTAACGGGTTCTTGGGTGTATCTGCCAAATTCAGCAAAGCATTTTGGATTCGGTTGCATGTGATAATCAGTTTTCTTTATTACATCCAATGGTTCGTGTTGCCCTAAAGTGGCTAACAGCGCGTATAATTCATGCTTAAAAATTGCTTCAATTTTTAATTCTTATATTTAATCTATAATTTCGATGCAACGGAAAATTTTATAATTTTCTATCGCACGAAATCATACACAACACGTTACCCACAAGCTGAAAACCAACCGCATATTTTAGCACTTTCGGTTTTTGCCGACACACAAATCCAACGCTCTAAAAACCAAAAGAGCTAAAATTTTCCAACGCTTGAGAATATTGTATTTAAGTATTTGCTTAAATAAGAAATAACAGTAACTTTGTTTTATGGAAAATAATTCTTGCATAAGACAACAAGCCGATATTGAACAAATAAATCGATGCAAAGACACAGTTTCTGAATTAAACGAATCGTTCGACTATTTGGCAAATGGACTTTCATTAGTCGGAAATAGCGTTCGACTGAAAATACTTTACCTACTCTTTGAAGAAAAAAGACTTTGCGTATGTGATTTGAGCGATATCCTCGGGATGAACATTTCTGCTATTTCTCAACATTTGAGAAAAATGAAAGACCGAAATTTATTAGAAACAGAAAGAGATGCTCAAACGATTTTTTACTCACTCACGGCTAAATACGAAAAAATGCTAAATCCATTCTTTGAGATACTAGATAAAAACAAAATTTTAGAAACGATATGAAAAGCGAAAACAAATTAATTGGTGCAGGTTTGTTAACTGCAATTACAGCTTCATTATGTTGTATTACACCTTTTTTGGCTCTAATCGCAGGAACAAGCGGAATTGCTTCAACATTTTCTTGGATTGAACCTTTTAGACCTTATTTAATTGGACTGACAATTTTAGTTCTTGGCTTTGCTTGGTATCAAAAACTTAAACCTCAAAAAGAAATAGACTGTGATTGTGAGACGGACGAAAAACCAAAATTTATACAATCAAAGAAATTTTTAGGAATTGTAACTGTATTTGCAATTGTAATGTTGGCTTTCCCATACTATTCAGGAATTTTTTACCCAAATACAGAAAAGCAAGTTATCGTAGTTGACAAATCGGACATTAAAACAACGGAATTTAAAATCAGCGGAATGACTTGTGCCAGTTGCGAAGAACACGTCAATCACGAAGTAAATAAACTCAATGGAATTGTAAATTCAAAAGCGTCTTACGAAAATGGAAATGCAATCATTGAGTTTGACAAAACCAAAACCAACGAAACGGAAATCGAGAAAGCAATTAACTCAACAGGTTATAAAGTAACCGACAAAAAAGAAAATTAATGGAAGTTCAATTAAAATCAGAAATTACTTGTCCAAATTGTGGACATAAAAAAGTAGAAGAAATGCCAACAGAATCCTGTCAATTCTTTTACGAATGTGAGAATTGCAAAACGGTTTTGAAACCTAAAGAGGGAGATTGTTGTGTTTATTGTTCTTATGGAACAGTAGCTTGTCCACCAATTCAAGAAAATAAAAGTTGTTGTTAAAAAGCCAACGCTAAAAGCCATACACATTTGCAATTCGCATCAGCCGACACACAAGCCAAAAATTACAAAAGAGTATGTCTTTGCCAACGCTGCAAACCAAGCTGAACGGAATAAAGCCAGTGGGTAACAACGTATATAAAAAATAGCGGTTTAAGTGCTAAATCGAAATGGATTTTATAAATTTAAGGTCTGTGTTTAACCGAAAAGTTAGTGCAAAAAATCCGCTACTTTTCATATACAAGACCGTTCTACGCAATTTGAGAAAACATCGTACTTAAAAGAAAATGAAATTAACAAACGACCAATTTGAGGCTTCAGCTTACATTTTTGAAAAAGCTAACGGAAATATAAAAACCGATTACGAAGAAAAAGTAATTGCCGAATCTGGATTGAACAATCTAAAACCGATTGAACTGGAAACTCAAATTGTTAACGGAATTAACAGCGGACTTTACTCGGACTCAAAAGAACGAATAAGTGCTTATTGGACTTTGAGTAAAATTCATAAAACTGAATTAATCCCGAACTTTAAAAAGTGGCTAAAAATAGAACTCGAAAATAAAAATAATGATACTGTTTATCAATTAATGATTGCATTGGGTAATTTGGAAGAACCTATTTTCAATATTGACAGAAATGGAAGTTCTGCTTTTAACGAAACAGAATTGAATTTGAGAGATGCAGAAAACTATTTAAACAATTCATAAAATGGCAAGCAAATTTGTAACCTTTCGTCAAAACCCAAAAATTGAGATTCTATTTGGATTTTATGGTGGAAAGCTCATTCCTACAAAACAAGATAAGTTCAAACCTTTAGAGGCTTATGAAATCGATGATGACGGAAATGAAATAGAATTAAAAAACTTTTATGAAAGAAAAGAGGACAAAAACTCTATTCAAGAAATGAAAGAACTTGTAAGTCAATATGCAACCGAAGCTTTTAAAGAAAAAGGTATAATTAAAAAACCAGCAGATGTCGAGGTTGTACTATCATTTTCAGTTTTGGAAAGACGTTATAAAGAAGTTGATATTGATAATTTAACTAAAACAATATTAGACGGATTAACTGGAGTTGCATTCGAAGATGATGCTCAAGTTTCGAGCCTAATTGTAAATAAGCACGTTCACGAAATGAAAATAAACGCTTTGTTTATTGGAGTTACAGAACTGACTGAAGAAAACAAAGGATTTGGGAATGATATTAAACTGTTTGGAGAAGTAGAATCGGAATAAAAAACTGCGTAGAACAACGTGTATAATTCATTGCTAGTTCTAGCCTACTTACGAAAGTCCTCGCGGACTTTCTATCTGTGATTTATTTGCTAACTTTAGTGCTTAAACACGCAACGAAATCATACACAAAACCGTTGCCATTCATTGGCGAAACGCACTCAAAATCGAAATATTATATGAATAAAATAAAAATAACATTGATTTTTTTGCTAATATTCTCTTTAGAATGTTTTAGCCAAGACTCCGGAAACAATGGAATAAGAAATACTGCAATAAGTAGTGGAATTGGATTAGGAAGTGTTTTAGCTGTTGTGGTTTCGTGGGAAAGAAACAAATCTGTTTTGTTAGCTTTTTTACACGGAATTTTTAGCTGGTTGTATGTTTTATATTTTGTGTTAACAAGAAAACCAGAAGAAAGACATAAAAAATAATCGGAACTTAAATAAGTTTATGAAAACTGACTGAACGGAATTTACTAACTCAAACCGAATTGAAAATATTGTGGAATAAAACTTTGACTGAATTTACTCAAACCCTGAAAATATAAAAAAATAGTTTAACAAAATAACAGAGGAACTAATAAAGCAACGAAATGGCAACAACGTGTATAACCAATTGCTTAGTCTGTGTTTACTCGGAAAATCCTACGGATTTTCCTATTGGTTAGTTTCTTTTTTGCTAACTTAGTTCCTGCCAACGCAACTAGCCATAACACGAACACGTTGTAGCCAATTAAAAAAGACCAACATAATGAGAAATCTAATTACATTATTTATTATAATTTTCACTTCATTAGCTGTTAATGGACAAGCTGATGAAATAGAATTTATAAGCGAAGGGAAAAAACTAAACACATATTTCTACAAAGGAGTTGGGACAGAAAGCAAGCCAACATTACTCTGGCTTCACGGAAATCCTGGTAGTAAGGAAAATGGAACATCGGAATTTGCCACTCAACTAACTAAAAATGGAATTAATGTATTAAGATTTAATTACCAAGGTCTTTGGGGAAACGAAGGCGAGTTTAGCCTTGGAAATGCATTAAATGACTTGTCTAACGCAATGGATTTATTGACTTCCGAAAAAATGCGGATTAAATACAAAATTGATACTACACAAATATACGTTGGCGGTAATAGTTTTGGTTCATCTACTGCATTGGTTGGTGCAATGTACGATGACCGAATAAATAAAATAATTGGAGTTTCACTATGTGACCACAGTTATTTTGGTAGAGAATTTATGAATCCTAATTCTGAAATTCGAAAATTTCTTGACGATGCAACCGATGCCCTATTTTTACCTAATGGAATTATAAAACAAAATAAGGAAATTTTTATCAACGATTTGACAGACAATAATTATAAATATGATTTTGTCGCACAGGCTGATAAATTTAAAGATAAACAATTATACCTTTTTACTGGTATTGATGATAGTGTTTGCCCAATTGAGACACACTTATTACCGTTCTACCGAAAATTAAAAAAACTTGACCAAAAAAATATTGAAGTAACTATAGAAAATTGTGACCACGGATTGAAGTGCGAAACGCCCACAACATTTGCAGAAGTTTTGACTAAATTTATTAAGAAATAACTGGCTACAACAATGGCTATAAGTAATTGCTTGTTCTCGCCTACTTCTGAAAATCCTCGCGGATTTTCAGTTTGGTGTGTACTTGCAAAGTTTGGTGCTAATCCACGCAACTACTCATAGCCTAAACCGTTGGCAACAAGCTGAAAAACTCACTCTTTTGAATAAAACAAGAAGAAATAAATTAATCATTTTACCAATCCTATTGATATTAGGATTTCTTTTGTTTTATAAATTTATGACTTACGACAGAAATTATAGTTGGTCGAAAGAATATCCTACAGAAGTTATTAGTGCAGTTAAAAACTCGAATTTTAGGTTTCTGAAAACGGAGGAGATAAATCCTGAAAATATTGATTTACCAAATGAAAAGTCGATTAAACTCAAAATTCAGAAAATATTGAGCAAGGTCAACTTAATGAGTTACGGAACTGAACACGGACAAGAAATCACTTTGAATTCAACCAAAAGTGGGCAGAAATTAATTTGCAAAGGTTGGTGTTTAAGTGACCACTTAATCGGAATTGAAATTGAGCATCAGGATATCGATACAAATGAATTAACTGAATTAAGACAAAGATTTGAAAACCAATTTCCAAATTATAAAATCATTTGGACTGAATTATAAAGCAACAAATGAAATTTAAAACAATAATACTGACTATGGGAATTTTATCATTTTTGTTTGGCTGTAAAACCGAGAATAGATACAAAGATAAACACGGAAATGAAATCATTGAAAAAGGAGATGAAACATTTATTATCCCAGCAGAGTATAAAAAGACTGGAGCATCATATAAAATCTTTTTGAGGAATGAAACTGACAAAACTGTGAGTATTAAAGATAAATTTACCTTGAAACCGAATGATGAGAAAATATTCGAATTTGTTGATACAGATTCCCTTTTGTTTGACATTGGACCTAAAATCTATTTCGGAGATACTGGACTTGAGGTCGATGATAAAAAAGGTGAATTAGCTGGAATTGGAGGCGAATATTGGGAGAAATATAATGTTCCTGATGATGTTGAATATGGATTTGTAATAGTACCATCAGGCGAAGGAGATATGCCGACCGAATAAAAGCCAGTTGCCAACACCGTGTATAACTAATTGCTCGGTCTGTATGTACTCGGAAAATCCTACGGATTTTCCTAATGGTTAGTTTCTTTTTTGCTAACTTAGTCCTAGCCAACGCAACTAGCCATAACACAAACACGTTAGGCAACAGTAAAAAACATTTCTTAAAGATTGAGATATTGGATGAAATTTGTAAATTTGATATTATGGATATAAATCTTCAAAATAAGAAAATTGAATTGATACAATGGTTATCAACTCTAAACGATAAATCTCTGATTGACAAACTGATGAAATTAAGAGATAAAGAAAAGGCTGATTGGTGGTCAGAAATTTCTAAAAATGAAAAAGAGTCTATTGAAAAAGGAATCAAAGACGCAAACAACGGAAAATTAATTTCTCACTCTACTGCAAGAAAAGCTTATGAAAAATGGCTTTAAAATTGTTTGGACTGAACACGCTCTATCTGAATTAGAAAAGACGATTGAATTTTTAGAAAAGAATTGGACAGAAAGAGAGTTACGAATTTTTGCAACTAAACTTGACCACACTATTGAACTGATATCTAAATCACCTGAACTATTTCCTTCTTCATTAGAAAAAAGTGATATTAGAAAAGCTGTTGTAGAAAAACATAACAATTTATATTATAGGATAAATGATAAAAGTATTGAAATCATATCATTATTTTCAAATCGACAAAATCCGAAAAACAAAAGAATATAAAACCATTGCCTAACAGCGTGTATAATTAATTACTGCTGATTTCCCTATCGGAAAATCCTTGAAATTAATTAAATTAGCAACTAGCGGAAAATGACTCGCGTCCTTTTCCGTAACTAATCATAACACGAACACGTTGTACATAATATGAGAAACTTTTTAACTGTAATAATATTTTCTATTTCTCTCAGTTCTTTAGCAACGATTCAAGAAAAAGATATATTAATATTTAATGGAGAAGTTTTCGAGCTGAAAAACTATTATCTAGAAGAATATTTCGAATTATTCCCAGAAAAAAAACCAAAAGAAGGAATTATTTCATCAAATTTATGGAGAGGATACAGAGCCATTTTTGTTGCAATAAATGAACAAATCTATTTAGTAGATCTTGAAATTAGAATTCGAGAAGAAAAACCTGATGTTTTATTTTCTACAACTTGGATTAGTGTTTTCGATAAATTTTCACCTGAATGTGATGAATTTTTGGTGGATTGGATTGATGATTTAATATTGTTACCGATTGGTGAAGTTTTAGATTATGAGCCAGGATTTGGAGTGTCATTTGAAAATTATAGTCTGTTAGATATAAAAAATGGTCAAATTGTAGATTCAAAAGATTTCTCATTAAGATTTTTAAAAAAGCATTTTAATAAATGTCACGTGTTTCTAAGAGAAGAGGATTTATTCGTATTAAATGAGATGCTTTCGGATTAATATACTATGTACAACAACGTGTATAACCAATTGCTTGGTCATAGCCTACTTGGAAAATCCTACGGATTTTCCTACTGGTTCGTTTCTTTTTGCTAACTTAGTACTCGCCAACGCAACTAGCCATACACAAAACCGTTGGCAGTAATGTAAACAAAACGAACACAATCGAAATTTAAAGACCATTGAAAGATTAAAAAACAAATGAATTACATTGTTGAGAATGAAAAATTGACCCTTCAATATATTCCAGGAAATGGAGCTTGGACTTATCAATTGATAATCCCCAACACAAAAAATATCAAAGGAAAATGGGGCGATTTAAAAGTGTCTGGGACAATAGATGGTTATGAAATAAAGAATAAGAATTTAGGACCAGTAAAAAATTCGGACAAAAAAATGTCTGTTAATTCGGAAATTAGAAACGCAATAAACAAAGATGGTGGAGATACTGTAATCGTGACATTATATCTCGAAAATCAAACTGGAACGAATGACAATTCTGAAATTTTGGAATGCTTTAAAGATGCACAAGTTTTGCAAATTTTTGAACGGCTGGAGAAAATAGAACAGACAGAAATTCTAAATGAAATCTGGACTGTTGCCACGGACGACCAAAAAGCGGAAAAAATAATCAAGGCAATTGAAAACCTTGAAAGTAAACGGAGATAAGTGAGTGGAAAAACACTACTGCCAACACCGTATATAATTTATTGCTGGTTTTAGCCTACTTACGAAAATCCTCGCGGATTTTCTATTCGGTTTTTATTTGCTAAATTTCGTGCTAAACCACGCAACAAACCATATACAAACACGTTGTAAAACATTTGACTAAACCAAAACGCTTGTTTACTTAGCAAATAAACTACTTAACTAATTTACTCTTTCATAAAATCTAAATGACAAATAGATTTATGGAAAAACAATCAACGTATGACTAAAAAAAGTGCAATCATAATTTCTCTATTATTCTATTTTTCATATTCCTTTTCACAACAAAAAGACACAATTTATGGAAAAGTAAAATCTGTTAGAGAACAGCTTTCATTTTTAGATAAAAATCACCAGAACTTGAAATTATTTAGTAATGAAGGTGATTATGGACATCATGGGTTTTCTAATTCTAAATTCACAAGAGACAGGTTTCATAGTTGGTGGTATAATACACCTTTTGTTCATTATTCAAATTATTATAAAGAATTTAATGAAAAAGGAAAACCTACATATGAAATATGGTTTTATAAAGATGGAGATACTGTAACTACTTACAAATATAAATATGATAAAAAAGATAATTTAATTCAAATTAAAGACATCTATGAAATAGACGATTATACTTCTCGAAATTTCACTTATAATTATAAAAACAAAATAAGTTCTTCTATATATTACGCATCATATGATCCTAATTTATATTCATACACAGCATATGTTTATGATTCAATTTATAATTTAATCAAAATAAAAAGATTTGATGAAGATGGAGAGCTTTCAAGTTGGAAATATAGGTATGATAAAAAAGGAAGAAAGATTGCAGAAATAGTTCATAAACCTTATGTGTATATAAAAAAAGGAAGAACCACTTCATCTAAAAGTGATAGTATTGGTCTAAATAAAGTTAGTGTTAAATATTATTACGATTCTAATGACAATCTTTTAGAAACTGAACATTATGATTACAGTTCGTATGACAATCTTCCTTCAAAACTATCTCGAAAAATTCAGAATATATACAAAAATAACTTATTAGAAAAAGTATTATACATTACTGATACAATTAATAGTTTTACCGAATACTCTTATGATAATCAGAAAAGAAAGACATCAGAAGTTGTAACATTTGTAAAATACACAGACAATAATCGCTCATCAGAATATTTTTATAATAAGAAAGGAAATATTAAAAAATTAATCTACACAGAAAACAACAAACCTGTTATTGTAGATTTTGAGTACTATTTTGACAATCAAAATAACTGGATTAAACAAATCAAATCTGTTAATGGAAAAAAGCTATTTGTTTGGACCAGAGAAATTAATTATTATGACTAAAACGTTTTACAACAACGTGTATAACTAATTGCTTGGTCTGTGCGTACTCGGAAAATCCTATCGGATTTTCCTAATGGTTAGTTTCTTTTTTGCTAACTTAGTTCTCGCCAACGCAACTAGCCATAACACGAACACGTTAGCAAACATTTGACCAAAAAATGAAAATATTAGTAAATGATTTTAAATCCGAACACGAAAATTACAAGAATATTTTCAGAAATTACGGATATGAAGAAAATGAACTGATATTTCTCGACTCATTTCAAGCAACAAAGTCGTTTATAGTAAACCAATTGGAGAAAAAAAAACTTCACATTGATGCAATAATCACTAACGAATCTTCTAAAATGTTTGTTGACAGTTTACAAGCATCGAATTTGGAACAATTTAAAAACGGACTTAACACTTCTTATTCTAATGGTAATTTTAGAATAAATTCCATTCCGCTAATTCTTTACTCTCAAAACGAAACACGAGAAAATATTCAAATTGAAGGTTTTCAAGCTGTTATTAAGAAAAACACATTAGGTCAACACGATTTCTTTGTTTCAAAATTCGAGGAAACTATAAAGAATTGGAGAAAAAAATTAATAACTGATTTAGAAAATTTAGAGATTTTAAACAAAAATACATTGAATTTTCACGAATCAAATTTTTATAAAACTCACTACAAAAATACAATTGCTAAAAATTCTGAAACTGTGTTTTTGCTAAAAACAAAAGTTGTTTCTGAAGAATTCATAAAACTACCAACACCATTAATATTTGATTGGCTAATTCTTGGTCGAGATGAAATAGAGAGAACAATAACAGATTTTAATTCAACATATAACAATCATATTAAATACGACAGGAAAAATAACGAGAGAACCATTTTACACGATTTTTTCAATAAAAATAAAATGATTCTTTTAAGAGAAGCTTTTATTGATTTAGAATACGAAAAGAATCTTTACGACTTGAACGGAAAGACAAATGAAGAATGTGATTACATTTTAAAAACAGAGTTTCCGGAATTTCTTAAAACTACTTTTTTCGAGGTAAAAAAAGAAGATGTTACTTTCTATGTAAAAAAGAAAACCAAAAGACCTCAATTGAGCAGTAACTATTTATCGCATTTAGAACAAGTCTGGAGGTATAAGGAATATTCTGAAAATCAAGACAATCAACCCGAATTAGAATCAAAATTAGGTTACGGAACTTCTAATTTTAGTCATATATTACTTGCTGGCAGAAAAGAAGAAAAACTTGAAATGCGTGACAAATTTAGTGGAGACTTGAATCGAATGTTTAATGGAATTGAAGTAGTAACTTATGAAGAACTCGAAGAACTTAATATAGATTATTACGACAAGTTTAATAGAATGAGAATTGAAACGGAATAAAAAAACGTTTGCTAACACCGTATATAATTTATTGCTAGTTCTAGCCTACTTACGAAAATCCTCGCGGATTTTCTATTCGGTTTTTATTTGCTAAATTAGGTGCTTAAACCACGCAACAAACCATATACAAACACGTTACCAAAAATACGTAGAAAACCAACTCTATTCAATAACTTAACGCAACAAATCAAGAGGACTCTCAACGGAATA
>NZ_JBODQC010000016.1:0-25712 GCF_050617655.1 Psychroserpens mesophilus | reverse complement strand
AATGTTCTGGTACTGATAATGAATCCTTAGCTAACGATTGGAATGCAGCCAACATTGCTGCCCTTGAATCGTGTGTAGCAGATACCTGTGATACAGATTTCACTGGTCAGGTAACTTCAGACTATGACTTTAATAACCTAAGTCCTACTTGTGGTCAAGGTGGTACTATTGCTGTCATCTATACTATTACTGATGACTGTGGAAATGCAACAACACTAAATGCAACATTGACTCTTGAAGACACTTCTGCTCCTGATTTAACGAACTGTTCGGTTACTGATGGAACTATCGAATGTTCTGGTACTGATAATGAAACTTTAGCTAACGATTGGAATGCAGCCAACATTGCTGCCCTTGAATCGTGTGTAGCAGATACCTGTGATACTGATTTCACTGGTCAGATTACTTCAGACTATGACTTTAATAACCTAAGTTCTACTTGTGGTCAAGGTGGTACTATTGCTGTCATTTATACTATTACTGATGACTGTGGAAATGCAACAACACTAAATGCAACATTGACTCTTGAAGATACTTCTGCTCCTGATTTAACAAACTGTACTGTTGAAAATACTGTCTTAGAATGTTCTGATACTGAAAACGAAGCCTTAGCTGATGCCTGGAATGCGGCCAACATTGCTGCCCTTGAAGCTTGTGCTACTGATTCTTGTGATACAGATTTCTCTGGTCAGGTAACTTCTGACTATGACTTCAACAACCTAAATACAACATGTGGTCCTTGTGGTACTATAAATGTAACGTATACCGTTACTGATGATTGTGGGAATGAAACAAGCCTAACAGCTACACTAACTTTTGATGATGGTACTATTCCTGATTTAACAAACTGTTCGGTGACTGATGAAGCTATTGAATGTGATGGTGACAATAATGAAACCTTAGCTAACAATTGGAATGCAGCTAACATTACTGCGCTTGAAAATTGTGCTGATGATCTTGGTGTGACTGTAACGTCTAATTATGATTTTAATAACCTTAGTTCTACGTGTGGTCTAGGTGGTACAATTGCTGTAATCTACACCATTACTGATGACTGTGGAAATGCAACAACACTAAATGCAACATTGACTCTTGAAGATTCTTCTGCGCCTGATTTAACGAATTGTTCGGTTACTGATGGAACTATAGAATGTTCTGGTACTGATAATGAATCCTTAGCTAACGATTGGAATGCAGCCAACATTGCTGCCCTTGAATCGTGTGTAGCAGATACCTGTGATACAGATTTCACTGGTCAGGTAACTTCAGACTATGACTTTAATAACCTAAGTTCTACTTGTGGTCAAGGTGGCACAATTGCTGTAATCTACACCATTACTGATGACTGTGGAAATGTAACAACACTAAATGCAACACTGACTCTTGAAGATACTTCGGCGCCTGATTTAACGAATTGTTCGGTTACTGATGGAACTATAGAATGTTCTGGTACTGATAATGAATCCTTAGCTAACGATTGGAATGCAGCCAACATTGCTGCCCTTGAATCGTGTGTAGCAGATACCTGTGATACAGATTTCACTGGTCAGGTAACTTCAGACTATGACTTTAATAACCTAAGTTCTACTTGTGGTCAAGGTGGCACAATTGCTGTAATCTACACCATTACTGATGACTGTGGAAATGTAACAACACTAAATGCAACACTGACTCTTGAAGATACTTCGGCGCCTGATTTAACGAATTGTTCGGTTACTGATGGAACTATCGAATGTTCTGGTACTGATAATGAAACTTTAGCTAACGATTGGAATGCAGCCAACATTGCTGCCCTTGAATCGTGTGTAGCAGATACTTGTGATACAGATTTCACTGGTCAGGTAACTTCTGACTATGACTTTAATAACCTAAGTTCTACTTGTGGTCAAGGTGGTACTATTGCTGTCATCTATACTATTACTGATGACTGTGGAAATGCAACAACACTAAATGCAACATTGACTCTTGAAGATACTTCTGCTCCTGATTTAACGAACTGTACTGTTGAAAATACAGTATTAGAGTGTTCTGATACAGAAAACGAAGCCTTAGCTGATGCCTGGAATGCAGCCAACATTGCTGCCCTTGAAGCTTGTGCTACTGATTCTTGTGATACTGATTTCTCTGGTCAGGTAACTTCTGACTATGATTTTGAGAACCTAAGCTCAACTTGTGGTCCTTGTGGTACTATAAATGTAACGTATACCATTACTGATGATTGTGGGAATGCAACGAGCCTAACAGCAACACTGACTTTTAGTGATGAAACTATACCAGATTTAACAAACTGTTCGGTGACTGATGAAGCTATTGAATGTGATGGTGACAATAATGAAACCTTAGCTAACAATTGGAATGCGGCTAACATTATTGCTATTGAAAATTGTGCTGATGATCTTGGCATTACTGTGACTTCTGATTATTCATTTCCTAATTTAGTTCCAACATGTGGACAAGGTGGAACAATTGCTGTGGTCTATACAGTTATTGATGATTGTGGGAATGCAACTTCGCTAAGTGCTACATTAATAATTGAAGACACAACTAATCCAACTATTGATACACCTGCGTCTGACCTTACAGTTGAGTGTGATGGAAATGGGAACTCTGCTGATCTTCAAGATTGGTTAGATAATAATGGTGGTGGTGCTGTCGCTTCTGATGCCTGTTCTAATGTTACTTGGACAAACAATTTCTCAGCACTTTCTGACGAATGTGGTGAAACAGGTTCTGCTACTGTAACATTCACTGCTACTGATGCTTGTGGTAACACGGCTAACACTTCGGCAATATTCACTATCGTAGATACAACCATTCCTAATATCGAAACTCAGGCCTCTGACCTTACGGTTCAATGTGATGGAAATGGAAACTCTGCTGATCTACAAGATTGGTTAGATAATAACGGTGGTGGTGCTGTCGCTTCTGATGCCTGTTCTAATGTTACTTGGACAAACAATTTCTCAGCACTTTCTGACGAATGTGGTGAAACAGGTTCTGCTACTGTAACATTCACTGCTACTGATGCTTGTGGTAACACGGCTAACACTTCGGCAATATTCACTATCGTAGATACAACCATTCCTAATATCGAAACTCAGGCCTCTGACCTTACGGTTGAGTGTGATGGTACGGGTAATATTAGTGATCTACAGAATTGGTTAGATACCAATGGTGGTGCAATTGCGTCCGATTCATGCTCAGATATAACATGGACTAATGATTTCTCTGCTCTATCTGATGAGTGTGGTCTTACTGGTTCAGCAAATGTAACATTTAGTGTTACTGACGAATGTGGTAACATGGTTGACACTACAGCAACATTTACTATTGTAGATACATCTCCACCTGTACTCACATCAGATTTTGAGGATATAATAAACGTAGTTTGTGATGACATTCCTGGTATTCCAAACTTAGAATTTCAAGATGCTTGCTCACAAATGAGTGTAATTGCTCCAGATCCTGATAATGAAGTTATTGAATTTATTGATAATGATAATTATCAAATTATAAGAACATGGACAGTATCTGATGATTGTATGAATACAAATACTTACATACAAACTATTAATGTTTCGGTTGAAAGCCAAGTACAAACTACAGATACTGAACTTTGTATCATAGAGGATTTTGATTTTGATCTTTTCTCAACTCTATCTGGTAACTTTGATACAGATGGTGTATGGACTGTAACTGCTGGAGATGTTACTATTGATGGTAGTTTCTTTAATCCTTCTACATTATTGGATATTAATGGTGGATTTACTGATGCTGATTTGGGTGATTATATGTTCACTTATACTGTAGGTGGTGATTGTCCAAGTATTACTGATGTCATAATAACTATTAATGATGATTGTGTGGTTTTACCATGTGGTGAAGATGATGTTATTATATCGAAAGCTGTCACACCTTCTGTTTTAGATGGAGTTAATGACGTGTTTGCTGTAACAGGAATTGAAGATTGTGGTTTCGTGATAGAACTACAAATATTTAATCGTTGGGGAGCAAAAATTTATGACAATTCAAACTATAAAAACGACTGGAATGGTCAATCTTCTGGAGCTTCTGTTGGAAATTCAGGGTTTGTGCCAACTGGAACATATTATTATATCATAAAATTAAAAGGTAGCACTGGTGATTTAGAATTAAAACCAATCACTGGACCAATCTACGTATCAACAAACTAAATCTTAACCTAAAATGAAATTAGTAAAGTTTAACATTATAGCATTTATACTATTCAGTAGCTGGATTGGAGTTGCTCAGCAGCTCCCACAGTTTACTCAGTATATGTACAATACTATCTCGATAAACCCAGCATATGCAGGAAGTAGAGAAACATTAAGTGTTGTAGGTCTACATAGAAGTCAATGGGTTGGTCTTGAAGGAGGCCCAACAACTCAAACACTCTCTGTACACTCACCTTTGAGAAATGAAAAAGTTGGATTAGGTTTATCTTTTATAAATGATGAATTAGGTTATCAAAACTTTTCATATCTATATGGTGACTTCTCATATACTATTCGTGTAAGTGAAAACAGTCAATTAGCATTTGGTATAAAAGCCGGATTTACTAGCTTTAGTCTCGATGCCGATTTCCGACAAGCAGAAATGAATGACCAAGTAATTTTTGGTTTTGAAGACCGTTGGAAACCTAACATAGGAACTGGTGTCTACTGGCATAGTAACAGATGGTATTTAGGCCTTTCTGCACCTAGAATATTGAATACAGATTATACAGGAGATGAAGAATTTGAATCTCTAGAAAGAATCAGTTACTATTTTACTGGTGGATATGTATTTGATTTAGGTGAAAACACAAAGTTAAAACCAGCAATGTTACTCAAAGCTACTAATGGTGCACCTCTTTCTTTTGATTTAACTGCTAACTTTTTATTTTATGAAAAGTTTTGGGTAGGTGGATCGTATAGAATAAACGAATTAGCTCAAGCTATTGGTGGTATTGCAGATTTCCAAGTATCTAAACAATTGAGAATTGGTTATGCATACGAATATCCATTATCAGAATTAAGTGCCTATACAAGTGGAACTCATGAAGTACTACTTATGTTCGAAATATTTAAAAGCAAACGTATTAAATCGCCTAGATACTTCTAAAAATTTAATCATGATGAAAACAAAAACTTTAATCTTATTTTTTGTATTGAGTAGCACATTCATGATTGCTCAAGAAAAACTAGCCGATAAATTCTTTGGCAACTACAATTATGTCAAAGCAACTGAACTATACAAGGAAGTCCTTAAAAAAGGAGATACCAGTGCACACGTATTAACTCGTCTGGGAGATTGTTATTACAATAACTCTAAACCAGAGGATGCTGCACATTGGTATAAAAAAGCATTGCAGAAATATGATAACGATGTAAACCCTGAATACATTTATAAGTACATCCAGTCTTTGAGAAGTTTAGGTAATTATTCTGAAGCTAATGAATGGATGAAAAAATTTACACAGATTCAAAATAACGACACCAGAGTAAAAGGCTATGATCCTGAAAACATTAGTAAATATAATGAGCTTGCTAAAACTGAAAAGGATCGTGTTGTCAAATTGGTTAACTTACCTTTCAACTCTAAATTTTCTGATTTTGGTTCGTTTATTCACAATAATCAACTATATTTTGCTTCATCTAGAAATACAGATGAAGACAAACTTTATGGCTGGAATCAGGAGCCTTTCCTCGATATCTACAAGGTTTCAGTAGAGAAAAAGGAAGATAGTATTATTTACGGAAGTGCTGATTTTATAAACGCTGAAAAGATAAATACAGATTACCATGAAGCTTCAATAGCCATTACAAAAGATGGTAAAACCATGTATTTCACCAGAGATAATGTAAGTAAAAAGAATAAAGTTAAGTACGATAAAAAAGGAACAACACATTTAAAACTCTACAAAGCAAAGCTTGTTGGTGAAGCCTGGGCAGATATTGAAGAACTTCCTTTTAATGATGATGTATTCTCAACTGGACATCCTGCTCTAAGTTCGGATGATAAAACCTTATACTTTGTTTCAGATCGTGATGGTGGTTTAGGTCAAACCGATATTTACAAAGTAGACATTAATGATAACAACACCTACTCTGAACCTGTAAATCTTGGAGAACAGATCAATACTGAAGGTCGCGAAATGTTTCCGTTTGTGAGTCAGGACAGTACGTTTTATTTTTCATCTGATGGTCATTTAAATTTAGGCTTTTTAGACATTTTTAAATCTGATATCATTAAAGATGAAAATGCTCAACCTGAAAATCTTGGAGCTCCTTATAACAGTGGTTTTGATGATTTTGCCTTCTTTATGAATCCTTCTGAAGAAGAAAATGATAAAACCGGTTATTTCTCGTCTAACAGGCCAGATGGTCAAGGTAGTGATGATATATACAGTTTTGATGCTAGTATATGCCTTCAAACTATAAAAGGTATTGTGAGAAACTTAAACACCAACGATATTATACCTGGAGCATCTGTTAAACTTATTAATGAGGTTGGTAAAGTACTTGAAGAATTAGAAACGAATGAAAAAGGAGAATATGAATTTACTGTAGATTGTAATAAAAACTATACAGTTTTAGGAAGTAAAGAAGATTATAAAGATGACCTTAAAAAAGTTGCTACTGATAATGAACATGAAAAAATTACTGAAGCAGATCTTTACTTGGAGCCATTAATTAATGATAATCAAATTGTCATTAACCCAATTTTCTTCGATTTTGATAAGTCTAATATAAGAACAGATGCGCAATATGAACTTGAAAACATTGTCGATGTGATGCGTGCACATCCTAATATGGTGATAAAAATTGAAGCTCATACAGACAGTCGTGGACGAGATGCTTACAATATGAAACTATCAGATAGAAGAGCTAAATCAACCAGAGATTATATTCTTTCAAGAGGAATTTCTCCTGAACGTATTGAAAGTGCTATCGGTTATGGTGAAAGTCAGTTGCTTAACAAATGTTCTAATGGTGTGAAATGTACTGAAGAAGAACATCAATTAAACAGACGTTCTTACTTCTATATTTTAAAAGAATAAAAGACACCCTCTATTTTGAACTTAGAAAAAGCAGATTCATTTATGATCTGCTTTTTCGCATTTATAGAACTCCATTATATTTAAAAACTTTACCATCTAAATCGTCACTTATAATAGCACTTATGCCATACCAATGGTTTATGAAATAATCTGATACGAGCTTGATTGTATTTAGCGTTGTATCAGAAATAGCGTTTTGTCATTGATACCAAAAGCTTCCTATAATTACCGTAGAGTTTTATTTGTTTTGAAATAGTTCATCCTAATAATCTTCAATAAATAACGGCTTAGCAAACTTATAGACTTCGTTTGGATTAAGAATAGAATCATGCTTTAAATAACATATCATTAAACTGCTGTCTCTCAATATCTGGTTTTTAGTCTTCAGCATCCTAATCGACATAAAAATTAGATATCCCTTCTCTACCCTTACCAAAACAAATATTTTCAAGAAAATTATTTATAACGTATATAAAGTCATTTCAAGTTTATGTTGTATTTCATTTTCAACTTATGAATTAATGCCACTCCAACCTTATCATCTTTATTTACGAGGATCGAATCATTTAATTCTACTCCTTTAATAAATAAATTATACAAACCTTTCTAATTATGCAATTAATGTGCTATCAATAAACAACATGCAGTTTATAAAAATTGATATTCCTTTTATGTCAGATTAACTTTGTAAAGTATTGTAAGAATATGAAAACAACAACACATAATCTCATGATTATAATTATAATTTGAATACGTATAAAAAAAAGCCACAGTTACACTGTGGCTTTAAAAACAACTATTTGCTATTAATCAAGTTTTTGAAATATTTTATTTTTTTATAAATATGTTTGTAAAAAACCATTTACCCTCATTATTCTTTTCTGCAGAAACATCAAAATCTGTAAAATCTCCTTCTATATTTGCTCTGTGACCTTCACTATTAAGCCAGGCATTTACAACAGATTGAGCTGAACTAAATGCATAAGCTACATTTTCTGATACCTTAGTTGCAGAGGCATTTTGTATTAGGCTATTCTTACGTTGAAAAAAGTTATCATGAGATACATTATTAACTTCTACCATGTAATCTGTATGCGTAAATGCTACAGCTTTTATTGTATTATGATTACTCAATGGGTTTAATCCAAGATTGATTCTATGAGCATTAATTAGCTCTAAGATTTCAATTTCAATAGTCTTTGCTTCAGGAGCGGTAAGTAATTCAACACTATCAATTGTTTCTTCTGGATATTCTTCAGTAGAACAAGAGAACGTTAACAAAGCGATTAATGCCAATAAAGGCAACATTTTAGTAGGTTTCATAACGTAGGTCAAGTTTTGGTAATTCAGATTTGGGGTCTAAATTGTTTGGTTAATTAATTACTGACTAAAAACGGGGCAGAATTCAGTCAACTGCTAATTTCTTCGACAATATACATAAACGAATAAATATTCATCGCTTATAAACATTATTTTTCGACAAAACGTTTTAAAATGTAAGAATTTTCTATTTTTTTGTGTAGTTCATCGACTTAAGGAGATAATCGATCTTGAGTCCAGTTGTAATTTTCATCTAACTGATAACGAATTCTATCATGTAATCTGTTAGGTCGTCCTTGCCAAAATTCAATCTCAACAGGTTTAACAATAAAACCTCCCCAAAATTCTGGTCTGGGAATGTCTTTACCTTGATAGTCTTTTTCTAAGGTCTTTAAACGGTTCTCTAAAGTTTCTCTATCTTTAATTATGGCACTTTGATTAGAAACTAAAGCTCCTAACTGACTTCCTCGTGGTCTGGACTCGAAATAACCATCACTTAAATTCTCTGCAATTTTTTCAGCTTTACCTTTTATGATAACCTGACGCTCTGCTTCAGCCCAGAAAAAGGAAATACAAACATTTGGATTACGAGCGATGGCCTTTCCTTTTTCGCTCTCGTAGTTGGTATAAAAAATAAAACCTTCGTATGTAAATTTTTTAAGAAGCACCACTCTACTTTTAGGAAAACCATCTAAACCTATCGTGCTTATGGTCATTGCATTTGTTTCTCCAACATTAAAATTGGTATCGACTTCATGAAACCATTTTTGAAAAACTTCTAAAGGATTATCGCTAAGGTTCTCTTCAAGTAATTCTTGCTTTTGATATGATTTTCTGTAATTGCCTAAGTCTGTATTCATTAGATTGTATAATAAAAATTTATATGAATTTTCTTTTTTAGCTTCAAATATTTCTTATAAATTTAAGGAATAATCCCTTGAAATGACTTTTGAAAACAGTAAATATTCTAATCTTTTAGATTATAGAAAACTAGAACTTCCTTTCGGAAACGTATACATTACTAAACAATTTATTATCTCAGAATTAAATGAAGGTGTTCATGTCGATTATGACTTGGTCAGTAAACTAATCGGAAAATTCTCTGAAGACATCAGCAACGATACCAAAGTAGGCTATATCGCTAATCGGATAAATTCTTATTCTTTTGAGCCTCAATTATGGCTTGATTTTAATAATGATTTCGACTTATTAGTAGCTAGTGCTATTGTAACGTATAGTGATTTTGGCTATCTCAACTCAAGCTTAGAAAAGCATTTTTTTAAGAAGAGTCTAAAACGCTGTCACAGTTTAGATGAAGCTATAGAATGGATGATGGAATTAGAAGAATTAAAAATAGAAGTTAATTCCAAATAAACATTTGAGTATTGCCATTCTAAAACTCAAACGTTTTACCATCTTTTGCCAATTCTACATGTTCAAAAATCTCAGAGGCTTCTTCTTTAAAAAGATTCAAGTCATTATATCGTGTTGAATAATGTCCTAAAATTAAAGTTTTAACATTCGCTTGTTTTGCAATGCTAGCCGCTTGCTTTGCTGTACTATGTTTTGTTGGAATCGTTAATTTTTCATTTTTTTCTAAAAATGTTGATTCATGATACAGAATGTCAGCATCCTTTATTACTGGAATCAACGCTTCATTGTATGCTGTATCACTACAATATGCATAACTTTTAGGCTTATTAGGAGGTTTTGTAACAGTATCGTTTTTTACTAAATTCCCATTATTATCTTCGACATCAAAACCTTGTTTTAATTTTCTGTAGTAAGCTATGTCGATATCAGCATTCAAAACAGCATTCATATCAAGTTTGCGCTCACCTTTCTTTTCTTTGAACAGAAAGCCGTTGGTATAAATATGATGATCTAATGGAATGGTATAAACTTCAACCTTATCATCCTCAAATATTAATTCAGAAGTATGAGACGTTAATTCATGAAAAATAAGCTTGTAATTAGTCCAGGATTCTGAAAGTTTCATTTGTAATGTAATGATGTCTTTCAATCCTTTTGGTGCATATATATGTAAATCTGCTTCACGCGTAAGTAATCGGAACGTTGAAATTAATCCCACTAAACCAAAGTAATGATCACCATGCAAGTGTGAAATAAAAATATGTTTGATTCTAACAAATTTAACTTTATTTCTGCGTAATTCTACCTGAGTTCCTTCTCCACAATCTATTAAGAAGGTATGATTTTTAATCTCTAAAACTTGAGAGGTAGGATTGGTATTTGTTCTGGGCGTTGCACTGTGACAACCAAGTATTGTTAATTTCATTTATGCTGTTTGTTGTTCAGTTGTTAAGCCGTACAAAGTCGTTACAACTAAACGACATACTAGAAAACGACTAACCTATTTTAAAAGCCAAGATCGCGCTCCATTTCTTCCATTTCAATAATGTCATAAGCTTCTTGAAGTGTTGGTACAACAACGATTTCATCTGGTGTCTCATCAAGATTGGTTTTATCTGAAACTATAACAAACGAATGTTTTGCTTTTCGGTGTTTATTTGAAATCTGAAGAAATTCGACAATATCAGAAAGCGTAACTTTATTTAATGTCGTTAGACATACGATGATATTATCATTCTTAAAACGCTCATAAAGCACATCAATTTTTTTAACTAGCTCTACTACAGAGGCTTTTTCCTGAGTAATTATGGACGTGTTTCCGTTTTTATCAAAAATCATAATCTTAGTGTTTTATTTTAGACGCTAATAAATAAATAACAGCCATTCTGATAGCCACACCATTTTGAACCTGATCAAGTATAATAGCTTGTTTTGAATCTGCAACATCACTTGTTATCTCAACACCACGATTTATTGGTCCTGGATGCATAATCGTAATGTCTTTGTTTAGGGAATCTAGTAAAGTTTTAGTAACGCCATATTGTTGCGTATATTCTCTTGTGGAAGGAAAATAACTTATATCCATTCGTTCATTCTGAACACGCAACATGTTTGCTACATCACACCAGTGCAGAGCTTTTTGCAAGTTAGTTTCTACTTTTACTCCTAAACCTTCTATGTATTTTGGAAGCAAGGTTTTTGGTCCGCAAACCATCACATTGGCTCCTAATAATTGTAAGGCATAAATATTAGATAATGCTACTCTACTGTGTAAAATATCACCAACAATAACGACATTTTTTCCTTTAACTGTTCCCAGTCGTTCTCTTATAGAATACGTGTCTAGCAAAGCTTGTGTTGGATGTTCATGTGCTCCATCACCTGCATTGATGATGCTGGCATCGACATGTTGAGATAAAAATACTCCTGCTCCAGGATTAGGGTGACGCATCACAACCATATCTACTTTCATAGATAGGATGTTATTAACAGTGTCTATTAAAGTTTCTCCTTTTTTCACTGAAGACTGCGACGCTGAAAAATTAATCACATCTGCAGACAGTCGCTTCTCAGCCAGTTCAAAGGATAATTTTGTTCGTGTAGAATTTTCAAAAAATAAGTTGGCAATCGTAATATCTCTCAGCGAAGGTACTTTTTTTATCGGTCTGTTAATCACTTCTTTAAAATGATCTGCCGTTTCAAAAATTAATTGAATATCTTTTTCGTTGAGATATTTAATTCCTAATAAGTGATTGACACTTAATTCGCTCATAGTATTTAATTATTTATCAAATATACTGTGTCTTCGCCTTCGTTTTCAACCCAGTTCACTTTTACTTTTTCTTCATTTATAGCATCTACCTGTCGTCCTCTATAATTGGGCTGAATGGGTAAATGTCTGCTAAAACGTCTGTCGATTAATGTGAGTAATTCAATTTCATTTGGTCGTCCAAACGACTGAATAGCCGTCAATGCAGCTCTTATACTACGTCCTGTGTATAATACATCATCAATAAAAACAATATTCTTACCTTCTACTAAAAAATTAATTTCGGTGGTATTGGCTTCCAGTATTTTTTCTCCTCTCCGGAAATCATCTCTAAAAAACGTGATGTCAAGTTGGCCTAATTGAATGTTTTTAATCTTATAATCGTTTTTGAGCATTTCTGCCAGTCGATTGGCGAGATACTTTCCTCTTGGTTGTAATCCGATAAGCACAGTATTAGAAAAGTCATTATGATTTTCAATAAGTTGACAAGCCAGTCGATGAAGAATGATGTTTACCTCTTTGGCATTAAGTAACACTTTTTGACTCATATGGTTTCCAAACGTATTTGGTAGACAAAGTTAAACTAAAAATTTAGGGTTTGCAATGGTTTTCTTTAGATGTGAAATTGCATAGGCGTAAAGTTGAGAAGTTGTATCGCTATTGGTACAAACGCTTTCAAAAAAAAAAGCCTCTCATTTCTGAAAGGCTTTTCGTTATTTAAAATGGATTCCGCATCA
The DNA here is from genome assembly GCF_050617655.1 of Psychroserpens mesophilus. Classification (GTDB taxonomy): domain Bacteria; phylum Bacteroidota; class Bacteroidia; order Flavobacteriales; family Flavobacteriaceae; genus Psychroserpens; species Psychroserpens mesophilus_A. Next base: position 12,949 of record NZ_JBODQC010000016.1, on the reverse strand, counting down.
AATGCGGAATGACAAAAGAATTACTTTTTCCCGTCCATTTTATCTTTAAGAGCTTGTAAAGCATCATTAGCATCACCTAAAGTTGGCTTCGCTTCTGCTGCTTGAGCTTCTGCTTTTTTAGCAGCCGCTTTTACATTAGCAATTTCCTCTTCTTTAAAGATAGCTGTATGAGAAGCAACTACGCGTTTAAATTCTTTATTGAATTCAATAATTTTAAACTCAGCAGATTCACCTTTACCTAATTTCTTACCATCTTCTTTTTCTAAGTGACGAGAAGGCACAAAAGCAACGATATCTTCGTTAAACTCAATAGTAGCTCCTTTGTCAACGATTTCAGAAATTTCAGCTGTATGAACAGTCCCTAAAGCAAATTCAGTTTCATATTTATCCCAAGGGTTATCTGTAGTTTGTTTGTGACCTAAAGATAATTTACGTCCTTCAACATCTAATTCTAACACGACAACTTCTAAGTTATCACCTACGTTACAGAATTCACTTGGGTGTTTAATTTTCTTAGTCCAAGATAAATCTGAGATATAAATTAATCCGTCGATACCTTCTTCTAATTCAACAAACACACCAAAGTTTGTAAAGTTACGAACAATACCTGTGTGTTTAGAACCTACAGGATATTTGCTAGTAATATCTGTCCATGGATCTGGTGTTAATTGCTTAATACCAAGAGACATTTTACGATCTTCTCTATCAAGAGTTAAGATTTCAGCTTCGATTTCATCACCAACAGATACGAAATCCTGAGCAGAACGTAAATGCGTTGACCAAGACATTTCACTTACGTGAACTAATCCTTCAACACCTTCTTCTACTTCAACAAATGCACCATAATCAGCAATAACAACAACCTTACCTTTTACTTTATCTCCAACTTTTACATTTTCGCCTAAAGCTTCCCAAGGATGTTTGCTCAATTGCTTAAGACCTAACTGGATTCTAGACTTATCTTCATCAAAGTCTAAGATTACCACATTAAGCTTTTGGTCTAATTCCACAATTTCATTAGGATGATTAATTCTTGACCATGATAAGTCAGTAATATGAACTAATCCGTCAACACCACCAAGATCAATAAATACACCATAAGATGTAATATTCTTAACAGTACCTTCAAGTACCTGACCTTTTTCTAATTGACCAATGATTTCTTTTTTCTGTTCTTCAATATCAGCTTCAATTAAAGCTTTATGAGAGACTACTATGTTTTTGAATTCGTGGTTGATTTTCACAACTTTAAATTCCATAGTTTTATTTACGTACTGATCGTAATCTCTAATTGGCTTCACATCAATTTGCGAACCTGGTAAGAATGCTTCAATACCAAATACGTCAACGATCATACCACCTTTAGTTCTGCATTTTACAAAACCATTTACGATTTCACCTGTATCGTGTGCATTGTTTACACGATCCCAAGCTTTGATTACTCTTGCTTTTCTGTGAGATAATACCAATTGACCAGTTGCGTCTTCACGAACATCAATTAATACTTCTACTTTGTCACCAACTTTAAGATCTGGATTGTAACGGAACTCATTAAGAGAAATTACACCTTCAGATTTTGCATTGATATCAATAATAGCATCTCTATCAGAAATGTGAATCACTTCACCTTCAACAACTTCGTCATTAAGTGTATCAACGAAATTTTCTGCTACTAGTTTTTCAAATTCTTCTAATTGTTTGTCATCAACCGGATCAATACCTTCTTCGTAATTGTGCCAGTTAAAATCTTTTAAGAATTTTTCAGGATTTGCTTGTGACTCAGATACTTTTTCTTTTGGAGTCTCAACTGTTTGTGTTTCTGTAGTTTCAACAGTTGTTGCTTCAGTAGTTTCTACTTCAGCTTGTTTTGTTTCTTTTTCAGACATGTGCTGAATATTAATTTGTATTCTGTATGTTTAGAAAGATTAAAGCGAATACACACAGAAGTGTTATTGTTTGTTTGTTATATATTGTCCTTTTATCTTTCTTAGGGTTCGCTAAAAGGAGTGCAAAAATATATATTTTCTATCAATAAAACAAACAAAATAAACGCTAAGCGTTTTATGAGATATTGATTCTTCAAAAATGTTTAAAAAAGTTATCTAACTTATTGATTTTTTGGCTCATAAATTAATATCTTTACCATACATATAATATTAAAATTAAAACGAAAATTATGGTAAAAGCAAAATACCAAGACGTGCTAGATTTAGGCGAAACTTTAAACATTCAAAATGGAGATGTTAAGGTTGAAGATGGTAAATTAAAAATTTGGGGAACAGCAAAAACACAATATGAAAAAGATTTACTTTGGGACGCTATTAAAGCCATAGGTGGTGATAGTCCGTCAGATATTATGGCAGACATTAAAGTTGCAGACACTTCAGTGTACACCAGACATACTGTAAAAAGCGGAGAAACTTTGGGTAAAATTGCCAAGCAATATTATGGTAATCCTGCAAAGTATCATGATATTTTTAAAGCGAATTCTGACATTCTTAAGAATCCTGATTTAATTCATCCAGACCAAGAATTAATTATTCCTAATTTATCATAATGACAGTTTAAGAAACTCATAAAAAAAGCAACCATGGGTTGCTTTTTTTATTTTGTATTTATGAATCGTTAATTACATTCAGCTATTTTAGCTTTTGCCAAACTATAGATAAACTCAAATTGCTCATCTAAATTTAAATTAGAATTATCAACTTTAATAGCATCTTCAGCCATTGCTAAAGGCGAATCTTCTCTTGTAGAATCAATATGATCTCTGCTTTGTACATTTTTTAAGACATCTTCAAAACTCACATCATCTCCTCTTTCAATAAGTTCATCATAACGACGTTGTGCTCTTTTTTCTGCGGAAGCTGTCATAAATAATTTTAATTCTGCTTCAGGAAATACAACGGTTCCAATGTCACGACCATCCATAACAACACCTTTATCTTTTCCTAAACTTTGCTGCTGTAAAACCAATTGTTCTCTTACTTCTGAAACAGTAGCTACCTGACTTACAAACTGAGATACTTCAAGAGTTCTTATTTTCTTTTCAACATTTTGACCATTGAGATACACTTCAGCAAAACCTAGCTTTTTATTAAACTTGAAACTAATTTTAATAGCATCGAGTTGCTTTATTAATTGCGCTTTATTAAATTGATTTTTGTGTATCAAATTATGTTCCATAGCAAATAAAGTCACTGCACGATACATGGCTCCAGAATCGACATAGATATATCCTAAAGCTTTAGCTAAACGTTTTGCGACTGTACTTTTTCCTGTAGAAGAAAATCCGTCTATTGCTATAGTAATTTTATACATTATCTTAAATCAATTTGTAAGCCAAAAAAGCTTGTGTTAGATGCACTGGTATATCTGGCATGCGTATAACTAAATCGCATTTTATTCAACTTAATTCCTATTCCCATAGATAGACCTGAAAAATTTCGCTGTTCTTCAATACGTAATTCTTCAGCTCTTCTAAAGTTATAACCTAAGCGAATATTAAATCCACGTTCTGGAAATAATTCTGCTCCAATCACAGTATGTCTCATCACTTCACCTAAAAATCCTGTTTTTTCCTGAGTTTGGTTACCATCTAAATCTGTGGTAGCTCTTGCTGGATTTGAAAAAGCTATTGGCCATTTCTGTAAGTTTTCAAAAGTTAAATGCCAGCGTAATGGCATGTTTTCAAGTGTTTGCGACAACCCTAAAGAAACCTCTAAAGGTAATTTTTCATTTAGCCCAGCATAGGTTACAATTTGAGTACCAAAATTTCGAATACTTAAAGCTGCGTGGAAATCTAATTTCTCATTAATATACATCGCTCCAAAATCGGCAGCAATACCTATAGAGTTGTATTGCTCTAATTTAGAAGTAATCATTTTTAAATTTGCTCCAATATAAAAATCACTATAAGGAATTTGAAACGCGTAACCAGCAGATAAAGCAGCTTCATTCCCTGTAAAAGTTCCTGTTGAAACTCCGTTTAAATCATAACCATCAAACTCTCCATAGTTGATGTATGTCATGCCTACATGAAAGGTTTGTACATGTCTGTCCCACGTATAGGCATATGCTGCTGTTCCGTAACTTATACCTCCTAAGTAGCTGGAATAATTGACAGCCAGCTGGTTGTCCATTTCGGCATTAATACTTGCAGGATTAAATAGTGCGCTAGTAACATCATAATCATAATTGGTAATGACTTTACCTCCCAAAGCAGCTTGTCGTGGAGAAGATACCAGATTTAAAAATTGAAATGTCGACTCACCACCCACTTGTGCAAAAAATGCAGAGGTCGTTAATAGACAAATAAACGTGGTAATTTTCTTTAGCATATAAGTTTGCAAAGTAAATAAATCTATCTTAAAACGAGTATATGTCTATTTTATTTTTTTGATAGTGTTGAATTCTGATTTACCTGAAGTTTTTGTCCGACTTTAATTAAATTACTTGACAGTTCATTAAGGTCTTTTAAATCATCAACTGTAGTATTATTTCGTTTGGCTATGTTATATAGTGTATCTCCTTTTGAAACGATCCAAACCGATTCAGAACTGGTTTCATTAGCGTCAAAATTTCTTACTCTTAAAGTTTCACCTTCCTTAATGAGCGTGGTTTCAAGATCATTAACAGCCATTAGTTGTCTTAAACTTGTTTGATATCGTTTTGATAATGCATATAACGTTTCCCCTTTTTTGACCAGGTGAAAATCAGAGGTATTCGTTTCTGTTGTGTCTTCAGTATTTATAGAATTTTGATTAGCAATCAATGAATCATTGGGTAATAATTCGTCAGAAACGCTATCTTCAATGGCTTTGTTTGGATTTTCCGTTAAATCAGACTCCTCAGTTTCACTTGTTAACGCAGATCCTTTTAATGTATTAACTGAGGTATTGTTAGAATCAGTAATTTCTGCATTTTTAGAATCTTCAGAATCGACCAACATATCCTTGAGCAGATTTGTCTTTATCACAGTACGATTGTCCAGCACTGAATCTTGAATTTTTTTGGCGGTTCTAGATTTCGCAATCTCACCATTAGTAAATGTTATTTCTCCAGTTACCAGATTCAATTTTGCTGGTTTTCCGTCTAAAAGGACATCCTTATAATTAGCGGTTTCATTACTCTGCGCAAAAACTCCAAAACCAGAAGTTGCAAAAACAAAAACCGTAGCTATTAATCTAAAGCTTTTTAGCATTTTTTACTTTTTGATTGGTTAATGCCAATCTCAAAACGTCACTCATATCTTTGACATAATGAAATTTTAATCCTTTCAAATATAAGGGATTTATTTCTTCTATGTCTCTTTTATTGTCTTCGCAAAGTAAAATTTCTTTAATTCTGGCACGTTTAGCCGCTAAAATTTTCTCTTTAATTCCTCCTACAGGTAATACTTTACCTCTTAAAGTAATCTCTCCTGTCATTGCTAAACTATTTTTCACCTTACGCTGTGTAAATAAGGACACTAATGATGTTAACATGGTGACACCTGCACTCGGACCATCTTTTGGTGTTGCGCCTTCAGGAACGTGAATATGTACATTATACTTTTCAAAAACATCTGGATTGATTCCAAATTCATCTGCATTTGATTTTATGTATTCCATAGCAATCGTAGCAGACTCTTTCATAACTTTTCCTAAATTACCAGTAATGGTCAGATTGCCTTTTCCTTTAGATAGAATAGATTCAATAAATAAAATATCGCCTCCAACGCTCGTCCATGCTAAACCAGTAACAACACCTGCAACATCATTATTTTCATATTTGTCACGTTCTAATTTAGGTGCTCCAAGTACATCAATGATGTCTTTATTAGTCACTTTAATGTTATAATCTTCTTCCATAGCAATGTTTTTGGCTGCATGACGTACCATTTTTGCTATTTGCTTTTCTAAACCACGAACTCCTGATTCTCTCGTATAACCTTCAACAATTTTTTCAAGTTGTGGCTTAGCTATTTTTAAATGCTTGTCTGTTAAGCCATGCTCTTTTAATTGCTTCGGAAGTAGATGGCGTTTCCCGATTTCTACTTTTTCTTCAATAGTGTAACCTGTTACATTAATGATTTCCATACGATCTCTTAATGCTGGCTGAATGGTATTTAAACTGTTAGACGTTGCTATAAACATTACTTTAGACAAGTCAAATCCCATTTCAAGGAAATTGTCATGAAACTCACTATTTTGTTCAGGATCTAACACTTCAAGCAAAGCAGATGATGGATCACCTTGATGAGAATTAGACAACTTATCAATTTCATCGAGAACAAATACAGGATTAGAAGTTCCTGCTTTTTTCAAACTCTGAATAATTCGCCCAGGCATTGCGCCTATATATGTTTTACGATGACCACGAATTTCAGCTTCATCACGTAAACCACCTAACGACATGCGCACGTATTCGCGTCCTAAAGCTTCAGCAATAGACTTTCCTAATGAGGTTTTACCAACTCCTGGAGGTCCATACAAACAAAGAATAGGCGATTTCATATCATTTCGTAATTTTAAAACAGCCAGGTATTCAATAATTCGTTTTTTAACATCATCTAAACCATAATGATCACGATCTAAAATACGCATGGCACGTTTTAAGTCGAATTTATCTGTACTAAACTCCTCCCAAGGTAAATCTAAAAACAAGTCTAAGTAATTACGCTGAATCGAATACTCAGCAACTTGAGGATTCATACGTTGCATTTTTGACAATTCCTTATCAAAGTGTTCTGCAACCTTATCATTCCATTTTTTTTGTTTGGCACGCTTGCGCATCTCTTCAATTTCTTCACCTGAAGACACACCTCCTCCAAGTTCTTCCTGAATGGTTTTCATTTGTTGATGCAGGAAATACTCACGTTGCTGTTGATTCATATCACTTTGAACCTTAGACTGAATATCATTTTTAAGTTCCAGTTTCTGAAATTCGATATTCATGAACTTCAAAGTTGCCAATGCACGTTCTTTTAAATCGTTTATTTCTAACAATTCCTGTTTTTCTTTTACAGAAAGGTTCATGTTAGAAGACACGAAATTCACCAAAAACGAGTTGCTTTCAATGTTTTTTATCGCAAAAGTCGCTTCGGTTGGAATGTTTGGACTGTCTTTTATAATTTGAAGTGATAAATCTTTAATAGATTCAATAATTGCAGAAAACTCTTCATTATCAATCGCTGGCTTGGCTTCAGGAACATCTTTTACTGTAGCTGTTAAGTAAGGATCTTCAGAAGTGATCTCCTGAATTTCAAAACGTTTTTTTCCCTGAATGATAATCGTCGTGTTTCCATCAGGCATTTTAAGTACTTTCAAGATACGTGCAACGGTTCCTTTTTTAAACACATCTTTACCTGTAGGATCTTCAATCGTTTCATCTTTTTGTGAGACGACACCAATAACTTTGCTGCCTTTGTTGGCATCATTAATTAGTTTTATTGATTTGTCTCTGCCTGCTGTAATAGGAATTACTACTCCAGGAAATAAAACCGTATTACGTAATGGTAATATTGGTAATGATTCTGGAAGGGTTTCATTATTGATTTCAGCTTCATCTTCAGGTGTCATTAAAGGAATTAATTCTGAATTTTCATCAAAATCCTGAAATGACAAACTGTCAAGCTTTAAGAAATTAGACTTTGCCATATTATTTTTTTAGTCATTCTGTCATTAAAATAACAGAAGTTATCGATTTATAATTATTTAAATAACCTCATTAAACCTTGTTTGTTAAACACTTACAAAGTAAATGAAATTATATACCTTTATCTAATTTCAATAGTTATGCCATTACGCTTTATAAACTTAAAAACTTTTTGTAATCAAACTGTAACAATTCATTTACTCTTTCATCTCTATAATAAAGCAATTGTTTTTTGACACTAACCAATCAAAATATAGAGCAGTTATTACAGCTTTGTAAATCTGGTGACCAACATGCACAAATGGAAGTCTACAACAGATATTATAAGGCTATGTATAACACAGCATTCAGAATTGTGAAAGACAGTTTTGAAGCTGAAGACATCATGCAAGATTCGTTTTTAACCGCCTTTACAAAATTAGACAGTCTTAAAGAGGTTAAAACATTTGGATCTTGGCTAAAGCGTATCGTTATAAATAACAGTATTTACCACTATAAAAAGAATACAAAATATAATGATGTACCCATTGATGATGTGCTTTATAAAATTGAAGAACATTCTGGAATTGTTGAAAATAATGGATTTACTGATTTGAAAGTGAATCAGGTTTTAGACACGATGAAATTACTTAAAGACAATTACAGAATGGGATTAACATTACATTTGATTGAAGGATATGATTACGAAGAAATATGTGACATCATGAACATTTCCAACGCCAATTGTAGAACATTAATATCACGAGCTAAAGATAGTTTACGAAAAAAACTTGCGCCTTTGGCCTCTTAATACAAGAACGATGAAAAAAGATAACATAGATCAACTTTTCGAAAAACTTGACACTAAGTTTGATGTTGACACACCTAACTCAGGACATCAAAATCGATTTTTAGAAAAATTAAAACAACAACACAGAACTGATGACACTAGTCCGCAACAAAAATCAAATTACTGGAAACCCATACTTGCTGTAGCCGCATCGATAGTATTATGTTTTAGCATATTTACATTTATGCAAGAACAAGAGCCTGATTTAAAGGATTTGGCAAGTGTATCTCCAGAATTATCCAAAACTCAAGACTTTTTTACACTAGCCATCCAAAATGAATTAGAAACTCTTGAAACTGAACGCTCTCCAGAAACTGAAGAACTAATTGATGATGCTTTAAAACAGCTCAATGTACTGGAAAAAGATTACGAAAAACTAAAAAAAGATCTTACAGAATCTGGTGATGACAAACGCGTTGTTTATGCTATGATTTCAAACTTTCAAAACAGAATAGATGTCTTAGAGCATGTATTACAAAATATTGAAGAAGTCAAACAGTTTAAAAGCAATGCATCAAATCAAAATACATTATAACTATTAAAAACAATCCAAACATGTTCGCAACTGTTCGGAAAAATAAAATACAATCCTTATGAAAACACAATTACCATATCAATTACTCTTTGCATTTATACTATTACCTACATTAGTGATAGCAGGCAATACAAAAAACTGGTCTGGAAAACATACCAAAGAAAAAACCATAAAAAAAGACTTTACAGTTTCAGCAAATGCAACTTTAAAAGTTGATAACAGCTATGGAAACATTGATGTTGTCACTTACGAAGGTTCAATAATTAGCATTGAAGTTCATATTAAAACCAATGGAGACGATATAGATAACGTACAAGATAAAATTGATGATATAGATATCGAGTTTAATGCTTCATCATCTTCTGTAATGGCAAAAACAATTTTCAATAAAGAGAAATCAAAATCATGGTGGAATTGGGGAAAGAATAACAATGTGAATATGTCTATTAACTACGTTATCAAATTACCAATCACAAACAATGTAGATTTAAATAATGACTACGGAAACATTACATTAGATAAGTTGGAAGGTCGCGCTGAGATTAATTGTGACTATGGAAAAATTACCACCAAAGAATTAATGGCAGACCATAATGACATTAAATTTGACTACACAAATAACTCGTATTTTGAATACATTAAAAGCGGAAGCATCAATGCAGATTACAGTGGCTTTACAGTTGGAACGGCTAAATCATTAGATATTAATGCTGATTATACCACGTCTGAAATTGAATTGGCAGAAAACATTTCTTACAATTGTGATTATGGATCCATGAAAATCAATAATGCTAATAATGTCGAAGGCAATGGAGACTATTTAACACTAAGATTAGGTACGATTTATAAAAACATAATGATTAAGGCAGATTATGGTTCTATAAAAATAGAAAAGATGACTGCAAATGCTGGAAATATTGATATCGAATCAGATTACTGTGGCATTACTATTGGCTATGATTCTAATTATGCCTTTAATTTTGACATCGATCTAGAGTATGCATCACTTCGAGATGCCGAGGGCTTCGAGTTTACAAAAAAACGTATTGAATCATCAGATAAATACTATCAAGGTTACTACGGAAATTCAAATAGTGGAAACATGATAAGAGTTAAAACTGAATATGGCAGCGTAACATTTAAAAAACAATAACAATCTATTAAAAATTATAAATAATGAAAAAATCAATCTTAATTACAGCTCTTTTGTTTTGCATTTCATTTGGTTATGCAGGAGACAAAAAAATAAAAGGAAACGGAACTACAACGACAACGACAAGGTCTACCTCAGACTATGATGCGGTTGCATGTGCTGGATCATTTGACTATGTTTTAGTTAAAGGTAATGAAGGAGAAATCATTCTCGAAGGTGAAGAAAACTTACTTGAATATATTATTACTGAAGTAAAAAACAACAAGCTTGTAATTAAAACAGAAAATAATGTAAATCTAAAACCAAGTAACAACAAGACTATAAAAATCACCATTCCTTTTCAAGATATTAGCAGTGTATCCTTAGCTGGTTCTGGCGATTTATGGAATGAAGACATTATCACAGCTACAAATTTAACAGTAGCTTTAGCAGGTTCTGGTGATGTGGTTTTAAATATTGAAGCTTCAAATACCGAAGGCAAAGTGGCAGGTTCTGGTGATTTAACCTTAAAAGGCAACACAAATAAACTTGAGGCTAAGGTAGCTGGTTCGGGAGATTTTCATGGATTCAATTTACAGTCTAATCACACAGACGTAGCTGTTTCAGGCTCGGGAGATGCAAAAGTTGTTTGTAATGAAAGTTTAAAAGCCAGAGTTGCCGGATCTGGTGATATTGAGTACAGAGGAAATCCTAAAACCGAAGATACTAAAGTAGCTGGTTCAGGAAGCATTAGTAATTAAGAATACATCAATCAATTAAAACAAAAAAAGCCACTCAGACAGAGTGGCTTAATATTTATAATCTTCTTTTTTTGTTGAATATATTAGTACTCTAAATCTACTAAACCTTGAGCTAAGTTCAAATCAGCTCCATCAGTTCTTGTTACTATCCCTCCAAATGTTCCTTGAATTACACCACCTGAATTTACAGTGATGTTATTTGTAAAATCATCAAATCCATCCATGTTTGGAAAAAACTCACCATTATTTAAAGTTAATTTAAAATTTTGCATTACATCTACACCTGTTGTGCCTTCTGGCACTTCAAACTCTATAAAATAATTAGCTCCTTGTTCTGTATTACTACCTGTTACAAAAACTACTCCTGAGTTTAAAACTGCATTATTGACAATAAATTGGATATTTAAGGTTCCTGCAGTTACGCTTAAAGTACCAGAAACATTTGTTGGAGCGCAATCTCCTAAGTCATCAATTATAGCTTGAATACTTCCATTTGTGTCACCACAAAATGTTATTTTGTTTTGTAAAGCAACTTTATACTCATTACATAAAGTGCTGTCAGATGTATTTGCATTGTATGCTGATTCAGCATTATTAGCTACTGTAGTTGCAGTGTCACATGGATCTGGACTAACGCCTCCACAATCATCCAAACCATCAATTATAGCTTGAATACTTCCATCAGAGTCTCCACAAACAGTTATTTGTATTTGTAAAGCTGTTAGATAGGTACTACATAAGCTTGAATCAGAAGGGTCTGCATCATAAGCCGTCTCTGCATTATTAGCTGCGATAGTAACAGTTTCACATGGATCTGGATTAGTAGCTCCACAATCGCCAAGACTATTAATTTGAGTTTGTAAAATCCCATCAGGATCACCACAAAATTCTATTTGAACTTCTAAAGCATTTCTATATGCAATACATAATTGTGTATAGTTCTCATCTGTAACGTCCAGAAAAGCTATTGCTGCATCCTGTGTGTTTTGAGCAGCTATTTCACAAGACAATACATCCTCTGTTGTAAAATCGCCTTCCAGAGGCTCATTTTCACAAGTAAAGGCTGTGAGTAATACAAATAAAGAAAAAAGAAAACTTAGCTTTTTCATAGCAAATATTGATTTAGTTGATACAAAGTTACTAATTTTATCAATACTTCTTTTTAATATTTTCTATTGTGCATTACTAAATGTTTAATCTATAAAATTAAAGATGACTATTACATCTCCTCTATTAAACTGAATCAATGTGACATAAATAATGGGGAGTCAAATTTCATATTAGATCAAAACGATAATAATAATTTCGATATGGATTATCTGATAAGTACAGGAAGAATTTTAAAATCTAAAATACATCAAATTTAGAAGCAGTATTAATGAGTTATAGAGAGGCAAACAGCTGCTTTTAATGAATGTTAAACACCTGAAAGAATAGTTAATACAATAATAAGAACCAATTATTATAAAAAAGTAACTTCAAATAAAAAAGCCTCTCATTGAGTGGCTTTTTTATTTGTGTAATTAAATTGAGAGAGTTAAGATTTGCAACACTGATTTTAATTTAGAAAGACCTTACAGCTCTATAATAAACTAAATTATATTTATAATCATTAACTACAGATCCAGAAGTTAAATCGATAGTAAATAAACGATAATCATTAGAATAATCATCACTAGAACTTGCAAGGTTACTAGCTGTGCTTCCGCTAAAATCACCAAAGCCTTGACTAAATAAATTTGTATAAACCAATTCCAATTCTCCAATTGAAGGCAAGTACCAGTCATCAAAACCATTTAAATTTAAATCAGAACATATTTTTGCTGCTACATCACCAGTACTTTGAATAATTCCAACTGGGTTGACAAATTCCTGACATTGTTCAGGGTCGTTATAAAAATTAATACTATTATGATAATCTAAAATTATGTTGGTATTATTCAAACCAGAACCGAAATCTACCACTGTACCTGATATTGTATTATACTGAAATAGGTTGACCTTTTTTGGGTTCATTTTTCGTTAATTAAAAGGTCAAATATTCTAAATTTAGT
>NZ_JBODQC010000015.1:0-29554 GCF_050617655.1 Psychroserpens mesophilus | reverse complement strand
TCATCATCACAAACCTCTAAAGCTGTAACAATATTTGCAACTGGATTCATTATTACCTCTAAATCTAATGTGGTGGTACTGAAACATCCATTTACAGTGTCGTCTAATCTTACAAAAACAGTTTGTGAATTTGGAACTGTATTAGTATATGGTGAGAAAATTTCGTTAGTAGCTGCGTTAGCGTCTGCAAGAGTTTCATAATAAGAAACAACAACATTTGTCTGACCATTAATCACATCTGTATTAGCATCCGTTAAAGTAAACATGGTAAAGCCATCAGTATCGTCATCACAAACAGATAAAGGAGTTGGTACGGTAACTGTAGGTCCTGGGTTTACAATTAAATCAAATGATATCGTTTCAAAACATAATGTATTAGAATCATTTTCTACTCTAACAAAAATCGTTTGAGGGTTGGTAAGGTTGGTATAAGGGCTTACAAGCGTATTTGTATTTGCATCAGCATCTGCTTGAGTAGGATGATATGTTAAAGACACGCCTGTTTGACCATTGAGAATAGTAGCCGTTTGTGAATTTAAATCAAAAGATTCAAAACCATCACCAGATATATCATCGCAAACTACCATATCATCAGGTTGAACTAACTCAATTCCTGATGCAACTAGTACTTCAAATGTTGTAGTTACAAAACAATTAGGATTATTTGTGTTTACTATTCTAACAAAAATAGTTTGAGGATTTACTGTATTTGTAAATAAATTTGGTAAAGGGTTTGCATTGTTATCAGCATCATCTTGAGAAATATGGTATGACACTGCCACATCTGACTGAGCTCCAATGATTTCAGCATCTTTAGTAGATAAATCAAACTCCGTTAAATCATCCAACACTGCATCATCACATAATTGATAAACTGAAATAGGGTTAATGAGCGGATTTGGAAAGAAAGTGATATCAACATCTTCTGTTAATGTACAACTCTGATCTGTAACTTCAACAAGGTATGTATCTGAATTTGGTGAAGTTACAGTTAACGTTGGGTTCGTTTCTCCAGGCATCAAAATACCATTTGCAAACCATTGATAAGTTGCTGTAGCAGAACCAATATCTGCATCTAAAACAACATCAGCATCACCTTCACACAACTCTTGATCTGGACCTAAATCTACAGTAAAAGGCACATCTTTAGACACAGTTACATCGTCAGTAACAACAACCGCATCACCATTACAATTTGTATAAGTAACTTGTGCTGTATATGTAGTAGTACCATTAGGACAAACATTTAAAGTAGGTGTAGTACCAATAACAGTTCCAGAATCATCCAACCAAGCGAAATCAATAATACTTGGTCCAGCAGGCGTAAAACGCCAAGCTTCATCTGATGTTTGCCATTGTCCTGTATTTCTTCCAGGTGGTACAAAAGCTGTTGTACCAGCATCATTTTGAATACCAACTGCTGCATTTCCATCATTCCAACCAGTACATAATGGTTTATCTTTAATATAAATATCTATCACATTAGTTGTTTCATAAAATACAGCCATATGAGTTGCTACTAAATCATTGCATGAAAACAATGGTACTTCAAAAAAGGAAACCGCTAATACTCTATTTGGCGCTGTACCAATAATCTCCCAAGCTATTTCTTCTGCATTACCTACAGATGGATCTATATCGTGAGTAGGAGTCAAAATATTCGCTTCACCTAAAGTATCATTTCCATTGTTAGGTAAGCTTTCATCAAAAGACCATCCGTTACTCGTATCTCCTGCATCAACATCAAAACGTATCACGCCATTAGATCCTACTTGAAATTGGGTTTCTATATTGGCAAAAAAACAAAAGTCAAAAGGTAAGCTTTCAACATCGGACCATCGATCATCTTGATTTGGATTTAAAGAATTTGATAAGCCTTGAAATGAAAATGGTGGCACAAATGGAATTTCAGTAACGGTATAGGTGTTAGTTTCTCCTATATCTAAAAATTCAGCTGTAATATCTGTACAGGTTTCATCACAATCAATTACGATATCGTCACCTGCTTCTACAAACGGATTACCAGGTCCTGATGCTCCAATTTGAGCGGTCAAGTCAATTGCATTTGTACTGGAACATCCTGCAGGATTTGTATCTGTAATAACTAAGGTCACAGCATATAAGCCAGCTGTAGTATACTGATGTGTTGTAGTTGCTCCTGTACCTGTATTACCATCACCAAAATTCCATGAATATGTTGCTCCTGCACCATTTACTGAAAATGTTCCACTAGCATTGAAAGTAATAACTTCATCTACATCAGCTACAACAACATTATTAACATCAAATGCTGGGTTTGTACTATCTAAATTAGCAACAATAGATTGGCAAGGTGTTAAACAAGCTATATCTGCTGCCCAACCAGTCGTTGTTCCTGAGGCATTTGAAACAAACTCTATAGTTAAACACCCTGAAGGTGTTGTCGCTTCAACGACACCTGGATTATTTCCTCCAGAAAATGAACCTAAAGATGGAAACGTATTATCAGGACCGTCATAAATAGTTAATATGTCCAGATTTAATTGTAAACTAAAAGCTGTAAAACTTAACTGAATAGCGTCACCTGCATTTGGAGGGCAAATTGTTAATGTAAAATTTTCGTTGCTAGAATAGGGTCCAAACTCACCTCCAGAATCAAAAAATCGATCTGTACATTGACTTATAGTTCCATCTTGCATCAGAATATCCTGACTATATGAAAAAACTGAAAAAGTTAGGAATAGAAGAGTAATTACTTTTTTCATAATATGATGATTATTGAGGGTTTTGAGATTTGATGATTATTAAATAAGGTGAATTATCAAATCGATATGTTGTTGAACCTTCTCTTGAATAAAAATTAAATTGATATTTTAATGGATTAAACGTACTCGCATTATAAGATGCATCACGACTTAAGGTCTTATTATAATGATTGAAAAGTGGTACCGAAGATAAATTTGTAAAACTTGACAAATCCTTATTGTCCACCTTTATAATCTCCACTCTGTTTCTAAGAATGTGTTTTACATCTTTTAATCTTTGAGGCTTATTTAATATATCTTCTTTAGCGTGTTCTCCATAAACCTCTGTGATTTTTTTTAACTCATTTACGGTTAGAGGTGCATCAACATTATCATTATACACAACATGCTGTAATGGTTTTTGCTTTTGATTATTTTGGGAAAACGATATATTTACCGTTAACACACTTAAAATGAATGCCAAAGGCAGAATAGATTTTGTATTCATAGCTTTCTATTGATTAAAAGACGTGAAATTTAAGAAAATTTTAATTAAAACACTGTTAATGTTGAATCGCAAATAACGACCAATACATACATTACTATAACATTTGAGATTAAAAAACTCCTACCTATGGATTAACTTTTTTTAATTGTTTATCTTTGCAAACTCTTAAAGCAACTTTTTTAAGTTGATTTAGAAGTTTTTAATTTTTGAGTTGTTTAAATACACTCGACAAAAATTTGATTAAAGAATACTACCGAGTTTTAAATCCTATTTGGTTGTATTCAGAAATATTTAATTAATGAAAATAGAAAAAGACTTGGCAGATTTTGAAGCAATGGGTGATGACCACGTAGGTTCTTCATCTGAAACACCATTACGTAATGATGCTTTCAAACTTACTAATGATGAAAAAATAGATATCATTAAAGACGATGTTCGTCATATTATGGAAACCTTAGGACTCGATTTAACAGATGACAGTTTAAACGGCACTCCTAATCGTGTTGCTAAAATGTTTGTGAATGAAATTTTTGGCGGATTAGATCCTAAAAGAAAACCTAAAGCTTCAACTTTTGATAATAAATACAAGTATGGTGAAATGCTTGTTGAAAAGAACATCACAGTATATTCAACTTGTGAACATCACCTACTTCCTATCGTAGGAAAAGCACATGTTGCTTATATTTCTAATGGAACAGTAGTTGGTCTTTCAAAAATGAATAGAATTGTAGATCACTTTGCTAAACGACCTCAAGTTCAGGAACGTTTAACGATTCAAATAGTCAAAGAGTTACAAAGCGTTCTTAACACTGAAGATGTCGCATGTGTCATTGATGCAAAGCACCTTTGTGTAAATTCGAGAGGAATCAGAGATATTGACAGCAGCACTGTAACGTCAGAATTTGGCGGAAAATTCAAAGACAAAGAAACCAAAAGAGAATTTTTAGATTATATTAAGTTAGACACAGAATTTTAATTTCTGAATACTCAACCATCAACATGCAACTATACCAAAACCAAACCATTCAAATTTATAATTCATTAAGCGGTAAAAAAGAAGTTTTTAAACCTATTGAAGAAGGTTATGTTGGGATGTATGTGTGTGGACCAACAGTGTATAGTAATGTGCATTTAGGGAATGTTAGAACCTTTATGTCTTTTGATATGATTTACAGATATCTGAAACATTTAGGGTTTAAAGTACGCTATGTTAGAAACATTACAGATGCAGGTCATTTGGAAAATGATGCTGATACTGGTGAAGATAAAATCACTAAAAAAGCACGTTTAGAACAAATTGAACCTATGGAAGTTGTTCAGCGTTATACTGTAGATTTTCATAATATTTTAAACACGCTTAATTTCTTACCTCCAAGTATTGAGCCTACTGCTACTGGACATATCATTGAGCAAATCGAATTGATTAAAACGATAATTGATAACGGATTTGCTTATGAAGTTAATGGTTCGGTTTATTTTGATGTCCATAAGTTTAACGAAACCAATACATACGGAAAATTAAGTAAGCGAAAACTGGAAGACTTAATCCACAACACGCGTGCTTTAGAAGGTCAAAGTGATAAGAAAAACCCTCAGGATTTTGCGCTTTGGAAAAAAGCCGAACCACAACACATCATGCGCTGGCCTTCACCTTGGAGTGACGGTTTTCCTGGCTGGCATTTAGAATGTACAGCTATGAGTACAAAATATTTAGGTGATAATTTTGATATTCATGGAGGTGGAATGGATTTAAAATTTCCACATCACGAATGTGAAATTGCTCAAAGTGAAGCTGCTAAAGGTGTATCGCCTGTTAATTACTGGATGCATGCCAATATGCTTCAGTTAAACGGACAACGTATGTCTAAAACTACTGGAAATACAGTTAATCCTGATGAATTATTATCTGGAAACAACAAATTTTTTAGTAAAGCCTATGCGCCAAGTGTGATTCGTTTTTTTAATGCGCAATCCTCTTACAGGAGTGTTTTAGATTTAACTGATGATGGTTTGTTGGCAAGTGAAAAAGGCTTTTACAGATTAATGGATGCCATCAATAGTTTAGACGATTTACAAGCTGGAAGTACATCAACATTTAATGTTAGCGAATGGAAACAGAAATGCTATGACGCTATGAATGATGACTTTAACTCTCCTGTTTTAATTGCGCATCTTTTTGAAGCAGTAAAAGTAGTCAATCAAACTAAAGACAATAAGGCATCTTTAACATCTGAATACTTAGATATTTTGAAACAAACGATGAATGCTTTCTCCTTTGATGTTTTAGGATTGGTAAATACATCTCAATCTGAAGCTGGAACTGAAAAACTTTCAGGAGCTGTAGAGCTATTGATCCAGCTACGGCAAGAAGCCAGAGCCAATAAAGATTTTGCTTTATCTGATAAAATTCGTGATGAATTAGCAGCAAAAGGCATTCAATTGAATGATGGCAAGGATGGAACGACGTTTTCGCTTTAAATGTTAAGTTGAGAAGCTGTTTGCTGTTGAGTCGTTTAGTAATAATTCTGTTCGTTAAATGAATTTCTTAGATTTGAAATAGAATTACTAAACCAGAAACAACTTAACATCTTCACAACAAACAACTATACAATAATTGAAAAAACTCCTAACATATCCATTTCTCCTTTTAATTAAAGTCTATCAAACTTTCATTTCTCCATTAACGCCTGCCTCTTGTAGATTTCAACCTACGTGTTCACATTACGCAAAAGAAGCCTTAGAAGTACATGGCTTTTTTAAAGGTGGGACATTAGCGATTAAGAGGATTTTTAGTTGTCATCCTTGGGGAAAAAGTGGTTACGATCCTGTTCCTGACAAGGATGACAACTAAAAATTGCCAATGCGCAAGCTCGCACGTTCTCTAAAAATGTACACTGTACATTTTCTCTTTCGTTCCGTCGCCTTGGGGAAAAAGTGGTTACGATCCTGTTCCTGACAAAGAAGATTAAAACTATCTTAAGGTTTACTGCCATTCAAGCATAAATAGTATCTTTACCCATCAAAACAAAATATATGTACGCTTTAGATATCGTTTGGAACCCCTCTAAAGGAATTGATTTAGGATTTTTTACACTTCATTTCTACAGTTTAATGTGGATTATTGCCTTCTTATTAGGGTTTTATATAGTTAAACGTATTTTCAAAAATGAAAATCAAACCAATGAAGCTCTTGATTCTCTTTTTATCTATTCTGTTGTTGGTATTATGCTAGGTGCACGTCTTGGTCATGTTATTTTTTATCAGCCAGAATTAATTAATGAAGACTTTTTTAGTATTTTCCTACCCTTTAAATTCAAAGGAGGAATAGAATTTACCGGCTTTCAAGGCTTGGCAAGTCATGGAGCTGCCATCGGCATGATCATTTCTATGTATCTATACAATAAAAAAGTGATTAAAAAAACTGTGCTTTGGATTCTTGATCGTGTAGTCGTTCCTGTTTCATTAGGTGCTGTATTTGTTCGTTTAGGAAATTTTATCAATTCTGAAATTATAGGAAAAATAACAGACTCGTCCTTTGGAGTTCGTTTTATTCAGGACACCTACAACAAATATGATGTTGTAAAAATCACAGGTATTAAAGACGCTAAAGAGGCTTATGCTGCATTAGGAAATGACCCTAAATATGCTGAGTTATTAGAAAAAGTTCCGTTTAGACATCCTGCGCAATTGTATGAAGCCTTTAGTTATGTTTTTGTGTTTTTAATCTTAATGTATGTCTATTGGAAAACGAATAAAAGCGAGCAGCAAGGTTTCTTATTTGGTCTATTTTTAGTTTTACTCTGGTCGGTTCGTTTCTTTGTGGAATATGTAAAAGAACCTCAAAATATTGAACGTGCTGACTGGCTTTTAAATACTGGACAGTTATTAAGCATACCATTTATTTTAATAGGATTATACTTTATGTTTATGTATAAACCTAAAAAGAAAGTAAGCTAACTATGAAACGACAATGGCTTAAACTATGTGCTGTATCTGTACTTGGTATTTTTAGTTTTTCAAGTATTTCATGCAAGAAAGAGTCTAAAAGCAAAACCGTTAAAGCTATTACTGTTTCGTTTCAAAAGGAAGGTGAACTGCAACTTAAAAAGGCTGCTTCAGATTCTATAATTACAAAACTTGACATTGAAATTGCTGACGATGACTATTCTACACAAACAGGATTGATGTATCGCAAAAGCATGAAAAACCATCAAGGTATGTTATTTATCTTTCCAGATTCTGATTACAGAAGTTTTTATATGAAGAATACTGAAATTCCGTTAGACATCATCTACATTTCAGAAGACAAACAAATTGTAAGCATTCAGAAAAATGCAAAACCAATGGATGAAACCTCCTTACCTTCAGAAGCTCCAGCCAAATACGTATTAGAAATCAATGCTGGCTTGAGTGATATTTGGGAATTAGAAAAAGGGGATCGTATAGATGTTATTGTAAATTAAAAACCAGCACATACAAAGATAGATTTAGACTGGGTTCAACCTGACGATTTAAACAAAAACAAAAAAGCCATTCAAATTGAATGGCTTTTTATAGTTATAAAGATTAATTAGTAGATTATTCTTCTACTTTAGGAGCTTCTCCTTTATTTTTTAATGTATCATACATAATTGGTGTTGCAATAAACACAGATGAGTAAGTACCAACAACCACACCTACAATTAATGCAAATAATAAACCTCTAAGTGATTCAGCACCAAAAATAAACATCGCTAACAATACCACTAACGTGGTTAAAGATGTATTTAAAGTTCTACTTAACGTACTGTTAATCGCTGAGTTAATATTAGATCCACCTTTAAATCCAGCTCTTTCTGCAATCACTTCTCTAATTCTGTCAAATACAACAACCGTATCATTTAGAGAGTAACCAATAACGGTTAAGATGGCAGCAATGAAAGCTTGGTCAATTTCCATACTAAATGGCATAAATTTGTAAAGTAACGAGAAAATCCCTAATACAATAATGACATCATGGAATACAGCAGCAACTGCACCAATAGAGAATTGCCATCTTTTAAAACGGAATAAGATATAAAGGAATACCACAACTAAAGACCCTAAAACGGCCCAGAATGATTCTTTTTTGATATCATCGGCAATGGTCGGACTTACTTTACTTGATAACACTTTACCAACACCATTAGTCGCTTCAGAGAACTCTACATATGAAATGTCTGCTGGTAAATAAGACTTCAAACCGTTAAACAACATCGTTTGAACTTCCTCATCTGCTTCAGCTGAATTTTCATTTACTTTATATTTGGTTGAAATCTTTAACTGATTTGCAGCACCAATTGTTTTCACTTCAGCACTTCCGAAGACTGCATTTAAATCTTTGGCAACATCTTCAGAACTTACCGCTTTATCAAAACGCACCTGATAGGTTCTTCCTCCCACAAAATCAATACCTTGATCTAATTTATTAGTAAATAAAGACCCTAAACTCACTAAAATTAAAATACCAGAAATCACATAAGCCACTTTACGTTTTGAAATGAATTTGATATTCATGTTCTGGAATAAATTCTTTGTTACAGATGTAGAGAAGTCTAAATTCTTTCCTCTGTTTACATACCAATCTACTAATAATCGTGTGATAAATATTGCAGTAAATAATGATGTAACAATACCAATTAATAATGTTGTTGCGAAACCTTTAATTGGACCTGTACCAAATACAAATAAGATTAAGGCTGTTAAACCTGTTGTAATGTTAGCATCTAAAATTGAAGATAAAGCATTCGCAAAACCGTCTTTTACTGCTTCTTTCATCGCTTTACCTTTTCCTAGCTCTTCTCGAACACGCTCAAAAATAAGTACGTTTGCATCTACAGACATACCAATCGTTAAAACAATACCCGCTAAACCAGGAAGTGTTAATACAGCTCCTAATCCTGAAAGCACACCAAATATTAATAAGATGTTAAGCAATAAAGCAACATCTGCAAACAAACCTGCTTTCCCATAATACATAATCATCCATAGTAATACTAAAGACAATGCAATTAAAAAAGATTTTGAACCACTCTCAATAGCTTCTTTTCCTAATGAAGGTCCAACCTGATCTGCCTGAACGATATCAGCAGAAGCTGGCAACTTACCTGCTCTTAATACGTTAGCTAAATCGATAGCTTCATTTACGGTAAAGTTTCCAGAGATTTCAGTGTTTCCGCCAGAAATTGCTCCATTAGAAGCTGTTGGTGCAGAATACACAATATCATCTAAAACAATGGCAATCTGAGATTTATTGGTAAACGCTCTTCCTGTAATTTCTTCCCATTTCTTTGCACCTTTTGCATTCATTTGCATGGTTACAGATGGTTTGTTTGTATTACTATAAGATTGGCGAGCGTCAGTAATGACTGCTCCACTTAATTCTGGTTCGTTTTCTCTGTTTCCTTTTAAGGTATATAAATCTACATATTCAACTCCTGTTTCTGGATCAACAGATGGTAAACCAAAAGCGAATTTAATATTTCTTGCATCTGCTGGAAGATTAGCTCGTACTTGAGGCATGTTAAGATAAGACTGTAATTTGTCTTTATCTTCTAATTTTATTCCAATCATTCCACCAGAACGTGGTGGTCCCATCAAATCAAATAACGGATTTACTTGATCAACTGTGGTTGAATCGGTAGAGGTTTCACCTAATAACTCATCAATAGTACTATCACTATCTGTAGCAGTAGTATCCTGTGCTTCAGTAGCTTCTTCTTTTTCATCAACACCTAATACTTTTTTAAGTGTTTCATTTGATGCTGCAAAGAAACTACCTAACGCCTGACCGTTATCTACATCCCAGAACTGTAATTGTGCCGTTGTTGTAATTAATTCTGTTGCACGTTTTACATCCTTAACACCAGGAAGTTCAACAAGAACACGACCTGTATTTCCTAAACGTTGGATATTTGGAGAGGTTACACCAAACTGGTCAATACGTTTGCGTAATACTTCAAAAGCAGAAACAATAGATTCATCTACTTTTTGTTCAATCTCGGCTTTAACCTCATCATCAGACATGTTGATGTTAATGACATCATCTAAACTTCTGTTGGCAAAAATATCTGGAGATGCTAATTTTTGGTCTCCTTTAATCGCATCCCAAGCTTGATAAAACGATTCAAGATAAGATTCTTGAGCATCTTTCTGAATTTCTTCAGCATCAGCTAAAGCTTTATTAAATGCTGGATCTTTACTATTGTTTGCAAGTCCCTTTAAGATGTCTTTTACCGAAATCTCTAAAATCACGTTAAGCCCACCTTTAAGGTCAAGACCCAGATTCATTGATTTCTCTTTAACTTCTTTAAATGTGAAGCTTGAGACTCCTATATCAAATACTTCCTGACTTGAAATAGAGTCTAAATAGCGAACCTCAGCTTCGTTGATGGCTTCACTATCTGTAAATTTACTTTCGGCATAGGTTTTTGCCTCTTTTTCAATTTGATTTGCTTTAAATGTAAATGATAATTGATAAATACTTACCAATCCAAATAACAGAGCAAAAAGCTTTACTAATCCTTTGTTTTGCATTACTTTAATTTTTTTGTGACAAATTTTACCCTAAATTTCGGGAGAGCAAATATATACTTTACTCTTAATTTGACAATTATTTATTGTATTTATATGTGTTGTTTTGAACGTTTTTTCGACTAAGTGCCATAAGCGGTCTTTGAAAATAAAAATTTGAAGTTCAATGGGAAGACTTTAGCTTTTAGCTAAAAGAAAAATCCCATGCTTATTTGGTCCTGCCCGAACCTCTGGGATTTTATGTGAAATATGATTTAATGCAATTCCTGAATGCTTATGAAATCTATAAGCCACTTTTACCTGCTGTTCAAGATAACTGTAATCAGTAACTTTTACATGATCGGATGCGTTTGTATCTATAAGACGTTCATTATCTGCTTTATGTTCTAATGCGAGTTTACCTGAGAGGTTAGATGTTATATCGTATCCATTTTGGATTTCATAAACATCTAAATTGTAGGCAATGGAATTGTCTTTGGAAGGAATTTCAAATGGAATATCATTATTGCTAATTCCAGAATCGTTAAGCTCAAGACGTTGTTCTTTTGAAAGTATTTTTTTAATACTAGCAATATCTGCATTACTGAAATAGGTGATTTTTAATTGACCATCCTCATATTCAGTTACTTGTGTATTATGAATACCAAGAGCCCGTAACTGCTGTTTAACAGTAGTAATAGCATGCTGAGCCTCGTCTGTAGTAACCATTTTACTCGTAAACTGTAATACAATTTCCTGATTGGGAGTAATGTTCTTCTCATAAGAAGTGACACCTCCAAATAGAGCTAAGAGTATGACTAAAGCACAGATGTACCATTTGTTATTCATGCGCCAAATATATAAAAAAAATAAGGACTGTGATTTACAGTCCTTATTCAATACTAATTATCTAATTTTGGAATATTATAATTCTAACAATCCGTTTGTTTTCTTAACACCTTCAGCGCTTTCAGACATGTGTGTTTTTTCAGCAGCACTTAATGGGACGTCAACGATTTTTTCGATACCATTTTTTCCTAATATTACAGGCACTCCAATACATAAATCACTTAAACCATATTCTCCATCTAACAATGCAGAGCAAGGGAATAGTTTCTTTTGATCGCAAGCAATTGCCTGAACTAAACCACTTACTGCAGCTCCAGGAGCATACCAGGCAGAAGTTCCTAATAATTTAGTTAATGTTGCTCCACCAACCTTAGTATCTTCTTTAACTTGATTTAAACGCTCTTCTGAAATAAATTCAGACACCTTGATACTATTTCTGGTTGCATGAGAAATTAAAGGTACCATTCCAGTATCACTATGACCTCCAATGACCATTCCATCAACATCACTAATTGGAGCATCTAAAGCCTCAGCCAATCTATACTTGAAACGCGCAGAATCTAAAGCGCCTCCCATTCCAATAATTTTATGCTTAGGTAAATCAGTCGTTTTATGAACTAAATAGGTCATGGTATCCATAGGATTACTCACCACGATAAGAATTGTATTTGGCGAGTGTTCCACTAAGCTAGCAGATACAGATTTTACGATTCCAGCATTAATTCCTATTAATTCTTCACGAGTCATACCAGGTTTACGAGGAATACCTGAAGTAATCACACAAATATCACTATTTGCTGTTTTAGAATAATCATTTGTACTTCCTGTGATTTTTGTATCAAATCCGTTTAAAGAAGCACATTGCATCAAATCCATGGCTTTACCTTCAGCATAGCCTTCTTTGATGTCTAATATGACTACTTCTGAAGCAAAGTTTTTAATGGCAATGTATTCTGCACAACTTGCTCCAACCGCTCCTGCACCAACTACTGTTATTTTCATGTTTTTAAGTTTTTATATTTTAAAATTGTGTTGTTAATAGAGAGTGCAAAATTACAAATTTTAACAGTCTTAATGAAAAAAGCATAAGATAAAATCTTACGCTTTTAGAATTTTTATGAAATCAATTATTAAAAAATCAAAAAGAAAAGTTAATCCCTAAAGTGGCACTATCAAATTCAGCTAGAGTATAATCTGCATTTAAGCCAAAAAACCCTAATTTTAGGTTGGCACCAATTGTCCCTCTTATTCCAGAAATGTCATGCTCTACTGAAAAAGGATCTTCAATTTCTTGAGAAAACAGAAACCCATCAGTGACTACATAAGTTCCTAATAAGTCTGTTTTTGATTTACCTGTAATATATCCCAAACCTCCATAGAAGTTTATAATTTTCAATTTAGTTCCTACAATAAGTTCTAACAATAAGGTATTAACATCTGTTTCAACACGTTGATTTGCACCATCCACTAATTCTGAATCTGTAAAATCATAACTTGCATCTAAATGGGTATAAGCTACTAATCCTGAAATTGCTACTGGAAACACTTTATCTGCAGGTAACCAGCTTGTGAATTCCTGTTGGATTCCAAATCCATAAAGACCAACTTTAGCATCTTCAGTTTCAATTTTTGGAAAAAAACGTCCTTTTAACTGCGTGCCTTTCAATGGTGAAAAGCTAGCCTGCAAAAACCCCGTTGGAATGATATTCAGGTTTTCAGAGCCGATTCCTGTAGGAAGTTCTAATGTTGTTTCTTGATTTCCAAAAATAGGATCATCATAAGTAACTATAACGCTTATTTCTGGGTCACTATGCCCTAAAGCAGTGGCTACAGTTTTGGTTGAGCTTCCATCTGCAAATCTAATATTTTCATAATCTGAAACATTAATCTGGAATGATTTTTTATCATCCTTAATAAAACCAACATTACCAATTAAAGATATTTCGAAATTAAATCGATTTGGAGCTTTCGCATTGTTGAACCAACCATTATTCATACCATAGGCCAATCCTTCAGACGCTGGAGCGATGTAATTTTGTGTAAATCGCTTTGCATCGTTTATACCTGCAGCTAATAAATCATTTACGTTTTCTTGTGCTTTTGCAGATATTATGAAAAGTAAAGCTGAAGTTACTAAAATTATATTTCTCATGATTTTATAGGTTTAATTATACAACTGATCAAACAAAAAGCTTATTAAATTAACGTCTTTAATCGTTAAAAATTGCTCTTTAGCGATCATTAATATAAACATTCAGATTTTAAATACGTTTATTTATAATAAAAAAGCAACTATACATATAGTTGCTTTTTTGCTTTTAATTTAAAGCTAGTTAAATGCACTCTTAAAATCATGCATCAATATTAGCATAAATAGCATTCTTTTCAATGAACTCTCTACGAGGTGGCACTTCGTCTCCCATTAGCATTGAGAAAATACGATCGGCTTCTCCTCCATTATCTATCTGAACTAAACGCATGGTTCTAAATTCTGGATTCATAGTGGTGTCCCAAAGTTGTTCTGCGTTCATTTCTCCAAGACCTTTATATCGTTGAATTTTAGCGTTATCACCAAACTCTTTCATAATTGCATCACGTTCTTTATCACTCCAAGCATATTGTTTTTTTGCCCCTTTTTTAATTAGGTATAGAGGAGGTGTAGCAATATAGATATGTCCATTTTCAATCAATTCTTTCATATACCTGAAGAAGAATGTTAAAATAAGTGTGGCAATGTGGCTACCATCAATATCGGCATCACACATGATGACTACTTTATGATAACGTAACTTAGATAAGTTTAAGGCTTTACTATCTTCTTCTGTACCTATTGTAACACCAAGTGCTGTAAAGATGTTTTTAATCTCTTCATTTTCAAACACCTTATGTGTCATTGCCTTTTCAACATTCAATATTTTCCCTCGTAATGGAAGAATCGCCTGAAAGGCTCTATCACGACCTTGCTTTGCTGTTCCACCTGCCGAATCTCCCTCGACAAGAAATACTTCGCATTTTGCAGGATCTTGCTCTGAACAATCACTTAATTTTCCAGGTAAACCACCAATACTCATAACGGTTTTACGCTGAACCATATCACGTGCTTTTTGAGCAGCATGACGTGCTTGAGCAGCAAGAATTACTTTTTGAACAATTGTTTTTGCATCGTCTGGATGCTCTTCAAGATAGTCGGTAAGCATTTCAGAAACAGCTTGACTAACAGATGCAGACACTTCCCTGTTACCTAATTTGGTTTTTGTTTGACCTTCAAACTGAGGTTCCTGAACTTTTACAGAGATAATTGCTGTTAATCCTTCTCGAAAATCATCACCTTGAATGTCGAACTTCAGTTTGTCTAACATTCCTGAAGAATCTGCATACTTTTTTAACGTATGCGTTAAACCTCTTCTAAAACCTGACAGATGTGTTCCACCTTCATGTGTATTAATATTATTCACATAAGAGTGTAAGTTTTCGGCATAAGATGTATTGTAAATCATTGCAACCTCAACAGGAACTCCGTTTTTCTCTCCTTCAAAGGCAATAACATCTTTCATAAGCGACTCACGATTACCATCTAAGAATTTTATAAATTCTTTTAAACCTTCTTCAGAATGAAACGTTTCTCCTTCAAATTCGCCATCATCCTTTTTAGTACGTTTATCTACTAAATGAATCGTGATTCCTTTATTTAGATAAGCTAATTCACGTAAACGACTTGCTAAAGTATCATAGCTATACTCAAGAGTTTGAGTAAAAATTGTAGGATCAGGCTTAAAAGTAACTGTTGTTCCTCGTTTATCTGTCTCACCAATTTGCTTGACAGGATACATGGCTTTTCCGCGTTCGTATTCTTGCTCGTAAATTTTACCTTCTCTAAACACTGTAGCTTTTAGATGCTCTGAAAGCGCATTAACACAACTCACACCAACACCATGAAGACCACCAGAAACTTTGTAAGAATCTTTATCGAACTTACCTCCTGCTCCAATTTTTGTCATTACTACCTGAAGTGCAGAGACGCCTTCTTTCTTGTGTAAATCTACAGGAATACCACGACCATCATCTTCAGTAGTGATTGAATTATCTTCATTTATAGTTACTGTAATGTTGTCACAATGGCCAGCTAAAGCTTCATCAATAGAGTTATCTACAACCTCATATACCAAATGGTGTAAACCACGTGTACCAACATCTCCAATATACATGGACGGACGCATACGAACGTGCTCCATTCCTTCTAACGCCTGAATACTATCAGCTGAATAGTTATGCTTATTAAACTCTTCTTTCTTCTCACTCATAAATTTTAATTTATTTTGAAATATTAGTTAGTAT
This sequence comes from Psychroserpens mesophilus, assembly GCF_050617655.1. GTDB lineage: Bacteria > Bacteroidota > Bacteroidia > Flavobacteriales > Flavobacteriaceae > Psychroserpens > Psychroserpens mesophilus_A. Next base: position 13,609 of record NZ_JBODQC010000015.1, on the reverse strand, counting down.
CTTTTAAAATAATTTTGGATTATGCGTCGCATAAAAAAAAGATGCATTTAGCATCCTTTTGAATACAAACAAAGATAAGAAATTAAGACCGTTTTTTAAAGCATTTTATCGATTGAAAGCAATAATTATCAACATTTGTTAATTACTTAAAAGTGTCTTAAATCGCTTCAAAATTATCTTAAAATTGATTTTAGCAATTTTTAGCATCTTCATAAAAGTCCGAAAAACGCAAAATCTCGCAGAAGCGAGATTTTGACATCGTGCTTTATAATTAAAAAGTCTTTTTTATGCTTTTTAATAAGCATCATCATGAACTTTTGCCACTGCTCTTCCTGAAGGATCATTCATGTTTTTAAAGGCTTCATCCCATTCTAATGCAATTTGAGTACTACAAGCTACACTAGCTTCTTGTGGCACACATAAAGCTGCCGCATCACTAGGGAAATGCTCAGCAAATATGGTTCGATAATACAACTCTTCTTTATTTATAGGCGTTTGTAACGGAAATTTATACTTAGCATTTGCAAGTTGCTCATCAGTGACTTCTGCATGAACCACTTCTTTTAAGGTATCAATCCAGCTGTAACCTACACCATCACTAAATTGCTCTTTTTGCCTCCAGGCTACGCTTTCTGGCAACATATCTTCAAACGCTTTTCGCAAGACCCATTTTTCCATACGTTCGCCATTAATCATTTTATCTTGTGGATTGATGCTCATGGCAACATCTATAAACTCTTTATCCAAAAATGGTACACGTCCTTCAATTCCCCAAGCTGCCAAACTTTTGTTTGCTCTTAAGCAATCGTACATATGTAGTTTACTTAATTTTCTAACCGTTTCTTCATGAAACTCTTGAGCATTTGGTGCTTTATGAAAATACAAATAGCCTCCAAACAATTCATCTGCACCTTCGCCAGACAAAACCATTTTTATTCCCATAGATTTAATTACACGAGCCATTAAATACATTGGTGTGCTTGCTCGAATTGTTGTGATATCGTAAGTTTCAAGATTATAAATCACATCTTTAATCGCATCTAAACCTTCTTGAATGGTGAATTTTATTTCATGATGAATTGTACCAATATGATCTGCAACTTTTTTTGCGGCAGCTAAATCTGGTGAACCTTCAAGTCCAACAGAAAAGCTGTGTAATTGAGGCCACCAAGCTTCAGATTGATCGTCTGATTCAATACGTTTTTGAGCATATTTTTTTGCAATTGCAGATGTAATAGACGAATCTAATCCTCCAGATAATAATACACCATAAGGCACATCACTCATGAGTTGTCTGTGTACTGCAGCTTCAAGAGCTTCTTTAATTAGTGCAATGCTCGTTTCGTTGTCTTTTACAGCTTCATAACCTGTCCATTCCCGTTGATACCACTGCGTAAATATTCCGTCTTTACTGCTCATATAATGTCCTGGAGGAAACAGTTCAATTTTAGTGCAGACTCCTTCCAAAGCTTTTAATTCTGAAGCAACATAAAACGTACCGTATTGATCCCAACCAATGTACAAGGGGATAATACCCATGTGATCACGAGCAATAAAATAGTCGTCTTTTTCAACATCATAAATAGCAAAACCAAAAATACCATTGAGTTCATCTAAAAAATCTACACCTTTTGTTTGATATAGAGCCAAAATAACTTCACAGTCGCTTTCGGTTTGAAATTGGTACGATGGAAACTGTTGACGCAATTCACGATGGTTATAAATTTCTCCATTAGCCGCAAGCACAAATTTTTTGTCCTTGCTAAATAAAGGTTGTTTTCCAGAAGCTGGATCAACTATGGCTAAACGCTCATGAGCCATAATCACCTTTTCATTACTATATATTCCGCTCCAATCTGGACCACGATGACGAATGCGCTTTGCCATGTCCAGTAATTGAGGTCTTAAGTCTTCTGATTTTTGTTTTAGATCAAACGCACATACAATTCCACACATAACTAAATATCTTTTTTTATTTATTAATTATATACAAATATGAATTATAAGTTTAATATTTAAAACATATAACATCAATTAACTTACAATATGTAACCAAATTAGCAATTTTAAAACTAATAATAATTATCAAACTAAAAAACAGATGCTTAACTTTGTAATTTGAAAGTTGAAATATACGTATGAAATTAGCTAAAATAGTCTTCTTTTTATTAAGTATTAGTTTGGGTGCACAATCGACTTGGCAACCTGTACCAAATATTTTTTCCAATCCAAATGGTCAACGCTTTGACGATGTTTTCTTCCTGAATGAAAATTTAGGTTGGGCTGCTAATGGTTATTATGCCAGAATTTACAAAACTACTGATGGTGGTTTAAACTGGACTGAGCAACTCAACGAAAATAATATTCCTGGAGGCTATTATTTTAGAAATATTGAATTTTTAAATGAAAACATTGGTTTTATTGGTACTCTTAATGGAACCTTCTTTAAAACTATTGATGGTGGAGTGAACTGGACTCAAGTCACAAACATCACACCAAATCCAAATGCCATTTGCGGTTTAGATGCTGTTGGAACAGCAACAATATATGGTTGTGGTGCTTATTTTAATCCTGCCCATCTTATTAAATCAACAGATAGTGGAGACACCTGGTCATTTATTGATATGTCTAGTTATGCGAACGCTTTGGTTGAAGTACTGTTCTTAGACGAAAATACTGGATTTGCAGGAGGAAGAAATTCAAATGGAGGACTTATTTTAAAAACTACAGATGGTGGATTAACATGGACTGAAATTTATAACACCAACGTAAGTGGAGAATATGTTTGGAAATTACAAACCCTTGAAGGCAACAATAACATAATGTTTGGCGCTGTATCTTCTGTAGCTCCTAACAATGGTAAATTAATTAAATCAATTGATGGCGGAGTGAACTGGCTTGAATTTGAATCTGTTGAAACAGAAATTCAAGCAGTTGGTTTTATTACTGAAAACCATGGCTGGATGGGTGGACACACTTCTGGCTTTCAAGAAACTTTAGATGGAGGACAGACCTGGACCGATTTAAATATTGGTAGTAATTTAAATCGTATTTTTATTATTAACGCTACAACGGCATATGCATCTGGAACAACCGTTTACAAATATACTGAAGAAACCTTAGGAGTTGAAGATCTGGCACAAAATAACCATCCACATTTAGATATAAAAATTTTTGAAAACCCTGTAGAATCGCATTTAGAATTTACCATTAATTTTGAAAGTAATGATAACATTCTGATAGAACTTTATGATATAAACGGTAAATTCATCAAACAGTTATCTCGTGATATCGTTTTACAGACTACTTTAAAAAAGTATAACTTTAATGTGTCTCACTTAACGTCAGGCACATATTTTATAGGTTTTCACAACAATTCTGGAAGGTCTTCTTTAAAATTTATAAAGAAATAATCTTTCATTGTAAACTTTAACATTTAAATGCGACAATTAATATTATATTGAGACCAACACGTCTTTTTTTATAAACAACCACTTAAACTTAAAGTTACTATGAAAACTTCACCATTTATCTTAATTATTTCTTTGGCTTTTTTAATGTTATTTTCTTTTAGCACTTATGCTCAAGAATTTTCTGATTTAGACGAAAGCCCAATGGATGCAGCCTCTTTCCCTTCGAGTTATAAAGAGTCTAACAAACTGATTAAAATTATCTACAGTAGACCACAGCTTAAAAAGCGCTCCATTGAAAAACTTGTTCCAAATGGAGAAGTTTGGAGAACAGGTGCTAATGAAGCTGCTGAATTAACCCTTTACAAACCAATGAAATTTGGTCAAAAAGAAATTCCTGCTGGCACTTATACATTTTTTATCATACCTGGTGATGAAGAATGGACTGCTATAATTAATCAAGAGTTAAATGTTTGGGGAAGCTATTTCTACAACAATAAAAATGATATTGCTAGAATGATGGTGCCTGTAAAGCAGAGTAAAACCTATTTAGAAGCTTTTTCAATCGCATTTGAAGAAACAGAAACTGGCATAAACATGTACTTAGGCTGGGGACATACCATAGTAGCTGTTCCTTTTACTACCCTTTAAAAACAATTTTTATAATATATAGAAAAGCGCTGAAATTCAGCGCTTTTTTTACAACTAGGGAATATTTAAATATTTATGTGTTTGTAGAGAAACTTTCCATTTCGGATTTGCCATCACATAATCAACGATTTGAGGCATCATTTTATCGCGCTTACTCCATTCAGGTTGTAGGTATAAAATGCAATCTTTATTGACTTTTGCAGCTTGTTCTTCAGCAAATTTAAAGTCGTCTTTATTGTAGATGATGCACTTTAGTTCGTTTGCTTTGTCATAGACTTCTTCTGTAGGCAATTTCATCTTTTTTGGAGACAAACAAATCCAATCCCATTGCCCAGTTAATTTATATGCTCCAGAGGTTTCAATGTGCGTTTGCACACCTTTAGTTTTAAGCTGCTCGGTTAATGGTCCCATATCCCAAGTTAAGGGTTCACCTCCAGTCACGACAATGGTATTGCTATACTTTACAGCGTTTTCGACAATCTTTTCAGTCTCAGTAGGAGGATGCAACTCAGCCAACCAACTTTCTTTTACATCACACCAATGGCATCCTACATCACAACCACCAATTCTCACAAAATAAGCTGCTGTACCTTTGTGATACCCTTCACCTTGAATGGTGTAAAACTCTTCCATTAAAGGGAGTAATAAACCCTTATCAATAAGTTCTTGTCGTTCGCGTCTTGTCATAGCTTGCAAATGTATAAAATACTCATCAGTATTCCGTAAGCAGTATGTAGTAATTTTGAGATATCATTTTTGAAGTTTTGAACCAGAGACTGAACACTGCTAACGAAAACTATTTCATACTTGATTAAAATTACACTATTTTTATGCAAATTTTGAATTATGAGTAGAACGGACGATTTTTTAAAAGAAATCACAGACGGAAATACTAATAAAGGTGAATATATCACTCTCGGTTCTGCTATGTTAGATGGCGAGACTATGACTAATGCCTATGTGAACGTCCCTCTTAAAACCATGAACAGACATGGCTTAATTGCTGGAGCAACTGGTACTGGTAAAACAAAAACATTACAGGTTTTAGCTGAAAATTTAAGCGAAAAAGGAGTTCCTGTCTTATTGATGGACATCAAAGGTGATTTAAGTGGTTTGGCACAACCAAGTCCAGGACATCCAAAAATTGATGAACGTCACGAAAAAATAGGTTTGCCTTTTGAGCCAAAATCTTTCCCGGTTGAAATAATGACACTTTCTGAACAAGATGGCGTTAGATTAAGAGCAACTGTTAGTGAGTTTGGACCTGTTTTATTATCTCGTATTTTAGATCTTTCTGATACGCAATCAGGTGTCGTTGCTGTTATTTTTAAATACTGTGATGATAATAAATTGCCGTTATTAGATTTAAAAGATTTTAAAAAAATATTACAATACACCACTCAGGAAGGTAAAGAAGAATTTACTGAAGCATATGGACGAATTTCAACAGCTTCCACAGGAGCAATTCTAAGAAAAGTTGTTGAACTGGAACAGCAAGGTGCCGATTTATTCTTTGGAGAAACGTCATTTGAAGTTGATGATTTATTACGTGTGGATGAAAATGGCAGAGGCTATATAAATATCATTCGTTTAACTGATATTCAGGACAGACCAAAGCTGTTTTCGACATTTATGTTGAGTTTGTTAGCCGAAATATATTCTACGTTTCCAGAGCAAGGCGATAGTGGACGACCTGAACTCATTATGTTTATTGATGAAGCACATCTCATTTTTAATGAAGCATCTAAAGCCTTATTAAATCAAATTGAAAGCATTGTTAAATTGATTAGAAGTAAAGGTGTTGGTCTATACTTCGTCACTCAAAATCCAACAGATGTTCCTGAAGCTGTATTAGGTCAACTCGGTTTAAAAGTTCAACACGCACTGAGAGCATTTACAGCTAAAGACCGTAAAGCCATCAAACTCACAGCACAAAATTATCCTGATACAACATATTACGATACTGCAGATGTATTAACCTCATTAGGAATTGGAGAAGCACTCGTTTCTGCTTTAAATGAAAAAGGAAAACCAACGCCTTTAGCGGCAACTATGATGCGTGCTCCAATGAGCAGAATGGATGTGTTAACCGAAGGCGAATTAGCAAGTCTTTTATCAAAATCTAAATTAGCCAGAAAATATAACGAAGAAGTTGATAGAGAAAGTGCTTATGAAATGCTCAATAAAAAAATTGAAGTTGCAGAAGCTGAAGAAGCAAAAGAAAAAGCACGAAAAGAAAAAGAAGCTTTGAAAAAGGCTGAAACAAAACAACGCACTAGACGAGCAAGTACAAGACAAAACCCAATTGTTAAGGTTTTAACAAGTCCGACAGTAATTAGAAGTGTTCTTGGTATCTTGACAAAAATGTTAAAATAATAACACCCTATTTTTTAAATTTATGAACAAATCCCTATTCACTTTAATGCTTTTGGCATTAATTATAATAAGCTGTACTACTGAAAAGAAAAAAGACCCATTTAAAATTGGGAAACAACATATTGGTTTATTAACCGATTCTACTCAAGTTAAAGATTTAGAATTAGCCTTTCCTACAGATTCCATCGTAAAAAATGTAATGGGAGACGAATTTATAGGAGACATAAATGATATTGAAATTTATGACACTACTACTGGTAAACAACTTTTAACACTAACTCCAACACAAGCTTTAGATTCTACTGCATTAATTAGTAGCATCCACATAAAAGACTCTCGATATAAAACAGATAAAAATATATCAACACTTAGCACGTTTGCCGACATAAAGAACAATTATAAAATATCGGGAATTTCAACATTAATTAATTCCATTGTTATTTCCGTGAATGAAATTAATGCCTCATTTACCATTGACAAAAAAGAGTTACCAGCCAATTTGCAGTTTAACATGGACTTAAAAATTGAGGCAGTTCAAATACCAGATAATGCGAAAATTAAATATTTCATGTTATATTGGTAACAGATTTGCAGTAGTTGACACACTGTACTTCTAAAATTAAACCTAATCATGAGAAAATACACCGTACAACGCTCCCCATTTATTGTACCTACTACTGACGGAAAAGTCATAAAAGAACACTTCGGACTGGCAACTGATGGTAATACTCAACTAAGTATTGCACACATGATTGCTCCACCAGGTTGGAGTGAACCATTCCAAACTCCAGAATTTGATGAATACACTTTTATCATCAAAGGAAAAAAACAATTTATTATAGAAGGAGAAACCATAGTCTTATCTGAAGGTGAATCTATAAGAATTGAAAAAAACACTAAAGTCCAATACTCAAACCCATTTACAGAGATTTGTGAATATATTGCTATTTGTAAACCCGCTTTTTCAATGAAATTAGTTAATAGAGAAGAGTAAATGAACAATATAATTGCAAAAATTATTGGCAGTTTTGTCAATTTCATAAGTCTTTTCTCTCCACGAACGGCAGGTAAAATAGCAATAAGATTATTTTCTTCACCAAGACGAAAAAGACTAAAAGAAATAGATAAAGATTTTTTAGAAACTGCATTTATAGAAGATCTTAAATACGACGACATTAGCATAATGACTTACCGTTGGTTAGGCAAAAAAGACACCGTTTTATTAGTACATGGCTGGGAAAGTAATTCTGTTAGATGGAAAGATTTAATTTTAAAACTCAAGGCTTTAGACTATAACATTATTGCACTTGACGCTCCTGCTCATGGTCTATCGAGTGGAAAAGTGTTCAATGCTGTCATATATTCGGAATGCATTAATGTGGTAGTAAAAAAATTTCAAGCAAAAATTATTATTGGACATTCTGTCGGCGGAATGGCAACCACATTTTTTCAATATAAATACCAATTGCCTACTGTTGAAAAATTAGTATTACTTGGTGCACCTTCAAATTTTGTTAGTATTTTTCAAAGGTATGTTAACATGATGGGTTATAATACTCGAATTTCAAAAACTATCAACGATATTATTTACGAACGTTTCAATAATAAACCAGAACATTTTAATGCGGCAAAATTTTCTGAAACTATAGTTGCTCAAGGTCTTCTAATCCATGACAAACACGACAAAGTTATTCCGCATAGCGATGCAGAAGACTTTAGAACTTTTTATAAAAATTCTAAGTTAATAACGACGGAAGGTTTTGGCCACACCTTAAAATCTGAAACAGTTAATGACTATATCTTAGAATTTGTAAGTCGTTAGTTTATTGTATTTTTGAATATGTCTGAAGAATTAAAAAGAATTAATAAATACTTAAGCGAAGCTGGTTATTGTTCACGTCGTGAAGCTGATAAGCTCATTGAAGCTGGACGCGTCACCATTAACGGAGTGGTTCCAGAAATGGGAACTAAAATTGGATCTAATGATGAGGTTCATGTTGACGGCAAATTAATAACAAATAATAAAGATGCTTTTGTTTATCTTGCTTTTAATAAACCTGTCGGTATTGTTTGTACTACAGACACGCGTGTTGAAAAAGATAATATTATAGACTTTCTTAATTACCCTAAACGAATTTTTCCAATAGGTCGATTAGACAAACCCAGTGAAGGTTTAATTCTTTTAACAGATGATGGTGATATTGTAAATAAAATTCTTCGCGCCAGTAATAATCATGAAAAAGAATACATTGTTACAGTAGACAAACCGATTTCTCAAACCTTTATCACACGCATGTCTGGAGGAATTTACCTCGATGATTTAAAACAAACCACTAAAAAATGTGAGGTTGAAAAACTAAGTAAATACGCTTTCAGAATTGTATTAACCCAAGGACTGAACAGACAAATTAGACGCATGTGCGATTACCTTAATTACGAGGTACTTACATTAAAAAGGGTTCGAATTATGAATATCGTTTTAGATACTCCTGTCGGTCAATATAGAGAACTCAGTAAAAATGAATTTAAAGAGCTAAGTGACTTGCTTGAAAATTCAAAAAAGAGTTACCAGCCAAAGGCAACCAGAACATAAAACCAATTGCTTAAAAAGTTTAAAGACATATCAAACTCAAAACAAAGTGTAGTGATTATCGCTTTAGTTATTTTGATTGCCATTACTTTTGAAACCTTACAGCAACTCTATTACATCAAAAGATTTCAGATTGCCGATAACATTACTTTTTTTGACATTCTAAAAGCACAATCCTATCGTTGGTTGATTTGGTTAATCTTTTCAATTATTTTAGTCTGGACTGTCAAAACAGAAACGATTAGAAAAAAAACGACACTTAGTATTATTAAGCTCGCTGGAATCATTTTCAGTTTGGTAGCCATAAACATTTTTATCATTTCGTTAATTCAAATAATTGTGTCTAATGATACGTTTGTATTAGAGGTCTTATTTTCAGAATACATCCCATTTTTCACTTATCAAAAAGCTCCAATTTACACTCTTGGCTATATAGCCATATGTTTGATTGTCTACCTGTATTTTGAAAATGAAAAACTTCAAATTGAAGTGCAGGCGCTTTCAGAGTTAAAACTTACACATAACAAACTCTACAAAAAATTACGAACTCAAGTTGATGAAAAATCAACTGTTTTAAATATCAAAATCGGTAACAAACGAAAAATTATTCCTGTAGAACAGATTAGTTGGATTGAAGCAGATGATTATTGTGTAAAAGTACATACTACTACAGATAAAACTTATACAATGCGAAGTTCTCTTAAAGCATTAGAAAGTAAACTCAACACCAATTTTCTTCGTGTACATAGAAAAGCTATTGTAAATATGGATTTAGCAAAAGAACTCCATCTTGCAAACTCTCCAAACCTTATTCTTAAAAACGAAACTGAAATCCCGATATCAAAAAGCAATCTGAGATTAGTTAAAGATTTTTTTAATTAAGCTTTAGATTTTTTTAACGCTCTTTACTGCAAATAAAGCACTACTCTCTGCAATAGCTTGGTATAACTCAGTTTTTTTGACTTGATTTGACTTCAATCAAAATTAACAGTTATGAAAACGATACTTATCATCTGCTTTGCATTATGTTCATCTTTCGGTTTTTCTCAATATGATTATAATGTTTCAGAAGCGCATCCATACGGACAACCACATCCAGACGCACCTCAACAAATCAAAGATTATGAACCAATGATAGGGTTATGCAATTGTAAATCTACTACCAGAAATCAGGACGGAACTTGGAATGCATCAGAAAACATCACTTGGGAATGGAAATACATCATGAATGGAACTGCTGTTCAAGATGAAACTCTAAAACCAGATGGATCTCATTCAGGTAGTATAAGGCAATTTATTAAAGATAGCAGCAAATGGTATGTGCATTGGTTTTCTGCTAAAACACCCTCTCCTGTATTTCCTGTTTGGGAAGGCTACAAAAAAGAAGATAAAATTGTTTTATACAAAAAACAAAAAGCACCTAATGGAGCGGATGGTTATTTTAGATTAACATTTTACGACATGAGCAAATCTGGCTATAAATGGATTGGCGAATGGATTGACATTACTGAAACCGTTGTCTTTCCAACCTGGAAAATTGAATGCAAACGATAACTAACATTCTGATGAATTAAACGGATTATAAAAAATAAATAGTAAATTTCGATTCTTAACGTAATAATTAATTTATGTCGACCATTTCTCCTTTTCACATTGCTATTCCTGTTCACAATCTTGAAGAATGCAGAACATTTTACAGAGATATCATTAATTGTGAAGAAGGCCGAAGTAGTGCTCATTGGGTAGATTTTAATTTATTTGGACATCAATTAGTGATTCATTACCAACCAAAATCTGAAGAAAAACTGCACACCAATGCAGTCGATGGAAAATCAGTTCCTGTGCCACATTATGGCGTAGTACTACCTTGGCAAGCCTTTGAAGCATTTTCAAAATCACTAAAAAGCAAAGGAGTTCAATTTATTATTGAACCATACATTAGGTTTAAAGGGCAAACAGGAGAGCAAGCAACCATGTTTTTTTTAGATCCAGCAGGAAATGCACTAGAGTTTAAAGCTTTTAAAGACATCAATCAACTTTTTGCAAAATAAAAAAACAACGCCTCCAATCTTTTACAGATTAAAGGCGCTGAAAGTTGCTAAAAATCAATACATCTGGTTGGTTATTTATCTAATACAACTTTTTTAATTTTAATTCCGTCTTTAGTAATCACTTTTAAGTAATAGATTTGACTTGCTAAGCCAGAAAGATTAATATTGATTTCCTTATCTTTTAACTTACTGAATGATTGATTAAGAATCTTAGTTCCAACTAAATCATAAAGTTCTACAGCTGCGCTGTTACCTGACCATTTATTAGGCTTAATGGTCAACATCCCTTTTGTTGGATTTGGAAACATTTCAAAATCAAATTCTGCTGCCCGAGAGAAGAAATTATAATAATCTTCTTTTGTACAGGTCGAGTTTAATGTCATATCACATGTTGTAGTACATCCATTAGCATCAGTAATTTCAACAGTAAATGTAGCACTTTGCATGCCTGGAATAAACGTCATTGTTTGATCTTCAGCACCAGATAAAATCTGCCATATTCCACTAAAAGCAGATTTGTCCATTGACCATGAATAGCTGTAAGGACCAACGCCTCCCATATGAGCAACAGTAAGACTGTTGTTCGTTCTATCACTGCATCTTATCTCGCTTCCTTTATAGGATTTCTGGATTTTACAAATCAGTTGATTAGGCTGTTCAATTACAACTAATCTACCATCAACACATGGGTTTTGAGACCTTTCAGATAGATTCTTTTTACTATCAGAACTCATTCTAGAAGAAGCAGCATCAATTAATCTTGCTTCTACAACATAGGTTCCTGGAGCAAAATAGTCTTGTCCACTTAAATCTGGGCCTATTCCATTTAACTTAATAGTATAATACGCACCTTCACTTAAGCTTTCTATTGTTATAGTGCCATCGTCAGCTCCATAACAAGTTACATCTGTATGGCTAACCTGTACGTCGACTAAAACTGGCTCAACTATAGTAATCTCCTGAGAAATAACACAATCCTCATCATCATTATCTTCAAAATAAGCGACAACTGTATAAGTCCCTGGAACATAAAGTAATTCTGAATCATATAGCTCTCCATTTACAGTAACCATTGCTCCTTCAGTTACATAATCTATTACTATCGTTCCATCATTTAATCCAAAACATGTGACATCTGTGTATGATACTTCTAGTTCAATACAAATACAATCTGGAGAGATTACTTCAACAGAATTGGTACATTCAACATCATTAGAAACTGTTGATGTTGTGGTTACAACAATGTTGTTATCTGTTGGTATATTAATGATAGTCCAAGAGCCTCCTCCGTTATCAACTGGAGTTCCTGAAGTACTTGACACTACACCTTCAGAGACTTGAACATTTACAGTATAGGTTCCAATATTTTCATCACAAACTGGTTCACTTGCTAAAATTTCCAAATTCAATTCATCAACTGTTACAGTTGCTGTAGCGTCAGGACAAGGATCAGTACCTTGAACTGTGTACGTATATACATTTGCTCCACCTAATTCTGGACTCCAGGTTCCACCTTCATCCGGATTTCCTCCTAAAGCTTCAAATAATTCTTCAGCAGTAACTGTTCCGTTTTCACAAATTGTAAGTGTCCCATTTTCTCCAGCGTCAACTGGTTCACGTCCTTCTACACTAAAAGTAGAACTACAACTTACGCCATTTGGATTACAACGGTCTGTTGCAATATAATCAAATGTTAAGTTAATTCTAGTATCACAATCATAACTTGGTAAGCTTGGGAAGCTTCCTAAGTTATCTGTTGCGTCACAACCTCCTGTATATGTGAATCCTAATTTCCAAGCATCATAAGCATCTTGAATCTCTTGTTGTGTTGATGCTGAATCTAAACTAATGCCTGTTGGACAATTTACCTCTAATGCTGTTGATGGTGTAATTGTAAAACTAGCTGTTTCACTAGCATTCTCACATAAATCTGTAACATTATAAGTCACATTAACGGTTCCTCCAGCACATAAGCCTGGAGCACTATAAGCACTTGATAATTGTCCTGATGCATCACAGCCTCCTGTATAACCAAACTTATCTAAGAAGGTTTGAAAAGCCGCATCTAACTCCGTTTGAGTTGCATAATCACACGATTCATAACTCTCATTTGCTACTGCTGTAACGTCTAATGTAGATTCAAAAGCTTTAACGGTAAAGCTACAGGTGGTTGCTGTTGTTTCTCTACAATCATCCTTAGCTATAACACTTACCGAAACTACCTGATCTGTGCTACCACACTGTGTTGGCGCTTGTAAAGATGATACATCTGTAGAATATTCTACTGCTGCATTACAACCTCCTGTTGCACTAAAGTTCGCTAATATTGCTGCTTTCCAAATATCGAATGCGGCAGTTATCTCTGCATTAGTTGAACATCCATCTACTTCATTATCTGTTGGACAAGAACCAACTAATTGTAAGTCATCTGATGCTGCAACTCTAAACATTGACGTACAACTTACTCCATTTGGATTACAAGCATCACTTGCTAATAATGTAAAGGATAAGTCAACTCCTTCTCCACACGC
>NZ_JBODQC010000014.1:0-43301 GCF_050617655.1 Psychroserpens mesophilus | reverse complement strand
AGTGTTGTTTTTTGTCTTTCATTAGGTGTAGTACTAAAAGGTTTAATTTTTAGTCAACCTATTTCAGGAAAGTACATTCGGAGCTATTGTTACTAACGTTTTTGTATATGGAAAGTTGCGTGTTTGTTTTCGGCGATTTTCCGAAGGAAAATCAGACGTAAGCAAACAAAGCAACTCACATTGGTTAAGCTGAAAATAAGCAATTTTTTATATACGTTGTTAGCACACGTTTTTAATTTCCAATTAGTGGATCAAAATATCCAGCCTCTAATGAACACTCATTATAAAAGCTAAAATCATCGTCACTTTCACCAATTCCAGTTACAACACAGACGTACCCAAATTCAACAAAGGTTTGTTCATTTTCAATGACTATTTTGTATTTCAAAGTTCCATTTTCAATATTCAAAAATCCACCATAAAGATTATTAATTCCATAATTGTCTATTGTAAAAACTACATTGTCATTTATGTCATAAAGTGTGAGGGAGTTATTTGGATATAAATCAATATTTTCAATCCAAAATGTATCATGATATCCATCACCATTTGGTGTGAATATTGGAACTACATTTAATTCACCTGCGCTTTGGTCAAGATTGTCAATATTTTCCAATTCAAATGGATTTTCTCCACAACAAAGGAAAACTTCAGGTTCAGGTTGTTGTTCCGATTCATTATCTTCATTGCAACTAATTGTTACAATAGATAATAGTAAAATCAGTGTTAAGTTTTTTAATTTCATATTTCGATGGTTTTTCAAATGTGTGCTAACGGTTTTGTGTATGGTTAGTTGTGTGTTTAAGCAACTAATTTAGTAAACAAAAACGAACGCGAGAAAATTCCGAAGGAATTTTCCAAATAAGCAACGACCAAAGCAATTAATTATACACGGTGTTGTAAGCAGTTATTTAAATCGGTTCTTATTCTTTTTAAAATAATTTTCAATGTTCGGTTTCTGTTCAGTCTGTCTAAATTCAAACACTTGGTTTTCAGATGTTATTTCTTTAGTTCTGAATTCCATTTCGCTTTTCATTACAAAACTTGAGTCAGATTTTATTGTTCCATTTAATTCGTATAAATAAGCTGAATTGAAAGAATCTTTGGTTGGGTTTTGCATCTCAATTCGGTAAAGTTGAATTTTAATTTTTTCCTTGTCAATTTGAACTAAACCTTTACTACCAATATCGTCAGGACTAAACCCACAAATGCGTTTAGTTCTTTTTTCAGTTGAATTTTGAGATTCGAGCATCAATTCAATTGTTTTATGAGCACTTTCATAGGTGTTTTCATAATTTTCCTTTTCAGCACAATAATAACGTGAAAGTCCGTTTATTCCTCCAATATTAATTACAAAACCGTCTTCGTAAATAAAAAATACAGACAGATATTTTATTTTATTTATTCCAGTCTTTTTTATGTAATCGTCTATAAAAGGTGGTTCGTTTTCTCCATATTCGAGCTCAAATTCTGCAAAATAATATCCGTTTAATTTTAGAGATTCGTTAGTTAACGAATTGTTCTCAAAATCAATCAATTTATCTTTATGATGCGTTTTAAATATTCCACAAGAATTGGAAATCAGAACAATAATAATAAGTAGGAATATTCTATTTTTCACGGGTTTTCCTTTAATTGCTTACAACGTGTTCGTGTTATGGCTAGTTGCGTTGGCTCGCACTAAGTTAGCAAAAAGAACACGAACCAGAGGAAAATCCGTAGGATTTTCCGAGTAATCTATCACCAGCAATTAGTTATACACGTTGTTCTACGCAGTTTTTTATCTGATGCTTGATTTCAGGCAAAAAATCAATACTTTTTCCACGTAAAATCAGTTTATTCTTTTTGGTGGACAAATAATTAGAAAATGAATTGTCTTCTAAATTAATGTCAACAACATATCCTCCATATTGTATTGTCGTTTCCGCTATACGCATTGGTAAATTGGTAGCTCCAGAAGTTCCTACTACAAATAATACTCCTGTATTTTTAGCAACTCTTAACGAACTATCTACTTTATTGGTCTTCTCATCATAATATTCATCAAACCATAAAATATTTGCACGCATCCAGGCACCACAATTCGGACATTTTAAAGCGTCAATTTCCTTCTGCGTTATACCTTCCGTAAGTTCTTTGCTTTTTAATTCTGTTGGCATTGGTCTTATTTCACTGCAAGCTCCAGAACATTTTATTTCACGATAATTCCCATGTATTTCGAAGAGTCTTTCATTTCCTGCACGCCTGTGAAGATTATCGACATTTTGAGTTATTAACTGAAACCTATCTTTTAATTCATTTTCAATATCGGCAATTATTTCGTGGCTTTGATTTGGTTCTGCGTTTTCTAACATCCGTTTTCTGAAAAGTGTGTATTGCCAAACTTCTTCAGGGTTTTTATGGAAATATTCAAAAGTTCCAAACTTTTCAGGTTTATGAAACTTTGTTCCTTTAACCCAAATTCCATCAGAACCTCGGTAAGTAGGAATTCCACTATCAGATGATATTCCAGCTCCAGTCAAAAAAGTGAATTTATTCTTCTTCTCTTTTTTAAAAACTTCCTCAATTATATTTTTTAATTCGATGTTTTTCAAATTGCGTAGAACGTAGCCGTATATGCAAAGTAGCGTGCAAATTATGAAATTATTTTCGGATTGAGCACAAGCCAGATTTTTAAATTTTACTATTTATCTTATTTATTGGAAATCGTCAAATTTAAAAATTTGGCGACTTTTCAAATATGCCTTAACTTTGAATTAAGCAACTAATTAGCTATGAGCCATATACGTTGTTGTGCATAGTGCTTTTCAAATTCAGCTTGGTTTTCCGATGTTTGTTATTTAGTTCTAATGTGTGCGTTGGCGAGACATACTCTTTTGCAATTTTTGGTGTAGTGTTGGATGATGCGAATTGCAAATGTGTATGGCTTTTTAGTGTTGGCTTGAAACAAACAAATTTCCATTAATCCATTACAAACTTAAATCCTGCTGTAACAATATTAGAACTAAAAGATGTATCTCTATCGTACTGATAAAATTTTAAGTCAATACTTTTTAGACCTAGTTTCCAAATATGTGCCTTTGCGAAAATATCTGTGTACGACACTCCAAAACCAATTTGGTTAGCAGAATATTCGGAAAGGTCATAATCAGAAGTATAAAAGTCATCGGTAGATAAAGTACTTTCATAAGGTCTAAAATAATCGGCTGCTGTTTGATTATAAAATCTGTAAGATGGATACAAAGTAAACTTATCAGTAATTTTAATTGGCACTTCAATACTTGCTGTATGTGAAGATATTCCCCAATCATCAAAATAATAGCGATAGAATGTTCTTACTGTAAATGTTTCATTTAAATACCAATTTAAACGACCACCAACAGCTACTTTAAATCTTGAATCTGGTAAACGCTCAACTGCATCTGCAAGTTGAAAATTATCTATGAATGAATCTGCAACATCGCTAAAATAAACTCTTTGAAATGGTGTAGATAATAATCCATCTTGTTTTACAAAATCTAGTGCTAAAGAACCTTGCACATTTTTATGAAGAATTTGAGAGAAGCCAAATCCTAAAGAATAAGAATTACGACCTTCATCTTTAAATTCACTAAATCTAGGATTGTAATTTGTGTTTCCTGTAATTGTATTTTGAGTAAACAAATTATCATTTAAACCATTGCCATTTTCTCCGAATGGTCTTAATTCGGTTGGGTAAATGGCGTTCCAAGTATCAATATAAACATTTGCATTTACACTTAATTCTGTATTCTTCTCATTAAATAATTTTGTGTAACTACCACCAACACCAGCTGAAAAATAATCGTATTCTGATGAAATAGATATTTTTGCAGACCAAATATCATTTCTATCGTCAGAACTATGACTATAACTTCCTGTTAAATTTGCCCAAAGGTCGCTACTTGATGCGCCAGAAGATGCTTGAAATGGGTCTGCTGGCCCATCATCAAAAGGTCCAACGTTACTTGAAGATGCTGATGTGTAAGCAGAAACTCCAGCGTCAATGGTTAGAACATCATCATCATTTAAAGGTATTGAAACTACAAAGGTTCCTGTAACATCTGTTAATTCTTCAGTGCCTATTCCGCCACTTACCGCAGCATTATCTCCATCTTGCGAGTAGTAACTTGTTAGAAAATCTACTTCTGTAGTTTCTAATACACGTTTTTTATAAACTTTTGTCGAGTCTTGTTCTGTTTGCGAATAAGATTTAACAAAAGCAAATACGCATAATATCAAAATAAATTTTTTCAACTTTCTTGTTTTATTAGTTACAGCCACAGCCTCCTCCAGTTTTCCCTCCATTTGCTCCTACAGCAGCTTCACGATATGAATGCATCGTGGAAACATTTCGGTCAGCTTTCTTGTCTGCCAATGCCATATCTGGGTCATTTATATTTACTTTTTCGTATTCTTTAACTACAACGCAACTACTAAGACAAGTAGTAATTAATGTAGCACATATAAATTTTTTAATCATAACTTATCTATTTCTATATTCTTTGATTTCGTGATATTTCCTTTATCATCAATGATAATACATTCTATTTTTGGTAATTGATTAATGCGGTCTAAACCAGCTTCTTTTCCCATAACAAATACTGAAGTTGCAAGTGCATCTGCCAATTCTGCTTTTGGTGCAAATACGGTTACACTTATAATTCCGGTAGAAGGATATCCAGTTCTTGGGTCAATAATATGTGTGTATCGTTTGCCATTAAAATTTACATATTTTTCATAATTTCCAGAAGTAACTACAGCTCCATTTGTAATTGGTAATAATGCAAAGACTTTATTTTTATCCATTGGATTTGTGATGGCTACTTTCCATTCATTACCATTAGGTTGTTTTCCCCAAGTATTCATATCTCCAGAAGCATTAATAATTCCAGAAGGTACACCTTTTGAAATAAGTAGATTTTTTGCCATATCAGCTGCATATCCTTTTCCAATAGCACCAAAACCTATTTTCATTCCTTCTAATTTAAGAAAGATTGTACTATTCATTTTATCTAAAACTATGTTTTGATAGCCAACTTTTTCTACTGAAGCTGTTATTTCCTCTTTTGAAGGCATTTTGGCCATACTGCCATCAAACTTCCAAATTCTGTCCATTGAAGCATAGCTAATGTCAAAAGCACCATCAGTCAATTTTGAAATGCCTATTGCTCTTTCAATTAAATCAAACAATTCTTTGTCAACTTTCACAGGTTTAATTCCTGCATTGCGATTAATTTCGGATGTTTGAGAAGTATTATCCCAAGATGAAATTAAATTTTCAATTCTTGATATTTCTGCAACAGCAGTATCGATATATATGTTTGCTTTTATAGAATCGTTTGCAACAACAGTAATGTCAAATCGACTACCCATTAATTTGAGTGTTCTCTTATATGGTTGTTGTGCTGTACAACCCATTATTGAGAATAAAAATAATAAAGTGATTATATGTTTCAAATTACTTTGTAAAAGCGTTTAATTCTTTAATATAATTTTCTGGTGTAGTCTTTTTATAACTACTTTCTCCTAACACTTGGCCATTAGAGTCAAGTACTACAACAAAAGGAAAAAAACCTTGTTTATTGTATTTTTCTGCAAGTAATGCATTCGCTTTTGTTTGTTTTTCTGACAATATGTTTTTCTTTCTTCTAGGAAAATCTGCCTTTAGCATAACATAATTATCTTTTGCATACTTTTTAAAAGTTTCTGTGCTCCAAATTTCTCTGTCAAGTTTAATACAAGGTGCACACCAATCTGAACCTTGAAATACTAATATTATGGGTTTACTTTCTTTTGATGCAATTTCTTTTGCAACGTTAATATCTGTTTGCCATTCTTGAGCAATTATTGTATTTATACTTACAATCATTACAATTAATGCCGCAATAACTTTTTTCATTTTATTATTATTTATTATTGATAAATGAGATTGTCAACAACTAGACAATACCTATTTAACGAATATATTGTTTTTTTGTTATGAACAACTCATTTTTTTTTCAGTTTAATATTAGCATCAATTTGAGCGTTGGCAAATAAACTGCTCTTTTGTTTTTTCAGAGTTGGCTTATGTGTTGAAAAAAAAACAAATGTGCTGTTTGTGGGTTGGCTTTTTTTGTTCAAATGTTAAATTTTAGCACGATTTTCGCATTATGCACAACGTAGCCGTATATGCAAAGTAGCGTATAAATCTACGGATCTTTTGTGTTTGCTATAGTTTTATAAAGAAACAAAAAATATTGGTTATAAAAAAAACTCTAGCTATTTTGTATATGCGCTGTTGGGTTTAGTAATTTGGAGATTCCCTTAGGAAATTCATTATCTTTCTTTTATTTGTTATCTACCTATTAATCATTGTTTTATAGGGTTTTTGGTATTCTTTTTTGTTGCCAAACTACCCTTTTTTGCTTATATTTGTTGCCGTATTGTTGCCCATTTAACAGTAATACAACACATCGTTTAACACAGTAAATATAAGGAAAATGAAAGTTACTTTACGCCAACGCAGAAAAGGGAAACGAATTAGTTTATATCTTGATTATTACGAAAACGGTAATCGTAAATACGAGTACTTGAAATTATATTTAACACCAGAACCCGATAAAGGGTCCTTAACCAAAGCGCAGAAATTAGAGAATAAGAAAATCTTGCAACTTGCCGAAAGCATCAGAGCTAAAAGGCATCTAGAAATTCAAAATAATATTTATGGCTTTGAGAATAAGGAAAAGAAACAAGGGAACTTCTTTGTGTATTTAGAACAATGGATTGAAAGACGTTCAGAAAGCAAGGGAAATTTAGCAGTATGGAATAGTACTTTAAAGCATTTAAAAGCTTATTATCCTAGTGGTATTTCTTTTGAAAGAATTGATGAAGAATGGGTTGAAGGTTTTAAAGAGTATTTAGATAAAAAGGCACTTTCTAGAAGTAAACGAGAATTAAGCCAAAATACTAAATCTGCATATTTTAAAAAGTTATTGGCGGTATTACGTCAAGCGGTTAAAGAAAAGGTAATACAATACAATCCTGCAATTTATGTTGAAAACTTCAAAGAAGAAGATACACATATGGAATTTTTAACTTTAGAAGAAGTTAGAAAGCTTTTTAGTACAGATAGCAAACACCCACAATTAAAAAATGCGTTTCTTTTCTCTTGCCTTACAGGTTTGCGTTGGTCGGATATTACAAAGCTACAATGGTCAGAAATCCAATATTCAGAAAGTTACGGGAATTTTATTAGATTTAAGCAAAAGAAAACTAAAGGAGCTGAAACCTTACCAATTTCCGAACAAGCATTTGAATTGTTAGGAGAAAAAGGCGAACCAACTCAAAAAGTTTTCGAGAATATAAATAATGTTCAGAGAAACTATGACCTATTAAAAGATTGGGTTGGAGATGCAGAAATTAAAAAGAATATCACGTTCCATTGTGCGCGACATTCATTTGCTACATTGCAGCTAACTTTAGGTACTGATATTTATACAGTATCAAAAATGTTAGGTCATAAGAACTTAAAAACAACTCAAATTTACGCTAAAGTAATTGACGACAAAAAGAAACAAGCAGCGTACAGAATAAACCTTAACCCAAATGGCTAAAGACCTATTTATCGACTTACTGTATGTGGAAAAGGTTACTGATGATAAAAGAACCGAAAACCAATTTAAAGAGCTTTTAAAAGGCTTTAAAAAGCAATACCTCAATACAACGCCTAAATATGAAATTGACTTCAAAAAGGCGTATTCTAACAGGCGTAAATACTATTTAAAGTTAATTGAAACCGAGTACATCAAAAATTTTAATCAAATCAATGATGCACTTGAAATCAATACTACACCAGGTCATTTATCTTTCTTGTATGATAAAGAATATAACCGTATCAAAAATTACCTAAACCAAATTAGTAACTATGTTTCTGATAACGATCTTGACGAAACCTTATACTTAAAGCCAATTCAAAACGATAAATCAGATGAAGCTTATATTATTTCATTTTTAAAGGCTAATGCGATGATGCTTTTTATGGAACTTCAAGAACGATTTTCAGAATTAAGTGATACTGAAATTTATACTATCGAAGAATTACACGAAGTATTTTTTAATGAAGAACCACCTGAAGAGTTAATTGTAAAATCCTATTCCGGTGCAGAAATAAAAACTGTTAGAAAACAAGTAAAACAAAGTTCAATTTTCAACGCTATACAAGGTGATTTTAGAGAGGAAAACAATGATGTCTTATCCTATAACGAACTTATTAACAAGACTAAACAAAGGGAATTTGCAAAATTAGAGGAGTTGTTAAATGAAAAAGGTATCATTGATGATAAATATAATTATACTAAAAAAAGGGGCAAAAAAATATTACTTGCAGCTTTTATGGTAAAACTAACGGAAGCAAAATACTTTAATGAAAGGATATTTTTTGAAGATAAACCATCAAAAAAAATAGAGCGTAAACATATTCATAAATTTTTTGCTCATCGTTATGGACCAGGTAGTAATGCCGATAAAGAATATCGTAATTTTTTAGGTGCTAAAAAAAGAGCCTATCAAAAATTAGTTGATGCCAATTTTTGGCTTGACCAAATCAAATAAAACTTCACTTTTAAAAAGTGGTATTTTCTCTATTTAATACCAAATAGATAATACCAAAAACAATATAACTTATTGTTTTACAATGGTTTAATAATACCATTTTTTCTCTTTTCTATTATACCAAACACCTTTTTCCATATTTGCTATGTCCTTGACAATCAAGGATGACTTTTGCGCAGAAGTCCATTTTTAAATTAAAATTATAAAAAGATGGACGTTAAAATTATAGAACGTTTAGAAAGCATCGAAAAGTTGTTAATAGAACAACAAACGTTGCAAAAGCAAGTATTGAACTTCAATGAAACTTGCAAGTATTTAGAACTATCACAATCGCACTTGTATAAACTTACAAGTACGGGAGCCATTCCACACTATAAACCGAATGGTAAAAAAATCTATTTCCAACGTCAGGAGTTAGACCAATGGTTACTGCGTAACCGTATGGATTCCCAGGACGAAATCGAGCAACAGGCAGCTAATTACTTAATCGAAAAAGGAAGGATTTAGTTATGACTGAAATCATCGATTTACTCTTGGCACTCTCACAAGAGATTAAGGATTTAAAAGCACGTATCGAATTAATAAGAGCTACGAGAGCAGAACGCTTAAAAGATATGTGGATTGACAATCAGGACGTAATGCAAACGCTACATATTAGCCAACGTACATTGCAAACATTCCGTTCAAATGGCACGATTCCATATAGCAAGATACAAGGTAAATTTTATTACAAAGTATCTGATATAGAGGAACTATTACAAAGCAATTATTATAACCCAAATTTTAAATGCGATGGAAATAAGTAAAGAAAGCATTTTAAAGAAAACGCATTACGGGTTAAATATTTATGCTTATGTATTAAGGCAGTATTATCCTAAAACAACAGTCCTTTCCTTAAAAGGAAGGGACTGTGGGATAACCCAAAACCCTTTTAACGGTGGTAAATCAACATTACAAATTAATGTTGTTGAAAATAAGGCAATGCATTACGACACAGAATTAACCGATTTTAAAGGTGATGTATTCGATTTTGCATCCTATCATTTTAAAATCATTAATGAAGAAGAATTGTTACTAAAAATCAATGAGGTACTGCATCTAAATTTTGAAGTTAAAAAAGAAGATGAATTATCCTGGTTAGATGCACCTGATGATACTTGGTATGCTTACAGCAGTTTTTACAGAGCACCAATTAGAAATGTGTTTCCAACTGAAAAAGTAAGATTACATCAAATATTTGAGCGTATTACAAGCGATAAGTATAAAAGTATCACAGAGCAATTTAGAGCGATTAAAGACCCTAAAGAAGCACGAAAATTTAAAGCAAATCATTTTGATTATGTAACATTTTCAGGTGTGTTTTCTAAACGAAATGATGATAGCTTAATTGAGCATTCATCACTATTAACAATCGATTTTGACCATTTGCAGAATCTTGAAGAACTAAAACAACAATTATTAAATGATGTATATTTTGAAACCGAATTGTTGTTCACATCACCTTCAGGAGAAGGTTTAAAATGGATAATTAGAATCGATGTATCTAAAGTGCCACACAACGAATATTTTATTGCGGTGGCCAATTACATAAAACATACATATAACATTGAGGTTGACCAATCAGGTAAAGACATTTCCAGAGCGTGTTTTTTATCCCACGATCCATTGGCATACCTACATAAAAGACATCAAAAGATATGACAAAGATATTCAACCCGAAAGATTGGTTAGCTGTTCCAGAGCAAAAAGAAGTGCCTAAAAAACCAATCAACAACAACCCAACAACGGTTGTTGCCAATGATATTGAAACATATATCAGTACTTTAGAACAATCAGGTATCGATATTACAGATACTTATGAAAAATGGCGTGATATTGGTTTTGCTATTTCAGAGGAATACGGTGAAGCTGGACGTGATTACTACCATAGAATTAGCAGAAATTATTCAGGTTACGACTATAAAGAATGCGACGAACAGTATAATAAATGCTTACAAGCAAAAGGGCACGGTATAAGTATAGCAACCTTATACCACCATTTGCATCAAGTTGGTATTAAACCAAAACAGCAACAACAAGTTGTTGAAGTATTGCAACAGCCAGAGGAAGAAAAACAACCGTTGCCAACAATACCAACAACAGTTTACAACAACATCCCAACATTTTTGCAACAAGTGGTACAACCATCAAGCAGTAATGAAGAACGTGATATTTTGTTGTTGGGTGCATTAACAGCGTTTAGTGCTTGTTTCCCTAAATTGTTTGGTGTGTACGACCAACGTAAAGTGTTTAGCAACTTGTATTTATTTGTTACAGCACCAGCTTCAGCAGGGAAAGGAAGATTAAACCAAATTAAAAATTTGGTAAATCCTGTTCACAAACAAAAACGCGAACAATCCAAAACCTTAAAACAACAGCATCAGGTTGAAATGGCTACTTATAATATGAATAAGGGCAAAAGTGAAACTATGGAAAAACCGAGTAAACCACCTGAAAGAATGTTGTTTATTCCGGCTAACAATAGTGTAACAGGTGTTTATCAATTAATATCGGATAATGAAGGTAGAGGGTTAATTTTTGAAACCGAAGGAGATACTTTAGCACAAGCTTTTAAAAGTGATTACGGTAATTATTCCGATGGTTTTCGTAAAGCATTCCACCACGAAACCATTAGTTACTATCGTAGAACGGACAGAGAGTATGTAGATATTGAAAGACCTTGTTTGTCAACGGTGTTGTCTGGTACACCAAAGCAGATTCAGGCATTGGTTCCAAGTGCTGAAAATGGCTTGTTTAGTCGTTTTATGTTTTATTATATGAATATCAAACCTACTTGGAAGAACGTTTTTCAAACTGATACAACCAATGGTTTAGATGAATATTACGACCAATTAGGAAAAGAATTTTTTGGGTTATACAAAACCCTAAAAAACAATCCTGATATTGAAGTAAGGCTAACAACCGAGCAACAACAAAAGTTTAATGTGTTTTTTGAGAAGCTTCAAACCAAATACCTCAATCTTCAACCCGATGACTATATAGCAACTGTTAGACGTTTGGGGTTAATAGCATTTAGAATTATAATGTTGTTTTCTGTATTTCGCATTATGGAAGATGGTGATGTAAACCAAGTAAGATATTGTGAGGATATAGATTTTGAAAATACATTGGAAATGATAAGCGTATTAGTAAAGCACAGTAGTAAGGTGTTTAACGATTTACCTATCGAACAAAAAGAAGTAAAAAGAGCCAATCGTAAAGAACGTTTTTTAGAAGCACTACCTTATCAATTTTCAAGACAAGATTACCTAAATATAGCCGACAAAAACAAGATTCCTCATAAAACAGCAGAAGGCTATATTACTAAATTTGTTGATGCTGGTCTAATACATAGGGAAGCACATAACAATTATACAAATCCCACAAAAGCACAATAAGGATTTTGAGGATTTTAAGGAAACGAGGATTTATAAAAATACTTTATATCCTCAAATCCTTAACTTCCTCATTTCCTGTTTATAATTGTTAATATCTTTTTGTTAGTTCTTATTTTCTTTTTCTTACATTAGACAAATATTGACAAGTCAAAATATCCCCAAAATGACATTTGGCGAATACATCAGAGAAATACGAGAGGAACAACAATTACTATTAAGAGAGGTTGCATCTCAAATGAATATTGATACGGCACTTTTAAGTAAAATTGAACGTGGTACTCGTATAGCTCGTAAAGAACAAGTTGAAGCATTAGCTAAAGCATTAAAGCAAAACAAAAGCGAATTACTTCAATATTGGTTAGCAGATAAAATTGTCTTTATGTTAAAAGAAGAAAAAAACATTACGGAAATCCTCAAAATTGTAGAACAAAAAATTAATAGATTGAGCAAGAAGTAGAATTAATAAACCCAAGTATTATGAGTCAGGAACTTTATTTCAATATCATAACGTTTGATTTACCAGACAAACCAATAACTTTTTATTTAAGTAAAGAGAAAATTGGTAATGCTCAAAAGCTCTATAAAACAAAGTTTCCAACCAATATTGAAGAATTGTTTCCTGGTATAAAAGAAGAAAACCCTGATTTCATATACACATCGTTTATTTACGAAAAAGAAGGCTATCATCCCTTATCACTCAATCTAAAGGAACAACCAACCGACTTAATTAAACACTATTATAATTGGCGTATCAAAAAATTCTTTAATAGCATTAAAAAACTTGTTGGTCAAAACTTTGTGAATGATAATCAAATTTGGATAGGTAATAGATCATATCAAAATAAAAGTTTTGCACAGTATTATAAGTTTACTGTCAAAGTACAAATTAAAGAAGTTAGTGAATATGGTGAGTTAGTTATTTCTTATGATGGTATGGCCAAAGTGTTTAAAAAACCTATTTCTGAAATTATAAAACATACCTCAACAACAAATCTTAATAAAGTTGTATATAAAATGAGGTTATTAAAATATCATAAGGAAAAGGAATTTATTGATGATAACACAAAGGCTTTTGCCATTTTGAATAACGATTTACCTAATGCGTTTAAAATTAAACCAGAACCCAAAGATGATTCCAATAAATATATTGGGTACAAAAACAAAATTGATAAGTTTATTCAACATTTCATTTTAAGTGATGAATTTAAGAAAGTTATCCCTGTAAATAATGATGATTACCTGCCAGTAGAAATAAATCGCATTGGTGAAGTAACTGATGAAAGTAATGATTTAGTGTTCCAAAATGGTGTTGGTAGAAATCCCAAAATAGATTTTAAGAACTTAAAACCTTTAAATCCTTGTCAGTTAGATAATGTGCATTTCTTCTTTATACATCATACAAGTTATGCTAAAGAAGTAGAAGCATTGCAAAAATTATTGGAAGATGGTACAAGTTGGTATAAAGGTTTAAACATTTATGCAGGTGTTTTAGCACATTTCGATAATGATGTCAATATAGTATTTGATGATTTAGAAAATCCATTACCTCAAATTTCACAAGGTATAAAAGACTTTAAATCAGACCCTAACATTAATTACGTTGCTATTTATTTAAGCCCTTTTAACAAGCACGAACCTAATCT
The DNA here is from genome assembly GCF_050617655.1 of Psychroserpens mesophilus. Taxonomy (GTDB): domain Bacteria; phylum Bacteroidota; class Bacteroidia; order Flavobacteriales; family Flavobacteriaceae; genus Psychroserpens; species Psychroserpens mesophilus_A. The sequence continues at coordinate 29,608 of NZ_JBODQC010000014.1, read as the reverse complement.
TGAAAAAAAGTTAGTGTATTACAAGGTTAAAGAACAGCTATTATATAAAAGAATAATATCTCAAGTAATAGAGTTTGATAGATTTAGAAGAAACCAACATAAATTTATTTACGATTTAACCAATATATCATTAGCCTTATTAGCAAAATTAGATGGTACACCTTGGCAACTTAATGTAAAACCAAAAAATGAATTGGTAATTGGTGTTGGTGCTTTTAAAAATACCGAAGAAAACATTCGTTATGTAGCAAGTGCATTCAGTTTTAAAAACAATGGAAGGTTCAATGAATTTCATTATTTCAGTAAATCAGATGTTAAACAATTAGGCAATGCTTTAAGTGATGCTATTTGGCAATATGTTCCAACGAATAAGTCACCCGAAAAAATAGTGATTCACTTTTATAAGGATATGAAGGATGAAGAAATACAACCTGTTTTAGAAATGATGGATAAACTTCAATTGCCTTGTCCTCTTTTTGTTCTTAATATTAATAAAACTAAATCACAAGATATTATTGCTTTTGACCAAAATTGGAATGGTGAGTTAATTCCAATGAGTGGCACATATATAAATATTGGCCCTAAAGGAGAATATAAATATTTACTCTTTAATAATTTGAGGTATAACAATACTGTAAAATACCCAAGTCATTCAAGTTATTCATTTCCAATAAAACTTAAAATATCAAGTCCTACACCAGAGGCTTTAAATGATAGTAAAATGATTAGAAAGCTAATAGAGCAAGTGTATCAATTTAGTAGGCTATATTGGAAATCCTTACGTCAACAAAACGTACCAATAACAATTAAATATCCTGAAATGGTTGCAGAAATAGCACCTCGTTTTGAAAGCAAGGAAATACCACCTTTTGGTCAAGAAACCTTATGGTTTTTATAATCCGAAGCCTTTTTTCTTTGCACAACCATTGCATTCAATAATTTGTATATTTGTATAAATTATATGAAAATATTTGTTTCCATATCAATGTCTATTTTATTCTTTTTTCAGGGAATTAGCCTTGATATGGACTTTTGTGGACCAATAAAAGAAATTTCAAACATCATTACCCATTATCAAGACCATAAAATGTATGGCGACTCTTTCCTTGAATATGTAGTTGAAGATTACATTGACAATGATGCAAAAAATGAAGGGCATCATAATAACCCAGATAAGGAGAATACACCAGTTCATTCCCATCATCAATGTTGTCATCCTTTAGTGTTATTTATTACGAACAACAATTCGGCCCTAATCAATCGACTAAAGTTTGAAGATAAAGAGCCGTTCAATTTATATACAGTTAACTTATATTCCAGATATCTGGAATCTCTCTTCCAACCCCCGCGAGTATAATTCAGTTTTTTTAAGGATAGCTATATCCTAACGTGATGCTTCTCAAGATAGGCATTGCTTTATAAATGCGTTGCATCTATTCGCATCGTAAGTTTTAAACTGAATTAATACATTTTCTATGATTAACAAAATCATTTCATTTTCCATTAATAATAAATTTATTATTGGCTTATTTATAGTGGCACTTGTTGGTACGGGCATTTGGTCTATGGCCACTATAAACTTGGGTTCTGTACCCGATATAACAAACAACCAAGTACAGGTAATAACCGTGGCCCCAAACTTGGGGACAGAAGATATAGAACAATTTGTTACCTATCCCGTAGAATTGGCAATGGCCAATCTTCCTGACGTCATCGAGCTGCGTTCAGTATCCCGTTTTGGGCTGTCCGTGGTTACCATTGTTTTTAAGGACGAGGCAGGCACTTATCTGCCACGGCAATTGGTACAGGAGAAATTAACCGAAGTTGCCGGAGAAATCCCCGAAGGTTTTGGCACACCTTTTATGGCACCCATAACAACAGGTCTGGGCGAAATTTTTCAATATACCTTAAAAGTGACAGAAGGCTATGAAGACAAATATGACGCAATGGAGCTTCGTACCATCCAAGATTGGATTGTAAAACGCCAAATGGCTTTAGTGCCAGGCGTAGTCGAGGTCAATGCTTTTGGAGGTTATGTAAAACAATATGAAGTTGCCATAAATCCTGATAAACTAAAAAGTTTTGGCATTACAATGAATCAGGTTTTTGAAGCTCTTAAAGTGAACAATGCTAATACCGGTGGTGCTTACATTGAAAAAAACCACCAAGCCAATTTTATCCGTGGCGAAGGGCTGGCTCGAAGTATCGCCGATTTGGAAAACACGGTTGTGACCACTCAAAATGGAAGCCCTGTCTTGGTAAGGGACGTTGCCGAAAAAGTGGGCTACGGAAACCAAGTGCGTTATGGTGCATTTACCCAAGACGGTCACGAATCCGTAGGTGGACAAATTTTAATGCTGAAAGGCGAAAGCCCAGGCGACGTGATTGAAAATGTGGAAAAGCGTATTGTAGAAATTCAAAAATCCCTGCCGGAAGGTGTTTATATTGATGCTTTTTTAAGCCGAAGTGAACTTATTGAGGCAACCACAAGTACCGTTAAAAACAATCTAATAGAAGGAGCCCTAATCGTCATATTTGTTTTGGTCTTACTTTTGGGAAGCTTCCGTGGTGGCTTGATAGCAGCTTCGATAATCCCTTTATGTCTATTATTTGCATTTATTTTGATGAAACAATTTGGCATTTGGGCAAATTTAATGTCCTTGGGTGCGATCGATTTTGGAATTATTGTAGATGGAGCGGTGATTATCGTGGAAGGAGCGGTTTTCCACATTCATCAACGGATGAAAAAATCCACAACCGCCATCAACCAAGCTGAAATGGATGAAATCGCCTATGATTCTTCAAGTAAAATGATGAATTCTGCCTTCTTCGGTCAACTAATTGTTCTTATAGTTTTTACACCGATTCTTTTTTTGACCGGTGTGGAAGGGAAAATGTTCCGGCCAATGGCATTTACATTTGGTTTTGCCGTTTTAGGAGCGATTATCCTTTGTCTTACCTACGTGCCAATGATGTCATCATTATTTTTAAAACCTGCTAAAAATCAAAATAGTTGGTTCGCCAAGTTTGAAAACAAGATTGATAGGTTCAGTGATAAAATTATGGATGTTCTGAATCGTATCTATCTGCCTATATTAAATTTTGCACTTCGCTTTCGGGCAGGTGTGGTTATAGGCGCGGTTTCCTTGCTTTTGATTTCAGGATTTATTTTCAGCAATATGGGAGCAGAATTTGTCCCTAAATTTGATGAAGGCGATATTGCATTTCAAGCATTGATAAAACCGGGGAGCAGTCTTACAGAATCTATTGAGGCTTCAGAGAAACTTCAGAAGTTAATCAATGAGTTTCCGGAAGTAAAAACAGTAGTTTCTAGGATTGGTGTGGCCGAAATACCGACAGACCCGATGCCTATGGATATTGCCGATAGTTATATTATTCTTGAAAAAGATAAGAGTAAATGGACTTCCGCAGATAGTAAAGAAGAACTGATAGAAAAAATACAGGAAAAAATTTCAGTAGTTCCCGGCGTAAATTTCGTGTTTACCCAACCTGTAGAACTTCGTTTTAATGAATTGCTTACAGGGGTTCGTGAGGACGTGGCAATCAAACTGTACGGAGAAGATTTAGGCGTTTTGGCAGACAAGGTACAGGAAATCGCAGCGGTCATCAGAACCGTTCCCGGAGCGGCTGACCTCAATGTAGAAGCTACAAGCGGTTTGCCACAAATGACAGTGGTGTATAACCGGGCAAAAATGGCACAATACGGTGTAACCGTTGACAAGCTGAATGATTATGTAAGTGCTTCATTTTCTGGAGAACAGGCAGGAGTCATTTTTGAAGGGGAAAAACGATTCGATGTGGTCATTCGTTTGGCAGAGGAATATCGACAAGACATCAATAGCTTAAAAAACCTTTTCATAGACCTGCCAAACGGTGCACAAGTACCTTTAAAGGAGGTTGCAGATATCAGCTATAAGCCAGGTCCGATGCAGATTTCAAGGGACAATACCTCCCGTCGTATTTCGGTAGGGGTCAATGTTCGTGGGCGCGATGTAAAATCGATGGTCGAGGAAATTCAACAAAAATTGGAAACGGACGTGAAACTGCCACCAGGTTATTTTGTAACCTACGGAGGTTCTTTCGAAAACCTTCAACGTGCTTCAGACCGATTGATGATTGTAGTTCCAATCGTTCTATTAACAATATTTGTTCTGCTTTACTTTGCTTTAAATTCAGTTACACAGGCCTTGATGATCTATATGGCAGTGCCTTTGGCGACCATTGGTGGTGTTTTCGTTTTGTTGATTCGTGGAATGCCTTTCAGTATTTCTGCCGGAGTCGGGTTTATCGTGCTCTTCGGAGTTGCCGTATTAAACGGACTCATACTCATAAACAAATTCAATGAATTAAAAGACAGTGGAATGACAGATTTAAAAAAACGTATATACGAAGCAACGCACGAACGTTTACGTCCAATTTTATTAACAGCCATTACAACAATTATGGGTTTTATCCCAATGGCGATTTCTACCTCTGGTGGTGCAGAAGTACAGCGACCTTTGGCGACAGTAGTCATTGGAGGAATGCTTACGGCAACATTTCTGACCTTGGTGGTTATTCCTATTCTTTATTATTGGCTGGAATCCCGAAAAGAAAAGAAGGACAATGGTGGAGATGTAAGTTATATTAAAAAATCAACCAATATTGTAACCGTATTATTGATGGTTGGAGGTTTGATGGCTTCTGGTACTTCATTTGCCCAAGACACCAATCAAGATGGTACAATCCCAAAGACCTTGACCATTGATGAGGCTATTGCTATGGCTAAACAGAATTATCCATCACTTAAAGAGAGCCAAGCATTTATTGAACGGGAAAAGGCACTAAAGGGAACGAGTTTTGACCTTGGTAGCACTCAAGTTTTCACGGGCAAAGAAGAATATGGAAATAATCTTCCTGGAGTGCAGACAACCGTTGGTGTGCAACAGGGCAACATTGATTTGCTTTCCGGTTTTTCAAAATCGAAGTTTTACAAAGAGCGTATTGCCTTGGGAGAAAAGTTTTATGTGGCCAGTGAACAACAATTGGTGCGTAATGTGATGCAGGCGTATGACCAAATTAATTATTACAAGGCACAATTGCGTTTTGCAGACCAATTGGACAGTATTTATACCAATTTTAAGACCGCTGCCCAACTTCGGTATGATACGGGAGAAACAGGTAAGTTGGAATTTATTTCAGCCTCTTCAGAATTTCAACAGATTCAAGTATTAAGGCAACAAGCCTTTGATGATATTGAAATAGCCAAACGTGCCTTAAAACAATATTTGGGAACGGATGAATCCATTGAAACGATTAGTGAACCATACAAAACATTGGATTTTATGGCAATGTTAGATTCCACTTCGGTGGCCAATAACCCAATGTTGCAATATGCGTTGCAAAATGCCGAAGTAAGCAAGGCAAATGTGGGTGTTGAGAAATCACAATTCCTGCCGAAATTCAGCTTATCGTATGGCAGGCAGGTTGTAGATGATGTTTCAGGCTTCAACACCTATCAGGCGGGTATTAGCATTCCGCTATGGTTTTTTCCGCAGAAGTCAAGGGTAAAAGCAGCAAAGGCAGACGCAATGGTAGCAGAGAATCAATATTTGGAGCAAAAGGCGGTTACAGAAAGTCGCGTGTCGCAATTGACCAAATCCCTTGAAAAAACAAAGAAGATTTTGCAATATTACGAAGAAGGCGCACTATTGTTGGCAGAACAGCAAATTACCACAGCGCAATTGGCATCCAAGGAAGGCGAAATAGATTATGTCAATTATATCACAATTCTCAACAGTGCCATCAGGATAAAACAAAACCATTTGCAATACATAAACCAGTTTAACCAACAATCCATTGAGATACAATATCAATTGGGCAATTTATAATCTTAAAAAAAGAAAAATGAAGAATATATTATTAGTAAGTACCGTATTATTTACACTTATGTTTATGAGTTGTAATGATGCCCCAAAATCTGAACTTGGGCATAACGAAGCCGAAGGCGTATCAAAAACCAATGAAGCTGGGGAAGATGCACACGGCGATGAAGGCCACAATGAAGGAGAAGAAGAAGGTCACAGCGAGGAAGAAGGCGTTGTGGAACTTACAAAGCAACAGGCCGAAACCATAGGTTTGGAAATGAAACCTTTGGAGGAACGCAATTTAGGGAACAACATTAAGGTAACGGGAACGCTGGAGCTTTTCCCACAGGACAAGGCGAACATAAGCCCGTTTGTTGGTGGAAATGTGAGTGCCATAAAAGTAATACCCGGAGATAACGTAAGCAAAGGTCAAGTGCTGGCATATATAGAACACCCGGATATCATTGCAATGCAACAGGACTATCAGGAAAAAAATGACGAACTGGTCTTTTTGAAACAGGATTTTGAACGCAAGCAGACGCTTTATGACAAAGGCGTTTCTTCGGGAAAGGAATTTCAAATGGCTCAATCAAAATTTCGTTCCACAACATCCAGCGTCAATGGTTTGAGGGCCCAATTGAAGTTGTTGGGGATTAATCCGGAAAAAGTGGCGGAAGGACAGATATATTCCGCAGTTCCCATTACCACACCCATAAGTGGTTATGTGGATGAAGTAATGATTAGCCTTGGCGATTACGTGGCACAACAATCCAAAATGTTCTCGATAAGCGATAATTCAAAAATTTATGTAAACTTCAAAGTCTATGAAAAGGACATAAAGCAAATCCAGAAAGGACAACAGATATATTTTTCCACGGCCTCTCGCCCAGATGAACTGCTTAAAGCAACCGTTCGGTCTATAGGTAAAACTTTTGAGACAGACCCAAAAGCCATAGAAGTTCTTGCTGATATAGAAAACAAGGATAAAAATCTTTTGCCAGGTATGTATGTAGAAGGGCGCATAGTGCAGGGCGAGAAAAAGGGTTTTGCCGTTCCGGAAGCCGCCATTATAAAGGAAGGCGAGCAATCCTTTATTTTTATCTTGGATGAAGATGAGGAAATGGAAGTAGGCAAAATGAAATTCAAAATGATACCCGTAACGGTTGGTATTACTGATTTAGGCTTTGTTGAAGTCAATCTGCCTGCCGAAGTTTCAACCGATGCCAAAGTGGTCATAAACGGAGCTTATAACCTGTCTTCTGAAATGATAAAGGGCGAACTGGAACACGGACATTAATTCAATAATAATCAAAGGTTTTGATTCCGAGTTTGTTTATCGTCTTAATTAGTTAGTTAAAAATTATAAAACAGACTCGGTTCAAAATTGATTAAAAATTTAAAAAGTTAATAATATGAAAGAAATAAAAGCATTTATAAAACCGAACCGAATCCAAAGAGTCATTGAAGCACTTTCTGACAATGGATTTGAAAGTATGACCCTTTCACAAGCAGAAGGCACGGGCGCGTTCAAGGCAAAAGGTGCCAGACCGTCGCTGGATTTTCACGTAACAGATAGTCCAGTGGTCAAATTGGAATTGGTCTGTCAAAATGAGGAAGCCCAAGCGGCCATTGAAACAATTATAGCCAACGCCAAAACCGACGGGCCTGGAGATGGTATAATTTATATAGCTAATATAGAAGATGCGTTTCACATTAAAACAGGAGATTCCTTAAAACGTTACGACCTGTAATTCTCTTTCTAAACAAATGGAAAAAATAGTTCAATTTTTAGAAAGCAAAGGAATACGACCTACAGCTATGCGCCTTATGACCTATAAGCGGTTGGCAGAGTTGAATGTTGCCATCAGCCTTGGCGATTTGGAAAAAGATTTTAAGATCAGTGAAAGAAGTACCCTGTTTAGGACTATGAAAGCGTTTGAAGAAAAAGGGATTGTGCATCAAATCGAGGATGGGACAGGGGTTATAAAATACGCCCTTTGCGAAGAAAATTGTGAATGCGAGGTCGGCAACGACCTTCATTTGCACTTTCATTGCAACAATTGTAATGAAACGGTCTGTTTAACAGAGCATAAAATCCCTCACATCAACTTGCCTGATGGCTATATCACGGAGGACATTAACTTGGTGGTAAAGGGTATTTGCGAAAAATGCAGTGGCAATTTGGATTAAACGTTTGGTTTTTAAATTCAATTATCATTTATAAATAGTGAGCAATGATAACAATCTATAAAAAAGAGGCTACTGTATATATGGTAGCAGAGAATAAGCTGGATGCCAAGGATTATGAAAACTTGATACCGGTCTTAACAGAACACATAAATGCATATCAGGAAGTGTTCTGGTACATTGAAATGCAAAATTTTGAAGGTTGGGCAGCAGAGACATACTGGAAGGGAATTGAATTATACCTTCCGAATGAAAAGCATTTAAAGCGAGTTGCTTTGGTGGGCAGCGTTAAATGGCAAGAGCAATTTACCGAGGTATTGCTTCCTTTTTCAGAAGCTCATATAAAATTTTATAAGACCGAAGAAAAAGACGATGCCAAAGAGTGGATAAAATAAAAATAAAAAATGGAAAAACTACAACTAAAAATACCGGTCATCCTTCCGCAAGTTCCTAACGAAAAAGATTCTTGTGTTGAAAGGCTTATTCAAAAACTACAAGCTAAAGAGGGCATCGAAAAAGTGCACATTGCCGATGCAAACGGAGCTGATGTGCCAAAGCTCTGTTTTCATTATGACCCAGATATCATTTCCATTGACCGCATTCAATCCCTCGCCGAAAGTACTGGTGCCGAGATTACCGAAAAATACGGGCATTTGCTCATTGAAGTTAAAGGAATCAGACACACAAGACAGGCTCGTTCCATAGAGAGAAGCCTTTTGGCAATCAATGGAGTTTTGGAAGCTTCCGTTTCAGGCTCTGGAATGGTACGACTTGAGTTTGATAAAAAGCAAACAAATTTTGATGAAATAAGCAAACAAATTGAAAAGGAAGACCTTCAGGTTCAACGCAGTGCTTCAAACGAAAATGATTACACCGAAGCATCCAAAAAACAAGAGCGTTCAAAGAAGGAAGAGACTAAAGAGCAAACTTCCACCGAGGGACACGAGCACAAAGAAGGCGAGACCCACGAGGAAGGAGAAGAGCACGCCCACGGTGGTATTTTCGGTAAAAATACGGAGCTTATTTTTTCCATTATCTGTGGGGCACTTCTCGGAATAGGTTTCGGCCTTTCCTATGTGGAATCCATCCCAGATTGGGTCAGTCTTACTTTATACATTGGTGCTTACTTTTTCGGTGGTTTCTTTACGGCCAAGGAAGCAGTACAGACGGTTGCCAAAGGCGGTTTTGAAATTGACTTCTTAATGCTGGTTGCCGCCATTGGTGCAGCCATTCTGGGAGAATGGGCAGAAGGTGCATTGTTATTGTTCCTGTTTAGTTTGGGGCACGCCCTTGAACATTATGCAATGGAAAAGGCCCGAAAGTCCATTGCGGCACTGGCAGATTTAGCACCAAAAACAGCATTGCTGAAAAAAGATGGTAAGACAGAAGAAGTCGGGATTGAAAAATTAAGTATAGGCGATATCATTGTGGTCAAACCCAACAGTAAAATATCTGCCGATGGTGTTGTGGTCAATGGAAAAAGCAGTGTCAACCAAGCACCTATCACAGGGGAAAGTGTACCTGTGGACAAAATTCCTGTGGAAGATACGGGCAAGGACTATTCGGCAGACGATGATATCAAGGACGAAAACCGCGTTTTTGCCGGAACTATCAACGGTAATAATACTTTGGAAATAAAGGTAATCAAAGAAGCCAAAGACTCTACGCTGTCCCGACTGGTCAAATTGGTCAACGAGGCACAGACCCAAAAATCCCCCACCCAACTTTTGACCGACAAGTTTGAAAAATACTTTGTACCATCCGTACTGATATTGGTTGGTATCCTACTCTTTGCCTTTTTGGTCATTGATGAACCGTTTAGTGCCAGTTTTTACCGTGCAATGGCAGTATTGGTAGCCGCCAGCCCTTGTGCACTCGCCATTTCAACACCAAGTGCGGTATTAAGCGGTGTGGCACGGGCAGCACGGGGCGGTGTACTTATCAAAGGTGGGCGACCGCTTGAGGATTTAGGGGTCATTACCGCTTTGGCTTTTGATAAAACGGGCACACTTACCGAAGGCAAGCCCAAACTTACCGAAGTAGTACCACTGGGGAATATTGAAGAAAATGAACTGTTAAAGATAGCCGTTGCCGTTGAAAACTTGAGCGACCACCCTTTGGCCAAAGCCGTCGTAAGGGATGGGAAAGAGCGTCTGAAAGGTACTGATATTACCGATGCGTCAGATTTGGAAGCGGTTCTCGGAAAAGGTATCAAAGCTTCTTTGGGCAAGGATAAAATCTATATAGGAAACCTTGACTTGTATGAAGACCTCGATGAAGCAAAACCATCCGAAGATATATCGAATAAAGTAAAAGAACTTGAAGGTGGTGGAAATACCACAATGCTCATAAGAAGGAACAAAGAATATATAGGTATCATCGCCCTGATGGATACCCCACGGGAAGCGGCCAAGGAAACCCTTAAAAAATTAAAGGAAATCGGTATTAAGCGGATGATAATGCTAACTGGCGATAATCAAAAGGTTGCCGATGCCGTTGCTAAAGAAATTGGGTTGACCGATGCCTGGGGAAGCCTGTTGCCAGAGGAAAAGGTAGATGCCATTAAAAAATTAAAAGAACAGGAATCCAAAGTCGCAATGGTAGGCGACGGTGTGAACGATGCCCCTGCAATGGCAAACAGCACCGTAGGTATCGCAATGGGTGCAGCGGGCAGTGATGTGGCATTGGAAACAGCTGACATTGCCCTAATGGCCGATAAACTGGAAACCCTGCCCTTTGCCATAGGTTTGAGCAGGAAGGCAAAGACCATTATCAAGCAAAACCTTTGGGTCAGTCTTGGTATTGTTGCCCTGCTTATACCCTCAACCATTTTTGGGCTTGCCAATATCGGTATTGCGGTGGTAGTCCACGAAGGCTCAACACTACTTGTGGTATTCAATGCCTTAAGGCTTTTAGCGTATAAAAAATAAATTTAGTAAAAAAGATTGCTTTTTGAATCAATGCTAAAAATGACAAAGACGGAAAAAACACTTTTAAACCGAGGGATTCGACCTACTCAAATGTGGTCGAAGATATACAAGTTCCTGAAAAGGAAACAAAGTGCCATGTCCTTTTCCGATTTGAAAAAGGCGTTTGTTCAAAAGAGCGAAACCAATAAAACAGCAAACAGAACTACCTTTTATCGCAATCTCAAGATTTTTGAGGATAAAGGGTTGATTCATCAGATTAATGATGGTGTAGGAGTGGCAAAATATGCGATTTCTGATGAAAATGCCAAAGGTAAATACGGTACAGATTTACATATGCACTTTCATTGTACCGTTTGTAGGAAAACCATCTGTTTACCAAATAAAATATCGGAAGAAAGCCTGCCAGACGATTATGAAGTGAACGATGTGAACTTGGTTTTGAAAGGAATATGTGAAAAATGCAGGAAAAAATAACAGGTGGGAGTACTTGAACCTTGAACCCTTGCGCCCAATGGTCCAGTTCAGGTTTCTTTCACCCTCTTTAACTAAAAAATATGGCAGAATTAAAAAAATCATTGGGAACACTTCGACTCACTTTTTATGGCGTTGGCACCATTGTGGGCGCAGGAATTTACACGGTAATCGGCGCAGCAGCTGGACAAGCGGGAACAGACCTCTGGTTAAGTTTTATCTTTGCTGCCATTGCAGCAAGTGTCTCGGCAATGTCCTATGCAGAGTTATCCTCTACCTATCCCAACGCCGGTGCGGAATTCATTTTTGTACGGAAAGCGTTTCCAAAAATCGACATTCCATCGTTTCTAACAGGTTGGACGATTGCGTTTCATAGTTCGGCCACAATTGCAGCGGTGCTACTTGCCTTTTCGGGATATTTCAATACGTTTTTTAATATGCCCTCTCTTCTAATAAGTTATGGCATTTTATTGGTGTTGTCATTAATTAGTATTACAGGCATCACAAAATCGTCGACAGCAAATATTATTATGGTCAGCATTCAACTTTTGGGATTGTTATTATTGATAGTATTTGGGCTTTTGGAAACTGGTCCACCCAAAGCAGAATTCTTTCAGGTGGAATCGATTTCTGGAACTTTGGCGGCCACAGCTACATTGTTCTTTATCTATACCGGTTTTGAACATATGGCAGCTTTGGGTTCGGAAGTTAAGAACCCGGGAAAAACAATACCCCGCGCATTTTTAATGACTATGGTAATAACTACTACAATTTACTTATTTATTGCTTTTACGGTTTTGAACATTGCAGACCCTTCCGCTTTGGCAAATGTGGATTCGCCACTATCGCTTGCAGCTTCCAATCTCAACAATTGGTTGCCTGTGGTATTGGCTATTGCTGCACTTTTTGCTACGGCTAATGCTGCTTTTAGTGGTATCATATCCATAAGTAGATTGCTTTTTGGAATGGCAAGCGTGGGCGAACTTCCAAAGTTTATGACCAAAACCAATGCACAGAAAGTACCGTGGGTCACTACCATTATAGTTATGGCAGCAGTTGCCGGATTTTTATTGTTGGGCGATATTAAGATTGTTGCAGGAATGTCGTCATTGGGTGCTTTGCTTGTTTTTGTTGCCGTAAATGTCGCACTTATCGTGCTTCGGTTTAAAGCACCAGAGCAAGAACGACCATTTAAAGTTCCTTTGGCTATAAGACGAGTGCCGATTTTACCCATTTTGGCGATACTTATAAGTCTATCACTGATAATCCAATTTAATTGGCAGGTTTATGCAGCGTTCGTAGGTGCTATTATCGTGGGTATTGTGCTTGATTATTTTTTGGACAAAAAGTCAAAGGATGAAATAGACCCTGAAAAAGAAAAGGAACTTTTTAACCATTAAAATGAAGCTATGGATTGGATGTTCGAAGATTTTAAAACTGACCTAGATGCCTTAAATCCTATTGTCCGTAAAAAAGCCCTGTCCATAGCAAAATAACTAATTGAAAAAAAAGATATTTCAGCAAAAGAAGCTTTATCGGAAGGCATCATAAGGGCGGAAGAATGGTTTTACGATTTAGAAGGATAATTATCAATTAAAAACTATATAAAATGTTACAGATAATCGAATTAAAAGAAAAAAATATTGTTGCAACAAAAGCTTCGGGCAAATTGAGAAAAGAAGATATAGAAAAAATCCATCCACTTATCCACGCCATACTGGACAAGGGAATGAAAGTCCGTTGGTATTTTGAGATGGACAACTTCACGGGTTGGGATTTACCTGGTTTATGGGAAGACCTTAAAATGGACACAGCCCACGCCAGGGACTATGAAAAGATTGCTATGGTTGGAGATAAAAAATGGCAGAATTGGATAACCCAATTTATGAAGCCTTTTACCAACGCAGAAATTAAGTATTTCAATTTAGACCAAAAGGAAGACGCCAAAAATTGGATTGAAAGCCAGTAAAGTTTATAACCGTAAAAGACAGGCGATGAATAAAAAAAACATTCTTATTACCATTTTAATTGGGTTTGCAGTAGGTGTTTTTATCCTTCAACCTTTTGGGGTAACAATTTTCACGTTTAGCAGACAGAATTATGAAATTAATTGGTGGCAATATTTAATAAACAATGTCATTGAAATTTTGAATATCAATGGAAATCAAATTTTTGAGAACACGCTGTTTGGTTTATTAGGTGCAAGTGTTGCGCTGATTTATTATTTCGGTAAAAGAAAAAAGGATATAGATAACAAGTAGCGGTAAATCGTTACAGGAAAGAGCGAAATTTTTTATTTAAAATATATTAAGTGAAAACTTAATTAATAGCAGGCAGCTTTTATGATGCTTTTTTAAGGCAAAATGATTAATAGCATTAAAAGCAAAAGTAGAAGCTGCTTTTTTTAATTATACAAGTAAAGATGGGAATTATGAATATTAAACATTGTTTTTTAATAATCTTGTTGGTTAGTTATTATAAGGTAAACGCCCAAAAAGTTTATACAACTGAAGAAGGTCATATTATGATGATGACTTTGGTTGATGATAAACCCATCAAGGCAGAAAGCCATAAATTGGCACTATATCTTGATTATGATTCCAAAGTCGTAAACGGCGTCCTTGACCTCAAATCTTTATCAACAAATAGTTCTAAAATCAATGCCATTTTACAAGAACAGGAAGACCCATTAATGCTTCGGTTTACTGGTACAATTCCATCACAGGATTTTTTGTCAAAACGGCACGACCCTATCAAATTTAATTGGCTAATAGTTATTACTTATCAAGGGAAATCTTTTAAATCACAATTTAAAGCAACCATTACCCATATAGAACAAGGATTAAGTATGTCCTGCCTGATAAGCGCATCTGGACAATTATTGGTTTCAAATACGGGGTTGGATTCCTTAATAGAGGGTATCGATGATACCATAGAGGTGCAATTTGCACAATTAGTGTTAAAATTGGATAAACAATAATATTTAGCATCAAAGCTTTTAAAAGCAAAACACAATAGCTTAATCATGAAAAAAAAGAAAGTTAATTTAAGAGATTTAAAACCAAGTTCGGAAAAAGAGCATAACCACGATGATGGACACAATCACAGTGCTTCATCATATAACTTCAAGGTCTATATTCCCGCCATTATAAGTTTTGCAATGCTTATTATTGGTATAATACTGGATTATTTTGATATGCCTTTTTTTAAAGATGGGATACGAATTATTTGGTATGGTGCCGCTTATTTACCTGTTGGACTTCCAGTAATCAAAGAAGGATGGGAAAGCATTAAAAAAGGCGACTTTTTTACAGAGTTCTTTTTAATGTCCATCGCTACCATTGGTGCATTTGTAATTGGCCAATATCCCGAAGGTGTTGCAGTAATGCTATTTTATGCAGTAGGCGAATTATTTCAAAGTGCTGCTGTAAATCGTGCAAAAGGAAATATAAAAGCATTATTAGATGTTAGACCTAAAGAAGCCAATGTATTTCGTGAGGGAGATTATAAAAGTGTTTCGCCTGAAGTTGTCAATATTGGAGAGAAAATTCAAATTCGTGTAGGTGAAAAAATTCCATTGGATGGCATTTTATTATCCGAAAAAGCATCTTTAAATACAGCTGCGTTAACAGGAGAAAGCAAACCAGATTCCATTCAAAAAGAAGCAAAGGTTTACGCGGGTAGTATTAATTTGGAAAGCGTTATTGAAGTTGAGGTAACCAATAAGTTTGAAGACAGTTCTATTGCGAGAATATTAGACTTGGTTCAAAATGCAACAGCACGTAAATCTAAAACAGAATTATTCATCAGACAGTTTGCTCGTATCTACACACCAATTGTAGTGTTTTTAGCTATTGGTGTTACTTTTATACCTTACTTTTTTGTAGATGATTATATATTTAGAGATTGGTTATACAGAGCATTAATATTCTTGGTAATATCTTGTCCTTGTGCGTTAGTGATTTCAATTCCATTAGGATATTTCGGTGGATTGGGAGCAGCTTCAAAAAATGGAATATTATTTAAAGGTGCTTCATTTTTAGATGCAATGACCAAGATAAATACTTTGGTAATGGACAAAACAGGAACCGTAACTAAAGGTGTTTTTAAAATCAAAGAAGTAAAAGCAATTGATTGGAAAGAAACCGAATTTATGCAATATTTAATGGCGATGGAAGAACAATCCACGCATCCAATTGCTAAAGCAATTTTAGAGTATAAATCAGAAGGAGAAGATTTTGAAGCTCAAGACGTTTCTGAAATTGCAGGTAAAGGATTAAAAGGAATTGTAAATGGTAAAACAGTTTTAGTAGGAAATAAAGCCTTAATGACTGCGAATAATATAAATGTTCCAACGGAAACGGAATCTATTGTAGAATCGATAGTATTAGTTGCAATCGATAATCAATTTGCAGGTTATGTAGTCATAGCAGATGAATTAAAGGAAGATGCAAAAGAAACAATTACAGCATTACACAAAGTAGGCATTAAAAATATTATGATGCTTTCTGGTGATAAAGATTCCATTACTCAACAAGTCGCTAAAGAACTAAATATTGAAAATGCTAAAGGTGGTTTATTACCAGAAGATAAGTTAAACGAAGTTGAAATATTAAAAAAGAATCCTGAAAATAAAGTAGCATTTATAGGGGATGGTATAAACGATGCGCCTGTTTTAGCAGCAAGTAACGTTGGAATTGCAATGGGTGGTTTGGGTAGTGATGTAGCTATTGAAACAGCAGACGTTATCATTCAAACCGACCAACCTTCAAAAGTTGTTAGAGCCATTAAAATAAGTCGTTCCACACGAAAAATTGTTTGGCAGAATATCATTTTAGCTTTTGGTGTTAAAGTCATTGTCTTAATTTTAGGAGCAGGTGGTTTAGCTACAATGTGGGAAGCAGTTTTTGCAGATGTAGGAGTAGCATTATTAGCAATTTTAAATGCAGTTAGATTACAACGAATGAGTTGGTAATTGTCCCCACAACCCAAAACCCAGTTTTTTCGTACCTCAAAATCCTCTGTCTTTTGTTTTGTTCCGCTATCCACCGCACTTGTAGTTTTTGGTTGCCAACCCTCACACAGCACATTGCTTATTTTATTTGCTATTATATTTTAAAAGTAGTACAATAAAAAAGACAAATGCGCAGCATTCACGAACACCTTAATTTAAAATAGAAGTGACGTGAGTAAAGAGCTGTTGCCATCCCTCACACCAAAAACTACCCCAAGCTATGTTTACATAATACAAGTTATAGGAGCAAAAATCCTTTCAAAGGTAGCCTACGGCGTTTTATTATATTTTTGTCGCTATAACTGGTATTATGTAAAATATCCGCTATTCCAACGCTCACATCCGAACATATAACCATATTTTGAACAAGCATTAAACAATAGCAAATTTAAAAGATTGATTAAGTTTAGTATTATATTGGTTATCTCATTCAAACTGCACAAAACCATCGTTAAGTCCAAGTATTCCTTACCTCAAGTCTTTGTTTGTTTCATTTCGTTAACAAATATAAAAGTCCACTTTTCCCCACCACCCAAGTCAGCGGTTATAAAAAAATAGGTTAAGAAAATGCAGTAATACGACATAGCATATTGCTTTTTATCGTACCTCAAAAAAACAAAAAGCTATTGCCTAAAAGTCCTGTATAAGTAGCTTGTTTAAATGCTGTTTTATCAAACAACTATTTAAAACGCTACCCATACAAACGCTTCATCCCACGCTCAAATTGGTGATAACCTATTTTTTTAAGAATTTATTCCCCAAAAAGTGGAAATGAATTAACTAAAAAGAAAACAAGATGATTACAAAAACAATTCAAATCACAGAAGTTACAGTAGATGAATTAGCAGATGCGGTAGCAGATAAACTAATGTTTAAAATTGAAAACTACCTCAAAGAATTATCTAAAAAACAAAATGATGAAATCCTAACAAGACAAGAAGTAGCCGATTATTTAAAGATAAGTTTAGTAACAATACACTCCTGGAATAAACACGGTATTTTAAATCCAATTCGTATGGGCAACAGAATTTTTTACAAAAAGCAAGACATATTAGATGTGTTAGAACAACAAAAAATAAATAAAAAAAGGTAGCAAATATATGTGGCTACCACAGCCAACGCGCAAGGCTATAAAGGTCACGCCCTACGGGTTTTGAAAAAAATCTCCACCCCAATATTATTTAAAAAAGAGGGTAGTATTTTTTCCAAAAACCTTGACAGCCTTATCCACGCCACAAGAACATACGGCTTTCTTTTTTTATTGTTTTTCTTTTAAAAAATTAATGGTGCGAAGCGTAGCGAAGCAATTTTAAATTGGATAGCTATGTCAACTTTTGAACTGAAAACACACCAAATCGGAAGAACCTACTCGCAACCTCATTTTTTTATCCTGAACAAAGGGCAAAACAGCGGAAAGCCTTTAATAAATCCGTGTCCTAATTGCTTTGTGGTAACTGTACCAACCGAAGAAGAAAAGCACACCCTTTATCATTTATCGATGATGCTACAAATAGGCGGTTTCTATGCTTATTATCTGAAAGGTAGTGTTATTCCTTTCATTTCTATAAATGATTGCAGAAACACGCTTAAAGATGGCTACACTTCATTACTAAATGAATCTAAAGAGTTGCAGAAGCATATTAGTATTGTGTCAGCTATTAGCAGAAAAGAAGCAGAATTACAAAAAGTCATTTCAAAAATGGCAGATTTAAAGGTGTCATATATTCAAAGTTTATTTCATAAAAAGCAAAATCGGGCAACAAAGGGCAACAAAAACCTAATCAATCTATTAGCATAGAATTTGCCATATATTACTTGTGTTGGTGAAAGGCTATACCAAGTCCGTACCAACTTCGAACAAGTATTAATTTTAAATTTTATATGTTATGGGTGTAATTTCACAAGGAATCCTGGGCGGTGTATCAGGTAAAGTAGGAAACGTAGTTGGTGCTTCTTGGAAAGGTATTGACTATTTGAGAATCAAACCCTCAAGCGTGGCAAATCCACGTACAGAGGGGCAAGTTAACCAAAGAAACAAGTTTACTGTTACTTTGGAGTATCTTCAACCGAATTTAGGTTTTATCAAGAAAGGGTATAAATCTTATGCGGTGCAAAAAACAGAGTTTAATGCAGCAATGTCTTATGTATTGAATAATGCGATTACAGGAGCTGCACCAAACTTTACTGTAGATTATTCTTTAGCTTTATTAAGTAGAGGTAATCTATCTGGAGCATTGAACCCTGCAACAGATTTAGCAACTGCGGGACAAGTAGAATTTACTTGGGATGATAACTCTGCTGAAGGTAATGCAAATGCAACTGATAAAGCAATGATTTTAGTTTACAATCCAAGTAAAAAAGAATCAATGTATATTCTTGATGGTGCAGATAGAACTGTAGGATCTCAAATCATTACAATTCCAAGTACCTATGCAGGTGATACTGTTGAGCTTTTTATGGCATTTATTACTGCTGATGGTAGTATCGTCTCAAACAGCGTTTATTTAGGCTCTGGAACAGCTAATTAACGGTTGATGTTTAAATTATAAAACCGTTCTACACGAACGGTTTTATTTTTACCGTTTAATAAGTTCTTAATTTTATCTATTATTTCTTTCCTTTGATTAGTTCTTATAATCAAATATTTGTTGCCTTATTGTTGCCTTTTTAATTGAAATCCCTTATAAATAAGGGTTTCTTAATTTCCCTTAGGAATTTCCAAGTAGGCTAGAACCAAGCAATTGGTTATACACGTTGTTGCCTCACGTTTTTTTATCCGTTTCTAATTCCATATTTTCTATATCTAAAGGGTTAGGTCGATATAAACTTATTTCAATTCCAAAATTAAGATTACCAACTAATTTCAATAGTTTAGGATCTAGGTATTCAGTTTGACACCAAAAATCCATCATTAAGTTTTCAATTCCAAAATCTATTGTTGGGTTTTCATCATTCTTTAATCCAAATGAGTAAACTGTATTTAATTGCAGGAAATTTTTATTCAGATATTCAATTACATCTTTTTTCTGTTGCTCAAAGTCTTTAAAACCTGTTTCGCTTAAGTCAAAAGAACAACCATTTGAGTCCTGTATTTTCTTTTTTCCAATTTTAATTTTGTCTCCTTTTCGATATATTCTATATGGTTTTAAGTCAGTTGATTTTATAAAATCATCAACTCTGAAATCAATTCCATCTATTCTTAAAATACAACTCATTTATTTTTTTTAAATGTGTGGCAACGTTGTTGTATATGGTTTGTTGCGTGTTTAAGCACCTAATTTAGCAAATAAAATCCGAATAGAAAATCCGCGAGGATTTTCGTAAGTAGGCTAGAACTGGCAATAAATTATATACGGTGTTGCCAGTAGTTTTTATTCAAAGAATCCTCTGCTTTTTAAATCCGTCTTTTTCTTTATTTCAAAAATGTCAATTGCATAATTCCCATAAACTGCTTTGGCTTTAAATCCATTCGTTTCATAATATGGTTTAGGGAAACGTTGGTCAAACCATAACGTGTCAGTATCTTTTTCAAATTCAAAAGTTATCTCTTCTTTAAATTCTATTTTAATAGGCTTTTTGATACTCAAAGAATCCAATTTTTTATAGTCAAACCCTTGATATGGCGAAGCCCATTTTCCGTCCTTTGTTTTGTAAACATTATTGTATTGGTATTTTACGTGGATAAGTTCTCCGCAATATTCTGCTACATAAAGTATGACGTGTTCAAATTCAGAGAATGCTGGTTTTCCGTAATGGTCATAAGCGACAAAATTTATTGTGTCTTTTTTAAAATCGCCATATAAGTTTTCTACTATTTTATACTCTGCGTCAAACTTGGAATTCATAGAAATTCGATTACAATAATATTTTCTTTTAGCGTAATCTACATTTATTTTTTTTCCAATAAACACATATAATTTAGGACTTTCCTCTTTACAAGGAACATATTCTTCACATTTTTCAGGTTCCAAGACTATTTTGATTTTATCTCTTAAAATCAAATCTGAAACTAAATACGCTTGCGTTATTTGATGATTATATCTAAAGTATAAAGAATCATTTAGTAAAGCTTTAATTTTAAATCTCCCTTTTTTATCGGCTTGTACTGCATAATTTTTATTTGAATATAGTTGTTTGTATTCATCAATATTCAATTCAGCGTTCTTTAAGTATTTATGTATTGTATCATTAATTGTGATTTGAACTTTGTGAAATCCATTAGTTGAGTCTAATGCAATTCCTTTAACAGTAACCTTTTGCCCAAATGTTAATATCGAAAATAGCAGAAAAGTAAGTAGTAATGTTTTTTTCATAATCTAAATATTCAAATCAAATCTAAATCATACTTAAAGAAATAAAAAAGTTGAATGAGTGAACAGTGCTTTTGAATGAGTAAACAAGCAGATTCGGTTTTCTCAAATTACTGGCAACGGTTTTGTGTATGATTTCGTTGCGTGTTTAAGCACTAAAGTTAGCAAATAAATCACAGATAGAAAGTCCGCGAGGACTTTCGTAAGTAACCTTTAACTAGCAATGAATTATACACGTTGTTGCCAGCAGTTTTTATTCAGTTTATTCATTCATTTATTGGCTCACTTCGGTTATAAATCCAGATGCTCCTTTTGATTTTTTATAATTAGTCCACTTTAGCGAATCCAAAATTTCATCTCCTTTTGATAAAATCAAAGAATCAATTTTTGATAACTCTTGAAAATATTCCGTCTGTTTTAATTCACTCGTAATTTCTCCAAAAGTTAGCGTATAAAATAAATGTTTTTCCTTTGTTTTAGTTTTAATAATTTCATTGGGATAAAAACTGTAATAAGTCGAATTTTTGAATTTCGCTAAAACGCCTTTTTTGTAGTTGTTATCTTTTAAATCTAAATAATTTTCTATATAAAATTTAACGTCTCCAAATTCCGTACTTTCTTTTCCGATTAATTCCCTATTGGCTGAACAAGAAACCAAAAATACAATTACGACAAAAGTTGATATTTTCAGCGTTCTGCTTTTCATTTCGTTTCGTTTTTTATTCCGCATATTTAATTCAACCCGTATTTTCAATTCCGAATACTTTAATTAAAACTCAAGAAAATTGAATTTTTTTCTCTTTTTCAATTCAAATTACGATTTTTCTCAAATTGCTGGCAACGTTTGCGTATAAGAATAGTTGCGGGTTTGCGTGCGAGGAATTTCCGAAGGAAATTCAGACGTAACAAACACGCAACGACCTTTAATTAGGCACTAAACCGCAATTATTTTTATACATTGTTGTAGCCAGTTTTTTTATTTTTTCAGTTCGTTAAATACTATTTCATCGTTAAACTCAACTTTAGAAATATGTCTAACGCTATTATTCCAGTCGAGTGGTGTCCAATATTTAGGATATTTCACAACGATTGGATTTCCGATTAATTTTTCTTTCAGATTGTTTAATTCTAATCCATTTTCCAATCCTCTATTAATGTAAAATCTACGTTCAGTATTTTCCATTACGAAAATAACGTCATTACCTTTATTGCTATAAATTTCCGTTACAATTCCGCTTTCCGAAATAGTTCTATCTTCAGATACGATTGGGACAGGTCTAAAAATTAGGACAGCAATTATTAAAATAATTAAGCTGAAACTAATTAAAATAATCTTCGCAATTTTCTTCATAATCGTGATTTTTAAATTGGCTACAACGTGTTCGTGTTATGGCTAGTTGTGTTGGCGAGAACTAAGTTAGCAAAAAGAAACGAACCAGTAGGAAAATCCGCTAGGATTTTCCGAGTACACACTGACTAGCAATTAGTTATACACGGTGTTAGCTTTAGTTGTGACACATTTGAGAGAGCACGTTTTGTTGTTATTCCACTTTTCAATTCCGCAAACTTGCTCAAATTCCGCTTGAGTAATAATTCCGTTTTATTCAGTCAATTTATTATAATATGGCATTATCAATTCCTCTAATTTTTTCCGTTGCGATTTGGTCAAAGAATGTCCTTTTGGTGGATACGTTTTGGTTGGATTAATAGCCAATTCAATTAGTAATTCTTTTATTATTTCGTTTCGGTCAATTCCGCGTGATAATATTTTGAACGTTGTGTTATTCTGAATAACTGGTCGATCCCAATTCGAATTATCAAAGAGTTGAGAAGAAATTGAAAAAATGTGAGCAATACCAATCCAATCATCAGGAATAACTTCGATAATCGCTTTCACATCTTTTTTCGAGATGGAATGATTCGGTTCGCTATTTATTTTTTCGGTTACGATTTTCATTTTTCGGAATAATTAAAGCTAACGGCTAGTATAAGAATAGTAAGGGATTAAAACGCACTTACTTTCAAGTTTAGCACTTAGCCAAATTTACAATTTTTTCTTTAATTTTCTTTAAACCGTCAAATTGTAAATTTGGCGGACTTTGTTAATATGCACCGACTTTGGGTTTGGCACTTAACCCTTATTATTTTTATACCGTGTTACCTGCTGGCTTTATTATACCCATAATTTTTTTAACTTTTAATTCAGTCATTTATTTTGGCACTCGAATAAATCCTATTATCCTAATTTCTATCTAATTTCGAGTTACTTATTACTTCTTAGTTGAATTATCAATACGTATAAAATTATAGACACCTTTTCCTTCAGCGATTAATTCATCATTTTGGAAGGCTTTCATTTTCGTAACAAGTATTCTATTTCCCAATCTAACAATTTTACCTTCTACAATTATAGATGATGCTTCTGCTCCTTTTAGATAATCTATTCTTAAATCAATTGTTGCTAATTTATCGTCAAAAGATTTGAAATGAGTTCCGCCAGCAATTCCACCAACTGAATCCATTATTGTTGCAATAATTCCTCCGTGCCATCTATTTTTTCTAATGTCTCCAACAACTTCATCTCTAAAAGGGACACTTACTCTTACAAATCCTTTTTCTATGACTAACAATTTTAGTCCTAAAAAATTATGAATTGGAATATTTTTTTCAATTACTTGTTTAATAAATTCTATGTTATTTTCTATCATTTCTTTCGGTTTTAATCTTTGTTTTTTGCTTGCTGGTAACGTGTTGTGTATGGTTAGTTGCGTGATTTAGCAACTAATTTAGTAAATAAAACACAGATAGAATATTCCGCAGGAATATTCGTAAGCAGGCGAGACCTAGCAATTAATTATACACGCTGTTAGTTACTGTAGCGACACGATTGAGTAATCAGAATCAGTTAAGCGATAAAGATTGGACAATAAAAAGCGAAAAAAGCTAAACTCAAGTTTTGCTTTTACCATTGATAGCGAAAAGTGTTTGTAAAACTCTTTGTAGCATTTATCCTTTGAGTAAGAAATTGCGAAAGAGTAGGATTCCGATTAATTTGATTTTAATATAATAGTTGATTATATAATACTTTTTGATGTAGAGGTCTTTCCACAAACCAGCTCAAAAATCCGCAAGAGTAAAATTCTAATATTATTAATATTAAAATTAATTGATGAATAATTAAGTTCTTTTTGATGTAAAATAAATTTCAGAGTTTGAGTAAGTAAATCCGATAATTTTAAATTTTAAAACCTTTTTATGTTAGGAGTTACGATTTTCGGAGCTATTGTTACTAACGTGTTCGTGTTATGGCTAGTTGCGTTGGCGAGAACTAAGTTAGCAAAAAAGAAACGAACCATTAGGAAAATCCGATAGGATTTTCCGAGTACACACAACACCAGCAATTAGTTATACACGCTGTTAGTTACTGTAGCGACACGATTGAGTAATCAGAATCAGTTAAGCGATAAAGATTGGACAATAAAAAGCGAAAAAAGCTAAACTCAAGTTTTGCTTTTACCATTGATAGCGAAAAGTGTTTGTAAAACTCTTTGTAGCATTTATCCTTTGAGTAAGAAATTGCGAAAGAGTAGGATTCCGATTAATTTGATTTTAATATAATAGTTGATTATATAATACTTTTTGATGTAGAGGTCTTTCCACAAACCAGCTCAAAAATCCGCAAGAGTAAAATTCTAATATTATTAATATTAAAATTAATTGATGAATAATTAAGTTCTTTTTGATGAAAAATAAATTTCCGAGTTTGAGTAAGTAAATCCGATAATTTTAAATTTTAAAAACTTTTTATGTTAGGAGTTACGATTTTCGGAGCTATTGTTACTAACGTGCTTGTATATGAAAAGTAGCGGGTTTTAAGCACTAACTTTTCGGTTTATAACTGACCTCTAATTTATTCATTTACTTTCGATTAAGCGATTAAACCGCTATTTTTTATATACGTTGTTGTACACTGGCTTTTCTTCCGCAAACTTGCTAGCGTTGGCGTGAAAGCTTTTTTATTTTTGAGGCACGAAAAAAATAAATGTGCTTGAACATTGACTTGCACTAAGATTCTAAAAACTCGATAAAATCATTTTTTTGACTAAACTTACTAGAGTAATTTAAAAACTTTTCAATTTCTAAACAGTGTAATTTTGATTCATAATCTTCTAACCTTGAAAGCATACCTTTCGTTACTCTTTCTTCGTGAATTATTGGCGCTAAATAAAGTGCAAAAATCTTTTTGTCAGGATATTTTTCCTCTACTAGTCTAATGTGGTCAGGAACTGATGCTCCTTCGGCTGACCATTGTTGTGATTTTCCTTTTATTGTTGTTAGCTCAACAACTACTATCATATCATCAATAAATAAAAGAATGTCAGGAGAACCCGTTGGTCCACCAGGTGATGGAGTCGGAATTCCATATTGGCCAATTTTACCATTCCAAATAACTTCGTCAATGATGCTATTGTTTTCTAAATTTTCAAAATATTTATAAAATAAATATTCAAGTCTGGAGCCTCTTAAATTCTTGCTTTTCTGAAGATTTTTATTAACAATCTCACTTATTATTGAAATGTATTTTAAATAGTCATATGAAAATCCTTTTGAATTTATATGTTCAATAATTTCTTCTTCTATATCTATTACGTCTAATTCATTAACATTATCAGTGTTAATATTTTTTATTTCTATTTTATCTTTATCAGAAAAGGTATAATTTATTGTTTCTGCGATTGAACCATCAGATTTGTTATAAATATTGATTACATAATTATTTTTTTCAATAGCTGGAAATTGAATAACATCATCAGGATTAATTAAATTACCATTAATAATTAAATTATTTTCTGAAACTACAACTAATTGTTCGTTGCTAGTTTTATTTGAGATTGTAATATCTTTAGGTGTATTATGAACTTCTGTATTACCAATATACTGTAACCATAAGCTTAAATTGTCTTTAAAATCATAAGGTTCCGAATTATAGTCATTTAGCATTTGGTCAATTATAAATTCTTTTTCAGAAATAATTTCAATTGTATTCACTTTCCTATTGTCTGAACTATTTCCTATGACTAGTGAAGACTTTTTTATTAGACCAGTAAAACTGCATAGTTTTTCATAATAACTTGATGAAGAAGCTTTTACTAAAGAAATATTTCCGAGGTGAGTTTGTTTAAATGCATCAACTAATTTCAGTTGTTTTTTGTATTCTAAATTTCTAAAATTTTCTATTTCAAGAGAAATAAAATCAATATCATTTTGAGATTTGCTTCTAAATACAAATAGTGCAATTTCTTCACGAGTTAAATATCTTGTTTTCTTTAATACTTTCAAAGTAAAAATTAAGGGAAAAACTAGTATTCCTTCACAGTCTTTCAAAATAACTGGATTCGTTAATTGTAGTTTAAAAAATTGCTTTAGATATGTTTCCGAAAAATTAATAGTTCCACCATCTTTTTCTGCTTCTTTTAAATTCGGATAATCATAATCCTCAAGAAAGGATTCTAGTTCTTTCACAATAGTGTGTCCAGCTTCAGTTACAAAAAGTGAATTTGGAGTTGTGTCTGTATTTATAAATGTAAAACCAAAATATTGTGGAATACTAGCTAATAAAGTTCTTAAAGATTGAGGAGTAATATTTTTACCATTTTTTGTAGCTCCATTTTTACCTAGATATGATCCCAATCTATCTTGTTTAGAACCGTTCCAAGTTTTACCATTATAATTAGAATCTAAAATACCCTTTAATAACACTACAGATTGATGTAAGTTTGCGCGTTTTGGTATTAGCCAATATTCTTTATCTCTATTTTTTTGAGCCATTTTTATTTATTTAAAACAATAATTCTATCATATTTAATTAATCCGCCTCTTTTTTTTCTAGGTATTCTCAAATAAGGATTTCTTATTAAGTAGGAAAAAACTTTTGAGTTTTTATATTTATTTTTTTCTGCAAGTTCAATTAGATATTTGTAAACTGGAAATACAATTTTCCGAATCTCACAGTCTCCTACTACTAAAACGTATGAACCGTCTTCTTTTAAATATTTTCTGATGTTTATTATGTTTTCTTCCATATCTACAAAGTACTTACATACTATATGCGCTCTCTTTTTATCAATTTTATATAGTTCATCTATTTTATTGTCTAATTCTGCAATACCAAATTTATGGGTTAGCTCATTGTATTCATTGGCATAAATTTGTTCTGTACCTATTTGATTTTTTTTGTGCTCAATAATATTATTATCATCGAGATTTCGAAGCCAAACATTTTCTAACCTTAAAATCCTTACATAATCAAATGCATTTATGTAAGGTGGTGAAGCACAAACTAATTTAACTTTATTGTAATATTTTTTTGCTTTGAAATTTCTAGCATCGTTGCCAATAAATTTTGCTTTAAAATGTAAATTAAAGTCATCAGTATCTAATTTTTCTATGTATTTCTCAACTATTGTATTGAACAGTTGTACTGTTTCTTTTGGTTCTTTTTTATGTTTAGTTGATATATATGGTTTTGGAGATTGCTCATCAGAATAAGAACTTTTTCTAATAGAACTTATATAGCAAACCAAAAGAAAATCTATTATTTTTTTTGATGCCTTTAGTTCAATAATATAAAAGTATAATGCATTTAAACTTTTTATGTTTTTTTCAGGAAACCAATGATTAAGATTTTTAAGTTTTGGGAGAGGTTTATCTATGTATTTTTCTTTATCAAATTTTAATAAAATTGTTTTGATAAGTTTAATATCTTTTTTTGAAAGTTTTGTACTTTTTACCCTCGATAAAAGCCTGCTAATTTCATCAAAATCAACACCCAAGCATTCTCTGCTTTTAAGAGAAGCTTCTATTAGTGTTGTTCCAGAGCCAGCAAAACAGTCAAGAACAATATCATCTGTATTTGTAAAGTTGTCTATAGCCCAAGCAGGAATTTGCGGTATAAATTTTGCTGGATATTTGAAAAATGAATGAGTAAAATAACCAACATTGTTTGTTAAAATCTCATATATTTCATTGTTTTCAATGTTATCTATATTAGGAAGTTTTTCTACACTTATCATTTTTCAAGAATAATAATTGATTCACGAATATATTTTACCAAACTTCCTATTTTGGCATATTGTTGAGAAGAAGTTTCGTTCTTTCTAGCTACAATTAATTCTTTTACTTTGAAACCACAGTTAGTAGCTATTTCTGTTAATATTAAATCTGTTGCAACTGGAATCCCAGCATATGCAGAATTACCAACAACAATCGCTACGAAACTGTTGTTTTTTTGTTTGGAATAAAGGTCTTTAATTACGTTTTGCATATCAATAAAATATAGCATTAACATTTTTGGTATTCTTTTATCCCATAATTTTTCCTCTCCAATTTGTCCAATAACATTTTTGAAAATAGAGGATTTAATTTCATCGATAGACTTATCTTGTTTCAAGTTTGCATTTAAATTAGAAGTTAGAGCAGATTTTCTTAATGTTCTTAAATTTTTGTAATCTTTTACAAACTTCCCAATCCATAATTCAATTTTATATACTTCGAAATAGTCAAAACAATTTGCATATGGTGGAGAAAAGATTGATAGATCAATTGAATTGTCTGCAATAAGATTATCTAATTCTGTTACATTAGAATTAAATATTTTAATTTTTGAATCTGATTTCCTTCCTTTAATGTCCTCTAAAATTTGATTTAATTTCTTGCTAAATTCTACAAAGACATCTGCATCGTTAGTTTTCTTTCTTTTTTTAAGTCCATTACCTCCTTTTTTATAGTTAGAGCAAAATTCTAGAAGAGAGAATAAAGTAGCTTTTAAAATTATTTTTGCGTCATCATCTTTTATTTTTTCTATAGCTTTTCTAATTAGCTCGATTTTCGTTAAGTTTTCTTTTGAATATAATCTTTCAATCATTGAAAGTTCATAATCTTCATAAACATTCTTAATTTCTCTGTAAGGAGGAATTTCGAATTTTTCACAAAGTTCAATCACATTAGAAGAATAGTTTTTAGTTTTTGCTTGAGCCATAAAAAAACTAAAAGGGTTTAATTCAATTCCTAGAGCATCAATACCGTTTTCTTGGGCAGATACTAGAGTGCTACCTGAACCTGTGAAAGGGTCGAAAATCACAGATTCTTTTGGATTTAAATTAAGGTATGTAAATATTTCATTTACAAGGTCAGGTGAATACCCTTCTTGATAATAATGCCATCTTTGAAAAGGTAAATCTTTATGTAATGAAAAATTAACCAAAGAGGCAAATTTTTCATCAGTTCTTAAATTAAATTTTTCGTCAAAATGGATGTATAATTCATCTAAATTACAACTTGGAGTCCTCTTTTCTTTAACCTCTATACTATTCAACATTCTTATACTTGGTTCTTTCTATTAATAATTCTTTGGCTTCGACATTTAGTATTTCAGCTATTTTGTATAAATCTTCTAAACTTGGTTGTCTTTTATTTTGAGCGTAAGAGTGAACCATATTGTAGCTCTTTCCTAATTGTTCAGACAACCAAATTTGCTTTATTCCTTTCTGTTCTAAAACCTCTTTTATTCGGTTCATTTTTGAATTTTTTTAATTCAGTCCACTAATGTAAAGAACATTTTCAATATACTCACTAAATGAGTATAAAAACTATCATTCAGTTTTAATATGCGGTGGGAAAGGCAAGCTCTTTTTATTTTGTGAGGCACGAGCAAAATGAAATGTGCTTGACTGTGCTGTTGGCTTTTCAGAGCTGTCTTGTCCTGAAATATGGCTACAGGTTAAAATTGATTTACGCTGTTTTTAAATATATCATATTCGGTGTTTTATA
>NZ_JBODQC010000013.1:0-50066 GCF_050617655.1 Psychroserpens mesophilus | reverse complement strand
GCTTCACAACCATTTGCATATCCTGTAACTGTATAAGTCGTTGTAATTGCAGGATTCACATCTATACTGGCTGTGGTTTCTCCTGTACTCCATTGGTAAGTTTGAGCTCCTGAAGCTGTTAGTGTCGTTGTTTCGCCTTCTGTAATCGTTATATCTGATCCTGCATCAATACCTGGTAAAGCATTAACAGTAACCACGACTTCATCTGTGTCTGAACTTGTTCCTAAAGCATTAAAAGCGGTCACTGTATAAGTGGTTGTTGAGGATGGACTAACCTCGATACTTGAGGTTGTTGCTCCTGTATTCCATTGGTAAGTTGCTCCGCCACTTGCAGTCAGTATTATACTTTCACCTTCACAGATGCTAACATCTGTACCAGCATTTGCAGTTACTGTATCTGTTTGAACAGTCACTAAAATTTCATCTGTAGCTTCACAACCATTTACATATCCTGTAACTGTATAAGTTGTTGTGTTTACCGGATTCACATCTATACTGGCTGTGGTTTCTCCTGTGCTCCATTGGTAAGTTTGAGCTCCTGAAGCTGTTAGTGTTGTCGTTTCGCCTTCTGTAATTGTTATATCTGATCCTGCATCAATACCTGGTAAAGCATTAACAGTAACCACGACTTCATCTGTATCTGAAATAGTTCCAGTAGCATCAAAAACTGTTACTATATATGTCGTTGTATTTGTTGGATTTACATTAATACTGGCAGTTGTTTCGCCAGTGTTCCAAACATAAGCAGCTCCTCCTGTAGCGGTTAGCGTAGTTTGTAATCCATTGCAAATCGTTTGATCGTTTCCTGCGTTGGCAACGACTTCGTTGCCGATAAGAAAAACCGTTATGGAGTCTGTATTTTCACAAGTGCCAGTTGTTCCTGTGACCGTGTAAGTTGTTTCAATTGTTGGACTAACCGTAATACTTTGAGTGGTTTCTCCTGTACTCCATTCATACGAATCTGCTCCTTCAGCAGTTAGCACGATAGATTCGCCATAATTTATAGTCAAGTCTAATCCAGCATCAACGCTTGGTAAAGGATTAACAGTTACAGTCACTTCTTCAGATTCACTAGCACATCCGTTTTCAAAAGTTACTACGCTATAGGTAGTCGTTGTATCAGGACTAACTGTGATACTTTCAGACGTTTCAGTTGTATTCCATAAATAACTTGTTCCACCTGAAGCCGTTAATATTACTGAAGCACCTTGACATATTTCAATGTCATTTCCAGCATCAGCAACAGGTGTAGAATTAACAGTTACAACTACCGTGTCTGTTGTAGTACTGCCATCTGAATGTGTTCCAGTTACTGTATAAGTTGTGTTTGATGTAGGGTTTACATCTATTGAATCACCTGAAATGTTACCTGGTGTCCATACATAAGAATCTGCATCAGTAGCTGTTAATGTTGTTGTTTCACCTTCACATATTGAAACATCATCTCCTGCATTGACTTGATTAGAACCAGAATTTAAAGTCATAAAGTTTAGATAATATTCTAGATTTGTATATCCATCAGGCTGAACAATATTTCTATCGGAAGCATTATTTATATTTAAACCATTGTTTGATTCCCAAGTATCTGGCATACCATCATTGTCAGTATCAACTAAAGCTAGTCCATTTCCTATCACAGGATAAACAGCACCAACTCCTGTTGCTGTGACTCCATTCCCATTAATCCAACTATTTACAATTCTTTCATCTACACTATCCCTTGTAGGATAGCTACAACCTAAAGTTGGAAGCAAAGTAGATTCTAATGAAGAAGCTGGGATTGGTGTTATACCAGAGGATTCGTATGCCGTAGATTCTAAATACGGATTTAACGCACTATCATTTACACTCATACTATTAGGCTTAATATTACCAGATATATAAGCATGAGTTTCAGAAGCTGTACCACCTCCAGAAGATGAAGCATCAACTACTGCACTATTAATAGGGTTTACTTGAGAAGACAATTTGTAGTGATTATTTAATACAGAGAATTTAACTCCTAAACTTGGCTTAGTTGCCACTCTAAATCCGTAAACTAAGTTATTAATCATTTCAAAGTCTAATTCATCAGACACTGGGTAATTACTTCTAATATTTCTTTCAGAATTTAAAGCAAATAAATTTCTATATACACTAACATTATATACTCCTGCCCATGTTAACATGGCATATGTACTTTCTGCTATAATTGAATTTTGAATTGTAATATTTCTTAAAATACCACCACTAACGCCTCTCATGTTGAAATTCTCATCATCTCCCCAACTAAACGAACAATGATCAAATATGATATTCTCAACAACAGTTCCAGACCAGGCAGTTAAACTAACTGCATCAGAGTCAAAACCAGCATCTTGACCAGACCTAAATCTCATATATCTGACAATAATGTTAGATGCTTCAAATTGAACCATTCCGCCTCTAATTAAAATACCATCACCTGGAGCAGTTTGACCAGCTATGGTTAAATTTCCGTTATCGACATATATGTTTGAGTTGAGATTGATTGTACCTCCAACTTCAAAAACAATAGTTCTTGCTCCTGAAGCATCTAGAGCTGCTCTAAAGCTACCACTTCCAGAATCGTTAAGATTTGTAACTTTAATAACTTGTCCTCCTCGTCCACCACTAGCATATTTCCCAAAGCCTTCTGCAGATGGAAATGCTAATTGTTGTGAAAAAGAATAATTACTAATACAAAGTAAAAATAAGCTCAATAAAAAGTAAACACTATAATGTTTACTACCAATAAATTGGCATTGGGGATTTAGGGTTTTCATTTGCTATTAATATTTGGGGCACTAATTATTAGGGCAATCTATAAATAATTGTTTTATTTTAACGTTTAAAGTAATAATTATTCGATGTAATGCTTAAAAAAGAAATATTTTTCTTACAAATACAGTGATATCTGTTTTAAACTGGTAATTTTTTTAAATAAAAAATCGATTAACAATATTATAAGTACGACCAAATGCATAAAAAAGATGTTTTGAAGTAAACTTT
This sequence comes from Psychroserpens mesophilus, assembly GCF_050617655.1. Lineage (GTDB taxonomy): Bacteria > Bacteroidota > Bacteroidia > Flavobacteriales > Flavobacteriaceae > Psychroserpens > Psychroserpens mesophilus_A. Next base: position 47,057 of record NZ_JBODQC010000013.1, on the reverse strand, counting down.
AACATATTTTTTTATGGTTTAGAAAAATTTTAAGAAAGAAGATTTGACTGTAATAATGTATTTCGTACCAATTTAAATTCGTTTAGTCTAAACTGTTTCGTTTGATACTGAGTAAAAGAAAAAAAAAATTATTTTCGCAATACAAAATATAATTAGGTGTGTTTTAGAAACATCCTTTTTTATGTAAATAAAACTATCAATTGATTCCAAAGTTTGACTTAATTAAGTTTGTAAGAACAAGTTTAAAAAACCCAACGATTACAAATATTATAATTGTTGGTGTAGTCACTTTATGTGTTAAAGTCTTGGGCTTCTTAAAAGAAGCTGCTATAGCCGACAGTTTTGGTTTGTCTGAGCTTGTAGATACTTTTTATATAGCCATACTTATACCTGGTTTTATGAGTAATGTATTTCTTGGTGGTTTTAAAAGTGTATTCATACCTAATTATGTTATAGAATTAAATAGTGGTAAAAACATCAGAGCATTTCAAACCACATGCTTTTTAGTTACTATTGCAGTTGCTTTAGTTTTTTGCTTGATTGCTGTTCTATTTACAGATGTTTATCTTGAAACCTTCTTTTCTGGTCATTCTGAAAGTTACTATGCGTTGATTAAAGTTCAATTTTACTGCATAATTCCTTGTATGATATTTTGGGGATTATCTTCAATGCTAAACGGATTATTAACCATTTATGATGAATTCATGTTTTCTTCAATGAATTCTGTGTTTACGCCTATTACTATAATGATATGTCTTTTCTTCTTTAAAGAAGAATTGGGTAATTTGGTTTTAGCAAAAGGAACATTGATTGGAAGCATTCTCAATTTTTTATTTTTATTAACCGTAACCTTAAAAAAGAAAATTATTAAACTTGGAATTCCTGATTTTGTATCAAAAAACATTAAAGAGTTATTCATTCAGCTACCAGCAAAACTTTCTGCAAATATTTTAACAGGAATTAATCCCATAATCGATCAATATTTTGCTGCACAACTTATTATAGGTTCTATCGCTGCGCTTAATTATGGTGTAAAGATTCCAATGTTTGCCATAGGACTAGTCACTTTAGCACTTGGCAATGTTTTATTGCCTTACTTTTCAAAAAAAGTAATTGAAAATCGTGATAAAGCGTTTTCTGAACTAAAACGAATTTTAAAATTCTTACTTATTGGAAGCAGTGCCATTGCTATAATATTGATTGTATTATCATCTCCTCTAATTGCTTTAATATTTGAAAGAAATGCTTTTACAAGTGACGATACCGTAATCGTTTCTGGTATACAGCAATTATACCTGATTCAAATACCTGCATACATCACTACAATTATTATGGTACGTTTTTTAGAATCTATTAATAAAAATAGATTTATGGTTTTGGCTGCTGTAATTTGTTTGGTCTTAAATATCACTTTTAATTATTTCTTAATAGAACATATTGGAGTTTACGGATTAGCTCTGGCAACATCTGCAGTTGTTATTGTAAATAGTTTAATTTTATACGGCTATATTAGTCATCTAAATAAAGAACAAAAAGCAATCATAACCAGTTAAGAAAACTGCTAACCATGACATGAAAATACTTCGTTACATCATTTCTATTCTACTGGTCTGTAATATCCCTGGAGTTATATTACTAAACTTTGGTGACAGTATGGGGAGTGTGTTTAGTTATTTAACGCTTTCGTTATTAATCTTTTTTTACGCAATTAATGAAAAACATGCTTTGCCATGGCCATTTATAATATTTGCCTTGCTGTATTATGTCATTTCTGGTTTGGTATATGTTCCTGATGAAAAATATTATTATATAGATTTTATAAAATATGTAATAATCATAGTTTGTGGTGCTGAGTTAGCCAGAAGAACCACAGTTAAAGAGTTATTAGTATTATTCATAATTGCTGTTTCAAGCATCCTAATAAATGCTATCTTTTTTCCTATGGATTATGGCAGGTACAGCGGATTCTTTTTAGATCCAAATGCTGCTGGATTTGCTTGTCTTATTGGAGTTATATTGACATTTTCTATAAAAAAGGATAAATGGAAATATATCTCTTTGTTGTTTTTTACATTTTGTGGAGCACTAACCTTTTCTAGAACTTTTATATTATTATGGGTCATTATAATTCTTATTTCTACTTTTCAAAACCGTAAAAACGTCAGTATATTTGTTGCTGGCTTTTTAGCCATATTCCTATTATTAAGCATCTCAAGTACCTTAAGCCTTAACACCGATAGACTCAATTTACTAGATAGTGCTTTTGGAGAAGGAAAAATTGATAGTTCTGTAAATAATGATTCTAGAACAGAAACATGGTCAAATTACTATGATTTAATTTTTGATTCTCCTATTGTTGGTAATGGTTATGAATCCTTTAAAAGTGACAATATATATGAAGTTGGCGTACATAACAACTACCTTAGAGTTATTGGAGAAAGCGGAATAATTCCTTTTTTAATTTTTGTGGGCATCTACTTCTACATGCTATTTAAAAGCTTTAAAACCTTTAGGACAAAACCTTACGAGTGTCTATTGGCTATCGGCTTGGTTATTGTAGGATTAACAAATCATAATTTTGATACCATACACCATGTGACCTTTGTTTCTATATGGTTATATCTTAGAGTTATCGAAAATGAAACTGAGGAAATCGATCACCTAAAAAATCAAGGCTAAATATTACAATTGTAGTTCAACCAACAAATTTACTGAAGTCTCTTTATCAAGGAAGAAAATTGGCGTTTTATCGAATTTTTGGCAATAAAACTCTTGTTTTATTTTTATGTCATACATTTATCTTTCAAACCAATAGAAAATGAAATGAATTTTCGATTTTTCAAACAACATTTTAGTATTCCTAAAGCAAACAGGCTGCTTAAAATATTGTTAAGTATTGATATACTGTTTATCCTGCTACACGCTTTGTTTGTGTTTTTAGTCTTTAAAAGAATAGAACTTGGTTGGTCAATTGCTCCCTTTTATTTAAATAATGATGATGGTTACCCTGAAATGTTTCAGTATTTACAGTTTGTCATTGGGATCATTATACTTATAAAATTGCTTATTAAAACCAAAAAAATGGGTTATGTTTCATGGCTCCTGTTATTTGTGTTAATGCTGTTGGATGACTCAATGAAATTCCATGAACGGTTTGGATCTTGGGCAACTGAAAAATTCAATTACGTACCTATGTTTGGTTTGAGAGCACAAGATTTAGGTGAACTAACTTATGTTGCCATTTTTGGCTCAATCCTTCTCTTTTTTTTAGTAGGAGGTTATTATTATGGAGATAAGAAATATAGGAAAACAGCTATTGATTTAGGGTTGTTATTTGCCGTATTCTTGTTTTTTGGGATAGGTGTAGATATGCTTCATGAATTTATAAATCACAACCGTTACACATTACTTTTTATTGTTTTATTAGAAGATGGTGGAGAAATGGTTGTACTTGGTTACTTTGTATGGTATTTATATTTTTTACTGTTGAAACCTACAGATCATGACACTTACTTATTTCAATATTTTTATAAACCTAAATTAAAATAAGGGCATTTTATACAGGTTTCAGTTCTTATGAAAAATACGAAACAGATAAAAATTTTAAACGATATTATTTGAAGCAAATAGGTGTCAGATACAGAAAATAAAATGACTAAACATAAATTAAGAATTGGGTTACTTCTAGAAAGTAATAACTTATCCTCTTGGTCATTCAGTTGTATTGAGTCGTTAATACATTCTGAATATGCTGAAATTGTATTAGTTATTAAAAATGAAATTCTTTCAGAACAAAACACAGCTTTTAGTTCTAAAATCAATCAGATTTCTTATTCTGTGTTCAGAGCAATAGAAAACAAAATTCATAAACCTAATCCAGACGCTTTAATCAAAAAAAATCTAAATTCGATTTTAGACAATTGTAAAGAACGTTCGAGTTTAACTATCGAAACAGAAGATTTAAAACAGCTGGACTTAATCGTTCAATTAGACCAAAATCCCATTCCAAAACAACTATTACAACATGTCAAGTATGGCATATGGTCTTATTATTTTGGTGATTACACAAAAGAAAGAAAAGGTCCTGTAGGAGTTTATGAGCTTTTTGAAAATCAAATAGACACTAAAGTTTCACTTCATATAAATGGAACTATTGTAAATGAGGATTCTGTTATTTATGAAACTTCATTTTCAAACGATAAATTATATTGTAACAGACACGCTAATACAATCTATTGGGAAGCTGCCCATATGCTTCCAAGAATGATTAAAGAATTATATGAATCTGAACCTGATGAATTCTTCAAAAAATGGTTAGATAAATATTCTAATTCTAAAATTCAGAAACATCAGGACTATAAATTTCCAAGTAATTTTCAAACGATAAAAGCGGTTTCAAAATTGTATTGGAAAGCATTCAAAGGTATTATCGAAAGACGTTCGTATTTTGAACAGTGGATTCTTCTTTTTCAAATAAATTCAGATAAAAAACGTCCTAAATCATTCCATAATTTTAAAAGAATTCTGCCACCAAAAGACCGAATTTGGGCAGATCCCTTCGTAATAGAACGGAAAGACACCTACTATATTTTTATTGAAGAGTTGCTATTTAGTGAACCTTATGGTAAAATTGCTGTCATTGAAATGGATAAAGATGGAAATTATAAGTCTCCAGAAACCGTTATAGAACGACCCTATCATCTCTCCTATCCTTTTTTAGCTGAAGATAATGGTGAATTGTATATGTTACCGGAAACTATGGGCAATAATACCATAGAATTGTATAAGTGCATAGCGTTTCCTTATAAATGGGAATTAGAAAAAGTTATCATGAATAACATTAAAGCTGTTGATTCCACACTGTTTAAACATGATGATACATACTGGCTATTTACTAACATTGAAGAATTTAACGGAATCAAAACCTCTGGAGAATTACATTTGTTTTATTCAGATAGCTTATTAAGTGATCATTGGATTGCTCATAAACAAAATCCGATTGTCACTGATAAAAGTTGTGCGAGACCTGCAGGTCATATTTATGAATCTGAAAATTGTATGTTTAGACCAGCTCAAGACTGTACAAAACATTATGGTTATGGCATAAAAATCAATGAAATAACAAGCTTAAACACTGCAACTTATAAAGAGCGTTTAAAACAAACCATATATCCAGATTGGAGTAAAGATATGTTCTCAACGCATACGATAAACGCTTCAGGAGATTTGACTGTCATGGATGCAAAAATTAAAAGAAAACGCTAAACTATAATGCAAAAACCAATAACAATAGTTCATATAACAGGTAGTTTAGGAGGTGGTGGCCTAGAACAAATGGTGTTTCAATTTGCAAAACGAAGTAATTCTAGTATAAAAACAATTGTTGTTTCGGTTACTGAACTTAATACTTTAGAAGATAAATTTTTAAAAGAAGGGATTGAAGTTCATTTTTTGAATATTTCTTCCTTTAGAAACTCAACATTAACCAAAGGCTTAAATAAACTTCACAATATCATAAAAGATCATGAAAACGTAGTTTTTCATTGTCATCAATTTCATAGTGGTCTCCTAGCTGTAATGTATCGTATAAAGTATAAAAACATACCTATTACTTATACGATGCATACAAACAAAGTAGCTTCAGTAAGTAGGCGATGGATTTTATTTCTAGCGAAACCATTTAGAAAAAAGGATATAATTTTTAGTGTTAACTCAAAAAAATGGTACTTAAAAAATAGTGTCGTGATACCTAATGGAGTCGATTTTTTAAATTTTAATCCAGAAAAAGAAAGAATTCCAAGTCCATCTAAACCATTTGTGTTTTTGTTTTTAGGACGCTTAAGTACACCTAAAAACCCGTTAGCTTTGATTACAATCGCTAATCAATTAAAAAACAAAAACATAACAAATTTTGTAATCCATGTTGCTGGTGATGGCATAATGAAACAACAATTAATTGATGCAATTGCTAAAAATAATCTTGAAACACATTTTAAACTTTTGGGTTTTGTAAACGATATTAAAACAGTTATTGATGTAGCACATTGTTTAATCCTTCCATCATTATGGGAAGGTATGCCAGTAGCTATTATTGAAGCTGCAGCTTCTAAATTGCCTATAATATCTACTCCTGTTGGTAGTATTCCTGATTTTTTAAATAAGTCTAATGCCACAGTTTGTGATGTGAATTTATTTCCAAAACAAATGATATCTATGATAGAAAATTATGATGAAGCTATAAAAAAAGCTAGAACATTGTACGAAGAAGCTAAATCTGTTTTTAATATCGATAGTGTGTATTTAAAACATCTAGAAATTTACCAATCTACCTTAAAATAAAAACTTATGTTTGACAAAACTAATTCTGACTTTATAAACTGAATGGGTAATAAAATAAAAATATTATTTATTTTACCTTCTCTCAGGCCTGGAGGTGCAGAACGTGTGGTTTCTTTTATTGCTCAACATTTAGACAAAACTAAATTTGAACCTAAACTTCTAATTATTGGATATCAGAAAAAGGCTGCGTATTCTTTTAATAATATTGACACCGAATTTTTAAATAAAAGCCGTGTCCTTCGTGGAATAACTGGAATTTTTAGTGCCATAAAATCTTTTAAGCCTGATATTGTGATGACTTCTATTGCTCATCTTACAATGGTTACAGTATTACAATCATACTTTTTTAGAAAGACTAAATTTGTGTCTAGAGAAGCTAATATTAAAAAAGTAAGTCGACAATACCATAATGAAATGCCTTCATTTCTTGGAAAAGTATTGAGCAAACAAAGTTATAAGTTACTTGATTTAATCGTTTGTCAATCTAAAGATATGGCTAGTGAATTAATAGAGATGCATCCACAGGTAAAGAAAAAAATTGTTGTGGTAAATAACCCAATTACAAAAGTATTTGCATCAGAAATTAAAAATTCTACCTTATCAAAACCTAATTATATTACTGTTGGAAGATTACATGAGGAAAAAGGACATTGTAGAATTCTTGAAGCGCTTAGTAAATTAGACTATGAGTTTAATTACACGATAATTGGAAAGGGCACATTTAAAAATGCAATTGTAGATAAAGCAAATGAATTAGATCTTAAGGATAAGATTATATGGATAGATTTCACTAACGAAGTACCTAAATATTTAATGAACAGTTCTGTATTTATTCAAGGCTCTTATGCTGAAGGTTTTCCTAACGCACTTCTTGAAAGTTGTGCAGTTGGCACACCTGTAATTGCTTATCACTGTCTAGGTGGCACTTCAGAGATTGTTGAAGATGGTATAAATGGCTATTTGGTAAATTCTGAAATCGAATTGAAAAATAAATTGATAGATTTGAAAACAAATCCAATGGACAAACATCAAATCATAACATCTGTTATGAAAAAATTTAGTCCAGAACATATCATAGCACAATATGAAGATGTATTCATTAACCTCATTACTTCATAATGCAAAACAAGCTACAAATTGGGTTTTTGTACTTCCCGACGATTTAATTGGTGGTGGTGCACAGCAAGCACTTTTTATCATTATCAACTATTTCATAAAGCATAATAAAACATGTACTGTTGTTTTTAATTTTAGATAAAATAAAAAAGGGTATTGAGATTTTTAAGAAAAACAACATTGAAACAAATATTTGGGTTGCGCCTTCACATACTTTTGATTTAAATACGTTAATAGCCTTAAAAGTAGAAAGCAACATAACTACTATAAGTGTTGGCAATTTTTAAGTGTAGAAAATGGCTTAAAAACTAATTCTGTAAACTTAAATTTAGATACTTTACAACTGTGGTGTGGTTTACGCACAACATTGTACAAATAAAATACAACGTGTTATCAAGGACGTTCACTGTTGTAATTGCGCAAAATAGTAATATCCACTGGTGGTCAAATCATCATCGTCAAGGTGTTTAAAATTATCAGCTAAATCTTCTCTTTTGAATTCATTTTTACTAGAATTTCGTCTATCATAAATAATTTTAAAATTATTAGCTTCTATGAGTTTTAAATGAGAAGATAATGGTGCTCTGTTTATTACGAACGACTGACCTGTGACAATATCCCATTCTAATTTACTAAGCGTCCAATGTTCATTCCATAGCTTGGTTCTATTCATAGATTTAAAATCAATTTTATGAGAAATACAGCCTCCTGGTTTCAACCACCTATTCATTGCAGTATAGGCAAATGGTAAATTATCTATATGCTGTAAAACTGTATGCGAAATAATATAGTCTACAGTATTCTCTTGTATGACATTAGTTTTTTCCCAGGGAATTAAAGAAATGACATAACTGTTTTCTTGATTAAAAGGATCAAAAAGTTCCTTACGAATGTTATTTATTCTTTCTTCTTTTAAACAATCTGACAAATGTAGCTTGGTTAAAATATCTGAAGGAAAATCTAAAGTTTTATTAGGTGTTTCATCAAATTTTGAACTTATGGTTTCCGTTTTGGTTTCAGCCTTAAATAATTCCACTAATTCATCAAAAACTTTGACGTTGTTTTCAATATTCCAATACTGATTTTTCTCTAAAGCAAATAGTTTTTCTGAGCCTGATAATAAGGCAGACAAACCAACTCCTAAAGATTTTCCTGGACCAAATTCTACAACTACTTGAGGTACTTTATCATTAACACGTGACCAGTATTTTAAATGCTTCATCCAAACTCTATAACAATAAAGACTATTACCTCCAACCCTCTCATGATTTAATAAATACCTTCTAAATAAAGACGAATGTTTAACTAAAAACAGAAAGACTTTTCTCAATTTTCCTTTTAAGTAACCTTTTAAGAAGTATTTTATTTTCATACCTAAATTTTTAAATTAGTGCTGGTTCAAATTATAAATGCAACTACTGTGATAAAAGCCAATAAGAACTATAATAATTGTTATCGTTGTCTTTAAGTTTTAATAGTGTTAGGGTACAAACTTTATAGTTAATACTCATAATTGTATCGTTATTAGATACGAGATCACTAGAATATGATTGTAATGTAATGAATTTTATTTTAAAGGTGTTTTCAAGGTCTAAACGCAACAAAATTTACAAATTAGTTATGATTTAATTTAGTTTTTTACCATATGTTTTATGTAATTATTGATTTTTAATGATGTTTTAACTGAGAGTCCATGTCATTTCTTCTATAAATTCATCTGAAATACAAAAAATTCGATAACTTGTACCTTTTCAACTCATATACAAAATTACCTTATAAGACACTATAAATAAACATATTACACACTAAATGCTTCACCTTTTACTTTACAAAAATCTAAATTCTGTATGTCAAGTTTATATTATTTCCTTCTTTTATGATAAAATTACTTAGGTTTAATCTTATTTTCTTTCAAAACCAGTGAAAACTAATAATACATTACATACAAAGATGAAATTAAAGCCTTATGACTAATAAAGATGAAATAGACTGGCTTTTTGTACTTCCTGATGACCTTATTGGTGGTGGAGCTCAGCAGGTTTTATTTACAATCATCAATTATTTTATCACTAAAGGTAAACAGTGTACTGTAATCTTTTTGGTAAAGAAAAAGCATCATGGATGGGAATCTTTAGAAGACAAATGCAACATTGTGTACCTCGATAATACTTCTGTATATAAAGGGTTTTTCAGCGCAGCTAAATACATTAGTACCTTAAAGAAAACAAACCATATCAAACATGCCATTAGTTCGCAGGCATTGATTAACGGTTTACTGGGATTTCTGAAACTCACTAAAACTTTAAAGCACACCAAACTCGTTTTACGTGAATCAACTTCAATATTCTTAAGATTTAAAGGCTTTAAACTCCTACTCTACAAAACTGCTTATGTAATAGGTTATAGACAGGCAGACTTAATTATTTGTCAGACTGACCTAATGAAACAACAACTTTTAGAAGCGCTACCTTGGCTAAAGCAAAAGAACAAAGTTGTTGTTATTCCCAATCCTGTTAACCTAAATGAAATTACAACTAAGGCTAATCGAACTATAGATTTTGAAATAGACAACTTTATAGTTGCAGCTGGACGCTTTATTCCTGAAAAAGGGTTTGACCTTCTTATAGATGCATTTAACACTTTAGAAGACAAGTCTTTAAAACTTGTTATTCTTGGCATTGGAACTGAAGATGAAACACAAAAACTAAAACATCAAATTGCATCGCTTAATCTTCAAAATCGTGTTATTTTGTATGGTTATGTCAAAAATGTATATCCTATTTTTAATCAGGCCAAACTTTGTGTAGTCTCCTCTAGGATTGAAGGATTTCCTAATGTATTATTGCAAATGATGTCGCAAAACAATACTGTAGTAAGCACTAAATGTGCAGGAGAAATTGCAAATATAAAAGGGGTTTTCACGTGTGAAACACACAATGTTTCTGCTTTGAGCAATACCATGAAAAACGCACTTACAAATACGAAAGCATACAGAGATTTGTATTTTAACGATTATATTGAATCCAGATCAATTGATAATTTCATACATACGATGCTTAATCAAATCAACCATCAATAATGCAAAAGCTTATCAGGATAACAACAGTTCCTTCTTCGTTAAGAACCCTTTTAAGAGGTCAGCATCGTTTTATGAGCAATCATTACGAAGTCATTGGAGTTTCAGGAGATGGAGACGCTTTAGCTGAAGTAAGACAAAATGAAGGCATCAGAACTCATGTCGTAGAAATGACAAGAACCATAACGCCTTTTAAAGATTTAAAAGCCGTCTATCAACTGTACACATTTTTTAAATCAGAAAAACCTTTTATCGTTCATACACATACTCCAAAAGCAGGAACTGTAGGCATGTTAGCTGCAAAATTAGCTGGAGTTCCTCACCGCTTGCATACTATTGCTGGTTTGCCCTTACTCGAAGCAACAGGGAATAAACGTAAATTATTAAATGCTGTTGAAAAATTTACGTATCGCTGCGCAACCCTTATTCTTCCAAACTCTTTTGGCTTAGAACAAATTATTTTAGACCATAAGTTTACAACACCTGATAAACTCAAGGTTATTGGCAATGGAAGCTCAAACGGAATTAATACCGAACACTATGATACGGCTTTAGTTCCCGAAGACGTAAAAACTAATCTAAAAGACGAATTAAACATTTCTGAAGATGATATTGTTTTTATTTTTATTGGACGCATAGTAAAAGATAAAGGTATTAATGAATTAGTGTTGGCTTTCAATTCATTATCTGAAAGTAATAAAAATTGCAAACTCTTATTAGTTGGTCCTAGAGAAAATCATTTAGACCCTTTATTGCCTGAAACTGAAGATTCTATAAAAACCAATACACAAATTCTTGCTGTTGGTGTTCAAAAAGACATCAGACCATATGTTGCAATATCACATGTACTTGCTTTTCCTAGTTATCGTGAAGGGTTTCCAAATGTCGTATTACAAGGAAGCTGTATGGAATTACCTTGTATCGTTGGAAATATAAATGGCTGTAATGAAATTATAGAACATGATGTCAATGGTCTGATAATTCCAGTTAAGGATGCTAAAGCCTTAGAAAAGGCCATGCAATTTATGATTGATTTTCCTGAAAAGCGCCAAGCCATGATTACAAATTCCCGCAACAGAATTATAAATCGTTATAAACAGGAATTTGTCTGGAATGAAATTTTAAAATTATATCAAACTTTAAAATCATGAAGATTTATAAGAATGTCATAAAACGTCTTTTAGACTTGATTACAGCTACAATTGGCTTCCTCCTCGCCTTTCCTGTTTTTATAATAGTTTGGATGGTATTACTCATAAAAAATAATGGAAGTGCTTTCTTTTTTCAAGAGCGACCTGGAAAAAATGAACGGATTTTTAAAATTATCAAGTTCAAAACTATGAATGACAAAACGGATGCTAATGGTGAGCTGCTTCCGCCTTCTGAACGCTTGACTAAGACTGGTGTTTTTGTTAGAAAGTACTCTTTAGATGAAATTCCGCAATTGCTCAATGTTATTAAAGGCGACATGAGCCTTATTGGTCCTAGACCTTTATTAATTAGGTATTTACCTCGATATAATGCGTTTCAAAAACAAAGACATAATATCAAACCAGGAATTACAGGTTGGGCTCAGGTTAATGGGAGAAACGCTATTAGTTGGGAACAAAAGTTTGAGTATGATGTTTGGTATGTCAATAACCTTTCTTTTGCATTAGATATAAAAATTATATTTTTAACCATCTATAAAGTTTTCAAAAAAGATGGTATTTATAGTGTAGATAATGATATAGTACCCGATTTTATGGGTACAGAAACAAATCAAAATAACTAAATGGCTCTAAATTTACTTTTTACCTGTGCTGGTCGACGTAATTATTTAATTAATTATTTTAAAGAAGCGATTAAAGGTCAGGGCAAAATATTTGCTGCAGACATGAGTATCTCTGCTCCTGCAATGGTTGATGCCGATGTGGCTATTGTAGTTCCAAGTATTTATGACGATTCCTATATTATGGCTTTAAAAAACAGTGTTAGCACACATCACATTGATGCCATCATTTCTTTAAACGATCTCGAACTCCCTATACTATCTAAGCATAAAGCTGACATAGAAACTACTGGTGCTAAAGTCATAATCTCAAGTGAAAAAGTCATTGATATCGCATTTGATAAAGTTAAAACATTCAATTTTATTTCAAATATCGGACTAAAAACACCACTCACCTATACAACTCTTAAAACAGTAAAGCAAGCCATAGCTGAAGGAAAACTTAACTATCCTCTGGTTGTAAAACCTCGTTGGGGAAGTGCTTCTATTGGAATAGATTTTCCAGAATCTGAAGAAGAGTTAGATTTAGCGTATAAACTTCAGCACATAAAATTAAAAAAATCCATTCTTAACACAGCAAGTGAACAAGATCTTAACAATGCTATTCTTATTCAGCAGAAAATGGATGGTAAAGAATTTGGAATGGATATCGTAAATGATTTCAATGGCAATTATTATGGCACGTTTGTTAGAGAAAAAGTTAATATGCGTTCTGGTGAAACCGACAAAGCTATCTCTGTTATTGATAAACGATTTGATTATATTGGTGAAATCATCTCTAAACATTTAGGGCATATTGGCAGTTTAGACTGTGATGTATTTATGGCCAATGACGAACTTTATGTTTTAGAACTAAACCCCAGATTTGGAGGAGGTTATCCGTTCTCACATGAAGCAGGAATTAATACTGCTGCAATCTATATTGAATGGCTTAAAGGCAACACAGAGGTTTCAAAATTTAACCAATATAAAGCAGGAAAGTTATTTTCTAAATGCGATAGAATGTTAGAGATAAAAAAATCCTAAATAAAGATGATTTTCTGAGCTTTTTTAGTTCCAGAGATTACATATTCGTTTTTAGAATTGTGCTTGTAAACCTTGATGTTGGATTCTGGTTCTGGATTAGCAAATAAAAAGGTATATACAAATTGTAATAAAAAAAGATACGCTTCAGATTTGAAATCTATTTGATTAAAGGTCTCAGAAGGATTAAAGTCATCAAGCTTTTCAAATTTAAAGTTTTGATGCGTGTCAGAATTATTTTCAGAACTCCCTCCTTTTAATAAGAATTTATATTTACGATAAAGTTCGTTTACTTTTCGTCGTCTTAAGAACAGTTTTAATTTAAAATAGAGTTCGGCATACGTTGCTTTTAAAACTGAAGCAACTGATTTTGAGTCATATAAAATGTGATAATTGAAATCATAAACCAGATTGCTCCATTTGTGCTTGTAAACAAAATCACCTTTAGAAAAATCTGAAATTTTATAATTATTTTCAAAACACCATTCCAGTAACTTTACAATAGAAGTTTTACCAATACTAAATTTGTAATAATCTGGATCAAAAACTGTTATGGTCTCAAAAAGAATATCTTCAGAATGAAAATTAAGTGTAATTCCTATAGGGTGTTTTCCGTTATATATGACAAGTAGCGAGGCTTGTTTACTATGTACCATTTTATACACTAAGTCTTTGTAGAAATTCCATTTTTTAGGACTTAAATGATGATAGTTTGTTTGCTTATCTGCAAATCGCTTACTTAATAATGCATGAAACTGCTCAAACAACATTTCAAATTCTGATGGACTTATATCGCCATGTATAAATGAATATGTAATGTCAAAACACGTTTCTAAACGTCTTTGATTGGACCTAAATTCTCTTCTGTTTTTAGAACTAAATTGAGCATTAATATATTCATCCTGGTCTTTATAAGATGAAATATCCATTAAAAAACCTTGATATTGAAATATTGTTTTTAATCTGAGTGAAGAATTCTTAGGAGGATTAAACTCTTTTACACCAAAATAATCTGGCACATCATATATTAAAAACGTTTTATTCTTATAATCTTGTTTGGAATAATCTAAATCATAAAAAATTCCTTTTGTAAGATTTCTTCCTGCATTAATATAAATGCCATCACTGGAATTTTTAATAAACTTAACATCTTTAATAAAATCAAAAGCTAATAAATCTTTTTCTTCATTAAAATGAGTAGACCAAGTCGTTTCAAATTGAGATGATGTAAAAGGATTGGTTTTCATTGAACTGTAAAACTAGTCTTTAAAATATCAATGCAAATGTAACATTTTTGGTAAGTTATTATCATTTAAGAGAATTTAAATATACTGTTTATTTTATTTACATTTGGCTCAAATATAAACAATACTATGACAGGTCATTTTATCATTTCTTTAGACTATGAAATTCATTGGGGTGTTTTCGACAAAAGGTCTGTAGAGGAATACAGAGAAAATTTAGAAAATGTTGGTAATGTAATTAATAGGCTTTTAGAAATGAGTGATAAGTATGGCGTTAAACTCACGTTTTCTACAGTTGGTTTTTTATTTGCTACTGATAAAAATGAACTCTTAAAGTACGCTCCTAAAAATAAACCTTCATATGATGTTAAAAAACACTCGCCTTACCCATTGTTAGAAACTATTGGAGACAATGAAGAAGAAGATCCATTTCATTACGGACTTTCAGGCGTGAAAAAAATCGTGGCAAATGGCAATCATGAAATAGGAACACATACATTTTGCCATTACTATTGCCATATTCCAGGACAAACAGTCGAGCAGTTTGATGACGATATTAATTCTGCAGTAAATATTGCCAAATCTAAAGGGATAGAAATAAAAAGTCTCGTTTTTCCTAGAAACATGATTGATGTCCATGAGTCTTCTGATCAACCCTTGCTTAATGTGTTAAAAAAACACGGCATCACGTCTTTCAGAGGAAAAGAAAATTCCTTTATATATAATATTCACACCACTAAATTTTATAAAAACTGGCTAGTTTTAAAATTCTTAAAGTTTTTAGATGCTTATGTGAGCGTTACAGGTCCTAACACATACAACGTTGTTAAGATTAACAAAGACAATGAGGTTATTAACCTTCCATCTAGTAGGTTACTTAGAGCCTATAGTGATAAATTCAAAATGCTCGAACCTTTTAAATTAAAACGAATAAAACGAGCCATGACACATGCTGCAAAACAGAACGAAATGTTTCATTTATGGTGGCATCCTCATAACTTTGGAGCACAGACAGATGAAAATTTTAACACCCTTGAAGAAATTTTTAAAACCTATAAATCCTTAAATGAAACCTACGGTTTTCAAAGTGAAACTATGACTGGATTAACCCGTAAAATCAAAGCTGCACGATAATAAAATAAGGGTTTACCATAGTAATTCTAATATAAGTCAACGTGAAAAATTGTTTTTTATCGTGTTTATTTGGTAAGTAAAAGCGTATTAATGCATCTTTATCATGAAAGTTCTTGTTTCATCTTGAATGTTCAAACCCAAATCCCTCGCTTAACGATAATATTGAATAGTAATTAACTTACTTAACAATTTTGATTATGGAATCTAAAATATGGTTGTCATCACCTCATATGGGTGGTAACGAGCAATCTTACATCAATAATGCTTTTGATACTAATTGGATAGCTCCTCTAGGACCTCATGTTAATGGTTTTGAAAGTGATCTGCAAAACTACCTCAAAGAAGATACTCATGCCGCTGTTTTAAGTTCTGGAACTGCTGCACTTCATTTAGCTCTTATTTTACTGAATGTTAAAGAAGGTGACGAAGTTATTTGCCAAAGTAAGACCTTTTCAGCTTCCGCCAATCCTATAGTGTATCAAGGTGCTACTCCTGTTTTTGTTGATAGTGAAAAGGATACTTGGAATATGTGTCCGGAAACCCTTGAAATAGCCCTACAAGATAGAATCAAAAAAGGAAAAAAACCAAAAGCTATTATTGCAGTTCATCTTTATGGCATGCCTTATAAAGCTGACGAAATTCATAATATTGCCAATGCTTTTAATATTCCTGTTATTGAAGACAGTGCAGAAGCTTTAGGAAGTTGTTATAAAAATAAAAAATGCGGAACTTTTGGTGACATCTCAATTCTGTCATTCAATGGAAATAAAATCATTACAACTTCTGGTGGTGGTGCGTTAATAACAAAAGATAAAGCCATAAAGCAAAAGGCCGTCTTTTTATCTACTCAAGCCAGAGATAATGCTGTAGAATATTTACACTCTTCAATTGGTTACAATTATAGATTATCAAATGTACTGGCTGGTATTGGCAGAGGTCAAATGGAAGTTCTTGATGATCGTGTACTCGCTAGACGTCATAATTTTGACACCTATAAAGCAACACTCAACAACATTGACGAAATTACATTTTTAGAGGAACCTGAAGGCTATTATTCCAACAGGTGGTTAAGTTGTATTTTAACACCTTCGGAAGAAATAAAAGAAGGCTTACGACTAAAGCTTTTAGAACACAATATAGAATCGAGACCATTATGGAAACCAATGCATCAACAACCTGTTTTTAAAGCTTGTCCAAGCTATTTAAATGGTATTTCAGACGACTTATTTAAAAAAGGCTTATGTTTGCCTAGTGGTTCAAACTTAACTGAAAATGAATTGAATAGAGTTATTTCTGCAATAAAAACGTATTTTAGAGCATGATTAAACGTCAACTTCAAAACATATCGCAAAAATATGCCTCCAAATGGCTGGTCATGTTATTCGACCTTGTCGTTGTAGCATTTACCTTTGTGATTGCTTATATCATTCGTTTTAACTTCAAAATAGATTTTGATGTTCTTGTCATGTTTAAGCAAATACCATTTGTTTTTCTTGCTGCATTTATAAGTTTTTTACTTGTTGGTTCGTATAAAGGTGTGGTTCGGTTTACTGGATTTAAAGATGTAGTAAACATCATCATAGGTGTAAATATCTTAGCGACCATTCTTATTGTTACCACATTTTTTAGCAGAAAATTACACTATGAAAGTATTTTTAATATTTCAGGATCTGTAATTTACATCCACTTGATGTTAAACATTTTATTCCTGATTGGCTTTAAACTCTTTATAAAATCAATGTATAACCATGTTATGCAGGATTTTAAAAACAAAAAAAGAGTCATGATTTATGGTGCAGGAAATTCTGGCATGCTTACTTACGATGCCATAACTAATGACCCTAAAAACAGTCATGAGGTCGTTGCCTTTATAGATGATAATGAGCGTAAAGTTGGAAAAAAAATAAACACTTTGTATGTTTATAGTTTACAGAAAATAACAACCGATCTCATAGAAAAACAAGCTATTGAAGAAGTCGTTATTTCCATACAAAACATTGAACCTTCGAGACTTTTAGAAATTTCGAGCATTCTTTTTGAATTAGGTCTAAAAGTTAAAATTGTCCCTCCAGTACAAACCTGGATTGATGGAGATTTAAGTGTCGGACAAATCAAAGATGTAAAAATTGAAGATCTTTTAGGAAGAGAACCCATTACCATTGTTAATCCTGCGTTGGTTCATGAATATGAAAATCAAATTATTTTTATTACTGGAGCTGCAGGTTCTATTGGTAGTGAAATTGCCAGAAAAGCAACCAACTATGCTTATAAAAAATTAATACTAATTGATACTGCCGAATCTGCTTTGTATGAACTTCAACAAGAATTCATTCAAAAAGGAATCAAAAACTTTACTGCTATTGTTGCTGATGTTCGTGATAAAAAACGAATGGAAAGTTTGTTCCATATTTATCGTCCTAAAATAGTATTTCATGCAGCAGCTTACAAACATGTTCCTTTAATGGAAAATAATCCTTATGAAGCTGTTAGTGTAAATATTGGTGGCACTAGAAATATGGCTAATTTAGCCGTAAAACATGGTATCAATAAATTTGTACTTATCTCTACAGACAAAGCCGTTAATCCAACCAATGTGATGGGAGCGACTAAACGTATTGCAGAGCTGTATGTAAATTGCCTCCAAGGTAAAGGACAGACTAAATTTATAACAACTCGTTTTGGTAATGTATTAGGCTCTAACGGATCTGTGATTCCATTATTTAAAAGACAAATTGATTCTGGTGGTCCTTTAACAGTAACACACGAAGATATCACCAGGTATTTTATGACAATTTCTGAAGCTTGTCAATTGGTTTTAGAAGCAGCAACAATGGGCAATGGTGGAGAAATTTTTGTTTTCGACATGGGAGAATCTGTTAAAATTTATGACCTGGCTAAAAACATGATCATTCTTTCTGGTCTTCGTTATCCTGAAGATATCGATATTAAAATAACCGGTTTACGTCCAGGTGAAAAAATATTTGAAGAACTTTTAGCAGACGATGAAAAAACAAAACCTACCTATCATGAAAAAATTATGATTGCTAAAACTCGTAAAATTGATGCTGATGATATCTCTGAAAAAATCGCTAATTTGTGTATCGTTAATTCAAAAGTTCAAAACCTTGAAGTGGTATCACTTATAAAACATATCTTGCCAGAATATATTTCTAATAATTCAAAATTTGAAGTATTAGATTCTAAGAAATAATCAAAGCTCCTAAATAAAAATACAATGATTAAACATTATAACCTAAAGCATGTAACCAGACTTTTATCAATTATAATTCTTTCGATAGCCTCATCTTGTGCTTCAAGAAAAGACATTGTTTATTTTCAAGATGAACCATTAAATGAAGAAAGCCAATTAGATAATATGTTTGAATTAACATACAAAACTAATGATATCCTCACTATTGACGTTTCTTCTATCGAACCTGCTGCTGTAATGCCTTTTAATTTATCACCTGTATCTTATGCTAATAGTACTAATAACGGAAATGATTTAAATGCAAATGGTAACCTTTTGAGACAAACTTATCTGGTAGATCCAATGGGTAATATTGAATTTCCAGTTTTAGGTTCTATAAAAGTTGGCGGACTTACCAGAGCTCAAGCTACAGAAATGCTTAAAGAAAAATTGAAAGACTATGTTACAGATGCCATAGTAAATATTAGACTTATTAACTTTACAGTTACCGTTTTAGGTGAAGTTAACAGACCTGGAACCTATACCATACAAGATGAACGAATTTCTCTAGCGGAAGCTCTAGGCTTAGCTGGTGATTTATCTATCTATGGAAAAAGAGATAATGTCTTTTTAATTCGTGAAGTAGATGGTAAAAAGAAGTATGCGAAACTCGATTTAAGATCTATTAACGTCGTAAATTCACCTGTATATTATTTATCGCAAAATGATGTTATTTATGTTGAACCAAACAATGCAAAAGTTCGTCAATCGGCATACAACCAAAATACGGGTGTCATCATTTCTGCAGTGGCTACTTTAGCAACCATTACGGCTATCATTATCAATTCAAATAAATAGGTTTAGCATTATGAGCTCCAATAAATCAAACAATTTACAAAACGAACTTAGAAACAACGTCGATTTATTCGTTTCTAAATGGAAGTTTATTTTATTTTGTTTAGTCTTGGCCATAGGTATTGCTTTTCTTTACCTGAGATATGCTGATTACCAATATCAAGCTACTGCCATAATTAAAATAAACAGTGAAAAACAATCTAAGGCAATGCCAGAATTGTCTGCACTACAGGATTATGGAATGTTTTCATCAGATTTTAGCAATATAACCGACGAAATAGAAATAATTAAATCAAGAAATTTAATCAGACAAGTCGTTGAAGATTTAAAACTGAACATAAAATACTACGTAAAAGGAAAAATTAAAGAGCAAGAAGTCTATAAAAATCCACCCGTTATTCTTAACTTTTTTGAAAGCGACTCACTCATTAATACTGTGGACACCACATTTCATTTAAAAGTTAAATCTGCAACTAAATTTACACTTTCTAACGAAGAAGGTAGTGAACTTTTTGATATTGAAAGTTCTAACGCTAAAGAGTATGCTTTTGGAGACCGAATAACTTCTGGCTTTGGAGATTTTATAATTACTCCAAATACTGGAAAATTTGCTGTAAAGCCTGGAACTGGTATAAAAATTAAATTATCAAATATTAAAAATGTTGTAGAACAGTATCAAGGTAAGTTTAAAATATCTAATGAAAAAGGTTCTAATATAATAAAAATCAACCTTAAAGAAAGTATCAAACAAAAAGCAGCTTTAATCTTGGATAAGCTGGTTGAAAAATATAATAATGATGTTATTGAAGATAAAGAAAAAATAGTTAAGGCTACTTCAGATTTTATAAACAACAGACTCAATGTCGTTTCAAATGAATTGGAACAAGTAGATTTTACTGCCGAAACCCTTCAAAAAAATAACAGATTGACAGCTTTAGCATCTCAAGCAGATATCTTCTTACAAAGTGAAAAAGCCAATGATGCTAAAATTATAAATACATCTAATCAAATTCAACTAATCGATTACATGAAAGATCACTTGAATAATAATGAGTCTGATAGTGATCTTCTTCCTGCTGATGTTGGTATAGCTGATAATTCAGTTATGCAAATTACTAAAAGTCACAACGAACTGGTTCTCCAACGTGATCGTATTTTAAAGAATTCAACTGAAAAAAACCCAACAGTTATTAATTTAAACCAACAAATTAATGCTTTAAAACAAAACTTAAATCAAAGTTTAGATAATATTAAGTCGGCTAATGCCATCACCTTAAATTCCTTAAATCAAGAAGATGCAAGAATAAGTTCTCAAATATATTCAGCTCCTGGAAAAGCAAGACAATTTAGAGATGTCAAGCGTCAACAAGATATAAAAGAATCACTTTACCTCTACTTATTACAAAAGCGCGAAGAAACCGCAATTTCTCAAGGCATGTCTTCTCCTAATGCAAAAATAGTTGATCATGCTTACGTAACTGTTGATCCTGTGACACCAAAAAAGACTATTGTATATCTAGCTTCATTAATTTTAGGCTTAGCAATTCCATTATCTTTAATTTATACTAAAGAACTTTTAAATACAAAAATTGAATCTAAAAAAGATCTGGCATCAGTATTGAATATTCCATATTTAGGAGATATCCCTAAATCTGATAAGAAACAACTTATGGTTAAAAAAGTTGATTATTCTCCTAAAGCAGAAGCGTTTAGAATTATTAGATCGAATATTAATTTTATGCTTCAAGATAACGCCAGCAGTTGTAAAACATTGTTTGTTACTTCAACAACTGCTCAGGAAGGAAAATCACATACTTCTACCAACTTATCAAAATCTTTTTCTTATTCTGAAAAGAAAGTATTATTAATAGAAACAGATATTAGAGTTCCAAGAGTCAATGATTATTTGGATATCAAAGCGAATAAAGGTTTGACCGATTATATTTCAGACAAATCTCTAAACATAAAAGATGTTACGGTAAAATTAAAAGACAATGAGTTTTTAGATGTTATTCCATCTGGAACTATTCCTCCTAATCCTGCCGAATTGCTTATGAGTAATCGGGTTAATGAGCTTTTTAAGACTGCAAAAGAAAATTATGACTATATCATTGTAGATACAGCTGCAGTAGGTTTAGTTACAGATACTTTATTAATAAGCGATCATGCAGATATGTTTGTATATGTGGTAAGCGTTAATAATATAGACAAACGACAATTACATATTGCACAAACTCTTTATGATGAAAAACGTTTGCCTAACATGGCTGTACTTTTAAATGGTACTATTAAAAAGAAAGGCTATGGTTACGGTTATGGAAACAACCCACAACGTAAGAAGAAAAAATTCGGAATTATTTAATAAAAAAAAGCCACAAACTTGATCGTTGTGGCTTTTTTAATTATAATTTTCTTCTTGATTTTTCTTGTTTCAACAGGTTAAGCTCTCGACTTGTTTGTCCTGCTACAGATGTATTTTCTTCAGCGCGTCTTATCAAATAAGGCATCACATCTTTTACTGGCCCAAAAGGCACATATTTTGCAACATTGTATCCTTGTTCGGCTAAATTAAAACTGATGTGGTCACTCATTCCATAAAGTTGTCCGAACCATACATTATTGTCTTTTTTATCGATACCAAGTTCTTTCATCAAATCCATAGCTAAATAACAACTGAGTTCATTGTGAGTTCCTATAAATAATGAAATCGTATCGAGATGATTCATAATATAAGTCATACACAAATTAAAATTATCGTCGGTTGCTTTCTTCGTTTCACATATAGGAGATTGATACCCTTTATTTTCAGCTCTTTCTCGTTCCTTTTCCATGTAAGCACCTCTAACAATTTTAAACCCTAATTTAAAATGTTGTGAATTGGCGCGTTCATGAATCGTTTTTAAATAATCAAACCTGTCCCAACGATAGGTTTGCAAGGTATTATAAACAATAGGTTTGTCTTGATTGTATTTTTTCATCATCGCTTCACAAAGTTCATCAGCAGCCTCTTGCATCCAACTTTCTTCTGCATCAATTAAAACCTCTACATCTTTTTCTTTAGCCAAACTACAAACAGTATCAAAACGAGCTACTATCCTATTCCATTCCTCTTGTTCTTGTTCTGTGAATGTTTTTCCTTCACCTTTCTTCTGATACAGGTAAAAGCGTCCGAAACCTGTTGGTTTAAACACCACAATTGGCATAGCTTCACGCTCATCGGCAAATTTGATGATTTTCAAGATTTTATCTCTTGCGTCATCAAAAGTAGATTCCTCTTCTTTTCCTTCAACAGAATAATCTAACACAGAACTTACACCTTTAGTAAACATTTTATCTATAACAGGCAAACAATCTTCCTCATTAATGCCTCCACAAAAATGATCAAATACTGTAGATCGAATTAAGCCTTCTACTGGTAAATTTGCCTTTAAAGCAAAATTGGTTGCTGCAGTTCCTATTCTTACCAGAGGCTGATGAGAAATCATCTTAAACAAGAAGTAAGCACGTTCTAATTGTGCATCATTTTTTAGTGCAAAAGCAACTTCAGTATTATCAAAAAGGGTGTTTGTATTCATTCAAAAAAAATATATCCCAAAAATAATTATTTGGTAGCTATTATTTTACTAAAAACCGCTAATTTTCCACTTTCTTATTAAGATCCTAATGACTATGAATACCATAGAAACTCAAACATATAAAGTTCATTTTAATTCTAAAGGCTACGACGAACTTAATCGCTACATTAAGCATCATCATTTTTCAAAGATTTTTATGCTTGTCGATTCTAATACACACGACTATTGCTGGCCTGCATTTATGTCGCAGTTAGAAACAAACCTGATCATCGAAATCATTGAAATTGAAGCTGGAGAAGAGTACAAAACAATTGATACTTGTGTTGGTGTTTGGAATGCTTTATCTGAATTAAACGCAGACCGAAAAAGCCTGATGATTAATCTTGGTGGTGGTGTGGTTACAGATCTTGGAGGTTTTGTTGCCAGTACATTTAAAAGAGGCATTAAATATGTTAATATTCCTACCTCTTTACTCGCTATGGTTGACGCTTCGGTTGGAGGAAAAACTGGTGTAGATCTTGGTGTTGTTAAAAATCAAATTGGTGTTATTAATTCTGGTGATATGGTTGTAATTGATACGTCTTTTTTAGAAACGCTTCCGCAGAATCAGTTAAAATCTGGTTTGGCTGAAATGTTAAAACACGGTCTTATAAAAGACAAAGCCTACTTTGAAACGTTAACCGATTTATCTAAGCTCACACTAAATGATTTGGATGATTTAATTTATGAATCTGTCATAATAAAGAAAACCATTGTTACTGAAGATCCTAATGAGCAAGGTGTAAGAAAGCATCTTAATTTCGGACATACACTTGGGCATGCCATTGAGTCCTACTTTCTGGATTCTGAAAACAAAAATCAGTTGTTACATGGTGAAGCTATAGCTATCGGTATGATTTTAGAATGTTATTTATCTGCTGAATTACTAAATTTTTCAAAAAAAGATTTAGAACACATTACCAAAGCCATACACACAATTTATGAAAGTGTTCATTTTGAAGACAAAGACTATGCTCCTATTATTGAACTTCTGAAGTTTGATAAAAAAAATGAGCATGGTAACATCAACTTTGTACTGCTAGAAGCTATCGGACAACCAAAAATTGATTGTTTAGTACCTAACGAACTTATCGTTGAAGCTTTTGCATACTACAATCGTTCAATTTCTTAACTGAGTTTTAAACCAATTATGTAACTTTAGTGATATATTGAAGTTCATGAAAAATGTAATTGAAACCTTTTATAAAGCATTCAGCAACCTTGATGCAGAAACCATGGTGTCTTGTTACCATGATAATATTGTATTTGAAGATCCAGTCTTTGGAGTTTTAAAGGGAGAACGTGCTAAAAACATGTGGAGAATGCTTTGCGAATCTCAAAAAGGGAAAGCGTTTCAAGTTACCTATTCAAATATTACACTTTCAGAACATGAAGGCTCAGCAACATGGGAAGCATTTTATGTGTTTAGTAAAACTGGTCGAAAAGTTCATAATACCATTGATGCGCGTTTTAAATTTAAAGACGGTAAAATTATAGAACATACAGATACTTTCAATTTATATAAATGGTCAAAACAAGCTCTCGGTTTAAAAGGTTTTGTAATAGGAAACACTATGTATTTTAAAAACAAGTTAAAAGTACAAGCCAACAGGCTTTTAGATAACTATGAAAAAAAGAAAGCTAACTCAAACTAATGAGATAGCTTTTATTAACAACCACTACTGTTTCTTTTTAGGGACTCAAAAGGTTTACTTTATGTTTCAGTATTGGTTGTGATATTATTATTTCAAAATTTGTGCCATAATTATAAATCGTTAATTTTTTAAATGAAGTTGTAAGCAGTCATACCAATGCGTTCACAGAATATTTGAACTGGAGTGGTTTAAAATGTTGTGTATCGTAAAAAAAAAGGTATTAAGAATATTCAGGTTTCTTACCAACAACACCTTTAAAAAAAGATTTCATAAATATAAAATCGGCTTCAATATCATCTGTAGGATAGAATGGCTGAGAGATTTTATTTTGTTTATTCTTAAAATCTAACGTAAACATTATAATTGGCACTTTAGCTTCTTTTGCTATATAGTAGAATCCTGTTTTCCAATCTTTTACTTTTTTTCTGGTACCTTCAGGAGCTAGTGTTAGCCTGAACTCATCTTTATCTTCAAATAATTTAGCAATGGCTTGTACTTTATTTTGACCAGAAGTTCTATCTAGAGGTGCTCCACCAACAGCTCTAAAATACCAACCAAAAGGCCATTTGAATAATTCTTTTTTGCCTACAAAATTGGTTTTAACATTGGTGATTTTTCGTAATAACAGCCCAATATAGAAATCATGCCAGCTGGTATGAGGCAAAGCAATGATGACTGCCTTTTTAACAGTATCCTTTGAAAAATTTGTGTTTCCTTTAATATTCCAACCGAGAAGTTTAAAATAGATAAATTTGGCTATCCAACGCATTTTACATCTTTTGATATAATCCTTTAAGCTTATCTCTTGTAATAATTTGCTTCCAGTTTTTACCAACAGCATTTATCCAAAGAGGTTCCAGACTTAAAGCTACATCTATCATGATGTCAAATTCTTCATTACTTAAATTAGCACATAACCCTTGAGGTAACTTAATGTTATGTTTCTGTTTCATTTTTTTGAACAACATCACACCATCAGGATAAAATTCTTCTAAATGATCAAAAACAATACAGTTTCCGATACCATGCTTTGTTCCTAGTAAATAAGATAATCCGTAACTCATAGCATGAGCAACACCAACTTGAGAGTAAGCGATACTCATTCCGCCATGCCAGGAAGCCATCATTAGTTTATCTTGGGAGTCTTCTTCTGTTAAATTATCTTCAACAAATATTTCTAAACATAATTGATATGCTTTTTCGCCATAACTCTGACTAAACGCATTAAGATACGTGCCATTTAATGATTCAATACAGTGAATATAACAGTCCATTCCTGTATAAAACCATTGGTCTTTGGGAACATCTTTGGTTAATTCTGGATCTAGTATGACCTGATCAAAAGGTGTGTGATCTGAATTGATTCCAAGCTTCTTCTCTGGTCCTGTAAGTACAGTTGTTCTTGATACTTCAGCACCTGTACCAGAAATTGTAGGAATACCTACATGATAAATTGCAGGTGTTTTTACCAAATCCCATCCTTGATAATTTTTTGCTTCTCCTTCGTTAGTTAAGAGAATAGCTACAGCTTTGGCAAGGTCTAAAATGGTACCTCCTCCAATTCCTATAATACCAGATGGACGATCTTTATGTGTTAAAATAATTTGTTCTACTAACTCATCAACCTGAGATGTTTTAGGTTCTTCGTCAGCAGATATATATAGTAATTGGTCATTATATGCTATTGGAATTCGAGACGTAAGCCACGAGTTACCTTTAAACACATCATCAACCAAAAAAATAAATGGTGCTTTTATGTTTTGCCTTTTAGGTGCAATAATATCTCCTAACTGGTTAAAACTGCCTCGTCCAAATACAACTCTGGACACCATTGGATAATTCTTATAGCTCATTCGTTTTATAATCTTAAATAAAGCTTTGCTTTAATTTTTAGTTTAATACCTGAATAACATCAAGTAAACTATGTACTGTTTTATATGTTTTGCTCTTAGTTTCATCGTCATTAACCTGTTCATGTAACCATGTGGTATGAAAAGGTATGTGAATTGCTTTAGCTTTTATATTTACCAAAGGTAAAATATCAGATTTTAATGAATTACCTATCATTAAAAATTCAGAAGGTTTAATATCTAAATGGTTTAGCAATTTAGAATAATTAGCTTCTTGTTTGTCACTAAGCACTTCTATATGATGAAAGTAATCTGTTAAACCAGATTTTTCTAATTTTCGTTCTTGATCAAGCAAATCTCCTTTTGTTACTAATATCAACTTGTAATCAACAGATAATGTTTTCAGTGTTTTCTCAACACCTTCAAGTAATTCTACTGGTTTATTCAGCATGTCTTTTCCAATGTTCAAAATAGCGTTAATTGTTGAATTAGAAACCTCATAGTTTGATAATTCTAATGCCATTTCTACCATAGATAAAACAAACCCTTTGACACCATAACCATAAATTGGAAGGTTTTTCATTTCCATTTTAAAGAGCTCCTGGTCAATTTTATTGGCTGTTTCGTATCTAGCCAAGAGGTTAGCAAATTCTAATTCTGCATCTCTAAAATACGTTTCGTTCACCCAAAGCGTATCATCTGCATCAAAACCGATTACTTTTATGTCTTTATATTCGTTGTTCAATTATTCCAAAGTTTTTTTGCACGTTCTAAGTCTTCAGGTGTATCTATTTCAACACCTTCAACTGTAGTTTCTACCATTTTAATCCGCTTACCATACTCTAAATAGCGAATGCATTCAATTTTTTCAGTGGCTTCAATAAACTGCATTGGTAATTTATAAAAATCGAGTAAAGCTTGTTTTCTGAATGCATAAATACCTTTGTGTTTAAAGTAGCGTGCACCAGCTTCTTTATCTCTTGGATACGGAATTGGACTTCTGGAAAAATAAAGCGCAAAACTATTTTGATCTACAATAACTTTAACGGTATTAGGATTACTAATTTCGTCCCAATCGTGAATTTCAACCATTAAAGATGCTAAATCAATCTCTTTCTGATGATCATCTTTAAAAGCTTTAAGCACTTTTTCAAGGCTTTCACGTTCGGTAAAAGGTTCGTCACCTTGCACATTTACAACAATATCGACATCTAAATCTTCAACAGCTTCTGCAATTCTATCACTACCAGACTGATGTTCTTTTTTGCTCATAATGGCTTTGCCTCCATTTGCAACAATCTCATCAAAAATAATCTCACTGTCAGTCACAACATAAACGTCATCAAATAATTGAGTCGCTACTGTAGCTTCATAAGTTCTAACAATCACGCTTTTACCTGCCAAATTCTGCATGAGTTTGCCTGGAAATCGCGATGCACTGTAACGTGCTGGTATCATTGAAATTATTTTCATGAATGGTTGAAAGAATTCATTCAAAAATAAAACTTTTAAAGGAATTTAAGGCTGACTTGGTCTAATCTTTTTATAAAGTCTGAAAATGACATATAAAATGACAATGGCAAAGATAAAAGCAAGTACTGGAATAAAAATTGAAAAAACAGACATGACAATAGAAGTGCCTGTTTCAACAGTAGAAACGATTGGATTTGCGATTCCTCCTGTTGAGGCTGTAGATGCCATTCTTGTCGCTCCTGAACTTCCTGCAACAGCAGCAGCAGTTCCTCCTCCTGCAATAATGGCTAAAGCCCAAGTAATTGCTGGACTCAAATCGGCTACTGTTGAAACCATAACAGCTGTTCCTGCGATAGCTGCTAATGGAATGGCTATAGAATCTAAAAGATTATCAATATAAGGAATGTAATATGCAAAAATTTCAACTAAAGTTGCTACTCCTAATGTAATGACAGCTGTTAAACTTCCTATCCATTCCCACGATTCATTTAATTCAAATTTACCAAAATAAGCTGCCAAACTTAATGCAAATAAAGGCACAAAAACTCTAAAACCAACAGAAGCTGATAATCCTATGCCTAAAAAAATACTGATTATGGTTTCGGTTGTCATCATTAAATAGATTCAAAAAATTCATCCTTAAAGCCAATAAGATACAATTTTTCTTTGGCTCTTGTCACTGCTGTATACAGCCATCTTAGATAATCTCGATCCACTCCATTTGGCAAATAAGGTTGTTCTACAAAAATAGTATGCCATTGACCACCTTGTGACTTGTGACAGGTTATAGCATAAGAAAATTTCACCTGTAATGCGTTAAAATGCTTATTGCCTTTAATTTTTAAGAATTTCTTATAATTTGAGGTCTCATCTTCATAGTCCTTTTGCACTTCCTGATACAATCTGTTACTATCTTCGTAAGGCAATGAAGGTGTTTCAGCTTCAATAGTATCTAATAACAAAACTGTTTCAAAAGGTCGCATTTTTGGATAATCTACCATTTGCACTTTAACTTCTGCAAAGCGAAAGCCATACAATTCTGTAATTGAGAAAATCTCTAAAACCTGTATGATATCTCCATTGGCAATAAAACCTGCTTCAGTCGTTGGTTTGATCCAGAAATAATTATTCTTAACCACCATTAAAAAATCACCAACTGTCAATTCATTATCATTAAATAAAATTCGGTTTCGGATTTGCTGATTATAAAGGTTTGCGCGTTTATTACTTCTAACTATAATAGCTGTCTCTTCATGGCCATTTTCACTGTAAGCGTCATTGATGGCATCCATAATCTCATATCCATCTATCAAACGTACAACATCTTTAAAACTGTTAACATTAAATTTAAAAGATTCATAAAACTCATTGTCAAGCACCTCTCTAAGTCGTGTTGCATTTTCCAGAATACCAGAATCCTGTTCTTGTCGTACGACTTCATCTAACTCTATACTTGTTACATTTTTATTGTAATTCATTTCAAGTACATGCGAATTTAGAGCAGGACTTAAGTCTGATTTCACAGGAGGTAATTGTGCTTTGTCACCAATTAATAAGAGTTTACACTTATGACCAGAATACACATACTGCATTAAATCATCAAGTAGTGAACCATTTTCAAAAAGTTTTGAATCTGCTGGAATATCAGGAATCATAGAGGCTTCATCAACAATAAAAATCGTATTTCGATGCTTGTTAGGTTGTAATACAAACTTAACACCTCCTCCTTTATCCTTCTTTGGAAAGTATATTTTTTTATGAATCGTAAACGCCTCTTTTTTTGAATAATTAGAAATTACCTTAGCTGCACGACCCGTTGGAGCCATTAAAACTGCACTGCGTTTGGTTTCCCAAAGATTAGAAACCAAAGTTCCAATAATGCTGGTTTTACCTGTTCCTGCAAAACCTTTAAGAAGGTATAAATTATTTGGCGCATCACTATATACAAATTGAGACAATTGCTCTAAAACAATTAACTGTTTAGTTGTCGGCTCAAAAGGGAATTTTTGCTTGAGAAGTTTATAGAAATCTGATGATGTCATAAAAATTAATCTGAATACCGTTTTATTTGCAAGATAAAACTAAATATGAGCTGACCTAAAATGGTTTTCAATATTTAATATATATAAAACAATTTTTATATCTTACGCATTTAATTCTTTTTTGTTTCTAAGGTTATTACGAACAAAAAAAAATTGTAGATTTGCGTAATACCATTACTAAAAATAACTAATAAAATAAACTAACTATGTTAAATGCAGTTCTTACAGTTGTAGGTCTAATACTCCTTACGGTTGGTATCGTATGGCTAATCGATAAATTTGTACCTAAAAAAGCAAAGCCTATTCTTAATATTTTGCTTTGGATACTCATTATCTTTTTAGGTTACTTGACTTTTGATTCTGTGTATGGTGAAATAAAATTCAACCAACTTAAGAAAAAGCGTTACATGGTCGTTATTGAAAACCTTAAAGATATTAGAGATGCACAGTTAGCACATAGAACGGTTACAGGCAAATTTTCAAATAATTTTGATGAATTAGTGACCTTTATAGATACGGCAAAATTCACAATTACACAACGTAAGGATTCTACTATCATTGATGAAGAATTAACGAGACGTTTTGGTGGTGTTGAAACGACTAAAGATATTGTAATTATTGATACACTTGGTTTCGTTCCTGTAAGAGATTCTTTATTTGGAGCAGATACACGATACAAAACAATGATGAATGTTCCGATAGGAAAAGAAGGCGCGAAATTCAAACTAGAGGCTGGTAAGTTACCAAATGAAGATATTGCTGTTTTTGAAGCTTCGGTTGACAAAGACATTATTCTTTATGACCAAGACCAAAACTTAGTGAATAAAGAAAAGCAAGTTGTAGCTGTAGATGGTGTTAATGGTCCAACACTAAAAGTTGGTTCTATGACAGAAGTCTATACAAAAGGGAATTGGCCAAAAAGTTACAACACCAAAAAAGAAGAATAGGTTTTGAAACCAAACACTATTAAAGACTTGTCCATTCAAATTCGTTTGAGTGGACTTTCTTTTTGCATTCTAAATCGTTCTACAAATACCATAGAGCGACTTCAGCATATGCAGCTAGAAAAAAAAGCAACACCTTTTGAATTACTAAATCAGTTAAAAACAATTATAGAATCTAATGCTGATTTTAATCAAGAATTTGATTCTGTATTGTGCATTTATCAAAACGAATTATCTACCTTAGTTCCTAAATCGTTATTTGACGACAACCACTTAGCAGACTATTTAAAATTTAATGCCAAAATACTAAAGACCGATTTTATTGATTATGACACCATATTTATTAATAATACGGTAAACGTTTATGTGCCTTTAGTGAATGTAAACAACTTTCTGTTTGACACATATGGAAGTTTTACTTATAAACATGCATCAACTATATTAATTGAGTCTGTCTTACAGCACGCTTCAAAACATGATGATGTCGAACTTTATATTAACGTAGGCTATCTTCACTTTGAAATGTTAGCTGCAAAAAAAAACAATCAGCTTTTATTTTACAACACATTTGACTATAACACTAAAGAAGATTTTATATATTATATTCTTTTTACCATAGAACAACTCAAACTCAATCCTGAAATTGTAAAAATCAATCTGTCTGGACAAATAGATAAAGATGATGACTTGTTTCATGTGCTTTATAAATATGTGAGGTTTGTCGACTTTTTAAATCCTATTTGTAACTTTCAGTTTCAAATCACAAACCCACCAAAAGCAAAGCACAATAATTTTATACTTTTAAACAGCTTTAATTAATGCGAATTATATCAGGACAATTTAAAGGAAGACGAATTACAGCACCAAAAAAACTACCTGTTCGTCCAACAACAGATATGGCTAAGGAATCGTTGTTTAATATTTTAAACAATCAGTATTATTTTGATGAGATTTCTGTATTGGATTTGTTTGCTGGAACCGGAAATATAAGTTACGAATTTGCATCACGTGGCACCAATGACATTACTGCGGTTGATGAACATTATGGTTGTATTAAATTTATAAATGAAACATCTGAAGAATTTGAAATGCCAATCGAAACTATTAAAAGTGATGTTTTTAAATACCTCGAACGTGTGAAACAAAATTTCACTATTATTTTCGCTGATCCACCTTACGATTTTCCTGTTGAAGAATTTGCAAAAATACCGCAGTTAGTATTTCAAAATGCACTGTTAGAAGATGAAGGATTGTTAATTGTAGAACATTCAAAGCATACCGATTTATCTCACTTAGAACAGTATTCACATTCGAAGAGTTATGGCGGAAACAGGTTTAGTTTCTTTCTTGTAGCTTCTGAAACTTAAGACGATAAAAAAAAACCCTCTTATAATAAGAAGGTTTTTTTGTAGCTAAGCAAATCTATAAGCCGAATTCTGTATCAAAACTAGGTTCTGACCCTTATCATTTATCTGCGTTTACTGTTACCAGCAAACTTTAGCTGTCTACCCTCTAGCATCGCGCGTGTACGCTCAAGCACTAGTTTACATGACATTGCACCACATAGAGTTTACCTGATTTCACTACAGCATGACCTGTACATTCTTTCTGTTGCACTTTTCCTCACCTCTCGATGGATGGCTGTTAACCACTATGTTTGCACTTTGGTGTTCGGACTTTCCTCCATTCGTAAAACGAACAGCGATAAGGCGATTTACTTCCTGCAAAAGTACAATTAATTGTTAATAACTCCTTTTAAATTAAAGCCTCATAATTCCTATTTTTATGCTTAATTTTTAACTTTGTTATTCTAAGTTTTTTTAATGGAACATTTCATCGTATCGGCTCGAAAATACAGACCACAAACGTTTAAAGACGTTGTTGGTCA
This sequence comes from Psychroserpens mesophilus, assembly GCF_050617655.1. Taxonomy (GTDB): domain Bacteria; phylum Bacteroidota; class Bacteroidia; order Flavobacteriales; family Flavobacteriaceae; genus Psychroserpens; species Psychroserpens mesophilus_A. The sequence goes on along the minus strand of NZ_JBODQC010000013.1, from coordinate 13,843 downwards.
GCAAGCCATTACCAATACTTTACTGAATGCCATTGAAAACAATCACTTAGCACAAGCCTTGTTATTTACTGGACCTAGAGGTGTTGGTAAAACCACATGTGCGCGTATTTTAGCTAAGATGATTAATAGTGATGGAACAGAAACTGAAGATGAAGATTTTGCCTTTAATATTTTTGAATTAGATGCTGCTTCAAACAACTCTGTAGATGATATTAGAAATTTAACAGATCAGGTTCGTATTCCTCCTCAAGTTGGTAAATACAAAATCTATATTATTGATGAGGTTCACATGTTATCTGCTTCTGCTTTTAATGCCTTTTTAAAAACCTTAGAAGAGCCTCCGAAACACTGTATTTTCATTTTGGCAACGACTGAAAAACATAAAATTATTCCAACGATATTATCGCGATGTCAAATTTTTGATTTCAAACGGATTACAGTTACTGATGCCAAAGACTATTTAAAGTACATTGCTCAGGAACAAGGCATTACAGCTGAAGATGATGCTTTACATATCATTGCCCAAAAAGCAGATGGTGCCATGCGAGATGCGCTTTCTATCTTTGATCGTGTCGTAAGCTTCTCTGGGAAAAACCTTACACGTCAAGCGGTAACTGAGAATTTGAATGTGCTTGATTACGAAACGTATTTTACAAGTACCGACTTCATTCTTGAAAATAAAATTCCTGAACTACTCATTCAGTTTAATGAAACTTTATCTAAAGGTTTCGACGGTCATCATTATATCGCTGGTTTAGCATCTCACTTTAGAGATTTATTAGTCTGCCAAAATGAACAAACTTTAGGATTGTTAGAAGTTGGTGAAGACACCAAGTTGAAATACCACGAGCAATCTAAAAAAGCCAGTCACGATTTTCTAATAAAAGGTATAGAGCTCGCCAACGACTGTGATCTCAAATACAAAAGTAGTAGAAACCAACGCCTACTTGTTGAATTATGCCTTATGCAATTAGCCTCTATCACTTTTGATGGAGAAAAAAAAAATAGCAAACATTACATAATTCCTGCTTCTTACTTTAAAAAGAAAGGAATTACTCCTATTCCTGTTTCAATTCCTAAAAAAAATTCGGATTCAAAAAATGAACTTTCCAAAAACTCAACTGTAAAGGAAGACAATAACTCTAAAAAAACTCAAACGGGAAACTCTTCACAAGAAAGTTCCTCTCTCAGTAATACTCCTTTACCAAAAATTGAGCTAAAAAACGATAAACGCACGTCTGGACTATCTTTAAAAAGCATTAAGGCTAAAAAAGAACATTTAATCAGACAAATGGACGTTGTAATTGATGTTGACGATTTACCTAAAGAAACTGTTGCTGAGGAAGCCTTTTTAAAAGCATGGAAATCATACATCAAATTACTTCATAAAAAAGGTGAAAAAATCATGGCTTCCATTTTAGAAATGGATACGCCAAAATTAGTAGATACTAATATTAAGCTTACGTTTCCTAATGACACACTTAGAGTAGAATTAGAACGAGCTCAGTATCCTTTGATGGAATATCTTCGTAAAAACTTGAGGAATTATGATTTGAAACTAGACATAACTGTTAATGAAGAAGCTTCAAAAAAATATGCTTTTACAACTTATGAAAAATATGAAAAGCTAAAAGAGAAGAATCCTAATATTGAATTGCTTAGAAACACTTTCGGTTTAGATATCAACTAATTTTTGATTAATTTTAGATTATGAAAAAATCAATCCTTTTAATTCTTCTAATAGCAATCGGTTTCTTTAGTTGCGACAGACGAGGAAGTGTTCGTGAAAATCTTCAGAAATCCATTTCAGAATTTAATAAAAAACACACTAATTTAGACCTTGTTACTTATTATCCTGAAACCTATACTGAAGTTCAAACCGATTCCATTATTTCAAATACGTTCAAAGTCAGTATAAAGACTTACAGTAAAATGGACTCAAACATACTGGTAAGTTCTGAAACGGTTGAAAAGCAAACAAAAATTAAATACCATCGCGTTTTTGAATCTGAAATTAATATCGCTTTAGCTTCAAAAAACATCCTTAAAACAACTATCAACGCCGAAGATTTTAAAGACATATCGCCATCTGATTTTTGGAATAATGCCACATTAGAACATGTTTGGGTTAATCAAGAGATTTCAACCATAGAAGAAGTGAATTTGGGTATTTCATTTATAAATCCAATAAACAGCGCTTACAAATTATACGAACTTGTAGTGACTACTGAAGGCAAACAACACTTAAATTTAATAGAAGAACACAGTTAATATGCTAGGCTTAAAACTTCCTACAGATCCACGTTGGGTAAATATTGTTGAAAAGAATATTGAAGATATTTTAACAGATCATGCCTATTGTGAGCAAAAAGCAACCAGTACTGCCATTTCTTTAATTGTTAGTTTTCCTGAATATACTGAGTTAGTTCAGGAAATGATTGCACTTGTAAAAGAAGAAATTAGTCATTTTAAAATGGTACATGACAAGATTCTAGCTAATGGCTGGACCTTAGGCAGAGACCGAAAAGATGACTATGTCATTCAGTTATTAAAATTCTTTCCTAAAGGCGGAAGCCGAACCACACAGTTAGTCCATCGTTTATTATATGCAGCTTTAATTGAAGCTCGAAGTTGTGAACGTTTCAGATTGCTTTCAGAAGAACTAGAAGATAAAGAGTTAGCTGAGTTTTACAGAAAATTAATGGTGAGTGAAGCCAATCATTACACTATGTTTTTAGGCTTTGCTAGACAATATGGAGATCGAAAAGAAGTAGACGAGAAATGGCAACAGCTTCTTGATTATGAGGCAGATATCATGAAAGATTTGGGTAAGCAGGAAACGATTCATGGATAATGAAAAAGCCTCAGCAAAACTGAGGCTTTTTCATTTATAAAAGTCAACAATATTAAATTTTTATACCAAACCCAAACTGAAAGGTTGTATTTTTTGCTTCAATATCTGTAAGGTCTTCATCAAGAATGTTACTTAATCCGTAATGTACACGAGCATCGATAAAAAATTCATCAGTAATCATATATTCAAGACCTCCTACACCTGAAAATGTAAATGTTGAAAATCCATCTTGGTTAGCCCAAGTTTTTAGGCTAGCCATAGGTCCAACTCCTAAAGTAAATTTATTACCAATACCAATGCGAGCCATGATAGGCATTTGAATGTAATCTGCTTTTAATGATTCGTCTTTACCACCTTCTGCAGAATATTGCAATTCGGTTAAAATTGAAAAATTATCGCTAATTCCAAAATCGACAAAACCTCCAAAAGCGAAGCCGTATCTGTGCTGGTTTTTAAAAGTTGCGTCTGGATCAAAGTCTAAATTTGAAACATTTAAACCTCCTCTAACACCATAGCTAGTGCCTTGGGCAAATGATAGCGTAGTGATGCTAACAAATAATAACGTAAGTACAAGTGATTTCATTTTTATAATATTTTATTTTAAATCATCTCAACTATTCTAATTGAGCATTTTCAAAATGATGCTATATAAAAACAGCATAGATTTGAGACTGCTAATATATAATGAAAAATGAAATTAAGAAATAAATAATAGACATCTCGTAAAAAAAGAGGTCAAACAACCTTGTTTTTAAAGGTTTATACTAGAAACAGTGCCATAATATACACTTTTAATAATCCCATCTGAGAGTCCGATTTTTGGCACATATATATCTTTTGCACCACTCCATTTCATAGCAGAAAGATATATTCTCGTTGCTGGAATAATTACATCTGCTCTATCTTGATTTAATTCTAATTCTGTAATTCGCTCTTCATAAGAATAGGTTTGCAACTTATTGTAGTAGCTTGTTAAGTAAAAGTAAGTTAATGGTTTACCCATTGCTTTTCCAGAGATTTTAAAAATTTTATTAATGTTTCCTCCTGACCCAATTAAATCGATTGTATCATACCCTTTGGTATGAGTTTTAATCCATTCTTCTAATTCTAACCAAGTTTCTTTTTTAACGATATCATTTAGAAGCCTTACAGTACCAATTCTAAAAGATTTTGAAGCCACAGTGTTACCATGATGAATGACTGAAAACTCAGTACTTCCACCACCTACATCAACATACAAATAGGTTTGGTCTTCTTTTATATAGGAATGCAAATCTGTTGCTGCAATAATAGCAGCCTCTTCTTCACCATTAATGATATCAATATCTATTTTAGCTTTCTTTGAAATGAGTTTTACCAATTCTTTTCCATTATCAGCTTCACGTACAGCAGATGTTGCACAAGCTTTGTACTTTACGATTTTATGAGATTTCATTAATAACTTAAACGCAGTCATGGTATCAAGCATGCGTTGTTGATTGTCTTCTGAAATTTCTCCATTTAAAAACACATCGGCACCAAGACGAATAGGCACTCGAACTAAAGAGGCCTTTTTAAACTTAGTAGGTTTGTCTTTTTGCTCAATGATACTTGAAATTAAAAGTCTTACAGCATTTGAACCAATATCAATTGCTGCATATTTTTTTATGGTTAACATATCAGGAATTCAGTTTTTCTTTAAAATAATCGTAAAGCGCAAATTGAGCTCTTACCTTAGGTTTATCATTTCGTCTATATTCATTACTCTGCGTTTCGTTAATTACTCTTGCTTTTACATTGTCTTTCCAACAAATATCAAAAATATTTAATAACTCTTCTTTAATATCGTCTTGATAAATAGGACAACTGACTTCCACTCTATTTTCAATATTTCTAGTCATCCAATCTGCTGAAGATATATATACTTTATTGTCGCCATTATTACAAAACACATATAACCTTGTATGCTCCAAAAATTTGTCTATAATACTTATAACTTCAATATTTTCACTCATTCCTTTAACTCCAGGAATTAGGCAGCAGATACCTCTTACAATCATTTGTATTTTAACACCAGCTCTACTAGCTTCATATAATTTATCAACCATGTTATAGCTAGAAATACTATTAAGTTTAAGTTTTATAAATGAAGGTTTACCTTGTTTTGCATTTTCAATTTCAGTATCTATTAAGGCAAAGAGTTTTGATTTGGTATAATGAGGAGATGTAATAATATGTTTATATCTGTAAATCAGGTAATTGGTTTGAAAAAAGTTAAATACTTTATTGACATCTTTTAAAAGTTTAGGGTTTGACGTGAATAAAGTAAAATCGGTATATACTTTTGCTGTCGATTCGTTAAAATTTCCAGTACTGATAAATCCGTATCGTTTTAATTTATTGTGTTCTTCACGCTCAATAACACACATTTTACTATGTACTTTTAAACCTGAAACACCAAAAAGCAGATTAACCCCTTCGGTTTGCATTTGCTCTGCGTAATCAATATTCGCTTGCTCGTCAAATCTAGCGCGTAATTCAATAACCACAGTAACCTTTTTACCATTTTTAGCCGCATTTATCAAAGAACTGGCGACATGAGAAATTTGAGCTAATCTATATATTGTGATTTTTATAGTTTTAACTTTGGGATCTAAAGCTGCTTCTCTTAAAAATTTCACAACATACGAAAAGGTCTGATAAGGTGTATGAAGTAAATAGTCTTTTTGAGCGATGCTGGTAAAAATACTACTCTGAAGACTCAATCCTTTAATTTGTAATGGCTGAATCTTTTCATATAAAAGATCTGTTCTTCCTAAACTTGGAAAATCCATGTAATCTCTTCTATTGTGATATCGACCACCAGGAATAACACTATCTTTAGAATCAATACCCATTTTCGACATTAAATACTCCAAAGTTTCTTCATCGATAGTTTTATCGTAAACAAAACGAACAGGTTCTCCTATTTGTCTATGTTTTACACTATCTGAAATTTTCTCTATAAAACTCTTACTTAAATCACTATCAAAATCAAGCTCACCATCTCTGGTAATTTTAATCATATTTGTTGTAATAGATTTATAATTAAAGATGTTAAAAATATCGTTTAAGCAATAGCGTAATAAATCATCTAATATTATAATGTAATTATCATTTCCTTTTTTTGGAAGTACAACAAATCGCTCTATAGATTTTGGAATCTCTATCAATGCAAATTGTTTTTCATTATTATCCAGAACCATTTTTACAGCCAGATACGCTGCACTATCTTTTAATAAAGGAATCTCTAATAAATCATTTAATATAATGGTAACTAAAGCTGGACTTACATTTTGAATGTAATAGTTTTTAATGAATTCATGTTGAGACGAATCAATTTGGGTTTCATTAATGATATGAATATTTTCTTTTTCGAGAGTACTGTGAATTTTACTCAGAATTTCTAGACTATAACTCTGTTGCTTAATGACAATATCTGTAATTATTTCTAATAATTCACCTGCTTTTACGCCTCCGAGTTCACTTTTGCCTCCTTTTCCAGCTTCATCAATTCGTTTAACAGTAGCATATCTAACTTTAAAAAACTCGTCAAGGTTGTTTGAGAAAATTCCTAAAAATCTTAATCTTTCTATAAGAGGAACGCTTTCGTCTTCAGCCTCTTGTAATACTCTCTCATTGAATTGAAGCCAGCTTAATTCACGATTGATGTAGCTATTCTTTTCTTTTACCATTATTTTAAATCTCTTGGGTAAATTGTAAGTTTTGTTGTACCTTTTTTTACATTTTGCCACGATGTGACATCAAAACTAATAACAACTAAACCACTTGTTGGAAGGTTGTCAATAAATTTGTCTCCAAATATATTGCAAATTGATGTGAAAGCATGATTATGACCAAAAATCATAACCTTTTTATAACGATTATCAATATTAGTTATAAAATTCATCACATTTTGCCCTCCAAAATCGTATAATTCGTCTTTAATATGCAGCAGATTATCATCAATATTAAGATTTTTCATAAAAATCTTACAGGTAGATAAGGCTCTATTGGCTGGACTTGAAAAAATAATTTCAGGATGAAAAGACGTCTCTTTAAACAATTTAGAAACTAACATTGCATCTCTAAAACCTCTCTTTTTTATTGGCCTTTCAGCATCAATAACATCATATTTCCATGATGATTTTGCATGTCTTATAAGTACTAATTCTCTCATATCAATTCGATGAAGTGTAATATTTTATCGATAAAATGTTGCATAATTCCGTTTTAACGATTATTTTCGTCCCTTTAACATTAAAATTTGTTAACCATTGTGGTTATCATTTCTTTTGTTCACATTAAATATAATGTTTATGACCCCAAATCAAAAATATATTAATAAATCCATTTACATGGTATTCCATACCATTGTTCTTCCCTCAAAACATATTGGACGTGTATTTAAGTATCGCACACTTAATTAGGCTTCTTTTATACAATAGTATTATTTAACATCGCTAAGCGAATATAAATTTGAATTAAATTTTTTAACTATGAAATTAATAGCTACCATAGTAACCTTGTGCCTGTGTACAATAACTTCGTTTGCACAGCAATCTTTGGATTTAAAAATAAAAGAAGGATCTGACAAGCCTAATAGTGAGAAAGAACACTTATATCTTTTAGAGGTTAATAACGCATCAAAATCAACAGCAACCTTTACGATTTCAACATCTAACATTAGTTGTTTAAATATGAGTGCTGAGAAGCAAACCACTTTAATACATAAAGCTCTCAGTAAAACGACAAAAGGAGAACTAACAAGTTATAGTATAAAACCTAATTCTAGTTATGAATTTTATATTAAAATAACGCGACCAAATAACACTTCAATTGGCAAATGGAATTGCACTGAAGTAAAAGCTATAGATGAAAATGGCAAAACCATTAGTAATCCTGTAGTAATTACATCATTAATTCCAGACCCAAAAGATCAACACTAAATCAATCCTACTACTAAAAAAACTTCGGGTGTATGAAAAAAATTATACAAATATCCCAATTAAATAGAGTCCTATTAGGACTTGCGCTGATTTCGAACTTTGCAACAGTTGCACAAGTTCAAGAAGAATTTACAGCTCGATTTAACCAAACTGTAAAAGGTGATATCACCATGATTGCAAATAATATGCTCTCAAGATCGGCTACCCAAAACTATACAGGAGGAAATGGCAACCATGATTATACAGACAACGTATATGTTGACATCGATGGAAATACAGGTATTGGAAGTTCTACTTTTAATTCTAGTAGTGCTAATTTCTCTAATCCTGAGCCAGCTTTAGCCTGTTTAAGCATTAAAAAAGCGTATCTGTATTGGGCAGCAGCAGATAAAGAAGGAAGTAATGATTCTGATAATCAACCTAACTGGAATTATAATGATGTTAAGTTAATGCTACCTGGTCAAACTAATTATACTACATTAACTGCAGATGAAGTTATTTTTAGAGGTCGTGATACTCACTTTAGTAATGACCCTTACATCTGTGTTAAAGACATTACAAGCAGTGTACTGAATATTAACAATCCTTACGGAAAATATCAAGTAGCTAATGTAGAAGCAAAAACAGGAAGCCTAGAAGCTCATGGAGGTGGAAACACTGGTACCTCTGGAGGATGGCAAATCGTATTCATTTATGAAAGTCCGATACTTCCTTCGAAAAATATCAGTCTTTTTGATGGTTATGCTCACGTAAGAAATGGGGTTTCTGGAGTTGATAAAGATTTTGATATTCTTTTTAATGGATTTCAAACTATTCCAACAGGTCCAGTAAATTCAAAAATTGTTATTGGTTCATTAGAAGGGGATCAGGATTTAAGTGGAGACAGATTACAAATGAAAAACGTTGCTGGTAATTTTGTAGATATTTCTGCACCGCAAAGAGCTTCAACGAACTTCTTTAATAGTAGAATTACTCTAGGCAATAGTAACTATATAGATAGATCTCCCGCAAGTACTAATACTTTAGGTTTTGATGCTGCCGTTTTTGATTTGAATAATGGTGGTGCTTCAAACACTATAATTGGAAACAATCAAACTTCAGCTACATTAAGACTCACCTCTAATCAAGAAACTTATGGTCTTTATTTATTAGGACTATCTGTAGATGTCTGGGCTCCAGACCTTAACCCTATCGAAATGGTCTTAAATTCTGGAATGAATCCTACCAATGCTGGAGAGGACTTAGGGTTTAGTTTCGATATTCTTAACTTAGGAAATGATAATGCTGTTAACTTAGAAGTTACAACCACTTTACCTCCACAAGTTGTATATAATGGATCTGATAATTTACCATCAGGAGTGACTCCTAATTATAATTCAAATACTGGCATATTAAGTTTTTCATTTGCTGATGGACTAGTCAACGTAGGTAGTCCAGAGTTAAATATAGATCTAAATCTTACCGTTAGAGATGAATGTTATTTTTTAGAAGATAGTTGTGATTTGTCTTTTAGCATTCAATTTGTTGCAACATATAATGGTGTCTTAAATCCAAGTAGACAATCCACTTTAAGTTCGGCAACGTTAGATAATTGTAATGTAGGAATTCAAGATCCATCAACTATTACAGTAAATCAGCCTGCTGAAGCTAATTGGGCAACACCAGTCAACGATTTAGACAGGATGATAAGTTGTAACGATCCTGATGCTTTGAATGATGCTTTAGAATTAGAGCCTACAACTGATAAATGTGATTTTACCTATACAAAAGTGGCTGGAAGCTTTGTTGCTGATGCAGACTGTACTAGTACAGGAACCTATACAAACACTTGGACTTTTACAGATGCCTGCGGAAGAACAAGTCAAGAATATGTTCAAGTAATAACAGTAGGAAATCCTAACGGTCCCGTTTTTAATGAAAGTTTACCTAATAATATTACTGCTCAATGTGATAACATTCCAGAAGCTCCTACCTTAACTGCAACTGTTAGTTGTGGCACTGTATCTGTTAGTTACAATCAAACAAAAACAAATGGAAGCTGTATTAATGATTACATTTTGACTCGTACATGGACTGCAACTGATAATTGTAATAATACTACAATACATACGCAAACGATAACTGTAATTGATACTACTGATCCGTTATTAACTATACCTGCTGATATTACTGTAGAGTGTACAGATAGTACAAATCCTTCCGATACTGGAACTGCTTCTGGAAGCGATTCATGTAGTGATATAACTATTACTTTTACCGATAGCTCTGTTGCCGATTGTGGGAATACTGAGACGATTACCAGAACATGGACTGCCACTGACGAATGTGGAAATTCTACTTCGGATACACAAACCATTACAGTTGTAGACTCAACTCCTCCAACTTTAATAATTCCACCAAATAAAATTAGAGAATGTACTGAAGATACAAATCCTCCAAATACAGGTACAGCTACTGCTACAGATACCTGTGGAACAACTACTGTTACGTTTACGGATAGCTCTGTCACTGCTTGTGGTAACACAGAAACAATTACCAGAATTTGGACTGCTACTGACGAGTGTGGCAACTCAGTTTCAGATACACAAACCATTACGGTTGAAGACAATACTCCGCCAACTTTAACAGTTCCTGCTGATGCTACTGTGGAATGTACTCAAAGTACTGATCCTTCGGCTACCGGAACTGCTACTGCTACAGATACCTGTGGAACAACTACTGTTACGTTTACGGATAGCTCTGTCACTGCTTGTGGTAACACAGAAACAATTACCAGAACTTGGACTGCTACTGACGAGTGTGGCAACTCAGTTTCAGATACGCAAACCATTACGGTTGAAGACAATACTGCGCCAACTTTAACAGTTCCTGCTGATGCTACTGTGGAATGTACTCAAAGTACTGATCCTTCTGCTACTGGAACTGCTACTGCTACAGATACCTGTGGAACAACTACTGTTACGTTTACGGATAGTACAGTCGCTGCTTGTGGCAACACAGAAACAATTACCAGAACTTGGACTGCTACTGATGAGTGTGGCAACTCAGTTTCAAATACGCAAACCATTACGGTTGAAGACAATACTGCGCCAACTTTAACAGTTCCTGCTGATGCTACTGTGGAATGTACACAAAGTACTGATCCTTCTGCTACTGGAACTGCTACTGCTACAGATACCTGCGGAACAACTACTGTTACGTTTACGGATAGCTCTGTCACTGCTTGTGGTAACACGGAAACAATTACCAGAACTTGGACTGCTACTGACGAGTGTGGCAACTCAGTTTCGGATACACAAACGATTTCTGTTGTAGATACTATAGCTCCTAACCTATCTGCTTGTTCTATTGAAAATACAGTATTAGAATGTTCTGATACAAATAATGAGACTCTTGCTGATGCATGGAATGCAGCTAACATTGCTGCCCTTGAAGCTTGTGCTACTGATACTTGTGATGACAGTTTAATTGGACAAGTGACTTCAAACTACGATTTTAGTAATTTAAATACAACCTGTGGTCCTTGTGGTACTATAAACGTAACGTATACCATCACTGACGATTGTGGGAATAGTTCTACACTTAGTGCAACTCTTACTTTTGATGACGGAACAATTCCTGATTTAACAAACTGTTCGGTTACTGATGAAGCTATTGAATGTGATGGTGATAATAATGAAACCTTAGCTAACAATTGGAATATATCTAACATTACTGCGCTTGAAAATTGTGCTGATGATCTTGGTGTGACTGTAACGTCTAATTATGATTTTGGTAACCTAAGTTCTACTTGTGGTTTAGGTGGTACAATTGCAGTTGTGTATACAATTACTGATGATTGTGGAAATGCTACAACTCTAAATGCTACACTTACTATCGAAGATACAATTGCACCTACATTTACAGTTCCTGCAGATATTACCATTGAATGTGATCAAGATCCTAATGACCTTACATTAACTGGTGATGTTACTAATGAAGATGATGCGTGTTCTATAACCATTGAAGCAACTTTCACCGATAGTGCTGCTGTTGGATCATGTGCTAATGAATCTATCATTACCAGAACCTGGACACTTAGCGATGAATGTAATAATACGACAGCTTTAGTTCAAACAATTACTGTTGAAGATAATACAGATCCTACTTTTACAGTTCCTGCTAATATTACCATTGAATGTGATCAAGACCTTAATGATCTTGCACTAACTGGTGATGTAACTGATGAGGCCGATAATTGTTCTAATGGATTAGATGCTACTTTCACTGATAGTGCTGCTGTTGGATCATGTGCTAATGAATCTATCATTACCAGAACCTGGACACTTAGCGATGAATGTAATAATACGACAACTTTAGTTCAAACAATTACTGTTGAAGATAATACAGATCCTACTTTTACAGTTCCTGCGAATATTACTATCGAATGTGATCAAGATGCTAATGATCTTACACTAACTGGTGATGTAACTGATGAAGCTGACAACTGTTCTAATGGATTAGAAGCTACTTTCACTGATAGTGCTGCTGTTGGATCATGTGCTAATGAATCTATCATTACCAGAACCTGGACTCTTAGTGATGAATGTGATAATACGACAACTTTAGTTCAAACCATTACTGTTGAAGACAATACGGATCCTACTTTTACAGTTCCTGCAAATATTACTATCGAATGTGATCAAGATCCTAATGATCTTGCGCTAACTGGTGATGTAACTGATGAGGCCGATAATTGTTCTAATGGTTTAGAAGCTACTTTCACTGATAGCGCTGCTGTTGGATCATGTGCTAATGAATCTATCATTACCAGAACCTGGACCCTTAGTGATGAATGTGATAATTCGACAACTTTAGTACAAACAATTACTGTTGAAGATACTACTAATCCTGTATTAACGGTTCCTGCTAATGCAATTGTGGAATGTACTCAAAGTACTGATCCTTCGGCTACCGGAACTGCTACTGCTACAGATACCTGTGGAACAACTACTGTTACGTTTACGGATAGTACAGTCGCTGCTTGTGGCAACACAGAAACAATTACCAGAACTTGGACTGCTACTGATGAGTGTGGCAACTCAGTTTCAAATACGCAAACCATTACGGTTGAAGACAATACTGCACCAACTTTAACAGTTCCTGCTGATGCTACTGTGGAATGTACACAAAGTACTGATCCTTCTGCTACTGGAACTGCTACTGCTACAGATACCTGCGGAACAACTACTGTTACGTTTACGGATAGCTCTGTCACTGCTTGTGGTAACACGGAAACAATTACCAGAACTTGGACTGCTACTGACAAGTGTGGCAACTCAGTTTCAGATACACAAACCATTACGGTTGAAGACAATACTGCGCCAACTTTAACAGTTCCTGCTGATGCTACTGTGGAATGTACTCAAAGTACTGATCCTTCTGCTACCGGAACTGCTACTGCTACAGATACCTGTGGAACAACTACTGTTACGTTTACGGATAGCTCTGTCACTGCTTGTGGTAACACGGAAACAATTACCAGAACTTGGACTGCTACTGACGAGTGTGGCAACTCAGTTTCGGATACACAAACGATTTCTGTTGTAGATACTATAGCTCCTAACCTATCTGCTTGTTCTATTGAAAATACAGTATTAGAATGTTCTGATACAAATAATGAGACTCTTGCTGATGCATGGAATGCAGCTAACATTGCTGCCCTTGAAGCTTGTGCTACTGATACTTGTGATGACAGTTTAATTGGACAAGTGACTTCAAACTACGATTTTAATAATTTAAATACAACCTGTGGTCCTTGTGGTACTATAAACGTAACGTATACCATCACTGACGATTGTGGGAATAATACTTCTAGAACTGTAACATTAACTTTTGATGATGGTACTATTCCTGATTTAACAAACTGTTCGGTGACTGATGAAGCTATTGAATGTGATGGTGATAATAATGAAACCTTAGCTAACAATTGGAATGCAGCTAACATTACTGCGCTTGAAAATTGTGCTGATGATCTTGGTGT
>NZ_JBODQC010000012.1:0-63691 GCF_050617655.1 Psychroserpens mesophilus | reverse complement strand
AGCACATCATGAGTTCATCTATAAAATAGAAATAGACGAATAAAAAATGAACATAAAAAAAAATAAAAATTCCCCCTCAGTATAACACCAAGGAGGAATTCCAAAAAGCCCAAGCTAAAAGCTAAGAGCTAAAACTAACCACCAACAGCAATTTTCATCGCATGACCTTGTGAAAGCTCATACAGCTCACCATTCACCATTTGGTAAAACACAATCGCAGTACCAGTAAAAATAGCACTAGTCACAGGAATAGTTCCAAAAGAAGTCATATCAACTTCCAAAGAAATATCACTACCAACCATCCCACCAAGGGCTATAGCAGCACTATACGTCACAAGTCCGCGTCCATTCACGTCCTCATCAACAGGCTCGTAACTTTTAGTAGCACCAACCCATTCATAATTACTGGTATAACCAGCCGCTAACGCAAGTTTAAAATGCGTAGCACCCTCAGGAACCCTCACATACGTATCCGTATTAAAATCAGGAATTTCCCATTTCACCACGTTTCGGGTCACATTAATATTGGGCAGTTCAGAAGGCGCATTAAATTGTGTGTCAAAAGGCTTTTCCAAATTAAAATTAAAACCTTTAAGCAAATCAAAATGACTCACAACATCAATAACACGTTGCCCACGAACACCTGTACCAAGAGAACAAATATTTCGCATCACGCTACTTATTCGGGCACTAACATAAGTGTCAGCAACAAGTCTTAAAATGCCAGAAAAACTCTCTCTCAGTGCTTTGCCTGTTCGTGCAGCACCACCAAACTCCTGCATATTTTCACGAGTACGCTTATAAGCAGGATCGTTCATGATGCGGTTCTTACTAACTCGGTTTTTAGTCTTCACAAGAGACTCACCGTTCTTTCTGTAAAAGGTCAACCCATCCAGAGTACCTTCTAATCTAATAAAGCTATTATTCTTAGCCATAATTTCAAAGTTTAAGATTGCAACACCTTTAAATTATACGATGTAGGCAATCAGGTTAATAATAAGAAAGTAACCAAACGGTCCTTTCCAGATAGATGAGGGAATTGTAACTAAGTATGGCTGCGCAACCTAAACAAGACCAAACAAAACCACATCCGGACAGCAGTTTTGTAATACCTTGCAAGCCAAACATATAAAATAAAAATCAAATCAAATTCAGTTTTTATTATCTGATTATCAGTGAAATAGCTGTTTTATTTAATATTATTTAAAATAACACATTAAAAATATAGAATATTTTCGATATTCTTAATCCCTCCCGAATACCCATTGAGAATCTCATAAAAATGAAAAAAAATAAAACTTTAACATTTCAACACTCAAAATAGTGTAAGGTCATAAGCGGGTTATATCCGGGTCATAAGCGGGTGATAAGCGGGTCATACTCGGGTCAGCAGAAAAGCAATTAAAACGTCAATACCTTAAATAGTAAATAGAAGCTCATAAAACCAATAATAAAAACCAAAAGAAATAGACATACACAAACACCAAAATCAATAAGTAAAGCACATGTTCTAAAAAAAATCGCTTATCGTGTACTATTTACATAGCGCCTTAAAAAAGTACTGTAGTTTTGAAGAGTATTAATTTTAAAATCAAGAACACATGAAACATTTAAAAGACAGTCCAACACAATCAGATATGGATAACCACTCCAATCAACTCAATCCAAACAATGACGAATATTGGAATTCAAGAACCTAATCTTAACCTTAAAAACATAACACCATGAAAACAAACACAAACAACACAAGAACACCAAATCCTAACTGGCCAAGTACCACAGGCAGACCCTCGGGAGGTAATAGAGGTAATAATCCACCAAGACCCAAAAGATAAAAAAATCTTTAAGCTTACCAATAGCAATGTTTCAAAACATTGCTATTTTTGTTAAAATGAAAGGCATTCCAAAAGACATCAAAACATCCTTAGACCTTGAAAATGTAGAAAAAGCCAATGCATTTATCACTAGGTATTACTCAAAAAAATATGGAAGTGAAGCTAAGGCAAAAGCTGTTTTTGAAGCGTTAAGGGCAGACTGTAATTCAGAAGAGGAGTTTCAGAAACGCTTTCGTACAAAAGTATTGAAAGACATGTACATCTTCCAGCTTCATAAATTACTTAAGCCTTTTTTAAGTGCAAAAAACATGACCATGTTGATTAAAAACCTTTTTGGTTTTAAAAAATCTAAACGCGGTCAACAGCTTAAAAAGGAGATGTCTAAAATAGATGCCGACTTTAAACACCTTATACAACCAGCGTTTGAAGAGGTATATGCCAAATCTAATCACAATAAGACCCAAACCATAAACCTCATTAAAAGTCAATTTAAGTTTACTCTGGCATCCACACGTAAAGAACTGGGCTATCCAGACCCACGTACCTTTAACCAATGGTTGTATTGCTTCTTTAAAGAAGATCACCCTAATGAGGGTGTACCCAAACATAAATATTCATCATTGGGAGAAAAAAATGGCTATTTGAACTTTGATGAATACCTCGAGATTGTAAGTGCCTTTATGCTGACTTATGATGAAACCACCTTTAATCTTTCTAATATAGAAGACCTGCATCACCGCTTTGAAAACGAACGCTATATACAGCGGAAAGTCCTGAAACAACTCACTAACAACAATTACGAATTGCTTAGTGAAAAGTTAGAAGATGCTGCCGACTTAAACAACTTAGAATTGCCAGACAAATTTAGAAATGTACCCTTTAAAATAGTCTCTATACTAAAAAAAGAATTAGCAGAATACATCGATTAATCATTTCATATTAAAACGATGGCTTTATGCTTTATCGGTGTGTTTAGTCTCTTAATGAAGATTGATTTGGGTAGATGGTATTGCTGTTACGCGCTTTGTAATGACATACAAGTACGTCTTCTCTTCAACCATAAAAACACCAATAACGACAAAACCCCAAAAACCGAAAACCCAATAAAAAGAGGTAGCACAGAGGTCTTTACAAAACTGCCAATAAAATTGGCAATAGGAACCGCCATAACCGTAGACACAAACCCATTAATGGCAGAACCAATACCAGCAATATGCCCTAGAGGTTCCATCGCCAGCGAGCGTAAATTTCCAAAGAGAAACCCAACCGCAAAAAACTGAATTAAAAAGAAAGTGATTAAGATTCCAATACTCGGGTTATTACCTGTATGATACAACAGCACATACAATAAAGATATAACAGCATAGGCTATAGTGGCATAATACGCAATATTAAAAGCACCAAACCGCATCACGAGTCGGCTGTTGGTAAAGGTAGCAAAGCCAACCGAAAACGCAGTACTGGCAAAAATATAAGGAAATAAATCACCCAGAAGGTATTGCTCCTGAAAGATCTGTTGAGACGTGCTTAAATACACAATAAAGGATCCGGTAATAAATCCTGATACGAGCGTAAACGCGACAGCTTCTTTATGCCTAATAAACTCTTTAGTACCTGTTATAAAAATAGCAGGAGAGAATTTAATTTTATGTTTAGCGTCTAAAGTTTCTGGTTGTCGTTTCCAAAACCATAACACGATAAGTAGCCCAATAATGAGGTTGGCATTAAAAATGGCTTTCCAGTTAAAGAGGTCAAGTAGCCATTGTCCGAAGGTTGGTGCTACAATAGGCACAAGAATAAAGAACATGACAATAACCGATAAGACCTTCGCCATAAAATCGCCACTATAGGTGTCACGCGTCATTGCAATCGCCATAGTACGAGGTGAGGAGAGTCCAATCCCTTGAAAGATCCTACCAACAATCATGACTTCAAAGTTGTTGGTGGTAACGCAAACAATACTCGCAATTACAAAGACACCGAAGCCAAAATACACCATAGGCTTTCGTCCGAAACTATCAGATATAGGTCCGAAAATCAATTGCCCAAAACCCAAACCTAAAAAAATCATGGTAATTAGCAGTTGGTTGTCACTTGGGTTGGTAACACCAAGTGCTTCACCAACCTCAGGCAATGCAGGTAATAGCGCATCAATAGATAATGCAACTATAGACATTAGCGATGCCATAAGTGCAATAAATTCGACTTTAAACGTAGGTTTGTTTTGCATGGCGCAAAAGTACGAGAAAACCAAGAGTAATTAACGTCAAAATATGAATTAACAAAACATTGACTTTTTAGAAACATTCAAGCAATTACAAGTGTATCTTTGCAAGACAAAACAGAATCATGCAACATTTAAAATCTACAGATACAACAGACAAAACCAAATCAAAAGTAACTTTAAAACAAGCTTTTGTAACCATTATATGGCCACGACGAAACCTCGTATTTATTGGTTTGGTTCTAATAGTGATTAGAAGTCTGTCTGGTTTGGTATTGCCATGGCAGAGTAAAGTGTTATTAGATGATGTGGTACCAAGCGGAAATACACCTGCCTTGTGGACACTCATCATTATCGTAATTACTGCCATTACATTACAGGCTGTGACCTCATTTTTACTTACTAAAATTTTAAGTGTACAGGCACAATATTTAATTAGTGAATTACGCGCTCAGGTACAAAAAAAAGTATTGTCTTTACCTATTAGCTTTTTTGACAACACAAAATCGGGAGCATTGGTGTCAAGAATTATGAGTGATGTGGAAGGTGTTCGTAATTTAATAGGCACAGGTTTGGTACAACTGGTTGGCGGAAGCTTTACAGCCATAGTCTCTCTGGTTATTTTAATAAAACTGAACGCTTGGATGACCTTGTTTGTGTTTGTGCCCTTGACCATCTTCGGAATTATTGCTTTAAAGGCATTCAAATACATACGTCCTATTTTTAGAACCCGAGGAAAGATTAATGCAGAGGTGACTGGTCGTTTAACAGAAACCTTAGCAGGTGTTCGCGTCATTAAAGCATTTAATGCAGAAGACCAGGAAAATAAA
Source organism: Psychroserpens mesophilus (assembly GCF_050617655.1). Classification (GTDB taxonomy): domain Bacteria; phylum Bacteroidota; class Bacteroidia; order Flavobacteriales; family Flavobacteriaceae; genus Psychroserpens; species Psychroserpens mesophilus_A. Next base: position 58,802 of record NZ_JBODQC010000012.1, on the reverse strand, counting down.
ATCTTTGAAAAAGGCGTTGACAGGTTGTATCAAAACGTCAAAAAAAGTCTAACCGCTACAGCCTTGATGACCAGTTCGTCAACCTTTTTAATAGGCGTCGCAACAACTGGAATTATGGGAATTGGTGGCTACTATATGATGCAAAGCGAAATGACTACTGGTGACTTTTTGTTTTTTACTTTGGTCTTAGGATTTATGATTGCGCCTATTGTACAAATGAGTAATATTGGAAGTCAGTTAACCGAAGCCTTAGCAGGACTAGATCGTACTGAAGAATTGATGAATATGGCTGCAGAAGAAGATGATATCAACCGAAGCATAGAGCTTCAACAATTTAAAGGCGAGCTGGAATTTAATAATGTGTCTTTTGCTTATGAAGAAGGAAAACCGGTCTTACATGATATTAATTTTAAAGCCCAATCAGGTTCAGTGGTTGCTTTAGTAGGAAGCTCAGGTTCAGGAAAATCAACGATAGCAGGATTATCGGCTACATTTTTAAACCCAAAAACAGGACAAATCACCATTGATGGTGAAGACCTGTCAAAAGTGAAACTAAAAAGTTTCAGAAAACATTTAGGAGTCGTATTGCAGGATGAGTTTTTATTTGAAGGTACTATTCGAGAGAATATCATGTTCCCTAGACCCAATGCTTCCGAAGCCCAAGTACAGGCAGCAGTTAAAGCAGCTTATGTAAACGAATTTACAGACCGTTTTGAGGATGGTTTAGACACCATGATAGGCGAACGTGGCGTGAAGTTATCTGGCGGACAGCGACAACGCATTGCCATTGCCAGAGCGATTCTGGCTGATCCTAAAATCATCATATTAGATGAAGCCACATCTAATTTAGATACTGAAAGTGAAGCACTCATACAAAAGAGTTTAGGAGCGCTTACTAAAAACAGAACAACCATTGTAATTGCTCACCGATTAAGCACTATTCGTAAAGCCAATCAAATCCTGGTTATCGAAAACGGAAGAATAGCAGAACGAGGTACTCATGACGAATTGATTTCTTCACAAGGTCGATACTTCGATTTATATACCTATCAGGCAAAAATTTAATTTACTTTGAATAATTTTAGAAGATATTAATACCAAGCAGATGCTCACAGAAACACTAATCAAATTATTTACCAGAGATTTAAACACACTAAAAACCGAAATAGAATCTTATAAAACAGAAAAGACTTTATGGCTTGTTCCTGAAGGGATTTCAAATTCTGCAGGTAATTTATGTTTGCATCTCGTTGGAAACCTGAATCATTTTATTGGTTCAGCTTTAGGAAATTCAGGTTATGTAAGACAACGCGACTTAGAATTTTCGCTAAAAGATGTGCCGAAAGCAGAATTAATTCAGCAAGTAGAAGATACCATGAACGTTGTGCTTTCAGTATTACAACATCTAACAGAATCCGATTTAGAAAAAGAATATACACATCGTGTGTTTAAAGAACCTATGACGACTGAATATTTCTTAATGCACCTGAGTACCCATTTAGTGTATCATCTCGGACAAATTAATTACCACAGACGGTTGCTGGATGTGTAAGCACCTAGCTTAATGATGTGCTTTAGATTAAGATTTCTACCTATACAGGAGTTTTACAAAGGAATGTTTCCATGCTTGCGATGAGGTCTGTTTACCTCTTTATTCTCTAACATTGAAAACGCTTTAATAAGTTTTCTCCTAGTATCCTTCGGAAGAATGACTTCATCAATAAAGCCTCGTTCAGATGCGCTATATGGATTAGCAAACAACTTGGCATATTCTGCTTCTTTTTCTTTCCATTTTGTTTCACGGTCATCGGCAGCAGAAATCTCACGTTTGAAAATGATTTCGGCAGCACCTTTAGCTCCCATCACTGCAATTTCAGCATTTGGCCAGGCAAAATTCATGTCTGCTCCAATATGTTTGGAATTCATAACATCATAAGCTCCACCATAAGCTTTTCTGGTAATAACAGTGACTCTCGGCACTGTAGCCTCGCTAAATGCATAGAGCAATTTTGCGCCATGGACAATGATAGCATTCCATTCCTGATCGGTTCCTGGTAAAAAACCTGGAACATCTTCAAGTACTAATAAAGGAATATTAAAACAATCACAAAAACGCACAAAACGTGCCGCCTTTTTGGAACTGTTTACATCAAGAACACCTGCTAAAAACATGGGTTGATTAGCAACAATACCAATCGATTTTCCACCTAAACGAGCAAAACCAACAACGATGTTTTCGGCATGATCTTTATGAATTTCGTAAAAAGAATCCTCATCAATAATACCTTCAATGACCTGATGCATGTCGTATGGTTTATTTGGGTTTTCAGGAACGATATCAGATAAATGGTCTCTAATTTCATCTTGAAATTTAAACTCCAACACTTCAGGTTTTTCTTTATTACTTTGAGGTAAATAGCTCAATAATTTCTTAATGTCTTCTAAACATTCTACATCATTTGCAGAGGTTTTATGAGCTACTCCAGACTTTGTAGAATGCACACTAGCACCTCCCAGTTCTTCACTGGTTACTTCTTCATTAGTCACTGTTTTAACAACATTGGGTCCTGTAACAAACATGTAGCTGGTATCTTGAACCATGATGGTAAAATCTGTCATTGCTGGCGAATAAACAGCACCACCAGCACATGGTCCCATAATAGCAGATATTTGAGGAATCACACCTGAAGCCTGAACGTTTCTGTAAAAAATATCAGCATAACCACCTAAAGAACGAACACCTTCTTGAATTCGCGCTCCTCCAGAATCATTTAATCCGATAATTGGCGCACCTACATTAACAGCCATGTCCATGATTTTACAAATCTTTTCAGCATGAGTTTCAGATAGAGAACCTCCAAACACTGTAAAATCTTGAGCAAAGACATAGACTAATCTTCCGTTAACGGTTCCGTAGCCAGTTACCACACCATCTCCGTAAAACTTCTGCTTTTCCATGCCAAAGTCTTTAGTTCTATGTGTAACCAAGGCACCTATTTCTTCAAAAGAGCCTTCATCTAAAAGGTATAACACTCGTTCTCTGGCCGTTAATTTTTTCTTTTGATGTTGTTTATCAATACGTGCTTGTCCGCCTCCTAATCTGGAAAGTTCTAGTTTGTCGTTGAGGGTTTTTATCTTAGAGTCCATAGTGTCTTAATTTGGTAATCGTAATAGTTTTTGATCTTTTAAATAGCATTTTAAAGCAATTTTTGCAGCGATTTCAGCTTCTTTATGATGTTGCTCTTGTAAAAGGCTAGGAGCATAGTATTTTTTCACGAAATGTGTGTCAAAGTTTCCACTTCTGAAGGCATCGTGTTCACATACAAAACGTCCGAAAGGCAATGTGGTTTGTACACCTTTGATATGGTAATTATCAATTGCTTTTATCATTAACTGAATCGCTTCAGAACGTGTCTTTCCGTAAGTGATTAATTTAGATAGCATTGGATCGTAATAAATAGGAATGTCCATACCTTCCTCAAAACCATTATCAACACGAATATTTTCACCAACTGGTAATTGATAGACTTCTAAGTTACCAACACTGGGCAGGAAGTCATTCATAGGATCTTCGGCATACACGCGGAGTTCTAAAGCATGACCATTAATGTTTAAATCTTCTTGTTTGATATCTAACATTTCACCACGAGCAACTTTAATCTGAAGTTCAACTAAATCAACACCAGAAATCCATTCAGACACAGGATGTTCAACCTGTAATCTTGTATTCATTTCCAGGAAATAGAAGTTATAATCGGCATCCATTAAGAACTCTACAGTTCCAGCACCTAAATAATCACAAGAGCGGGCAACGTTAATGGCTGCCTGTCCCATTTCTTCTCTAAGTTCAGGAGTTAATATTGCCGAAGGTGCCTCTTCGACTACTTTCTGGTGACGACGTTGCACAGAGCACTCACGTTCAAATAAGTGGATAATATTACCATGACTATCTGCCATAACCTGAATTTCGATATGGCGAGGAGAACTTACATACTTTTCTACAAACACAGAACCATCACCAAAAGCAGAAGTCGCTTCACTGATAGCTCGTTTCATTTGTTCTTCAACATCTTTTTCTTTTTCAACCACTCGCATTCCTTTTCCGCCACCACCTGCTGCAGCTTTAATTAATATGGGAAAACCGATTTCTTTAGCAATTTGAACTGCTTCTTTTGGATCTGTAATGGCGTGATCCACACCAGGAACCATAGGAATATTATAGCCTTTTACAGCTTCTTTAGCCGCTAATTTATCTCCCATCATTTTGATGGCTTTAGAGCGAGGTCCTATGAAAATAATATTGTTAGCTTCACACAGTTTCGCAAAGTCTGCATTTTCACTAAGAAAGCCATAGCCTGGATGAATACCATCAACCTGTAAAGCTTTTGCGACTTCTATGATTTTATCACCTCTTAAATACGATTGGTTTGAAGGAGCAGGACCAATACAAACGGCTTCGTCAGCATATTTTACGTGAGGCCCATTTCTATCTGCTTCAGAAAAAACAGCAACGGTTTTAATACCCATTTTTTTTGCCGTTCGCATGACACGAATTGCGATTTCACCTCGATTGGCAACTAATATTTTTTTCATTGTTATTCTAACCTTCATTCAGAGAAGGATTTTTATTTTTAATTACACTTTAACTGTGCTTAGTGTGATATTTAATTATTGATTGGCACTAATATTGATCGGCACTAACAAAGCCTGTAAAACCTTACTGGTTGATTTTTAGGATTCAAATTCGATGAGCAGTGCATTTTTATCTACAGTTTCACCTTGTTTTATGTTAACAGATTTAACAATACCTTCTCTTGGAGAAGTAATTACGTTTTCCATTTTCATGGCTTCCAAGATTAATAACGGATCATCTTCTTTAACTTCCTGACCTTCCTTGACATTAATTTCCAGAATAAGTCCAGGCATTGGTGCTTTAACATTGTTGACTTGTTTACTTGCACCAACTTCAAAACCTAAAGCCTCGATAAGCTGGTCTAAATCGTCATTAATATCAACCTCGTAGGTATTGTTATTGACCTTTATGGTGTAGTTTTTTTTATTAAAATCAGAGGTTACCACTGAAGCTTTGTTAGAGCTATTATTCTGTAGTACATGAAATTGATTTTCGGTAGTCTCAATAGCATCCAGTTTGTTTAAATCCTCTCTTGAGATATCAAAACTGTGTGAATTATTGACTTTTATTTTATACATACAATTGAAGTTTAAAAAGGTAGTGTAAAGTTAATAATATAAAGTGCTTCTAAAAAATGAAATATAGTATATTCTGGGACTATTTATTTTGAAGATTTAAAATGTGACTGTTCCTGATGTTTTTTAATGGCTTTACGAGATAGAATGATGCCAATAATAAGAGAGACAAAAGCGCCAATCCATATGCCAGGAATGAAATCTATAAACAAGAAAAAATCATAAGCTCCATGAAATAAAGTAGCTAAACCTAATCCGAAAAGGTTTAATTTAATTCTGTTGGAAGCAAATTTGGCCTTGCCCATAAAGTAACCCATTAAAATACCAAATGAGTAGATTAATGTTTTGGTACTTTTTACTAATATCATTATATTGCATCATAATTAATAACAAACATACACATTATGAACTTAGCAATTTACACACGTTTATCAAAACTTGATGATGAATCTAATTCAATTGAAAACCAAATAGCAGAAGGTAAAGCATACGCATATAAGAATGATTTAGATGATAACCAGATATACATCTATGATGAAGGTGAAGGTATCAAAGGTTCAGACCCAATAGAAAAAAGACCAGCATTAATTAAAATGATGAATGATATCAAAGCTGGTAAAATCACAATGGTGTATGTTAGAAAACAATCTAGATTATCAAGAAAGTTAAGAATGTTCAATGATATACTTGAAGATTTAATTGATTATAAAGTAACTGTATTTATGGGTGATAAAGGTCTATTAGATTTAACGTCACCAATGACTAAAATGATGTTACAAATTATGTCAGCATTTGATGAATATGCACCAAATCAACAATCAGTTGAAACAATCAGAGCGTTAAAGAATAGAGCAGAAGAAGGTAAAACAATGGGTATTTTACCATATGGTTATTCATCAGATGATAATGGTTATCCAATCATAATTGAAAGTGAAGCTAAAGTTGTTAAAATGATTTATGATATGTATATCAATACAAATAAAGGAATGCAAGCAATAGCTAATGAACTTAATAAATTGAATATACCAACAACATACCAACGAATAGAAGATGAAGCTGATGATTCTAAAATACTATCTAATCGTAAACATCGTAATGGTGTTATATGGCAATCATCAACAATATTAAATGTACTTTCTAATAGAGCGTATTTAGGTGAACGACTTTATCAAAATATTCTATATCCAGATTTCTATAAACCAATCATAACTAAAACAATATTCAATAAAGCACAACAAGCAAGAAAATCTAAAAAACATAGAAAATTAAATTCTAAACCAAAATATGATTATCTATTAGCTGGTTTACTTAAATGTGGTAAATGTGGTCGTAATTGGGTTGGTAGATTTAAACAAGGAACATCTAAAAATTTCTATAGCTGTATATCACAAGATAATAAATCAACCAACTGTAAATGCCCTAGTGCAAATATTTATAAACTTGAATCATTCATTCTAAAACATCTATTCAAAACTAAAGAACTAGAACAAATGATTAAAACAATATCAGCAAATGATTCAGCTGTAACATCTGTAGAACTTCTTTTAAATGATGCTAAATCAAATCTAAATGAAGCAACTGCAACCAAAAAAAGATACCTTAAATTATTAGGTACTCTTGAAGGTGATGAAGATATAATTAAAGAATATGAAGATGCTAAATCAATAGAACAAAATCTTCAAACCAAAGTTGATAATCTTCAAATTGAATTAAATGATTTAACCAATTCTGAAACACTTAAAAAATATAATGAATCATTAGCAATGATTGATGGTAAAACTGATTTTAGAACGCTTAAAATGGCTGTAGATAATATCATAGACCATATAACAATAGATGGTATGAAATCTAACTTCGATGCAGAAGATATTACTGATGGTTCTTTGATGTCAAAATTCAATAACAAAACCAATATCTTCATTACAATTCACTATAGAGGTTTAACAGAAGTTAGTACTTGGATGTCACCACGTCCTTTGAACTTCTGGATGAATACAAATAATACATTAATCACCAACCCAAACATCGATGAACTACCAGAAGATTATGTTCTAACTGATGATGATATGATACAATCACCTTTAACACATATTACACTAACTGATGATGATATCGTAATGTTTAATCTAACTAAAAAAGAAGTCGCTAAATTGAAGAAATAAACATTTTCATCACCACTAATAAAACCCTTGATTTTAACCCAGAATCAAGGGTTCACCATTTTAAGCAACATTCAAAACACTATCAAACATAAATCATCATAGTAAATCAAAATAACTAAATCACATAGAAGAAAAACATCACTTCAACCATTACGCAGTACCACCATTAATATTATTACTAGAATCATCTTCAACCTTACTAAAAAATTTCTTCTTTATCTGAAGATATAACCACCAGAAGAAACTACCAATAACTGAAGCAATAAAAAATATACTTTCAACATCAGCTAAACTTAAATCATTAAAAAAAATAATAAAATACATATACTAAAAATTATATATTGAACAATAATTAAACTTGTTTTCATAATATAATTTTGGTTAAATAGTTGACGTAAAGATAAAGAATTAACTATCTAATAATCAGCTTTATTTATACAATTTTATTAACACTTATTCATTATAATAAAAACCTTATGAATATTTACTAAACTATCTGAAACCCAGTAAAATCATTCGATGAACCCAGTAAAACCATTCGAGATACATAGTTTATGTTTAAATAAGAGTACCCCACACCCCTATGATAGGGTAGGAGCAACCACCAGAACCAGAAGAACTATATAGAAGATAATAACTAATAATACACCTTTCAAAACCCTTATAAATAGGGGTGTTTAAAATTCTATTTGACATAACAATTATTATAATACAAATATTATAGTGTATTTTTGGTGGTTGAAATAGGGGTATAAGTAGGGTTATTTATATAGGGATAAAATAAGACGTTTTAAGAACGTTTGATTCTATCATCAACAACTTGTTCTAATTCCAATAGATACTTCATTAAACGTTGTTGTTTAGCTTGTGGTATTGTATTATCTAATGCTGGTAATGATATGATTTTCTTATATAGTTTTAATTCATCAATGGTCATATATTCCAGATGTTGAAATAGTCTTATCAATATAGGTTTAATGATGGTTGATGAATGATTCATTATAAGTTGATATAAGCGTTGAATCAAATATACTAAAGATTATGGTTACCATTTGGTGATGGTTGATTATAATGCAAAAAGAAACCCCACCAGAACTAACTGATAGGGTATCTTCAACTAAATAAAATCCTATGTCAAAGATTTATTCTTCTTTATTCTTATGTTTCTTTTTACGTCTGTACTTCTTCTTATTCCTATATACATTAGGTCTAGTTGCATCTAGTTTTTCTTGAAGTGTTATTACTATTTTCTTCATTTGATATTCTTAATTGTTTGTGTATTATAATCTATTATCACATCATTTTGTTTTAGATAATCAGCACCAATAATACCAACTATACCAGTATGAAATCTTTGATTAGATAGGTTAATAGTTCTGAAGTTGAAATCATCAGTTATTAGTTCACCATTGGTATTACATATGGTGACGTTTAAGAGGTGATAACCATTAGTTGAACCACCAACACCAGATACAATAAATAGTTCTTTAGATGTATCTATAATGAACCCATAATGATTAATTGTTGTTATATCTAGAACTGATATTGATGCACCAGTATCAACTAATAGATTAGCTGGTAAACCATTTATTTCAACTTGAATGATTGGTACATTGTTATGTGATATGAATGTAACATCATCTGATTTACAAGTGTTGAATATTATGAAGATTACTATGAATATGATTATACGTTTCATTAGTAATAAATACCTTTCCAATCAAAATTTATTACTTCACATAAAGGTGATACACCTTTCCAATCATTCATATAAATACTTGTATCAATTCCAGTATTAAAGATTGGGTTGAAGTTAGTTTCTTTAATGAACTTTTTAACCTTTCTTGATGGTTCTTGTTCATATGGGTTATACCCTTTTGATTTCATTCTTAAATCAATAAAACCAATATCACTACCAGAATATTTAAAAGGTGTTGAACCTTGTGGAATTAAGAATGAACCATAATCAGATATTTTAGATGCAATATCAATTGTTATAAATTCAAATTCTGAACCTTTATAACTTAAATCATTTTTAATTTCATTATTTATTCCAGTTTTTACTTTACCGAATGGTGGGTTACTTATTGATTGGTGATGATGACCAAATGATTTATAGTTGAAAATACTATCACATACCCAATTAGCTTCTGGTAATAATTTTTTACCAACTTCAACATATTTAGGATTAAGTTCAACGCAAGTTACATTACAGTTTTTCCAGTGGTAAGCAAAGAATGATAACATACCTATACCAGCACATAAATCAATTACAGATTCTTCTTCAATAATTTCAAGTGAAAAATCTTGTGCTAAACCTTGTGGTGTAAAGAATGCACCAGCTTGTGAATTAATTGATTCAGCTGATTCATTCCAGTTACTATAGACGAATAATTTTTCATCGAATGTTAGTGTTTCTTGTTGAAGAATTTCAACAGCTTCATTATGAAGTTTATATTGTTGTTTTGTAAGTTTTGCCAATTCATTTGGGTATTAGTATTGTGGTTAATCTTGTTAACCGTTATTATAAATAGTCTTCTAATTTGATATTATTTTTATCAGCTAATTTTTTAAGTTTTTCAATTCCTCTATCAACTCTATTTTTACCTAATTGTCTATATGCACCAACGGTTCTATATTTACCATCATTACAAATGAATCTACCAATATCTTCTAACTTCAAAAATGGTTTATCATTTATATTGAATCGATGTTCAATAATAAATTTTGTTTCATCTGGTAGTTGGTTAATCAGTTCAGATATCACATTTTTTACTTCTTTATTTTCAAGTGTTTTTTGTTCGTAACCAAAACATTCATCATCATAATGTTCATCAATATCATATGGTGTAAAGTTGTATCTGGATGCTATTCTATAACCTTCAGATAAAGGTTCTTCACCTTCTTTACACTTGTTCATTTCTCTAATGGCTCTATCATTCAGTTTAATGGTTTTATGTTTTAGGTAAACATTTTTATAGATATCATTTATTATTACTCTATTAGCGTATGATATTAATCTATTGCCAGTTGAAGTATCAAATTTTTTGATTGCTTTCATCAGTGCAATATTACCTTCTTGAATTGCATCATTATAACTACCATCATATGGGTGATAGAATTTACCAACCACCATTGATACATTTAGTTGATTAAATTCAATAAGTTTAGTTAGTGCTGATTCATCACCATTTTGGTATGCTTCAATTAGTTCATATTCTTCATCTTTGTTTAGGTATTCGTATTTCACTATTCATTGGGGTACTTTGTATTGTGATTATCATGTTGCGTTGCAACATGATAATCTGGTTATTGGTTATTCTGTTATGAATTCACACACTTTATCTAATCTGATGGTAACATCTTCTGTAGATACGTTTGGATATTGCCAACCAGAAGGTGCATTTGGATTTCTATTAGGTACGAATCTGATTGATTCACTATTTGAGCAATTATATTCAGTTGTATCATATGATGTTGAAGTTGAAACCCATTTAGTTATACCTAATTCGATTGAATTATCTTCAAGTGCTACTGGTGTACCATATGTTTGACAAAAGCAATCACCAGTTTCTTGTGGTTCACTGATTGAATCATCAGATGTTGAACAGCTTGTTATTAGTATTAATGCAGTTAATAATGTTGTAATTTTTTTCATTTTGTATTTTGGGGTTTTAGTTAAATAATCCTATATCTTTTTCAAACTCGTTGAATGATAGATAGAAATGTGTTTCAAATTCTTTTGATATCACACGTTTCAAATAGTTGGTGGTCACCAGAAGTTCAAACGCTTGTTGAACATCTTTTAAATTGAACATTGGGTGTTCTTTTCTGATGATTGATTCATTGAAGTGTTTATCTTTATTTGCAATCATATGAATCAGAATAAAACGTGCTGTAGGATTCAGTGTTGAATCGTTAACGATTTGTTCAACCACTTCATCAGTTGGTTCATCTAGTAGGTGTATATTCTTCATTTGGGTTTTAAGGGTTAATACATTTTATTAAATAAAACATCAGTAGTACGTTTTACCCCAACACCACTAACATATTCCATTAAATTTTCCATATTTATTTTGAAAATTTCTAATTTGGGTGATTCCAAATTACCATACTTATAAATTTCAAATCCAGTTTCAGAAATTGTAAATCCACTTTTACAAATAACAAATTCAAAATTTGTTTTTTTATCTACCAAAGTTTCACTGAATAAACCTCGACTTAATTCTATGTTATACCAACCAATTAAAAATATTAAACCTTTTTCTAATTCATTTTTCATTTGTACTAACCAATCTTTTCTAATTTGTTCATAATGTGAGTTATTTTTTTTGAATAACTCTTTAAGTAAATATTGAATTTCTTGATTATAATTATACTTATTTTCAGATACACTTATTATCATTTTTTCAAATTCAGTAAATTCTTCTTTTTGTTTTTTCATTTTATTTTTCATTTTATTTTTAGTTTTTTTTAGATGTTCATGTTGCGTTGCAACATGAACATCTTGTTATCTAGTTAATTGAATTTCATTTTAACTTTATTATTGATTTTACCATCTTTTATGAATCCAAACTTTGAATAGAATTTTGGTAAATCCTTAACTGGTATTGCATCTGTAGTTAATGTACCATTGAAACTAGCAAAATCAATACCTTTCATTCTAACATTCATTCTAACATTAGGGTTTATCTTATTAACTTTACCACAAATTAATTCTATTGTTACATCAAATTGTTTAGCATAATCACATAGTATATTCATAGCTTTTTTAGAATGACCTTGTTTTCTACATTCTGGTGCTGTAGTTAATACATCTAGATAAAAGATATCACCCTTACACATATATTTTATTATTGCTTTACCAACTAGTATTTGATTCTCTACTAATTTCATAGCACCAGAATTTAATAATGCTTCTACTAATTCTTCTGATTTTGATTTTGTTATTACGTTTGACATAGTAATTTGTTTTTGTTTGGTGCAACTACCATTTGTTATTGTTGCTTTATTATAAATATGTAGAAGTTTTCCTTTATTCAAACTTTAACATTTCTTTAACATTTTAAAAAAAACAATTACATATTTGGTATGATACCAAACTGTACTATAATAACTTCAGATTTTTATTGTTAACAATATTTTAACATTTTATTTTGATTTGGAGAATTTGAAATCATCGTATGATTGAAGTTGATTCATCACCAAATCACAAAGTGGTGTTAGTTCTTCTAACATATCATTAGATTTCAATTTCTTAAATGGTTTATGTTGATACATTGTAATATTGAATGATGCATATGATGGTTTATTTTTATTCATCATTTTATCAGCTGTATCAATTATTACGATGGTTCTAGATTCATCAAAAACGTTTCTATTGATATTGTTATAGATTAATGTTTTAAGGCGTTTAGAATAGCGTTTAATCACTTTAGAATAATCATCAACATATTGTGGTGTTATCCAGCAAATGATTTTGATTGTAATTGCTGATGGGTTATATCTATCTTCAGTTGTAACTGATATTTTAAATGGTTGTGTTGTATCTATTTTTTTGTATGATGCTGACATTATTTGATTTGGGTTTTAAATGTGTTGATTATCATGTTGCGTTGCAACATGATAATCTTATTGTTGTTCTATTTTATAAATGATTCTTTTGTTATTCCATAGACCATATTCTGAATCATACACATTTGAAATTGCCTTTGTGATTTCATTTTTATTTTGAAGGCTTTTAAGGCACTTTGTAATCTGGTAGTTTGATATACCATCAATTTGTGATTGTATTTGTTTATTACTCATTGTAAATGGTTCTGGTGATGTTTCAATCAGTTGAAGTAGTTCTTCTTCATAGTTTCTTTTCATTTTAATTTGGGTTTTTAATTCATTGCATTTATTTCTTCAAACCATTTTTGTGATTCATCTTCAATTTTTTTGACTTCAAGTTCTAGTTGATTTAGTTTAATCACTTTTGGTTCTGGTGATGGTTTAACTTCAACAGCTTTTGGTTCTGGTTTGGGAATTATTACTTTAGGTTTTGGTAATGGTGATGGTAAATTTTTGATTTGGTCACCAATTGCGATTACTTCATTTAAATTTAAATCTGAAGTTGTATATCCACGCAATGAATATTTTTTACTGATTATTCTTTTAGCTAAATCTTCAAGTGATATTTCAAATTCTTTACCAGTTTTTTTAGCATTAGTTTTTTCTAATGGTTGAAGAATTGCATTATAGAATTTAGTTATATGTTCTTCAGAAGATAGAACACATTTCAGAACGTCTTTAACATTGAATAATTCAGTAGATGGTTCTGGTGCATCTACAACTTCATCAGCTGATGTATTAGCAACTTGAATTGGTTCAGTTGGTGTTTCAACCTTATTTTCGGTTGAAGGTGTTACAACTTCTTCAATTGGTTTAGTTTGTTCTTTAGCTTCTTTTTTAGCAAACAGTTCTTCAAGTCGTTTTTGTACATCTTTATTCATAGCTTTTTTTGTTTTGGTTCTTTTTTCTTTTGCTTTAAATATTGGTTCTGGAATTGAACAATCATCAATAATATTCTGGATATTTAATGTGATTGAAGTTGATGAACCACCACCATCTTTATATGCTTTATAATTTTTGGTGTTATCGGTTGATATATAATTCAGTTTCTTCAGTTGAATTACTAGTTGTGATATATTACGTGGTGTAGTATTTAATTCTTTTGCTACATCATCATAATTTTTATAAAACTGGTCACCATTTTGATTGAAAGAATATATTACTTCAATCAATTTCTTTTTAAGGTGGTTTAGATTTGGGTTATGGTTAAGGAATTGAAAAGATTTAGTAAATTTTTTACCAATCATTTCTTCTTCAAATTTTTCAAAAGGTGTTTTCATTTTAATTTTTTTATTCTTCATTATTATCTTTCAAGCGTTTGCTAACTTCATTAACAAACCCTTGAAGAACCAGTGGGGGTACTAAGTCCCACTGGTTTCAACTCTAGGTTGAAGGGTTGAATTCTGTCAAATTCTTTATTATAAATATGTAGAACTTTACTAAACGACATTTTTATTTTCTATCGAAATTGAAAATTGTATAAATAAAATCTATCGGTTGAAGATTCAGTTCAAATATTTATTTGTTACCAAACTGTACTAAGTTGAAGTGATATTTTTATCGTTAACAGAATTTTAACATATGAGTAATTAACAAATGTTGAAAACTGGTTGAAGAAGTGTATGGTGATGTTAGTTGTAGATAACATCAGTGTAATAGGGTGATGTTAGTTGTAGCTAACATACCTTAATTATGAATAGGGTGATGTTAGTTGTAGCTAACATAGTTTTATATTAAAATAGGGGTGATGTTAGTTGTAGCTAACCTCATTATTAGATATTAATTATATATAATTATATAATAAAATAATATTAAAACTATTTTAATACTAATTTAAAACTAATATTGCGAAAATGGTTTTTGAAATTGAAAACTATCTTCAATCGAAATAAACATTTTATTTAAATCTATCTTCAATCACTAATTTATTTTTGGTGATGAAATATCTTCAACCAGAAATTATTTTCAATTTATTTTTCTTCAAATCTGGTTTTTTCTAAAGTTCTACATATTTATTTAGAAACAAGTAAACTATTATGAATGAATTAGAAGATAAAAAAGAACACCTTCAACGAGTAAACGAGATATCAAATTCAATTGAAACTAGAATTGGATTTAATAACCTTACTTCAACCGAAAGATTTGATTTAACCAATTTCAAAGTTAAATACCAAATTCTATTATTAACTGATTTTCAATCAGAAAAATTAGTTGATGATGTAATAACATTAGGTGAAAAAATTACCAACCTATAATGAAAATGAATTACCCCACCTTAATGAAAATTAACCTTCAAGATTATTACCCTTTGATTTACAAAATCATCAACAAATTTGATTACAAATTAAAAGATGAATTATTCAATGAATGTTACATTCAATTGCACAACCTTCAAGAACGTTTTAATGAACCTGAAGGTTCATTTGAAACGTTTGCATACAAAAGACTTTATTATTCTTGTATTGATTATATAAATCAATTTAAGGAAGAAGTAACATCATTAGATAATCTTATCATCAACGATGATGAATGTGAAGTTAGAATCATAGATACATTAGAATCAGAATTAGATTTAGAATCTGATATTATCAATTCAGATTATTTACTTCACCACGATAACAATTTAACAGAAGTTGAATCATTCATTCAATCGAAATATTATGAAGATGAAGTATCTGTTAAAGATATAATAGAAGTGTATTCAGATTATACATTAATTAAATCTGAATCTACTATTAGAAAAATACTTAAAAAATAAATGACCATTTACCAATTACTAAATGAAAAAAACAACTTAACCACCATAGTTAAATTAATAAGAAACAAAGTAATCTTAAATTCAGATATTATTCATCACATTTCAATCTATGATGATTTTTATAAACTCACTGGTACAAAAGGTGAACGATATAAAACACTTGGTGACCAATACAATTTACACCCAGATACAATTAGAAAAATAATATCCAAATTGAATAAAAGCGCAAAATAAATGATAAAAGTAAAAGAACTTAACCGTACAATGGTATCAATATCAACCAATTTAAAGGGTGTAAGATGGTACTTAAATGATTTAACTGATGAAGCTATAGAAAAACAAATTAAAGGTGATATACTCACTTGTATTGATTCTATAAAATCTATTAAAATTTCAGTTGATACTGAAGAAATTGAAGATATCAGAACGTGTTACCCCAGCACCATTTTTAAATGTGAAATGTTACTGAATTTCAATGATAAAATTATAACAGAAGATTTAGATATAATTGATAATTATCTGTTTCAGAATTTTGTAAAGGAATTCTAAAAACCACCCACGAAAATGAACACATTTGAAAACTATATAAATATTGAAGCTGAAACTATAAATGAATTTATTAAACAGCATCACCCCATAACACTAAATGAAGTAAAAAATGATTCATTTTCAAGATATGATTTCACATTTTATTCAGCTGGTACACCAAATGAACATTATACACCAGTTTTAGATGGAATTTGTGAAGTAAAGACCAGAAAAAATAGTTCAACCGATTACCCAGAAGGTATAATGATTGAATTAGATAAATTAAATGCTGTAGCTAAAGCTGTAGCTGATGAAAAAGATGAATTTCATAACATAAATAAAACCATCAAAGGGTTCTTCTTATTCAAATACGTTGATAAAATGATGTTATTTGATATTGAAACAATCACCACTGATAATTTACAGTTCAGAAAACTACCAAAACAGACTGCAACCAACAATAATGAATGGGTTACCAAAGCTGTATTAATAATTCCATATGATGATGCAGTATTAACCATATAAATCACAACGATTTTAACCCCTTTTTTAAGGGGTTTTTTTATGATTGGACGTTACCACGTCCATTTTTAGTGTTTCACCATCATTTCTACTGATATGGTAGTAAATGAAGGGAGTTATAAACATACAAGGCGTTATAGGTGAAGATACTACTTTACTAGATGTTATTAGACAATACAAGAGTTATAAAGGTTTAACAGAAGTTGAAGTTATCATCAATTCAGTTGGTGGTTCAGTAGATTCTGGACAATCTATTTTTTCTTATTTACGTAACCTTCAAATACCAGTAACAACTGTAGCAGTTAAAGCATATAGCGTTGCTTCGATTGTGTTTATGGCTGGTGATGTTAGAATAGTTGAAGCTGGTTCAGATAGATTAATGATTCACAATCCGTGGATTTCAAATTTTTCTGGTGGTTCAGATGATTTAATTGCAGTTTCTAAAGAATTGAAATCAATTGAAAACGACTTCATCAAATTCTATTCTACATACACAAATATTGATACTGATTCAATATCACAATTATTAAAAAACGAAACATTTCTATCAGCTGATGAAGCATTAGAAATTGGATTAGCTACAGAAGTAAAAGAATCACTTCAAGCTGTAGCATACTATAACAAAGAAGAAGACAAAAAAATTATGACAAAAACGGAAAAATTCATCAATGCGATGAACGCATTTTTTGGTTCTGATTCTGATATCAAAGCTTTATTAATTCAAGATGCTAATGGTGATGAAATTTCATTTCCAGATTTAGCTGAAACTGATGAACCTCAAGTGGGTGATAATGCTGTAGATGCAGATAACAAACCAATTGAAGGTGAAAGAGTAACAACAGATGGTTCAACTATGATTTTTGAAGCTGGTGAATTAAAAGAAATAATTCCAGCAGAATCAGAAGAAGAAGTTGAAGAAACTGAAGAAGAAGTTGTTGAAGAAGAAGTTGCTGAAACTGTAGCAGAAGAAGTTGCAGAAGAAGAAATTGATTTTGAAGCAATATTAAAAGTATTTGAAGAAGGGATTTTAGCAAAAATTAAAGCTGAAAACGATTCTTTAAAAGCAGAAATAGTTGCAATGAAAAAATTAGTTGGTTCACCAGAAGCAACGGTTGAAGCAAGAACAACTATAAATAACAAGGTTTCTAAAAACTATTTAAGAAGCTAATAATAACAAAAAATTTTAAATCTAACATTCATATACATACACGTTAGGTTGAAAATGAAATTAAAAAACAAAAAGAAATGGCATTAGATATTTCAAATTTTAGTGATTACGTAGCAAAGGAATCACAAGCATTAACACAAACTTTATTTGCTGGTTCAGACGCTGGTAAATTCGCTATGTTAATGGGTGGAGTTAAAGGCTCTACAAATGTACCACACGTAGGTGGTGACGCAACATTACAAGCTGGAACTTGTGCTTCACCTTCTGGTGATGCTGTGTTAACAGAAGTAACAATAACAGTAAAACCATTTACAGTATTTGAATCATACTGTGCAGATGATTTACAAACTAAATTACCTAATACAGTAATTGCACCTGGTTCTAACAATGGTGATTCATTACCATTTGAAGAAGAGATTGTAAATACTAAAGTAGCTTCAACAAGTGAAACTTTAGAATTACACTACTGGCAAGGTAATACTTCAACTGGTTCATACCAATTATTTGATGGTTGGATTAAATTAATTGATGCAAATTCTGATGTAATCACTGGTAACACTGGTGCAATTTCAGCAATCACAACTTCAAATGTTAAAGATATGGTTGAAGCAATGAGAGTTGCAGCACCAGCTAAAGTAGCAAGAAGTTCAAAATATGTAACACTTGTAGGTGATGATGTATTCGATATGTATATCGCTAAAGAAAAAGCTGATAATTTATATCACTACAAACCAGAACACGATGAAGGAATTTACAACATCGGTGGTGGACGTGGTGACTTAATCAGATGTTACGGTTTAGATGGTACAAATAGAGCATTTGCATCTATAGGTACAAACTTCATTGTAGGTTCTGACGTTGAAAACGAAAATGAATTAGTTGATGTTTGGTATGATAAAAATACTGACAAAATGTTAATGAGAATCAAAGGTAAAGCTGGTGTACAAATCCAGAATGCTGATGAAATCGTTGAATTTACATTAAGTGCATAATCACCACTTCAACAAGAGTGATTAACCAATAATAACAATAACTGGGGTGAATAACCTTCACCCCATTTAAATAAAAACAATAACAACAATGGCTTGTAATACAAAATTAACAAACGATATTCTGTTTTCTTGTACTGATTTACCAATCAAAGGTTTAGATGGTGGTAAAGCTGTGATATTAAACTTCACTGATATTGATAAAAGTTCTAGTACTACTTCTGGTGCTACTATTACTTCTTTAGTATCTGATGCAGTTGGATATTCAGTTGAATGGTATAGAGAATTAGCATCAACAGCTACTTCATATACACCAAATGCAGATGATTACGATGGATATTCACATTCATTTTTATTCAGATTACCAACAACTTCAGCTGATAATGCTGAAAGATTAAACGAGTTTAAAAACGGTTTATTCGTAGTAGTTGTAGAAACTAACTACAAAGGTACAGATAGTGGTGACGCTTATAAAGTGTACGGTTGGGATTCTGGAATGAGATTATCAGAAGCATCAAACGCATCAAATGAAAATTCTGGTGTTCTAGTAACATTAGCAACTTCAGAAAACAGTTATGAAAATCACCCATATATGATTTTCAATGAAGGTAGTTATAGTGCATCAACTGCATCATTCACTACTGCATTTGACCCTAGCTAATAGCTAATCAAAAAAAATAAAACTACATATAAAAAAGGGTGAACGCTTTAATAGCCTTTACCCTTTTATTTTTCATTCACTTTATATGACTATACAAGAGATACTTCAATCATCACCAAAGGTGATAAAACAGCATATAAAAACATTAGCAAACGATTATACAAAAAGAACTAATCATTCACCTTGTTTAAGTTGTTCTGGTGATGTTAGAATGATGTTACAATACTTAAATCGAATTTATATGAAATCACAATTTCAACTAAAGTTACCAATGGTAATTTACAAAGTAAAATTAGGTTCTGGTTTAACAATTTCAAACGACATAATGACAGATGAATTAGCAATTGAATTTCTAAAGGTTAAACCTTCTAGAATTGAATTGTTTTCAGTTTATCCAGATAATTGGAAACAATTAATTGGTTTAGAAACTGAAGAAAAAGATGAATCTGAAGAAGAAATTAAAGAAGAAGCTAAAATTGAATCAGATGATTCAGAATTAGTTAAAGAAATTGTTAAAGAATCTTCAAAAAAACCTTGTGCTGGATGCAAGGATAAAAAAATAAGTAGCAAAAAATCTACACCCCAAAAAAGAACTAGAAGAAGTTCAAAATCTACTAAAAAATAATGCAATTACATTTCAATCAAGTTAAAGATTCAATTCTAGATATTAAACTAGAAAAACGCAACGAAATTTTCACATTCGGTGCTGATAATGCATATCCATCATTGGTTGAAACTTTAATTTCAAATAGTGTTACATCTAAAATTTGTGTTGATAAATGTGCTAAAGCAATTTATGGTAAATCATTTGGTAAAATAGGTAAACAAATCATCAATAATGATGGTCAAACCTTGAATGAAGTTTTAAGAATCGCATCAAGAGAATTTGCAACACATAATAATGTGTTTTTACATATTGGTTACAATGGTGAACTGAAAATTAAATCAATCAAAGTAATACCAGTAGGACAATGTAGAATTGGTAAAGATGATGATACTGGTTATTCTGGTAAAATTGTACAATACAATAATTGGGATAAAAAAGATGGTAGAGTAGATACTGATAAATTCAAATCTTATGATAGGTTTAACCCAATCAAAAAGGTTATAGAAGCGCAAATAGAAGCATCTGATGGTATTTTACAATATAAAGGACAAATACTAAATATTCAAAAAGATAGTAACAGTATTTACAGCTTATCAGATTTAAACCCAGTTTTAGAAGAAGCTATAACTGAAATAGCTGCTAAAAAATTTAGAAGTAAAAATATTGGTAACGGATTTTTGAATACTAAACTTCTAACGGTTCAACCATTTGATAGTGCTGAAAAACGTAGAAAATTCACAAATAAAATTGATGATTTAAGAGGTTCAGAAAATACTGGTGCTGTATTAGTATTAGAATCAAGTAATGTATCAGATGATTTAGATAAGCAAATAAAACTTGATGATTTAACTAGTAAAACGAATGATGAAACATTTCAATATTCAGAAGCACAAGCTAGAACAAATATTGCATTAGCATTTGGTGTACCATTAGGTTTAATAGATGTATCAGAATCATCATTATTTGGTAATTCTGGTGAATTATTAAAACAAATGAATCTTCAATTATGGACTTCAAAAGAAGAAGAACGAGATATGATTGAAGAAATGTTTAACAAATTGATGTTCAACTTTGTTGAACCAATTACTGAAGATTTAAAAATAATATCACCATATGCAACAGATGAAAAATCTGTAGATAATGGTACAGAACAAATACTAACTGATTAATGGCAGAAAATGTAAACATAACGGTTGATGAAAATATTGAAGAAGTTAGTATAACAGTTGATGAATCAGTTGAAGAAGTTAGTGTTACTGTATCTGAAAATAGTAATACTTCATCAGTTACAAACACATCAGAATTAACCAATGATGGTGAAGATGGTGTTAACCCATTTATTAGTGGTTATACAGTAACTGAATCTGATGTAACAACACATCAATCAGCATTATCTATTACTGAATCACAAATATCAGATTTATCACATTTTAGTGGTGATTATAATGATTTATCAAACCAACCAACAATACCATCAGATAATTATATATCTGATGTTACATTATCTGGTGATACTTTACAATTTACTGGTAATGAAAGTGGGTTTAATGGTGATGTTGATTTATCATCACTTTCTGGTGGTGGTGGTTCTACTAATCCAGCTGGTAATGATACAGAAATTCAATTTAATGATGGTGGTAGTTTTGGTTCATCAAGTAATTTAACATATGATGGTTCAACACTTGATGTAGATGGTTCAGTTAAAACAAATACACTTGAATCAGATGAAGGTGTAACAATACCAGAAGGTGCATTTAGTTCATTATTAAGAAGTCAAGGTTCACAAATACAAACAATTTATAATCCAGACCATAATATGTTGTATGGTAATGGTACAAATGGTTATATGATTATTAAAACACCTTTAATTGAAGGTAATAATTATTCAGCTTTTAATATTGAAGTAGAAATTGGTGGTCAATATTCTAGTTCATTAAAAATGAACATTAGCGTTAGATGGTTAACATCTGGTTTTGATATTTTAAATGTTTATTCTACTTCATCAGAATTAAGAAATTATACAGTAAGATGTGGTAAAGATGCTGATGGTAAAACATACATAATTATTGGTGATAGCACTACCAATTGGAATAGATATTATATTAAAATTAATAGTGTTACTTCGTCATATATTTATGATGATATTGAGGTATTCAAACAAGGTTGGGTAATATCACAAAGTGTTAATTTACCAGCTGGATTTATTCAAAATGAAATATTAACCAATACAGATTTAATTGTTGTAAATACTGGTATATCTAAAGGTACATTTGTACCTTCAAATAATACTTGGCATACAGTAGCGCAAGGTGATTTATTATGTTTTGAAGGTGATATTATTGTAAAAAGACTTGACCAAGCAACAATGAGTTTTAGAGTTGCAAAATCATATAGTAATCGTTTTTTAAAATTAAATTTTGTTGAACAATTTTCTTCTAATGCATTTCAAGGAATTAGAATGACTACTGATAATAAAATTCAAATTAAATGGGGTTCTTATAATACAACAACAATGGATTTATTCATTAATAATAATAATGATGGTGGTTTAAGTTTAGCTGATGAAGAAGCATTAAGTGGTGATACAGTTTCTAAAGTAATTGAGTTTACTGGTATTAATGAAAGTGGTGAAATACATTATAATGATATAGAAACAAAATCAACAGTAAAAGCTGAAACATTAAATCTATCAAACGTACCAACTTCTTCATCTGGTTTATCATCTGGTGATGTTTGGAATGATAGCGGAATTTTAAAAATAGTATAAAAATGATTTCAAGTATAATAACAAATAAAAAAATTGATAAAACATTCACTGGTGTTGATTGTTTTTTAAAAAGAACGATAATAAAAAAGACCCAAAAATTAGGTTCAAGAGATTATTTAATAAAAACTGAAAAAGTAATTTATGAAGATGAATTATTACCAGTATTAGATAAAAATGGTGATGTACAATATGATGAAAAAGGTAATTTAATTGAATCATTACAAGAGGTGTTAACAGTTGTTGAACAAAAAGATGGTGTATCAATTTTTAAAGTAACTGATGCTGATGCTGATAATTTATATAATGCTATTAAAGAAAATGTATTACTAGAAGGTTCTTATTCAGAATTTGAACGAAATGTAGAAACTTTAGCATTATTATATGTAACTCAAAATGATACAGTTTGGGGTACTAAACCAAATGATTGGATAATCTACAACGAATAACATAAAGATTTAATAATAAAAAATAATGACCCCAAATACATATAATTTTAAACCACAAACTAAAGGTGATACATTTTCTGGTATTCAATTCACTTTCAATACATCAACAAATGATGTTGAAACACCAATTGATTTATCTGGTGCTACTATCATAATGGATATTAAAAAAACTTATGATTCACCAGTTGTAAAAAGATTAGAATCTACAAGTGGAATTACAATAACTGATGCTGAAAATGGTGTTGTAAATATAAACTCATTTTTAGTTGATTTACCAGCGTTTAAATATGTTTATGATGTAGAAATAGTATTTCCAGATACAACCGTTAAAACATACATTAAAGGTACGTTTGAAGTGGTTGGTGATGTTACTGATAGTACATCAACTTCATTATTAAGTGTTGGTGAATTTTCAACCTTCAAAAACATATCTAAAAAAAATGATAAAGATAAAATTGAACAATGTATCAAGTTAGCACAATCAGTTGATTTAGTTGATGTATTAGGTGATTTCTATTTTGATTTAATAAACAATATAAACACTTCATCATATAGTGATTTAATCAATGGTTCATCATTCACAATCGATGGTGACGATTATACACAAGCTGGTATAAAATCATATTTAGCTGATTTAACTTATGCAAGATATTTATATGAAATCAATACCAATCAAACACCATTTGGTTTACAGCAAAAATTCACTAATGATTCACAACCAGTTGATAGAAATTTCATTAGAGATTTAGTAAAACAATCACAACAAGATGCATCAATCAAATTCAATATGATTGATAAATATCTTCAAGAAAATAACACAACCTTCAGTAGATACTGTAAAGGTAATAACCCAAATATTAACACATTTGGTCAAAAATTCACTGTAATAAAATAATGACACCAGAAACAATAAAAATATTACAGTGGGTTGGTACTGCAATTGGTGCTGTTACATTATGGTATAAAGATACTATTGCTATTAGATTAGGAATTAAACAAGGTGAAAAAAACCTTGAAAAAGAAGCATTGGAAAACCTACAAAAAAACCTTGATATTTATCAAGAAATGGTATCAGATATAGATGCTAGATATAAAGCAAAAATTGTTGAATTAGAAGCTACATTTCAAGCATCAATAACAAAACTACAAGCTGATATAGTTGAATTACAAGGTATCAATGAACAATTATCAGATATCATTAAAAAACAAACAGCAAGAATAAAATATTACACCAAAAAATACGGTGAAGAAGATAAATTATAATGTTCATATCTATGAACAACACCCCAAATACAAATAAATACTAATGATTATAATTAATACAATTAGTGATGAAATATTCACATTAAATGGTACACCATATGCTACTATTTTTATACCAGTAAAATTAGGTACTGAAAATATTGGTATCTATAATTCATATGATACAAATCAAGTATTATTAGGTAGTACAGATTATTCAGAATTTAATATTAATGGTACAACATATACTGGTCAAACTGATACAATGTCAGCATTATTACCAGTTATATATGCTGGTCAAGTTGGTGTTGAAGTTTTAACAAATACACAATGGGGTGAAATTGATGGAACTATAACTAATCAGTTAGATTTAATAGCATTATTCAATACAAAAGCAAATACCAGTTCAATTAGTACAGTTGGATTTTCAAACGATTATGAAGATTTAGATAATTTACCAGTATTATCTGGTTTAACAGCTTCACCATTTATAAATATTGATGAAGGTAATGGTGTTGGTATAATTATATCTGGTAGAACAGCTGAAAATTATGGTGATATAGGTTTAGGTGCATTTGATGTGTCACAATCAAATTTTGCTTCAACAACTTATGGTGCAACTGGTAATTATTCATCAGCATTTGGTAGAGCTAATACAGCAAGTGGTAATTATTCAACAGCATTTGGTCAAGAATCAACAGCATCTGGTGTTGCATCAGTTTCTTTGGGTTATAACACTAATGCAAGTGGAGATTATTCAAATGCATTTGGTAGTGAAACAATAGCAAGTGGATTATTTTCAACAGCATTTGGTACTAGTTCATTATCAAGTGGGTTAGCTTCGACAGCATTTGGTAATTCTGAAGCAAGTGGAGATTATTCAAATGCATTTGGTTATACATCAAGAGCGACTGGTGATTATTCAAATGCATTTGGTTATACATCAAGAGCGACTGGTGATTTTTCACAAGCATTTGGTTTTAATTCTGAAGCTAGTGGTAATTATTCTACTGCATTTGGTTATAATTCTGAAGCTAGTGGTTTATACTCTATTTCATTTGGTAGAAATACAACAGCCAGCGGTAATACATCAACTGTATTTGGTAGGGATAATACAGTAAATGGTGATTATTCAATAACATTTGGTAGGGATAATACAGTAAATGGTGATTATTCAACAGCATTTGGTTTTGAATCTGAAGCAAATGGTGATTATTCAACAGCAATTGGTTTAAATGCTATATCTAATAGTTTAAATTCAGTTGCAGTTGGTTTAAATGTTAATGCTGATACATTTGGTGAAGCTAGTTTTGGAATTAATAATACAATCATTACTGGTGATACAACTACTTGGAATGCTTCAGATAGATTATTTAATGTTGGTAATGGTACTAATACAAGTAATAGAAGTGATGCATTAACAATACTTAAAAAGGGTGATGTAATTGCACCATCATTAACAACTGATATTATTTCAAGTGCTGATTCAAAAGTATTAATTACTAAAGAATATGGTGATTTAAATTATACTGGTGATACTTCAACTGGTTTAGAAGCATTAGATGAAGGTAATGGTATTGGATATAGATTAATTGGTACAGACCCAGATGATTTTGGTAATATAGGTTTAGATTCAATTGATTTAACATTAGCATCACCAGCTGGTTTTTCAGATACTGGTGTATCAGCACCAGCATCAATTGGTTTAGGTTTAAATAATAAAATTACTGGTGGTGGATATTCAACTGTTATTGGTTCAGCTAATGAAATTTCATCATCATCATTTGTTAATACTATTATTGGTGCATTCAATAATATTGAATCTGGATATGGTAATACTACAATAGGTGTATATAATACAGCATCTACCAATGTTAATGGTTATTCATCATTATTTGGAATGGGTAACTATGCTGAAGGAATAACACCAGCTGGTGCAATTGGTATTGCATTAAATGTTAATGCTATGAATCAATTTGCAGTTGGTGCATCAAATGTAATTTGGACTGGTTCAACATCAGCATCAGATAGACCTTTATTTCAAGTTGGTAATGGTACTTATTCAACACCAGCTGGTCAATTTTCAGCTATAACTAGAAGTGATGCATTTTTAGTAAAACACAATGGTATTGTTGAATCATATGCATCAAATTCATTAATTAATTCTGGTGAAGATTCTACTTTAATTACTAAAGGTTGGTATGAATCACAAATAACTGGTGGTACTACTTATGAAGGTTATAGTGAATCTGGTACTAGAGTAAGTGGTATTAAAGTAACATTAGGTGATTATGATGATTCTAATAATGGAACTAAATTAATTATTGATGATGAAATTGGTGGTATAATTAGAACAAATGATGGTAGTGGAATACAAGCATCATATTTTAATATTCACAATGGCTCATATACAATGACGTTATATTCTAATAATGTTACTGATAATAGGACTATTGAAATGCCAGATAAAAATGGTACAGTAGCATTAACAAATGATTTGAATTATAAATCATTAACTATTACAGCTGGTGTTGGAACTGGTAATACTTATACAGTAGCATCAGATGATTATCAAATCATAGGTGAAGTTGGTTCTGGTATGACTTTCAATCTACCAACTGAAGCTGAATCAACAAATAGAGTATTAAAATTCACAGCTAAATCAATTGCATTTGATAAAGATGTTAAAGAATCTAATACTACTGGTGGTATAACTACAGCATCATCTGGTACAACATTCGCAAATAATATAACACTTCATTGTGATGGTACAAGTTGGTATAGAACCCAATAAAAAACAACATAAATAATGGCAAATAAAGCATACATATTTCTAACTAAAATGGTTGAAGTTTTAGAAGACCCAAATACAACACTTTTGAGTGATAAAGATATTTTCTATTTAGTGAATTCTGAATTACCTAAAAAGCATAGAATTAGTATGTCATATTTTGAGTTCTTAAAATCACCAAATCAAGACCACCCAAAAAGTATTTCACAAAACACAACATTAACTGAAGAAGATAAAGAAGATTTTATATCAGCATTAAGAGTTGCACGAATCAAACAGAAGATGCATTTAACAGCTAAAGCATTTGATGATAAATTGAAAAATGCATACCCATATTTATGGTCATTGGAGCGTAAAAACACAGACCTACAATTACGTAAAAATAATGATGCACCAGTGAACCAACCATTGATTCAAATTACAGCATCTAGTGATGAACACAAAGTATTAATTGATTCAATTTTAAGTGGTAAATCAATCGAATTACAACCTAAAGTAAAAGAAGAACCAAATTATGATGATGCTGAATATTTAGAAATCATAGATAATAAAGAAGAAGATATTAACCCTCAAATCGATAATGAATGAATATAAAACTACAACATCATTTGAAAAAATAGTAACACTACAAAAACCAGTACGAATAGTACAAGGTGGTAAAGGTTGTAGTAAAACTATTTCAATACTTCAGTTATTCATTTTTCTAGCAATGAGTGAAAGAAAAAATCTAATTCTATCAATCGTTGCTGAATCATTACCAAATTTAAAATCTGGTGCATTAAGAGATTTTGACAAACTTTTAAAATCAATGGGTTTATACTCAAAGTTCAAGATAAACCACACTGATAAAACATACACATTTGGTTCAAATGTAATCGAATTTTTTAGTGTTGATGGTGAATCATCAAGATTAGGTTCAAGAAGAACACATCTATATATAAATGAAGCTGATAATATTAAGTTTTCAACCTATTTAGAATTACAAGGTAGAACATCAGAATTTACAATATTAGACTTTAACCCCAGACGTAAATTTTGGGCACATACTGAATTAAAAGGACAAGAACACGTTGATTTTCTTCAACTTAATTACACCCATAACGAATACATACCTAAAGGTGAATTAGAATCAATCTTATGGTATAGAAAAAAAGCTGAAACTGGTAACCCATTTTGGGTTAATAAATGGCGTGTATTGGGTTTAGGTGAATTGGGTATTGCTGATGGTGTAATCTTTGAAAATTGGACTGAAATAAAAGAGTTACCACAAGGTGCTAAATATTTAGGTGCTGGTTTAGATTTTGGTTATTCAAATGACCCAACTGCAATTACAAAGATTTATAAATATGAAGATAAAATCATACTAGTTGAATCACTGTACAAAAAAGGAATTCTGAATTCAGCAATTGCTAAACACATAATGAATGATAATGAACTGTATAACGGTTTAATTATATGTGATTCATCAGAACCAAAAACCATTGCAGAATTAAGAACATACGGTATATCAATTATGGGTGTTCGTAAAGGTAAAGGTTCAATCATATCTGGTATTCAAATAATGCAAGAATATGACCTTCTATTATTAGGTAAAAACTTAATTGAAGAATTTGAAAACTACACATATCAAAAAGATAGAAGTGGTGAATCAACTGGTCAACCGATTGATAATTATAATCACGCAATTGATGGTACTAGATATTTCTTTATGGAACGTTTAGCAAAATCAGCTAGTAATTATAACACTTTAAGATGGGTATCATAAATGGAAGAAATAAAGAATTATAAACTAAAGGATTTTTTAAAACAACCAACTGAATTAATACTTGAATATGTAGAAATATTAAGACTATTAAAACCAATAGAAACTAAATATGATATCTACAATCTAAAGTTAAAAGAAGTTGAATTTATAAAAGAAAATTTAAATCTAACGAATGATGAAACAATCATTGAAATTATATCAATGGTTCAAGGGTATGAAGATTATGTAACACCAAAATGGTTAACGAAAATATTACCATCAAAGGTTGTTCAATATCTGAATGCTAAAAAGAAACGTAAAGTATTAAATCTTAGAATCACTGAATTCTTCGGTTTACTAAATAATGTAAAGAATCAATTAGAACAGATTTCTAAAGCTGAAGCATCATCATTAACATCAGAACATACCAATATCAAATGGGAACAAGTAAACGGTTCTGAACGTCTTCAGAAGTTTGGAATTTATAACACATTAGATGCATTAGCTGATGGTGATATTCTAAAATATGATGCAATAATGAATCTGGAATATAGTGAGGTGTTCACAAAGCTATTGATGAATAAAACCAATTCTGATTTACAACACGAAATGCAGAATATTAAAACAATTAAACACAACTAAAAATGTATAACCAAATCAAAAATATATGTACAACAAATGAATGGGTATTTACCTATGCAAGAGAAGATTTTGCCAATTTATATGATGGTGAAGAACAAGTAGATGATACAACACCGTTAGTGTTTTTATACCCACCACTAATAACTGAAACGTTTGGTGATTATAACGAATTAGAATCAACAAATTATACTGGTGATTTTTTAGTCCTATTATCATCAGATATTGATGAAGAAGATTATGATTATAGGTATCAAACTTATATCAAACCATTAATTAATAATACAATGATAACAATCAAAGAATCTATACAATGTGATAATACTTTATCAATTGTGACGTGGAGAATTACAGAAGTTTTGAACCTATTTGATTTTAATCTAGATGGTTTATTAATAACCTATTCTGTAAATGGATAATCAAAACGATATAATCAAAAAAGAGATAGAAGGAATTCTAGATGATATTAAAGCACTTTATAATAAAAGTGGTAAACGTGCATCTGGAAAGTTTGAAACGTTGTTAGAAGCTAAATATGGAGTCAATAAAGCTGAAATATTTGGTGCAACATATTTAGCTGGTAGAAGTAGTGGTAAAATGCCACCGATTCAAGAAATTAAAAAGTGGATTGAATCAAAAGGTATAAAATCAGTTAAAGATAAAATATCTAGTACTGGTCTAGCTTGGGCAATAGCAAAAAAGATAGCTAAAAATGGAACAAATAAAGCAAATCAATTAAAAGTGTATGAACAAGTGATTACACCAGAACGTATTGATTCAATCATAAAAAAAGTAAGTGAATTCAATGTTAATCTATTCGTAAATGAGATTGAAACATCACTAGAATTATTAGAAAAAAATATATAAGAAATGGCAATTACATTCACACAAGAACCAACTGGTATTTATCCAGCATATAATGATAGTTACATAACATTTAGTAATGTTCAAGTTGGTGTAACAACTAGATATGCTAGAATAACAGCTGAACCATTTGATAATTATTTTACAATATATCCAGATACCAATGGAATATTCACATTTAATTTAAAAGAGATTGTTAAAGCTAATTTTGATGGTTTTGAAGATTCAACATTCATACCACCATCAGCACAATATGAAATTAAAGATGATAGAATTTTAGATTTAGATGTTAATATTTGGTTAGATAATGGTTCAACAATTACAGTTGAAGATAAAACATATACTTTTTCAAAATCAGTTAAACAAATTGATGAAACAATCTTTGAAAATAATTGTCAATTATTACATAAATCAACCAATGGTATTGATTACAATCTTACATATTTTGAAGGGTATGAATTTCAATTTGAATTATTAAAAGTATCTGGTAATACTGATATTAAAATTGTAAATCTAAATAGTACTAATGAAGAAGTAATTATTACTGGTAATACTGATTCAAATACAATGCGTTTATGGGTTGATAAAGGAACTTCAAACTGGACTACATTAAACGTAATAGCATTAACTGATAATGTGAATAGATTAGAAATCTATGAAGATGATGTATTTAAAACCAATTTAAACTTAAAGAAAGTACCATCTAAATGTGGTGTTTATTTGAAATGGTTTAACCCACAAGGTGGTTATTCATATTGGTTATTTGATGAATATTATAGAGAAACTTTAAAAGGTAAAGCAATTGGTGAAATCACTAGAAATTCATTTTTAAATGTAGATGAATCACCTAAATCATTTTCATACAATCAAGGTAAAGAAATCACTAAAACATTAAGATTGAAATCTACAATGAATAATGATGAAATCAATTATGTAAAAGAAATACTTACATCACCATCAGTACAATTATATACATCACAAACACCATTTCAAACTGGTGAATGGATTACTGTAAATGTATCTGGTACTGTAAACACTAATAACAGAAGAATAAACGGTAATGATATCACTTTAACAGTGGAATTACCAGTACAATATAATATAACATATTAATGAATATTAAAGAAGAAATAATTATTGAAGGTCAAAGAGTTGATTTATTTGAAGGTGGTAAAATTTCAAGAACTTTAACTATAAATAGTTTAGGTAATATTACAGCTAAACAATCTTCATATTCTAATACTATCAAATTACCTAAAACATCAAATAATACAAGAATATTTGAAGGTTTAGGTATTGCTGGTAATAATACTCAATTACCATATAATAGATTAAGGTGTAGTTATTATTATAATACTATTCCAATATTTGTTGATGGTTATGCAATCATTCAATCAGTAACACCAGAAACATATAATTTAACAATATATAATGGTATTATCGAATTAGGTGAAGCATTAAAAGGTAAAAAATTATCTGATTTAAATCTATCTGGTTTAACTCATTCAATTAGTATAGAAGATTATCAAACATATATTAATGATGATACATCAAATTTTAATTACTCAATCATTACTGATAATGTTCAAAGACCAGAATCATACCCATTTGAAGATAATATATCAGCATCAACTTATAATTTAAGTGAAACACTACCATTTATAAAAGCTGAATATGTTTTTAATAAAATTATTGAAGAAGCTGGTTTTGAAGTTGATGGTGATTTATTTGAAGATGCTAATATTTATGATTCATTTAAAAAAGAATATATATCATTAAGTGAAGGTTATGTTGTTGATGCCCCACTTGAAATTATTACAGAAAATATTGGTGATATTGAAACAACTGAATTTAATATTGAAGAAGTAAATGAACATAATGTTGGTACTGAACCTTTACCAGATGATATATATAGATTAGATGATGTATCAAATACAAGTTTTTCTTCTACAACAGAAATTACTATTGATGCTGGAAGCTTTACCACCAATTTCAGTGATATAATTAGAATAAATATTTCAGCAAATTATAATATTCGTTTTGCCGATTATTTGAGATTAATACTTTATCAAAATGGTGTTGAATTTAGAGTAATAAATATGACACAATCATTTGGTGCTAATATTCAAACAGAAGAAATTGAATTATTTACAAATGATGGTGATGTTTATACTTGGAAATTAGAAGCTAATTCTAAGTATAGTCTAAAATATATTGATTTTTCAAGTGGTTTTGTATTTGGTGAATGGTTAGAATATAACTTCACCTTTGATTATAATATAGGTATAAATGATGTACAACCAGTAACTGTTTCTGGTAATGAAATGAAATTAGGTGATGTTAAACAATTAGACTTTATAAAAGATATTACAAATAGATATGGTTTACTTCTAAATAAATCAGAAACTAGTAATGTAATCACAACTAAAAATATTAATAATTTATTAATTGGTATAGATGGTTTCGTAGATTACACTTCAAAATTAAATAGAAAAAAAAGTGAAGAATTTACAAATTCATATGCACAAGAAAACTTCTTTAAATGGAAGTATGGTAAAAATCCAAATTCAGAAATAGATACAACTGGGTTTTATGATGATTCATTTTTATTAGATAATAAACTTGCAACATCTGAAAAAACAATATTCACTTCAATATTTGAAGTGATTAATAATAACTTATTTACTACTTCATATTTTGATGACTATTATCAAACATATTCAAGTCTAAAACACAATCTAATAGCATATGATGAAGAATTAATCTATGAACCAGTTGAAAATAAATTGAAATTGGTTAATCTTCATAGAAGTGATGATAAGGTTGATTATTCTTTATATTTTAATGGTACACCAGCTGTACCAATCAATGATTATTTCAATTATCTAACATTACCAAAACCTTATTCAGAAGTATTTGATGAATATTATTCAAGTTTAATTGAAGTATTAGATAAATATAAAACAGTAAAAGTTGAATTCAATTTTAATTTAGCTGATATTAAAAATTTTGACTTCTATAAATTAATATTCTTAAAACAAACTGGGCAATATTATTTCTGTAATAAATTGAAATATAATGTTACTTCAACACAAGTAGAAGCTGAATTAGTTGAAGTGGGTAGAAGTGTTAATTTATACCCAGAAGAATGTAAAACTTGGACTGTAAGAGCAACTGGTAATCCTACTGAACCAGAAGATGCAATTACAATTACATACTATGATTGTAATAATCAAATAATCACTGAAACATTCACTTATGATTTAGATACAATTATTTGTACTAATGGTGTAAGGTCAATTCAATTCGGTACTTCTGGTGATACATATAATGGTGACCCATTTTTAACAGATGCTGTATATACAACTGGTTCAAATGCAGTGGTGACCAATACAAATAATGAATGTAATTCAACACCTTGTTATAATTGGACTGTAAGAGCAACTGGTAATCCTACTGAACCAGAAGATGCAATTACAATTACATACTATGATTGTGAAGGTGATGAAGTAACTGAAACATTCACTTATGATTTAGATACAATTATTTGTACTAGTGGTGTGAAATCAATTCAGTTTGGTGTTACTGGTGATTTATATGTTGGTTCACCATATTTAACAGAAACTGAATATACAACTGGTTCAAATGCAGTTGTAACCAAAACAGAAACACAATGTAGTTAATAACTACAGATAACGATTCACAAGATGAATCACAATACCCCAAATATACTATGAACAATGGCAGAAACGATAAAAATTGCTTCTTTAGAAATAGACAATAAAAAATTATTATCAGAACTTCAATCAACTAAAAAAAGAATTGAAGAACTATCAGCATCACAAAAAGAATTAGCAAAAGCTGGTGATACTACCAGTGCTATATTCATTAAAAATGAAGCTGAATTAAAGAACCTTCAAAAAGAATATAGAGCGCAAAGTAAAGTTCTACAAACTACAACCAATGCAACAACTAGATTAAATGATGCATTGAATAAGAATGTTCAATCAATTGATGATGCTAAAAAACAAAATAAAGAATTAGTTGAAATAAGGAATCAATTAGATACAAGTACCAAAAAAGGTAAAAAATCTTTAGATGATATTAATAAAACAATTGATAAGAATAACGACCTTATTAAAGAGAATACATCTAAATTAGAAAAACAAAAATCTAATGTTGGTAATTACCCATCTTTATTTGGTAAAGCTAAAGGTGCTGTAATTGGTTTTGGTTCAGCATTAAAAGCATTAGGTATTGGTTTTATTGTAGCTGGTATTGCTAAACTTACTGAAGCATTTGGTAGAAATCAAAAAGTAGCTGATGCAGTATCTACTGTATTCAATGCAGTAGGTATTGTATTCGATAAAGTAGTTGGTACAATTGTAGATACGGTTGAAGCTGTATCACAAGCTAATGGTGGTTTTGATGCGTTAGGTAAAGTAATGAGTGGTTTACTTACCCTAATTATAACACCACTTAAAGCATCATTCTTTGCTATTAAATTAGCTATTTTAGAAGCACAACGAGGTTGGGAAAATTCATTTTTCGGTGGTAAAGATGCTGATAAATTAAAAGAACTAGATACTAAAATTAATGAAACAAAAGATACATTAGTTGAAATAGGTGCTGAAGCTATTAGTGCTGGTGCAAAAGTAGCTACTAATTTTGGTGAAGCATTTAATGAAGTTGCTGATGGTGCATCAGCTGTAGGTACAGCTGTATCTAATATAGATTTTTCAAACGTAGTTAAAGATGCTAAAGCATTAACTGAAATAAAAAAAAATACTGAAGGTTTAATTATAGCACAAGAAGGTGTTGTACAAAGATTAGAACGTCAATCAGAAAAATTTAGACAATTAAGAGATGATGAATCTTTATCATTCGAGGATAGACAAAAAGCTAGTGATGATTTACTTGCTAATTTAAATAAACAAAGTAAAGCTGAAAGAGATTTAATTGGTTTAAGATTAGCTAATGCACAAAAAGAAGCATCATTAAATAAAGGTAATGTTGATTTACAAAATGAAGTATTAAGACTTAAAAATGAACAATTAGCTGTAGAAAATAAAATTGAATCACAGAAATCAGAACAAAAAACTAGTGATGCTACTTTAAATAAAGATAAACTTACAAGTATTCAAGATTTTGAAAATAAAAAAGATGAACTTTTAGATTCAATAAATGAAAGAAGAAATGAAGATGAATTTAAAACACAAGAAGAAAAACTTCAAAGAGATTTTGATAGACAAGAAGCTGAAATTGAAAACCTTCAACTAACTGAAGAAGAAAAAACTGAACTATTAAAATTATTAGAACTTGATAGAGATTTACAATTACAAGAAATTAAAAATAATGCTAATATTGCAAAGGTTGAAAAACAAGCTGAATTAGATTTAGCTGAAATTGAATCTGATAATGCATTAGCACAAGCTAAAATTAATAATGCAAGACAAGTAACTGGTATTCTAAATACAATACTAGGTGATTCATTAGCAGCTAGAATTGCTTCTATTGTTGCTGAAAGTGCATTAGCTGTTGCACAAGTTAAAATCAATACAGCACAAGCTAATGCACAAATAGTTGCTAATACTCAAATTGCAAACGCTAAAGCAGTTGCAACTTCACCTTTAACTGGTGGTTTACCTTTTACAGCTATTAATACAGCATTACAAATAAAAGGTATAGCACAAAATAAATTATCAGCTGGTTTAAATATTGCACAAATTCTAGCATCAAGTGTAGTTAAGTTAGCTTCATCAAAACCAAAGGCTGAAAAAGGTATGTATGTTGAACGTGGTGGTTTATTATCTGGTGCTAGACATTCACAAGGTGGTATTAATATCGAAGCTGAAGATGGTGAAGCAATCATTAATAGAAAATCAACAGCTAAATATTTACCATTGTTATCAGCAATCAATCAAGATGGTGGTGGTGTATCATTTGGTAGATTTGAACGAGGTGGTATTGCTGGTTCAGTACCAGCACCTTCAACTGGTAATATAATTGATATTGAAGCATTAGCAACAGCTGTAGCAAATCAACCAGCACCAGTTGTATCTGTAGAAGAAATATCTTCAGTATCAAATAGAGTGAATGTAATTGAATCACAATCTGTATTATAACCAGAATAATACATATTTTATATAAAAACCCATCTATCAACGATGGGTTTCTTATTTTTTATTAATAAGCGTAACCCCTATAAACGTTAGACTTACTACCTACCAATACTTTAACCTTCACAAAAGTAGCATGCGCAGGAACAGCTGTAAAAGCTCTTAAGACAGCAACACCAGCTCCTCCTTCTAAAACGTATAATACATTTTCGGTAGCTGCAAAACCCATAGATACCATAACAGCATAAACAATTCCGTCAAAAGGTTCGTTAAACGCAAGTCTGGGTTGAGCAAAATAACGCACGATAACATATTTGCTGAATTCTTCAACTAAAGCTACCACAAAAAAAGCTTTTATAAATTGTTCTAAGACGCTAAATTTATCTTTTAAAGGTAAGAGAATATCAAAACCAAGATACAGAATTGTTGTGATAATGATACTCACAACAGCTCCAAAAAGAAAGCTTAAAAGAAGTAAACCTTTTGGCTCTTTTTCATACTTGTCTTTACAGTAAATGTATATAATTATGATTAGTACTGGAGCAACTGCAAGTAATACGTTATTCATGTATGAAAAATAATGAAAATTATTGGGTTCGTTTTGTTGAGATTGTCTCTAAAACAAAGTCATAATACTTCCGATTGCTTGAGACAAAATGATTGTTAGTTTCGCTGTGCTCTAAAAGTGTTTTAAACTCAGAAAGACTCACAAACTTTAAAGCTTCCACTTCTTCCTTTTGAGGAGAGAAGTCTTCAATAGGAAGATTGATTTCTATTATAAATGTCACATGAAATTCGTTATCTATAATGCCGTTAGGATAAGACCGAAAACATTTAAACGTACCAACTTTAATAAGCTGCTTTTCTGAAATGCTTAGCCCAATTTCTTCTTTAGCTTCTCTTACAGCTGCTTGCTCAGGTGTTTCACCTGCATCAATATGTCCTGCGATTGAAACATCCCAAAGTAACGGACAAATAGTTTTTGAAGCAGCTCGTTGCTGGAGAAGTATTTTGCCTTCAGAAGTAAATAACCAAACATGTGCTGTATTGTGTAAATGTCCTTTAGTGTGAATTACAGATTTGGGGACTGATACTCCTGTAGGTATTCCGTATTGATCAACGATATCTATGTTTTCTTCCATATTGAAAAAGCCTCAATTAAGAGGCTTTACATTTAATTCTTTGCCTAATCCAGATTAACTGGTTATTCAAAATATGAGAATGTGTCGCCTTCTTTTATTTTGAGTAATGTCTCATAAATCATCTTAATAACGTTTTCAACATCATCACGATGCACCATTTCTACAGTGGTATGCATATATCGCAATGGTAACGAAATTAAAGCAGAGGCAACACCTCCATTACTGTAGGCAAATGCATCTGTGTCTGTTCCAGTTGCTCTTGATAAAGCAGAACGTTGAAACGGTATTTTTTTAGCTTCAGCAGTATCTGTAATTAAATCACGCAATTTTTGTTGTACTGCAGGTGCATAAGCAACTACAGGACCTTTACCCATTTCTAAGAGACCCTCTTTTTTCTTGTCTATCATTGGTGTTGTTGTGTCGTGAGTTACATCTGTTACAATTGCAATGTTAGGTTTTATGGTTTCAGTAATCATCTGTGCTCCACGTAATCCAATTTCTTCTTGAACAGAGTTTGTTACATATAACCCAAAAGGAAGTTTTTTCTTGTTTTCTTTTAAAAGACGAGCGACTTGAGCAATCATAAATCCACCCATTCTGTTATCTAAAGCACGACATACAAATTTGTCTTTATTTAGAATATGAAATTCATCAGGATAGGTAATGACGCAACCAACATGAACGCCAAGTTTTTCGAAGTCTTCTTTAGTAGCGCAACCACAATCGATAAAAATATTATCAGGTTTTGGTGCTTCTTCCTTAGACTTATTTCTTGTATGTATGGCAGGCCAGCCAAAAACGCCTTTTACAATGCCATTTTTGGTATGAATATTTACAATTTTACTTGGTGCAATTTGGTGATCACTACCACCATTTCTGATGACATAAATTAAACCGTTATCTGATATATAATTGACATACCACGAGATTTCGTCGGCATGACCTTCGATTACGACTTTGTATTTTGCGTTTGGGTTAATGACACCAACAGCAGTTCCGTAAGTATCTGTAATAAATTCATCTACATAAGGTTTGAGGTAATCCATCCAGATTTTTTGTCCATCCCACTCATATCCTGTTGGAGCTGCATTGTTTAAATATTTTTCTAGGAAATCAATCGATTTTTTGTTGAGTATGCTTTTTGTAGCCATAAAAGTTATTCTGATTTTATATAATTGTAAAAATAAACCGTTTTATTTTCTTTTTAAGGCTTCGGAAAAGATTTTTGTAACAAATCGCCTTATTTTTGTACTTATTGACCTATACACTAATAATTAAACACGTACAGATGAAGCTTATCATTAAAGATTTAACGAAAACTTATAAAAACGGAGTCAAAGCCATTGATAACCTAAGCTTAGAAATAGGTAGTGGAATGTTTGGTTTATTAGGTCCTAATGGCGCAGGAAAATCATCTTTAATGCGAACTATTGCAACGTTACAAAGCCCAGATTCTGGAAGTATTACATTTGGAAATATTGATGTCTTAGGTGATAAAATGGCGTTGAGAAAGGTATTAGGATACCTTCCGCAATCTTTTGGTGTGTATCCAAAAATGTCTGCTGAAGACTTATTAGATTATTTTGCAATGCTTAAAGGAGTAAGTTCAAAACCTGACCGAACAGCTTTGGTTAAAGAAGTTTTAGAAATTACAAACTTGTACGATGTACGTAAAAAGCATGTTGCAGGATATTCTGGAGGTATGAAACAACGCTTTGGAATCGCACAATTATTATTGAATAATCCAAAACTAATTATTGTAGATGAGCCTACTGCAGGATTAGATCCAGCAGAAAGACACCGTTTTTTAAATGTCTTGAGAGAAGTAGGAACTAATTGCACTGTGATTTTCTCTACTCACATTGTAGAAGATGTAAAAGAGCTATGTAATGAAATGGCAATTTTAAATGGAGGACGTATTTTAAAGCACACCACACCAACAAAAGCAAGACAAGAGTTGATTGGAAGCATATGGACAAAAGTTATTGAGCGTGATGATTTAGAAGCGAATGAAGTTAAGTATGATATATTATCTTCAAACTATAATGAAGACAATACGCTGAACATTCGGGTGTATGCAGAGTCTTTACCTGATGCAGAGTTTAAGTCAGCAGAACCACAATTAGACGATGTGTATTTTTTAGCATTAAAGCATGATGAACCAGTATTGAGCTAAGTTCAAAAATCAATAATTTAAAAAGTACATTATGTTTTCAACTATATTTTTTCATGAATTAAAGTACTGGATAAAAAAGCCAGCATTTTACATTTATATGGCCATTTTCTTTGGCTTATCATTAATTATGGCTGCATCTACAGCAGGTATTTTTGATAGTCTTACTGTCACAACCGGTTCTTCTAAAATTGTGAATTCACCATTAGGTGTTAGTAATTTATTTAATGGTTTGACCATTTTGATTTTCTTTTTATTTCCTTCTATTGTTGGTGTGTCTGTATATCGAGACTATAAAAGTGAAATGCATACCATTTTATATTCATACCCTTTCTCAAAAGCAAATTATTTATTTGCTAAGTTTTTTAGTTCCATCCTCATCGTTACATGTATTGTATTGACGATTGGTATAGGAATGTTTATCGGATTTAGGTTGCCTGGAACCAATTCTGATTTGGTTGTCTCATTTGATTTTACATCATATTTTAACGCATATTGGTTATTTATTTTACCAAATATTTTACTTTTTGGAGCAATTGTATTTGGAGTTGTAACGTTTACCAGAAATATTGCAGCAGGTTTTATTACTATTATTTTATTACTTTTTGTTCAAGGTTTAACAGAATCGCTTTT
The DNA here is from genome assembly GCF_050617655.1 of Psychroserpens mesophilus. Classification (GTDB taxonomy): domain Bacteria; phylum Bacteroidota; class Bacteroidia; order Flavobacteriales; family Flavobacteriaceae; genus Psychroserpens; species Psychroserpens mesophilus_A. Next base: position 18,026 of record NZ_JBODQC010000012.1, on the reverse strand, counting down.
ATCAGATCCAGATAATCGATATTTGGCAGGACTACTAGATCCTTATGGCTCTGCAGCAGCGTATTACTACACGAGATACTGGACCGTTGCTGAACAGAATGAACTGCATATCCCTATTAAAGCATTAATTTTATACAACCGTTTACTGTGGTTAGGTGTTTCTGCCATTATATTTGGTTTAGTCTTTAAATATTTCAGTTTTAGTCAAAATGCTATATCATTTTCATTTAGAAAAAGTAAAGGAGAACGTTCTACAAAACGAAATTTTGGAGGTATTACGCGTATTAATCTTCCCAAAGTCAACTTTGATTATTCTTTCTTTCAGAATCTAAAAACGACCTGGAAAATTTCAAATGTAGAATTCAAATACATCGTTAAAAGCTGGCCGTTTATTAGTATTGTTATTGTTGGATTAATAATTGTACTGATAGCACTTTCAGATTTTAGTAATCCTTTTGGAACACCCACTTACCCAAGAACGTGGCGTATGCTTCAAGGAGGAAGTGCTTTTGTAATCGCCATTAATATCTGTACGTTTTTATATGCAGGAATGCTAGTAAATAGAAGTAAAATAGCGAATATTAATCATCTGGAAGATGTGACACCAATTCCAAATTGGTCTCTGTTTTTATCTAAGTTCATCGCGATTGTTAAGATGCAGTTGCTGCTGCTTTCTGTTATTATGATTTCGGGTATATTATTTCAATTATATAAGGGGTATTACGACATTGAATTAGGTTTGTATATAAAAGAACTGTTTGGCTTAAGACTTATTAATTATATCGTTTGGGCATTTTTAGCATTAACAGTTCAAACTCTTATTAGAAATCCATATTTAGGATTATTTATCTTAATTGTCTTATCAATAGGTATCCCATTACTGAGTTTAGCTGGAGTTGAGCAATCGATATTTAAATACAATGAAGGACCAGGCTTTAGATATAATGATATGAATGGTTATGGCGATTCTTTAGGACGTTATTTACTTTACAAATTCTATTGGGTTTTAGCAGGTTCTGTACTTATGGTTATTGCTGCTTTATTTTGGGTACGCGGACTTCCGCATTCGTTTAAAGAACGCCTTCAGATTGCCAGATTGAGATTTAAACGTCCAGTAGCAATTACATTACTGGTTTTGCTTATTGGATTTTTGGCTCTAGGGTTTAAAATCTATCATGAAAATAATATTGAAAATACAAGATACTCTTCAAAAGAAAGGGAACTCCAAACAGTTGAATGGGAGAAGACTTATAAAAAGTATGAAGATTATGCGCAACCAAGAATCATTTCAGTAAAAACGAATGTCAATATCTTTCCTAAAGCGTTAAATTTTGATGCTTCTGGAGATTATGTGATGGTCAATAAGACCAGTCAGGCTATCGATAGTATCTTTATAAATCACAATAGTTATCCCAGTACGTTTGAGTTTGATAGAGAAAACACACTAGTGTTAGAAGATACGCTATACAATTTTGATATCTACAGGTTAAAACAACCTTTAAATCCTGGTGATACAATGACCTTGCATTTCACGGTTCATAATAAAACAAATACCATTTTAACAAATAGTTCTCCAGTCTTACGAAACGGAACTTTTATCAATAACATGCAATTGTTCCCTAATCTGGGTTATAATGGAGGTGAATTAACCGATAATAAAACCCGTGAAAAATATGATTTGCCACCTAATGATTTAAAACCACATCCATCAGACTCTACAGCTCTGGGGAATACTTATATTTCTAAAGATAGTGATTGGATAGATTTTGAAGCAACAGTCAGCACAAGTGAAAATCAAATAGCTATTGCTCCAGGTTATCTTCAAAAAGAATGGACAGAAGATGGTCGACGCTATTTTCATTATAAAATGGATAGTAAAATATTAAATTTCTATGCTTTTAATTCTGCTGAATATGAAGTGAAACGCGATACATGGAACGATGTTAAATTAGAAATTTATTATCACAAAGGTCACGAGTATAATTTAGACCGAATGATGAGAGGAATGAAGGCATCATTAGAATATAACAGTGAAAATTTTAGTCCGTACCAACACAGACAATTGCGTATTATAGAGTTTCCAAGTGGTAGTTTTGCACAATCGTTTCCTAATACCATTCCATTTGCTGGTGATGCAGGATTTATTGCAGATGTTGACGATAGTGATGAAGGCGGAATTGATTATGCATATGCCATTACAGTTCACGAAGTAGCACACCAATGGTGGGCACATCAAGTTATTGGAGCAGATGTTTTGGGAGCCACAATGTTATCTGAAAGTCTATCAGAATACGTTGCTCTAAAAGTTCTGGAGAAAGAAATAGGAAAAGCCCAAATGCGTAAATTTTTGAAAAAATCTCTTGACGATTATTTAATTCAGCGTACGTTTGAAAGTAAACGGGAAAAAGCGCTGATGTATAATGACGGACAAGGTTATATTCGTTATCAAAAAGGATCTTTAGTGTTTTATGCGTTGAGTGATTACATAGGAGAAAAAGTGCTCAACGATGCTTTAAAAACATATGTGGAAAAGGTTAAGTTTCAGGAACCTCCTTATACAACGTCTATCGATATGGTAAATCACATCAAGGCTGTTACACCAGACAGTTTACAATATGTCATTAAAGACATGTTTGAAACCATTACTTTGTATGATAATCAAATTGTAGAGGTATCTTCAACTGAATTGGATAACGGTAAATTTAAAGTCGATATAGAATTTAATGTAAGCAAATATCGAAATGATGAAAAAGGAAAACGTTTTTATTCCGAAGAAGGTAGAGATTCTATCAGCTATACTCCTGAAAATAAAAAATACCCTATCCACTCTGTTGTTCTTGAAGATTATATAGATATTGGTGTCTTTGCTGAAGATGATATCGATGGAAACAAGAAAGAGCGTGTACTGTATTTACAAAAGCATAAAATCACAGAAATTAACAATACAATATCGGTTATTGTTGACGAAAAGCCAGTTGAAGTTGGTGTAGACCCTTTCAATAAGCTCATTGATACACGTTCAGACGATAACCGAAAGCGACTCTAAAATTTGAAATTTTTGTTAGAAACCCATAGCGTAAAAGTTTATGGGTTTTTTGTGTGGTAGAGTATTTATAATTTCTCTATATAATATTAATAAGATTTTAAGGTTTAACAGATTGTAAATATTTAATTTTGACGAACGCTTAAAATCAGGTTTGGAATGGTTTTAGCTTAGCAATTCATAATGAAGTTAATAAGATACATATTTCTTTTGTTTCCTGTCTTTGTAATGGCTCAAATTGAACCTGTACAACAAGACTCAACGGTTGTTGAATACATCCTAATTGAAGGCGATTCGATTCCTAAAACAGCCATAGACCTTAATGAAGTTTTGTTATTGCAAAACCTAAAGTTTGATTCAAAAGAAGATCGCATTACATACCTGATTTTAAAACGTAAAACGATAAAGGTTTACCCTTATGCCAAACTTGCAGCAGAACGCTTAACCACTTTGAAAGAACGTTTAGAAACCTTAGATTCCAGAAGAGCTAAAAAGCGCTATGCAAAGATTATTCAGAAGTATATTGAAGAAGAATTTGCTGAAGAATTAAAAAAACTGACACGCACCGAAGGTCAGATTTTAGTGAAACTCATTCACAGGCAAACCGGAAAAACCACATTTGACCTTATTAAAGAATTGCGAAGTGGCTGGCGAGCTTTTTGGTTTAATACCACAGCAAGTGTATTCGATATTTCATTGAAACGTGAGTTTGATCCATTTAATGTTAAAGAAGATTTTTTAATTGAAGATATTTTAGAACATGCATTTCAAGACGGAAAATTAAAACGTCAAAAGCCAGCCTTAGACTTTGATTACTATGATATTAAAGATAAATGGGTAAGTAATAAAACAACAGAACCGAAGCAATAATGCGAATACAATCGCCTTTTGAAGAACGCCTTAATGCTTGGAGTCATGCACTTGGAGCTGTCTTAGGTATTGCAGGACTCATTCTGTTGATTGTATTTCTGAAGCAAGAGACGCCTTATGCATTATTTAGTGTTATTGTTTATGGGATTTCAATTATCGTCTTGTTTTTAGCTTCAACATTTTATCATGCAGTAAGTGGAGAGCGACGAAAACACTATTTTAGAATCGTTGATCATATTAGTATTTATTTATTAATAGCAGGAACATATACACCAGTATTACTCATTACATTACCAGATAGTTTGGGATGGGAATTGTTCTGGACAGTTTGGGGAATCGCTGCTTTTGGAGTGGTTTTAAAACTCTTTTTTACAGGTAAATTCGAAACCTTTTCTACACTTTTATATTTGGTAATGGGTTGGTTAATCGTTTTTGATTTTTCAACCTTAGCAGACCGAATGCAAACCAACGGATTACTATTGTTATTTTCAGGTGGATTATTTTATACGGTTGGAATCGTATTTTATGCGATAGACAAAATCCCTTACAATCATGTCATCTGGCATTTTTTTGTTTTAGGAGGCGCCATTTGTCATTTCTTTATGGTCTATCATTATATTATTTAAAATTAGATCTTTTTAAGGTCAAAAGTGCATAAAGTGAGACTAATGCCCAAGCACCTTCTAAAATGATAAAGGGTATATACTGCAAGAGTATTGAAGCCAAACAAGCTAAAGTGGCTCCAATCAAATTGAGTACGATAAAAGAAAGGTCTTTATGATTTACTTTTTCTAAGACATTAAGAAAATAGGCAAGGAGTATAAGAAAAACGCCAACAAAACCTATCCAGTCAGTACTTGTCATGAGTATATTATTTAAGTAAACATGTTTTTAAATCGGTATAGCTTGAAATTTTAGTGGCTACTTTTTTCTTATTCATAATAGCTTTAATTTGAGAAGGTAAAGTAAGGCTAGTATCTATAACGTTTTCAACAACATCTAAAAATTTTGTAGGATGAGCAGTTTCTAAAAAGACACAATGTGTATCTGAATGATGTTTTAAATACGATTTACAACCCAAATAACCAACTGCTCCATGAGGATCTGCTATATAATTGTAAGTTTTATAAATGTCTTTTAAAGCTGTTCTGGTTTCTTCATCAGTATAACTATAAGACGTAAGATTCTTTTTAAGAACGCTAAAATCGTTCTTGTAAATTTCCTGAATACGTATAAAATTACTCGGATTACCTACATCCATAGCATTACTAATGGTTTGTACTGATGGCTTTGGTGTATAGGTTTCCGTTTTTAAATATTCAGTCACCACATTGTTAGCATTATTGGATGCTACAAAATGTTGTATTGGTAACCCTAATTGTTGCGCCATCATGCCAGCACAAATGTTTCCAAAGTTTCCACTAGGAATAGAGAATACAATCTTATCATGTTTTTTATGAAGTTGTTTGTAAGCAAACATGAAATAAAACATTTGAGGTAACCAACGAGCAACATTAATAGAATTTGCAGATGTTAACTGCATTTTATTTGTTAATTCTTCATCTAAAAAAGCACGTTTCACCATGTCTTGGCAGTCGTCAAAAACACCATCAACTTCAAGAGCAATAATATTTTGACCAAGCGTAGTCAATTGCTTTTCCTGAATATCGCTTACTTTGCCAGAAGGATATAAAATTACAACATTAACACCTTTTACATTTAAGAAACCATTGGCAACTGCACCACCTGTATCTCCAGAAGTAGCGACTAAAACAGTTATTTCATTGGTGTTATTGGTATTAAAATAACCTAAGCATCTAGCCATAAAACGAGCACCAACATCTTTAAATGCCATTGTTGGTCCGTGAAATAATTCGAGTGTAGATATGCTTTTATCCAATTCTATAACAGGAAAATCAAAACATAATGAGTCTTCAATAATAGCTTTTAGATCAGCTTCCGGAATATCAGGACTTACAAACTGTTTTATTGTCTGAAAAGCAATTTCAGAATTTGAGAGGTTACCAATAGTTTCAAAAAAAATTTTCGATAATGGTTCAATATGTTCTGGGAAATATAAGCCTTTATCTGGAGCCAATCCTTTAATCACAGCATCTTTAAAGGAGGTGTCAGGTGCTTTTTTATTTAAACTGAAGTAGTTCATAGTATTTTTATACCTTCAGTATTGATTTTTGATGTATAGATTTCAAAATCAATAGTTGTTTGCGAATAGATATTTTGAATGGCATCATGAACTTTTTTCGCACTTTCTTTTCCTTCACATAAACTGAATATGGAAGGTCCGGAACCTGAAATCCCACAGCCTAAAGCTCCATGATTTATAGCAGTTTGCTTAACGTCTTCAAAATGAGGAATTAATTTACTGCGATGAGGTTCGACAATTACATCGATTAGGCTTTCACTCAATAATTTATAGTTTTCGGTATGTAAGGCATGAACAAAACTGCCAACATTAGACCATTGGGTAATGGCTTTTTTTAAAGAGACGTCTTGAGGTAAAATTGCTCGAGCTTCAGAAGTTTTAATTTCAATTTGTGGATGGATAACAACAGCAAAAAGATTTTTTGGAGTCGGCAATTCTAAGATCTGCAAAGGTGATAAACTTTTAACTAAGGTAAATCCGCCAAAAAGAGCAGGAGCAAGGTTGTCTGCATGTTCACAGAGGCTTGCTAAGGCTTCTCCTTTCATTGCAAAATTGGTAAGTTGTGTTTTGTTGTAAGGTTTTCCCAGTAATTCGTTTATGGCAAAGACACTTCCAGCGGCACTTGCAGAGCTGCTTCCGATACCGCTTCCTGGTTTGATTTTTTTATAGATTTCTATATCAAATCCAAAGTCTGGATTGGCATCGTTGTACAAGGCAAGAGCAGAAACACCAGCGACATTATTTTCAGCTTCAAAAGGTAATTCGTAGCCTTCAATCCTTGAGATATTAATTCCTTTTTGAGAGGTTTTTTTAATAATCATTTCATCTCCAACGGAGTCTAAGCAAAACCCAAGTACGTCAAATCCACAGGATACATTGGCTACTGTTGCAGGAGAGAAAATTTTAATTTGGTTCATGTCTTTTTTCACAAGAGAAGTCTTTATTTGTTTCCAATTTTTATGATGTCAGCAAATAATCCTGAAGCAGTTACATCAGCACCAGCACCAGCACCTTTAATGATTAAGGGCTGTTCAGGATAGCGTTCGGTGTAGAACATGACAATATTGTCTTTACCTTCCAAGTTATAAAAAGGATGACCTTCAGGAATCTCTCTTAGACCAACTTTTGCTTTTCCGTTTTTGTATTCTGCAACATATTTTAGCTGGCAATTTTTAGATTCCGCAGAAGCATATAGCTTTTGAAAATGTGCTTCCTCAGTTTTGAGTGATTTATAAAAATCATCAACAGACTTACTTTTGAGATTAGCTTCGGTTAAAAACGACTGGTTATTGATGTCTTCAATTTCCATGATTCCGCCATTAACTCTGGCTAAAATTAATATTTTTCTTGCAACGTCAATACCACTTAAATCGATTCGAGGATCAGGTTCAGTATAACCTTCAAATTCTGCTCGCTTAACAGTGTCGTGAAAGTTAGTTCGGTCACTAAAATTATTAAAAATGAAATTTAAACTTCCAGATAAAATAGCTTCAATACTGGTTACTTTGTCACCAGAAGCGACCAAGTTGTTTAGTGTGTTTATGATTGGTAATCCTGCACCAACATTGGTTTCATAAAGAAAAGGTGTATTGTATCTTAAAGATAAATCCTGAAGCTTTTTATAGATTTCGTAAGTGCCAGAACAGGCAATTTTATTACAAGCCACTACTGAAATACTTTGCTTTAAATATGTATCGTACCAGCTAGCAACACCTTTATCTGCAGTAATATCGACAAAAATACTATTTCGTAAATTCATGTCTATGATTTTGTCTATAAAACCTTGCATACTAGATTTTTCTGCATAGTGAAATTGAGAAGCCCAATCGTTAAGATTAATGCCTTCTTCATCAAAAATCATTTTTCTGGAATTTGCCATACCAGCTATACGAACATCAATTTTTAATTTTTTCTTAAGGAAGTTGTGTTGTTGTGCGATTTGATCTATCAGTTTTTCACCAACATTACCAATGCCAACAATAAAGACATTAAGTTGTTTTGTTTTAACTTCAAAGAATCGCTCATGCAGAACATTCAGAGCCTTTTTTACATCATTTTTATCGATAACCGCCGAAATGTTCCGTTCTGAAGCACCTTGAGCGATAGCTCTTATATTAATGTTGTTTTTACCTAATGTGCTAAACATTTTACCACTAATACCTTGAAAATTTTTCATATTATCACCAATAAGAGCGATAATAGACAATTCATTTTCAGTGAGTATTGGGTCTATTTTATGTAAAGAAATTTCATTTTCGAAAGTAGAATCAATTGCAGCTTTCGCTTTTTCTGCATCGTCATTATCAATTCCGAAACAAATAGAATGCTCAGATGATGCCTGAGTTATAAAAATGACGTTAATTTTTTCTTGAGCCAGTGTTTCAAACAAACGTTTTGAAAATCCAGGAATGCCAACCATTCCACTGCCTTGTAAAGTAAGTAGAGCGATATTGTTAATGTTTGTAATCCCTTTAACTGGAGCGTTATTTGTTAATTCAGTTTCTGAAGATATCATTGTGCCATCTTCATCTGGTTTTAAAGTATTCTTGATATGTATTGGAATATTTAAATCTAAAACAGGTTGAACCGTTGGAGGATACAATACTTTTGCTCCAAAATGGGATAGTTCCATGGCTTCTTGGTACGATAGGCGCTTTATAGGATATCCATGCTTAACCAATTTAGGATTTGCAGTATACATACCACTTACATCTGTCCATATTTCTAATTGTTTCACTTTTAAAGCTGCAGCAATAATAGCAGCTGTAAAATCTGAACCTCCACGACCTAAAGTTGTTATTTCTCCATGAGTGGATTTAGATACAAATCCAGGTAAAATGGTGATATCTTGATGTGCAGATTTAAAATACGTTTTAATGTTAGCGTTTGTATCTTTATAAATCACATCTGCTTTTGTGAAATTTGAATTGGTAACTATTAGGTCTTGAGAATTTTTACGATTCGCATCAATACCTCTGGACTTCATAGTTTCAGCAATGATGTAAGAAGATAATAATTCACCAAAACTCACAAGTTTATCTGAAGTTTTGGGTGATAATTCGTTAATTAAAAATAAACCATCCAACAGGTCTTTAAGGTCATTGAGTTTGGCCTCAACATATTTGGTAACCTCTTTGTTTTTTTTGGGAATAAGGGATTCAATCAGTTTTAGATGAATACGCTGAATAGAGGCAAATGCATCTTTGTAGCCTTTGTTTTTTGATTGAGCGAGATGTCCTGCGTTTAGTAACTTGTCTGTAATACCTCCAACAGCAGAAACGACACAAATAACGTTTTCGTTTTTCGATTTATTTTCTAATATAGATATAACCTGGTTGATATTATTCGCAGAACCAACAGATGTACCTCCAAATTTTAAAACTTTCATTTGTATTGATTTACAACTTCGTTTGAGTTGTTTTATATTAAGTTCCAAAAGTATTACTTTTACTTTTAAATAAAACTTTACACGTGAAAATTTTCTCTAAAGAACAGATTTATGAAGGTGATAGGTTAACTGCTAAAAAACAGAACATTACCTCTACAGAATTAATGGAACGCGCAGGCATCCAAATTTTTAATTGGTTACATATCAGGATGCAAGGTGCACAAGTTCCTATTCATGTATTTTGTGGCATTGGTAATAATGGAGGAGATGGTTTGGTCGTAGCAAGGCATTTAATTACCCATGGATATAATGTTAAAACTTACATTGTTAATTGTAGTGATAAACGTTCTAAAGATTTTCTCGTGAATTATGATCGCATCAAAGAGACTACTAAAGAATGGCCAATTATGCTTAAATGCAAAGCAGACTTTCCTCAAATTCATAAAGATGATATTATTCTTGATGCAATTTTCGGAATTGGTTTAAATCGTCCAGTAGATGAATGGGTTACTCAGTTATTTGTTCATTTAAGAGCTAGTAAAGCCTTTACACTTTCTATAGATATTCCTTCAGGAGCATTTACAGATAAAGTATTGGAAAATGAAGATAGTGTTGTTTGGGCAAATCATACATTGAGTTTTCAATCACCCAAACTGATTTTCTTTTTGCCAGAAACAGCTAAATTTTCATTACAATGGGAAGTCATTGATATTGGTATAGATAGAGAGTTTTTATTTAAAACAGAAACGAACGCTATTCTTATTGGAAAGCACGAGGTTTTACCAATGTACAAACCCAGAGAAAAATTTTCTAATAAAGGCATGTATGGTCATGCTTTAATTTTAGGAGGTAGTTATGGTAAAATAGGAGCGACACTTTTGGCAAGTAGAGCAGCATTAGCTTCAGGAGCTGGTTTAGTTACTGCCTTTATTCCAAAATGTGGTTATTCTATATTACAAACGGCTTTACCTGAAGCTATGGTTATTACTGATGCCAATGAGTATATAATAAGCAGTATTGCCTTTGAAATAGAACCTAAAGTAATAGGATTAGGAATTGGTATGGGAACAGATACTAAAACAGTTTCTGCTTTAGAAAAATTCCTTAAAAATAATAAAGTGCCATTGGTTATTGATGCTGATGCACTAAATATCATTTCTAAGAAAAAAGCATTGTTGAAATTATTACCTAAGCAATCGGTTTTAACACCACATCCGAAAGAATTAGAACGGTTAATAGGGAAGTGGAAAGATGATTTTGATAAACTTGAAAAAGCCAAAATCTTAGCTAAAAAACACGATATCATTATTGTAATTAAAGGAGCAAATACCATTACTGTTTACAATGAAAAGTACTATGTTAATACAACAGGAAATCCAGGTCTTGCAACAGCAGGAACAGGAGATGTGTTAACAGGTATTATTACAGGAATGGTGGCACAAGGTTATGATGCTTTACAAGCCACATTATTTGGGGTTTATCTTCATGGTCGATCGGCAGACATTGCGTTAGAAGATTTAGGCTATCAAAGTTTGATTGCGAGTCATGTTATTGAAGCCTTAGGAGCAGCTTACATCGATTTGTTTAAACAACCGGAAGAACACCCTAAGGAAGAAAAGACAAAACAAAAAGAATCCTAAAAAAAAAAGCCGTTTACTGAACGGCTTTTTTTTTTTAAAGTTTGTTATTAAGGTTGCATTTTAAGTTCTTCTTCAAGCAACTCAATTAGTTTAGGGTTTGAAGGTCTTGGCGCATCTGCACTTACAATATTTCCATTTGGATCTATTAAAATAAATCTTGGAATACCTTGAATAGCATATTCTTGTACAAACTGAGATTTCCAATCTTTATCTGCCATTAATTGTATGCCTCCCAACTCTTTGTCGTTTACCATAGCAACCCATTTATCATGGTCTTTTGCCTGGTCAATAGAAGTGCTTACAAATTCGATGTTTTCGTTATGGAATTTCTTTTCAACTTCTTTTAGCGAAGGGATTTCTCTTATACATGGTCCACACCATGTCGCCCAAACGTCAACATACACATATTTTCCTTTTAAATCAGACAGAGACATTTCGCCTCCTTTGTGGTTTTCATAGTTTACAAACTGAGGAGAAGGCTTTCCTTTAACTAAGTCTTTGTTTTTGTCAAATGTTTCGGTAAGCATCTTTTTAGTATCATCATTGGTTGAATTGCTAACAAAGAAATTATAAACAGCTTCCATGTTTTCATTTCCCGGAGACACTAGAAAGCTTCCTAAATAATCAATAACATCATTTTTTAACGCAGGAATTTTAATTTCAGTAACATCTTTTAAATCTTCAGGAGAAACCGTTGAAATATCATCGCCAAGGCTGTCAAATATTTTCGTTAATGCATGATCAAAAGCCATGTTTTTGTAAGAACTTGAAGATTTATATGCTTTTGCGTTATCATAAACCATATTTTTTAAATCTTCAGGAATGAAGTCTTCAGAAACTTCAAAACCTTCTTTTTTTGTATAATAACCATGACGTTGTACGTAGTTATTTAACATTGAATAGTTGTCATATACCAGATTTTGTTTTTCAGTAGCTAAAAAGTCTTCATTAGCATTTGTTAATCCATTTAATAGGACTTCATTTTTGGTTTTTATTTCAGAAAGCTTCGTTTTAAATGCATCTTCTTCCATAGAATAAAATTCAACGGCATTAGCTGTAGCTTTAGAATTGTTTAAAGTTTTAGCTGCTAAGTAATTGTTTTCAACAGACCCTTCACCAGAATAGGTTACGGTTTCATCAAATTTTTTGGCATCAATAGTTACATTTAAATTGTCACCAGCACTTAAATAAAGTGGTGTAAATTCTCTTCCAATGGATAGGGAATAAAATCCGTTTTCAGGAATTTGAAGTGTATCAGTGAATGTTCCATCTTCTTTGATTGCTATTTCTCTTTTATAATCTACACTATTTAATAAAGCGTTAGTAGCTTTTGTATTCTCTACTTTTCCAGAAAGAATAGCGTAATCAATTTTTGGTTCTTGCTTACATGCAGTAATCGATATTACGAATAGAACAATAATTAATCGTTTCATAATTTATAGTTGTTTTAGTTAATCAAAAATACAAGATTTAAAAAATTTAAAGAAACTTTATTAATTATTAACATTTGTTGCATACTATATATGTATTGCTGATTTTTGAAAAACCAAATATATGACAATGAAAACTACCCATATAATTTCTTCTAAAACGTTAGACCTTCATACTTTGAATGACATCATTTTTCAGCAAAAGAAAATAGAATTGTCTGCTGAAGCAATTGATAAAATCTCAAAATGTAGAGCGTATCTTAACACCAAAATGCAAGAACAAGATGATCCTATTTATGGTATTAATACAGGTTTTGGATCCTTATGTAATGTAAAAATTTCGAAAGATAAGTTAACACAGTTACAAGAAAACCTAGTCATGTCTCATGCATGTGGAATAGGGGATCAGGTTCCTAAAGAAGTTGTTAAGCTTATGTTGCTTTTAAAAATACAATCACTAAGTTATGGACATAGTGGTGTACAAATTGAAACTGTTGAGCGACTGGTATATTTTTATAATAACGATATCTTACCTGTTGTATATACACAAGGCTCTTTGGGAGCTTCTGGAGATTTGGCTCCATTAGCACATTTGTCGTTACCATTAATAGGTAAAGGAGAGGTGTATTTTGAGGATGATATATGTGATACCGAATTGGTATTGAAAAAATTTGATTTAAAACCTATTGTACTACAATCTAAAGAAGGTTTGGCATTGCTTAACGGAACTCAGTTTATGAGTGCATATGGAATTCATATACTTCTTAAATCCTACAAACTGTCCTATATGGCAGATTTAATATCCAGTATTTCTCTAGATGCATTTGACGGAAGAATAGAACCATTTAATGAATTGGTACATTTAGTAAGGCCTCATAACGGACAATTAAAAACAGCTGAGCGTATAAGAGAATTTCTTGAAGGAAGTGAATTAATTCACCAAGAAAAGGCACATGTTCAAGATCCATATTCATTTAGATGTATTCCTCAGGTTCACGGAGCAACAAAAGATACATTAGCATTTGTAGAGAAAACGTTCAAAACAGAAATTAATTCAGTTACTGATAATCCAAATGTATTCATTGATGAGGATAAAATCATCTCTGGTGGAAACTTTCATGGACAGCCTTTAGCCTTAGCTTTAGATTATTTAAAAATAGCAATGGCCGAATTAGGAAATATTTCTGAGCGAAGAATATATCAACTAGTATCTGGTCTTAGAGGGTTGCCAACTTTTTTAGTTGATAATCCAGGATTAAATTCAGGATTTATGATTCCACAATATACCGCAGCAAGTATTGTAAGCGCAAATAAACAATTAGCATCACCAGCAAGTGTAGATAGTATTGTCTCCAGTAATGGTCAGGAAGATCATGTAAGTATGGGTGCAAACGCTGCAACACAAGCTTACACATTAGTTAATAATGTAGAGCGTATTTTGGCTATAGAATTACTTAATGCATCTCAGGCTTTACACTTTAGAAGCCCCAAATCATCATCCCCTTTAATCAACTCTCTATTAAATAGTTATAGAAAGCATGTTCCATTTGCAAAAGAAGATGGTATTTTTCATAAAAACATAAAATTATCAGTACATTTTATCGAAGATTTTTGCATAGAAAATGAATTACTTTTCGATTAAATGCAAAAAAAAATGTTCAACTGTTTAATATGTAAAAAAACGTTAAATTTATTTGGCAGTCAATATATTATCTTCTACTTTTGAAAGTAAGTTAAGATGATTTCTATTCATTTTAGCCACATGATAAATAGTATTATAGCGATTATTTATTATGTTCTTACCAAAAAATTGTTTGATAGCACAACAATTGATTATTAGCACATTTATTGATTTTTGAGTACTTGATGTATTCAATACTGGAGTCATTTGACCTACGAGATTCGTACGCTATTTGATTTCATTTAAAACAAACCTATTTTTTAAGTTGAAAAACTTGAATTGTAATAGATTACTGAGATGTAGTCAAAATGAATGTTAAAATAATTTTAATTTAAAACCAAATGTTATGTTTATGAGCAATTTTACCCGAAGTGGTAGTCGCGCCAAAATCTGGCAGTCTATCACGAATTTATCGTGTTGTAGCATTGATCTTATTACTAAACAAACCAGAAGTATGAAGGCATTTGCCTTTATTGTGCTTTTTGCGTTTAGTATAGGTACAATGACTGCACAATCGTTAGAAAGAAGTACTTTCTTCGATCGTTGTCAAGAAGATGCACCTCCAGGTCCAACTGTGGAAGATGTTGCAAACTTGTATTTAAACCAATGTGGAGATACTCCAGCAGAAGTTATTAAGACATCTAATATGTCAGGTAACGATTGTGATTGGGAAGTAGAATACACTTATGATGTTAAGTGTGGTGATTTCGAAGAGCAAATCAAAATCGGTTATGTTGGAGGAGATAGAACACCACCAACACTTAATGATGGAGCACAAGTGCCAACAGGCGCATCAGGCTTAAACTTATGTTTAGCTCAGGCGCCATCAGGACCAAAAGTTAGTACTATTGCAGGACTTTACTCAGATAATTGTGGTGAAGTGATTGTTAATAAATTTGGTTCTCCTCAAGGAACTGATTGTGAATGGACAGCTAATTACAAGTATACTATTATGGATACTTGTGGAAACATGATTGCAGATTTAGATATTAACTATAGTGGAGGAGATACTCAAGCACCACAGTTAAATAAAGGAGCAGAAGTACCAACAGGAGCAAATGGCTTAAATTTATGTTTTGATAATAAACCATTAGGTCCAACTGAAGCTGAAATCGCAGCATTGTTTTCAGATAATTGCGGAACAGTAACGGTTACAAAATCATTAGGAACGGAAAAAGGTAACGATGATTGTAAATGGTTGTCTTCTTTTGAATACACAATACAAGATGATTGTGGGAATTTTGCAGATCCAATCTATATTGAATATATGGGTGGAGATTCAGAAAATCCAGTATTAAGTGGTGTGCCAGCTGATACAGAAGTAAGCTGTATTGATTTACTACCAACGCCAGCAAATGTAACAGCAACAGACAATTGTACAGATAATATTCAAGTTGTTTATACTGAAAATGATGATAATCTAGGATTAGCATGTGAAGGAGGAGAAGTTATTAGAACTTGGACTGCAACAGATTTATGTGGAAACACAACTTCAGCTAGTCAAACAATAGTTGTTTTACCAGCACCAATGGCTGAGTTTGAACCAGTATCACCAGAAACAATTTCTTGTGAAGAGGCGTTTAGCTTTGAAGCTGATAACTTATTATATAGCAATGGTATCTCAAAAAGTGCATGCTCAATTCAAGGATCAGTACCAGGAACTGTAACACCAAACTTTACAATTTGTGGAGGAACTATTACAGTAAATTGGACATATTCAGATGATTGCGGACGTACAATAGACGCAGAAAAAATCTACACAGTTACACCAGCACCAGCTGCTGTATTAGATCCAATTGAAAACTTTACTTTAAGTTGTGAAGATGCTTCAGCATACGTTGCAGGTTCACTAAACTTTAGTAATGGTTTAGAAGGAGACTGTAGCATAAATGGTTCAATAGAGCCTTTACAAAAGAATCAATTTGATGCCTGTGGCGGAAAAATTTTAGTGAATTATATTGGTGAAGATGCTTGTGGGAACCCATTAGAAGCAACTCTAGATATAACAGTAGATCCAGCACCAGCACCAGTATTTGATACTATTGAAGTAGAATCAGAATTGTCATGTGCAGATGCTGCTACTTATGTGGCAAGTGCATTAAACTATTCAAATGGTTTAGAAGGCGTTTGTAATATTAGTGGTTCAGTAGAACCAGTACAAACAAATGATTTTGATTCATGTGGTGGAACAATCACAATTACCTGGGAAGGTCAGGATGAATGTGAAAATCCATTAAGTGCTTCAGTAGTTATTGATGTATTACCAGCACCTGAAGCAATTGTAACTGCACCAGAATTCCCATCTACCATTACATGTGCAGACGCAGAAGGTTTTTCAGCTGACGATGCAACTTTTACAAACGGATTAACAGAAGGTTGTGAAATTTCAGGTTCATTAGAAGCAAATGTTGAAAAAGTATATGATGCTTGTGGAGGAAAAATTACAATTACATATAATGGAGAAGATGCTTGTGGTCGTCCGTTAAGCGCAGGACCATTTGACGTGGATGTTGATCCAGCTCCAGAGGCTACAATATCAACACCAGAGTTTCCTTCTAATATTATGTGTTCAGAAGCAGCAAGCTTTTCAGCAGATGCAGCTACTTACACAAATGGCTTAGTTGGAGATTGTGAAATTTCAGGATCACTTGAAGCAAACGTGGAAAAAGTATATGATTTATGTGGAGGAAAAATAACGATAACCTATAGTGGTGAAGATGCTTGTGGACGTCCACTAAGCGCTGGGCCATTTGATGTAGATGTTAACCCAGCACCAGAGGCTAGTTTTGATATTTCAGAACATGAAGATATCTCTTGTGAAGAAGCAGCGAACTATATTCCTTCGTCTTTAGCTTACTCTAATGGAGTAGAAGGAGAATGTGGAATTAATGGTTCTGTTGAAGGAGTATTGAGTGGAGAATTTAATTCATGTGGAGGTCTATTATTTGTAGATTGGACATACACAGATGAATGTAATCGTACAATTACTGCTAGAAAGCAGTTAAAAGTAGGACCAGCTCCAGCACCAACACTTGAAGAAGTAGAGAATTTTTCTCTAAGTTGTTCTGATGCGGATGCTTATCAAGCAGGTTCATTAGCGTATAGCAATGGCTTAGAAGGTGATTGCAATATTAGTGGATCATTAGAGCCAGTACAAACTAATAGTTTTGATGAGTGTGGTGGTACAATTACAGTAACATGGGATGGTGAAGATATATGTGGTAACCCACTAAGTGCTTCACAAACTATCACTGTTGAACCAGCTCCAATGGCTGAGTTTATAAATCCATTACCAAATATCAATGTAACATGCGATTTAGCTGACGATTATATCGTTACTAACTTGGCATACAGCAATGGGTTAGAAGGTACTTGCGGTATTAATGGAGAAGTTCCAGGTGAATTGAGCGGAAGCTATGATGCATGTGGAGGAACTTTATACGTAGACTGGAAATTTGTTGATGATTGTGGCCGTGAAATCGATTACAGAAAGACAATTACTGTTTTACCAGCTCCAGCACCTGAAGTAACAGCACCAGAATTCCCATCTAACATTATGTGTTCAGATGCAGAAGGTTTTAGTGCAGATGATGCTACTTACTCAAATATCTTAACAGGTTTATGTGAAATCTCAGGAAGTATCGAAGCAGTAGTTGTAAAAGATTATACAGCATGTGGAGGAACAATCACAATTACTTATGATGGAGTAGATGCATGTCAAAATCCATTGAGTGCAGGACCATATGTAATAACAGTTGATCCAGCACCAGAAGCAGATGTAACTGCACCAGAATTTGATTCAAACATAGC
>NZ_JBODQC010000011.1:0-80880 GCF_050617655.1 Psychroserpens mesophilus | reverse complement strand
CTTTTTTAATCTTTTTTGAAACTTTTTTTATTAATACTCGCTATACCCTTATTATGAGACGATTGAAGATTATGATTTCATGTTACCCCTAGTTCTCTTTAATATATATGCATTTTTTTTTATCTGTTAACTTATTATTGTATCTAAATATATAAGATGTTATCTTTGCGTTCCTAATTATATTCATTATATGATAAATATTACACTACCTGATGGTACTATAAAAAATTTTGATAAAGGAATAACTCCTATCGAAGTTGCTAAAAATATAAGTGAAGGCTTTGCAAGAAATGTTATTTCAGCAAGCTTCAATAATGAAACTATTGAAACTTCTACTCCATTATTAACAGATGGTTCATTGATACTATATACATGGACAAATGATGAAGGCAAAAAAGCTTTTTGGCATTCAAGTTCCCATGTTTTAGCCCAAGCCCTCGAAGAACTCTATCCAGGTATAAAACTATCTATTGGTCCAGCTATTGAAAATGGTTTTTATTACGATGTTGATTTTGGGGATAATGCGATTTCAGAAAAGGATTTTAAAACCATTGAAAATAAGATGATGGAAATTGCCAGAGGCAAGCACGATTTTAAAATGCGCTCTGTTTCTAAAAATGAAGCACTCTCTTTATACAAATCTCAAAACAATGAATACAAAGTTGAATTGATTGAAAACCTTGAGGATGGCACAATCACTTTCTGCGACCATTCTACATTTACAGATTTATGCCGTGGAGGACATATTCCTAACACTGGAATTATCAAAGCTGTCAAATTATTATCTGTAGCTGGTGCTTATTGGAGAGGCGATGAAAACAATAAGCAATTGACACGTGTTTACGGAATATCATTTCCTAAACAAAAAGAACTAACTGAGTATTTACACTTATTAGAGGAAGCAAAGAAGCGTGATCATAGAAAACTTGGGAAAGAACTTGAATTATTTACTTTTTCACAAAAAGTAGGTCAAGGTCTTCCTCTATGGCTACCAAAAGGTGCCGCTCTCAGAGAACGTTTAGAAAATTTCTTAAAAAGTGCCCAGAAAAAGGCTGGATATGAAATGGTTGTTACACCGCATATTGGACAAAAAGAACTGTATGTTACATCTGGACACTTTGCTAAATATGGTGAAGATAGTTTTCAACCTATAAACACTCCTGCTGAAGGTGAAGAATTCTTATTAAAACCTATGAATTGCCCTCATCACTGTGAAATCTATAACACAAGACCATTTTCTTATAAAGAACTACCTAAACGATATGCAGAATTTGGCACAGTATACAGATATGAACAAAGTGGTGAATTACATGGTTTAACCCGAGTTAGAGGATTTACTCAAGATGACGCTCATATTTTCTGTACTCCTGACCAATTGGATAAAGAATTTAAAGATGTTATCGATCTTGTTTTATATGTTTTTGGCTCATTAGGTTTTGAAAATTTCAAGGCTCAGGTATCTTTGAGAGATCCTGAAAATCCTGAAAAATACATAGGTAGTGACGAAAACTGGAAAAAAGCTGAAAATGCCATTTTAAATGCTGCTATAGATAAAGGTTTGGATTATGTTGTTGAAACTGGTGAAGCAGCTTTCTACGGACCAAAATTAGATTTCATGGTAAAAGATGCGTTAGGCAGAAACTGGCAATTAGGAACAATTCAAGTCGATTACAACCTGCCTGAACGATTTGATTTAACTTATAAAGGTAGTGATAATGAGCTTCACAGACCAGTTATGATACATCGTGCACCTTTTGGAAGCATGGAACGTTTTATCGCTATTTTACTTGAACATACAGGTGGAAATTTCCCTATATGGCTTATGCCAACCCAAGCAATTATATTATCAATTAGCGAGAAATATGAAAAATACGCCGAAAAAGTTTTAAATTTGCTAGAAAATAACGAAATTCGCGCCCTCGTTGATAACAGAAATGAAACTATAGGTAAGAAAATTCGGGAAGCTGAAATGAATAAAACCCCTTTTATGATTATTATTGGTGAGAACGAAGAAAATGAAAATAAAATTTCTGTTCGTCAACATGGTGGTGAAGATTTAGGCATGATTAGTGTAGATGAATTTTCAGAAATTGTTGATAGTGAAATAAAAAAGACATTAAAAACATTTAAATAAAATAATTAAGTTTAACTAAAATATATAAGCCATAGCAATACGAAGAAGAAATTACTCCAAGCGAGTAGTAAAAGAAGATCAACACAAAATTAACTCTAAAATTAGAGCTGAGAAGGTACGCCTTGTTGGTGACAATGTAGAAGTTGGAATTTATTCTACTAAAGAAGCACTTGCCATTGCAGATGAACAAGGGTTTGATTTGGTTGAAATATCTCCTAAAGCTGATCCTCCAGTATGTAAAGTCATGGACTATAAGAAGTTTCTTTACGAACAGAAGAAACGTGAAAAAGCTCTGAAAGCAAAAGCTTCGAAAGTGACAATAAAAGAAATTCGTTTCGGTCCTCAAACTGATGATCATGACTACGAATTTAAAAAGAAACACGCTGAGAAGTTTTTAAGAGATGGAGCTAAATTGAAAGCTTTTGTTTTCTTTAAAGGTCGCTCAATTGTTTTTAAAGAACAAGGCCAAATCTTATTATTAAGATTAGCTCAAGATCTTGAAGACTTAGGAAAAGTAGAACAAATGCCAAGATTAGAAGGTAAGCGTATGACCATGTTCATTGCGCCAAAAAAAGCAAAATAAGCTGAAAAGTTCAGCTATTAAGATAATAAGCGAAACGTAAATAAAACTAGGAAACAATGCCTAAAATGAAAACCAAATCAAGTGCTAAGAAACGTTTTAAACTCACTGGCACTGGTAAAATTAAAAGAAAGCACGCTTTTAAGAGTCATATTTTGACAAAAAAATCGAAAAAGCGTAAGCTGGCTTTAACTCATGACACTTTGGTTCACAAAGCAGATGAGGACAATATTAAAACAATGTTACGTTTAAAGTAAGATCGTTTTAATCGGTTAAAACAAATTATAAACCCTGGAGTTAGGCAAAACAATTTAGCAAGTGTCAATATTTGACCGCCTACTACAAAAAAAACAATTTAAGAAATGCCAAGATCAGTAAATTCAGTAGCGAAAAGAGCCAGAAGAAAAAAGGTTCTTAAGCAAGCAAAAGGTTACTTCGGAAGACGTAAAAACGTTTGGACAGTAGCAAAAAATGCGGTTGATAAAGCGATGCAATATTCGTACAGAGACCGTAGAGTAAAAAAGAGAACATTCCGTTCATTATGGATTATGCGTATCAACGCAGGTGCCAGACAACATGGAATGAGCTATTCAAAATTTATGGGAAAACTTAAAGCTAATAATATCGAATTGAACCGTAAAGTTCTTGCAGATTTAGCGATGAATAACCCAGAAGCTTTTGAAGCAATAGTAAACAAAGTTAAGTAAGGCGTTCGCCTAAATAATAATAACAATTCGCTTATAAAAACCGATTCATTTCTGAATCGGTTTTTTTATATTTATTCCACAATGAATTAGAATTTCACAATTCAAATTAACTGTTCTTTTCATTATTTATAATTAACTTACAGGTTTATTAAAATTTATTTCATGAAGCACATTCAACTCATTACAACCCTTTTTCTACTCATTACTTTTAGCTCATTTAGTCAAGACAAATCTGAAGAAACATCTTGGGACGTATCCAATCCTGAAGGTAACTGGAACTTTAAAGAATTGAAATTATCTACAAACGAAGGAACCTGGATGAACCTCGATGTGAGTCCTGATGGGAAATCAATCGTTTTTGATCTCTTAGGCGATATCTATAAATTAGATATTAATGGCGGAAAAGCTAGCGTTTTAAGAGAAGGGCTTGCCTTTGAAATCCAACCACGATTTAGTCCTGATGGAGCATACATTTCATTTACCAGTGATGCTGGTGGAGGAGATAATATCTGGGTTATGAAAAGTGATGGTTCTGATGCAAAACAAGTGACTAAAGAAACATTCAGATTGCTTAATAATGCTGTTTGGACTCCAGACAGCAATTACCTTATTGCTAGAAAACATTTTACTTCTGGTCGCTCACTTGGCGCTGGTGAACTATGGATGTATCATAAAACTGGCGGAAGTGGTATTCAGCTAACAAAAAAGAAAAATGATCAACAGGATGTTAATGAACCCACATTATCTCCTGATGGTAAATATTTATACTATAGCGAAGATGTTTATCCTGGAGGATACTTTCAATATAATAAAGATCCTAATAGCCAAATCTATGTTATTAACCGCTACAACATTGAAACTGGTGAAATCAACAGAGTAACTGGTGGACCTGGAGGAGCAGCCCGTCCACAAATTTCCAGAGATGGAAAACAACTGGCATTTATCAAACGTGTACGTACAAAATCGGTGTTATATATTCATGATTTAGAAACTGGCGAAGAATGGCCTATTTATGATGAACTTAATAAAGATCAACAGGAAGCCTGGGCCATTTTTGGAGTATATACTAACTATAACTGGATGCCAAATAACGAAGATATCATCATCTGGTCTGGAGGAAAAATAAACAAAATCAATAGCAAGACTTTACAGGTATCTAATATTCCTTTTGAAGTGGATGCTACTATTAAAATTGCTGAAGCTATTGAATTTGACACTCCTGTAGCTCCTGAAACTTTTGATGCCAAAGTGATTCGCCATGTCGTAACGTCTCCTGATGAAACATCAATAGTGTTTAATGCCTTAGGTTACTTATATACTCAAAAATTGCCAAACGGAAAAGCGAAACGCCTCACATCTGGAGCCGATTTTGAATTTGAACCTAGCTACTCTCCTAACGGAAAAACCATTACCTATGTGACTTGGAACGATGAAAATTTAGGTGCAATACATACCATACCTGCTTCTGGTGGAAGCTCAACTAAATTGACTTCTGAAAAAGGAATTTATAGAAATCCGTCATACTCCCATAACGGGAAACATATAGTCTACAGAAAAGAAGGAGGCAACAATGAACAAGGCCACACTTTTGATAAAAAGACAGGTTTGTATTTGATGAATGCGGATGGATCAAATCCTAAATTAGTTACAAAAGAAGGTGATTATCCTATGTTTAATAAAGATGACTCTAGGATAATATATCAAAAAGGCGGACAGTTTTTTGGTGAATTGACTAAAGAATTAAAAAGTGTAAATCTCAATGGTTTTAAAGAACGTATTCTTGTGAAATCAAAACATGGAAACATATTGGTTCCAAGTCCTGACGGAAACTGGATTGCATTTGTCCATTTGCACAAAGTATATATGGCTCCAATGCCCAAAGCTGGACAAACTTTAGATTTGACAGATAAAAGCAAGTTTGTTCCAATCACTCAACTTTCAAAAGATGCTGGTATAAATTTACATTGGTCAGAAGATAGTAAAATGATTCACTGGACGTTAGGAAATATGTATTATTCGGCTAAAGCTTCCGAAGACACAGAGCTTATTGAAAATGGCACCAAAATTAATTTAGAAGTAAAAACAGATAAACCTCAAGGTAAAATAGCGCTTAAAGGTGCACGAATTATTACTATGGAAGGTAATGAAGTTATTGAAAATGGTACCATCGTAATTAATAATAACAGGATTGAAGCTATAGGTAAGACTTCAGAAATCTCAATACCTTCTAACGCTAAAGTTTATGATGTAACAGGGAAAACAATTATGCCTGGAATGGTTGATGCTCATGCGCATATTGGTGGTTTTCGTTATGGATTAACAACTCAAAAGCACTGGCAGTTTTATGCTAATCTTGCTTTTGGTGTCACTACAGCACATGATCCTTCGGCACATTCTGAAACTGTTTTTGCACTTTCCGAATTACAAAAAAACGGAACGCTCGTTGGTCCTCGTCTCTACTCTACAGGTTTTATTCTATATGGTGCTGATGGCGATTTTAAAGCAGTAATCAATAATCTTGAAGATGCGCGTTCATCAATTAGAAGGACCAAAGCATTTGGTGCGTTGTCTGTTAAAAGTTATAATCAGCCAAGACGTGAGCAAAGACAACAGGTTCTGCAAGCTGCACGTGAAGAAGGTATCTTTGTAGTTCCTGAAGGTGGATCTACATTTTATCACAACATCACCATGGTTATAGATGGACATACAGGTGTTGAACACAATATTCCTGTAGCTCCAGTATATAAAGATGTATTAGAACTTTGGGGACATAGCAATGTAGGTTATACGCCTACTCTTATTGTGAATTATGGTGGGATAAATGGCGAAATGTATTGGTATCAAAATACCAATGTTTGGGAAAATGAAAAACTTCTGAAATATACACCCAGAGGCATTATCGATTCACGTTCAAGACATCGTATTATGATTCCTGATGAAGAATATAAAAATGGGCATATTCTTGTTTCAGAAACAATGAAATCTTTAAGCGATGCAGGTGTTAAGGTCAATCTTGGTGCTCACGGACAATTACAAGGTCTTGGCGCACACTGGGAGTTATGGATGCTTCAGCAAGGTGGATTATCAAATCATGACGCATTAAAAGCAGCCACTATTAATGGTGCAAATTATATTGGAGCCGGAAATGATATTGGATCTCTTAAAGTAGGGAAACTAGCCGATTTAATTGTCATGGATAAAAATCCGTTAGAAGATATTAGACACTCTGAAAGTATCATTTATACCATGATTAATGGCAGAATGTACGACACTGAAACCATGAATGAAATTGGTAATCATCCCAAAGAACGTGGCAAATTCTATTGGGAAAACAACAAATATAATCAAGCTTTTCAGTGGCATGAAAACACACAGAGTTTTACCAGAGGAACATGTGGATGTCATGTAGGTTCTCATTAAAATAGTCAGTAAAGAAAACTATGATTGATGGCTAAGTTGAATAGCATGCAATTTTAAAGTTTCTGTTTTCCCTTCTAAGAGTTCCTCTCCAAGAGGTAAAGACTTAAATTTAGGTGTCAACTTAAGGTTATGCAATAGGTCTTCAGAAATTAATAATGATTCTTGATACTCATTACATTGTTCTTGTATTCGGGAGGTTGTATTGATGACGTCTCCATGGTAAGCAAGTTCTTTTTTTACTGTACCAACTTCGGTAATTATTATTTTACCGGAATGAAGTCCTGCCTTGAATTCTGGTATTACTCCATATTTTTTTATAAAATACCTGGAATTCTTTTTGAGTTTTCGATCGTATTCGAAAAACAAATTAAGACAATTTAACTTGTTTACCCCTTTTTTTAAATGCCATGTTAAAACAGCTTCATCTCCTA
The DNA here is from genome assembly GCF_050617655.1 of Psychroserpens mesophilus. Lineage (GTDB taxonomy): Bacteria > Bacteroidota > Bacteroidia > Flavobacteriales > Flavobacteriaceae > Psychroserpens > Psychroserpens mesophilus_A. The sequence continues at coordinate 73,608 of NZ_JBODQC010000011.1, read as the reverse complement.
CGTATTGATAAATTTCTGCATCATATTTTCCAACAATCCTATTTAAATAGTAAAAACAATCCTGTATGAAGCGACTATAGCTTAAATGTCCTAATTCCTCAGCTATGGTTGTTGATGATTTTAAATCAATAAACATCAAAATACGTTCTACTTCACGAGGTTTTCTATAGCGACCAATAATCATGTTGAGAATCACTCCCTTACCAAATTTATCGTTAGTTAATCTCATAAAAGAGAAAATTAATGAGCAAAGCACAAAATAGAGTGCTACAATCCAGAATATTTTATTGGAAATCCACCAGCCTCTCTGATTTGGAAAATCGACTTTTATATAAGCTTCAGCCAAGTAAGCGATGAGCGTTAAAGAAAATATTAAAAATATAAAATAAATTAAAAATTTGAAAAGTAATATAAAACCGAGATGCAATATTTTGGAAAGAAATTTATCAAAAAGGAACTCTATAATAGCATATACTGAACCTACCATTACTCCCAATATCAATCCAAAAACTAAATATTCAGAAGCGGTTGTAATCTCATTCAACTGAACCGTAGAAACCTGCTCATGATTTCTACCATAATAACGTATTAGAATAAAAAAACAGAATGCAAACGACCAGAAAGCAATCGAATAAATTAAAAGCTTAAAAAATTGTTTGAGTACGAATTTCAATTTTTTTGATTTATTTTAGTTATGCCAAGCTTATTACCTCATTCATGTGAAAATTTCAACCTTTAATATCAAATAACGAATTATGTCTTTTGCTTTTTCTTTTTAGCTGCAGGAAACAACACATTATTCAAAATTAAACGATATCCTGGAGATGTTGGATGCAAATCTAATTCGGTTTTTGGATCTCCAACTTTATGAGTATAATCTTCAGGATCGTGACCTCCATAAAATGTAAAGAACCCTTTTCCTTTAATACCATGAATGTATTTTGCTTCGCCATTGGTTTTATTCTCTCCCATGACCAGAACATTAGATTTTATTTCATCTCTTGTGAATGACGTTGTTTGTCCCATAAATCCCTTAACCAATGCTGTATGATTTTGACATAACATCGATGGAATTGGATCCCATTTTGCTGAAAATTCCATTAAAGAAAAATAATCTGTCGTTGGAGGAATTCGGCGCTTTTGGGTCATATCTATTGATGAAAATTCATACACATTAGGATTACGCTCTAATAAAAAATCTTTAAAGGCAAATGTTCTGTTATAATCTATCTTACTTTGATAACTAGGGTCACTTCCATCACCATCAAACATGGGTTCACAAATATCTACACCTTCAGCAGACAATGCAATATCAAAACTATCAGTAGCGCTGCACATAGCAAACATGAAGCCTCCTCCAACAACATAATCGCGTATTTTTTTTGCGACAGCTAATTTTTCTTGTGATACTTTGTCATAACCCAGCTTCAGTGCTAATGTTTCAGCTTCTTTTTTTTCTTGAATATACCAGGATGCCGATTTGTAGGCTCTGTAAAATTTACCATATTGTCCTGTAAAATCTTCATGATGTAAGTGTAGCCAATCAAATAACAACAACCCATCATTCAGTACTTCTTCATCATAAATGGTTTCATATGGAATTTCAGCATACGTTAATACCATTGTTACAGCATCATCCCAAGGTTGTAATCCGCTTGGTGAATAGACTGCAATTTTAGGAGCTTTTTCCAAAACTACTGCTTCCATGTTTTGCGACGGACTAGCAATTATATCGAGAATCTCTTCAGCTTTAGAATTAGAAATTACTTCAAAACTTACACCTCGAATGGTACATTCACGACGAATTTCTTCAGAATCAGGTAATAAGAATGAGCCTCCTTTATAGTTTAATAACCATTTTACTTTTGCTTGTTTTTCAAGTGTCCAATACGTTACACCATAAGCTTTTAAATGATTTTGCTGACCTTCTGAATCCATTGGAATTAGAATGTAAGACGCATAACTATTAAAAGCTATACATAAAAATACGATAAGGGCAAATGTCTTCTTCATAATCGAAAGATACTTAAAAATTATTCCCAAACTAAATGCTTTAATATAGTTTTAGGTTTTTTAGTTAAAACGATGCTTTTTTAAGATAACGCTAACTGTGATAATTGATTGTAGTAAGGCATGCATTCGTTCAATAGCGGAATTAAATGCTCAGGAAAGGGATCTGTTTTTGGTTTATAAGATGAAAATTTAGAAGATTTATGAACATTTTCATACCAATATTCTGCCCAAACACCATCTTCTTCTAGCTTTTGAGGCTGCCACTCTAACATATTTTTATCAAAAGGGATGTCAACATGATGACACAATTGTTTAAGAACATGTTCAGGATTTGACAAGACCTTTTTTGCATCTAAAACAACATACTTGATATTTTTTTCTTCAAAATAGTCAACCAAATCCATATGTAACTTATAGCCAACATCATTCATCGTTGGATGTGCTATCACTTTAGCAAATGAAGGTAACATTTCCTCAGGATTTCGAGTGAGAATAACATTGTAAATATTAGTCATAAAACTCCTATCTAAATCCAGAAGGTGATGCGTCATGTTTTTAAAAAATAAAACTGGTTTTTCAGAATAATTAAGCATCATGTTCACGACTTTATCACCATCATTGTCCATGGTTTTTAAAATAGTTTTTGCGCCAGGATGATAGTTTTTTGCGTTAGTATTCCTAAGGTAATAGGCATATAAAGGTTCGTCAAACACTTTCGTGTCTTTTCTTTGTGCGAAACTATACATCAATGCAGTTGAAATATTTCTTGGACCAGACCACAATGAAATTCTCTTAATTAAATTACTTTTCATTGCTAACAGCTTCTTTAATTAAATCCTTATAAAATCCTGAAAGTGCTCTGGTTATATCTCCATAAGTCTGTTCTCCTATTCGCCTTCCATCAATTTTTGTCACTGGTGTTAATCCACCAAATGTTCCGGTTACAAAAGCTTCATCTGCTCCATACACATCAAATAGCGAAAAGTTTTTTTGATGACAAACAATTCCATTTCTAAGACAGGCTTCAATCACTTTAGCTCTCGTAATACCATTCATACAATATTGACCAGTTGATGTCCAAACCTCTCCGTTTTTAACGATAAAAAAGTTTGTTGCATTACAAGTAGACACAAAACCATTCACATCGAGCATTAAAGCTTCATCTGCTCCTGCTTCAATGGCTTGAATGAGCGCCTGAACTTCATGGAGTTTGCTATGGCAATTCAATCTTGGATCGAGATAATCTGGAGAACCTCTTCTAATCGTACTTGTAAATAACGTGATTCCTTTGTTTTTACTGTCTTCGGAAGCTTTTTTATATTCAGGAATGATTACAATATTAGGTCCGGAAATCGTTAATCTTGGATCTTGAGAAGGTGTTTTTTTGATGCCTCTGGTAATCATTATTCTAACATGGACATCATCTGTCATATCATTTTTTTTGAGAACGCTCCATATGGTATGTATTAATTCATCTTTAGTAAATGGTAATTGCATACCAACCGTTGCAGCAGACATCCATAGACGTTCCAGATGATCATCAAGAAACACCAAAACACCTTGATGTAAGCGTAAGGCCTCCCAAATACCATCACCTACCAGATAACCACTATCAAACACAGATATTTTTGCATCTTCTCTATTAAAGAATTCGCCATTGATATAAATCTTTATGTTTTTATTTCTGTCGTCTGCAACAGCATTATGTGTTCCGTGAACCATGTGAAATGAATTAGATATGATTCTGAAAGATAAGAAAAAGATATATAGGCTTACATAACTTTAAAACGATACGATTCTTTTAAAGTTTACATATAGAGTCTTCTGGGAAAGCATATCAAAGGGAATGTTTATTTAAGTGGCTTTATAGAACGTTCAGGTCCAGACAAGAGAGAGGCAATTACCTTGGTGCCTGGAAATTGTTCTAAAATAATTTTAATAAACACTGTAATTGGAATGGCCATAATTAAACCTGGAATTCCCCAAATAAAACCCCAAAGCATCAACATAATAAGTACTGTAATTACATTTATTGAAAAAGATTTTCCCATAAATATAGGTTCTAGAATTGCTCCAAATATAACTTGTACACCAGTAATCGATAAAATAAAGAAAAATAAGGTGCTTGTTGGATCTAATTCAACAAAGGCAAAAATGGATAGAAGTATCACTGAAATGAATGAGCCGACCATTTGAACAAAATTGATTAAAAACGCAAAAAGTCCCCAAAAAATAGGAAAGCTTACATCAAAAAACACACAAGCCAATCCTGTAAAAACACCTGTTAATAAGCTGACTAAAAACTTTACTTTAATAAATGTGATTAAGTCTTTTTCTATTTTCATAAATGCCTTTATAGACGTGTGTTTTCGTTTTAAAATGGTGTTGTTCATCACCTTATGCATATTGATAGATTCTGATAGCCATAAGATGGTAAAAAAGGTAATCATCAATATATTTGTTAGAAATTTTCTAATAAAATCAAATGTAGATCCTATATTTTCTTTCTGAAAAAATTGAGCAAAAAGGTTACTATCTGTGTCATAAATAATTCCAAATTTATTCTGCAAGTACAGCATTAAATCATTGATTTTTATTTCAGCTTTACCAAAGAAACCTGTGTTGTTCGATAAAATTTGTCGGCTAGACAATTGAACCAGTTCCACACCAATAAAAACACCAATAGCGATAAGAGAAATCACAATAATTATACTTACTAACCTAGGTACATTTCTCCTACCTAACCAACGCATTAAAGGTAAAAATAGTAATGCGATGAACATTGATGAAATAAGAGGAATAAATATAAAAGACAGAAGCTTTAGTAAGTAGAATACCAAAGGAATTACTATAAATAATAAGAGTGTATTAGTGGTACGTCTTTCTTCTAACATGAGGCAATTATTTAGTCTTGATGAACTAACAAATTTAAGTTAATTAGTTAATATTCTTCCCTAAAAAATCTTAAAAAGGCACATCATTGTCATCTTCTTCTGGTGCATCGAAAGCATCTGAAGGTGATGGAAAATGATCTGTTTTAAACGTATCGTCATTTGCGGCAGCATTCATTTTAGAATGAAACTCACCAAAAGGTGTATCAAAATCATCAAGATTATCAAACTTACCTAAGTGACCGATAAATTTCAATCTGATATTTTCTAAACCACCATTTCTATGTTTGGCGACAATAAATTCACCTTGACCTTCGGTTGGAGAGCGATCGTCATCGTCCCATTCATCAATTTTATAGTACTCTGGTCTGTAAATAAAACTTACAATATCGGCATCTTGCTCAATGGCTCCAGATTCACGTAAATCTGACAACAACGGTCGTTTGCTTCCTCCTCGAGTTTCAACAGCACGTGATAACTGAGATAAAGCAATCACAGGAATAGATAATTCTTTAGCCAATGCTTTTAGATTACGGGAAATGGTTGATATTTCTTGTTCTCGATTTCCTCCTTTTTGACTTCCACCTGCTGTCATTAACTGCAAGTAATCAATCATAATCATTTTAATACCATATTGAGATGCCAGACGACGTGCTTTTGCTCTTAAGTCAAAAATTGATAATGAAGGCGTATCATCAATAAATAAAGGTGCTTTTTCTAAGGTTTTTACTTTAACATTTAATTGTTCCCATTCGTGCTTTTCTAATTTACCAGTTCTTAATTTTTCTGAAGACAGGTTCGTTTCAGAAGAAATCAAACGCGTTATTAATTGCACTGAAGACATTTCTAAAGAGAAAAATGCCACAGGAATATTACTATCAACAGCAATATTTCTCGCCATTGTTAATGTTAATGCTGTTTTACCCATACCAGGACGAGCTGCAATAATGATTAAGTCACTCGGTTGCCATCCAGAAGTTAATTTGTCGAGTTTGGTAAATCCTGTTGGAATACCACTCATTCCTTCTTTATTAGAAATCTCTTCTATTTTCTTTTTGGCCTGAATCACTAAACTTTGAGCCGTTTCGGTAGATTTTTTAACGTTCCCTTGAGTTACTTCGTAAAGTTTTGCTTCAGCGTTGTCTAACAAATCAAAAACATCTTTAGTTTCATCGTAAGCTTCTTCTATAATTTCATTTGAAATTTTAATCAAACTACGTTGAATATACTTTTGAAGAATGATACGAGCATGGAATTCAATATGAGCTGAAGACGACACACGTTGGGTTAAAGAAATAAGATAAAAATCACCACCAATCAAATCTAATTTTGCGTCTTTCTTAAGTTGGCTCGAAACGGTTAATAAATCGATAGGTTCACTGTTTTCAAATAATTTGAAAATTGCTTCGAAGATAATTTTATGAGCTTCCTTGTAAAAAGCTTCGGCACTTAAGATGTCAATAACCTCATCGACACCTTTCTTGTCAATCATCATTGCGCCAAGCACAACTTCCTCTAAATCAATAGCTTGAGGAGGTATTTTTCCTTTTTCTAAGCTAATAATTGTGCTTTTATCGACTTTATAGCCTTGTATTGGGTTGGGTTGCTTCATAACTGCGAATGTAAAACAATTGAGACCTAAAACTGAATTTACGAAATTTTCAATCTTAACAGGTCATCAACAATTTAACTGTTAATAACTTGTATATATTGTTAATAGTGATAAAAAAAACCGAAACTTATGGTTTCAGTTTTTTCAATCCTTTATGTTATAAGGATTAACCTTTAAAAACTCCCATGGATAAGTATTTGTCCATACGTTGAGTTACCAAATCTTTTGGTGATAAGTTTTTAAGTTCTTCATAATTTGATTCAATAGCTTTCTTAACTGCCAAAAAAGTAGCTTCTCGATCAGAATGTGCTCCACCTAAAGGCTCCTTGATAATACCATCGACAACCTTTAATTTTTTAGCATCAGTAGCTGTCAATTTTAAAGCTTCAGCGGCTTGTTCTTTCTGATCCCAACTTCTCCATAATATGGAAGAACAATTTTCAGGAGATATTACAGAATACCATGCATTCTCTAACATTAAAACACGATCTCCAACACCAATACCTAATGCTCCACCTGAAGCTCCTTCACCAATAACGATGGCTATTATAGGTACTTTAAGACGAGACATTTCCAATATGTTTCTGGCAATTGCTTCTCCTTGTCCGCGTTCTTCAGCTTCCAAACCAGGATAAGCTCCAGGAGTATCGATTAAAGTGACGATTGGGATTCCAAATTTTTCAGCAGATTTCATTAAGCGTAAAGCTTTGCGATATCCTTCAGGATTAGACATTCCAAAATTTCTGTACTGTCTTGTTTTGGTGTTATATCCTTTTTGTTGCCCTACAAACATGTAAGTTTGGTCTCCTATTTTGCCTAAACCACCAATCATAGCTTTATCATCTTTAACATTTCTATCGCCATGAAGCTCTAAAAATGAATCTCCACAAAGTGCTTTGATGTGATCTAAAGTGTAAGGTCTGTCGGGATGACGTGACAGTTGTACACGTTGCCAAGCTGTAAGATTTTTATAAATATCCTTTTTGGTTTGAGCTAGTTTTTTTTCAATCTTTTTACATGTTTCAGTAACATCAACTTCACTTTCTTCACCAATGATTTGACATTTTTCTAGTTGCTCCTGCAATTCTTTTATAGGAAGTTCAAATTCTAAATATTCCATTTAAACAATTGTTTAATTTTAGTTAGCATACAAAACTACATATTTTTTCTATTGTAGGCATGCGAAAGGTAAGCTCGATTTTCTCGTTTAACAAAAATAATGAATATCATCATACCAAGACAAACTTTAATCAGTTTTATCAAGTATTGAAGGTGCTTTATTTTTGCGTTTGATATTTTTCAATAAAGCATCCATAAGTACTGTTCCTAATATTAAAATAGCGCCATAATAAAACTGAGTACTCATGATTTCTTTTTCAGGAAATAATAATATAGCCAAAATAATGCCATAAATTGGTTCTAAATTATAGGTTAAGATTACAGTATAAGGACTAATTAACCGCATGACATCTACCGATCCTATAAAGGCATAAGCGGTACAAACTGAAGCTAATATTAAAAGATAAATCCAATCTGAACTACTGAGGTTAAAAAATTCTAAACTAAAACCATCTTGAAATATGAAAATAAAAAGCGTTAAGAATACCACACCACTTATAAATTCATAAAATGAAATAACTGTAGCTTGATGAACTTCAATAAACCGACCATTAATCACAGCAAATAACGTTGAAAACAATGCTGAAATTATTCCTAAAACAATTCCATTTATATACTTGATTTCACTTTGTGTAATTAAAAACACTCCAACAATGACAATGATTCCAAAAATAATTTCATACCAAATAATTCTTCGTTTATAGATTAATGGTTCAATAAACGAAGCAAAAAAAGCTCCTGTAGAAAACATTGCCAGAGTAATCGATACGTTAGATTGATTAATGGCTTCAAAAAAGGTAATCCAATGCAAAGCAATGATTATTCCTGCTCCAAAAAACTTAAGTTTCGTTTTAGTATCTACTCTAATTTTTAGTTTAATAATCTTAATGTATCCATACATTAAAACACCAGCAATTAACATTCGGTACCATACCAGAGCTGTAGAACCTATAGAAATTAATTCTCCTAAAATAGCAGTAAAGCCAGCAATGAAGACTAAAAAATGAAGGTGAAGGTAATTCTTGGTTTTAGCGTTTGGCATTATACAGAAGATATAATGCTAATATACCAAAAACCACATTAGGAAACCATACAGCAATTATTGGAGAGAAATCAGATTGTTCTGCCAGCACACCAAATACTTTATCAAAAAAAACATAAATCATTGCAGCTGTAATCCCAAAGGCTAAATTGACTCCCATTCCTCCTCTTCTTTTTACGGAAGATACAGCAACAGCGATAATCGTTAGAATAAACACAGAAACTGGCAAACTCCATTTCTTATACTTTACAACTTCATAACGACCAATATTTGAAGAGCCTCTTTGTTTTTCTTTTTCAATAAACCTATCAAGTTCTCCATACTGAAGGGTTTCTGCTATGTATTCAACAGGTGTTAAGTCATCTACATCAAATGGGAACAACGTATCTTTTCTTCTGGTGGTTTCAATGATATCACCATGCTTACCTACAAATCTTTTTTCATAATTGCTAAGTCTGTAAATAGAATCTACATACGTAATTGAGTTTGCTGAAATTTTATAGATTAATTTATTGCCTTCAAAATGTTCAAGTGTAAAATGGTTGCCTCGTTTTGAGTTCAAATCAAAACTACTTACATAAATAAATTCGTTATCATTGATCTGTCTGTAAATATTCTGAGTCTGAACAATATTCGAATTATTTTTTAAATATTTATACTTAAAAGTATTAAACCCTTTACTTGCTTTTGGTGCCAGGTACAATCCCAGTAATAAAGCAAAAGCAGACACTATTGTTGCACCTATAATGTATGGTCTTAAAAAACGTGTAAAAGATACTCCTGAGCTTAAAAATGCTACAATTTCTGTATTGTTGGCTAGCTTAGAGGTAAACCAGATTACAGATAAAAATAAAAATACTGGGAATAATAAATTTGCAAAATAAATTGTAAAATCTAAATAATATTGCGCGACTGCTGGAAACGGAACATTGTGCTCTAAAATGCCTCCTATTTTTTCAGCTAAATTCACTGTAATTCCAATTGGAATAAACAGCAACAACATCATTAAAAATGTGAACAAATAGCGTTTTAATATGTACCAATCCAGTATTTTTAACATTACAAGCGTTTATCCATTTGTTTTACCATTTTATCTTTCCATTCTCTAAAATCTCCTGCTAAGATATGTTTTCTAGCTTCTCTTACCAACCACATGTAAAATCCGAGATTGTGTATGGTTGCTATTTGCTTTCCTAATAATTCATTTACAGTAAACAAATGTCTCAAATATGCTTTGCTATATTCTGTATCTACAAAAGTGATTCCCATCTCATCGATAGGTGAAAAATCATCAGCCCATTTCAGGTTTTTAATATTAATTGAACCATGCGCTGTAAATAACATCCCATTTCTGGCATTACGTGTAGGCATGACGCAGTCAAACATATCAACACCTAGAGCTATATTTTCCAAAATATTTATTGGAGTTCCAACTCCCATTAAATAGCGAGGCTTATCCCAAGGTAAAATATCACAAACCACATCTGTCATGGCATACATTTCTTCAGCAGGTTCACCAACAGATAAACCACCTATAGCATTTCCCTGAGCTCCTGCATTTGCAATATATTCTGCAGACTGCTGTCTTAAATCTTTATATGTACTTCCTTGAACAATAGGAAAAAATGTTTGCTCATAATCATACGTAAAAGGTGTTTTTTCTAAATGCTTTAAACAACGTTCTAACCAGCGATGTGTCATATGCATGGATCTTTTTGCATAGTTATAATCACATGGGTAAGGTGTACATTCGTCAAAAGCCATTATAATATCTGCTCCAATACTACGTTGAATTTCCATAACATTTTCAGGAGTAAACACATGATAACTACCATCAATATGTGATTTAAACTTTACACCTTCTTCCTTGATTTTACGGTTTGCAGATAACGAATACACTTGATATCCTCCAGAATCGGTCAAAATATTTCTGTCCCAATTCATAAACTTATGTAAACCTCCAGCTTTCTCTAAAATTGCTGTTTGTGGTCTAAGGTACAGATGATAAGTATTTCCAAGTATGATATCTGGATTGATGTCATTTTTAAGTTCCCTCTGGTGAACACCTTTAACTGATGCCACAGTTCCGACAGGCATAAATATTGGTGTCTCAATCTGACCATGATCTGTGGTTAATACTCCAGCTCTGGCCTTACTTTGAGGATCGTTTGCTTTTAGTTCAAAATTCATAAAATAGGTGAATCAGTGAGCAAAGATAATTATCTAGATGTATTATGGTCTTAAACATTTAATAAAATTATACTTCGGAAAACTTAAAAATCTAATTCTATATTTTCATTGCAATTTAAATTGTTAGCAACTGTCCAAAATCGTTAATAAGTGACAGGTTTCAATTTTTGATTAGGCCTATGAAAACTTTATTTTTGATGCTGAAATTATTCACACTATTTATATGCCAAACACACAACAATTACAAGACTTAACAACACAAGTTCGTAGAGATATTTTACGAATGGTACACAAAGTAAATTCAGGTCATCCAGGAGGTTCTTTAGGATGTGCCGAATTCTTCGTCGCACTTTATCAAAACATCATGGACCGAAAAGATACTTTTGATATGGATGGAATTGGTGAAGACCTTTTCTTTCTTTCAAATGGTCATATTTCACCTGTTTTTTATAGTGTTCTTGCTCGATCAGGTTATTTTCCTGTAGATGAATTAAATACATTCAGGCTTATTAATTCAAGATTACAAGGACATCCAACAACACATGAAGGACTACCTGGTGTAAGAGTTGCTTCTGGTTCACTCGGACAAGGTTTTAGTGTTGCCTTAGGTGCTGCTCAAACAAAAAAATTAAATAACGATGCACACCTCGTATACAGTTTGCATGGTGATGGTGAATTACAAGAAGGGCAAAACTGGGAAGGTATTATGTATGCTGCAGCAAATAATGTTGATAATATCATTTCTACTATTGATTTAAACGGACAACAAATTGATGGACCAACAGATGTTGTGCTTCCAATGGGTAATCTTAAAGATAAATTTGAAGCTTTTGGTTGGACAGTTATAGAAATTAATCAAGGTAATACTATTGACGAAGTTATTAAAGGGATGGAAGTTGCAAAATCAAAAACTGGAAAAGGAAAACCAGTTTGTGTCTTATTAAAAACAATTATGGGCAATGGTGTTGATTTTATGATGCATACTCACGCTTGGCATGGTAAAGCTCCAAATGATGAGCAATTAGAAATTGGATTAGCACAAAATCCTGAAACTCTGGGAGATTATTAATCATCAATCAAGAAAACAATGAAAACATATACAAATACAGGAAATAAAGACACACGCTCAGGTTTTGGAGCTGGATTAACCGAATTAGGAAAAACCAATGAAAATGTGGTTGCACTTTGTGCTGATTTAATTGGCTCTCTAAAAATGGACGATTTCAAAGCCAATCATCCAGAACGCTTTTTTCAAGTTGGAATTGCTGAAGCCAATATGATTGGTTTAGCCGCTGGAATGACTATTGGCGGAAAAATACCTTTTACCGGAACATTTGCTAACTTTTCTACTGGTCGTGTTTATGATCAAATTAGACAGAGTGTTGCCTATTCTGACAAAAACGTAAAAATTTGTGCTTCTCATGCTGGATTGACCTTAGGCGAAGATGGAGCAACACACCAAATCTTGGAAGATATTGGTTTAATGAAAATGTTACCAGGAATGACAGTCATTAATACTTGTGATTACAACCAAACTAAAGCAGCTACTATGGCTATTGCTGATCATCATGGACCAGTTTATTTACGTTTTGGACGCCCTAAAGTAGCTAACTTCACACCTGAAAATCAAACCTTTGAAATCGGCAAAGCTGTTCGTTTAACTGAAGGAAATGATATCACAATTGTTGCTACTGGTCATTTAGTATGGGAAGCTCTTGAAGCTGCAAAAACACTTCATGACAAAGGAATTTCGGCTGAAGTTATCAATATTCATACTATTAAACCCTTAGATGACAAGGCTATTTTAGATTCAGTATCTAAAACGGGTTGTATTGTAACTGCTGAGGAACATAATTATTTAGGAGGTTTAGGAGAAAGTGTCGCTAGAGTTCTGGCACAACACCATCCTACGCCTCAAGAATTTGTTGCTACAAATGATACATTTGGAGAATCTGGAACTCCAGAGCAATTAATGGATAAGTACGGACTTAATGCTGATGCGATTGTAAAAGCTTCTGAAAACGTATTAAAAAGAAAATAACTGTTCTTATTATATTATTAAAATCTAGCTTAAACAGGCTAGATTTTTTTTGTCTATACCTAAAATCAGCAAAATGAAATAATAGTCCTTTGGCAGCGTTTTTGATACTATATATCAAAATCACAAAAAACGACTATTATGAAAATTTTAAAAAAATTTTACAAGCACCTTTTCAATAAGAATAAGGTGCGCAAAAAACTAGTTATCAGTACATTTGTTTTAGCGTTATTATCTTTTAATATTAATGCTCAAGATGGAACTTCATTTGGTATTAAGGGAGGTTTAAATTACAATGCCAATGGTGATTATTTTGAATCTATTGGTAATAATGCCAGAAATCCTGATCGCAACATTGGTTATCATATTGGCATTTTTGGAAAGATTGGAGACAGATTATACTTCAGACCAGAATTGGTTTACACAGCTACTAAAAGCTCATATAATAGTGACGACTTCTCAATGACTAAAATTGATGCACCTCTATTGATTGGTGCTAAAGTTCTTGGTCCTGTTAGTCTTTTTGGAGGACCATCATTGCAATATATATTAAATACAGAATTTGAAGGTATAGATATTAATGATATTAAAGATGACTTTTCTTTAGGGCTAAACTTTGGAATAGGTTTAAATTTAAATAAGATTGGAATTGATTTGAGATATGAAAGAGGGTTTAGCAATAATGAAGCGCTCTTTATTGACAACAATTTAGGTGATGGAGTTGTTAGTAGAATTGACACCAGACCTGATCAATTAATACTTAGTCTGTCTGTTGCTTTCTAAGATCCTAAAACATAAAAAAAGCCGCTAATAGCGGCTTTTTTTTTTATTTAGTTATCATCTTGATTAGATAATGCTGTACCAGAATCTAAATAGTTAGGAATTCCATCTTCGTCAGTATCGTCGTTTGTAGGATCTCCATCATTATTAAGATCTTCAAAACGAGTTATTACACCATCGCCATCATCATCTATATCGAAATAATTAGGGACGCCATCAAGATCTGTATCATCATCAGAAACATCACCATTTCCATTTAAGTCTTCTATAAACGAGAATACTAAATCAGAATCATGATCATTAGCCTCTGTTGTGTATAATTCAAATTTAAAGACAAGGTTTTCATATTGTGAAAGGCCTGTAGGAGCTGCACTAAAATAAGCTAATCCTGAAGGAATAAACATGACACCTAATCCGTAATTATCGTAAGAAAATGTTCCATCTTCGTTTTCAACAATACTGGTAGCAGTTCCAAAGCGTGGTATTACATATCTCCATGCTGGGATAAGGCTTAAAAGATCAAAGTTTGCAGAGTTAGCAGAACTATCAAAAGCTTCGCCATCAAATTGTTGCCCAAGATAATTAACATTTATAGTATCTGATGAATTTGGAGACTCTCCTCCTCCTTCATTAAGTGTTAAAGTATAATATTCATATTCGACATCAAGATATTCAATAGTAAAGGTTTCAATAGCATCAATTAATAAGGTTTGATTATCTGGATCTGGCAAATCTAAATATTCACCAGTATCTATATCTACAGGTAATTCTTCGATAACTATATCTTCATAAGTATAATTACCAGGAACTTCAAATACAGCAGAATTATAATAATGTGTATTCAAATAATTCAATAAAGAATCTTTATCAGCAGCCTGTTGTTCAGTTCTATCTCGTATTGGTATCGTTACAATGTCATCATCATCTTTTTTACAAGATGTAAAACACAAAACAGAAAGTAGTAGAACCACTATAGTATTTCTAAAAATCATAATTGGGTTTGTTTTCTTTATAAAGCCTTTCAAAATATAAGAACTATTTTAAATGACACAATATTGCTTATTTTTAAGGCGCAAGATACAATAATATATATTTTTGCATCAAACAATTAACGCCATTTTTACAACTTTAATATGCGAGTAGATAAATACCTTTGGAGTATTAGATATTTTAAAACCAGAAGCCTGGCAACTAACGCATGTAAAAAAGGTCATGTAAAAGTAAATGATCAGGTTGTTAAGCCAAGTAGAGACGTTTATCCTACCGATAAAATTGAATTGCGAAAAGACCAAATTAATTATTGTATTATTGTCAATGATGTTCCAGAAAGTAGAGTTGGCGCTAAATTAGTTGATATTTACAGAACAGACATTACACCAAAAGAAGCTTTTGAAGCAAAGGACTTACTTAAGTATTCAAAAGACTATTACAGAAAAAAAGGGGCTGGAAGACCTACAAAAAAAGACAGAAGAGATATTGATGATTTTTATGAAACTTCTGATGAAGATATCTAATATTTAAAGCAGCATTAACAAACTCTTTTTTATCTTTGAGAAAACCATAACAAGCATGAGCATTACAAAAAATACAATTTTAAATCATCAGGAAATTCAACATAAAATAAGACGTATTGCTTATCAAATTTATGAAAGCAATGTTTATGAAGAAGCTATTATTTTAGCTGGAATTCAAGACAATGGATTTATATTAGCAAAAAAACTAAAGCAAAATCTTGAAAAAATTTCAGAATTAAAACCTATTCTATGTAAAGTTGTTATTGATAAAAAAAATCCACTTGCTGAAATAAAGACCTCTCTTAGTAAAGAAGAATACACTAATAAATCATTGGTACTAATTGATGATGTTCTAAACTCGGGAAGCACGCTTATATATGGTGTGAAACATTTTTTAGATGTTCCACTTAAACAGTTTAAAACGGCTGTATTGGTAAACAGAAACCATAAAAAATATCCTGTAAAAGCTGATTTTAAAGGCATTTCGCTATCTACATCTTTAAATGAACATGTTGAAGTTACTTTATCTGGAAAACAGTTTGAAGCTTACTTAAAATAATTTGAGTAAAATAGATTCTGTAACTTGGTCTACTGATAATGAATCTGTAAGAATTATAACATCTGATTGCTCATAAAATGGAGATCTTTCAAATACATGTTTACCAATAAATTCCAATAGCTGGTCTTGAGTATCCAAATGTGAAATAAGAGGTCTGGTAGATTTTTCATAAAATAACCGTTCAGCAAGGTTGTTTATTGAAGCTTTTAAATAAATAGTCTTAGAACGTTCAGCTTCTTTAATCATCTTCAAATTGTTACCATAACATGGAGTTCCTCCTCCTAGAGCAACAATTGTGTTCTCTTTTTTTATAACGTCTTTTAAATAAAGACTTTCTTGTTTCCTAAAAAACACTTCTCCTTTGGTTTTAAAAATGTCATTTATCGTCATATTTAATTTAGTTTCAATGTAAACATCGAAATCAATAACATCATAGTTTAAAATCTTTGCCAATTTCTTAGCTACAGAAGACTTTCCTGATCCCATATACCCAACTAAAATTAACGTCATTTTCTTCTTATAAATTGATTATTAAAAACATAAGATAAGCAAGTACAAAAAAACAAAAAAATATCTAATAATAGGTTTGGATTATTAATTAAACGTTTTATATTTGCACCCTCGTTACAGAGACTTATTGACCAGTTAGCTCAGTTGGTAGAGCATCTCCCTTTTAAGGAGAGGGTCCTGGGTTCGAGCCCCAGACTGGTCACTGAAAAAAAGTTAAGCAAATGCTTAACTTTTTTTTTACCTTTATTGAAATAATGCGCACGTGGCGGAATTGGTAGACGCGCCAGCTTGAGGGGTTGGTGGACATTAGTCCGTGGAAGTTCGAGTCTTCTCGTGCGCACTTTCTTTCTCCTTTCCGTAAACAAAAATAGTTATCAAAATCTTAAATTAAACTTTAATATTCATATGCATTAAAAAAAAAGGTTATTTTTGTTTAATCTTTTTATTTTAAAAATGAACAATATTAAAAGCACCTTTAGTATTAAGGATTTAGAACATCTGACTGGTATAAAAGCTCATACGATAAGAATATGGGAGAAACGATACAATCTACTAAAGCCCGAGAGAACAGATACCAATATTAGATATTACAGTCTGGATAACCTTCAAAAGCTACTTAATATTAGCTACCTCAACAATAACGGTTATAAAATATCAAAAATAGCGTCTTTAGACAACGAAGACATTCCGAAACTTGTAAAAAAAGTCGCTGAAAATGACACCACCAATAACCATGCTATTGACGCTTTTAAATTAGCTATGCTTAACTTTGATCAAAAGCTGTTTTATGATACTTATGAAAATTTGATAAAAGAGAAATCGTTCAGTGATATTTTTTATCAAGATTTGATACCTCTGCTTTCTGAAATTGGAATGCTTTGGCAAACAGACACCATAACACCAGCTCAAGAACATTTTCTAACGTCACTCATAAGACAAAAAATATTAATTAATACTGAAATCATTCAATCTCAAAATCAAGTAAAAACTGATGAGATTTTTGTATTATACCTTCCTGATAATGAAATCCATGAATTAGGATTAATGATTATCAACTATGAAATCATTGCCAAAGGACATCAAGCCATATTTTTAGGGCAAAGTGTTCCGCTTGACAGCCTAAAAGATCTTCTAAATTATTACGATAAAATCACTTTTATATCTTATTTTACAGTCAAACCCGAAAAAGACGAGATTGACAACTATATCAAAGATTTTTCCGAAAAATTAATTATTAAAGACTCTATTAAATTTTGGGTCTTAGGACGAATGTTAAACGAAATTGATTTAAATTCACTACCAAAACAAATTGTTCCTTTTATAACAATTAAAGATTTAGTTAAAAAACTCTAAAATTTTATTTCTAAAGCTAAAATTGTTTAACTTTTGTGTAAGTTTGTTAAACAATGAAAAAACATATTGCCATAATCGGTTCGGGATTCTCAGCGTTATCTGCTTCTTGCTATTTAGCTCAAGATGGCTATGATGTATCTGTATTTGAAAAAAATGCTACTGTTGGTGGTCGCTGCAGACAATTAAAAAAGGAAGGATTTATATTTGACATTGGTCCGAGTTGGTACTGGATGCCTGATATTTTTGAGAAATTTTTTGGGGACTTCGGAAAATCTACATCTGATTACTATGAGCTGGATAAACTAAATCCTGCCTACAAAATCTTTTTCAAAGATGAAATCATCACTATTGGAGATACTCTAGACAAAATCTGTGAAGAATTTGAACGCATTGAAGCTGGAAGCTCTAAGCCTTTGAAAAAATTTATTGATAAAGCGGCATCCAATTATGACATTGCTATAAATAAAGTTGTACTAAAACCAGGAATTTCTCCCTTTGAGTTAATAACTCCAGATACTGCTTTACGAGTAGATCAGTTTTTTAAAACCATTAGTGGAGATGTCAGGAAAAACTTTAAAAACCCAAAACTCATATCAACTCTTGAATTTCCTGTCTTGTTTTTAGGTGCTAAACCTAGCAATACACCATCTTTTTACAGCTTTATGAACTATGCCGATTTTGGTCTAGGCACTTGGCATCCTAAAGGTGGCATGTATGAAGTTATTAAAGCCATGAAGTCTTTAGCAGAAAGTTTGGGCGTGCGAATACATACCAATAGTTCAGTAGAAAAAATCGTGGTAGAACATAAAAATGCTACATCTGTCATTGTAAATGGTGATACCAAACATTTCGATGTAGTACTAAGCGGAGCAGATTATCATCATTCTGAAACTTTACTTAATCAAGAATACCGTCAATATTCTGAATCGTACTGGAGTAAGAAAACTTTTGCTCCTTCTTCACTCCTATTCTATATTGGTTTTGACAAAAAATTAAGTAATATCGAACATCACAATTTATTTTTTGATACAGACTTCGAAACTCACGCTGAAGAGATTTACGATAATCCTCAGTGGCCTAAAGATCCGCTGTTTTATGCTAATTTCCCTTCTGTAACAGATAAATCTATGGCTCCAGCAGATTGTGAGACAGGTTTTTTCTTAATTCCTATTGCTCCAGGAATTGAAGATACAAATGAGCTGAGAGCTCAATATTTTGACATCATCATGTCTCGTTTTGAAAAACTAACACATCAAAGTGTGAAAAATAATATTATTTTTAAAGAGTCTTTCTGTATTAAAGACTTTATAAAGGATTATAACTCCTATAAAGGGAATGCTTACGGAATGGCTAACACACTTTCTCAAACCGCATTTTTAAGACCTAAATTAAAAAGCAAAAAGGTAAATAATCTTTATTTCACAGGACAATTAACGGTTCCAGGACCAGGAGTTCCTCCATCACTAATTTCAGGTAAATTAGTAGCTCAATTAATTAAAAAACACCACAATAACTAATATGAAAGCCATTTTTGATACCGTTTCAAACCACTGTAGCAAGACTGTCACTAAGTCTTACAGCACGTCGTTTTCATTAGCAACGAAGATGCTATCAAATTCTATTCGTCAAGACATTTACAATATTTATGGCTTTGTAAGATTCGCTGATGAAATTGTTGATAGCTTCCATGATTATGACAAGGAATTATTATTCAATAATTTCTCAAAGGATCTAGAATTAGCACTTGAGCATAAAATAAGTCTGAACCCTATTTTAAACTCATTTCAAGACACCTATCATAAATATGGTATTGATAAAAATATGGTTGATGCGTTTATGAAAAGTATGCGACTTGATTTGCACAAACAAAATTATCTTACAGATGCCGAATATAAAGATTATATTTATGGCTCGGCTGACGTTGTAGGTTTGATGTGTTTAAAGGTTTTTGTGAAAGGTAATCAAGATAAATTTGACGAACTGAAAGACTCTGCTATGAGTCTAGGGTCTGCCTTTCAAAAAGTAAATTTTTTGAGAGATCTGAAAGCTGATTTTGAAGATTTGAGCAGAACGTATTTTCCTAATACAGACTTAAATCATCTCGATGAAGTTTCAAAGCAAAGAATCATTGATGACATAGAAAGTGATTTTGCAAAAGGTCTTCAAGGGATTAAAAATCTTCCTATCGAAGCTAAGTTTGGTGTATTTATGGCGTACAGATATTACAGTCAGTTACTAAAAAAATTAAAGAAAACACCAGCTTTGGAAATAAAATCAACCAGAATCAGAGTACCAAACTACAAGAAGTTTGAATTACTCACTAGAAGTTATGTTAAATATCAATTAAATCTATTATAAACTCATGCAAACTGTATTATGGATTCTTGTCTTTTTAGGTGTTTTTTGCACCATGGAATTTATGGCGTGGTTTACTCATAAATATGTCATGCATGGTTTTTTGTGGAGTTTACATAAAGACCATCACCATAAAGATCACGATAGCTGGTTTGAGCGCAATGACGCCTTTTTTATTTTTTACGCTGTCGTGAGTATGACGTGTTTTTATTTGTGGAGCTACGAAAATATTTGGTATTGTTTACCTATCGGTTTAGGGATTATGGCATATGGAGCTGCTTATTTTCTAGTGCATGATATTTTTATTCATCAACGTTTCAAGATGTTTAGAAATGCTAACAACTGGTATGCAAAAGGTGTAAGACGTGCCCATAAAATACATCACAAACACTTAGGGAAAGCCGATGGCGAATGCTTCGGAATGTTATTCGTACCTTTCAAATATTTCAAAAAGTAAACGTTTTTTATGTATGTCTGAAAGTTCCCATTTTGATTATATCATCATTGGAAATGGATTAGCTGGTTTACAACTGGCTTTGAAACTTTCGGAAGATTCCTTTTTTAAGAACAAGAAAATTGCTCTGATTGATCCTTCAGAAAAAAACTCAAATGATAAAACCTGGAGTTTCTGGCAAAACAACACCTCTCAAT
Source organism: Psychroserpens mesophilus (assembly GCF_050617655.1). GTDB lineage: Bacteria > Bacteroidota > Bacteroidia > Flavobacteriales > Flavobacteriaceae > Psychroserpens > Psychroserpens mesophilus_A. Next base: position 52,981 of record NZ_JBODQC010000011.1, on the reverse strand, counting down.
GGCATTCTATTATTCATAAATCTTGGAAGAAAGCTTCCGTAATAACTTCGGAAAAAAAAATACATTTAGACATTAGTCCATATAGTTACAATACAATTAAATCTATTGACTTTTATAAGTACGCTAAAACGCAACTTCAGACCAAAAAACACATTCATTTTAAAATTGAAACCGTAACTTCTATTAAAGAAAACAAAATGGTTTTGGTGACGACTAATAAAAACACCTATTCGGCAACTCATGTGTTTGATAGTCGTATTCCTGAAGAATTTTCAAAAGAATACGACACCAGTATTTCAATCATTCAGCATTTTAAAGGTTGGATCATTAAAACGGAAACAGAAGCTTTTGATGAAACTAAAGTTATCATGATGGATTATCGTTTAAAAGACGGCAATCAAACCACATTCATGTATGTGTTGCCATTTTCTAAAACGGAAGCTTTGGTTGAATTTACATATTTTACTGAACACACTGTTCCTGATGATATTTATGATGGCTATATTAAAACCTACATTAGAGATTATTTAAAAATAGCTCGCTACACTATTGTTGAAACTGAGCAAGGTCAAATTCCGATGACCAATTATAACTTCTCTAAATTTAACACTCAAAACATTACCAAAATTGGAACTGGTGGTGGATGGGTAAAAGGTTCGACAGGCTATTCCTTTAAACATACTGAAAAAAAAATTGCTAAAATTATAGAGAACCTCAAAGCGGATAAAGTTCCTTCTGAAAAGTTATTCAACAGCAAATACAAGTTTTATGACAAGGTGTTTCTAAAAGTTCTCAAAGATGAAAATCATAAAGGCGAATGGATTTTTAAGCAGTTTTACAGCAAGAACTCTGTCCAAACAATGTTTCGTTTTTTAGATGAAGAATCTACTTTTTCAGAAGAACTTCACATCATGTGGTCGTTATTCTCCTGGTCGTTTATAAAAGCCTTTTTTAAAACGCTTTAAGCAATTCATCAATCGTATTGGTAACACGTTCACTATTCCAATCTGCTGCTCCAGATTTATCAATAACGATTTCTCCTTTTTTACTAATGATGAATGTTCTTGGGATTGAAGTCACATTAAATTCTCTAGGATATTCAGTTAAAGATTGATAGACATTAAAGCTGTAATCCTTGTTGGACATGAACGTTTTAATAACCGATACATCTTCATTAGACACAAATAAAAACACGACATTATCATTCGTTTTATAGGTTTGATAAAGTTGCTCCATACTAGGCATTTCAGCTATACATGGTGGACACCAAGTGGCCCAGAAATTAATGACGACCACCTTTCCCTTAACTGAATTAAAATCATACGTCTGACCAGAAATATCCATTAACTTCCAATCATAACTTGACATCGTTTCTCGTTCAGAATGATCAATTACTGAAGGCTTAACGATGAATGCAATCCCTTTATTTATGAACACTTGAATTGGTTGTCTTGTCTGCGGAATAATTAATAACACAATTACAACAATGAAGATAAGATTATAAATTTTTGATTTTTTTGATTTTGCCATAGGTATTTATAAAACAGAAATGTAACATCGTAGTCGGTAAAATGGTTCAAATCTAACAAGATGTTTATGTATAAATTACGTCTTAAAGTAATAAAAAAGCCCTTGAGATTTCAAGAGCTTTTCTTTATTTAATTATGCCTTTATTTAGGCTGCATTTTCTCTTTTAATTTTATTTAAAGCAGAACCTTCATTATACCAGTCAATTTGCGCCTGGTTATAGGTATGGTTGACTTTAATAGTATCTTTACTTCCATCAGCATGAACCACTTCAATCGTTAATTGCTTATCTGGAGCAAATTCATTTAAATCTAAGAAATTGAACGTATCATCTTCCTGAATTAAATCATAATCACTTTCGTTAGCAAATGTTAATCCTAACATCCCTTGTTTTTTAAGGTTAGTTTCGTGGATACGAGCAAACGATTTTACAATCACAGCTGCAACACCTAAATGACGAGGTTGCATTGCTGCATGCTCACGAGAAGAACCCTCTCCATAATTGTGATCACCAACAACAATAGATTTAATTCCTGCAGCTTTATAAGCTCTTGCAGTATCAGGAACACCTCCAAATTCACCTGTCAGTTGGTTTTTAACAAAGTTTGTTTTCTTTCCAAAAGCATTTACAGCACCAATTAAGGTATTATTTGCAATGTTATCTAAATGGCCTCGGAAACGCAACCAAGGTCCAGCCATACTAATATGATCTGTAGTACATTTTCCATAGGCTTTTATCAGTAATTTGGCTCCTGTAATGGAATCTCCAATAGGTTCAAAAGGGGTTAATAACTGCAAACGTTCAGAATCTGAAGCTACTTTGACCTCAACTCCACTTCCATCTTTCATAGGTGCTAAATAGCCATTATCTTTCACATCAAACCCTTTTGGTGGTAATTCCCATCCTGTTGGTTCATCTAGCATCACTTCTTCTCCATTCTCACTGATTAATGCATCTGTCATCGGATTAAAATCCAAACGACCAGCAAGTGCAATAGCAGCAGTTAATTCTGGTGATGCCACGAAAGCATGTGTATTTGGATTTCCATCTGCACGTTTTGCAAAGTTTCGGTTAAAGGAATGTACGATACTGTTTTTAGGTGCATTTTTAGGATCTTCATATCGAGCCCATTGTCCGATACAAGGTCCGCAAGCATTCGTGAAAATCTTAGCATCCAGTTTTTCAAAAATCTGAAGAATTCCGTCACGTTCAGCAGTATAGCGCACTTGTTCAGAGCCTGGATTGATACCCAACTCTGACTTTATTTTTACACCTTTATCCAAAGCTTGTTGTGCTATAGAAGAGGCACGAGATAAATCTTCATAAGAAGAATTGGTACATGACCCAATTAATCCCCATTCTACTTTAATTGGCCAATCGTTAGCTTTCGCTTTTTCAGTCATTTCTTTACCTACATTTGTAGATAAATCAGGAGTAAAAGGACCATTTAGTAAAGGACCTAATTCAGAAAGATTAATATCAATGACCTGATCAAAATAGTGCTCAGGGTTTGCATATACCTCTTCATCACCTGTTAAATAATTTTTAATTTTATTTGCTTCATCAGCGACATCTGCTCTGTCAGTAGAGCGTAAATAACGCTCCATAGATTCGTCATATCCAAACGTAGAAGTTGTTGCTCCTATTTCGGCTCCCATATTACAAATGGTTCCTTTTCCTGTACAAGACATGGCTGTAGCTCCAGGACCAAAATATTCTACAATAGCTCCAGTTCCTCCTTTTACAGTCAAGATATCTGCAACTCTTAAAATCACATCTTTAGGTGCTGTCCAACCAGATAATTTCCCTGTTAATCTTACACCAATAAGTTTAGGAAACTTTAATTCCCAAGCCATTCCTGCCATAACGTCAACAGCATCTGCTCCTCCAACGCCTACAGCAACCATTCCCAATCCACCAGCATTTACTGTATGTGAATCTGTTCCAATCATCATTCCGCCTGGAAATGCATAATTTTCAAGAACTACTTGATGAATAATTCCAGCTCCTGGTTTCCAGAAACCAATTCCGTATTTATTAGAGACAGACTCCAGAAAATTGAAGACTTCATTACTGGTATTAATAGCATGTTGTAAATCGGAAGCCGCTCCATTTTTAGCTTGTATCAAGTGATCACAATGCACTGTTGTTGGCACTGCTACTTTATGCTTACCAGCTTGCATAAACTGTAATAAAGCCATTTGAGCTGTTGCATCTTGACATGCTACTCTATCTGGAGCAAAATCTACATAATCTTTACCTCTAGTGAACGCTTTATCTGGCATTCCTTCCCAAAGGTGTGAGTATAAAATCTTTTCTGAAAGTGTAAGGGGTTTACCTACAATATCGCGAGCAGCATCTACACGCTCTACCATATTTGAGTAAACTTTTTTAATCATGTCAATATCAAATGCCATATGTGTAATTTATAAGGTGAATATTCGTTTGTTTACTTGATGTCAAGGATTGCAAAATTACAAATTTTTAGGCAAATTTAAAAATATGTAATAAAAAGTGTTAAACACTGAATATAAATCAATAAACAATCGTTTTTATAACATAAAATTACATTATTGTTAGTTTTTTAGGAGATAAAATAATAAATTAACAATATTAACTATTCAAAGTGCTTTTTAATTTTTGGAGAATCTCTTAAATCTGTCATTGGTTTTTCATACAAGCGATACACTAAATACGACACAACAAATGTTATCAGAACATATACTAACAGATAAATAATCAGATCTAATCCTTCCATTGGTTCTGAAGGAATTAAGTATTTCATCAACTGCATAATGATTGAATAGTGAAACACATAAATAGCATATGACAACATACTGACATATGTTATGGGTATTCTAATTGATTTTGGTGCCGATTTCATAACACTTAACAATGGTAAGGTACAGGCAATAGCTAATGACTTGATCACAAAGTACCAAACGTTCCAGAATTGTGGATAGTCTTCAATAAACCAACCCTTTAGTGGTACTAAAAAATTTATTCCTATCAATACTAAAATTCCAAAAGCACAAGCGAAATATTTAATATTATCCCAGAATTCTGGCTTAATAATTGAAATATAAGCTGCTAAAACACCATAATAAATAGCATCTATTCTATAAATTACAATCGATTTCACATTGAGTGTCCAATGTCTCATATGACGAATGGTTTGCTCATGATTGTACATTAATTTTGAAAGTATAAACAGAAGTAAAATAAAAAGAGTGACTTGCAAAAACAAACGTGGTCGAGAAGTGTTTTTTCTAATGAATAACACTAAATACAACAGTAGAGGACCTAAAATATAAGCAAACTCTTCCACTGACAAACTCCATGATTCAGGAAAAAACCAGGGCAATTGTGTGCTAAAATTATGCAGAAAAAAAACATACTTCCAAAGTTGGTCTGGCAATTGATGACCAATATAAATGAATACAAGAATGTTTATAGTTAAGGTCAGATAGTAGTTAGGAAGCGTTCTAAACCAACGTCTGATCCAAAAATAACCAACGTCTTTAAATGTAAATTCGCTGGACACATACATTTTATATAAAATTCTTCCGATTAAAAATCCACTCAACACAAAAAAGACATCGACGCCTAGAATCCCGAAAACACTAAACAATTTACGAGTAACACCTCGCATTTCAGGTGCTATCCAAAGTGTATGCGAACACATGACCATAATTATGGCCACAGCTCTCATAAGATCTAAGCCAAAAATTCGTTTTTCATAATCTATTCGCATCAAAAAAAGCCTTAGTTTTGTTTAGGTCGTTTAAAAAATAAGATTCCACTTTTAAGTGGGACTAGTTCAATTTACAATTTTGAGTTGGCCTTTTAGGCGTCTCAAAATCGAATTTCACTAAAATGAAGTCCAAAATACTAAAATATACATTGTGGTTCATTGTTTTATTAACTATTGTTGGTGGAATCTATTATTTAAAGCTTCCAAACAGGCATAAAGCTATTGTAAAAACCAAGTTGTATCATGGATTAGGCATTGTAGATGAACGATGGAATATTCAGTCAAATGATTCTTCTATCAGTTTAATTACGCCTACTTTGGTTCTCGACAATATTTATAAATCTATGGAAGGTCCGAAAGTAGTACGTTCATTTCAATTGGATGAGACTAAAAATGAATTGGTATGGATCACCTCATTTCAAACCAAAGCGTTGAGTACGAATGAAGTCGATCAACTTTCTAATGATTACATTTGTCATACCAATATAGATATATACGAAGGCGAACATTACTCAAGATGGCAACTTAATCATCGAATAGGTGAGCAATATCCTCGTTTAACATCTATGAGTAATGGTATTGAAAGCTACGCGTTTCCTAAAGGATTTGGATTTGCAGTATTTACTAATGAAAATTTATTGCTGGCTACACAATCTTTAAATCACAATATAAAAGGTGATCCTTTTGACATAAAGCATGAAATCAATATTGGTTTCAAACCGCATGACAAACAAATGAAACCTTTAATGAGTAAAACGGTTTTTGTAATGCTTCCATATGATGCTGAACACCCTTTTGAAAACCCAACAGATTCAAATCCTAATATGTGTTTGCCTGTAGAAACAAAAAACCATTCGTATAAAAATGACAAAGGCGAATCTCTTTCTGGTCATTGGGTGATTTTCCCTGGAAAAGACACGTATCATTATGATATTACACATCAACTTAAACTTAAGGATAGTACAACGCTGCATCACATTGCAACACACATACATCCTTTTGCCGAAACTTTAGCATTGCGAGATAAAACTAAAGACACTACGTTATTCATGTCTAAAGCTGAAAATTACAGTGATAAAATCGGACTTAAAAACGTGTCTTATTTTTCAAGCACTCAAGGCATTATGTTGTATCCTGAACATGAATATGAATTGGTGCTTCAAACTAATAATACGACTACAGTAAACCAAGACATGATGGCGAGTATGTTTTTATTTTTATATGATAAGGAAATGCATGACAAAATAAAAACCTATCAACCTTGAGAGTTTTATTTGGTTTCTTTCTTTTGCTTTTCACAAGCTGCAACACGACAACGAAACAGTTACCCATATTGAGCTACACCATAGATGCTTCTGGAAATAAGAATTTTTATAAAATAAACTATAACGGCTTTACAAACCAGTTAGGTGACTCTTTTTCTACGGAAGATTTAAAAGGAAAAATTTGTATTGCAAACTTCTTCTTCACAAGATGCCCAAGTATTTGTCCGCCAATGCGAACCGAATTAATTTCAATAGCTGAAACATTTTCTGAAGAAAACAACATAATGATCATCTCGCATACTATAGACCCAAAACATGATTCGGTTTCTGTTTTAAAAACTTATGCTGAAGCTACAGGGATTCCGACAAACAAATGGCAATTTATTAGAGCATCTGAAGAACACACGAAACGCCAAGCTAAATCTTATATGACAAATTTCAAACCCAATGAAGATGGTTCTGATTTCTATCATAGTAGTTTTGTGGCTTTAGTTGATCAAAAACAACAAATCAGAGGATTTTATAATGTGTTAATTAAGGAAGAGCTCGAACGTTTGAAAACAGACGTTAACTATATATTACATCAATAATATTCTAGATACGTATTTGGGACCTCTAAATAAGTATCAAGATAGTTTTTAATCTTTTTATATACTCTTTCTTCTGGATACACAATGACACCAATTGTGCTTCCAGACCATTCGTTTAAATCAATATAATAATCTTCAGCTTCATGTTTTACGTTTAATTTTATATGTTCTGGTAAGGTGTCAATATCTTTTAAATTATTGAAATGAATCTTACAATATTTCGGTTTCCCAGAAAAATAACTAAATGCCAAAATATGATCATAAAATCCCAATAAGTTAAAAACAGGAAATACAATTGCAATAAGAAATAACGCAATTGATTGAGGGTGTTTTAAAACACATAAATCTTTAAGTGAAAATGAGGATTTATAGAACAAATAAAACAGCACAAATACGTTAAACAAAGTCATAGGAAACACAATGTATCCATAACCTCCTGTTACAAAAGTTATAATAATGATAGCATGCATTAGTGTTATGGACCAGATGCCTATTTTTCTGGTCTTAGAAAAGATTAAAAACACTCCAAATAAGGCTTCTAAAAAAGGCACAGCATAGGTAAATATCAATCGCATCCATTCTGGTACAAAAGGAATACGTTTACTGAGTCCGAAAGCCCATTTTTCAAAAAATAGAGCATTCCATTTGTGCATACCACTCCAAAAGTAGGTACCTACTAAAATTAAAAGAACACATTGTTTAACGCGTTTCGGATTGTCATTAAATTGCGTCAACGCCAAAACCATAAAAATAATTTCAAAATAGAAAGGCTGGATTCTATTTTGATCTAACAACACCCAAAAGACATAAATACCAATAACAAATGCACTAAACTTCCAGCTTGGCTTAAAAACAAAGCCGAGAAAGCTAATTACAAACAGAGCTATAAGTACAACATCAAAGGTGAAATTAGGAACTGGAATGCCTTCAAAAAAAGACACTAAAGGAAACAAACGCTCCGAAAACCAAATTCTTGGCGACATGATTAACGGAATTAAAAAGGCAAAAAAAGCACAAAGTCTCACCCAAAACAGTTTATCTTTTTTAAGATTTTGAAACGTGTTTTTTAGAGTCTTCACTGTTATAGAGCTTATAGATTACTTATTAGAAATTTAAGATACTATAAAACATAAAAACAAAAGTGTTATGACACATACTTTAAATCTAAAACAAACTCTTTATGATTTGTTCATCAGAAATACCTTCAGCTTCTGCCTTGTAGTTTTTAATAATTCTATGACGAAGAATACCTTGTGCAACAGCTTGTACGTTTTCAATATCTGGTGAAAACTTACCATTAATTGCAGCATGTGTTTTTGACGCTAAAATTAAATTTTGAGATGCTCTTGGTCCTGCTCCCCAATCTACAAACTCTTTTACTAAATCTGAAGCTGTATCTGCATTTGGTCGCGTTTTGCTTACCATTTTTACGGCATATTCAATCACATTATCTGCAACAGGAATACGACGAATTACGTTTTGGTAACCGATAATTTCTTCAGCTGTAAATAAAGAATTTACGGTAGCTTGAATATCTGTTGTTGTTGCTTTTACCACTTGTACTTCTTCAGCAAAAGAAGGATATTCTAAATTTATTGCGAACATAAAACGGTCTAATTGCGCTTCTGGTAAAGGATAAGTTCCTTCTTGCTCAATTGGATTTTGAGTTGCTAAAACAAAGTATGGTAAATTTAATTTGTATTGATGACCAGCAACAGTTACAACACGTTCTTGCATGGCTTCTAATAGAGCTGCTTGTGTTTTAGGTGGTGTTCTATTGATTTCGTCTGCTAAAATGATATTAGCAAATATGGGTCCTTTTAGGAATTTAAAATGTCTGTTTTCGTCTAATATTTCACTTCCTAAAATATCACTAGGCATTAAATCTGGAGTAAACTGAATTCGTTTAAAATCTAAACCAAGTGCTTGTGCAATGGTATTAACCATTAACGTTTTTGCCAGACCAGGAACACCTATTAACAACGAGTGACCACCAGAAAAAATTGAAATCAGTATTTGATTAACAACCTCATCCTGACCAACAATAACTTTGGCTACTTCGGTTTTAAGGGCATTATATTTTTTTACAAACTGTTCTATTGCAGCAACGTCAGACATACTTTAATTTTTTTCTTTTTTTAACCAGTTACTTGTAAACTCACAATCTCTGTAATCGCCATTAATCTTGATGTAAGTATCATTAATTTTTTCTTCTTGCCATTTAGCGATTTCTTGTATCTGTTTATCCTGAAGGGTTAAGTTTTTGATTTTTAAATAATCTTTTGCAAAATTGGCTTCATGTTCATCAATTCTGTCAGTAACCATTAATAATTTATATTTTATATCGTTTACTCTATCTTGATCCTGTAATACCAAACTCACTTCTCCATCTTTTAAATCTTGAATTTGTCCGTATAACTCTGGATCCATTTTAGTCAGTTCAAAATTAAAATCCTGCGTGTAAGGATTGATTAATTGTCCACCATCATTTCGCGTCTCTTTTTCATCACTAAATTCTTTTGCAGCAGCAGCAAATGTTAATTCTCCAGCGACAATACGTTCTCTTATTTTATTGATCTTATCCTTAGCGGCTGTTTTAGCTTCTTCTGTAACTTTAGGTCTAAGTAAAATATGTCTAACATCATACTCTTGCCCTCTAATTTTTTCTAATAAAATAATATGGTATCCAAAATCGGTTTCAAAAGGCTCAGATATTTCTCCTTCTTGCATAGAAAAAGCGACATCTCTAAACTCTTTTACCATTCGAGGACGCTTTTTATTTAAAGTGTATTTACCTCCATCTTTACGAGAAGGAATATCATCTGAATAAAATACAGCTTTAGTCGTAAAACTGGCTCCATTTTCTATAACATCTGCTTTAAACTCTTTCAGTTTGTCGATGACTCTTTGTTTTTCTTCTTTAGATATCTCAGGAATGATTACAATTTGAGCAACTTTTAATTCTGTACCAAAAACTGGACGTTCATCTTCTGGAATAGTATTAAAGTATTCTCTAACTTCTTCTGGAGTAACTTCAATCTCTGATACAATTTTACGCTGCATATCTCCAGCTAACTTTGAGTTTTTGTTAAGCTCAAACATTTCGTCACGTAAGCTTTGCTCGCTATCTTTATTATAAAATGAAAGCAATTCTTCCATCGTGCCTCCTTTAGTTTCTAAAAAAGCATTGATTTGTTGTTCTATACTAGAACGGATTTCTAATTCATTAATAGGAATACTATCCTGAATGGCATGATGCGCATACAATTTATCTTCTAACAATTTACCAAACAATTGGCATCGTGTTATATCTGCTGTAGAAACGCCTCTGGCTTGAAGCTGAATAAATTCTTTATCAACATCAGAATCCAGAACGACAAAATCACCAACAACAGCAATAACGCCATCAATTTTAACGCGATCACTTGATTTAACAGTGTCTTTTTGCGTTTTAGACTCCACAACTTCATCTTCAATGATCTCTTGCCCTACAGCGATTTGCGCACACAGAATCAAGGCTATTGCAATAGTTCGTTTGGTGTTATTTATAAATTTCAAATTGTTTATTTTTAATAGCATCTTTGGTAATATCTGTTTCAAGCTTTTTTATAAGCTCTAATTTTCTTTTGTTGATAATAATCTGGTCAATAGTAGGTTTTACATAGTCTAAAGGTGCTGTATCATTCTGAAATAAAACATCTTTAATTTGCACCAAATATAGGTCTAATGAATCTTTGAGCTGTATAAAATTAGATTTTTTTAACAGTTCTTTTTTATTTTCTGAATTTACAGCTGGAATTTTATTTACAATCTGTGAGGTTTGAATCCATATGGAATCATTAAGCGAATAAGATTTAAATTGCACAGAAATGGAATCCAGGTATTGTTTGTCGTCTTCATCAAAGCGTTTAAACCGTTCTTTAATATCGTCTTCATTAATAGCATTATTTGGAATAGTGATGTATCTAAATTGCACTAATTCTTCATTGAGTTTAAAGGTTTCTTTATTGGCTTCATAAACCTGAAGTGCTTCCTCATCATTAATCACTGTATCGATACTTTTTTTAACCAAAGCTTCAAGATAGGCTTTTGTAAAAAGGTCGTTTTTATATTGATTTACTAACCTTTGGTAGCTGTCTTGTTTTTCCTCAGAAAGATTCCGCTCTGCGCCATCCACAAGAAGTAACTGCGTTGCCCAACGATTTATAAATCCGTTTACTACAAACGTACTGTCTTCTTCCGAAACACCTTCTCCTACAAGTGTTTTTATATCTTCTTCGTACAGATAAGAATCATTAACTCTTGCCACAGGAATTCGATCATCTGTTGTCTTAAAAAAATTACAGGATGATAATCCAAAAGCGCACAATATGAGAATGATATAGTTTTTAAACAACTAGTTTAGTATTTGAGATTTTACCTTTTTAAGTACTTTATTGTTGACTTTTACCGTGTAACGTTCATGGAGAGATTTGATCCAATCACTTTCAATTTGGTTTTGATAATCACTAACAACTTTTCCGCGAGCTTCATCAATTGTTTTTGGACTTTTTGGTAATACCGAATCTACGTTTATAACGTGATATGCATCATTATGTCTGTATATTTTTGAAACTCCTTTTTTAAATTCAAAATCTTTAGGCAATGCTTGATTTCCAAATTCAAAAACAGCACTTGTCGATATGATATTTTGAGTTTCCCCTTTATTTAGTTCTGTTTTTATTGCCTCAATAGAGTCGCCTTTTTCTAATAAGCTCATTGCTTTTTTAATCATTTTTTCATCTGCTGAACTTAAAATTACAGCATCTACTCTATCTTCCCACATGTAGTCACTTTTGTGACTTTCGTAATATGCTTTTAATCCTACAGAATCTTTAGAGGCAGCATTCCACACTTGTTTTTCCATAAGATCAAACAATAGTAATCCATCTCTATATTCTTTCAAAACATGAGCAAAATCTTCGTTTTCAAACTCTAAATTATTTTTATGATAAAGAATAATTTGTTCTTCTTTGTAACTATCGTAAATACCATTGATAACAGCATTTGCACTAATGACTTTATTGGTATAATTACGTTGATTTTTAAATAAATGCTGGGCAAAATCAGCATAGGTTATGGTTTTGGTGCCAATGGTCATAAATACTTTGTCTGCTTCTAAATCTTCAGGAACAACCCAAGATTGCTTAAAATAATTATCATTAATAATGCTTTCAAAATAAGCTAAAGCTTCTTCATTATCGGCAACCTTATATTTTTCGTTTAGTTGGTTTGCCAAAGCAGAGTTGATAAGTTGAGAACGTGAGTCACGTCTTACTTTATTTTCTAATGCCGCTTTAGCATCTTCGTAAGGCTCAATCCCTTTTTTGTTGATTAACTTCACAATATGCCAACCAAAATCGGTTTTAAAGGGTTTAGTGACTTCATCCTTTTTATTTAGACTGAAAGCCATATCTTCAAATTCTTGAGAGCCTAATTGCCCACCCGTAAACGGAGTTAAAAGTCCGCCTTTAGCAGAACTGCTTTTATCATCTGAAAACTGTTTAGCTAAGGATTCAAACTTTTCGCCTTGCTGTAATTTTTTATAAATCTCATTGATACGTGTTTCAGGATTAACTAAACTATCCTTTTGATTGCTTTTATTAGCAACCATTATATGTGCTACTGTCACTTCACCCAATGAAGGACGTTTATCTGTAACATTAACAATGTGATAACCAAAACGCGTTCTGAACGGCATTGAAACCTCACCTACCTTTGTATTGTATGCCGCAGTTTCAAAAGGATACACCATTTTAAAGGTAGAAAAATAGCCTAAATCTTCTGCAAAAACCATTTTTCCGTCATGTACTTGCTTTTGAACAGGAGCATAACCTTCTTTGATAATGCGGTCGCGTAATTCTAATAACCGATTATAAACCTGTATGGTATCCTTCTCATTTTCATCAATTCTAATCAATACGTGAGATGCTTTGATATCCATTTTTGATCGCTCATAAGCTTCTTTTACTAAAAGATCAGTCACTTCGCTATCAGACATAAAATTCTTTGTGAGTTGCGACTTATAATTAGAAAACTCCCTAACGTATTTTGCGTCTTTGTCAAGTTCCAAACGCTTTGCTTCTTTAACTTTTAACTGATAATTAATAAAAAGTTCAAGATAGGCATCAATATCTTTTTGGGATTCATCTTTTACTAAATCTAGATTTTTGTTATAAACTCTAACAAATTCCGAAGCCTTAACAGAATCATCATCAACAGTAAACAAGACATCGTTTTTATCAATTTGTGCAAAAACAGTAAGCGATAAACAAAAGAAAATTACAGTAATAAGTTGTTTCATTGTTTTATAATTATAAATTAAAAATACCATACGAATGTATCAAATTTCAGCAAAAATAATACAATTCATAGATTTAACAAGTTGCTTTTTTCTAAACGTCTAACATAGTAATTTAGTATCAACTAAAAGACACTTAAGTGACATTAATTTACAGTTTTCCTTTATGTGGCATTTACGATTATCCGATTTTATGAACCACTAAACTAAAATGACACCTGAAACTACACAAACACCATTATAATTATAAAAAAAGACAGTATATTTAGTGCAACAAAATTAATCCCTCGAAATGCTTTACACTACAGAAATTATAGTTAAAGTCCCTCTTGATGTATTTGTAAAAAAAATGAACAACATCGATAATATGAAACATTGGCAAAGAGGACTTGTTTCTACTGAACATATATTAGGGAATCCAGGAGATTTAGGCTCAAAACTTAAGCTTAAATATAAATTTGGTAAACGACACATGGAAATCATAGAAACGATTACCAATAGCGCTTTTCCTAATGAATTCTCTGCTACGTACAGCACGAAAAGCATGAATAACATTCAAAAAAATTATTTTTCGGAAACCGATGAAGGATTTACAAAATGGACTTCTGTTAATGAATTTATCCCTTTGAGTTTATCAATGAGAATTATGCTATTTTTAATGCCTAATGCTTTTAAAAAACAATCCTTAAAATACATGCAGGATTTTAAAAATTTTGCTGAAAAAGGCACTTCTGTATGCGTAAACTAAAACTCATTTGGGATTTTCGTGGTCCTAATGCATTAAAAACAGCAGAACACCACACAATTCATTTAAAAGAATATATTACTATTCAAAAATTAAACGTTAGCATTACAGACTTTAATGCTTTAAATGATATGCATGCTATTGCCTTTATGGTTGTAAACGAACAAGACATGAAGCCCATTAGAGATGCATTAAAACCTCACAGAGGAAAAGTTTATCAAGACTAATTAAATTATTATATAATGACTATTACAAAAAAAGCTGCTTTTTTTAAACTATCACTATTATTACTGGTTTTCGGTTGTAAAGCTGAACCTAAAGAAGAAGAAAAAACAATGACTTATGCTGAAGAATTACATTCATACGCTAAACCTAACACTTCTGTAATCAATCATTTAGATTTAGATATAACAGTAGATTTTGATTCAGAAATTATTAGTGGAAAAGCAACTTATTCCATAAAAAACAACAATGCCGACAACATCATATTAGACACAAAATTCTTAGAGATTAATAAGGTTGAAGCTGATGGAAAACAGACAACATTTGAACTTGGGGAATTTGATGAGCAGTTAGGACAAGCACTTATTATCGATATAAAAAACACTACTAAAACCATAACTGTATATTACAATACAACAGATAAAACTGAAGCCTTGCAGTGGCTAAGTCCGCAACAAACAGCAGACAAAACACATCCTTTTTTATTCACGCAAGGGCAAGCCATTTTAACCAGAACATGGATTCCCATTCAAGACAGTCCGCAAATTCGTATCACCTATGATGCCACTGTAAAAGTTCCCAAAGAACTTATGGCAGTGATGAGTGCTGAAAATCCGAAAACAAAATCACCCGATGGTGTCTATTCCTTTACAATGAAACAACCTATTTCTCCTTATCTAATGGCACTTGCCGTTGGAGATATTGAGTACAAAGCAGTAAGTGAACGTACAGGAGTTTATGCAGAAAAATCAATGATTGAGAAAGCTCATAATGAATTTTCAGATATGGAAAAAATGGTTGTTGCTGCCGAAAATTTATATGGTGATTACGACTGGGATCAGTTTGATGTGATTGTCTTACCTCCTAGTTTTCCATTTGGAGGCATGGAAAATCCGCGTTTAACATTTGCAACACCAACTGTCATTGCAGGCGACAAGAGTTTGACCTCATTAATTGCACATGAATTAGCACATTCCTGGTCTGGAAATCTGGTAACCAATGCCACATGGAATGATTTCTGGCTAAACGAAGGGTTTACAGTCTATTTTGAAATACGAATCATGGAAGCGCTCTACGGAAAAGACAGAGCTAATATGATTGCTTTAATTGGCAGACAAGACTTAGATGATGAAATTGAAAGTTTTAAAGAGGAACCCAACAGAACCAAACTCAAACTGGATCTCGCAGATAAAAATCCAGATGATGGCATGAACAGTATTGCATACGACAAAGGATATTTATTTTTAAGAACCCTAGAAGAAACTGTGGGTCGCGAAAAATTTGATGCCTTTTTAAAAAACTATTTTAAAACCCATGCCTTTTCGACCATTACAACTGAAAAATTTGTGGACTACCTAAACACAAATTTATTAGAACCAAATAATGTAACCTTTAATACTGAAGAATGGATTTATCAACCAGGTATTCCGTCTAACCAAGCTATAATCAGCTCAGATAAATTTGTCAACGCTGAAAAAGCCTTAGAGCAGTTTTTAGAAAGCGATACTATTGATACTTCCATTACAAAAGACTGGACAACTTTAGAGTGGGTTCACTTTATCAGAAACTTCCCAGAAACTATGACAGCTAAAGACATGATGCGATTGGACGATGCTTTTAATCTAAGTAATGCCAGCAATTCACACATTGCAATGGTGTGGTTTGAACAAGCGATAAATTTAGATTATCACGGAAATAACGTAGATCAAAATATTGAAGACTTTCTGATTCGAGTTGGCAGACGTTGGTATGTGAATACCCTTTTTAAAGCTTTCGAAAAAAATGGTAAAACGGAAGAAGCCTTAGCCATTTATAAAAAATCCCGACCTAACTATCATTCGGTTACAGCAAATACGATTGATGAGTTGTTGGACTTTAATAACGAATAAAAAGACTTCTGTTTCCTCTAAATTTAAGACTCACTTTACTTGCTTTTGTTTAGATAATTTTCTACATTACATGATTGGATAATTTAATCTTGTACTTATGAAACAACCTGATATTACTCTAAAAATAAAGTATCATAACAAAGCTGAGCAAATACTAATTTGTTTCAAATACAATGATGCCATTATTGATTTGGTAAAAACAATTCCAGGAAGAAAGTGGAGTCTATTTTTAAAATGTTGGTATGTTGAGCGTTCAGAAAAGAATTTAAAAACCATTCGAGACACATTAAAAAATTACATCATAGACGACACTGAAGTTGTGAATACACCAGTTTTAAAAATAGAACACAATGTGAGTTTGCTTACTTCAAATCAACGTGATATTTTAAATGGATTTTTTAAATATTTAAAAGGGAAACGCTACAGCAAAAGCACCATTGACACGTATACTCTATTAGTAGCAGATTTTTTAGCTTATTATCACAAATCACCTTCAGAAGAATTAACAAATAGAGCAATTGAGCTATATATTGAAGACGTATATATTAAAAGAAAATATTCTATTAGTAAACAACGACAGTTTATAAGTGCTTTAAAAATTTTCAAAACGTTTTATCCGGAAATTGCCTTTGACACTATTGAATTGGTACGTCCAAAAAGAGACAGGTATTTACCAACAGTACTTTCTAAAAATGAAGTTATTGAACTAATAAGAGTCACAAAAAATTTAAAACACAGAGCTATTATTGCTATGATTTATTCATGTGGTTTTCGAATTAGTGAGCTAATAAATTTAGAATTAAGAGATATTGATATTAGAAGAAGGCAAATTCTAATTAAGAATTCAAAAGGCAGAAAAGACCGTTATGTGATTGTTGCTGAAAGTTTTTTACCGCTATTGCATAACTATATGATCACTTATGTGCCTAAACGGTATTTTGTTGAAGGACAAAGCCATCAAAAATACAGTGCAGAAAGTGTACGTCAATTTTTAAAAAAATCTTGTCGTTTAGCAAAAATTTACAAACGAGTTACACCGCACACATTGCGTCATAGCTATGCCACACATTTATTAGAAGATGGTATTGATTTAAGATACATACAGGAGCTATTAGGTCATGCAAAACCAGAAACTACAATGATTTACACACATGTTGCCAAAAAGGATTTACTGATGATTAAAAGCCCTTTAGATATTGCTGTAAATCAATATATGAACACTGATAAACAAAAGCAAAAACTTGTCATATCCGGAACATAATACTCAAAAAACGATATATTTGTTTGGATATAACCAGTTAGCAACTATTAGAAAAAACTTACTTCAATAATCGATTAACATTAGCCTTATAATATTTACCAATAGGAATAATATGGTCTGAAATAAATATCCTGTTTCCCTCGATACTTTTAATATGCTTTGGAGCAACAGCAAATGATTTATGAACCTGCAAAAAACCTTCTTTCGGTAACAAATCTAATACGTTCGATATTTTTTCTCGAACAGTAATGGTTTCGTTTTTTGTTATCACTTTTGTGTAATTTCCTGATGCTTCGATAAACAAAACAATATCGGTTTCTACTTGTATATACTTTTTATTGCTTCGAAGAAAAATACGCTTTGAATCTACATTGCTTTTAAACGAGATAGATTCTTGTGTATTTGATGTACTGAACGTTTTATTAATCGCCTTTAAAAAGCGTTCAAACCCAAAGGGTTTTAATAAATAGTCAGAAATATTAAGTTCATATCCTTCAAGAGCGAATTCTTTATAGGCAGTTGTCACAATTACTTTTGGCGGATTTTTTAATGTTTTAAGAAATTCAAAACCTTTCAGTTTGGGCATATTCAAGTCTAAAAAAATCAAATCCACCTCATTTTTATTCAGATATTCAAATGCTTCCAATCCATCGTAACAATTTTTCATTAATTCCATATTTGGCAATAAATCACAATAGTCTTTTATAATGTCGTGTGCTATATGCTCATCATCAATAATTAAATAAGTAATCATATTAGTTTAAAGTTAATTGTGCATTGAAAGTATTTTCGGTATTCGAAAACAACAAGCTGTGCTTATTTGGATACGTCAATTCTAATCTTCGTTTTAAATTTTTCAAACCAATTCCAGGCTTTTTTTTCAAGTTTTCAGAACTATCAAAATCATTTTCTATCGTAAACTTTATATTGCTTTCTGATGAAGTTAAATTGATTGTCACGGTCGCATCTTCCCTTAAATTCTCAACGCCGTGTTTAAAAGCATTTTCTAAAAGAATTATAAATAGCAACGGAGCAACTCTTCTATTTTCATCGATATTACACTTGAAGTCAACTACTATATTCTTGTGGTAACGCATTTTGTGAAGCTCAATGTAATTCTTTAAATAATCAACTTCCTCTTTTAAGGTTACCGTTTCATTTTCACTTTCGTAGATGCTGTAACGCATCATATCAGATAATTTTAAAATTAATTCTTGTGCTTTTATTACGTCCTTATTTATCAAACCATATAAATTGTTAAGCATATTAAAGAAAAAATGCGGACTAACTTGACTTTTTAAGAGCATTAATTCAACTTTTGATTGTTCGCTTTTCAGCTTTGCAATAAAAATAAGCTGACGAATAAACCAATAAACGCCCAAACCAAGAAGCAGAACATAATAGGAAATAACAATTATAGCTATTTTAGAATTGTAATTTCCTAGAAAGACAACGGATTTATCATCTGTAAAAATGACTTCATAAATTGTAATTAGTATAGGTATTAAAGCAACTGATATTAAAAATAGTATCACCCACTTCTTATTGCGTTTTTTGGTTTTCATACGACAAAAATAGAAGTATAAATAACCTTTCACAAAAAGGTTGACAAACATCTAATTCAAGGTTTTGTAAGGAGGCTAAAGCGTGATGAAATGACTTTACATACGTTACAAAATTCTTTGTACATCTACCAAGGTTGTATATCACTATTATTATACACGTACAATAACTCGATTTATGTTTGCTGAAATTAAAATCACAAATAATGAAAAAAAGAATTCTTAGATACGTAAAACACGTATTCATAACATTTTTAATCATCACTATTTCAGTAATTCTATTTGGTCTTTATCACGGAGCAAGTATGCACTATGGAGATAATCCTAAAATGATGGATTGGGATAAAGATGGACCTTATGTTTTTTATAAAAATGATAGTATTTTAAACGTAAATTATATTAAAGGAAATCAAAATGATGGCTTCTTTCTAGAACAAAAAGAACATTCAACAAACTCAAAAATTCCAGCTTTTTGTTACTTCCCACTTGATTCGACACGCTTTGAATTTTCTATAAATGCAGACATCAAAAAGCCCTTAAGTACCTATAATGATATTAATAAAATTTTAGCAATTTCTGATATAGAAAGTGGCTATAAAACGTTTCGTGATTTTCTTATTAACAACAAGGTTATCGACAAAAACTTAAACTGGATATTTGATACTGGGCATTTAGTTCTAGTAGGAGATTTTGTTGATAGAGGTTTTTCAACAACCCAAGTCCTATGGTTTATATACAAATTAGAACAAGATGCTATAAAAAAGGGTGGTTTTGTTCATTTTATTTTGGGTAATCACGAATTGAAAAATATGCAAGGAAATTATGATTCTTCATCCCCAAAGTATTTTCACGTTGCTTCAATTTTAGAAAAACAACAACATCAATTGTACAATTCAAATTCTTTTATAGGTAAATGGATGTCAAGTAAAAACACAATGGAACTCATTAACGGCACACTTTTCACACACGGAGGAATACATCCAGATTTAGTTGATTATAATTTGAGCATAGATGAAGTCAATGAGATTACGAGCAATAATTATTATAAACCATTTTATCCCAAACTCAAAAAAACCAAAGAACAGTTTTTAAATTCAACCCATACAGGAATTTCTTGGTATAGAGGCTATTTTAAAGACGATTTAACCCAAGAAGATGTTGAACTGGGTCTTCAGAATTTTAATGCTAAATCAATTGTAGTTGGCCACACACTTCAGTCTAAAGTGAATAGAAAGTTTAATGGAAAAGTAATAGGAATTGACGTAAAGCATCCGAAAGATTATCATAAAAACTTTCCCAATAGTGAATCAGAAGGTTTACTCATAGAAAAAGGTAAATATTACAGAGTTTTACACGACGGACAGAAAGTAGAAATATAACAGTTGCTAACAACGTGTATAACTAATTGCTAGTCAATGTGTACTCGGAAAATCCTAGCGGATTTTCCTAATGGTTCGTTTCTTTTTACTAACTTAGTTCTTGCCAACGCAACTAGCCATAACACAAACACGTTACCTGCAATATGGAGCAACGTTGTGGAAAAAACAACAAACGAATGGAATTTGAGAATGTGATAATCAACGCTGTTGGGTATGGAGTTATATTGACAACATTGATAACTCTTATTATAAATAGGGAAAAGAATATAGAAAGACTAAAAGATTTTTTCAACCCATTCTTTAGGAATTTTACTAAAGACAAAAAAGATAAAAGTCAGTATTGCGACTAACCAAGCAAGTCTTTGTAACCAAAGGTTAGCCTTTTTATTGCGAATTTCAGAAACAAATCCTTCTGTTTTATTCTTTACGAAACCTTTAGTATTTATAAAAACAGTCTCTTCTGACTTATCATAAGCAACTAAACCCTCTGAATTAAGAAACATAATAGCATTAATTATGTTTGATTTATAAGGACTGTCAGCAATTAGCCCATCTAAACCACTAGAGATTTTACTATTGTTTTTTATTTCTTTCTTATAAATATGATTTACAACTTCATTGATAGTAAATGTACGATTATAATCGGAAGAAAGAAAAGTGAGAATTTTATCAAAGTATTTAGAAGGATTTTTATCCATAATTAATTAAATTAAACAACTAATATAAACAACAAACGAATGGAGATAAAAGATTTAGAAGCATTTATGAAATTTAGAACACGAAGAGGAGAAATGGACCATTCTCTGACTAGATTATATGCTGTAACACTAACTCACGACCCACAAACAGGAGATGTAAATTTACCAATGGCAAATGGAATTTGGGATTTTGTTATGACAGGTTCTTGGAATTCAGGAGCGGGATACGAAGGACGAACAATTGACCGTATTGTAGGAACAGATGACGAACCTACTCGATAGAGTGGACTGATTTAATTTTATCTACAATAGAATGAACAGAATCCAAATCAAAATCTGTAGAGATATAAGCATAGTCACCTTCTAACGAATTTAGACATTTATCGTTTAAGTTTGTATAAAAACCAACAGATTTATAAACCCTTTTACTTTTATATTTCGGACTAAATGTTGTAACGATACAGTTTTTAAAATCTATTTTATCTTCAGTAGGTAAAGAGTAACAAAATTGGACATTTAAAAATGCTTTTTCGGTCAGAGAAATAAAATCGGCATTAGAAACAGGTTGTCTTGACATAATTGATTAATTTTAGACAACTAATATAAACAAATCGGAATAAAAATACAGCAGGTAACACCGTATATAAAACATTGCTTTTCCTCGCACATTTGGAAAAACTATTTTAAAACCAAAAATAAGAGTAAATTAATTAAAACAGAGTTTAACCCAACGCAACGTTCCATATACAACAACGTTGTGCGGCATACAAGAAAAGCCAACCGCACAAACAGCACATTTGGTTTTTGCCGACACAAAAGCCAACGCTGAAAAACCAAAAGAGCTGTTTTTTTGCCAACGCTCTAAACGAAATAAAAAAGAAGAAACTGAAATATGAGTTTTGAACAGACTTTTAAAAACATAGATGACCTGCTCTACAAAGATTCAGGAGCAGACAGCGAATTAGATTACATAGGACAAACCTCTTGGGTGATGTTCCTACGCTACTTGGATGAATTGGAACAAGACAAAGCAGACGAAGCAGAACTACGTGGAGAAGAATACAACTTCATTTTAGATGAAGAATACCGTTGGCCAAATTGGGCAATGCCAAAAGGAGCAGACGGAAAACTCGACCACCACAAAGCCATGACAGGACCAGATTTGGTTCAGTTTGTAGACAACAAGTTGTTTCCATACTTGGCTGAATTCAAACAAAAAGCCGACAACCCCAAAACCATCGAATACAAGATTGGAGAAATTTTCTCTGAACTGAAAAACAAAATCCAAAGTGGGTACAACCTGCGTGAAATTTTGGAATATGCAGACGAACTGCCTTTCCGTGCTTCAACCGATAAACACGAGTTGAGCCACTTGTACGAAAGCAAGATAAAAAACATGGGTAATGCAGGTCGTAATGGTGGACAATACTACACACCAAGACCGCTTATTCGTGCGATGATAAATGTTGTTGACCCACAAATTGGCGAAAAAATCTATGACGGTGCGGCAGGTTCTTGTGGTTTCTTATGCGAAGCATATGAGTATTTGTACGAGCGTATGGAGAAAACCACCGACAATCTTAAAACGCTACAAGAAGAAACACTCTTTGGAAAAGAGAAAAAGAACTTGGCGTATGTGATTGGAATTATGAACATGATTCTTCATGGCATTGAAGCACCAAACCTAATCCACATAAATACACTTGGGGAGAACATACGTGACATTCAAGAGAAAAACCGTTATCACGTAATTCTTGCAAATCCACCATTTGGTGGAAAAGAACGAAAAGAAGTACAACAAAACTTTGACATAAAAACAGGAGAAACAGCTTCGCTGTTTCTACAGCATTTTATCAAAAGTTTAAAAGCAGGCGGTCGAGCAGCCATTGTAATCAAAAACACTTTTTTAAGCAACGCTGATAATGCTTCAATATCATTAAGAAAGCATTTATTGGAAAGCTGTGATTTACACACAATCCTTGATTTACCAGTTGGAACATTTACAGGAGTAGGACAAAAGACAGTTGTACTTTTCTTTACCAAAGGTTCACCGACTAAAAGAATTTGGACATACGAGCTTAAAGTAGACAGAAGCCTTGGTAAACGTTCACCTATAACAGATAATGATTTAATCGATTTTCTTGAAAAGCAAAATAGCTTTGAGCAATCAGACATATCTTGGATTACGCCAATTTCTGAAATTGATGGTTCCACTTATGATTTAACCATTTCAAACCCAAATAAAGCTGAAGAAATTTCAGATAGATTACCTAATGAGATTGTAGAAGAAATTAACAGTCTCAATGATGAAACAAACCAATTGCTTAATGACAATTTTTTTCAAGGATACCTGCAAACTCTTGATGCAAACAGACAAGATGATTGGGAAATAAGTACCGTTGGAGAATCATGTGAATTTTTTAATGGTAAGGCTCATGAAAAAGCCATTGACAGTAATGGAGAATTCGTAGTAGTAAACTCAAAGTTTATTTCTTCTGACGGTGATATCAGAAAATTTACTCTTAACCAAATTTTTCCCTTATATGAAAATGACGTTGTATTAGTAATGAGTGATGTACCTAATGGAAAAGCACTTGCCAAGTGTTTTTTAATTGATGAAGATGACAAATACTCTCTAAATCAACGTATATGTGCAATTCGCTCTGATAGGTTTAACAGCAAGTTTCTTTATTATCAATTAAATAGAAATAAATACTATTTAAAATTCAACAATGGTGAAAATCAAACAAACCTGAGAAAAGCAGATATTTTAAATTGTCCGTTAATAATACCACCTATTGAAATTCAAAACAATATCGTGGAAGTATTAGACAGAATGAAAGAAATAACAGACCAGGTTGAATTGAATATAAAAGCAAATACCAAATTAATTGAAGAATTGAAATTATCTGTGTTTGGCTTGCCTTTTTTAATCAATGATAATCAGTTAGTAGAAGATTAAAATGAACGGAGCACAAACCAAACACGATTTAATATGCACTTTTTTTATATAGATGAAGCAGGATGTAATTTAAGGGATTTAACCAATCCTGAATCGCCTATTTTCACTTTAGGAGGTGTTATTGTAAAAGATAAAGGTTGGAACAAAACTCATGGAGAATTTGAAAAAATAGTCAAAGCATATTTTGGTGGTACGATCCCAGATAACTTTGAGCTACACTCTCACGAACTGTTAAGCCCAAATGGTGATGGGCTATTTGCAGGTCATGACCGAGCAAGACGAAACAAACTTGCCATAGACTTATTAACTCTTTTGCAAACAAGAGGACACCAAATATTTCTTCACGCAGTAGATAAGAATCAGCTTAACGCTTATGATGTAGCACCAATCAGAAACAAAGACCATGTTGAACTAAAAACGCCATACTTACTCTGCTATGACAATGGCATTACAACAATTGAATGGTTTGTAAAAGCAAGACTCGGGTCAACTGCAAGAGGCATGGTAATTATTGACGAGAAAGACGGTTTAAAAACGGAAATTGAAACCTTAACAAAACATAGAAGATTTCACCCAACCAAAACTAAAAGAGTTAAATGGATTTCAGAATTTAGTTATCCAATTGATTCAGAAAAAAATCCAATGGTTCAGTTGAGCGATTTGGTGTGTTTCGCTTCAAAGAAATATTTAGGAATTGAAGCAGGTTATCATGACAATTATCCGAAAGCTGCAAAGGACTTTTTCAGAGAATTATATCTAATCATTGACGAGCGATTAATCAAAAAAGGCATAGTACCAGAAGAAGGCAGATATGCAGCCGACTTCAATAATTTTATGCGTCAAATAACACCAAAACCTAGAAACGGTTGGAAACAAAGAGTTTATTAGTATGAATGAAGCACAAACCAAACATGATTTAATAGAACCTGCTTTACGTGAGGCAGGTTGGGGCATTATTGAAGGCAGTCGTTTGCGTTTGGAGTTTCCTATTACAAAAGGTCGTCTTATTGGTCAAAATAGACGTGCTACACCTTTGTTTGCCGATTATGTTTTGGAGTATAAAAACAGACGAATAGGAATTGTTGAAGCCAAAAAAAGAGATGACTATTACACACAAGGTTTAGGACAAGCCAAAGATTATGCAGAGCGTTTATATATTCGTTTTACCTATTGTACCAATGGGTTGCAGATTTATGGTGTAGATATGCAAGAAGGTACAGAAGGTGATGTGTCAAAATATCCAACACCTGATGAGCTTTGGGAAATGACCTACCCAACACCCAAAGAAGATTACAAAGTTGAGATTGCCAATTGGAAAGAACGCTTGTTTTCGATTCCTTTTGAAGACAGAGGTGGAACTTGGCAACCAAGATATTACCAACAAAATGCCATTGCCAAAGTGTTGGAAGCTGTAGCAGAGAAAAAAGATAGAATCCTACTAACATTAGCCACAGGAACAGGAAAAACAGCCATAGCTTTTCAAATCGCTTGGAAACTGTTTCACGCCAAATGGAATTTAAGACGTGATGCAAGCAGAGCACCAAGAATTTTATTTTTGGCTGATAGAAATATATTGGCAGACCAAGCTTTTAATGCTTTCAATGCATTCGACACCATAGACGAAAATATAAAAGTTCGTATTCGCCCTTCCGAGATAAGGAAGAAAGGTAGTGTGCCTAAAAATGGTAATGTCTTTTTTACCATTTTTCAAAGTTTCATGACCAATGTGCAAACAGAAACAGAACTTGAAGACCAAAGACAAGCTGCTGAACCACAAGTGGTTTATGATGTAGTAAATTTTAATTTTGGTCGATACCCAAATGATTTTTTCGATTTTATAATTATTGACGAGTGCCACAGAGGTGGTGCAAATGACGAAAGTTCTTGGCGTGCCATAATGGACTACTTCTCACCTGCTGTTCAATTGGGTTTAACTGCAACACCAAAACGAGATGTAAACGGTGATACTTATGACTATTTTGGCGACCCAGTTTACAGTTACAAATTAAAAGACGGAATCAATGACGGTTTCTTAACGCCTTTTAAGGTCAAAGAAATTGACACGACCATTGATGATTACACCTACACTTCTGATGATGAAGTGGAAGGCGAAATTGAAGAAGGACGAGAATATACAGAAGCTGATTTCAACAGAATCATTGAGATAAAGGCAAGAGAAGAATATAGAGTAAAACTCTTTATGGATTTGATAAATCAAAATCAGAAAACATTGGTTTTCTGTGCTACTCAAATTCATGCAGCAGCAGTTAGAGATTTAATCAATCAATATGCAACAAGCAGAAATACAAACTACTGCCACAGAGTAACAGCGGATGATGGAAAAATTGGAGAGCAACATTTACGAGATTTTCAAGACAACGAAAAGAGCATTCCAACCATTTTAACCACTTCTCAAAAATTGAGTACAGGAGTTGACGCACCTGAAATCAGAAACATTGTTTTAATGCGTCCTGTAAATTCAATGGTTGAGTTTAAACAAATTGTTGGTAGAGGAACTCGCCTATTTGATGGAAAAGACTATTTCACAATTTTCGATTTTGTGAATGCTCACAATCATTTCCAAGACCCAGAATGGGATGGAGAACCATTAGAACCGGAACCACCAACAGGAGGCGGAGTACCAAGACCTTGCAACATTTGTGGAGAAAGACCATGTGTTTGTGAACGACCTGAACCAGAACCATGTCCTGAATGTGATAATATCCCTTGCGTTTGTGAAACGCCACCAAGGCAAATGATAAAAGTAAAATTGTCGGACAATAAAGTGCGTGAAATTGATTCAATGATTAAAACGTCTTTTTGGAGTCCAACAGGAAAACCAATTTCGTCAGCGGAATTTATCGAGCAACTATTTGGCGATTTACCAGAATTCTTCAAAAGCGAAAGTGAATTACGAAAGATTTGGAGTTTGCCAAGTACAAGAAAAAAACTACTGACAGAATTAAGCGAAAAAGGATATACCAATACTCAATTAGAAGATTTAAGAAACTTGATACATGGAGAAGACAGCGACCTTTTTGATGTATTGAGTTACGTTGCTTATCACAAAGACCTTGTTCCGAGATTAGAACGTGCAGGAAGAGCGAAAATTCAATTGAACGATTACAACCAAAAACAACAAGAGTTTTTAAATTTTGTATTGGAGCAATACGTAAAAGAAGGAGTTAACGAATTGGACGATTCAAAACTTCCTGACTTATTGGAATTGAAATACAAAGCGATTGCAGATGCAAAGAGAGAATTAGGAGATATAAAGTCGATTAGAGAAACCTTTATCGGATTTCAAGAACATTTATATCAAGAAAGAGCAATGTAGAATGAAAGCCAACGCACAAAGCCATACACATTTGCAATTCGCACATGCCAACGCTGCAACCAAAAATTGCAAAAGAGTATGTCTTTCGCCAACGCTGACTGACAAACGGAATGAAAAAAAGTACGACCGCACAACATTGTGTATAAGCAATAGCGGGTTGAGTGCTAATTTGAAACATAAAAACATTAATCAAAGGTCTGTGCTATCTGACAGTTTAGTGGCTTGAAATCCGCTACTGCTCATACACGAGACCGTTACAAACAAGTACTCCGAAATTGTAACTCCAAACGAAATTGAATTACTAAAATTTAAACTTCGGAACTTGTTCTCACTCAAACTCTGAATTTCATTGTAGCGAAAAAAAGCCTGGTTTTTTTTCGCGATTTTTTTTTGTGTTTAAGCAAGTATTCTCCAAAACAACCAAATGAAGTTTTCGAAATTTACAGAATCGGAATCTTACTCGCTCGGAATTTCTTAATCTAACGGATTTTGAGCTTGTTTGCGGAATTTTTAACTCTTATGGCTTATTCTGATTACTCAAACTCGCTAAATGTGATTACTCGTACTCCAACGCTCTTTATCTAATCGTGATTACTCAAATGTGTCGTACCAGTTTATAACAACGTGTATAATGTATTGCTACCACTAGCCTACTCGGAAAATCCTACGGATTTTCCTCTGGTTCGTGACTTTTTACTAACTTAGTTCCTTATCAACGCAACACATCATAACACGAAGCCGTTGGCAGTAATTAAACGAAACAGATGGAGAATAAAATCAAGGATTGGTTACTGAAAGGAGGATTTCCTCTTGAAATGAAATTTGTAAACTCTCTATTGAAAGAAGATTTTGAAGTTGCTCAATCTGTTTACTATCAAGATTTTGAAACAGAAAAATTTCGAGAAACAGATATTATAGCCAGTAAGTTTAAAAGAATAAATAACACTTGGACTCATATTACTTTTGTTATTGAATGTAAAAAATCTAATGACAAACCTTGGATAGTCCTAAAGAATGATAAGATTTTGAACCATATTGGAGAAGAACTTCCTGTTTATTTTACTAAAAATGGAGAATATTTTATAAAATCAATAAACGGAAAAGAAGATTATAAGTCTGACCTTTTCTTTAAAAATAACAGAAGCATTGGATACTCTATTCAAACAGCATTTCACAAAGGAGTTGATAAATCATATGAGGCTGTTCAATCAGTTACAAAAGCTTGTGAATATTTTTCACAAAAAATCAATGAACGAAAAAATACTTGTGCTTTCTATTTTCCTGTTTTATTAATAGAGGGAAGATTATTTGAGGGTAAATTAGCAAATGATGAAATTGAAATTGAAGAAGTTAAAAATTCAGAAGTTTTAATCACTAGGTCTTTTCATAAATATGGTAATTCACATTTAATGATATTTGAGAGTTCTGACCTTGATTTAGTTACTTTAAAATTGAAAAAATTAGCTGAAAAGTTTTTTGAGGAATATGAGGAAATTCTAAATGAAACTATTTCACCGAAGTTAGAACCACCATTTGGATGATAAAATAACTACTGCCAACACCGTGTAAAATTAATTGCTTGGTGCAAGCCTACTTACGAAAATCCTCGCGGATTTTCTATTTGGTTTGTATTTGCTAAATTAGGTGCTTAAACCACGCAACTAATCTTACACAAACACGTTGGCGGTAATTAAAGAAAACAATGTACCAAGAAATAAAACCATCAAAAGGACTTGACGATTTAATTGACTCTTTTTGGACTTTTTCGAAAAATAAAACGAGTGAGAATTTCAAAGTATTACCTGATACGTGTGCGGATTTAATTTTTGACTTAAACCAAAACAAAGGTTTTTTGTCGGGAGTAATGACAAATTATCAGAGAATGGAATTAGCGACAGAATCGAATTTAATCGGAATTCGTTTCAAAACCGAAAAGTTCGGCTCTTTATCCAAAATACCGCTTAACGAAACCAAAAACTTACGGGTTGAATTGTCACAAATATTTCCAACAAAAAACCTTGTTAGTTTAAATCAACTAAATGAATTAGAAACCATTACAGATAAAGTGAACTTTCTCGAAAATTTTATAGAGACATCCTTTAGAGAAAATTACGAAAGACAAGACCAAATGATTTTGTCGGTAACAAAAAATATAAGGCTATTCAACGGAGTTGTAAATATTGGAGATTTAGCAAAATCACATCATATAAGTTTAAGGCAATTGGAAAGACGTTTCAAAAATTATATTGGTTTGACCCTAAAAGAATTTGCAAATATTGTGCGTTTCAAGAATGCAAAAAAAACAATAGCTACTTCAACAGATATGAGCCTTTTAGAAATAGCATTCGATATGGGATTTTTTGACAATTCACATATGACTTATGAATTCAAGCGAATTTCAGGCGAAAATCCGAATTGTTTTAGGTAATGTCGTTTTTTTACAAAGCAGACTTTATCCAGTCGACTAACTTTGTGAAAAAATCAACGATATGAAAATTTGGCTTTTATCAATTAGTTTAGCCTTACTAATTTCCTGCAAAAACAAAGATAACAGCACAGAAGAAAGTATTGTTAAATATCAACAATCTAAAACATTAAAAATGGACATTCAGTACGCTTACACAATTCTTTACGTTTCGGACGTACCAAAAACAATGGAGTTTTACAAAAAAGCATTTGGCTTTGAGCAAAAATTCTTGACACCAGAAAACGATTATGGGGAAATTAATTCAGGAACTACCACAATCGCATTTGCGAATCTTGGACTTGGCAATTCTAACTTTAAAAAAGGATTTACAGAGAGTAAATTAAGTGAAAAACCATTTGGAATTGAATTAGCATTTACGACCACAGAAGTTGAGAAAGTAATGGAAAGTGCAATTAAAAGTGGAGCTGAACTCTTGGAAGAAACGGTAACAAAACCTTGGGGGCAAAAAGTTGGTTATCTGCGTGATTTAAATGGATTTATAATTGAGATTTGTACACCAATTCAAAGTGCGGAATAAAAACTACCGCCAACAATGTATTATATTAATTAACTCAAATAACCCTTATAAATAAAGGGTTTTAAAAGATTAATTAAAAAAGGGTACAACATAGGTATAACATTTTTACCTATCATTTGAAGTGATCTAAAAATATAAAAAAACCGCTTCTAAATTAATAGAAACGGTTTTCAATATGTATTTAAACTTAAAGTTATTAAGCTGCCGTACCAGAGCCTAAATACACACTATTCGATACTTGTGTACCATCAGCAGAAACAAACGCCATAAATAGCTCTACTGTGTCTCCTGCATAGGTATTCGGTATAGTAATTACTTGAGAACCTACAGTTCTATCAGCACCATCAAGAATTGATACAGATTCTTTTTTACTTGGATTGTAAACTAATACCATCGCTTTATCAGTTGCGTTTGCATTACCTTCTGCCGAGTTATCATCCCAATCAAAAGTTACTTGTCCTGGTGTTGCTAAATCGGTTGAACCATTTAAAACACTTGACAAAGAACCTCTACTTAATAAAGCTAAAGAATAATCGATTGTAAAGTTAGGTGCGATACCTCCTACTGCATTATTTAACACATAAGACATTGCAGCATTAAATTCTGTTTTCTTAACAGCAAAAGCCTTATATCCAACTTTAATAAAATCGCTTGTTGCTTGAAGATACTCCAATGTAATAGTAAATTTATTACGCTGATTTACCTGCCCTTCTGTTCGCGGATTCGCTACGCTTGCTGGCTTGATTCTGATATAGTCAATACCTTTCCAACTACCGCCAATAATACTACCTACCTTTCCTGATAAGCTTCCTAGAATACCCTGTGGAATTTTTCCCATTTTTATAACAATTTAAAATTAATACTTGTTCGGACTTGGTATGGACTTGATATTGCTTTTAAACCTTTTTTACGTTACTAATATAACGAGAATTATGCCATTTTGTTACTGTTTTGGGCTTGTCTGATGCCTTTGCATTATGCTTCTTTAGTTTGCATTAGTTTGAAACAATTACGGATGTATGCGACCTTTAAAACTGCCATTTTATCAATGACATTTTGTAGCTCTTTTTCCTTTTTACTGATAACCTCAACCGCTTTTATGTGTTTTTGCATCTGGTCGCTGACAATATGAGAAGATTTGATGCCATTTTTAAGCGTTTTTTTGCAATCATCTACAGAAATAAACGGAATAACACTACCTTTTAAATAATAAGCGTAAAAACCGCCTATTTGCAACATCATAGACAAGTGAAAAAGCGTGTTTTTATCTGCTTCGGTTTTTGTGATTATTACAAAACAGTTTGGACAAGGATTTGAGAGCGGTTTTCCGCTGTTAAGCCCTTTGTTTAGGATAAAAAAATGAGGGTTCGAGTAGGTTCTTCCGATTTGGTGGGTTTTCATTTCAAAATAAGGCATAGCTATCCAATTAAAAGTTCGCTACGCTCACACATATTTTTTTTGAAAATGAAAAAGAAAAAAATTAAAAAAAGAAAGCCTTCCGCTTTGTGGCTTGGGTAAGGCTGTCAAGCTTTTTTTAAAAAAGTTTTTTAGGAATTTTAATTAAATGGAAAATGCTATAAGCAAAACGAAAAATTGCTTTGAAGTAGTAATAAAAAGTTTTTTAAAAAACCGTAGGCTTGAGCTTTATAGCCTTTTAGCGTTGGCTGTAGGAAGCCACATATATTTGCTATCTTTTATTAATTTAATGTTATACCTGCCAATACTACAATTATAACAAGCATAATGATTGTGAAAAGTTTTGTACCATAAGAATCATCTCCTTCTGGATTTACGATTTTATTACCGTTTTCATCTAAATCGTGAGGAAAGAATAAATCAAATAAATCTTCAATCATTTGTTTCATACTATAAATATAACTTTTCTGGGGAATTAACACTTAAAAAAATAGGTTTTAGACCCAAATTGAGCGTTGGATGAAGCGTTTGTATGGGTAGCGTTTTAAATAGTTGTTTGATAAAACAGCATTTAAACAAGCTACTTATACGGGACTTTTAGACAATAGCTTATTGCTTTTTTGAGGTACGAAAAAAAGTAATATGCTATGGCGTAGTACTACACTTTATAAACCTATTTTTTTATAACCGCTGACTTGGGTGGTGGGGAAAAGTGGATTTATTGGTAATTATAACCAATCTTTTGGTTTAGTTAAAGTTTTGCCATTAGCTAAATTAATTGTTGAGCTAAATTGGTTATCGATAAGTGTTTTTCTACCTATTGTAAAATAACCTTTTGCTACACGACGTACATCATCATTTGCACGATTTGGGGGAAATGCTACAAAAACTCTCTTTTTTTGAAAAGATGAGTGTACTGCATTTATAGGTGGAACTAAATCACTATCACCTGAAATTAACATTGCAGCATCATATCTATCTTCCATTGCGTGTTTAATTAAATCAACAGAGATATTTACATCTGTCATTTTTTCTTCGTGCGTAAACCAAGTTGATTTACAAGACCGACAGTGTTTTTTCTTTTTTTTGTAATGACCTAATGTTATTGTAACGCCAGAATTTTTTAAAGCATCAACATAAGAAACTTGACGTTTAACTTTTGCATCGTTGTTTGAAATCATTGCAGTGTAATATCTAACCTCTTCAAGTGTTTGATTAGATTTTAAAAGACTTTTGGATAGTGAATATAAGTCAAGCCACTTGGTATTTTTATATTTTGAGGTCATCCCAAAATAAAGGTTAAAACCATCTACGTAGACAATAACCCTTTCTTTTTTAACATTTTTTTTAAATACTTTCAAATTATTATTGTAAATTTGCACTATAAAACATCACCAAGGATAGTATCCTTGGCCCGACGCATCAGAAATGATGCGTTTCTTTTTTTTAGCGGTTATACTTCTAGGCTAAAATACAATCTTTCAATGAATTAAATAGCAAAAGGACAACACAATTGTTACTATTCATATTTGTTAACGAAATGAAACAAACAAAGACTTGAGGTAAGGAAAACTTGGACTTAACGATGGTTTTGTGCAGCTTGAATGAGATAACTAATAATTAAAACAATTTAGATTATTATACCTTCATATTTTACTTCATCGATAATTGATGCTGTATCTGAATTGATTCTTGGACTAAATAAATCACGACTTACTGTGTATGTATCTAATACCTCTTCATTAAAATTTAGATTAATTAATTCATTAATTCCGTTTTCGTTTAAATCATCTTTTAACCATTCTTGTTCAAAGTCCTTTTGAAGTATTACCGGTTGTCTATTCTTTTTATTGTGAATTTTTGCAAATAATGGTGATGCTTTTTTAGTAAGAATGGTAAAGGTAACAACATCGCCAATTATTGTATATAAACCTGCTAAAGACAATACATCATTGTTTTTATTTTTTATATGAAATGGAAATTTTTTTCCTTTGTATTCGTGAGGTTCAAAAAATCCTGTTACTGGAATTATACAACGTCTTGTTAAGGCTGAATTTTTGTATATAAAATGATTAAATAATTTTTCAGATTGAGCATTGAGACCTCCTCCATACCGAACAGCTTCTTTGTAATAATCGGTTAATTGTTCAGGTTTTTTATTGCCTGGAACTATACCCCATAATGCAGGCGCTAAAGCTGATGGACCTTCTTGTGGTATTATAAGCATATCAGGATGAGAAAAACCGTTTAAGTGGTATCTTGGAATATCATACACTTCTCTTGCGTCATCCTTTGTCAATGAAACATCATAGCGGTTTTCAAGCTCTATTACTTTTTTAGTTTGAGAAGTATGGAAACACATAAAGTTTTATTTAGGTTATTAAATATACTAATTAAACTCTTATGTCGATTATTTCATTAATATTGGTTGAATATCGTGGGGATAGGCGCTCTTGTTTCATCTTCCATTGTCTACCTAATGATTGACTACCAAACTTTATTTTATTGTTACCATAGGCTTTATTTAGCCTATCTACGATATGCATTATTGGTTGATGTTTTGGGTTTTCGGAAGTAAATAGTGTGAATTGTTTTTGATTACTTGGGGTTAAACCCATAACAATAACACCTGCTTTTTTATAATGAAAGCCTTCTCTATAAATTGCTTGTAAACCTGCTTCTGCATATTTAACTAAATCTATGCTCGAATTGGTTGGAAATTCTGTTTTTACAACTATGTTTCTACCATATTGAGGTAAATCTTTTCGGAAACCGTTGGTATGCAAAAATACCATAAGCATATTACATTGTGATTTTTGTTTACGCAATTTTTCTGCACAAGACACAGCAAACGTAGATACACGTTCTCTAATATCTTGATATGATGTTAGCATTCCATCAAATGAGCGTGTTGTTGCTATCATTTTCTTGTTTGCAGTAGTTTCTAAATCTAAAGTAGGTTTACCCTCTAAATCGTGCTTTAGACGTAAACCAACTACAGACATATTTTTACGCACCCAATCATCTGATAGTTGAGAAAATTGATAAGCATTATGAATATTGAGATTTTTAAGTCTTTGTGAGTGTTTTCTACCAATGCCCCAAACATCTTCGATTGGCAACCACTTTAAGGCTTTTATTCTCTTTTCTTCATTATCTATTACATAAACATTGTTTGTACGTTCCGGGAACTTCTTTGCTATTTTATTGGCTACTTTTGATAATGCTTTTGTTGGCGCAAAGCCAATACTAATTGGAATGCCTGTACCTTTTGTTACACGATTACGCATTGTTACTCCAATTTCCTGAAGGCTAAAAAGTTCAAAACCTATAAACTTTAAAAATGCTTCATCGATACTGTATATTTCAACTTCTGGTGTAAACTCTGAAAGTAGATTCATCACTCTACTACTCATATCGCCATATAAAGCGTAATTTGAAGAAAAAACGTTTACGTTTTGTTTTTCAAATGTTTTAGCATATTCAAATGCAGGTGCGCCCATTGGAATACCTAACGCTTTGGCCTCGTTGGATCTTGCAATAACACAACCATCGTTATTTGATAAAACCACTACAGGTTTACCATTTAATGATGGGTTAAAAACACGCTCACAGGAAGCGTAAAAGTTATTGCAATCAACGAGTGCGAACATATCATAGGTTTTTGATTACGTTAGTAACAATACCCCAAATGATAAAATCATTGTCTTTAGTGACTTGAATAGGTTTGTAATTTTGATTTTCTGCAATTAACCAAACACAGTCTTTTTCTATTCCAATGCGTTTAACAGTAAATTCACCATCAATAAAACAAACAGCAATTTTGTTATTTGTAGGTTCTAAACTTTTATCAATAATTAGTAAATCACCATCGTGAATACCTGCATCTATCATTGAATCGCCACGAACACGACCATAAAATGTTGTGCTTGGGTTTTTAATTAGATGTTTATTTAGGTCTATGTTTATGTCTAAAAAGTCATCTGCTGGGGATGGAAACCCTGCACTTATACCATTAGCCACAAAAGGCAATTTTAGATGTGTTGAAACATCTGCACCATAAAATTCTATTGCTCTTGTGTTATATAATTTTCTGACTTGCATATTGCAAAGTTATATAAAAAGGTTTTCGTTTTTTATATCAAAACTTTCAATTTATTAACGGAATTGAGCGTAAAGGCAGAGCGGATATTTTACATAATACCAGTTATAGCTACAAAATGCATTAACACTGCGATAGCAAACCTTTGAAAAGTGCCGTTTGCTACTATAACTTGTATTATGTAAACATAGCTTTGGGTAGTTTTTGGTCTGTGCGTTGGCAACAGCTTTTTACTTTTTTATTGTACCTATTTAATAAAATATAAAAGTTTAAATAAAACAAGTAATGTGCTGTGTGAGGGTTGGCAACCAAAAACTACAAGCGCGTTGGCGAGCGGAACAAAACAAAAGACAGAGGGTTTTTGTTTTTCACAAAAAACTGGGTTTTGTTTTGTGGGGAATTTATTGGCTTACCCTTTCAATAAAATCAGAGAATTTAATTATTGATTCAGAATTTTTAATACTAGCAGTTACAGATGGTAAAAAATTTGTATCGATTATAGAATATGGATAATCATCTTCTTTTTGTTCCATTAAAATTTCATACAACTTATGGTACGATGATTTAGAACCTTTATAAGGGTCGATTACAAGATAATGATTAGCGTTATCTTCATCAAGAGAATATTCTTTACTAAATAAATCAAGACGGTAATTCAAACTCTCTAAATCTGAAATTTCACGCCTAATTATATCTATTGGTTTTTCTGAATTTAAATCTATTGACTTGACAGAGTAAACACTCCCATTAACACCAATTCCATCTAAAGTATAATCGAAAAAAAGGTTGGGTATCTGTTCTTTTTTTACTTTGTAATTTAAATCAATTACATCTTTTAATGGTTCAAAAAACACCTTTTTTATAGTTCTATTGAAAGCCTTATCAACTATCTGCTTTTTTTGAGGTTTAAGATTAAGTTCTATATATTTTTTGAAAAAATCATTGAAGTTAGATGAATTTATAGACATATGTAAAACAGAAGGATTATCAAATTGGATAAAACCATTGTTATAGATTGACAACCTGTTTAAATATTCTAAATTAACAGAAACATCCTTAGAAAATAAGGAAACTTCCTCTTTCAATTGAAAATCAATAAAATCTGAAATTTTCTTAATAGTATAATCTAATAATTTACTATTCGAGTTATTGATTTTATGAGATAAAGCAATTTTTTCTTTTGAAAACTTATAATATACTTCATTACCAGATATCAATATCATACCGATAGCAAGGTTCTCCCTACTCAATGGGTTGTTTACAAAACGAATTATACTGTAGTATGATTTCATTATTTATAATTAAAGTATATTCTTGATACCTCTTTGTTTCTATCTTGATTTGACAAAATTTCTTTTATCTTTTTTTTGCCCTTTTTACTTAAACCAAATGAATTTGGAACTTGCTCAAACACAAAATCAATATTATCTAAAATATCATTAAAACTTTCAAATATAACATTGTGAAAGTTACTGATAATTTTTGAGTCTGCAAAGTTAAGAATACTTTTTGACATAGGTGTTTTTAGGATACTTTTAGGATTAGGATTAGACATTAATGATAGACGTAAAGCTTTATATTGGCTTTGATAACCATAAAGATATGTGTGGTCAATAGGCAAAAATTTAAATCTACCATCAGCAGTTTCATCTATCAAAATATTTGGATTACTTCCTCTTCTATCCATATTACCAATCCAATAATCAAAAACACCAATTTTTATAAAGTCCAAAGGATTCACATACTTATTATAATCAAACTTATTTTTAAGTGTTGTATTATACAATTCCACCTCTGTGGTTGTTAATTGATATAAAGAACCAAAAAATAACATATCGTCAAACTGAAAATTGTTATACCTGTTATCATACTTCTTATCAGTAATTTTAAAAGTTTCAAAAACTTCCTGTGGAATTTTAATAAGACAAGATTTTATGGTATTTACTTGCATTAATTCCAAAAAATAAACACCTAAAATTTCATTTATTAAATCTTCAAATGGTGGATGTGATTTGAAAATTGACTTGGCTATATACATTTCGCCATCATCACATAAAACAAGGAAAGGAACACTATTAGTGCCTTTTTGCTCTAATATTTGAATTGCTGTTATGTATTTAAGTTCTTCCAATAAATAATATCACCAAATAATTTGTTTGAACACTAATAGTAAAGTAAATAATGTGTTTAAAAATACTTATTAACTTATAGTCATTAATTTTCACGTCTTTAAATACCATCCAAACCTAATTCCTTTAAATAGGAATTATGCTCTTCTCTACTTACTTTTATTCTTTTCTCTACATCAACAAGCTTACTATTAACTTCTTTTAAGTTGATAATTGGTTCTGGTTTTGCTGTACTAACGTATCTTGAAATATTAAGATTAAAATCGTTTTTCACGATTTCTTCCATTGATACGCTACGTGCATATCTTTCTTCTATTTCTGGTCTGTTTTGGTAAGTATCAACAATTCTCTTTATATCTTTTTTTCGTAAAAAGTTTTGACGTTTTTCTTTTGCAAAATTCTCATCGCCACTAGCATTTATAAATAACACATCATCTTCTTTTTTACATTTTTTCAATACTAAAATACATACTGGAATACCTGTTGAAAAGAATAAATTTGAAGGCAAACCAATTACTGTATCGATATTACCATCTTTCAATAATTTTGTACGAATACGTTGTTCTGCACCACCTCTAAATAACACACCGTGTGGTAATATAATAGCCATTGTACCTTCATCGCTTAAAAAGTGAAAACCGTGTAATAGGAAAGCAAAATCTGCTGCCGATTTAGGTGCTAAACCATAGTTTTTAAATCTAAAATCTTCTGCTGTGGTTTCACTTGGATTCCAACGTAAACTAAATGGTGGATTTGCTACAATAGCATCAAACTCTACTTTTTTAGCAGGGTTCATTTCATTTAAAATATCCCAATCATTTTTTAAGGTATCACCGTGAAATATTTCAAACTCAGAATCCTTAACACCGTGCAACAGCATATTCATACGTGCTAAGTTGTAAGTGGTTATATTCTTTTCTTGACCATATATTCTACTTATTGTACCACCACCTTCTTGTTTTTCTATTTTATTCTTTACGTTTAATAGCAATGACCCAGAACCACAAGCAAAATCTAATACCTTATTGATTTTTTTCTTTTTACCTGCTTTTGGGTTTTGACTATCTAAGCTTACTATTTCTGAAAGTACGGTAGATAATTCTTGTGGGGTATAAAATTCTCCTGCCTTTTTACCAGAACCTGCCGCAAACTGACCAATTAAGTACTCGTAAGCATTACCTAAACTATCGGTATCTGTATCGAAACCTTCAATGCCTTCTGCGATTTTTTGAATAATGGTACATAGCTTTTTATTACGTGCCTCATAGTTTTTACCTAACTTTTCAGAATCTAAATTGATTTCTGAGAATAACCCTTTAAAAGAATTATCAAACGATTCGTTTTCTATGTATTTAAACCCTTTTTGTAAGGTTAATAGTAGTTCGCTATTCTGTGTTCTTGCTAATTCTGCAATGCTATTCCATAAATATGCTGGCTCAATAACGTAGTGTACTTTTCTACGCATTTGCTTTTCAAAGTCTACAATAAACTCTGGATTGTCTTGATACCAAACCGATAACGGTGTACGACTATCTTCTTCATCTAACTTTGGATAATCAGAACCTAATTCTTTTTTAACTGATGTTTCGTAGTTGTCTGATAAATAACGTAAAAAGAGAAATGACAACATATAATCACGGAAATCATCCGCATTCATTGCCCCTCTTAAACTATCTGCTATTTTCCAAAGGGTTTTTCCTAATTCGTCTTGTTTTTGTTTTGCTGTCATAATGACTAAAATCTAAAATTGTATTTTATTAAAAGTTTATCAAATATCTCTTTAAAGTCTTTTTCTTCGTTTTCATTCATCTTGCTAATTTGCGGTACAAAAACTTTTTTGTGAGACATTGAGTTTAACATATATATTTTTTCCTCTGGATTATCTACCTTAATTTCTTCAAGCACAAACCTTAATTGACTCTTACCTAAAAATGAAGCAATGTATTCTATTAATTGTCTCAACAATACGAAGTGATATGTATATAATTGAGAATTATTCGCTTCATCTAAGGTCTTGAATAAATGCAAATGATATAAAAAGACTTCTTTTTCAAATGGTTTTAATTCCAATTCATTGTTGTCTTTTTTAAGCATAAAAAACTTTGAGTTGTTTTTATATCTTCCACTTTTCTCACCGTATTTAAAACGGTCATATAAAACACTGAATAAACCTATATGATGAGTTGTAATTATTATATCTCTATCTGTCTCAAAATTTTCTTCTACTATATCTACTAATGTATCTGCGGTTAAGAAAATATTGTTATCATCTAAACTAGAGATGGGGTCATCAATAAAAAAGTGAGCATCTTGTTGGTCTGCCCAACCATCATTTTTGAATAGGGTAAGAAAAAAACTCCAAACAAATATGCGAGTTTCACCACTAGATATTTTGATATTTTCTTTAGGCGTATCTTCTTTAAAAAAACGCACAGCATCAACACCTATTTCTTCATTAGCATTTCTAATTAATTCAAATTTATATGTTGGATTATATCTTAAAAGTTGCTCTTCAATTAAGTCATCTGTTAACTGATTATATAAAACATTAAGACTACTTTGTTTTATTTCCAACTTAACACCTACATTATCATTAGGTTCATCGTTATCCCAATTAAAAAGGTCTTCACTGTAGGCATTATAATAAACACCTGCGTGATTACCATCATTTTCTACTTTGGTTAAATCTTTGTAGGCAACTGATAACCTAGTTTTACCTGTGCCGTTGAATGCATATACACACCTCACATATTCCCCAACGTTTTTTAATTCTTCTGCTATTTCTGATATAGTGCTCATAAATTACAAAGTATTAATGTTTGGAAACAATTGTTGCAACAAGCCTTTTTTATGAGCTTGCAAATCTTCTATTTTTTGAGTTTGGGCTTCTATTAATGTACTTGCGGAAGTAAGTGTATTTGCAATCTTATCTTGTTCTTTAGGGTTTGTAGGTTTTAAAATTGGACAATTCAACACATCAACTTTTCTTAAGTTTGTCTGTTTATTACCATCATCAAAACGTAAGAAATACTTATTTCTATTAAGTTGATAAAATAGAAAAATATTATTGATATTGGTTGATGTTATTTTACAAATACGCTGATTTACCGTATAAGTATCATTTTTATCCACGTAAAAACATTTCGCCAATGCTTTACCATTTGGTATATCACTTAACACCATTAAAACATCTCCTACTGTAGTTTCTAAGTTTACAGAATCACTAAACTTTACAACTTCTCCTTCAGTTGAAATGAATTTAGAGTTGACTACTTTATATTTTCCTGTTTTAGAAATCTCTTTTTCGTGAGCTTTCCCATTTTCATAGTCGGCAACCGCATCTAAAGTGGTTTCTTTCCAATCTCCATCGTTTTTAAACTCTGGAAAGCGGTATTTAGGTTGTGTTTCGCCTTCTTGTGGAAATAACTGTTGTAACAAGCCTTTTTTATGATCTTTTAACAACTCTAGTTTTTCGGTTTCTGCATTAATGACTTCATCTAAAGAAGATAAACAATCGGCTATTTTTTTTTGTTCCGTTGTTTCTTTAGGTAATGGAATACGAAGTTTCGAATAAACAGAAATCCAATGTCGTTTATGTACACCAACTTCAAAATTCAAATTTTGAATAGATTCAAATACAAACTTTATGTTGGAATCATTTTTTGGTATTAAAATCTTCATTGCTGAAGATTTTGTTTTAAAAGGAAAATCAACAAACTGAGTTCCTGTCGTGAAATCATCAAATATTATTACTGGAAGATTTTTATCAAAAACACCTTCCTCTTCCTTAGTATAACCAAGTATGAAAGTTTTACCAGCTGTTAAAACAGGTGTTTTGTAACTGTCATTATAATCTGTGCTTTTTACCAAATAGGGCGTTGGTTGAAGATAGCCTAAACAATTTGCCAATTCATCCATTTTCCATTCTCCATCATTAATAAACTCAGGAAAGCGTAATTCAGGCACTATATTTTTTTCTTTATTATTCATAAGCATTTAATCCCGCTATTTCACGCCCTTGGGCTAGTTTGTTTAATAATGGTACTAGGTCTTCCATTAGAGCTAATTCTTTAATTCTTCGGTCTTTCCACCCTAATTCTAAAGGCTCTAATAAGTCGGTTAACTTTTCGCCATCAAAGAGCATACGGTTCATAATTTCGGCAATAAAGGCTTTTAGGCTATCGGTTGTAATACCGTGCTTTTCAGAAATTGTTAGTAGTTCTTTTTCTGCTTTTTCGTCTTTGTATTTTTGATAACCTTGTCGTATGTCTTTTTCGGTTAAACCATTACCTACTTCTAGCGTGTTAATGTATTCAATAATATCGTCACGTTCTTCAATTAAATTGGCACTAGAGCTTAATAGATTAATTAGCTGCTGGCGTGTCATTTTTTGTTTAGACGGTTTGTCTTGGGTGTATTTGGCAATTAAACTAATGATATAATCGTAATCAATTACCGCAGAAGAAAACAATACAAATTCAAAATCTAGTTGCTCTACTTCTGGTGGTACGTTATCACCGCCTTTATCTTGTTGTGCTTTTAAGCGTTTAGCCGTATCTAAATACACCGATTTAAAGGAACGTAAATCATCAATTGGCAATAATGCTTCTATAGCTTCTGTTTGTTGTTCTTCTAAGTCTGTGTATTGGTCTAATTGTGTTTTTAAGCGTTGTACCTCTTTAAAGGTGTTGATAAACTCTGCACGTGCTTCATCACCACGTAAATTACTAACTTCTGAAGGTGTACAGTCTAAACCTTTTGATTGCATAAACTCGTTTAAGTTCTGTACTGCCTTTTCGTATTTTTCAATTACCTTTGGTGCAGCATCCACTAACCAGATTTCTTTAGGGTTGTCTACCTTTTCGCCAGAGAATAATACCATTGCTTTATCTACACTTTCTTCTTGATGTCTAAAGTCTAAGATATTCCCATAAGGCTTGGTATCGTTAATTACTCTGTTTGTACGTGAAAAGGCTTGTATTAAACCGTGGTACTTTAAGTTTTTATCTACATACAAGGTATTTAGATATTTAGAATCGAAGCCAGTTAAGAGCATATCTACTACTATCATAACATCAATTTTGTTTTGATGTGGATAGTCTTTGTTGCTATACTTTTGGTCTTTTATGCGCTGTTGCACATCTTGATAATATAAATCGAACTCTGTTATGGTATGATTTGTACCGTATTGCGTATTGTAATCTGAAATGATTTCAGTTAAGGCTTCTTTCTTTTTATTCGGTTCTACCTCATTATCTTTCTTTTCTTGCTCTAAATCTTCTTGTAGCTGTTTAATATCTTTATTACCCTCGGCAGGTGGCGAAAATACACAAGCAATATTTAAAGGTTTATAGTCTTCATTTTCTGCAATTAATTGAGCCTGTAATTCTTTAAATATAGTATAGTACTGAATAGCATCGTTAATTGAAGCTGTAGCTAAAACACTATTGAATCTTCTATCGTTTGTAGCCTTATCGTGTTTATTGATTACTGCGTTGGCTACTGCTAATTTATGTACATCGCTACCAATATTTACATCGCCATCAGGTTTAAAATAATCGATATGAAAACGTAATACATTTTTATCTTCTATAGCGTGCGTGATGGTGTAAGAATGTAACTCTTGCTGAAACACATCTGTAGTTGTTTTATAAGATGCTTCGTTACCTTCAATAGTTTTATAAGTAGCATTGTCTTCAAAAATTGGTGTTCCTGTAAAGCCAAACAACTGTGCTTTTGGAAAAAATTCTTTAATAGCATCGTGATTATCTCCAAATTGTGAACGGTGACATTCATCGAAAATAAAGACTACTCTTTTATTTCTTAGCGGTGCTAATCTATCGTAATAGGTTTCTTTTTTTTCTTCTCTTTGCTGTACGTTACGCTTACTATTTTGATTGAGTGCTAAACCTAATTTTTGAATCGTTGTTACAATTACTTTATCGGCATAATCGGTTGACAACATACGACGTACCAATGTTTCGGTATTCGTATTTTCTTCAACACTGCCTTCTTGAAATTTATTAAACTCTTCTCGTGTTTGTCTATCTAAGTCCTTTCTATCAACTACAAATAAACATTTTTCGATATTTGGGTTTTCTTTTAAAAGTGTAGATGCCTTAAAAGATGTTAATGTTTTACCACTACCCGTAGTATGCCATATATAGCCATTTCCTCTATTTTGGTCTATACAATCTACTATTGCTTTAACCGCATAGATTTGATAAGGTCGCATTACCAGCATTTTTTGTTCACTAGCAACTAATACCATATAGCGGCTAATCATTTGACCAAGGGTACACTTTGATAAAAACTTATCTGTAAAATCGTCTAAATGACTTATTTTTTTATTGTCTTCGCTCGCTAATTCATAAACAGGTAAAAATTGTTCATCTGCATTAAAAGCAAAATGTTGATTGTTATTATTCGCAAAATAAAACGTTCTTGTTTTATTGCTCACAATAAACAATTGCATAAAACACATTAATGAATTGGTGTAACCATTACCAGGATCGGTTTTATACTCAACGATTTGTTGCATTGCACGATTAGGACTAATCTGCAAGGTTTTTAATTCTATTTGAACAACAGGAACACCATTAATTAATAATATAACATCGTAACGATGGTTACTGTTATCTGTGTTTATTCTGAGTTGATTAATAACTTCAAAGTCATTTTTGCACCAATCTTTAATATTTACA
This sequence comes from Psychroserpens mesophilus, assembly GCF_050617655.1. Taxonomy (GTDB): domain Bacteria; phylum Bacteroidota; class Bacteroidia; order Flavobacteriales; family Flavobacteriaceae; genus Psychroserpens; species Psychroserpens mesophilus_A. Next base: position 8,093 of record NZ_JBODQC010000011.1, on the reverse strand, counting down.
AGCGTATAGTGTAACGGTGTACCATCTTCTCTTGAAAATGTGTTGGTATTTCTTAAATAGTTTGAAGCCTTGAAAACATCAGGGTTTACTATTTCTTCTCTAAGTTTTTTAAATTCGGAATCTGTTAAATTTACTCTATTTAACTTTTCAAACTTTTCTCTGAAGTTTTGTTCTAATGTATTTTTATCACGAATATCAGGACGATAAGTGTATTTTAAATCGCTTAATCGACTAATTAATTCATTTTCTATTTGTTGCTCCTTGGTCATTGGTTATAGACTGCTTTTTTAAAATGTTAAAAATATAAATCTTTTAAAGATAAACCACAAGGGAAATGAGGAAAGTGAGGAAAATAATACTAAACCTCCTCACTACCCTCATTTTCCTCACTTTCTTCTTTTGATGGGTTGTAGTAATTACCTTGAGATTCTCTTAATAAAAACTTTGTTTTACAAAGATTAGTGATATAACGCTCTGCTGTTTTTTGGGTGATATTTAATTTAGATGCATAGCTGATATAATCTTGTGTAGAAAAACGTAATGGTAGACTATCTATAAACTGTTCTTTTTTATTCTTGTAGTTTATAGCAGTTTTATCAACCGGCAAACTAGAATACACTTTACTACTGTGTTTTATTAAGGCTTTTACTATTGTTAATGTGGATTGAAAATCTTCATCAGAACAGTGTAAAGGATTTGAAACATCGCCTGTTTCTAATACCCTTAAAACAGTTAAAATCATACTGATTCTAAACGCTATTATGCCCATTCTTTTGATTGAAGAATTGTATTCTAAAGGGTTTACGTTTAAATAGTATAAATTAATTTTTGAAAAAAATTGATGAAATACTTCTTGCTGTTCTTCTGTATATGAAAACTGAATTCCAGTATTTGTTATTAGCTGTCTGTATAACTCATAAAATTCATTACCCAATTGGTCGTAATACTCATTTAAGCCTTTCTTGGTGTTAATAGCAAAAACATTTTTCCAAGTCGTACTTGTTGGCATTTGATAAAACATAAAACGACTAAATAAACCATTTTCAGCATTTGGCATTAACGCTAAAACTTGTTTTGGTGTTCCTGTTAAGGCACAAGACAAACAAGGCTCTTCAATCTCTACATATTCTCTATCTGTTCTTCGATAATATTTTATAGTTTCGTGATGAAAGGCGTTTCTAAAACCATCGGAATAATCGCCATAATCAGTTTTAAAGTTTTTTGCTAATGTATCTGCTTCGGTTTCAAAAATTAACCCTCTACCCTTGCTATCTGATAATAATTGAAACATACCTGTTGAACTGTTATTAGCTGGAATAAACAACATTCTTTTAGGTGGTTTTTGAGGTTTCTTTAAATTTTCATCCTTTCCTTTGTTCTTATTGTATATTGCTAATTCCTTGTCGTATTCTTCTTCCATTAGTTTAGCTTCTTCACGCATTGTTTTGTGAATTTTATAAACCAATCTTTTACAAAATTTTAGTTTACCCTTTCCTGAAGCTGCTGCCGCTGTTATGAATAAATATAAATTAGAATACACTTTATCGCCATCATAGATACCGTATATTTTAGGCAAACAAGCACTTATAGCTGTTATAGCACCTAATATCATTATGTCCTTTTCCTGGTCTGTTTTAGTATATTTAACTACTTGTTGAAGGAACTGCGGAAGTTGAGGAATTAAGGAAGTTGAGAACGTTGGACTATCTGAATAATCTTCTGAATTGGATTCTTCTTTTTGTATTAACACTTCTTCTTCAATAGGTTCTTTATATGGTTTGATATTATTTTGGTGAGCTATATAGTAAAATGTAGAAATATTGATTCCTGTGCCTTTCGCTTTTAGACAGTTGGTGTATTGTTTATTGCATTCTTGATAGTTGTAGTTTATATAAAATCTGCTTATTCTGTGATAGTAATCTCTTCCTGTTTCTCCATATTCTTCTGAAATTGCAAAACCTAAATTTCGCCACGTTTCATAATGTCCTGTAATATCGGTTGCTGTTTTTTCTATTTCGGATATATAGGCATCTATGTCATCACTTATTGAATTATTCTGTTTTATTGGAATTGGTTTTTCTTCTTCTATTTTTATATTGACTTCAAAAGTATCTGCATTTGAATTGATAAAACAATCTGCATCATAAGACATAAAACATAAGCGACAAATATCACTTCCAGAGGTGTCAATATCTATATTTAAAGCTTGTTCATAATAGTCAACTACTTGTTTATAGGCTTCTTTGTGATGCTCTTTAGTAGCATTAACTTTTACAATGATTTTTAAACCTTTACCACTAGGACTAATAAATGTCGCATAGGTGTAAGGTGCTAAACGTGTGATTTGTTTAACCTCTTTTAATTGAGATTCTGAAAGTTTATCAATATCCAAAATTACATATTGGCTGTAAGTATCAATTTTATCAATACTTCTCCCATTGCTAAAAGTACCTGATACTGTAAACGCTTGTAATTGCTTTTTTAATTGTTCAGCTTCCTTTTTATTGTCATTAGATAGTAGGTTTCTTATATCGCTTATTTTGGCTTTATAAGTACCTGATTTAATATCATTAAGGATTTTTTCTAAAGGCTTATCCTCAACCTTATAAATGAAGTCGTTAAATACTGATACGGCAACTTGCATAACTTTAAGATTTAAGGATTAGTAATTATTTCTTTTTGTTGTGAATGCTTTACGATAGTTATTGTCTAATAGCTTTTGCACGTCACTCATACGATAATAGATTTTAGAGCCTATTTGTGAAAATGAAATAACACCTTCATCACGCCAAGTTTGCGCTGTTCGTTTGCTAATATTCATTAGCTGAAGAAATTCTTGATTGTCTAAAAAGGTGTCTTGAGGTGTCTTTTGTTTTTCCTCTAATTGCTTGTTTAAATCGTCTAAACGATTAACTAACTCTTTGTACTGTTGGGTGCTTAAAATGATTGCTTCCATTACGATATATTTTTAAAATTATACCGCAAGAATGCAATAGTGATAGGGTGCTAAAAACACACCCTTATAATACCCTTATAAGAGGTGTATTTTAATGTATTGGATTGTTATTAATGTACTGTAATGCTTCCTTTTTATAATTCTCTGATGTCGTAGATGCATCCAACTCCGACCTTAATTCTAAATTTATTTTATCTGCAAAAACATTGCATAAGGTTGATAAACCAATATTAGGAATTATCATCTTTTCTCTTAATGCTTCAATCACTCCTCTCAATGCACCTTTTTTCCTCGGTGTTAAAATGCTTGTTCCATTTAATGTTATGCTTAAATCTTCAAGCAACCGTACAATGTAGTCTTGTTTGTTAGCTTGTGGAATAAGAGAATTGAAATCTTCTTTTAGTACTTTTACTGGCTTTTTAGTTGTAGATGTGATACCACTTTTAAAATCGTTTAATGCATTTATTGTAGCGTCTTTAAATAAGTGAAAATGGTTCGCGTAATGCCTCCAAACGTGCATTGCATATTTATCATCGTGTTCATTTTCTTTGTATTCCATTTTATTTGGATGCCAATATGTAGCTTGGTAAATTCTTTTAAATGTTTCGGCTCTTTTTGTTGGGGTGTGTGTCTTAAATTGGTTTACTGATAGTGTTAGGTATTTATTAATTTCAAAGTCATTTAAAGGCTTTATTCTTTCGTATATAGCGTTTAAAAATACATTGTATAAATCCCCAGAGATAAATGTATCAAAATAGGTTGGGTCAAAAGTATAGGTCTGCCAGAGTTCATCAATTTTAGTTTTATACTCAACTGCTTCAATTGCTAGACGTTTTTCTAATTCTTCTACTAATAATAAATCTTTGAAGTCGTCTTTTTGGTAGTTAGAGTAGTCAATTTGAATAGGTTGAACCTCTATTTTTTCTTTTGGTTTTTCGAAATGTTCTTTTAGATATTCACATATTGATTTAAAATGACTTAAATTTTCAAAGCCTTTTATTTCGTGCTGAAAAAACCCATCGTGATACTCAATCATTAAATTATTTAAGTAGATAACTTTTAACTTTTTTGGGTCTGCTACTTTAGAAAATCCACCTACATTGAATATAGTTAGTTTATTGTCTATCTCTTTTATAAAATGCTGCACTTTTAGTTTATCCTCATCACTTAAATACAAGTATTCCAAATTATGGTCAAATTGATTAATAGCATCTTTTATGTCGTCGTCTTTTACTTCAAACATAAAATCCAAAGATTTCATTTCAAATGCTGAATAAATTTCTCTTAACAGCAGATCTCTAGAACTATCTGTTGAGTTCGTTTCTATGTATTGAACAATTTCAAAAAATGACATTTCATTTTTTAAAATAGAATCTATCAGTTCTTTAACTTTCATACTTTAATTGATGTATTTATCTACTGCGTTATCTAATTCACTACTTATAATTTTTGCATACACTTGTGTAATACCAATATCTGAATGGTCCATCAATTTAGAAACGTGTTCTATACGCATACCATTGTTTAATGCCCTTGTAGCAAATGTATGTCGGCTTATATGAAAGGATAAATTGAAAGGCAATTCTAATTCTTCTCCCATTCTGCTTAAATACATATTACTCAATGAAATTGCTCTATTGGTTATTAAACTTCTGTGTTCCCTATCTTTAAAATATAACTCGTCAACTTTAGCAAATGGAAAAATTATATCATTTTGCTTTTGGTCTACGGTTCTGTATTTTTCTAAAATATCAACTGCTTTTTGACCTATTCTAATACTATGCTGTCTTTTCGTTTTTCTTATCGTCTTTGTAATTCTGTGATTTTTGCTATCGTAATGCTTCCATTGTAATTCGATAACATCGCCAAAACGTAGCCCTCCAGAAAAAACAGAAAAGATAAACATATCCTTAATAACCTGTGCTTTGTGCTGTTGCGGAACCTCTAAATTGATAAAGGCTTCAAATTGTTCTTCGTTTAAATAACGCTTTGTAGTCTTGTTTTTCTTCACTTTAAACTTAGTAAATGGTACAAGCTCATTGGATATTAAATCTTCTTTCTTCGCTTCTCTAAACATTAGGTTTAGGATTCTAAACGCATAATTTATAGTCGTGTTATTGTTACCTAATTTAGAACTGCAATGTGATGCATAATCTTTTAAGGTAGTAGCTGTAATATCATCAAACATTATTTCACGATGCCCTATAAACCTTTCAAATTTTTCGATATTGTTTTTATAGCTTCTATAAGTGGATAGCGTAACAGTATCTTTTAGCTTCTCGCATCTATCATAAGCAAACTCAAAGAAGTTAATTAAAGGCTTACCTTTAATAGCTTCTTTTATTCTTCTTGCTGATGTAGATTGATTTCTTCTTTCAAGGTCTGCAATCTCTCCCTCTGCATCTGCTATCTTTCTGGATATGTATGCATTTAACCTTGTTGAAGTTTTGTGATTCTTCTTTACTTTTTGCTTATCTTCATCCCATTCATTAGGCTGTAATTTTACACTTAATGAAATGAATTTAGTTTTTCTGTTTTTGATTACTCGTAAATAAAGAGGTGCAAGTCCAGCTTTATCTATCTTGTTTGTTCTTAATACTACTTTAATTGAAGACATAAAACCCTGATTAATAGGCGGTGCAAAAGAGTGCAACGCAATACGAAGGTACAACAATAGGTACAACAAACCTAACTTTTAGTAGCATTTTATTGCATTATTTTGCATTGACTAAAAACATAAAACCCTTATAAATAAAGGGTTTAAAAGCAATTTGATAAAAATGAATAACAATACTATATAACAATGTATAACCGCAATTACGGCGGATTCGACTACGTCCGAATCCACTCGGAATTGCTAACGTCGGTGTTAAACCGAAAATCATTAACTTTAATCCCGTAACTGACGGTTATACGAGACCGTTAGTAACAATAGCTCCGAAAATCGTAACTCCTAACATAAAAAGTTTTTAAAATTTAAAATTATCGGATTTACTTACTCAAACTCGGAAATTTATTTTTCATCAAAAAGAAATTAATTATTCATCAATTACTTTTAATATTAATAATATTGGAATTTTACTCTTGCGGATTTTTGAGCTGGTTTGTGGAAAAAATTCTACATCAAAAAGTATTATGTAAATCAACTATTATCTTAAAATCAAATTAATCGGAATCCTACTCTTTCGGAATTTCTTACTCAAAGGATAAATGCTACAAAGAGTTTTATAAACACTTTTCGCTATCAATGGTAAAAGCAAAACTTGAGTTTAGCTTTTTTCTCTTTTTATTGTCCAATCTTTATCGCTTAGCTGATTCTGATCACTCAATCCTGTCGCTACAGTAACTAACAGCGTGTATAATTTATGCTTACATCATAACTTCATTGAAAAATTTATATCTTTAACTTTATGATTTGCAACGATGGAAAATCCTACGGATTCTCAATCGCACAAATCATACACAACACGTTAGCATACATTGAACGAAAAACTAGTCTACATGAAAAAAATATTTTATTTGTTAAGCATTATAATTCTATCCTCTTGTACGAAAGAAGAAAAAAAATATGCTGAAATCACTATAAATATAGACAACATAGAGTTTATTGAAGTTAGAAACCCTTTGGAGGATATTTATATTTGGGATATGAAAAATGATACTATTTATCCAAATAAAAAAAATAAATTCTTATTCAAAAAAGAAATTGAAAAGCCAGAAAATATAACCCTCGTAATAGGCAATGAAAGATTAAAATGTATTCTATTTCCAAATAGTAAAATTGAGCTTGCTTACATTGATTCAACTTTAGTTTTCAAAGGGAAAAATGAAATAGGAATGAATATGCTAAACGATTTCAAAAGGCCTTATTTCGATGTAAATGAGTCCCGTAAATATGAATTAGACACTACATCTTATCAGATTACGAAAAAAATAAAAACACATAAAGATAGAGAATTAAAAAGTTTGCAAAACCTTATTGATAATGCTCAAATTGAAAAAAGGTTTGCTATAATATTAAAAGATGAAATAAATTATTACTATGCATTAAAAACTCAACAGATAATTTTAGACAAGCAATACCAAAGTATACCCATTAAAGAAGATTTGATTAAACTATTAAATAAAACAATTGAAACGTACCCTTTAAATAATGACTATAAATCTAGCTCTTGGCTAGATTATGCTGATAATATTTTACTACAAAAACCTTTATATGAATTAATAGCTAATGCTTCAATTACTGAAGATTCTACTCAAAAATGGTATAAGAATGATAAATGGCATCAGTTTCAATATAGTTTAATAAATGAATACAAAAATCCAGTAATTACAGAAAAAATATCAGCTAATTATATTATCAATTCTTCCAAACAAAAAAATTTTGAAAAAAGTTTAGTAGGAGTTTTTAATGATTTTAAAAAAAAATATCCTAATAGTATTTACACAAGCTATCTAGAACCTGAAATTGAAATTATTGAAAAATATCATAAAAAAATATCAAGAGAAATGCCTAGTTCTGTTGAATTTATAGATGGAAAGAATATATCTACTATGGAGCAACTTCTAGAAAAACTTAATGGGGAAAAGTATTATGTAGATGTTTGGGCAACTTGGTGTGGACCTTGTAAGAGTGAATTTAAATTTAATAATGAATTAAATGTTGTTTTAAAATCTAACGGTTACAAAAAACTATATATCTCATTAGATAAAGCTGAACTTGAGGATAAATGGAAAGATAATATTAAATATTACGATTTAAATGGCTTACATATGTTAGCAAATTTAGACTTCTTTAAGCATTTTGCACAGAATCATTCAACTTATAAAGGGTACGTAAGCATACCTCAATATTTAATAATTGACGAAAATGGTAAAATCGTTACTAATAATGCGCCAAGACCAAGTAACTTGACAGATCTTAAAAAAATACTAACCGAATAAAAACGTATGCTAACACCGTGTATAATTCATTGCTAGTGATAGCTTACTTACGAAAGTCCTCGCGGACTTTCTATCTGTGAATTATTTGCTAACTTTAGTGCTGAAACACGCAACGAAATCATACACAAAACCGTTACCAAAAATACGTAGAAAACCAACTCTATTCAATAACTTAACGCAACAAATCAAGAGG
>NZ_JBODQC010000010.1:0-97850 GCF_050617655.1 Psychroserpens mesophilus | reverse complement strand
ACGGATTTTCCTCTGGTTCGTGATAGTTTATTATCTTTAAGCTGACACAACGCAACACATCATACACCGAGACGTTGTACACAAGCTAAAAATGGAACTCATAGGAAAAATTGGTAGAAGAAAAATCTATTATGTTCAAATTAGAAATAATTCTGAATGGAAATCTTCCTTGCCTAAAAAAGATTGGATAGCTTTTACAATTTCAAATAATGAAGACAAAGAATTAATTTACTCTGCTGTTAATGTGATTCTGAATAAAAATGTTCTATATGCATGCAATGCTGGTGAATTTGGAAGTCAAACAGAGGATTATTTTCTTGAAGAAATTGGATGGAGAGGAGTTCAATTTAAAGAAAAAACTGGTGAAGAATATGATTATGATACATCACCAATGACATCAACTCATAGGAATTTTGGAGAAGGATTTTGGTTTGCATCAGTATTAGCAACTGATGGAGATAAACTTATGGACAAAGTCGTTTGTATTGATTTTACTAAAAGGAAAGTAAGAAACAATCTGATTAAACTAGTAGAAAAAATAAATAATGATTGGTTACCTAATAACAAAGACATTGAATTAGCAAAGTTCGACGTATAAAAAGCCAATGTATAACAACGTGTATAATTAATACTAACCTACTACTTCAATTAAAAATTAATATCTTTAACAGTATGATTGCTACGACGGAAAATCCTCCGGATTCTCAGTCGCACAAATCACAAACAAACTGCTTACCAAAAATAACTCAAAAATTCAATTTCCATAGCTTACAGAAAACTTAACATTGAATATTTACAGTTTTTCTCACTCAACTCTGAATTAAACATAACGGAATTTCTTTTTACTCTAACTCTGAATTTTTAATCAATCGAACTCGGATTCTCACTCAATCAGAATTTAGCAAGTTTGTGGAATTTTCCACTCAGACGGCAGATCATTAATGTGAAAAAAAGCCTGGTTTTTTTTCGCGATTTTTTTTTGTGTGTAAACAAGATAATTCCAAAACAACCTGTTGAAAATTAAAAAAATTTATAAATTAAAAAACTTAAATTTGAATTTTGTATCACAATTGAACAACTATTGAACAACTATTGAACAACTATTGAACAACTATTGAGCAACTATCTGATTTGGCTCTAAACCCTTCAAAAATGTATGTTTTGATAACATATGTATTCGAAAAAAATAGTTTTCAATTGTTAATTATAATTTGTGATAATTTTATATCACAAAAACATCACAGTAATTATCACAAAAACTCTAATTTACTTTTAAGCCTTTAACTGTCTTATAAGAATGTATTCGATATATTTATCTCTCCTCTTTCAATAAAGATTTCCAACACATTTTTATCCAATAAAAACTTTTCTACTTTTTCATAGTTGAATTTTTTATCATTACTATAAGACTTAGGAAAATCAAAAACATCACCATCATAACCTACACTATCTCTAACTATAAGTAAACTTTTTAAAACCTTATCAAACTCAGACACTAAACTTTTAGGAAGACAATCATCAGTTCTTTTTAATGTCGTTATATAACGGTCTAAAGAACTTTTCTCTACTTCACGCTTATTATTTTCACGTTTTCTATAAATCCAAACTATCAACTGTAAAAACTCTTTTGAAAACAAAAAGCCTTCTCGTTCTGATTTCAAATTTTCTTGATGACAGTAACTTCCGTTATGAACTGCTTCTAATAAATTCCGCAAATATTTAGAACTGGTTATATTCTCTTGTTGAGCCTTAGAGACAATTGTTGCTTTTAACTCTTTAGCTATTCTAAAATTTAGCGTTGCATCTTCATCTTTATTGAATTTTTTAGTAGTCATAAATTTCGATTTAGATTACTCTAATTGTAGGTCAAATATAGTTTTTAGAAGGTATTTTTCAGCTTCCTCTTCTGTAATAAGCACTTTCTTTTTATTCTTTATCGGTTGAGCAAGTTTCTCAAATATTCCTCCAGTTAGTAACTGATCACCAGTGATGAAATCAGGTATTTTTGCAACATCTTGCTTATTCAATTGAGCATTATCAAAATAATTCACCACATGGTCTGGAATTAAAAAGTGTTTTTCAATATAATCCCAATGTTCATCAAATGCTACTTTTTGAATCTTAAATGAATTTAAAGTTTCCTCACTAAAGTCAGATATATAATCTTTAATATGCTCGAGCATCCAATTTGACACATGTTTATAAAATGCAACGCTTAGAGAATATCTTTCACATAGAAAGCTAAACGCTTCAGAGGATAACTTGACTTTCAAATCTAAAAGCTCATAAATATTTTCTGCTAACACAGAAGCTTTTCCAAGTAATTGAAAATTGGAAGCTCCATCATCGAGAATATAATTATCTCCATTAGTTTGCATTAGAACAACAGTATTGAACACGGAGTCAAACTTTTTATCCATCCACATCTCATCTAAATCAGTCCATAACTTTCGAGGAAAATAAAATATGAGTGGCTTATACAAGAGATGTATTAATTCATTATGATTATCTTTTAATGGCTTTTTCAAAATACAAGCTTAGGAGGTTAATAATTCAGAATAGTCATCAGGAAACTCAGCATCAATATCTCGTAGATATTTCTCAAGAGCCTTCATTGAGGAATGCCCTGTTATCTGCATCAATTTACTTTTAGTTTCGAACGGTGACGACCCCTTGACTAACTCATTATATAATTTTGTAATAAATGTATGTCTAAAGCTATATAACCCATAATCTATTCCCAAATTAAATGGATCTTTAACAACCCGTTTAAAACGTTTTGAAAAATAATCCCGTTTGTTATTTAAATCAGATTCCCATACACCTCCTAAACCATCAGGTGTAAACAAGCTATGTTCTTTATTTAGTTTTGAGAGATCAGGTAAATCCTTAAGTAATAAATCTGGAATAATCTTCGTCTTTAATGGACTATTCTTAGCTTTAAATTGAATTCGCTTATTCTTTATATCTAGGTCTCCAACACGTAATCTACAGACTTCTATAGGTCTCAAAAAATTATAGGAAATAAATTTTATGAAAAGCAATAATGTTTGATCCGTAGTCTCCAAGTGTTCAAAAATAGCCTTCTGTTCTTGATTTGAATACGTTTTGTTTCGTTTAGGCAGAGCCTTTAATACAGGGATGTTTTTAATAAAATTAGATGAGATAATATCATTATCCTCTAATGCTTGCATAATACTACTTAAATCTGTTCGGTAGTTATTTCGATTTCTAGGACTAGTTTCTTCTAAAATATAATTTAAAAACTCCATGACCACTTTCTTATCGATATCTGTGATCAGTTCTAAGTCTGGATGATTTTTCTCAACCCATAACAAAAAATTTTTTAAACGGTTTTCATAACCTTTTCTTGTAGTATCGTTTATAAGCTTCTCCTTATATTTCAAACCTTTAATAAATGCTTCTTTATAGGATAAAACAGAGGATTTTGAATCAATTATTAATTGGACTTCAGGTACTTTATTAGTGTTCTTTACTGGATTTAGTGACTTATCCTCACGATTTTCATAACGTGCAGTATTATCTTCAAAGGGATTAAATCCCTCATTTAATAAACTTAATAGCTTTTCTCTATAAATACTTAAAACAATAAGTCGATCTTCTTTGGTATTATATCTATTAGCTCCTCCATAGACATTTTTCATACGTTGGAGTATACCAGATTCAGGATTTCGATAGGAGTAATAGACGTACCAACGCTTCTTTAAATTTCCGTTAGCCGAATAAATTTTTGGAGTTGAATAATTTTTCTTTTTTGACAAACTGTGTTCTAAAATGTGTTCGTTTCCGTGTTCATTCGTAAGATAAGAATTTAAATTAAACATAAAAAAAATGGTTTTGCGTAAACAAAACCATTGATTTTAAACAGATAACATTTAGTAGCGGGAACTGGACTCGAACCAGTGACCTTCGGGTTATGAGCCCGACGAGCTACCTACTGCTCTATCCCGCGATTTAATATCAAAATGATTTTCTTAGCTTTTAACTTTCGGTTCATAATGCCGACTCCATCATTTTAGGACTGCAAATATACAATGCTTTTTGTTTATTACAATAATAAAACACAAAAAAATAACTCTCAACTTTTAAGATTGAGAGTTATGATATCAATTATTAAAACTATAAAATGGCTAATCTTCTGTATCTAAAGTCGCTAATACACCTGTATCACTGTTATTTACAAAATCGAATTGTTCCATATTTGGAAACTTTGTTTTCAACTCTGCTAACTCTCCTTTAAAATCATTATTTCCTATCATTAACACTTTTAAGTTAGATAAGTTTGCTAAATCAGTTGGTAGATTTCCGTAAAATGCATTATTAGCTAGTACTAATTCTTCTAAATTTACAAGATTTGATATCGTATTCGGAACAATTCCTAAAAATGTATTATCAAATACACTTAATGTTTTCAGTTTAGACAGGTTACCAATACTCTGAGGCAGCTTTCCTGTTAGGTTGTTACTGCTAACTAATAACTCGTTTAAGTTTGTTAAATTACCTAACGTGTCTGGTAAGGTTCCTGAAAATTTATTGTTATACAATTCTAAAGTCTGTAATTGTGATAACTGACCAATAGTATCAGGAATTGATCCTTCTATAGTATTCATGTATAATTGTAGTGATTGTAATGAAGCTAAGTCACCTATTGAAACTGGTAGTTCTCCTCCTAATTTGTTAAAAGCAATATTCATCACTTTTAGAGATTTTAAATTTCCTACTGAACTTGGAATACTTCCAGAAATATTATTTCTGAATAAATTAAGTTCTCTAAGGTTAACTAAATCTCCTAAGGCTTCTGGAAGTTGACCTTCAAGATTATTAAATTCTAAGTTTAATGCGACAACTTGTTCTTCTTCAACAGTAACACCATACCAACTTGAAACAGGACTATTTAAATCCCAGGTTGTATTCCACGATGTTCCATTAGTTGAATTGTACAAAGCAACCAGTGCTTCTTTTTCTAGTGTAGTAACATTGGCAAACGAGAATAGTGTTACCAAGCATAACAACAGTGTAATTTTAGCGGTTTTCATAATAGTAGATTTTTGTGAGGGAGCACGTTTACTATAACGAAAATAGAAGAATATCGACTATCTACCAACTTTTTTCGATGAAATACATTGTCACTCATCGAAAAAAATATAGTTTACTGATTTTCAGTATTTTAAAAAACAGCTATTGTTCAATATTTTGAGCCTCAAAACTTAAAATTTCATTATTTTCAGTATTGATATTCAATTGAATAGGATGACAACACACTTCACAGTCTTCAATGTAAGACTGTTTTATTTGCGAAATATCAATGAGCATTGAAATGGTTTCCCAGCAATATGGACATTGAAAAAAATGTTCTTTCATTTCAAATCAATTTGAATATAAACTACAATTCTACATTTAACAATTCTCCGCTTAACTGAAGTACTGTTAATTCAGCTAGCTTAGCTTCATACTTTGCCTGGTTACGACTTAATTCGGCATTCAGTAAATTGAGTTGTGCTTGTCTGAATTCAATAGAAGTCACTTGACCTAATTTGAATTTTTCCTGAGTTCTTTCGAAGTTATTCTGAGCTGTTTTAATATTATCGTTTTGAACATGATAAATGGTTAATCTATTCTGATAATTGTCCCACGCATTATTAAAATTTCGTTCAATATCTGCAATCAATTGCTCTTTTTGAAGTTCCTGAATCTCTAGATTTAATTTGGCATTTTTAGTGTTGGTAATAGCAGTACCACCATCAAATAAGTTCCAACTTAAATTCAATCCTGCAGAAGCACCTGTAGTTGTATTTTGGAGTACAAATGCTAACGGACTATTATTAGTAGATTCGTTCCAACCGTAGCTTCCAAAAAGACCAACTGTAGGTAAAAATTGTGCTTTACTGGTTTTAATATCTAACTGGCTAATCTCAATATTCTTATTGGCCTGAAGTAAAGTCACATTATTAGCTTTTGTTTTTTCTAAAAGATTTTCTTTATTTAATTGAAGTAAGAAATCAATGGTTGTATCAACCTCAAAATCTTGACTCAGCTGATTTCCCAAAACTACATTTAAATCACGTTTTGTATTTTTTAATTGTTGCTTAGCATTGATAAGATTAATACTATCATTATTGATATCTACTTCAGCATTTAAGACTTCCAGTTTTGTATTTTGTCCATAATCAAATTGATAACCAGCACGTGTTAATCGGTCTTTGGAAATGGTAATCGTTTCTTCCAGTGCACCAGTATTTTCTGAAAGTTGAGCCACGCTGTAATAAATAGTAAACAATTGAATCATAGTGGTTTCGATTGTCTCACGTGCTTCAAGTTCTGATAATTGATATTGCTCTTTCAGTCTTCTATAATTATATTGGCGACCTAACCCATCAAATAAGGTATAATTTAAAGTTACAGAAGCATTATACCGTCGTGTTTCAACTCCATTGGCAATTCTGGTGTCTCCATCTGCTAGTTCTCCTTCCGTATTTTGTTTATCGATTGAACCACCTGCATTACCTGTTATTGTGGGTAGATATCCAGAGTTCAATATATCTTTATTATTTTCGGCAACTTCAACAGTCGTATTTGCGATTTGAATTCCATAATTATTCTCTAAAGCCAATTCTACAGCAGTTTCTGTAGAAAGCATTTGTTGAGCATACATAGTGATACCAAATAAGGTTAAAAACAATGTTACAACGTGTTTAGTTTTCATCTATTTTTTGTTCTATTATTGCGCGTTCTACATCTTCTTTGGCAATTTTATTACCTGTAATCAACCATTTTTTATTGGTTTTGAAACTATTCATTGCTGATAATAACAAAGGCAATATGATTAAAGTTAAAATAGTTGCTATACCAATTCCATAAGCAATAGAAATTGCCATTGGCTTTAAAAACTGAGCCTGTCTGCTTTTTTCTAACAATAAAGGAGCAATACCTGCTATTGTGGTTAGAGACGTTAAGAAAATAGCTCTAAACCTTGTCCTTCCCGCTTCATATAGTGCTTCGTCAAAAGGCATACCTGATTTTAAAAACGAATTAAATTTTCCAATTAAGACTAAACCATCATTAACCATAATTCCTATTAAGGCGATAATTCCTAAAGCTGAAAGAATATTGATTGGAAAATCATGAAACCAATGTCCCCAAGCCACAGCTATAAAACTGAAAGGGATTAATAAAATTAATAGAAAAGGCTGACTATAACTTCTAAATGTGAATGCAATAACCACATAAATTAGAAAAATAACAACTGGTACTGTTGTCCATGCAGAACGCGTCAATTTACCTGCTTCTCTGTTTTGTCCTTCGTAAGATACACCAACTGTCGTGTATTTTGACAGGATTTCAGGCATCACATTATTTTGTATGTCCAACAGAATTTCAGCCGCACTTCCATTAGGATCTTTTAAATCTGCATTAACTTGTATTTCCCGCTGTCCGTTAAGGTGGCTAATGCTTTCATCTCCACGCTTGATATTATAAGTAGCAATTTCCCCAAAAGGCACACGTTGACCCAGAGGTGTGACAATACGCATATCATCCAGATCGTTAATAGATGCTCTGTTAGTTCTATCGTACCTTACCCATACTCTAATCTCATCTTGACCACGTTGAAAACGTTGTGCTTGTAAACCAAAAAAACCTGCTCTTACCTGAGCCATAACATTTCTAAGGTTTAAACCAAGTGCATAAGCTGTTTCATTTAATTCTACATTAATTTCTTTAATACCTTCAGGATCTGTATCAGAAACATCGGCTAAAAGGGAATTCTTTTCTAAAACCTCTCTTAGTTCTGTCTTAGCTTGTTTAAGTTCTTCTGTATTATTTCCTAATAAAGACACTGAAATTGGTGTGCCACCAAAGTTTCCACCTGAGCCAAATGTTAAGCGTTCTACACCGTAAACTTCACCAACTTTTTCTCTGATAGCATTTGTTATTTCTGGAGAACCAAAATCACGGTTTTCACCTGGAAGTAAGTTCACATTTAAGCTTGCCTTATTGTTTCCTGGTCCGACACGTTTAATAATATTCTCAACAACTTGTTTATTGCCAGTTTGTCTTTTCGTAAATTCTTCATTAACAGCCCAAGCAGCATCCTCAACCATGGTGATTATAGAGTCTGTTATTTTAGGGTTGGTGCCTTCAGGCATTAACAAATCAATACTTACTCTGTCACTTGCAATACTCGGGAAAAATGATGTTCTGATGATTCCACCTTGATTTGCACCAATGGTTAAAATCATAAACGCTAATAAAATAGCAAACGTTATAAATCTTTGATTTAGAGCAAACCTTAAAACAGGACTATAAATAGTATCCCGACAATAGACCATAAACTTATCGCCATATTTATTGATTTCTCTGAGCTTCAAAAATGCTTTTGCTAAGCCTTTTTTCTCTTTCTTTTCGGCATCCGTCATTTTTACCAATGCTTTGGAATGTGCAATATGAGCAGGTAAAATGATAAGAGCTTCTACTAACGACACCAATAAGGTAAGGATCACAATTACTGAAACTTCACTGAAGAAATCGCCTATTCTACCTTCTAAAAATAAGAAGGTTGAAAACGCTAAAACTGTAGTAATAATGGCTGAAAGAATTGCTGGCAACACTTCCATTGTTCCATCTATAGCAGCTTGTACTCTTGTCTTGCCTTGTTCATAATGCTGATAAATATTTTCAGCGATGACAATCCCATCATCTACTAAAATACCGATGACAATAATCATCCCAAATAGAGACAATACGTTGATGGTAACACCAAATTGAGCAGCAAAAACAAACATGCCTAAAAAGGCTACAGGTAATCCAAATGCCACCCAAAATGCCAATCGAGTGTTTAGGAAAATAGAAAGAAAAAACAGAACTAAAAAAATACCCATGGCGCCATTTTCCAGTAAAAGTTGTGTTCGTTGATTCAAACGAATGGAAGAATCACTTACAACATCAATTTTAACTCCTGTATATTTTTGGTTGAATTCTGTTATGTATTCATTTACTTTTTCAGCAGTTGAAATAAGGTCTTCACTATTGGTATTTGTAATCTCAATATTGACAGCAACGTTACCATTAAAATAGGATGCATTTGGTGTTTCAGAAAAGCGATCCCTAACCGTTGCTACATCCTGCAAACGAACAATGGTTCCGTTATCTAGAGCTCTAACTGGTAAATTATTGAGTTCATCTCCATAATAAGAACGATTATTAGCTCTAATAAGGTAATCTTCTGCTTCTGTTTTAATATTCCCTCCTGTGGTTAATATATTGGCTTGAGATACAGCGTTTGCTACTTCAGTAAAGGTGAGGTTATAAGCCAGTAAATCATTTTCTCTTACTGCAATTTCAATCTCTTCTTCAGGATATCCAGACACGCTGATTTGCGAAATCCCTTCCATGGCGCGCAAATCGTTTTCAATTTGTCTTCCAATTTGTTTTAGAGATGACAATTCAATATTTTCTCCACTGATAGCAAAATCTATGGTTTGTCTAACTCGTTCCTGTTTGGCGACAACTAAAGGTTCCATGCCTGTTGGAAAATTAGGAACGCGATCTACCGCATTCTTAACTTCCGCCAACATATCATCTATATCTTCATCACTTTCAATCTCAATTGTAATGCTTCCTCCATTCTCACGAGAAGTAGAAGTCACACGTTCAATGCCGATAAGTCCTTTAAGATTGTCTTCTATTTTTAAAACAACTCCTTCTTCTATTTCCTGTGGAGCAGCTCCAGGATAAGACATATTTATGGAAATAATTTCAGCTTCCTGAAGCGGAAAGAACGAAGACTTTAAACGTAACATTCCGAGAACTCCAAAGATGAGAAATGCAATGATAATAACATTTACAGCTACATCGTATTTTATAAAATAAGCAATAACTTTTCTCATACCTATTGAACAGGTTCGTTATTTGGAATAACACTTTCCTGGTTTACTTTTACTTTCATACCTGCATAGGCTCCTGGCACAGACTTTGATAATATGACAGTATGATCTGGAACACCTTTCAATACAACTTCTTTTGGAGAAAAATAAACAGGATTGACTTTAATGATATCAAGAATACTATCTTTTAAAACAAAAATTTCAGATTGATCAATTAAAAGTTTTCGAGACACTTTAATGGCGTTTTCGATTTCTTTTGCTTCTAACTGAGCCTCCATATACATCCCTTCTTTCAAATCTTTTGCTTTTACTTCAACAAAAACAGTTACGGTTTGAGTTTCCTGATCGATTCTTCCGTTAATTCTGGAAACCTTTCCTTCATAAGTAGTTTGTTTATCTAATGTCTTAAGCACTACGCTTTCTCCAATCTGTAATAAATCGCTGAAAGTTTTTCCTATTGACAATTCTAATTCATAAACTAAAGGATCAATAAATTCACCTAATTTTTGACCTGGTCGCACTAATGTTCCTTTATTTACTAATGCTTCGGTTAAAATTCCATTGTAAGGTGCATAAATTCGGTATTTAGAAAGTCTTTGTTCTAAATTTTTTACATTATAATATGCTGTTTGTACCCCTCTACCTGTAATAAAATAATTTACCGTGTTATCATTTACGGTTGGTAAAGGCGCTATGCTATTATTCATGTCAAAATTTTTAAGATAGTCTTCCCATACCGGAAATGCTTTAGGGTAATCTAGTCTTAAATCTGGCATTAGTGAAGTGATGAGATTATACAATTCACTCTTGGCCGACTGAACAGAAGCGAAGTATTCACTTGAATTTATACGAATTAATAATTCACCTTTGCGATATGTTTGTCCGGCTTTAAAATCTTCAGCACTACTTTCAAACACACCCTGAACTTCAGAGAAAAGTTCAAATCTATTTTTAGCAATAAGGTTACCGTTTGCAGGAATCGTTATAGGAACGGTTGCATTTTTTACAGTATCTACGTAGACTGTTTTAACAACTTTAGCAATTTTTGGTTTAGGTTAATTATTGCTTTTTACGATAAGGTAAGCTCCGAAGAGTGCCGCAAAAATAATAACTATGCCGACTATAAACAGCACTAATTTTCTCATTGAACAGTATTTGATGGTTAATTACAAAACCATTCCTTTCGGGCAGTTTTGATTTTTAAACTACAAAAATATTCAATTGCTCATTCTTGTGAGTTAAAAAAAACATAAAACAATTCATCAGAACTAGGATAATTCATCCAATTCGAAATGAATAGATTCCCAATCTGACATTAACTGTTTGAGCTTATTTTTTTTAGATTGATAACGATCAAAAAATGTTTCGTCTGCAACCGTTGCGTCATAATTTGTTGCCAGTTCAACATCATGCGTTTTAATCTCCTTCTCTAACTGGCTTATTTTAGATTCAACATTACTTAATTTGTTATTTAACGATTTAAGTTTCTTTTGATCTTCGTAAGATTGTTTGTTTGTTGTTTTAGGTGTTTCTTTTACAATGGTACGTTTTTCAACTTCACGTAAATTCTCAACATTTCGTTGTTCAAGATAAAAATCGATATCACCTAAATATTCTTTAATTTTCTGGTCTTTGAATTCGTAGACTTTATTGGTTAGGCCTTGAAGAAAATCTCTATCGTGAGATACTAAAACCAGAGTTCCTTCGTATTTTTTTAGTGCTTCTTTCAATACATTTTTAGATTTAATATCAAGATGATTGGTAGGCTCATCCATAATTAAAACATTAATAGGCTGCAACATTAATTTTGCAAGTGCTAAACGATTTCTTTCTCCTCCAGAAAGCACTCTCACATACTTTTCGACCTCGTCACCACGAAACAAAAAGGAACCTAAGATATCACGAACTTTACTTCTATTTGTTTCATTTGCAGCATCAATCATGGTATCTAACACGGTTTTACTTCCATCTAAATATTCGGCTTGGTTTTGAGCAAAATATCCTATTTGCACATTATGGCCTAATTTAAGGTGTCCTTGATGTTTGATATCGCCAACAATAATTTTAGCTAGTGTCGATTTACCTTGACCATTTTGACCTACGAATGCTGTTTTGCTGTCGCGCTCAATCATTAAATTGACATCTGTTAATACCTGATTATCATCATAACGTTTAGATATATGTTCTGCTTCAACTACAACTTTACCTGGAACAACTGATACAGGAAAATTTAAGGTCATCACACTGTTATCATCTTCATCGACTTCGATACGATCAATTTTATCCAGTTTTTTTATGAGTGACTGTGCCATAGTGGCTTTACTTGCCTTTGCTCTAAATTTCTCAATAAGCTTTTCAGTCTGTTCTATTTGTTTTTGCTGATTTTTTTGTGAGGCCAACTGTTGTGTTTTAATCTCTTGACGAAGCACAAGAAATTTCGAATACGGTTTAGGGTAATCATAAATTCTACCCAATGAAATTTCAATAGTACGATTGGTAACATTATCTAAAAACATTTTATCGTGAGATACAATTACGACTGCTCCTGAATAACTTTTTAAAAAACCTTCTAACCAGATGATGGATTCGATATCTAAGTGGTTTGTTGGCTCATCTAATAGTAAAACATCATTATTTTGCAATAAGAGTTTTGCCAATTCAATTCGCATTCGCCAACCTCCAGAAAACGTATCGGTAAGCTTATTGAAATCTTCACGTTTAAATCCGAGTCCTTGTAATATTTTTTCTGTTTCTCCTTGATAGCTGTAACCACCAATGATTTCATAAGAATGCTGAACATCATTAAGATCTATCATTAACTGGTGGTAACTTTCACTTTCATAATCTGTACGCTCTGCTAATTGTGTATTAATATCCTCCATTCTAGCTTCAAGCTCTTTAATCTCCTTAAAAGCTTCGTAAGATTCTTCAAGAACGGTTCTTCCAAGCACAAAATCTATATCCTGTTTCAGAAAGCCAATACTCAAATTTTTATCTGCTGCTATTTGCCCTGAATCTGGTTCTAACTCTTTAGATAAAATTTTTAGCATTGTGGATTTGCCAGCACCATTTTTCCCAATTAAACCTATTCGATCTCCAGGACTAAGTTTAAACGTAATATCTTCAAATAGAAATTCGCCTTGAAATGAAATAGAGAGATTATGAATATTGAGCATTTGTTACTTTTGTTACAATGAAATTATTAATTAAACGTAAATTTGTACCTAAATACAAAGCGCAAAAGTAATCAAATTTAAATCATGTTAAAAGGCACAAAAATATACAGCATTTTTACAGGAGTTTGTCCTAAATGCCATCAAGAATCTATGTATGAAACCAAAAATCCTTACGTGCTGAGCGATGTGTTAAAAATTAATGAAAAGTGTTCACATTGTGGAACCCGTTACCGTATTGAACCTTCTTTTTTCTATGGCTCTATGTACGTTAGTTATGGTGTAGGAATTGCTTTTGCAGTAGCTGCTTTCGTAATTAGTTATTTATTTCTTAAAAGTTCATTAATGACTGCCTTTATTGCCATTATTGCGACGATAATTGTATTTAGTCCAATAATCATGAGGCTTTCAAGAAATATATGGATTAATATATTTATGAATTATGACAAGGATTTAGTAAAAAAATAGAGTTTGTTTTAGTGAAATCTAGAAATATCAATCTCTTTATCTAAATCGCTTCCTTGCTCGATATGGTTAAATAATTGTTCAGCTGCAAACGGGGACATCATTACGCCTCTTGTTCCCAAACCATTCAGCACAAAAAGGTTCTTATAATCTGAATGAGCTCCAACTAATGGTCTGCGATCTTTTGTTGTTGGGCGTATACCTGCTACTTGATGTAAGACTTCAAAATCACAAGTTATAACTTTTTTTAATTTCTCCAGCAATTCATTCTTAGCTTCAGAGGTTACTGAATGTGTTTTATCTTCCCTTTCATAAGTTGCGCCAATCCAATATAAATCTTGTCCTAAAGGAACAATGAAAACTGACGACTTTAAAATGAAATCCATCTTCAAGTCTGGAGCTTTAATCGTTAACATTTCACCTTTAGTTCCGTTTAAAGGCAAATTATTGAAAAATGGATTAATATGTAATCCAAATCCTTCAGCAAATACAATATATTTTGAAACAATATTTTTGTATTGCACTTTGTGTTCTTGAATGTCTAACTGGTTATGATGAAATTCTTCTTTATATAACCTGTTTTCACGATTGAGAAAATCGCCATACGATATGGTTAGTTGAGATGTATTAATCCTTCCAGAATGCAAGACTTCTCCAAATCCAAACTTAGCATCAATTGAAGGGTTTTCATTTTTTATCAATCTCGTGGATAAAAAATTGCATAAGTCAGGCTGATCTGAAGCTGTAAACCAATTGTTTTGCTCCTCAATAGATGTCAACTTTCTATGCACTGGTAATTTATAATCCAGCTTTACATTTAGTAGCTTTTCAAGTTCTTCATATTTTGGAATTGCTAATTCAAGTTGATCTTTAGCTTTCCATACTTTTGTAAATCGCTTCAGTATTACAGGATTGTACAGACCTGCTGCTACGCTTGAAGACTGTTGTGATTGATTATCGAAAACTACAAAGTCTTTATTATGTGTTCTCAATAATTCGCAGAAGGCAATACCTGCTAATCCATTACCTACTATTATATAATCTACTTGTTTCATTGTAACAAAAGTAATATAAAAGATGAATGTATTTGTTGTGTATATAAATAAAAAACGCTCACTAAATAGTGAGCGTTTTCATATGATTTATGTGCCATTTAATATGACCACATATCTTGTTCGAAATTACGAATCTTCTCTTTAATGCGATCAGACTCCAGTAACTGCATCAATGCATTATCTGCTACATATTCTTTCACTTCACGATCTCCATATACATTTTCTTCTTTGTACATGTAGGCATTAAAACGTCTGGAATTTAGCAAATGATCAAACGATATTGGCATTGCACTGTTTTTGTTGTTGAAAGCTTTTGCTTCATGTAGAATCTCTCTTGCTTCAGGATAAAACACCCAAAATAAGGCATTGGGAGTTTTTAGAGATTCATCTTCAGAATCTAAAAAGTTAACATCAGGTGCTGCAGGAGCAATACCTAAAATTCTATATTTTAATTCACCATGACGCTTATCGAAATACCACAATCCTTTAATTAGATATGCACTAATATGAAAGGCTTCAATGTTAGTTGTTGTGATATACTCAGGATCCACATAGCCATCAGCATTAAGTTGGTCATATCCAATATCTAAAGTATCTACTTTAGTAGTGATATCTTTAATTTCCTTCATTGTACGCTTAACGTTGAAATATTCATCATTATAAACATTCTTAATTGTTCCGTTTTTAACAGCTTTAATTAAAGTATGATATAAAGATCGTCTTTCTTTCCCAATATTATTTGTATCTACAGGAAAGTACAACGGAAAGTTTACACGTTCATCTAACACTACTTTTTCCCAAGTCATTTTAGAAAACAATATGTCTCTATCATCAACATAACCATATTCTAAAGGTTCGTCATTATCTAATGCCAACTGAGCTTCAGTTTTAACACCTACTTCTTGAGGTGTTCTGGCATTTAAAATATTTGCCTGCGCACACATACTGGATGTGACACCTACAGTTATAATAATTGATAATAAAAATTTACAATTCATCTTTTCTAATTTTAAATTTGGGTTTACTATAAGTTGATTTAATTAGTCAACTCAATAATTAGTGGTGATGCTGGTTTAATAGCAGGACCATTACTTTTTGATTTGATGTCAAAAATTTGAACCTGAGATCCACGCTTAGCACTTCTTAGGGCAGATTTTGCTGCACCATTAAGTCTATTTCCTGAACATGTGACAGAAGGCTTACCTTCTACCTTCATTTTGAATCCAGTTACCGTTAATGGTAAATCGAAATCAAAATCTTCTAACACAGCTTCAATTCTACCAATCTCAACGTTATTTCTAGGCAGTTTTGCCGTTCCAATCTGACCAGCTATTTGACCTGCTGGTTTAGGAATATCTTTAATTCTGAATACAGCTTTATCACTTACTTTAGAGCCATCATCTAATGTTGCAGTTACATTAATTGTAACTTCTCTACCAGAAGTAGGAACCATAGTGTATTTACCCATACCAGATCCTTTTTTCAATCCAGCACCTGAAGCAGACACTTTATTATCTGGAACACCAGCAAAAGAAATCGTCATTGGGTTAACAACACCACGATATACAACATTCATTTTATCTGCAGAAATTGTAGCAGAATTTGGTCTTGGCACCACCACATAGTTTCCTTTAATAGGAATTTCTAAAGGCTTACCATCTTCCATGAACGTAAATGTTCCATCAATTTCATGTTCTCCAACTCCACCAACATTAAAGTCTAAACGTGCAGCACCTGTTGAATCTATAGCTTCATTCAAATCAATCGCTTGTCCTCCTATACTTAATCCTGTAGGTGGTACTTTAGCATATTTACCAATTACAACTCTTCCTTGGAATTTTTCACCAGCGAAGAAAGCTGATTTATCAGCTAGAATGATTGCTTTGTATTTATCTAAAGACACTGCATCTGTTAATACATTTCCTAAATAATAGTTAATGATATTTGCTTCAGTAACCTCAACGTCATTTTGAAAAGCTGTCATTTTAGTATAAGAAGCAATTGCAGGAAATCCTTTGAAGTGGTAATCTAACCAATCTATTTTCTTTCCGTCTTTATTTTCCACTTTTTCTGTACTAAATGTTTTCTCAAAGTTTGATAATACTTTTGAAGCTTTTACATCCTTACCTAAAATTTCTCTTATAGATGTTTTGTATTCTTCAATTTTAGACATTACTTCTTCACCTTTCTTAGTTAATTTATCTCCAGTAAACCAAGCTTCATCAAGGATATCTGTTTTATCCATTGCTTCGAAAGGTAATTTTCCAGTTTCAGGATCGATTTCATACTGACCTTTTTGTAAAAGATCGTTTTTTAAAGTTCCTAAATAGTTGTAGAATTTTTCTGATGCAGCACTTACTTGTTTAGCTTTTGCTGCTGGTATCATAAATTCTTCTGGTTTCTCGTCTGACTTCTTCTCAAGATCAGCAAGCAACGCTTCGTTTCGTTCACTTGTAAGCTCATTGGAATCAGCAAACTTAGCTTCCATTAATCCGAAAGCTGAAAGTACTTCTTTAGACATATTCATCGCCATCATAGCAATAAATACTAAGTACATTAAGTTAATCATTTTCTGCCTTGCAGATAATTTTCCTCCTGCCATTTTAAATTAGTTTTTTTAGTTTGTTAATAGTTGTTATTAATTCTAGTTTAAAAACTAATTAGCTTTTATTCATTGCAGAAAGCATTCCACCATAGACACCATTTAAAGATGACAAGTTAGATGCTAATGACTTCATTTGTTCTTTTAATTTAGTTGCGTTTTCAACAGCTTCTTCATTAATGGCAGCTTGACGGTTGGCACTTTCCATTTGTACTTTGTAAAGGCTATTTAAAGATTCCATTTGAGCAGCAGCTAAAGACATTTCTTCACTATATTTCTTTTGAGCAGTCATTGAGTCAACTGTTGGGCTAATTCCTTTTGCAGCACCTTCAAAGTTCTTGATACTTGCTCCAAGGCTTGCCATGAGTTCTCCATCAATTTTAGCTTCTTTTAAAAGATTATCTAATTTTTTTGACAACAAACCTTCAGCATCTTTAGGTTCTTCTTTTTTCTTTTTACCTAATGATTGACCACCTGCTAATTCAGGATATACTAAAGACCAATCTAATTCACCACCTTGCTTTTCAAAAGCAGATAAAGTAAATACTAATGCTTCAACAATCATTCCTATAGTTAAGATTAATGATCCATAAGGCCAGTGTTGTATTTTGAATAAAGCTCCTACAATTACAATTGCTGCTCCAAGTCCGTAGACCATATTCATTGTTGATAATTTCTTTTGTGCCATAATTTCTGTTTTTAGTTTTAAGTCCTAAGTGAATAACTTAAGTAGATTAATATATTTAGTTTAGTTAATTATTAGTTAGTTGCTGCATTGTTAGTTACTTCAGTTCCCATGTAATCCTGAACTGTTCTAAATCCGATGTAGCTTCTTGCTGAATCTGCATATTCATAGTCTCTTGAACTTACTTGTAGGAAGTAAGCTACATCTTTCCATGAGCCTCCACGAACGACTTTGCGCTCGTTATCCGGATCATTTACATTTGGATTAAATGATGCAGAGTATTCGTATGAAGCAGGATCGTAAGACCCCTGAACCCATTCTGAAACATTTCCAGCCATATTATAAAGGTCGAAATCGTTTGGCTCATAGGCATCAGCCTCCACAGTGTATAGTGCTTGATCAGCAGCGTAATCACCTCTTAAAGGCTTAAAGTTTGCCATAAAACAACCTCTATCATTTTTAGCGTAAGGTCCACCCCATGGATAGGTTGCTCCTTGAAGACCACCTCTTGCAGCATATTCCCATTCTGCTTCTGAAGGTAATCTGAATTTATTTACAAATTGTTTTCCTTTGCTTTTTTGATATGCATTCTTCTTTAATGTTCTCCATTGACAGAATGCAGTTGCTTGTTTCCAAGATACTCCTACCACAGGATAATCACCATAAGCATCATGCCAGAAATAATCGTTGTGCATAGGCTCGTTGTAAGAATATGAGAAATCACGTATCCAAGCTGTTGTATCTGGATAAACCTCAACTTCTTCTGTAATGATAACATCTTTACGTCTTAAGTTACGATTTTTAGCTGCCTTTTGAATATCCATATACTTATACTGGAACTTGAATTTCTTAACATCCCAAGTACGCTGACCGTTATACGATTCTTCAATAGGTAAGTACATCGTATCCATAACTTCAGCATAATACTCATCTGGATAGTCGTTGGTGTCAAAAATCAAATCAATATCACTATTTAATTTTCGGCCTTCGTATCCTGTTGGACCTAATCCACTGTAGTTATCATACATGTATTTTTCATAAACAGACATGTTTTCTGGATCAGCATCATTAAATGCAAATTCTCCTATACCTCCATTTCCAGGAGTTTCACCAATTTCATCGGCTAAAATAGCAAGCTTAGTTCTTAATATTGAATCTCTAACCCAATATACAAACTCACGATACTCACTATTAGTAATTTCAGTTTCGTCCATATAGAACGCTCTAACAGTAACGGTTCGTGTTGGTGCATCTTGAACACCAGCAAGGTCATCATCTGATTTCCCCATTATAAATGCGCCACCTGGGACAAGTGCCATACCATAAGGTTTTTCGGGATGCCATTTCTTTCCTTTAACTCCAACCAGTTCTCCTCTGTCACCAGAGCCACAACTGACTAATAGAGCTAAAACAGCAGTTAATAAAGCAAACTTCTTAATATTCATAGAAACTCGAGGTTAAATTATTTTAGTTGTAATTATATATCTTAAAAAAGGGTTTATTTTTTTTAAGGCAGTAAACATATTTATATATTTTGTAAAAACCAATTTTTTTTACAGTTTTTTTGCACTTCATCCTAATTAATTAACATTTCGTCGATTAAAAAAACGTTAAAGTTTTAAAAGCTAAATATACTAAAAACTGTTCTTTTTATATGCTTTATACCATCTTTCTGGTATTTTTCCTTGACTAGCTTCCACATAATCTTCGTGCGTGCATGGTAATAACGTATGCTTTTTTAATTTATTATTGACGTTTGGCAAAAAAGGTATTTCTATCCACCAACGTCCTGTTTTTATACTTTTGTAGAATATAAGCTCCTCATCTTCAATTAGTACATTGTATTTTTGATAGTTATTCTCGTTTGTAAAATCATCATCATTCACCCTGCAATTAATACCTTCAATGAAATACCATATCATTTGTGAAATCAACATTGGAGTAGCGTCTAACTCTGTTGTAGTTTTAAATTCATAAATACCAAATGACGATACTTTATTACTAATTCCGGCATAACGTGAAATGGCACAAATTTCTTTCCCATTAAATCCATTAGGTGAATACTTTTGTTTTGCACCAACTTCAGCTGCACGAACAGATTTTAAATCTATGGTTACAATATGAGCATCACGCATTACAGGCTCTACCATATTTATATTATGTGTCACCTCTCCTAATCTATAAGCTTCAAAATAAAGTTTATCCATTAAATCTATTTCTTCTTGTGAATTGAAATAGGTTTGGTAACCAATAGCGGAATAATTAAATAAATTATAAGGTTGTTCTAATATGATTTTTCCGAGAAAGCTGTTGTTTTTCATTTCTACTGAAGCATCTCCTAAATCAAAATTACTGTCTACATTAACAATATTGACCATAGGAGCCATTGTATCATAAGCACGATAATTAGCATAGGTTAAATCTTGACTTCCTCCTATTATGATAGGTATAACCTTTTTTTCTATTAAAACAGAAATTATTGTACGAACTGCATAGTAAGTATCTTCAATGGTGGATCCTGCTGGAATATCACCTAAATCGGCAATATTAGTATACCAGTTTCCTGGAAACAGAGAATACAATGATGTACGGATAGTATCAAAGTGTAATTCTTCGCCAATATAATTAACATCATTACGATTTTCTTTAACACCTATAATTGCTAAAGCAACACCATCTAAATCTGGAATACCATTTTGAGAAGAATGTATTTTAATTTTTTTGCCTAAGGCTTGATCAGACAATAGTTCGTTATGAGCTAATACTGAATCTGTAACAGGAGACAAAAAATTAAAATTCATTGGTATTACTTTTTAGTAGCAGTTTTCTTTTTAGTAGTCTTCTTTTTTGTGGCAGTTTTTTTCTTAGGCGCTTTCTTTTCAATATGAGCCTTTGCTTCTTCTAAGGTCATGTCAGACACATCAACCGTTTTTGGAAGTTCCACTTTTATTTTTCCTTTAATTACATTATGTCTTCCCCAACGTGCTTTTTCTACACGAATACCTTCATCTTCCCAATGGTGAATTAATTTATCTTTTTCTTTCTGTATTTTATCTTCAATTAATTCTACAATATCATCATCTGATAAATTATCCCAATCGTACTTTTTATTCACATTAATGAACATGTTGTTCCATTTAATAAATGGACCGAAACGTCCTTTACCTTTTTGAACAGGTAAATCTTGATACATATATATAGGTGCATCAGCTTTTTGTTTTTCTTTAATAAGCTCAATAGCCTGATTCATTTCTACATCAGTTGGATTTGTACCAGCAGGAAGTGACACGAATTTCTTACCAAATTTAACATAAGGTCCAAAACGACCATTGTTAACTTCAACCGTTTCACCTTCGTATGTTCCTAATTTTTTTGGCAACTTGAAGAGTTCCATAGCCTCTTCATACGTAATGGTAGTTAATTGCTGATCTGGAGACAAACTGGCAAATTGAGGTTTCTCTTCATCCTCAACCGTTCCTATTTGAACCATTGGCCCAAACTTCCCTAAACGCACACTAACCTGCTTACCTGTCTTTGGATCTTTACCCAAAATACGTTCTCCAGATTCCCGTTCTGCGTTTTCAGCAACATCTTCAACTTTTGGATGAAATTCTTTGTAAAAATCTTTCATCATCTTTTTCCAGTCCTCTTTTCCTTCAGCAATTTCATCAAAATCGGCTTCCACTTTTGCTGTGAAATTGTAATCTAAAATGCCTCCAAAATGGTTTACCAGAAAATCAGTAACAATCATACCTATATCTGTTGGCACCAATTTACCTTTATCACTATTTACTTTTTCAGTAAGTGAATTGTCTTTTATGCTTCCATCCTGAAGCGTCAACTGTATATAATCTCTTTCAACACCTTCGTTAGAACCCTTTTCAACATAATTTCTATTCTGAATCGTTGAAATAGTTGGTGCATAAGTTGAAGGTCTTCCGATGCCAAGTTCTTCTAATTGTTTTACCAAAGAAGCTTCAGTATATCTATATGGTGGACGAGAAAAACGTTCGGTAGCAGTAATGTAACTATTTAATAAGGTTTCATTGACTTTCATTGCTGGCAACATGCCTTCCTGCTCTGTATCTTCATCATCAGTACCTTCTAAATACACTTTTAAAAAGCCTTCAAAAGTAATGACCTCACCATTAGCTGTAAATATGTTATTGTGAGTCGAAGCACTAATCTTCACATTAGTTCGCTCTAATAAGGCTTCACTCATTTGAGATGCGATGACACGTTTCCAAATTAAATCGTATAAACGCGCTTGATCTCTTTCAACATTAACAGTATGTTTAGCAAAATCTGTAGGTCGAATCGCTTCATGCGCTTCCTGAGCTCCTTTCGATTTTCCTTTATAATTTCTGGGCTTACTAAATTTTGAACCATAAGCACTTTCAATTTCAGCCTGAGCTCCTTTACGGGCTTCATCAGATAAATTGACGCTGTCTGTTCTCATGTAAGTTATCAAACCTGCTTCATACAAACGCTGCGCATTTTGCATGGTTCTACTCACAGAAAATCCTAATTTCCTGGAAGCTTCCTGTTGCAATGTAGATGTTGTAAAAGGTGCAGCAGGAGATTTTTTAGCTGGCTTTTTTTCTAAATTAGAAACTTTAAAATCAGCATTTGCATTAGATTCTAAAAACGCATATGCGTCTTCTTTAGATGAAAAATTCTTAGGAAGTTTTGCCTTAAATGTTTGTCCGTCTTCATTAGAAAACTCCGCATCTATACGATAAGAAGCTTCCGCAGTAAAATCAATAATTTCACGCTCACGTTCTACGATTAAGCGCACAGAAACAGATTGCACACGTCCAGCAGACAAACCACCTTTTACTTTTCTCCATAATATAGGAGATAATTCGTAACCAACAATACGATCCAATACACGCCTTGCTTGTTGTGCATCTACCAAATCGTAATCAATTCCTCTTGGATTTTCAATAGCTTTTTGAATTGCCGATTTTGTAATTTCATGAAAAACGATACGTTTCGTCTTTGCCTTATCTAATCCTAAAGTTTCAGCCAAATGCCAAGCAATAGCTTCTCCTTCACGATCCTCATCACTTGCCAACCAAACCGTTTCGGCTTTCTTGGCAAGATCTTTTAGTTTTTTAACGACATCTTTCTTGTCTTTTGAAACTTGATATTTAGGCTTAAAATCTCCCTCTACATCTACTCCTAATTCTTTTGAAGGTAAGTCGGCAATATGCCCAAAACTAGATTCTACTTTGAAATCTTTTCCAAGAAATTTCTCGATAGTTTTGGCTTTTGCTGGTGACTCTACAATAACTAAATTCTTCGGCATATTTGATTTTTTCAGGCTACAAATGTATGTGAAAAAAAATATATCATCCTAATTTTTAAAAATTTCAATTGTAGTTTATCTTAAAAAAGTGTGAGTTTATCTATATAAATTCACATAAAAAAAGTGAGAAAACAACCTCTCTGAGTAAAAATGACTTCCTATTAAATTACGGATACATATAAGTAATAGCTTCAGGAAAGCCTTCTATATTCAAAACAATTTCATTACTACCTTCTACACGTAAGTTTGCCAGGTTAAAAACACGACTTTGACTAAATACGGCTAAACACAATTCGTCATTTGTAAATACAAACTTTAAATAACGTTGCTCAGGTGATGATTCTGTAATAGTTCCAGAATCAACCAACACCATACTCCATGATTCTCCATCGCATCCACTTGCTGAGATTTCAATACTCAAACAGTCACCATTAATACTATAACCGACTAAAGCATATTCATTAGACACTGCGGTTTCGAAATAATCATTATCAATGATTACAGATTGCCCACAAACATTGTCTTGTATCTCATCGTCGTCATCACATTGGGTATTCATCAATAATAAAGGAATACATATAAGGGTAATAATAGTCTTAAATTGTTTCATAACTTCCGTTTTTTCTAAGATGCATCAATTCAAAAAAGGTTGCGTTAGAGGTTTGTGTTTTCATCTATTTTAGCAATTTCAGAATGCTCAAATCCAATAACTTGTTTGTATATTATATATAATGGTACACTTACAAATGATGCTGTAGCAAATATTCCAACAAAACACATTAAAAACCCAATGGTTTGCGCCAAAATTCCAGCTATTAAAGTTAATCCAAAAGTGATAAACCATTTTTTATTACCCAACTTAAAACTCAACTTTAAAAGGTTAGAAACAGTTAATTCAGGATTAAATGCATAAATGACAAATAGTAAATTCACAGGAACCATCACATAAATTATTGGGAGGTAACACAATAACATAGCCAGTAAAATAATTCCTAAATAAGCAAAAGCTAATGATATGGTTTTCCCTAAGTATGGTCGTTTTAAAAAATAAAAATAATCCTCTTTGGCTAACATATTCATGTCATACTGAAACATGATTCTATAAAAAGCTGTTTTTAGACCCAAAAGAACTATCGTTAAACCTACAACTAAGACAAAACTTACTAATAGAACTACAAGAAACATTAATGGCAAAATATCATCTGCCATACTTTGATTATTCTCTCCTATCATTCCAAAAGCAGACATTGGAATTGTAATAATAAATATTAAAGGTAATGAAAGTCCGAAACTTAATAATACAGTTATTAAACCCTGAACCCAAACTTTTTTAAACAATTCAATACTTTCAGAAAATATCTGACCGAAATCCAAGTGTCTTGCATTCTGAATTTTATGTTGAATTTCAGCTAATAACATGTATATCTTTGTGTTGATTGAGTTACCAAAGTAACTAAATTAATAACTCGTTTCAAAAGAAATTCTACGCTGACACTTTGTCATAATTTTCAAAAATAGTGTATCTTTGCATGCTTATTGACTCAATAATGCGATGATAACTATTGCTGGCACAAGCCGATACACATCTATGGAAAAAACAATAGACGAAAACAAACAAGGAGAATCACTTATTCTTGAAGCTAAACAAGGAAATAACCGTAAACTTTTTATTGAAAGTTATGGTTGTGCTATGAATTTTAGCGATAGTGAAATTGTAGCTTCTATTTTGTCTGAACAAGGATTCAACACTACCCAACGTCTTGAAGATGCCGATTTAGTTTTGGTAAATACATGCTCTATTCGTGATAAAGCCGAACAAACCGTTAGAAAACGTTTAGAAAAATACAATGCTGTAAAACGTATCAACCCAAAAATGAAAGTTGGTGTTTTAGGCTGTATGGCTGAACGTTTAAAGACTAAGTTTTTAGAAGAAGAAAAGATTGTCGATTTAGTTGTTGGTCCAGATGCTTACAAAGATTTACCCAACCTTTTAGCAGAAGTTGATGAAGGTCGAGACGCCATTAATGTCATCCTTTCTAAGGAAGAAACCTATGGTGATATTTCTCCTGTTCGTTTAAACAGCAATGGTGTAACTGCTTTTGTATCGATTACTCGTGGTTGTGATAACATGTGTACGTTTTGCGTAGTTCCATTTACCAGAGGACGTGAACGCAGTCGTAATCCACAAAGTATTATTGAAGAAATTAATGATTTATGGGATAAAGGCTTCAAGGAAATTACGCTTTTAGGTCAAAATGTTGACAGTTATTTATGGTATGGTGGTGGACTCAAAAAAGATTTCTCAAAAGCAAGTGACCTGCAAAAAGCGACTGCAGTAAATTTTGCTCAGTTGTTAGAATTATGTGCAAAGGCGCAACCAAAAATGCGAGTTCGTTTTTCAACAAGTAATCCTCAAGATTTGACTTTGGATGTTATTGAAACTATGGCGAAATTCGATAACATCTGCAAACACATTCATTTACCTGTTCAAAGCGGAAGTAATCGTATCTTAAAAGAAATGAATCGTTTACATACAAGAGAAGAATATTTTGAACTCATTGATAATATCAGAAGAATTCTTCCCGAATGTTCAATTAGTCAAGACTTAATTGCAGGTTTTCCAACCGAAACCGAACAAGATCACCAGGATACGTTGAGTTTAATGGAGTATGTAAAGTATAATTTTGGTTATATGTTTACATATTCTGAACGACCAGGAACTATGGCTGAGCGCAAACTGGATGATGATATTCCTGAAGAGATTAAGAAACGACGTTTGTCCGAAATTGTCCAACTACAACGTGAACATAGCGAAATAAGAACCAAAGAATACCTCAACACTACTGTTGAAGTTTTAATAGAGCGCGAATCAAAAAAATCCAGTGACCAGTGGTCTGGAAGAACCTCACAGAATATTGTTGCAGTCTTTCCAAAAGAACATTATAACGTTGGAGATTTGGTGTATGTCGATGTAACCGATTGTACGAGTGCTACACTAATTGGTGAGGCTACAGGCTATTCAAAAGATAATTAATATATGGAATCAATTCAAGCCATAAAACAACGTTTCGGAATTATAGGAAACAACGAAAAACTTAATCGTGCCATTGAAAAAGCGATTCAGGTATCACCTACTGATATTTCGGTATTGGTTACAGGTGAAAGTGGTGTTGGTAAAGAAAGTATTCCAAAAATCATACACCAGTTATCACACCGCAAACACGGTAAATACATTGCCGTAAACTGTGGTGCAATTCCTGAAGGCACTATAGACAGTGAACTTTTCGGACATGAAAAAGGCGCTTTTACAGGAGCTACTTCAACACGTTCTGGTTATTTTGAAGTTGCCGATGGTGGCACCATATTTTTAGATGAAGTTGGCGAATTACCTTTAACTACTCAAGTACGTTTACTTCGTGTTTTAGAAAATGGCGAGTTTATTAAAGTAGGCTCTAGTAAAGTCCAAAAAACGAATGTTCGCATTGTGGCAGCTACAAACGTAAATATGTTTGAAGCCATAAAAAAAGAAAGATTTCGCGAAGATTTATACTACAGGTTAAGCACAGTCGAGATCAACATACCTCCTTTGAGAGAACGTCAGCAAGACATTCACTTACTATTTAGAAAATTTGCAAGTGACTTTGCACTTAAATACAAAATGCCAACGATTAAGCTTAATGATGATGCCGTAGATATTTTATTGAAATTTCGTTGGAATGGAAACATCAGACAATTACGTAATGTTGCCGAGCAAATTTCAGTACTGGAACAAAATCGAACTATTAGCGCTTCAACACTCAGAGGTTATTTACCAAGCACATCAAACAATTTACCAGCTGTTATCAATACCACAAAAGCTGAAAGTGATTTTAGCAATGAACGTGAAATTCTATATAAGGTTCTTTTTGACATGAAAAGTGACCTTAATGATCTTAAAAAACTCACCATGGAACTCATGAAAAGCGGTAACGCCAATGAGGTTCAAAAAGATAATGAACATTTAATTCAGAAAATATATGGTGATGATGAAAAAGAATCTTACGACAATGAGTTCGAAGACTTAGAGGTATTATCTATTGCTGAAAAAAACGATAATATCGTTGAAACTAATGAAGATAACACTCAGGATAAATATCATTTTGCTGAAGAAATTGAAGAAGAAGAAACATTATCTTTACATGATAAAGAGTTAGAACTCATTAAAAAATCACTGGAGCGCCATAATGGAAAACGCAAACTAGCTGCAGCAGAATTAGGCATAAGTGAGCGTACGTTATACAGAAAAATAAAACAATACGATCTTTAAGAAAAGTTTATGAAGACATTAGTAATTTTAGGTGCTTATACAACGTTTTTTTTGTTTCGTTCAACTAATACTTATTAAATGAAAATCTTCAAAAAAATAATTCTGCTTTGCTCACCAGTACTTCTTTTAGGGTGTGGTCCATACTCATTTACAGGAACCTCAATTGCAGATAATATTGAAACGTTTCAGGTTAATTATTTTCAAAATACTGCAGCACTTGTTGAGCCTGGATTAGATAGAGATTTCACTTTAGCATTACAAGATTTAATTTTAAACCAAACCAATTTAAGTATTGTAAATTCTGGTGGAGACTTAGTATATGAAGGTGAAATTATAGAATACCGGATTTCCCCAACGACGGCACAAGCCAACAGTACAGCAGCACAAAACAGATTAACCATTGGTGTCAATGTCAGGTTTTATGACAAAAACGAACCAGAAGAAGAATTTGAGCAACGCTTTTCTTTCTTTTATGATTATGCTGGGAGCTCACAATTGATAGGCTCTCAAAAAGACACAGCTATTGAAGAGATTTTTGAACGCATCACTCAAGATATATTCAATGCTACTTTAGCAAAATGGTAATTAAGGTGTTTAGATGTTTAGATGTTTAGATGTTTAGATGTTTAGATGTTTAGATGTTTAGATGTTTAGATGTTTAGAAAAATTGTAATTTTACATCTTATAACCAAAACTTTACAACTTTACAACTAAACATTGAACACAACCGACTTTACATACATACTTCAAAACCCTCAGGATATTACTTCTGATCAGACGCAACAATTACAAGAGCTAATTTCAGAGTTTCCGTATGCACAATCTGCAAGAGCCTTATATCTAAAAGGGCTTAAAAACAAAGACAGTTTCAAGTACAATCAAGAATTAAAAACGACTGCTGCTTATACCACAGATCGTAGCATTTTGTTTGACTATATTACTTCAGAAGCGTTCAATCAAAATGAAATATCTCAAATTATCAAACAAAACTCAGAACATTTGAAAAGCATTGTTGTTAATGAAGCTGATGACATTTCTATAGATAAAAGTGTTACTATTGATGATGCTTTAAAAGAACATGTAAAAAACACTAAAGGTGTACTTGATCCCTATTTATTTGAAGAAAAAGTAAAAATAGAAGATATTGCCAACTTTTTAGCATTACAAAATACTGCACCAGAACAAGTTATTCTGGATGTCGATGCTAAAAATATTGAAGAATCTCCTGAAAAAACTTTACAGATAGGAAAACCTTTAGACTTTAATAAATCTGAAACACATTCGTTTACAGAATGGCTAAAAATAACAAGTTTCAAACCTATTAACAGAGACGATTTAAGTAATGCTTCAGAAGAAAAAAGTGATCCCAACTCTGAAAGATCAGATAGCACAATTACCAAAAAATTTGAGCTTATCGACAAGTTTTTAGAAAGTAATCCAAAAATAATTCCTTCAAAAGACACACCCAAAATAGAACTAAAACTCGATGACACGGTTAAGCATGACGGCTTAATGACAGAGACTTTAGCTAGAATTTACCTCGAACAAAAAAACTATGAAAAAGCAATTCAATCTTATAAAATTTTAAGTTTGAAATATCCAGAAAAAAGTGGTTTCTTTGCAGACCAAATTAAAGCAGTCAAACAATTACAAGAAAATAATATATAGAACTAATGAATACGTTTACAATATTTTTAATCCTTATCGTACTAGTGGCCTTTTTACTAGTCGTTGTCGTTATGGTACAAAATCCTAAAGGTGGTGGATTATCATCTTCTTTTGGAGGAGGAGGCACTCAGCAATTAGGTGGTGTTAAAAAAACAACCGACTTTTTAGACAAGAGTACTTGGGCGTTAGCGACCTTATTACTGGCATTAATATTAGCCTCAAATTTTGCTATTCCTGGGGCTGGTGGTTCGCAAGATTCTAAAGTAATTAATGGAGAAAACACAGAAACGTCAGTTCCTGCAACAACTCCAGATACATCAATTGACGATAATACTGCAACTTCAACAGATTCTATTGGAGGATAATCATTACGATTACATAAAAAATTTACAATGCCAGCTTTTGAGTTGGCATTTTTTATTTCTATCAATTCAACACTTCAATCTGTAAGTTTGTCAGTTAAAAAATAGCTGGCACATTTTTAGCATAACGCATAGCGTTAACAATAAACTTTTTAATAAAAAAACTTACATAACAATGAGCTTAAACATTAAACCATTAGCAGACAGAGTTCTTATTGAACCTGTAGAGGCTGAAACGAAGACAGCTTCAGGAATTATTATTCCAGACAACGCAAAAGAAAAACCACAGAAAGGTAAAGTTGTTGCTGTTGGTAAAGGCACAAAAGACGAACCAATGACTGTTAAATCTGGTGATACTGTTCTTTACGGAAAGTATGCAGGAACAGAACTAAAACTAGAAGGTAAAGATTACCTCATTATGCGTGAGAGTGATATTCTGGCGATTGTTTAAACAATACTGTCATTCCGTACTTGATGCGGAATCCAATTAAATTTAATAAAAACAAATAGATTCCTGCCTTCGCAGGAATGACAAAAAAAACTAAAAAAAATGGCAAAAGACATAAAATTTGATATTGAAGCACGTGACGGATTAAAACGCGGTGTAGACGCATTAGCAAATGCAGTGAAAGTAACCTTAGGACCAAAAGGTCGTAACGTGATCATCAGCAGATCATTTGGAGCTCCACAAGTTACTAAAGATGGTGTTTCTGTAGCTAAAGAAATTGAGCTGGACAATGAACTTGAAAATATGGGAGCTCAAATGGTTAAAGAAGTGGCTTCTAAGACCAATGATTTAGCAGGTGATGGTACAACTACGGCAACTGTTTTAGCACAGGCAATCGTTAAAGAAGGCTTAAAAAACGTTGCTGCTGGAGCAAACCCGATGGATTTAAAACGCGGTATTGACAAAGCTGTTGAGGCAATAGTTAAAAATCTTGAAAAACAATCTAAAAAGGTAGGAAGTTCATCTGAAATGATCAAACAGGTTGCTGCTATTTCAGCAAATAATGATGATACTATTGGCGAATTAATCGCTAAAGCTTTTGGCAAAGTAGGAAAAGAAGGTGTGATTACCGTTGAAGAAGCTAAAGGAATGGAAACTTATGTTGATGTTGTAGAAGGTATGCAATTTGACAGAGGTTATTTGTCACCTTATTTCGTTACCGATTCTGATAAAATGGTTGCCGATTTAGAAAACCCATACATCTTATTATTCGATAAGAAAATTTCTAACTTACAGGAAATCCTTCCAATTCTGGAACCAGTTGCTCAATCTGGTCGACCATTATTAATTATTGCTGAAGATGTAGAAGGTCAAGCCTTAGCTACTTTAGTTGTTAACAAATTACGTGGTGGACTCAAAATAGCTGCTGTAAAAGCACCAGGATTTGGAGATCGTCGTAAAGCAATGCTTGAAGATATCGCTATTCTAACAGGAGGCGTGGTGATTTCTGAAGAACGAGGATTCTCTCTTGAAAATGCCGATTTAAGTATGTTAGGAACTGCTGAATCCGTAATGATTGATAAAGACAACACAACCATCGTAAATGGCTCTGGAAAATCTTCAGATATCAAAGCAAGAGTGAATCAAATTAAAGCTCAAATTGAAACAACTACAAGCGATTACGACAAAGAAAAACTACAAGAACGCTTAGCTAAATTAGCTGGTGGTGTGGCCGTTTTATATGTTGGTGCTGCTTCAGAAGTTGAAATGAAAGAAAAGAAAGATCGTGTTGATGATGCTTTACATGCAACAAGAGCTGCTGTTGAAGAAGGTATCGTTGCAGGTGGTGGAGTTGCTTTAGTGAGAGCTAAATCTGTTCTTGAAAAAATTACAACTGAAAATTTAGATGAAACTACCGGAATTCAAATTGTTGCACGTGCAATCGAATCTCCTTTACGCACTATCGTTGAAAATGCAGGTGGAGAAGGTTCTGTCGTTATTAATAAAGTTTTAGAAGGCAAAAAAGACTTTGGTTTTGATGCTAAAACGGAAACTTATGTTGACATGCTTAAAGCTGGAATTATCGATCCTAAAAAAGTAACACGTATTGCTTTAGAAAATGCAGCATCTGTTGCTGGAATGATTTTAACTACTGAATGTGCATTAGTTGACATTAAAGAAGATGAACCAGCTGGTGGAATGCCACCAATGGGAGGCGGAATGCCAGGAATGATGTAGTGACAAATCACTACGTATGACACTTTTGTGTTTGAACTATATAAAAAAAGCCTTTGATAGTCATCAAAGGCTTTTCTTTTGAAGAGTTTAATCTTAAGATCTGTTTTCAAAACATGAAATACATTTGGTCTCGAATTGATTTTTTCAATCATCCTTATTAAAACTTCATAAATCATCAACTGCTATGACCAATTCTAAACTATCTTAAATTAAGTTTAAAGTTTTCTTATTTTCTTCAATATTTCATAGATTTAGAAAAAATACTACACATGAAATACTGCATCTACCTTTTCCTTACCTGTGTTACGTTCAGCTTATACTCTCAAGAAGAAAAATCCATTCAAAAAGCTTATCTAAACTACTTTGAATTACCCAGAGAAACACTCTACACCCATCTAAATAAAACCACATTTATAGTTGGTGAAGAAGTTTGGTTTAAGACATATGTTCACGAAAGACATAGCAATTTACCTTCAAAAGCCACCACTAATATAAATGTCGGTATATACGACGACCATGGCAACCTAATTGAAAACAAACTATGGCTTGCCAATAATGGTGGAGCAAACGGAAATATTCTGATTGATTCTACCTATACTACAGGTGACTATTTTATAAAAGCATCTACAAATTGGATGAAAAACTTTCAAGAAAGCGATGCATTTGTCCAAAAGATAAGAATCATTGCTGGTGACTACGACGACATTAAACCAGAAGTTAAAACCAACACCTATGATTTTCAATTCTTACCTGAAGGAGGTCATTTGTTAACTGGAATCAACAACACCTTGGGTTTTAAAGTCATTGACACACATGGTAAAGGCGTTTATGCTTCAGGATCAATTTATGATGAAAATAATGAAGAAGTGGCTACTTTTAAAAGTAATACGTTTGGCATTGGAAAGTGCTTGTTTAAGCCCTCAAGTGGAAAAAACTATACTGCTAAAATTGAATTAAAAAATGGGTACGTTTTTACAAAAGCTATCGAAGATATCAAAGATTACGGAATTAATATTTCAGTTAATAATTTATTACCTGAAAAAGTTTATATTAACATTCAAACTAATGAACAGACACTCCATACTATAAAAGGTAAAGAATATAAGTTAGTGCTTCATAAAAATGGCATGATGAAAAGTATTCCTTTTTTGTTTGAATCTAGCACTACAAAACCATTTATTATTTCGAAGTCAGACTTATTTAAAGGCATTAATATCTTTACAGTGTTTGATAATAATGATAAGCCCTTGGTCGAACGCTTAATTTATAATACCAATCCCATAATCAATAAGACAAAAGTTATCGTTAACCAAACTAAATCTGAAAATGATTCTCTTTACTTTTCAATTTATACGCTTAATAAAAACATTCCTAATGAAAACAAAGCGTTAAACAATATAAGTATCTCGATTTTACCTGAAACTTCAGTCGCCTACGATCCTGACCATAATATCATATCTGCTAATGAATTAAAGCCTTATTTAAAAGGTTATGTAGAAAAACCTGGTTATTATTTTGCTGACACGACCAGTAAAACAACATATGATCTTGATCTCTTATTACTTACTCAAGGTTGGAGCAGATATAACTGGAACTCCGTATTTAATAATGTGCCTGAAAAACGATTTGAATTTGAAAATGGTGTCACGTTAACAGGTAAGGTTAATTTTGATGTTAAAATTAACAGATTGAAATTACAGGAACCTGAACTTATTGGTTACAGATGGTTTGATATAGACGTTAAAAATGACAATACGTTTGAGGTGAAAAACTATTTCCCACTCAAAGACGAAATCATTAGAATAGCATATATTGATAAAGAAAGTGAACTGGCCAAACCAAAACTTTACATCAATTGCAAATTGAGTCCTTTAGACGATTTAATATCAAAAACAGATTTAATTAGAAATAATTCTATCTTATTAGATACACCCCTTCCGGAAGATGTAGGTTCAAAAGATTTTTTTTACGATGCTGAAATTGAGTTAGATGAAGTTTTAATTAAAGGTAAAGCAAAAGAAAACCGTGTTGAATCTATTGGTATGCAGATAAACAACCGCACATTTAAAGATAATTACACAAATATCACAATAAAGGAAGCCACACAATTTCGTACAATTGCAGATTTAATTCGAGCTGATGGTAAATTCAATGTTACTCCCACTGAATTTGGAGGATTAAGAATAACAACCTTAGCCCGAAATACTTTAAATTCTAATAGATCTCCAGCTGTGTTTGTAGATGATGTTCCTATTTCAGATTTTAGTTTTTTAACATCTATAAACACCGCAGATGTTGAAGGCATTTTAATTGATAAGAATGGTTTTGGATTAGGAATGAATGGTACAAATGGCGTTATTAGAATTTATACCAGAAGAACACCTTTAGAGGAGTTTAACATAGAAAAGAGTTTTGCTCACATAAGTACAGCAAACGCTGGATTTACTAATCCTAAAACGTTTTATTCGCCTCGTTATAAAAGTTATCAATCAAAATTATTTAAAGAATACGGTACTATTGGATGGTTGCCAAATGTATATTTAAAGCATAATGTTTCTGGTACATTTCAACTTCCAAATACAAATACTGATAAAATTAATCTCTATATTGAAGGGTATGATAGTATTGGAAATTTTATTTCTCAAATAGTTATGTTAAATATTAACACCAGTAAAAGCAATTAGAAATTACTATATATTATTCATACTGGTAAGTCAAGACACGTTCCGTTGGACTCTGAAAAAACATTTTGTCTTTAGTCTGTTTAGTCAATCGACCTAGATTATCAAATTCATAGTCGACTGATAACGTTATGGTTCTGGTTGGATCTGCAGTCACACTATATGTGTAACCAGTTAAATAATTTTCACCCAACTCAGCTAATTGTTTAAAAGCATAGTTTCCAGACTGAACTAACATTATATTATTTCTCCATTGTAATCCATAACGATATCGTTCTTTTTGGTAAGGCTCACTTGCTAAATCTGTTGAATACGTGAATGTTGCAGTTCCGTCAACATCGTCACCATATCCACTTGCGCTGAAACCCGTTAAATTCTCATTAGCATAAGATGCATTCCAAGACACTGTATTGTCTTCATTTTGATAGTGTACTATTTGGTTGTTATCATTTAGAGTAAAGTTATATGAGCTTTCTGAAGTTATAACACCATATATTA
Source organism: Psychroserpens mesophilus (assembly GCF_050617655.1). Taxonomy (GTDB): domain Bacteria; phylum Bacteroidota; class Bacteroidia; order Flavobacteriales; family Flavobacteriaceae; genus Psychroserpens; species Psychroserpens mesophilus_A. The sequence continues at coordinate 62,957 of NZ_JBODQC010000010.1, read as the reverse complement.
TCCAAAGAAAAATTTGTAGCTAAAATTTGATTTCCTGTGTATTCATATTGACTTTCACTATTTTGATTTAGCGCAGGAAAAGATCTCGTAGAATTAATGAGGCGATCATCTGTATCATAGGTATATGTTGCATTTCCAGAAGCAACTCCATCATTAAAGAATTCAATCGAAGTCATTTTCCCGTCTGTAAACACTTGTAATTGATAATTACCTGATCCGTAATCAATTTTAGTATTTAAGTTATTACTGATTGTATAATTTATTGGAGAGGCTTGATTTAAAGTCTCTTGTATAGCAACCAACTCGTTTGAAGGTTGAACAGCGTTATCTACTGAATCCTCTTCACAAGAGGTATACATAATAGAAACAAATAAGACAAAGATTAACTTACAGATAGTTTTCATGATTGATTTAGTGTAACAGGTTTATATAAATCCAAACCTCAATTATAATGCCATAATGGTTATATAATTGAGGCAAGTTAATCTATTATTTAATATGTTTTGTATTAATTTTTATGATCGTCTTTCACAGCTTCATCGCGATATTTACAACATGGATGCACAGAATTATAAGCTTCATCTGTAGCTTTTACTTCTTTAGTGTCATGACCTACCGCAACTATACTTTTTGTAACAGCATCTAAATTTGTCTTTCGTGCATCATAAATGAGCTTCAATTCATGAGTTTCAACATTCCAAATAGCAGACTTAACACCTTTGGTTCTTATGGCTGCTTTTTCAATACGTTCTTTACACATTAAGCACACACCATCAACTTCTAAAGAACCCTTGGCATTCTTATCTTGTGCAAAAGCAATTGTCGTAATCATTAAGCATAGTACCATTACTATTTTTTTCATAATTATAAATTTTAAGGTTTGTTATATTTTGATTTATTTGATTTTAAAACGTAATCCAGCGTAATACATGCTTCCAAAAATTGGACCATATACAAATGTAGTATCAAAATTTGAACCAAACGGATCATCAGCTCCTAAAATTGGATTGTCCTGTCTTACATTTGTAATATTCTCACCTCCAACATATATTTCAAATTTGGGAGAAAACACTTTTGTTACTTGCGCATTCAACGTTCCAACCGTTGGCGATTCTTCAGGTAATCTAAGTTCTATTGGATTAGAACTTGTTGAAGCAAAACGCTGTTCACTTAACCAATTATAGGTCACATCAAATTTCCAGTGAGAGAACTCTCCTTCTTCCTTATGAGTTTCATATGATGTATTTGCAAAAAAACGATGTTTAGGTGTTAGTGGCATTGATAATTTTCCGGTAAGATAATCCGTTTGTACATCATAGTATTTATAAGCTGTTCTGAAATCGAAATGTTCAAACGCATTATAATTTAACTCTACTTGCAAACTATTAGCATAACTATCACCTTTCAAATTATAGAAATTGACTTCTTGCGGATTTTCCCAATCTACAACCACTTGATTCTGAAAATCGGTTCTGTAATAATCAAAAGTGACATCGCCTTTTCTTCCGAAGAGATTAAAACCTTGCAGATAAGACACACCATAATTCCATGCAATTTCTGGGTCTAATCCATAAATATTTCCATTTGTATTTAAAATATTAATCGTTCTAGACGTTGCAAACATGCTTTGGTTTTCAGCAAAAATATTAGCACTGCGTTTTCCTCTGCCTATTGAAAATCTTAAAGCCGCTTTTTCCCAAGGTGTATACCTCAAGTGCAATCGAGGCGTAATAAATTCTCCCAGCAGATTATGGGTGTCGAACCGAAGTCCCGCAGTTAAAGTCAACTTATCTAAGTTATCGTAAGCATACTCAAAAAAGCCTCCAAAAGAGCGCTCACTTCGTTCAAAATTGGTATTAATTGCTAACTCATCATAATGGTCATAAGTAAAACTTACACCTGTTTTAATTTTGTGTCTCGAATCACTAATTATAGAATTATAAACCACATTAGAATATACGCTGTTATGATTAATATCATATCGATTCAACCCATAATAAGAGTCTTGCTTATGTGTACTATAAGCAAACTGGACGCCTAAACTTTGCCAAGGAATTTCTGGGTTGACGTATCCAAACTTAGTGGTCAGTTCGAAACGTTCTGTATCAATTTCACTTCCCCAAAAATTTGTCGTCAGTTTATCTCTATCTGGATCGAAATCTAATTGTCCTGCTTGCTTGGCATCATTAAGATATTTTATATTAATGAAACTGACCAAGCCTTTTTCTGGATTTGTATATTGCCAACGATTCATCACGTTAATTTGATTATACAAAGGCATGTCTAGAAATCCGTCATCATTTACATCGTGTTCTGCCTGATGTGTATTTCCATGAATGTAAAATCCTGTACTCCACTTATCACTCACTTCAGTATTAAAATGGGTGTTTAATTCCATCCGCTCACTACTTGCTCCATATAAGTTAACAAAAAACCGGTTATCTGTTGAAGGCTTCTGAAGCTCGGTATTAATCTGGCCTGCAATACTTTCAAAACCGTTAGTAACACTTCCTGCTCCTTTTGTAATTTGTATACTCTCAACCCAAGTCCCTGGGATAAAACTTAAACCAAAAGCCTGAGAAGCTCCTCGAATAGAAGGTACGTTTTCTGTGGTGATTAAAATATATTTACTCGTTAATCCTAACATTTTAATTTGTCGCGTTCCAGTGAGTGCATCTGAAAAGTTAACATCTATTGATGGATTGGTTTCAAAGCTCTCTGATAAATTGCAGCAAGCTGCTTTAAGCAATTCATCACTACTTACTGTAATTACATTTGCAGCTTTCATGTAAGATTTTACTGTTGATTGTTTTCGAGACGTAATGGTTACCTCATCTAATTCACTGGTAGATTTAAGGTAGTGCTTTAAGTATTTTGGTCGGTTTATGATTAAAGTATCTGTTTGATAACCAACATAACTAATTATTATTTGTTTGTAACTCGATTCATATGGAATGGTAAATTTTCCATCGATATCTGTAACAGCACCAACAGAAGTGTTTAACCAAAACACATTAGCTCCAACTACTGGAAATGATTTGCTTTCGGTATTAGCTTCCAAAACTTCACCAGATAACTGGTCTTGTGAAGACATCAAAACAGGAAGCATAAGTATGATGTATATTATATGTTTCATTTAATTGTAGGTTTTAAAACCATGACTACAGTTTTCAAAACATTCTCAAAGAACGTCTAAAGCAATTTTATAATGAAGTATGAACATGTCATGATTTTGATTTTTTTGTATATCAAATTCGTATGGATTTATTACAAACCATACTTAAAAATAAAATATACTGGTAAATCAAATTAAGAAAACCTCATCAAGCACTTGAATATCATAAATGAGATTAGGAGGAGAATACTGTTTATGAGGAATGATAAGGTTAGGCAATTCCTCAAGACTGTTGTAAGAGAAAATATATGAAACGACAAATACCTGTTGTTCAAAAGCGATGTCTTCAAATTGAGAACGTTTAAGTTTGTCTTGACCTTTAACAACCTCTAATTCATCTTTGCAACAATGTTTTTTTGTGATTTTAGATTGCTCTATTTCAAAAGCTTCCATCTTACACTTTTGTGCTTCAGTAAATACAGCAGAATCAATTAAAACATCTCCACAAAAATGTTTTTCCACAGTGAAAGACACTGTAGAAAACAATACTAAAACAGCCATTAAAGCTGAAAAGAATTTATGTAAGATTTGTTTTAACATAAAAAAAATTGAACTACAAAATTACAAAAAAGATAATTACAAGATTCCTATTTGAATTAAAATTAACCATTTACTGTTTCAGTTTATAATAATAAAATGCTGGCAATAAGAGCAATAATAATATAGGCTGAATTAAAAAACGTCTTAAATTGAAAAACAAATAGTAGTCTTCCTGACGTGGATGAATTACAAAGTATAAAAACACAGCTATTAATATAACATAAGCTACAGCAAATACAGCAATTGAAAATTTAACAATAGACTTGTCTTTAAAAAACAGATAAATAACACCTAATGATATACCTGAATTAAGAAGATATCTTATCGTTGTGTAAACGCTTAATTTAAAAATCTCACGTCTAGGAGAATCAATATGCAAATAATCATTTTTGAAAAACAAAAGGTAGGGATCATAAAAAAGTTCATTTTCAAAAACACGAATAAGCACCAACATACCAAACAACACAAAGAGCAATATAATTGTAATGGGTTTACGCATTTGCTTTCTCGAGTTTAGAAAATCGATTCACCCAAAACATCCAAAGCAGAAAAACCATTCCGTAAATAATTAATGGAAAAATTACAGTATGTAAAATTTCACGTCGCCAAGGATAGTTATAAAGTCCGATAGACAAAATAACAATTCGAAATAAATTAACAGCATAAATTAAAACGCTTCCTGAAAGCAAGTACAAAAATGTAGCTTTAAATTTTCCCGAAAACGCTATTATAAAAGAAATAAACAGAATGATAACACTTATAGAATTACAGCCTTCTACTACTCTAGCCACGAATTTACCATTGATAATGAGCTTCATTGATGGTTCATCTGGATGTGGAATAACCTGAGCGTTATAACCAACTGCATGCAAAAGCATATCGCATTGTCTGGCTACCAAATTGGTAAAATAATCAGGATAAAATTTTGAGCCATCAGATAAATCCAAATAAAACTTATAAGCTAAAGTCAATACAAAATAAACTGTTAGAAAGGTTAAAATAAACTTTACGACAGATTTATATTTAAGAAAAAGGGCTTTCAATAGCGATGTATTTTATTACGTTAAAATTATATAAAATGAATATAGAAACTACACTTTTTAAATACTTTTACCAAAATTTTAATAACAATGACATTAAAAGCTCTAAAACCAAAAGTAGAAGACATCATTAAGCGTAATTCTGCATCTGTAGACGAGCGTCTTTTAGACATTTGTAAACTTCTTGAAGAACAAGTCTCATATTACAACTGGGTTGGTTTTTATTTTAAAAACGGTGTTAAGAATGAGCTAAAACTCGGTCCATATGTTGGAGAACCTACAGACCATACAATTATTCCTTTTGGTAAAGGAATTTGCGGACAAGTAGCTGTTTCAAATAAAAACTTTATCGTACCTGATGTTGCTGCACAAGACAACTATATTGCTTGCAGTATTACTGTAAAAGCTGAAATTGTAATTCCTATTTTTATTAATGGAGAAAATATTGGTCAGATAGATATCGATTCTAATACTCCTGATCCTTTTACTGAAAATGACGAGCGGTTTCTAGAATTTGTTTGCAAAAAGGTTTCTGAACTAATGAGCTAATGATTACATTCCTGTTCTGATTGCTTCAACAGGATCTAGTTTTGAAGCAGAAATTGCAGGAATAACACCTGAAATTAATCCGATAAAAGTAGAGAGTGCAAATCCTAAAAAGACATTGTAAAGCGATAAAATAAATTCGAAATCTTCTGCCATTCCTGAAGCGATAAGAGATAGAATCCAAACTAAAACAATTCCTATTATTCCACCAAGTACAGATAAGATAATAGCTTCAAATAAAAACTGAAAGAGAATAAAACGATTTTTAGCTCCTAAAGACTTTTGAATGCCAATAAGATTAGTACGCTCTTTTACACTAACAAACATAATATTTGCAATACCAAAACCTCCTACTAATAATGAAAATCCGCTAATGATCCACCCAATGAGATTAAGCGTTCCAATAATCCCATCAATAGCATCTGTAAATCCAGACATTTTATTGATAAAAAAATTATCAGGCTCACCTGCTTTCAAACCTCTGTAAACACGGTATTTTTGTTTTAAAATCTCTTCAAAAGCACCCATATCAACATCTTTTTCTGGTTTAATAATGATTGCTCCAGGCACTCCATTTGCTCCTCCACTTTTAAAACGTCTTACAAAATTTGCTGGTACATAAGCTTTGTCATCTGGTGAATCAAACATTCCAGATCCAAATTTCTTTAGCACACCAATTACAGAAAGTTTCCTTCCATATACACGGACTTGCTTTCCGATAGGGTTTAAATTCCCAAATAAATTTTCAGCTACTGAGTATCCTAAAACAATTACAGGTGCTCCAGAATTAGACTCAGATTCTGTGTAGAAACGTCCTTTTCCAACCTTAAAATCTTCTATTTCGTAAATGCCGTTAGAAACTGGAGTTACCTCAACGCCTGTTACAGATTCTCCTTGATATTTTACAGATTCTGAAGCTCCAAACATTACATAAGCAATGGCATCTATATTCGGAACATTACGTTCTATAAATTCAAAATCATCATGCTCAGTTTGTGGAAAATTATCACGTTGCCACTTTGGCACATCAGTAGGCCCAAATGAAAACTTTGTAAGATACATTGTATTTTTATCTAAACCAGATAAATTATCTTTTATATTTCGATCTAAAGAATCTACTGCTGCAAGGACTGCTATAATTGAAAAAATACCAATAGTTATACCTAATAATGACAAGAATGTACGAAGTCTATTATTACGCAAAGCATTGATAGCAAACGAAAAGCTTTCTTTAAATAATCGTAGATAAACGAGCATAAGATTGGTTTAGTATTCTAGAACACGACTAGAAATATAAAGATAGGACGTTTTCAACAATTTTTTGTTACAAAAAACTTAAATAAACTCTATTTTTCAATCATTAAAACTCTTGATAATCCTTATTTTTGGGTTTTAATTTTCACAACATGGTTTCTATAACAGAAACTCAACTACAACAACACAACAATGAGCAACAACAAAGCAATCAAATCTGCATTAATTTCAGTTTTTAGCAAAGAAGGATTAGAACCAATTGTAAGACAACTTAACAAGCAAAAGGTTACGATTTATTCTACAGGTGGTACCGAAAAATTCATCAAAGACTTAGGCATCAAAGTCGTTCCAGTAGAAGATGTTACCTCATATCCATCAATACTTGGTGGACGTGTAAAAACACTACATCCAAAAGTTTTTGGAGGCATTTTAAATCGTCAAAATAATGCAAGTGATGTTGCAGAATTAGCCGATTTCGATATCCCTCAAATTGATTTAGTAATTGTGGACCTCTACCCTTTTGAAAAAACCGTCGCTTCTGGAGCTTCAAATCAAGACATTATTGAAAAAATTGACATTGGAGGCATCTCATTAATCAGAGCTGCTGCAAAGAATTATGCAGATGTGGTTTGTGTATCTTCAGTAGATGATTATTCTGAATTTCTGGAAATATTAACCTCTAAAAACGGAGAGACTTCAGAAGCAGACAGAAAACATTTTGCAGCAAAAGCATTTAATACTTCATCTCACTATGATTCCGCAATTTTTAACTATTTCAATACCAATCATGACATTGCTTCTTTAAAAATAAGCGAAACTAAAGGTCAAGTATTACGATACGGAGAAAATCCTCATCAACGTGGTTTTTTCTTCGGAAATTTTGAAGATATTTTTACAAAACTTCACGGAAAAGAATTAAGCTATAATAATCTTTTAGATGTTGATGCAGCTGTAAATTTAATGAATGAATTTAAAGGAGAAGCTCCAACATTTGCTATATTAAAACACAACAATGCTTGTGGTTTTGCTCAACGTAAAACCGTTCATCAAGCCTATGTTGATGCCTTAGCTGGTGATCCTGTTTCGGCATTTGGCGGTATTTTAATTACAAACGCTGAAATTGATAAAGCTACTGCTGAAGATATTCATTCCCTTTTTTGTGAAGTGGTCATTGCGCCTTCTTTTTCTGAGGATGCCTTAAAAATTTTAAAAGGCAAAAAGAACAGGATTTTATTAATTTTACACGACGATGTAGATTTCCCACAAACAACCGTAAGAACTTGTTTAAATGGTGTTTTAGTTCAAGATAAAGACAACAAAACAGACTCCATCGATGACTTGACCTATGCTACTCATATTCAACCAACACAAAACGAATTAGAAGATTTAATATTTGCTTCAAAAATTTGTAAGCATACCAAATCTAATACTATCGTTTTGGCAAAAAACAAACAATTATGTGCCAGTGGTACAGGACAAACCAGTCGTGTAGATGCACTTAATCAGGCCATTCATAAAGCACAGTCGTTCAAATTTGATTTAAAAGGTGCTGTTATGGCCAGTGATGCTTTCTTTCCATTTCCAGATTGTGTAGAAATAGCAGATACAGCAGAAATCAAAGCAGTAATTCAACCTGGAGGCTCTATTAAAGACCAGTTGACTATTGATTATTGTAATGAACATGATCTCGCAATGGTGTTGACAGGAACACGCCATTTTAAACATTAAATTACCAAACAGGCAAAACCTCTTAATTTATAAAAACAGATTTTGAATTACCTGTAAATTGTTAAAGAAAGACCTTCAGACTATTTTTGAAGGTCTTTTTTATCGCAAATTTAAAATTTGAAATTTTGAAATTATAAATTTTAGTCGAAACTTACGATCTCAATTTCTACACGCCTATCATACTTAACAGCCTTCCCTGTTGGAAAACTACCTGCCAATCCAACATAACCCATTCTGTTTTTATCAATACCGTTATCTGTTAAATAATCAAATACAGCTTTTGCTCTGTCAAGAGAAAGCGTAAATGTTTTAGTGCGATTATTTAAACCTTCACTCCCATCGGTCGTACAACAAATATGACCTAAAAGCTTAATGTGATAAGTATTACTTTTCATAAAATCGAGTAGCTTTTTTAGTTCAGAATAACTTTCATTTAAAAAAACATCCATTCCTCCTTTAAATAAAATACCATCCAGTCTAAATGTATCACCAATTTTAACGTCTAGATTATTGTTTAAAATGCCTGAATTGCCATACTCGGGTTTTCTATCAAAAACTGAAATAAAAACATCAACCCTTCGACTTTCAGAAAGTGAATTGTCAAGCTCTCCATATCCTGTTGCTGTAATTGTGTTAAAATTTTCGAATGCTGTTTTTATACTATTAGCTCTTCTATGAGATAATTTGAGATTGTAAGTTTTAGTTCCAAAATTATTAGTGTAAGCCTTAATATCAATTTTTATAGAATCTTTAATAAAAACAGTATTTAAACTATCTATTTGATGCTTGTGTGTGCTCGTTAATTCGTAACTATCATGATCAAAAAAAAAGGACTGTTCCAACTGTCTATTTTGAGCATAAAAACCTGTTACATAAAAACTTATAGCTATTGACAAAAGTAGACTAACGTTAGTTGGCATATTTAATATTTACATAATGAAACGAAAAAAACATGAGATTAGTATTTCTGGAATAACCTCTAAAAACCTTAAATTATTAAGCGTTAAAAAATTAATAAGAACTATGATGAATAAAGACTGTTTTTTTCTTTAGTTTTACTACATTTACAAAACACCAAGAACTGAATACAATAACGCCCTTATAATATTAGAATAACACATGGGATTTTTTGATTTCTTAACCGAAGAAATAGCCATAGATTTAGGAACTGCAAATACGCTTATTATCCATAACGACAAGGTTGTAGTTGATAGTCCTTCAATAGTTGCAAGAGATAGAATTTCTGGAAAAATCATTGCTGTTGGAAAAGAAGCCAACATGATGCAAGGTAAAACGCATGAAAATATCAAAACCATTAGACCTTTAAAGGATGGTGTAATTGCAGATTTTGATGCGTCTGAGCAAATGATTAGTATGTTCATTAAAAACATTCCTGCACTTAAAAAGAAATTATTTACACCTGCGCTTCGAATGGTCGTTTGCATCCCTTCTGGAATTACAGAAGTAGAAATGCGAGCAGTAAAAGAATCTTGCGAACGTGTGAATGGTAAAGAAGTATATTTAATTCATGAACCAATGGCAGCAGCTATTGGTATTGGTATTGACATTATGCAACCTAAAGGAAACATGATTGTGGATATTGGTGGTGGTACAACAGAAATTGCTGTCATTGCTTTAGGTGGAATTGTTTGTGATAAATCGGTTAAAGTAGCTGGTGATGTGTTTACCAACGATATTATTTACTACATGCGTACACAACACAACCTTTATGTGGGTGATCGTACTGCTGAAAAAATTAAAATTCAAATTGGAGCTGCTACAGAAGATTTAGATCTTCCACCAGAAGAAATGAGTGTTCAAGGTCGTGATTTACTTACTGGAAAACCTAAACAAGTTCAAATCTCATATCGTGAAATTGCGAAAGCACTTGATAAATCTATTTTGAGAATTGAAGATTCTGTGATGGAAACCTTATCACAAACACCTCCAGAATTAGCGGCAGATATTTACAACACAGGAATTTATCTAGCAGGTGGAGGATCAATGTTAAGAGGACTAGATAAACGTCTGTCTCAAAAAACAGATTTGCCTGTTTACATTGCTGAAGATCCTTTAAGAGCCGTTGTTCGAGGAACAGGAATTACGCTTAAAAACTTACCTAAATTTAAAAGTGTATTGATTAAATAACTGAGAATACCTACTTAACATGCAACAGATTATAAACTTTGTCATTAGAAACAAAACGTCACTTTTGTTTCTGCTGTTATTTTTTGTTTCTATTGCCTTAACGATTCAATCACATTCATACCATAAAAGTAAGTTTATTAATTCAGCTAATTTCTTTACTGGTGGCATTTATGAAACTGCAAGCAATGTTTCCAATTATTTCGATTTGAAAACACAAAATGAAATCCTCGTAGAGGAAAACAATAAATTACGCTCTCAGATTTTGAATGATTTAGATTCTAATTTTGTTTCAACTTCTAAAATTGATTCCACCTCATACAGCGGGTATTACAAAACTCAGACTGCCAAAATTATTAATAATAATTATTCGGCTTCAAAAAATTATTTAACTCTAAATAAAGGTAAAAAGCACAGCATAAAAGAAGATTTAGCTGTTGTGACTTCAAAAGGAATTGTTGGCATAATAGACAACACTTCAAATGGTTATGCAAGAGTACTTTCTATTCTAAATACTAAAAGCAGAATCAACGCGCAATTAAAATCATCAAATCATATTGGTTCATTAATTTGGAATGCAAAATCGTCTGCCATAGTTCAACTAACTGACATTTCAAAGTTTGCACCTGTTAAACAAGGTGATACAATTGTAACAGGTGGACAATCCTCTATTTTTCCACAAGGAATTCCCATTGGTGTTGTAGATAGTTTTGTTTTAGACATTAGTGGAGACACCTATAATATAGACATTCAACTGTTTAATGATATGACTAACTTATCACACGTATATGTCATTGAAAATTTAGATGCTGAAGAAATAAAACGATTAGAAAACCCAGTTGATGAATAGTTTGAACGTTAATAGCATCATTAGATTTGTTGTGTTAATACTAGCACAAGCTTTGGTGTTTAATCATATTAATTTCTTTGGGTCAGTCAACCCATATCCTTACATTTTATTTATTCTTCTATTTCCAGTAAATAATAATCGAACTTTATTTGTTTTTTTAAGTTTTATGTTAGGGTTGTTTGTTGATTTATTTTCAGATTCTGGAGGTGTTCATGCTGCTGCATGTGTCACAATTGCTTATGTAAGACCTCCTATTCTAAAATTTGCTTTTGGTATGATTTACGAACATCAAAATATTAAATTCAATAATACCGAGTTTGGAAATAGAGTTATTTACTTTTTAATTTTAATAATCATCCATCATATCATCTTATTCTCATTAGAAATTTTTAACATTTCAAACATACTTTTAGTATTAAAAAAGACGTTATTCTCCTGTGTTTTTACGCTAATCCTTTGTATATTAATTTCCGTACTTTTCAGTAACAAACAACGATGAGAAAACTTCTACTCTTATTAACTGTAATCACAGTAGGACTCTTATTTATTGCACGCTTGTTTTATTTGCAAGTCTATAACAAAGAGGCTTACAGCCTTTATGAAGACAATGCAATCCTTAAAGAATTCATCTATCCAAAGCGTGGTTATGTATACGATAGAAATGGAACACTTCTAGTCGCAAACCAGCCTTCCTACGATGTAATGGTTATTCCAAGGGAAGTAGAACCTTTAGACACCTTGGAGTTTTGTAGTCTTCTTAAAATCAACAAAGAGGACTTCAGTAGAATTTATGACAAAGCCTATAATTATTCACCTCGTTTACCATCTGTCTTTGTTCCACAGTTATCAAAAAAAGATTATGCTGTCCTTCAGGAAAAAATGAGGAAATTTAATGGGTTCTATATTCAAAAACGTTCGCTCAGAGATTACCAGACTACTATTGGTGCAAATGTTTTAGGTGATATTGGTGAAGTGAATCGACGCAATATTGACAATGATCCCTATTATAAAATGGGTGATTTAATTGGCAAACAAGGTGTTGAGATTTCTTACGAAGAAGTATTGCGTGGAAAAAAAGGGATTAAGTTCATTCAAAAAGATAGATTCAACAAAAATATTGGACCCTATAAAGAAGGGCAATTTGATACATTGCCACAGCCTGGAAAAGACATTACTATCACCATTGATTCTGATTTACAGCAATATGGCGAATTATTAATGACCAACAAAAGAGGTGGTATAGTTGCTATAGATCCCAGTAATGGAGAAATTCTAGCGCTAGTTTCTGCACCAAGTTATAATCCAAATATACTTGTAGGTAGAGGTCGATCAAAAAATTTCACAAAATTATTTAGAGACACTATTGCCAAACCTTTGTTTGACAGAGGCTTACAAGCTCAATATCCTCCTGGATCTCCTTTTAAAGTAATTAATGCGCTCATAGGTCTTCAAGAAGGCGTCGTTGATACTAATGACAAATTTACCTGTAGAATGGGATATTACTACGGAAGCAGAAAGCTAACGGGTTGCCATCATCATAAAAGTCCGGTTGCTATGAATGATGGAATTGCACAATCCTGTAATGCCTATTTCGTAAATGTATACAGACGAATTATTGACAACCATGATGATGCTGGAGAAGCTATGAATAAATGGGCTTCTCATGCTAAAAGTTTCGGACTTGGTGATTTTTTAGGCTACGATTTACAAATAGGTCGACCTGGCAGAATTCCTGATGGAGATTACTATGATAGAGCTTATGGTGACAATCGATGGGGTTCAACGTATATCGTTTCCAATGCTATTGGTCAAGGTGAGGTTGAAGCTACTCCAATTCAGTTAGCAAATATGGCTGCAGCTATTGGTAACAGAGGCTATTATTACACACCTCATATCATTAAAGCTATTGAAGGTGACACCATTCCTAATAAATATACTACTCCTAAATACACAACTATTGATAAACGTCATTTTGAACCTGTAATTGAAGGCATGTTCGATGTTTATAATGAAGGTACCGCTTCGACACTTAGAATTCCGGGAATAGACATCTGCGGAAAAACTGGAACTGCAGAAAACTTTATGAATATTGATGGTGTAAAAACACAACTGACAGATCATTCAATATTTGTTGCCTTTGCTCCTAAGGATAATCCTAAAATTGCCATAGCTGTTTTCGTAGAGAATGGATATTGGGGAAGTCGATTTGCTGGTAGGATGGCAAGTTTAATGATTGAAAAATATATTAAAAAGGAAATCACTAGGACAGACATGGAGAACTGGATATTAACTCATAGTCTTGAAAATGAATATGCTAAACCATACTCTGGTGAACCTTTTAAAATTAATAGAGAAACAACTTTACAGGTCGTAGAAAAAGTTCAGGCGCCAAGAGTTAATGATTATAGCAACTCTATATCAACAAACCCAAACAAACCAAACCTATAACCATGAATAGAGAAAACCACAGAGGTTTTAAATTTGATTGGGTAATTATCGTTTTATTTTTACTTCTTGTTTTTTTTGGCTGGTTAAATATCATGTCTGCATCTCATGTTGGTGAAATTGAAAACTATTTTGATATGAGTCAGCTCTATGGGAAACAACTTGTCTTTCTCGGACTTACATTCGTGTTGATTATATTAATACTCTCGATTGAAGCAAAGTTTTATGAACGGTTTGCCAGTATTATTTATATCGTAGCTATGTTAGCGCTTGTAGGATTGTTCATCTTCGGAAAAGATGTGAATGGTGCAAGATCCTGGTATGGCATAGGAAGCATGACCATACAGCCCAGTGAATTTGCCAAATTTGCTACGGCTTTAGCAGTTGCTAAATACATGAGCGACTTACAAACAGACATGAATACGCTCAAGCATCAATTACGAGCTGTAGCAATAATCATTCTTCCAGCTGTTTTAATTCTTCTTCAAAATGATGCTGGCAGTACATTAGTTTATGCCTCATTCTTTTTTGTGTTCTATAGAGAAGGTTTACAGCAAATCTATTTAGCAATAGCACTTTCCATCATTATTTTAGCTGTTTTATCTCTGAAATTTGGAATCCTAATCACTACTATTATTGCCGCACTAATTATCTTCGGAATCTATTTCTTTAGAAAGAAAAAACGTGCTTCAATTCTTCAACCTATTGTTGTTTTGTTGATTTGTATTTTATTTTCTTCAGGTATAAAACTATTTTATGAACATGTCTTAAAACCTCATCAGCAAAACAGAATAAGTTTATGGCTACGACTTGAAAAAGATCCTGTAAAGCTAGAACGAATGAAGAAAGAAGAAGCTTACAATCTTATTCAATCTGAAAAAGCCATAAGTTCGGGAGGATTTTCTGGAAAAGGATTTCTGGAAGGTACTCGAACTACCGGAAAATTTGTACCAGAGCAAGAAACAGATTATATTTTTAGTACTGTTGGTGAAGAATGGGGTTTTCTAGGTAGCACATTTGTCGTCCTTCTTTTTGTAGCTCTTATTGTTAGAATATTAATCTTAGCCGAATCTCAAAAATCTCAATTTAGCCGTGTTTATGGTTATGGAGTTGCCTCCATCCTGTTCATTCACTTTACAATCAATACAGGTATGGTTATGGGATTAATCCCAACCGTAGGTATTCCGCTTCCATTTTTTAGTTATGGTGGCTCCGGACTTTGGGGTTTCACCATACTTCTTTTTATTTTTGTGAAATTAGATAGTAATAAAATTAACGAATGGTAAATAAGATAATCGACAAGTCATTTGAGAAACCTTGCAGGTTAATATCGTTATTTCAAACTTGCCAAACTAGATTTTAAAGTTTCAATTTTTGCTAAAGCATCAGCTTCTTTCTTCTTTTCGGAAGCTACAACCTGTTCTGGAGCACCAGCAACAAATCGTTCGTTTGATAATTTTTTCTGAACGGATTTTAAGAATCCTTCAGTGTAATTTAATTCTTCCGTAAGCTTCTTGATTTCAGCCTCAACATCAATACTCCCTTCCATCGGAATAAAATATTCATTAGATTTTACGCGAAAGGTTAAAGCGCCTTCTAATGGTTCATTAATGTAATTAAAACTATCTAAGTTGCCTAGTTTTGAGATCACGTCATCAAAAGTAGTGTTGACGTTTTCATTATTTACAACTGAAAAAGCAATAGCATCCTTAAAAGCAATATTTTTTTGTTTTCTAATATTTCTAATACCTGAAATTACTTCGGAAGCAAAATCAAATTCAGAAACTAAATGTGCTTTAATTGGTTTTGTTTCAGGCCATCTTGCAATAATTAAAGCATCTTCAGGAGAACGTTCTTTGATATATTGCCAGATATCTTCAGTAATAAATGGCATAAATGGATGCACAATTTTTAGGTTATCTTCAAAAATAGACATCACTTTTTTATACGTTACTGCATCTATGGGTTGTTGGTATGCTGGTTTAACCATTTCTAACATCCAACCGCAGAAATCGTCATAAATTAATTTATAAATAGTCATTAAAGCATCACTTAATCTATACTTACTAAAATGATCTTCAATATCTACTAAAGCTGCCTGAAACTTAGACTCATACCATTCTAAAGCAATTTTACTTGAATTTGGTTGTTCAATATCTGCAACGTCCCATAAGTTAGTAAGTTGAAATGCATTCCATATTTTGTTTCCGAAACCTCTACCTTGCTGGCACAACGCTTCATCAAACATTAAATCATTTCCTGCAGCAGAACTTAACAATAACCCAACTCTTACACCATCTGCAGAATACGTTTCAATAAGTTGTAACGCATCAGGTGAATTTCCAAGAGATTTAGACATTTTCCTTCTCTGTTTATCTCTTACTAAGCCTGTGAGATATACATTTTGAAAAGGTCGCTCATTTTTATACTCATAGCCTGCAATAATCATACGTGCAACCCAAAAGAATAAAATATCTGGACCAGTAACCAAATCATTAGTAGGATAATAATATTTGATGTCTTCATTTTCAGGATTTCTAATACCATCAAAAACACTCATTGGCCACAACCACGAACTAAACCATGTGTCTAGAGCATCTGTATCCTGGCTTAAGTCGTTAGTTGTTAGTTGTTGGTTGTTCGTTTTTTCTTTAGCTAGTTCTAAAGCTGCATCAATAGTTTCAGCAACAACAAAATCTTCTTTTCCATCTCCATAATAGAATGCAGGAATTTGTTGTCCCCAGCGTAACTGACGAGAAATATTCCAGTCACGAATATTTTCCATCCAATGTCTGTAGGTGTTTTCAAATTTCTTTGGAAAGAGCTTCACTTCTCCATTTTTTAATACCGCATCAATAGCAGGCTTAGCTAAATCTCCCATTTTTAAGAACCATTGGTCACTTAAACGCGGCTCGATAACAGCTTTAGTTCGTTCTGAAGTTCCTACTTTATTAATATGATTTTCAGTTTTTACCAAAAGGCCTTTGGTTTCTAATTCTTTAGCAATAGCTTTCCTAACCACAAAACGATCTTGACCTTCGTAATGCATTCCGAAGCTGTTTAAAGAAGCATCCTCATTAAAGATATCTACAACTTCAAGATTATGTTTATCACCTAAAACTTTATCATTTTCGTCATGGGCTGGTGTTACTTTTAAACAACCTGTACCAAATTCGATATCTACATAGTCATCTTCAATTATAGGAATGACTCTTCCACAGATTGGCACAATAGCTCTCTTTCCTTTCAAATGTGAAAAACGTTTATCATTGGGATTGATGCATATTGCGGTATCTCCAAATATAGTTTCTGGACGAGTAGTTGCAATGGTCAATTTTTCGTCACTACCTTCAACTTTATACTCTAAATAGTAGAGTAAGCCTTGTTGTTCAACATGAATAACTTCTTCATCAGAAAGGGTAGTTTTAGCCTCAGGATCCCAGTTTACCATTCGGTAACCTCTGTAAATTAGACCTTTGTTATATAAATCGACAAAAACCTTAATAACAGCTTCACTCATGTCATCATCCATTGTAAATTTGGTACGATCCCAGTCACATGAACAACCTAATTTTTTTAACTGTTCAAGAATCACACCTCCATACTCCTCAGTCCATTCCCACGCATGTTTTAGGAATTCTTCACGAGTTAAATCATTTTTATCAATACCTTGAGCTTTAAGTTTAGCGGCTACTTTAGCTTCTGTTGCAATTGATGCATGATCAGTACCAGGAACCCAGCATGCATTTTTTCCCTGTAGTCTTGCTCGGCGAATAAGTACATCCTGAATGGTGTTATTGAGCATATGTCCCATATGTAATACACCTGTAACATTTGGAGGAGGAATGACTATCGTGTAAGGCTCTCTCTCATCTGGAACAGAATGAAAATAATTGTGCTCCATCCAATAGTTATACCACTTGCGCTCTACAGTAGATGCTGAATATTTTGTTGGTATGCTCATGTTTTGGTATTATTTTTGCTTTATGACAGACAAAAGTACTTATATTTCTTTTTTTGCGAAATTAAAGTCAGCATATTATTGGCAGATTTTACTATAATGGTGTTAATATTATTGTATTACATCTAATTAATTTTGCAGAATGCCAAAAAGTAAGTAGTTTTGATAGTATCAATTTAAAATTTGAATGATGAAAAATGTAATATTAATTTTATTTGTAGGCTTAATAAGTTTGGGAGTTTCGGCTCAAGAAAAGGTTGCAAAAATAGAATTTAAAACTGACGTAATTGATTATGGCACTATTGAGAAAGGTTCTGATGGTGTAAGAGTATTTGAATTTACAAATACTGGAAATGCTCCATTAATCATTTCTAAAGTAAAATCCACTTGTGGTTGCACTGTACCTAAAAAGCCAGATGGACCAATTATGCCAGGTGAAACAGGAGAGATTTCTGTTAAATATGACACTAATAGAGTAAATCCTATTAGAAAAACAATAACTGTTACTTCTAATGCAGACACACCAAGTGTCGCTTTAAAAATTAAAGGTTTAGTTGTAGATTCTAGCAAACAAAATCCGCTGGAGAAAAAAGATAAAAGTGTTATGGAGCAATAGTTGTTCTATTTTATTAATAAACAAAAAGAACTCCCTTTTAAGGGAGTTCTTTTTGTTTAAAGACGTCTTTTAATTTAAACTGGTATGATAATATAGAGCCGTTTCGATCTACTGTAAGTTTTATAGGTCTGCCTTCTTTTGATTTAAAATACCCAATTACTTTTTGAAGTCCTAGTGTATGCGTTTCTTTACCATTTATTGTTAATAAAATATCACCTTTTAACAAACCTGCTTGTTCTGCTGGAGAGTCTTCACGCATTTCAACAATTGTATAAGCGGGTTTTGTGGTATATGTATAATGATTTACAGCGTTAAGCTTGATGGTGTTACTATATTTAGGAGATCCATAATTTACATTTTTAGAAGCTTCTTCTTCTTTCACAACAATAAATCCTCTTTGTTCAATTATGATTCCACTTCTATTATAGTAAAACGGAGATTTGAAGTTTTTGTTCTTTTTTAAGGTAAGTCTGGCATTTTTGTAATCTACGATTATATTGAATCGCTTTAATAAATCTCCACAAACACTACCGTTACGTTTTGTAAACTTTCTGGCATGACTAATCGCACTCGAATCAGGAAAAGCTGAATTAACATCATTTAATTCAAACGTCTTCAGCTTAAAAGTTTGTACTTTAGAACGTTTTCCGTAAATATTACCACTTAAACCTTTCCCTAAAAAGTCATTAAAGTACATTTTATCTGGAGGCTTAATCCCTAAAGACTCATCTTCAAAAAGCCAAAGTGCATCACTACTACCTGTATCGATCAATAATTTTACTGGTGTATATAGAGAATCTATTTGTACTTCACCTTCTATATAAGGTTTATTATTATAGAATGAAATACTAAATGTCTCACACCTTTTACACCTTCTGTATTTATAAGTATCAGGTTTGTGAAGTTTTATATATTTGGACGAATAATTAACTTCAACAATAAAACTTCTAAATAAACTAAACCCTATGATGCCATGTATAGGTATTCCTAGTCGAGGTGTAAAATTTAAATCTTTATCAAAAACCACATAAACATCTTGATTAACATTTATGGCATTACCCACTTTTAACAAGTTATTTTTAGATTTGATTGCTTCAACAGGATCTCCTCCTCCAAGTCCTCTGAGCATTATGGTTTCTGCTTTATAAATTTGTAAGGAATCAATATTAGTAAGGTTGAATAAAATAGGTTTACTAACACCTGTATCTAAAACAAAAGAGAGCTTAACACCATTAAGTTCAACCGGAATAATGATTAAGTTACCTACAAGTTCAAAGCGAATTTTATCCTTTTCTAAATTTGGTAAATTAAAACTACTTTGCGAAAAAGAAGATATTGTCGCAAATAAAAGAAACAGTATAAATATAGTCTTGTTTAGCATATACTAAGGTGTAAGTAATTCAATTTACAAATCTTAACAGCAAGTCTGTTTTTTAGATACGTTTTTTAAATAAACTTTAAGATAATTTTCAGAACTTTACAACTTAAATAATTTTACTATGCCAAGAATATCTAATAAAGGGCAACAAATGCCTGAATCACCAATACGAAAGTTGGTTCCTTTTGCAGAAAACGCTTATAAACAAGGAAAAACAGTATTTCATTTAAATATTGGTCAGCCAGATATCAAAACCCCTCAAATAGCTTTGGATGCTGTAAAGATTCACTCTTTAGATATTTTAGCTTACACACGTTCTGAAGGTTCTGAAGGGTATCGCAAAAAAATAGCTAATTATTATGCTAAAAATGATATTTATGTTAACCATGACGATATCATTGTTACCACAGGAGGAAGCGAAGCCTTATTGTTCGCTTTTGGAACCATCACAGATGTTGGTGATGAGATAATTATTCCAGAACCCTTTTATGCAAATTACAACGGGTTTTCTACCTCTTCAGGTGTAAATGTAGTTCCAGTTATTTCTAAAATTGAAGATAATTTTGCTCTACCTCCAATTGAAGAATTTGAAAAATTAATTACACCAAAAACGAAAGCAATTCTTATTTGTAATCCTGGAAACCCAACAGGATACTTGTATTCTAAAGAAGAAATAAAGAAATTAGCTAAGATTGTAAAAAAACACGATTTATTTTTAATAGCTGATGAAGTCTACAGAGAATTTGCATATGATGGAATAAAACACTATTCTATTTTACAAGAAGAAGGGCTAGAAAATCATGCTATAGTTATTGATTCTGTCTCAAAACGCTACAGCATGTGTGGTGCTCGTATTGGTTGTTTAGTTTCAAAAAACAAAGAGGTCATTAAAACTGCTTTAAAGTTTGCTCAAGCACGTTTAAGCCCACCAACACTGGCTCAAATAGCAAGCGAAGCCGCATTAGAAACACCACAAAGTTATTTTGATGATGTTATTAATGAATATGTCGAGCGTAGAAATGTACTTATTGAGGAACTTAATAAAATAGAAGGCGTGCAAGTCGCCAATCCTAAAGGTGCATTTTATTGTATCGCCCAATTACCAATTAAAAATTCTGATGCTTTTGCTCAATGGTTATTAGAATCTTTTGATGTAAATGGAGAAACGGTTATGGTCGCCCCAGCTGCTGGTTTTTACAGCACACCTGGTGTTGGTTTAAATCAGATTAGAATTGCCTATGTGTTAAACAAAGACAGTCTTGTAAAAGCCGTAAACATTTTAAAAGAAGCCTTAAAAGTTTACAAAGACTAGTGCATATCGAACACAACATATCTTTAAAACAATACAACACATTTGGCATTGATGTTAAAGCCAGACAGTTTATTTCTATTACATCTGTAACCGATTTAAAATCGGTTTATGCTGCTCAGGACAATTCAGTTAAATTTATTTTAGGAGGAGGAAGCAATATGCTGCTCACAAAAGACATTGATGCTCTTGTGATGCATATAAATCTGAAGGGTAAAGAAATCTTATTTCAAACTGAGGAAGACGTTTTTGTTAAAGCTAATGCAGGAGAAAACTGGCACGAATTTGTAATTTGGACTTTAGAAAACAACTTTGGAGGTTTAGAAAACTTATCATTGATTCCAGGAAATGTCGGGACAAGTCCAATCCAAAATATTGGTGCTTATGGTGTAGAATTAAAAGATGTATTTCATTCTTGCGATGCACTAAACCTTGAAACTTTAAATATTGAAACGTTTACCAATGCAGACTGTAAGTTTGATTATCGTAATTCTATTTTTAAACAAGAAGCCAAAGGAAAATACATTATTTTGAGTGTTGTATTTAAATTAACTAAAAAGAATCATGTACTGCATACCAATTATGGAGCAATAGCTTCAAAGTTACAGCAAATGCAAATCTCAACACCAACAATTCAAGATATCTCTAAAGCTGTAATTTCTATTAGACAAAGTAAACTGCCAGACCCAAATAATATAGGGAATAGTGGAAGTTTTTTTAAAAACCCTATTATTAGCAAAACTGAATTTTTGAAATTTCAAGAGAATTTTCCCAATGCACCACATTATGCAATAACTGAAAATGAAGTAAAAGTTCCTGCTGGATGGCTAATTGAAACGGCAGGATTTAAAGGTAAAACTTTTGGCAATTATGGTGTACATAAAAAGCAAGCTTTGGTATTAGTAAATTACGGTGGAGCTTCTGGTATGGATATTTTGAAATTATCTAAGTTAATTCAAGATACTGTATTACGTCTTTTTAATATTAGTATTGAAGCTGAAGTTAATATTATATAAACAAAAAAGCCTCAACCAATTGAGGCTTTAGTCTCACTGTAGAAATATGAAAAAGCTATTAATCAATTTCTTAAGAAAGAAAATTTAATTTCTACAGATATAAATTTTAATTTTGTTCCGTTAATTTTTAATTAACTTTACCAACCTTTTATATATACGGTTACAATTAAGCGTTTAGATCATTTCAAATTCAACTTTAACATAATTTAATTTTTTTTGAGCACCTCCTTAGAACAACAAATTATACAACTACTTGAAAAAGGTGATAGAAAAGCCATTGGTCTACTCTATGAAAATTATTCAGATAGTTTGTATGGTGTGATATTAAAGGTGACTATAAATGAAGAAATTGCTCAGGATGCACTTCAGGAAACCTTTGTAAAGGTTTGGAAAAATGCTAAAAAATACGATCCAAAAAAAGCCAAACTATTCACCTGGCTCTATCGAATTGCTAAAAATACAGCAATAGATAAATTAAGAAGTTTTAATAATAGATTCGAAAAAGAAGTCCAAATTGATAAATCAAACGTATATATTTTACCAACAGCAAATTTAAATCAAGATGTCTTAGATTTAAAAGAGCATGTGGCAAGGTTAGATGAAAAGTACCAAATTGTTTTAAAAGCCTTATTTTTTGAAGGCATGACACAACAAGAAGCAAGTGACGAATTAGACATTCCGTTAGGTACAATTAAATCTAGATTAAAAATAGGATTACGAGAACTTAAAAAAGTTTATGATCCCTAAATAAGTTTATATGGAAAAAAAACTACATACTTTTTTTCAATCTGGTTTACTAGACAAGTATATACTAGATGAAACCTCTGCTTCAGAAAGCCTGAAAGTAGAGCATTACATTGACACCTATCCAGAAGTGAAAAGCGAATATGAAAGGTTGCAAAATAACCTTGAAATTATTGCTAAAGCTAGTGCTGTAGAAGCTCCTAAATTTATTTTAGATAATATCTTAGAAGAAATTGAAGAAGACAGCATCCCTGTTATCCAATTAGACAAAAAACAACGTAGCACACCTTGGTATAGTATTGCAGCAAGTATTGTTGCATTGCTATTTGCAGGTGGTTATTATATGAAAACACAACAAAATTTAGATTTATTAGAAGAAAATCAGGTGGTTGTGGATGAGATTTTTGATTTGAGAAATGATATAGAAGAAAATAACAAAAGACTTGACAATCTGATGCACGAGTTTATGAAACTCAATAATCCTGAAACCGAAAAGTATGTGTTTAGAGGAAATGATCGCGCAAAAGATTTGAAAACTGTAGCCTATATTAATCCAGTAGACGAAACATCCATGATAGATGTGGTATCGCTACCACAGTTACCAGAAGACCAAACCTATCAACTATGGGCAGAAATGCAAGACAGAATGATAAACTTGGGTATATTAGATGCTTCACAAAAAAATTTACAATCTATACCTTACGTCAAAGACGCCTTAGCTCTGAGCATTACAATACAAGATAAAGATCGCTTAGACAGAACTGAAGCTGATAGTGCAGTTGCTGAAATTGACCTAAATAAAAAAAATAATTAATAGCACGCACCTATTTTTAGGACAAAAAGCCACTTCTAACATGTTTAAAAGTGGCTTTTTATATTGAAAATTAGATTACATCTAGTCTTTATCAAACAAAGCTTTATGAATAAAACCAGCAATTATAGCTCCTGCAATTGGTGCTAACCAAAACAACCATAATTGAGCAGTAAATTCTCCTCCTGCAAACAAAGCTTGACTTGTAGATCGAGCAGGATTAACAGATGTATTAGAGATTGGAATACTTATTAAATGTATAAGTGTTAACGCTAAACCTATTGCAATACCTGCAAATCCTTTAGGTGCCTTCGGATACGTACTTCCTAAAATAACCAGCAGAAAAAATAAGGTCAATACAAATTCTGCTATTAAAACCGACATCATACTATAACCTCCAGGAGATAATTCTTCATAGCCATTGGCTGCAAATCCACCAACATCTACAAAATCAGATTTTCCTGAGACAATAATAAATAAAACACCTGCTGCTGCAATAGCTCCAATAACCTGAGCAATAATATAACCCAAAAGGTCTTTTGCAGGAAACTTTCCTCCAGCCCATAGACCAAGAGAAACAGCTGGATTAAAATGTGCACCAGACACATGCCCAACAGCATATGCCATAGTTAAAACCGTTAAACCAAAAGCCAGCGAAACGCCAACAAAACCAATTCCTAATTCTGGAAAAGCAGCTGCAAAAATAGCGCTGCCACAACCTCCAAAAACAAGCCAAAACGTACCAAAGAATTCTGCGAATAATTTTTTCATAAGTGATAAAAAATATTAGTTAGTGAATTTAAATTTATAATAATTATTAATAAGACACCAATTATGTTAAAAAGTCACTAATATTTTAATAGCCAAATAAATACGCAATTATCTTTACACATTGTTTTATAAAAGCACTTTAAAAATTGTATCTTTGTACCTGAATTTTTTAACCTCTCACTTATGAAACTCTTAATAATTACTTTAATCCTTTTAGGTCTGGGAGTCGCTGGTATAGCCATTAAAATTTGGGGAAAAAAGGATGGTAAATTTGCAGGTACTTGTGCAAGTCAAAACCCAATGCTTAATCAAGATGGTGAAGCTTGTGGTTTTTGTGGTAAAACTCCTGATCAATTCGAAAACTGCAACGAACCTCAACACTCCTAATCATTAATGATTATTCTTGATATAGCATTCTACACATTTATCATTGTTGTAGGTATTCAAGTTTTATTCTACGGAATTATTTTCAACAGCCTTACAAGGCATAAAATAATAAAACCTAAACTTAAGAGCATTTCAGTTTCAGTTATCATCTGTGCTAAAAATGAAGCTGAAAACCTAAAAGAATTTTTGCCTTTAATTTTAGCTCAGACGTATTCCAATTTTGAAGTTATTCTAATTAATGACAATTCAACAGATGACACTTTAGATGTCATGGAAGACTTTAAAGAAAAGCACAATAATATCAAGATTGTAAATGTAAAACCTATTGAAAAATTCTGGGGAAATAAAAAATACGCCCTAACTCTTGGCATTAAAGCGGCAAAAAACGATTTTTTGTTGTTTACTGATGCCGACTGCAAACCTCTATCAAACTACTGGATACAAGCAATGAGCTCTCATTTCACCAAAGAAAAAAGTATTGTTTTAGGTTATGGTGCTTACAAAAAAATTAAAGGTTCATTTATTAATAAGCTTATTCGATATGAAACTTTTTTAACAGCTATTCAATATTTATCTTATGCCAAGCTAGGTCAACCGTATATGGCTGTTGGTAGAAATTTAGCATATAGAAAACAACAGTTTTTTGAAGCCAATGGGTTCATGCAACATATGCATATAAAATCTGGTGATGATGACCTATTTATCAACCAGATTGCAAACGCTTCAAATACAGAAATTTGTATTTCAAAAGATAGTTTTACACAATCCATTCCAAAACAAACCTTTAAAAACTGGATACTTCAGAAACGCAGACACATCAGTACTGCAAATCATTACAAGTTAAAACACAAGCTGTTTCTGGCTACTTTTTATAGCTCTCAACTCCTATTTTGGACTCTCGCAATAACACTAATGGTTTTTATGTATGAATGGAAAATCGTACTAGTATTGGTGCTTATAAGATTTACTGTGCAACTCATTAACCTTTTTATAAGCTCAAAAATACTAAACGAAAAAGACCTTCCGCTACTCAGCCCTTTTCTTGAGTTGTTTTTAATTATCTTCCAATTCTTTATATTTATAAAAAACATGATATCAAAACCAGAATATTGGAAGTAAAGGAAGCCATTGAAAGAGCAAAAAATAATGATCAAATAGCATTTAACTTTTTGTTAGACACCTTTTGGAACAATGTGTACGGGTTTCAGTTAAAACGCACTGAAAATGAAAATGATGCTGAAGACATAACCATTCAAACATTCTCAAAAGCATTTGATAAAATTCATACTTACAACGATAAATATGAATTTAACACCTGGTTAATAACCATTTCAAAAAATATTCATATTGATTTACTGAGGAAACGCAAATCCTCTGTTCGACATACCTCAAACAGTGATGAAGATGATGATTTTCACGCTATTATTGATGAGTCTCCTTCTCCCGAAGATAAACTTATAACAGAACAGAATCTCGCTAAATTACTTCGTGATATAAAAAAATTAAAACCTCATTATCAAGAAGTCATTCACTTAAGGTATTTCCAAGAATTTAGCTACAAAGAAATATCCCAACAACTTGATGAACCAATAAACAATGTGAAAGTCAAATTATTAAGAGCGAAAAAGTTATTGGCTGAGATTATTAAAAAGAAATAAATGCACGTGAATTTTAGTCTCAAAAAAATAGGTCCAGGATTGTTATTTGCTGGTGCAGCTATTGGAGTTTCTCATTTGGTACAATCTACAAGAGCTGGTGCAGATTTTGGTTTTGGTTTAATTTGGGCTTTGCTTTTAGTAAATCTTTTTAAATACCCCTTTTTTCAATTCGGACCTCGTTATGCATCAGCAACAGGAGAATCGCTTTTAGAAGGTTATAAAAAATTAGGCAAGCCTGTTTTAATTGCCTACTTCATTCTCACATTTGCTACGATGTTTACCATACAAACTGCAGTTACCATCGTTACTGCAGGTATAGCATCATCGTTGTTTGGAAATGTTTTCAGTATTGAAATTTGGACTGTTATTATTTTAGGAATTTGTCTTCTGTTATTACTCGTTGGAAAGTATAAACTTTTAGACAAACTCATAAAAATAATTATTGTAACACTCACCATTAGTACAATAATAGCAGTTTGCTTTGCATTATTTAATGAAACACAAACCATATCATTGATACAAATACTCCCTAAAAATAGTGTTGAAATCGGTTTTTTAATAGCATTTATGGGATGGATGCCTGCTCCTTTAGATATTTCTGTGTGGCATTCTCTTTGGGCTATTGAAAAGGAAAAATCATCTGGAGAATTTTCTCCAAAATCAGCATTATTCGATTTTAATGTAGGTTATATCAGCACGATCCTTTTAGGCATTGCGTTTGTAAGTTTGGGTGCTTTGGTAATGTTTCAAAGTGGATTAACCTTTAGTCATTCAGCAAGTAATTTTGCCAACCAATTATTAGCCATGTACACACAAAACTTAGGGAACTGGGCTTATATTTTTGTTGGTATTGCTGCTTTCACCACTATGTTTAGCACAACATTAACGACTTTAGATGCCTCACCGAGAGCAATGGCTAAAACAACGCAACTACTTACTGGCAATATTTTTAAAAAAGGCTATGTAGTCTGGATTCTCCTTTTAACAATAGGAACAATTATTATTTTCTTTTATTATGCTTCAGAAATGGGATTGCTCATAAAAATAGCGACAATACTTTCATTTTTAACAGCTCCTTTTTATGCTATTATAAATTACACTTTGATATCAAGCAAGCACACACCTAGAGAATGGAGACCCTCTAAAGAACTGCACCTGTTGAGTATTCTCGGAATTATCTTCTTATTAGGATTTAGCATTTGGTATCTTACTTATTAAGATTTATTTAAAAGAATACTTCGTATCTTTGTACCTGAATTTTTTTAGAATGAGTACAGAAGTAGCTTCAAATACAATTACCGAACGTCAACCTAAACCTAAATGGCTTCGTGTTAAACTTCCTACCGGAAAAAAATACACCGAATTACGAGGTCTTGTTGATAAATACAAATTAAACACAATTTGCACCTCTGGCAGCTGTCCGAATATGGGTGAATGTTGGGGAGAAGGTACAGCAACCTTTATGATTTTAGGAAATGTATGTACCCGTTCCTGTGGCTTTTGTGGTGTTAAAACCGGACGACCAGAAACGGTTGATTGGGATGAACCAGAAAAAGTAGCACGTTCTATTAAAATTATGGGAATTAAACATGCTGTTCTAACCAGCGTAGATAGAGACGACCTAAAAGACATGGGTAGCATCATGTGGAGCGAAACAGTAAAAGCTGTAAGACGCATGAATCCTGAAACAACTTTAGAAACGCTTATTCCTGACTTTCAAGGCATAGAGCAACATATAGATAGAATTATCGATGTCTCTCCAGAGGTAGTATCTCACAATATCGAAACTGTAAGACGATTAACTCGTGAAGTACGTATTCAGGCTAAATACGATCGCAGTATGCATGTGCTTAAATATTTAAAACAACAAGGACAACGTCGCACAAAATCTGGTATCATGTTAGGTTTAGGCGAAACTCGTGAAGAAGTCATCGCTACGCTTCATGACCTTAGAGATCATGATGTTGATGTTGTGACTATTGGGCAATACCTTCAACCTAGTAAAAAGCATCTCCCAGTAAAACAATTTGTGACTCCAGAACAATTTGATGAGTATCAACAAATTGGTTTAGATTTAGGGTTTCGCCATGTTGAAAGTAGTGCTTTAGTGAGGTCTTCATACAAAGCACAAAAACATATCAATTAGATGATTCACGTCGCTATTAATGGTTTTGGTCGAATTGGAAGACGCGTTTTTAGACTCATTCAGGAAAGAGAAGACATTCAAGTTGTCGCTATAAATGATCTGGCTGATGCCAAAACGCTTAGTCACTTATTAAAATATGACAGTATTCATGGCATGTCTCAACATGACATATCATTCTCAGAAGGCAAAATTAAAATCAACGGGAAAAGCATTCCGCTTTTAAATCAAAATCATCCAAAAGATTTAGATTGGAGTCCATTTAATGTTGATTATGTCATTGAATCTTCAGGAAAATTTAAAACAACTTCAGATTTAGAACATCATATAAAGAATGGAGCTAAACAAGTTATACTATCTGTTCCTCCAATAGAAGATGATATAAAAACAGTAGTCTTAGGCGTAAATGACCAAGATGTTAAAGGAAATGAACTGATAATTTCTAATGCATCTTGTACAACTAATAATGCAGCTCCAATGATTTCTGTAATAGATAAACTTTGTGGTGTTAAACAAGCTTATATTACAACCGTTCATTCTTACACTACTGATCAGAGTCTACACGACCAGCCTCATAAAGATTTAAGGCGTGCTCGTGCAGCTGGACAATCGATTGTACCTACAACTACTGGCGCAGCTAAGGCTTTAACTAAAATTTTTCCTGATTTATCAGATGTGATTGGAGGTTGCGGCATAAGAGTCCCTGTTGCAAATGGTTCATTAACAGATATTACTTTTAATGTAGAACGAACAGTAACAATTGAAGAAATCAATACTGCTTTTAAACTGGCTTCTCAAACTTATCTAAAAAATATTCTGGAATATACTGAAGATCCAATCGTATCGATAGATATTGTAGGAAATTCTCATTCATGCATTTTTGATTCTCAAATGACTTCAGTTATCGGAAACATGATAAAAATCGTTGGGTGGTACGATAATGAAACGGGCTATGCTTCAAGAATTTTAGATTTAATTTGCAATTTATCGATGAAATTAGTACGTTTATCGAATAAATAATTATATTTGTCCAAATAAAGTGGCAAAAATATGTCCCAAGTTAAATATTACATATTCGCTTTTTTAATCACTTTATCTGCATTTGCTTCTGCTCAAATAGATTTGGAAGAAGATGTTGATATATTAAAAATGCGTGTTGAAAACCTAATCACTCAATCAAATTTCGATAATGAGAGAGGTGATTATTTTAATGCAAAAGATAATCTTGAAAGAGCACTTACTATAGCGGTTAAAATAGCTGACAGAAAAAGTGAAGGTGAGATTCACACTAAAATTGCAAAACTTCAATTTACCGTAAACGAGTATGAAAAAGCATTAGTTTCATTGACTAAAGCTGCAGAAATACAGCGTGAAATTAATGATTATGGCAACCTAGCCATGACCTATAGCATCAGAGGCTCTCTTCATGCAAGTAAAAAAGAATATCAAACAGCTTTAGACTATTTTAATTCTGCAAAAACCAAATTTGAAGAAGAAGATCTTGAACGCTATATACCAGAAGTAACTTTAAATGAAGCAAAAGTAAATCTTGAACTTAAAGACTACAAAACTGCAAAAGCTTTACTGGAACGAACAATTGTACTTGCAAAAAAACATGATCAAACTAATATCTTATCAAATGCCTTAATCTATAGTGGAAAAACCATAGATAAACTTGGAAATAATAATTTAGCAATTTCAATGACCAAAGAAGGTTTAGACATTGCTGAGGCAAACGGATTTATTGAGAATACTAATGAAGCTTATTTGACACTTAGTAATATTTATGAAAATGAGGCTGATTACCAGTTAGCTCACGATTATTTAGCAAAACATGTTCATCTTTCAGATTCAATTCTCAATATTAAAAGAGAAAATTTAACTCCTGAAAAAAGAGTACAATACATAGACGCTTATAATGCAGCAGATTACGAAAAACTAAAAACAATAATTGAAAAGCAAGAATCTGAAAGTAGTCTGGCAAAAATTACGACCATATTAAGTATCGCCTTAATTACAATTTTATCATTACTTACATTAGCACTTTATAAAAACAACAACATAAGGCTGAAGTCAAATAACATGCTTCACGAAAAAAATGATGATCTTATTGAGGCTATGCGGAAAGCTGAACAGGCCTCTAAAACTAAAGCAAATTTTTTATCGACTGTTACCCACGAGCTTAGAACACCTTTATATGCTGTAACAGGATTAACAAATATGTTGCTAGATGAAGACCCAAAAGAACACCAAATACCACATTTAAAGTCTTTAAAGTTTTCAGGAGATTACTTACTGACTTTTATTAATGATATTCTTCAGATAAATAAAATTGAAGCCAATAAAGTTGAGCTGGATCCTGTTCAGTTTAATCTGAAAATGAAAGTAGAAAACGTAGTGTCTGCCCTTAATAATTCGGCATTAGACAACAATACCAAAATGCACTACGAATACCAAAAAGATTTACCTCACACCTTTATTGGAGATAATTTAAAAATATCTCAAATATTAATCAACCTCATTGGTAACTCAATCAAGTTTACTAAAGATGGAGATATTTGGGTAAGAGTATATAGTATTTCTCAAAATGGAGACCATCATATGCTTCGATTTGAAATTGAAGATAATGGTATCGGTATCTCTAAAGAAAAACAAGATAATATGTTTGAGAGCTTCTCCCAAGGCTCCATCCAAATTAACAGAAAATATGGAGGCACAGGACTTGGCCTCTCTATTGTAAAAGGACTAATCGAAATATTAAAAGGAAAAATTTACCTCAAAAGTGAACTCGGAAAAGGAACAACTTTCTTTTTTGAAATACCATTAACCTACGCTCCAGAAGAAGTTGAAATTATTAAAGAGGATTACTCTAAAAACATTAGCAAATTGGACATTAGCAACATTAAGATTTTGATTGTTGAAGACAACAAGATTAATCAAATGATTACCAAGAAAATCTTAAATAAGATGGGTCTTGAGTGCGAAATCGTAGATAATGGTGAAGCTGCAGTTGAAAAAGTAAGAGAAAACAACTATGATGTTGTTCTTATGGACATCCACATGCCAGGAATTAGTGGATTAGAAGCTACTAAAATCATTAGAACATTCGACAAAGAACTTACTATTTTTGCACTTACAGCCGTAACTCTTGAAGACAAAATGCATGAATTTGATGAAGCAGGATTTGATGACATCATTTCTAAGCCATTCAAACAAGAAGATTTTGAGAAGAAACTGTATGAAGTACTTTCTGAAA
Organism: Psychroserpens mesophilus; assembly: GCF_050617655.1. Taxonomy (GTDB): domain Bacteria; phylum Bacteroidota; class Bacteroidia; order Flavobacteriales; family Flavobacteriaceae; genus Psychroserpens; species Psychroserpens mesophilus_A. The sequence goes on along the minus strand of NZ_JBODQC010000010.1, from coordinate 31,184 downwards.
ACCAAAAGACAACACCATCACTGTAATGAGGTTTTTAAATAGGCATGAAGCACATCTTCAAAGCGTTTAGATTGCTCTATTTTGAATTCAATCGGCAAATAAAATAAGGCATTACTATCTTTAAAATAAGGTAATAATCTTACATAATCTTTTTCTGTAGTTAATATCCTATTCTTCTTTTTTAAACTTAAAATCTCTTCATCAGTAAAATGATGATGGTCCTTAAAGCTTAAATGTTCAAATTTCAAACCTTTGCTTTCTAAATGATCCTGTAATGGCTTCGGATTGGCAATTCCTGAAACCAACGTAAACACTTCATCATTTAAATCGGTTAAAGCCAAATTTCCTTGCTCATTAAAAATATGTTCAGAATACATAATAAAACTAAAAAAAACATTCTGATTTGGCAACGGTTTCAATCGCTTGATAATGGATATTTGTTCAGCTTCAGATAGTGGTTCAGGACATTTGGTAACGATGATTACATCTGCTCGATTAGCTCCAGATTTTGGTTCTCTTAAATTACCTGTCGGCAAAACAAGGTCATCACTGTAAAGATTTCCGTAAGCAGTAAGTAAAATATTAAAACCTGCTCTTACTTTTCGGTGTTGAAATGCATCATCTAATAAAATAATATCAGGTTGCTTTTGAGCCATTAATTTAGCAATACCATGTCTTCTATCTGCATCTACAGCAACAGTCACATCTTTAAATTTTTTATAAAACTGAAAAGGTTCATCACCAATTGAAGTTGCTGTAGCGTTTTCATCTGCGATAATAAACCCTGAAGATTCACGCTTATAGCCTCTACTCAAGGTTGCTATTTTATGATTCTGAATTAAAAGTCGTATGAGATATTCTATGGTTGGTGTTTTACCAGTACCACCTACACTTAAATTTCCGACACAAATTATTGGAATTTGATAGGATGTTGAAGACTTCCAACCTAAATCATACAACGTATTACGCAACCAGGTTACTGCATAATAAATTGGAACAATAGGCAAAAGTAAGTTTCGGAGTCGCTTCATTATTGCAAAATCAATTGCTAAGATAATCATATCAAATGACTATAAAATTTTATATTTGAAACAAATTCTTAATTATGATTGTAAAAGACGTCATCCACCATTTAGAAGCGTTAGCTCCTCTGAATTATGCAGAAGATTTTGATAATGTCGGACTCCTGGTTGGAAACAAACAGGCAAAAGTCACTGGAGTCTTAGTGACGCTTGATACCTTAGAAGCTGTTGTTGATGAAGCCATTGAAAAGAATTGCAATCTTATCGTGAGTTTTCATCCTATTATTTTTAAAGGGTTAAAAAAAATAACTGGATCATCTTATGTTGAAAGAACCGTTTTAAAAGCCATTAAAAATGACATAGCTATTTATGCTATTCACACAGCGTTAGATAATGCGCTAAAAGGTGTAAATGACATCATTTGCAACACATTAGGCTTGACAAATAAAAAGATTTTAATTCCGCAAAAAGGAACTATAAAAAAATTAACCACTTATGTTCCCACAAAACATGCTGAATTCCTGAGATCTGAGTTGTTTAAAATAGGAGCTGGAAATATAGGCAATTATGATAATTGCAGTTTTAACACTGAAGGTAAAGGCACTTACAGAGGTAATGAATCTTCAAATCCGAAAGTTGGAAGAAAAGGCGAATTACACGAAGAACCTGAAACTCAAATTTCTGTAACATTTAATAAACATGTAGAGTCTCGACTTTTAAATTCCCTTTTTGAACATCATCCTTACGAAGAGGTTGCTTTTGAAGTCACAACACTTGATAATTACAATCAAAATATTGGAATTGGAATGGTTGGAGAATTAGAAAACAGCCAAAAAACTGAAACATTTCTTCAATTTGTAAAAGAAAAAATGAACGTCTCTTGTATTAGACATTCTAAACTTACAAAAGAAAACGTATTAAAAGTTGCTGTACTGGGAGGTTCAGGAAGCTTTGCCATTTCTGCAGCTAAAGGCGTTGGAGCAGATATTTTAATCACTTCAGATTTAAAATATCACGATTTTTTTTCAGCAGAAAACGATATAATTTTAGCCGACATTGGACATTATGAAAGCGAACAATTCACAAAAAACTTTTTAGTTGACTATCTCTCGAAAAAAATTACTAATTTTGCAGTCGTTTTATCAACGACGAATACAAATCCGGTAAAGTATTTATAATTATGGCAAAAAAAGCTGAAGCATCTGTTGAAGATAGATTAAGAGCATTGTATGATTTACAGTTAATCGACTCAAGAGTAGATGAAATTAGAAACCTAAGAGGAGAATTACCTTTAGAGGTTCAAGATTTAGAAGATGAAGTAGAAGGTTTAAACACTAGGCTTGAAAAACTAAGTACTAACCTAGAGCTTATTGATGATCAAATCAAAGGGAAGAAAAACCTTATTGAGGAAGCTAAAGCACTAATCAAAAAGTACTCTGAGCAGCAAAAGAACGTTAGAAATAACAGAGAGTATAACTCTTTAACTAAAGAGGTTGAATTTCAAGAGTTAGAAATTCAATTGGCTGAGAAGCACATCAAAGAATTTAAAGTTCAGATTGATCAGAAAAAAGAAGTTATTTCTGAAACTAAAAGCAAACTTAAAGATCGTCAAACACACCTTAAACATAAGCGTGGTGAGTTAAACGAAATATTAGCTGAAACTCAAAAAGAAGAAGATGCTTTGCTTAAAAAATCTGAAGATTTCCAAAAGAAATTAGACGATCGTCTAGTTAATGCTTACTTACGTATCAGAAACAATGTAAAAAACGGATTAGCTGTTGTACCCATTGAAAGAGGTGCTTCTGGTGGATCATTCTTTACAATTCCTCCGCAAATTCAAGTTGAAATTGCGTCACGTAAAAAAGTAATTACAGATGAGCACAGTGGACGTATATTGGTTGATGCTGAATTAGCTGAAGAAGAAAAAGACAAAATGGAAAAAATGTTTGCTAAATTATCTTAGTAAGCACAATATAAATTATATAAAGCCTTCAATCTTGAAGGCTTTTTTATTTTAATAAAACTTTCACATTCTTCACTTTAAGGTTTCTTAACTTTTATCGACTTAAAGAAAAATAAAAATCTCCACATAACATGTCACTAAAAACATTTTTTATAACATTAGCGATCACTTTATTACTCAGTTGCCAAAATATGGCACAAGTTAGCAAAGAACAACAAGCAGTTATCAACGCAGATCCTATTGAAGTTCCACTCAAAAACGGAAAAGCAAAAGCCTACTTCGCAAGTGGTTGTTTTTGGTGTGTTGAAGAAGTTTATGAAAATATCAAAGGTGTTGAAGAAGCCATAAGCGGCTACTCTGGCGGATTTATAGACAATCCAACATATGAATTAAGTAACACAGGTAGAACTGGTCATGCTGAAGCTGTAGAAGTTATATATGATCCGAATGTTATAAGTTTTGCAACCTTAGTGGATGTGTATTTTGCATCTCAAAATCCGACGCAAGTTAACGGACAAGGGCCAGATCGAGGTCCGCAATACCGTTCTATTATTTTTTATCAAAACGACGCTCAAAAGAACATCATAGAAGAGAAAAAAAGAGCTTTAGCAAAAGAACTCAATGCTAAGATTGCTGCAGAAGTGTATCCATTTCAAAAATTTTGGATTGCTGAAAAGTACCATCAAGACTTCGTGAAGTTAAACCCAAATCATGGCTATGTCAAAAATATATCTATTCCAAGATTAAAACGTTTTCAAGCTAAAATGCCTGAGGTTTTAAAAGCAAACCACTAAAGTTTAGTTGCTTTTATTTCAAAAATAAGAGGATACAATTTGTCTTTTGTAGCATACATACCTGATTTGGTTTTTTCTAAATCTGGTAAGACATCATACGGACTTTCGTCATATTCGTTTAAGTAGTCGATAGTCAATCCAGCTTCAATAAGTGCATTAACGACTTCACTTAATCCATGATTCCATCCATATTCTTTGCTTATCATTTTTGAGCCTTGATTAGCGTAAGTTCCTTCATATTCTTCATAAATAGCATCATCTTGCATATAACCATATTTCATAATTGACTTGCCATCTAAGTAATCAAACATCCAAACTATGGGATGAAATTCAGCCATATAAAATGTGCCTCCTCTCTTTAAACGCTCAGCTATCATTTTTCCCCAAGGGTTTAAATCAGGCAACCAACCAATAACACCATAAGATGTAAACACAATATCAAACACATCTTTCACATATTTTGAAGTGTCCAAAACATTACATCGCACAAATTCTGCATCAAGCTGAAGCTCTTCATTTAATTGTTTTCCTAAAGCAATCCCTTCATCACTTAAGTCAACGCCAACACATTTGGCTCCTGCTCTACTCCAACTTAATGTGTCTTGTCCGAAATGGCATTGTAGATGCAATAATGACTTGCCTCTCACATCACCAAGAGCCTTCAATTCATATGACATAAGAGATGATTTTCCGTTCTTAAAAGCATTTAAATCATACATTTCACTTTTAGAATGAACTTTCACTTTCTCATTCCATGTTTGTCGGTTGACTTCAAAATAATCTTCACTCATAACGCTCATATTAATAGTCTAAATTAATAATAACTTCGGAAACCCTAAGACTTTCATACCTTTACAAAAAAACAAATGATACGACTACTAACCATTTTAGGACTGTTTGTGCTGCTTTTAGCTTGTAAAACAGAAACTAAAGAACAAAATATTCAATCAGAAACTAGTTCAGAAGAAAAAAAAGAACCCACTACTGCTAAAAAAATTGCGCAAGCTCATGGTCTTGAACATTGGCAAAACATCAAACGTATCGAGTTTACGTTTAATGTTGATAGAGGTGACAACCATTTTGAACGATCCTGGTCATGGAAACCAAAAACTGATGACATTAGATTACTATCAGAAGGTGATACAATTCAATACAACAGAGCATCTCTAGATAGCTTAACACTAAATGCAGACAAAGCATTTATAAATGACAAGTTCTGGTTGCTCATCCCTTTTCAATTGGTTTGGGATAAAGGCACAACAATTTCAGATCCTACACTAGAAGTTGCTCCAATTTCTAAAAACGAATTACATAAAATCACTCTCAACTATGGAAATGAAGGTGGTTATACACCTGGAGATGCCTATGATATTTATTTTGACGACGGTTATCTCATCAGAGAATGGGTGTATAGAAAAGGAAATTCGGAAGACCCTTCAATGACCACAACATTTGAGAACTATGAGGATTTCAACGGAATAAAAATCGCTAAAGACCATAAAATGGCTGAAGGCAATTTCAATCTTTACTTCTCAAATATTACAGTAAACTAATCTTGAAGAATAGTTAAAGTTAAAATTTCATTCTTATTAAAACATCCAAATTAAGACCTACAGACGTATATAAAGTATATTAATATTCCGCAATATGCGTCTATATATATTCAAAGCGCTTCATCTATCTTAGTTGAAGCGCTTTTTTTTAAAACCTATAGAATGATAGATTTAATCTGACTTTAAATCCATATCTATACTAAACCAAAAAGACGTGCCTTCACCTTCCTTACTTTCCAATTGTAAATCGCCACCTAACATGTCAACATAGGCTTTTGATATAGACAACCCAACACCAGAACCATTAAGCGCACTTTTATTAGCAACATCTACCTGATAAAAAGAATTAAAAATAGTTTCTATTTTATCTGCAGGTATACCAATACCAGTATCGTTTAGATAAAATTTTAATTTAGAACTACTGCTACTGTCTAAACTACAACTGAGGATAATACTGTCTCCTGCTGAAGTGTACTTAATCGCATTTTCAATCAGATGTTTTAATATTGCTGTTAACTTTTCTTGATCTGAATTTATTAAACGATCTCTTTTAGATATAAAACTATTTAAAGTAAAATGAACCTTCTTAGCTTCAGCTTCAGGCAAAAACAATTCATAGACACCATCAATACAATTCCTTACATCAAACTTTGACGTATGAATTTTCATTAAGCCTGTTTCAATTTTAGAGATGTTTAAAATATCTGTGATGATATCTAATAAGTCATTACCATTATTTTCTATCACATTTACGTATTCCCTATAATCTTCATCTTCGGTATGGTATGATTTCAAAAGTTCTGCACAACCTAAAATCCCATACATGGGAGTTCTAATTTCGTGACTCATGTTAGCTAAAAAAGCAGATTTTAATTTATCTGATTGAACAGCTCTTTCCTTAGCTACTAAAACATTTTGGTGTTTTAAAACAAGTGCTTCTTGCAGTTGACTTTCTTTCAATAACGCATTGTGCAATTGATCTATTAAAAAAGAGACCGAGAATACCGTAAGTAACGTAAAAAGTACATTATTAACACAAACGATAAGAACAATCTCAATGGGAGAGATTTTAAAAAAAGGCAAATCAAACCATCCAAAATAATAAATAATCAGAACAACAATATAAAATATAGCAGTTACTAAAACAGAAATTATTCCTGCTTTTCGTCCACTGTAAAGTGTCATTAGAACACTGAGCAAAAAAAGTAAAATTGTTCCATTGCCATTGAAACCTAAATCAATTATTAGTGCAAATGACAAAGCAAAGAAATTTATAGAAAATATCATTTTCTTTGTTTTCAAACTCATTCGTTTATTAAAAAACAGAATGACCAATACCAAAACAGCAATAGTATCAATGTAAAACACAAACCATTTGTCTAACAAAATGGCCATTCCTACACTTGGGAAATAAGAAACAAGACCCAACGCAAGTGTTAATATTAAAATTGAAACAAATAACTTATCTCTAAATAAAGACAAGCCTTCTTTTCCATTTCGATTAGAAAAACCACTATAATTAATATACCATTGGTGATATGAAAACCACAGTCTTTTAAACATCTACAAAGTAATTAGCAACATTAATTCACTAGTAATATTAACACAAAACTATTTAATTCCATTTAATTTCCTTCTACTTTCTACTTTATTCGATTAACGGAAATATCATATAAATATGCTATTTTTGTTAACAACCGAAAATTAACTCACTTTGTCCAACTATAAACTTGGTCTTGATTACGCAAAGCAACAAGACACTTTAGACGAATTATCAGGCTATAGACAGCAGTTTCATATTCCGAAAGATCACAACGGAAACGAACTCATTTACATGACAGGAAACTCTCTAGGATTACAACCTAAAATCACAAAAGATTATATCAACCAAGAACTTGAAGATTGGGCAAATCTAGGTGTTGAAGGTCATACTGAAGGCAGAAACCCTTGGTTGCATTACCATGAGTTTTTAACTGAAACCATGGCGAATATTGTTGGAGCAAAACCAATAGAAGTTGTGGTGATGAATTCTCTAACAGCTAATCTTCATTTTATGATGGTAAGCTTCTACAAACCAACTCCAAAACGTTATAAGATTTTAATTGAAGCTGATGCCTTTCCGAGTGATAAATATGCTGTTGAATCGCAATTACGCCATCATGGTTATGATGATAAAGAAGGCTTAATTTTATGGAAAGCTCGCAAAGGTGAGGAACTGGCAAATTACGAGGATTTAGAAGCTATTTTAAATCAACATGGTGACGAAATTGCACTAGTCATGATTGGTGGTGTTAACTATTATACTGGACAATTTTTCGATTTAAAACGCATTGCAACTTTAGGGCATAAACATGGCTGTGTTGTTGGTTTCGATTGTGCACATGGTGCAGGAAATGTAAAATTGAATCTTCACGATTCTGGAGCAGATTTTGCCGTTTGGTGTACCTATAAATATTTAAACTCTGGACCAGGAAGTCTCTCAGGTGCTTTTGTTCATGAACGACATGCACACAACAAAGATCTCAATCGCTTTACAGGCTGGTGGTCACATAACAAGCAAACACGTTTTAGAATGCGTGATGAATTTGATCAGCTACCTGGAGCTGAAGGCTGGCAATTAAGCAATCCTCCTATTTTATCAATGGCTGCAATTAGAGCGTCTTTAGATGTTTTTAAAGCTGCAGGTTTTGATAAATTATGTGAAAAATCTAAGCACTTAACGGGTTATTTTGAGTTTCTCTTAAAAGAACTTAACAACTCAGATATAAAAATAATCACACCAAGCAATCCTGACGAACGTGGATGTCAACTCTCAATTCAGGTAAAAAATGCAGACAAAACCTTACACGATAAACTTACAGAAGCAGGAATCATAACCGATTGGAGAGAACCAGACGTGATTAGATGTGCGCCTGTGCCTTTATACAATTCTTATATGGATGTGTATGGATTTGTAGAGCGCCTGAAAACAATTTTGAATTAATAAAGTGTCACCTCGAGCGCAGTCGGGAAGTCTCGACTGCGCTCTACCAGACAACTAAAATATATGAACAAACAACAAAACATACTCATTATTGGTGCAGGTCTCTGCGGAAGTCTGCTCGCTTTACGTTTAGGACAACGAGGCTATAACGTAACGGTTTATGAAATGCGTCCTGATTTGCGAAAAACCGATATTTCTGCAGGTCGCTCTATCAATTTAGCATTTTCAGATCGAGGCAATAAAGCCATGAAACTCGTCGGTATTGAAGACAAAGTGAAAGCATTGTGTATTCCCATGAATGGTCGTATGATTCATGATAAAGAAGGCAATACGTTTTTGTCTAATTACAGCGGACGAGATCACGAATACATCAACTCCATTTCTCGAGGTGGTTTAAATGCGCTGTTACTTGACGAAGCTGAAAAACATGACAACGTCACCATTCATTTTAATAAAAAATGTAAATCGGTAGATTTTGAACATACAACAGCAAGGTTTAGAGATTATGAAACTAAAAACGAGTTTGTCGAAGATGCTGATATCATCATCGCAACTGATGGTGCAGGTTCAGCTTTACGAAGAAGTTATTACCTAGAACGCAAATTTCTATTTAGCTTTTCACAAGATTATTTAACGCATGGTTATAAGGAATTGTCAATTCTTCCAACTGAAACTGGAGGTTATAAAACTTATAAAAATGCTTTACATATCTGGCCAAGAGGTGATTTTATGGTCATTGCTTTACCTAATTTAGATGGCAGCTTTACAGTAACCTTGTTTTTGAGTTTTGATGAAGGTGAATACAATTTCAACAATCTAACAACACCTGAAATCGTTACAGAATTCTTCAAAAAAGAATTTCCTGATGCTTTAGAATTAATGCCGAATTTAGTAGAGGACTTTTTCGACAATCCAACTGCGCCTTTGGGAACTGTAAAATGTTCGCCTTGGCATTATAAAGGAAACACATTACTTATGGGAGATTCTGCGCATGCTATTGTGCCTTTTTACGGACAAGGGATGAATGCATCTTTTGAAGATGTTGTAGAATTTGATGCTGTTCTGGACAAGCATGAAGGTGATTGGGAAACTATTTTTTCTGAATACGAAAAGACCAGAAAGAAGGATACAGACGCTATTGCCGATTTAGCTATAGATAATTTTCATGAAATGAAAGATCATGTTGGCCAAGCCATATTTCAGGAAAAACGAAAAATTGAAATGGCTTTAGAACGAGAATTTCCTAATGCGTATTCCTCTAAATATAGCTTAGTCACGTTTAACGAACATATTGGTTACCGCCAAGCCATGCTTAGAGGACGAGCACAAGACAAAGCTATTTTGAATTTGCTAGCTGATGGAGACATCTCGATTGATATGATAGAAACCAATTTAAAAACTGTATTAAACAAGGTTAAAACAACAACCGAAGCGATTTTAGAAGACGACAGAATTGCAGGATTACATTAACTATCAATAGCGACGCAGTGTCACCTCGAGTGCAGTCGAGAGGTCTCAAACCGAATGGCAAGACAAAAACATAACATTATGAAAGAAACTATAGTAACACCAAGAGGAGCCTATCCACATGTAAAACAAATAGGCGATTTTATTTTCGTCTCAGGAACCAGTTCAAGACGACCAGACAATACTATTGCAGGTGTTGACCTCATAGATGAAATGGGAACCAAACGCCTAAATGCCTATACTCAAACTCAGGAAGTCTTAAAAAATATAGATACCAATTTAAAAAAAGTTGGTGCTAGTTTAAAAGACGTTGTCGATGTGACTTCCTTTTTAGTCAACATGAATGACTTTGCAGATTACAATAAAGCTTATGGCGAATTTTTTGATAAGGCAACTGGACCAACACGAACTACTGTGGCTGTACACCAATTACCACATCCAGATTTAGTGATTGAAATTAAAGTGATGGCTTATAAAAAACAGTAATGAACATTCAAAACTACATCAACGGTAACTTTCATGATCCGATTCAAAACGAATGGATAGATAACCACAATCCATCAAATGGAGAGGTTTACGGACAAATACCTAACTCTTCAAAAGAGGACATTGAAACTGCTTACAGCGCAGCAAAATCTGCTTTTTCAAACTGGTCACAAACGACTTTAGAAGAACGCAGTCGCATCCTTATAAAAATTTCTGAATTACTTGAGGCTAACTTAGATCGTTTTGCTGAAGCCGAATCTAAAGACAATGGAAAACCCATATCTTTAGCAAAAACTGTTGACATTCCAAGAGCAGCAAGTAATTTTCGTTTCTTCGGAAATGCTATTACACAATTCGCCAGCGAAAGTCACGAAAGTGTTGGTCAGCAAGCCATCAATTACACCTTACGCCAACCTATTGGAGTTGTGGGCTGTATTTCTCCTTGGAACCTTCCACTTTATTTGTTTACTTGGAAAATTGCTCCAGCTTTAGCTGCAGGAAATTGTGTGGTTGCCAAACCCAGTGAAGTGACTCCTATGACAGCCTTTATGCTGGGAGAATTCTGTAACGAAGCTGGCTTACCAAAAGGGGTTTTAAATATTGTTCACGGACTTGGAGGTTCAACTGGTCAAGCCATCATTGAACATCCAGATATTAAAGCGATTAGTTTTACAGGTGGTACAGCAACAGGAGCACATATCGCTAAAGTAGCAGCTCCTATGTTTAAAAAACTATCACTTGAATTAGGTGGCAAAAACCCAAATATCATTTTTGCAGATTGCGATTATGACGAAATGCTCAATACCACAGTGCGTTCGTCATTTGCCAATCAAGGTCAGATTTGCCTTTGCGGAAGTCGTATTTTTGTGGAAGCATCAATTTATGACAAATTTAAAACCGATTTTGTAGCCAAAGTAAAACAACTAAACGTTGGTCATCCATCGGAAGCTGATACCAATATTGGTGCTTTGGTTTCTAAACCTCATCTGGAAAAAGTTAAGGAGTACATCCAAATTGCTAAAAATGAACATGGCACTGTGTTATGCGGTGGAAATGAGGTCACAGTAAAAGGTTATGAAAATGGCTATTATTTGGAACCTACAGTTATTGAAGTTCCAAATGACGAATGTCGTGTGAATCAGGAAGAAATTTTCGGACCTGTAGTCACCATCATGCCTTTTGATTCTGAAGATGATGTCTTAACCATGGCAAATAAAGTCAAATATGGATTATCAGCAACCTTATGGACTAACGATTTAAAACGCACCATGCGCATGAGCAACCAACTACAAGCTGGTATCGTTTGGGTAAACACCTGGATGCTACGTGATTTACGAACACCTTTTGGAGGTGTCAAAGCCTCTGGTGTTGGCCGTGAAGGTGGTTTTGAAGCCTTGCGCTTTTTTACGGAAGCTAAGAATGTATGTATAAAATATTAATGGAATGTCACCTCGAGCGCAGTCGAGAGGTCTTTTATGAAAACTTATTACGTTTACATATTACAATGTTCAGACAGCTTAACATATGCTGGAGTTACAAATGATATAACCAGGCGCTTAGAAGAGCACAAAAGTGGACTTAATAAAAATTGCTTTACCTACAAAAGAAGACCACTAAAATTAATCTTTTGTCAGGATTTTAACGATATTGAACAAGCAATTTATTTTGAAAAGAAAATTAAAAACTGGAGTGCAAAAAAGAAATATGCCTTAGCAAATGCAGAATTTGATGTATTGCAAATTTTATCTGAATTTAGAAATGCAACTCATTCAAATTATAATCCAGATAAGAAATAGGTCTCGACTGCGCTCGACCAGACAAGAAACAAATATTTAAGAGAAACTGACATCTCGAGCGCAGTCGAGAGGTTTCAATAGAATTTAAAAAAATGAATCTAGAACTCAACAACAAATACGCCTTAGTCTGTGGAAGCACAGCAGGAATAGGAAAAGCAACCGCTATAGCTTTAGCTGAGGAAGGTGCAATCGTAACACTTATAGCCAGAAACGAAGATAAACTTAAAGCTACGCTTGCCGAGTTACCTCAACACAGACCACACGATTATATCGTTGCTGATTTTTCAAATCCGACCGAATTAAAATCAAAAGTAACGGCTTACATCAATGCTAATCATGGCTTTCATATTTTGGTAAATAATACAGGAGGACCAAAAGGTGGACCAGTTTTTTCTGCAGAACTTGAAGAATTTGAAAATGCTTTCACGCAACATTTAAAATGCAATCATGTATTAGCACAAACCGTTGTGCCTTTTATGAAAAGCGAAAATTATGGTCGTATTATTAATGTAATTTCTACATCTGTTAAACAACCTTTAGATGGTTTAGGTGTAAGCAACACCATTCGTGGTGCTGTAGCGAACTGGAGCAAAACCTTAGCTAATGAATTAGGTCAATTTGGGATTACAGTAAACAATGTACTTCCTGGAGCAACAGGCACAGAACGCCTAGCAGAAATCATTAAAAATAAATCGTCTAAAGCTGGCACAACTCAAGACGAAGCTGCCAATGCCATGAAAAGTGCAGTGCCAGCAAAACGCTTTGCTAAACCAGAAGAGTTAGCTGATGCGATTACGTTTTTAGCCAGTGAGCGTGCTGCATACATTAATGGAATTAATCTTCCGGTTGATGGCGGACGAACAAAAAGTTTATAGACTACTAAAATTCCTTTTTTATTACTAATTTTATAGGATTGATGAATTTGCGTTAAGGATTGAAAGGTCTGTTTGAGCTCATCTCAGATAGCGAGCCTTGAAAGCCTGACCCTTTATGGGTAACGCCCAAAATAATATATTATGAGTAAACTATATCCACCAATAAATTTCAAAGCTTGGATTGATGAAAACCGACACCTTTTAAAACCACCTGTTGGTAATAAGGTCGTTTGGAAAGATGGTGATTTTATTGTCATGGTCGTTGGTGGTCCGAACAGCAGAAAAGACTATCACTACAATGAAACTCCAGAATTCTTCTATCAGATAGAAGGCGATATGGTTTTAAAAGTGATTGATAATGGCATACCAAAAGACATTCATATCAAAGAAGGTGATATCTTTTTACTACCACCTAAAGTTCCGCATTCTCCGCAAAGAGGTGCAAATACTGTAGGCCTGGTAATTGAATATCCACGTGATGAAGGTGTGCAAGATGCTTTATTGTGGTTTTGTGAAAACTGTACCACCAAGCTCTATGAAGAGGACTTTACATTGGATAATATAGAAACAGATATGCCTGCCATATTTGATAAATATTATGGTGATAAAGACAAACGTCGTTGTCCGAATTGTGGAGAAGTCATGCAGCCACCTAAGAAAGTTCAGCTAGATTAGTACTGTCATTCCACACTTGATGCGGAATCCATTATAACTCTAATTAAAAATAGTTTCCTGCCTTCACAGGAATGACAAATGATGATAAATAAAACGCTTCAATTTCGCTTAGCACAACTATGAAAGAAAAACGCAAACTTAGAATAAACGGTCACTCACATTTACTTCCTTATCCTGAAGAAATACCTCAATTCATGAAAGATAAAGGTATTTTTTGGGTAGATAAAGATCGAAAATTTATGCTTCAGAAAGACTGGAATCGACCAATAACGGATTCGAGTTTCTTTTTAAATGAAAAGCTTGCCTGGATGGAGCGTTTTAAAATAGATCATGCTGTTGTATTGAACTTATCTCAATTATACGGAAATGGATTGCGAGTTGAAGAAATGAAACAAGCCTTACGTTTTCAAAACGATTTTAATGCTAAGATTCAACGTGAAAACCCAAAAAAATTTACCTGCGGTTTTGTTGTACATCCTGGTTTTGTAAGAGGTGCTTGTTGGGAGATTGAACGTTGTGTAGAAGAATTAGGCATGCAACTTTTATGTTTACCAACACATTATATGGACACAATAGGTACTTGGCGTTGCATTTTTGATGAGGAAAACGAACCTATTTTTGAATTGGCCAACAAATACAATTTAGCGGTTGAAATACATCCTTATGATGGTGAAAAATTTATAAAGCTAGAAAACACATCCTGGCGTTTTCATTTAATTTGGATGCTTGCGCAATGCGCTGATGCATATCACTTTTTAACTTTAAATGGTTATCAGGACAAGTATCCTAATATGCGCACATGTTTTGCTCATGGTGGACAACTAGCACAGATAAACTTAGGAAGACGTATTCAAGGCTTTGATGGAAGACCCGATTTATTTGAAGGCAAAAGCCATCCAAGGAAAGCCGTTGGACACAAAAATATTTTCTTTGACACACTCGTTCATGATACTGGTGGTTTACAATTATTAATCAAAAATCAAGGCTACAAACAGGTTCTCATGGGACTCGATGATCCTTATCCTTTAGGTGAGATGGAAAGCGAAAAGCAATCCTCATATCCCGGAAAAATATTAGACCTTGCTGTTGATAGAAACATTATTGATGAGACACAACGTGATGCCATTTGGGAAGACAATGTTATACAATGGCTGTGTGGTGATAATGAAGTTGCCAAGCAAAAACTAATCAACCGAATTTTAGATTAAACGGAATGTAAGTCCATAAAAAAACCTTTCAACTTTAGTTCCTAAAATTGAAAGGCTTTTTATTTATGAATAAAGTATTATAAACCTAATACCTCTGTTCCCTGTTCAAAAATAACATCTACAGGAATATTAGCATTTGTCAATCGATCCAAATCTGCTTGAAGCTCATCAGAAATAATTCCTTTTTCAGCAACTAATTTGGCAACACCATCATAATCACCATCACCTTGAAGTGTTAAAATAAGATTTGATAAATCTTCCATAGCGGCTTCCATTTTATCAAAGTTCACTTTATAAGTTCCATCTTCATTACGTGTGAATGCTCCTTTTTCTTTAAAGAAATTAAAACGGATCATATTGGCTTTTCCATGAGCTGAAGACGCTCCAAATCTAACCGAACGGAAAATACCTGCCATAAACGTAACCATATTATCTTTTAAGTCTTCTTTTAATTCACCTTTTGCATGTAATTGTTGAATCATATATAAGCCTAAAATATCTGCTTTACCTTCTTCTAAAGCACTTGCGTGTTCCTTTAAAGAGGTTCTTACAGTGCCTTTCCCATTGATGGTATTTTTAATTCCCAGACCATGAGCTACTTCATGAAACATGGTATTTGCAAAAAACGCATCAAAGGTAATGTGTTTACGCTGGCTCTCATCGATTAATACCTCAGAAATCGGCATTAAAATTTTATCAAATTTTGCACGCATAGCATTCTTTAACTGTAAACGACGTGTTCCTTTTTGCAGTTGCACTTCCTCATCATTAGGAAGGTTAATAGCTATGGTTTTACTTCCAGAATTACAATCGCCTGCATAATATACTACATCATACGCATTTAAATCACTATCGGTTCCTGGCTGTTCCTGTTTGTACTTTTCGTCAACAGGCAAACCAACCTGAAGTTCTGGCAAATAAGCACTAAACTTTTCCAAACGCTTGCTCCAATCCTGATCTTTAATTAACACATAGCCTTCATGTGCTGCTTTGTTTCCAAATAATTGATCTTCATAAGTTTCAATTGGACCAATAACGATATCTACTGTATTCGTTTTCATGTCCATCCAAGCCAGGTCACTCGGCTGATAATTATCATCGAGTAACGCTTGAGATCTTAGTTCTAAGTATTTTTTTAATCCAGCATCATCTGCTAACTCTGAAGCTTTCTTTAATAAATCTGAAACGTCTTTTACTTCAGCTTCAAATTGTTTATGATAAGGAATTGAGTACAGTTTTCCATTCTCGTCACGACGTACAAAATTGTAAATGCTAGACTTGTTTTCTATATCTGCAGCTTCAAATTCTTCTTTAGTCATGTCTTTAGGATAAAAGTTCGCACCAGCTGGCTTTTCACCTATACCTTCAACAAAAGAAGTATTGCCATCAAGTCGATCCCAAGGACCATAATTAATTTTAATATACTTTTTAGTGTCTTCATCAGAGATAGAGTTTAACAGGGAATCTTTGTTTCCATAAGCTTCATACCAAAACAAATCGTTCATTTTATCTGCTGCTTCAATAAGTAGCGGAATCATCTTACGCTCATTTTCTGTTAGTTTACTTACATCTGCTGTGAGCTTAAAGCTTACATATTTACTGAGATTCTTTTCCATGTCAGTCATTTCTTTTTCTTCTGTAACGACCTCCTCTTTTTTCTCTTCTTTACATGAAGTGACTATCACTAATACGGATAGTAAGGCTATTATTTTTTTCATAAATGTTAATGAGTTTATTTAGTTGTTCAAAGTTAGCCAATTTTTACTTATTGCTCAACATATTCGGCAATAGGTATGTCGTTAATAAACACATTGTTTAATACAGCTTGTCCTTCCTTTATATAAACTACAGCGTAGGTGTTATTTGGCAAGGAATCTCTTTGTGCATCTCTATGTGCTATTTCAGCATCATAAGCTTTGTTTTCTTCCATATAAAATTCATTAAAAGGAAATGTGAATCGTACTTCTTTTGTATTACTATTATACCAATTGACTTTAGCCAAAACAAAATCTCCTTGTTTAGGAATTTGCTTGTGAACAGTATTTGCTTTCGCGAATCCTAAACTATCATTACTGATAGATATATACATATCTTGTTCTGGTTTCCAGATTATACTGTCGGTTTTAAAGCTATTGAGTTCATAATTAAGATGTATGTATTTTCCTTTAAATGGATCTGCAGGATCTATAGGTTCTGTTTTGAACTTAAACGCTTTTCCTTCTTTTAGAATGGTTTCTCTGTGATAAATCATTTGAGCAGGAATGCTTATTTGAGCGATTGCCAATATGATAAACAGAATGAATATATATGTCGTTTTCATAATTTATTGTTATAAGGTTTTAGCTTTTGAGCTTTGTTTTTTAAGCATGATGTAATTGGTCAAAAAGAAGCTTAAACCAACTCCCACAAACAGCAATCCTCTAATTACAAAACTCATATTGGTATCAAAAAATCGGCAGACCACTAAGGCTGTAATAATAAATAACCCGTAATTTAAAATTCCGAAGTGAACCTTATCTGCGCCTATTTTAATCGTTGTAATGCCTAAAGCAAGAATTAAAATATTAATAATTACGGTTCCTAAGACGGGAAGGTTCAATCCTCCTAAATACAAGAGTGACAAAAGGATAAAAACGTATTGAAATACATTAAACGACTGTAACCACTTTTTATAATATGCAAGTCCGAGAATTACTCCATTGACAAAAAACAAGAGGATAGAGATGTAACTTTCCTGCGCAAAAAACACCAGTTCTTCTATGTACCAGAAACTATCAAAACTCATTATAAGCATCAAGACAACAATTCCTAAAGATCCAAAAATCAGATATCCATTTTTACGGAGTTTCTGGGTATCAAAAAACGGCATCTTACCTAAATTATAAAACACACTAAATAATAAGACGTACATTAAGAATCCTAATTCGGAGAGGTCTTTAACAAATGTTCCTAAAACAATCGTCACACTTAAAGGGTACAACCAGTTAAAAAGCGATGTGATGTTATCGTTAGTTCTATGCTTTAATAATTGTATATAATGTGGAATTGCAATACCCAATAACACTAAATACAGCCATGGTGTTTCATTTGAATAATAATGACCATATCCTATTTCATAAGCATAAAACGTTATGAATATGAGATGTAATATGGCCAGTACATTTGATTTTAACAGATATATTAATGGAGCAGATAATAAAACCCATGTTAGCACATAAGCACTTAAATCGCCAGGAATATTATAAATCTGGCTCACCAGTGCGATACTGGATCCTATGGTAAAGAATAAAAAAGTTCCTGAGGCTTCTTTCCAGGTTTTACTTTTATGTTTAAGAATTGAAAATGCAACCACTAACTGACCAATAATCAATGGTAAAAATGCAAACCCGGTTTTTACAGTTCTGCTAAAATTATCCCAATTGTGCGCCAATATTAAAATAATACCTAACCCAACAAGTAAGGATCCCAAGACACCAAATACCGTAAAGAGTCGGTTAGGCGAATTAGCTTGCTGTGATTGGTAATAAGCTTCTATTGTTGTAGCCACCTCTTGAGAAATAACATTATTACGAACCAAATCTGGCAACTCTTTTATAAGTTTTGAATTCATACTCATACATTTATAATAATAAGTTAAACATAAGATTAAATCTTCAGCTAGAGAAAGATAGGCAATTAAGGTGTTTACTTAGATTCCCATTATAGAGTTTAAGAACTAATTTCTATCATTAAAACCAAAAAATCATATATACAATAATCCCTTCAGCAATTCCTGTGATGATGCTCATTCCTAATATATCTTTGATTTTACTTCTTAAAAAGAAAACTGCACTTAAAACAGCCATAATCGCTGCAAGCAAAATTTCTAAGGCTTCAATTTTAGATAGTAAAAAAGTAATGCCAGTAAAAGCAATTGTAATTCCTGCTGTTATAAGACAGAATTTGATTATTTCACCTTTTGTGTAGTTGCCTTCTTTAAACCCATTTCTTAAATCTTTTAAAATAGACAGAATAAACAAGAGTGGCACTACAGATAAAAAGGGTGCGAAAATCACTTTAATGCCTTTAACGATGGTTAAGTCGAAGTAAAAAAAGAACGCAATAGCAGTAAAAGCTAATAAGCCTGTTACTATAATTGATTGAAATGTAAATAGCAATTCTCTTTTATTTGCATTTGATTTGGGCTTCGGATTGTTTAAAATTGGATTCATAATATTGGTATTTTATGGATTGGACTTTTTGTTTTTAGACGGTTAAAAAAAACACATGAATGGCAAGTGAGAGCAACACTCCACTTAAAATTCCATTAGCTTTTAAATTGTTATACAATACATAATTTAAAACATAACTACTGATTGTAGTGGAGTTAATAAGGTGTGCAAAAATGAGATGATCTTCTAATTTTTGATGTGTCATCCACTCTACCAATTGCATACTTCCTAGACTTATTATTAGGGTTATGATGAGTAATACAATTGCTGGTTTTTGGTTTTTGCGTTTGTATTCATCTGTATGTTGAGGCAAAAAGTGTTCGATTAAAAGAAAGCGAACAAAAAACAACATTGGTATTGGAAATAAAATCGATGCTATAATTTTTATCACATCTTTTAAGGTTTTGATTTCATCATACCCTAAAAACACCAAATAGATAAATACTACTATTGAAACACCTGTAGTAATTATAAACGCTGTATTAACTTGCTTAAGTTTCATTTTAGAATCTTAAAATATTGACTTTTGTTTTAGAATTACTTGATAAAAAAGCGATTCCATTGTTGTAAGAATCGATGAGTTCTGTTTGAATGGATTTAGAATAAATGACAATAAGACTAAGACATGTGATTAAGATTGCGGTTTTAAGAATTGTTTTCATAATGCGATGTATTAATGATTACGATACAAATGTGCAACGATAGCTATTAAAAAAAAACACATCATCTAAAAAATACTGACGATTAAATAATACAATTATTCGATATTAAAACTCCTAAATACCTGTTAGCATGCACGACTACAAATTGCTCATAAAGCTTTGGTTGGCAACCTTGCATTGTTTTGTAATTTTAATATTAAAACGCGTATGAGGTTGATGTAAAATTCTTTTAAGATTATTACAAAACAAGCGTAAACCCTTGATGCTTGAAGCTTACAGCTTGCTCAATTGATCTTTTTATCGCGCTTACCACGAGTTTACTGAGGGTTTGATACGGATATCACCCGAGGATGATACGGATTTAATACGCTATACATACGCTATACCTCCTTTTTAAATTTGAAGTAAATATGGTGATGCATGGTGTATGCTATTTGGCTGATATTGGCATACCGTTGTGTTTGTATTGCCTTTAACTATGCGTTTTGTTTGTTGGATGTTCTATTTAATGCCTCCCTTTAAAATTTATGCTTTTGTTGTCTATTATTTTTAGTACATTACCATTTTAAAAACTGACGATTAAATGACTGATTTAAACACTATAGTTTCTACATTATCTTTGGAAGAGCAACAGCAATTTGTGAAGTATCTTGATAAAAAGAACAAACGAAACGACACTAAAAACATTAAGCTATTTAAGTTACTGGTTAAGGACGA
This sequence comes from Psychroserpens mesophilus, assembly GCF_050617655.1. Classification (GTDB taxonomy): domain Bacteria; phylum Bacteroidota; class Bacteroidia; order Flavobacteriales; family Flavobacteriaceae; genus Psychroserpens; species Psychroserpens mesophilus_A. Next base: position 10,772 of record NZ_JBODQC010000010.1, on the reverse strand, counting down.
TTTAAACTCGACAGCAATATGCAAAGCCATTTACAACAGTGACAATAAAGTTGCTTATCATGCGCTTAGAAAACGCCTGTATCAATCGCTCATTGATTTTATTGCCAATACGAATCTGGAGGAAGAGAATTCTATAGACATGCAGCTTATTAAATACATTCTGGCCTCTAGAACATTTTTGCTTAATACACAGTTTAAAATAGCGTATGATATTTTAGACAAAGCTGAAGTTTTAGCTCAGGAACACTCGTTATTCCCCATATTAAATGAAATTTATCACACAAAAATTCAGTATGCGTATTTAAATCCTTCAGTTGATATTAGTGATTTGATTTTAAAGTTTAAAACCAATCAAAAAAACCACTACCTCGAGGAAGAACTCAATATGGTGTACGCCAAAATAAGACAAACCCTGAGCGACATGACCTACAAAGGTGAGGTTTTAGAGTTTCAAACGATTTTAAACAACACCTTAACCGAACACAACATCAGCCTTAGTGATTCGATGTCGTTTAAATCGCTTTACCAGTTGATGACGATTGTAAGTATTTCGGCATTTGTTTCTAATGATTATTTAAAAATAGAGCCTTTTCTTTTAGATACCTATTCTAAAATTCAAACTCATAAGTTAAAAGACAAACAGCTTTACTATCATATTCAGATTGTTTATATGATTGCCAATACCTTATTTAGAAACAAAAACTTTAAGAGCTCATTATCGTATTTAGAACAGATGAAGGATTTAATGACAAAGCAACGACACAAACATTACAAAACTTTTGAGCCAAAATACCATTTGCTATTGGCTTTAAATTTAAACTATACAGGTGAACAAGACAAAGCAATTGATTATCTGGAAACTTTTACACCATCTAAACACAATGATATTGAATCGCAATTAGATATAAAATTGAGTTTGATTATGTTTTACATGCAAGGTAGCCGACTCAAAGATGCTCATCATATGTTCTCAACATTTTACCATACCGATCGCTATTATACCGAAAAGGCAGGCAAAGAATGGGTTATTAAAAAAAGTCTTGTAGAAATTATATTACACATCGAACTGGGACATATTGATTTGGTTGAATCGCGGTTATTAAGTTTTAAACGCCACTATTCGACCTACTTAAAACAGATACAACAGGAACGTGTTTTGACGTATTTGAAATTGGTAAGCTACTACTACAAACATCCAGAACGAATTACTTCTGAAGCGTTTAAAGAAACCGTTGAAACTGCTTTTAACTGGGTTGAAGCTAAACAGGAAGATATTTTTGTGATGAGTTTTTATGCTTGGCTGAAAAGTAAAATGGAACAAAGACCGCTTTATGAAACTACGTTAGAGCTTGTTAAGATGGCTGGAAGCTGAAACGTTTGACATTGCGATATTTGTTAAATAGGCGTTAAAACTCAATTAAAAATTAAACTTTTTAATGCTATACATGTCTTAGCAATACAATTAAAAACAAATATCTCGTACTTATGAAAAAATTAATGATGATTGCTATTGCTTTATTGACCTTAAATGCAACAGCTCAAGACAAAGGACACAAAAAAGGGGCTTTTAAAGATTTATCTGCTGAAGAAGTCGCCACGTTAAAAACAAAAAAGATGACTTTACATCTTGATCTTACCGAATCTCAACAAGCACAAGTAAAAGCTTTAGTTTTGGAAGACGCCAAATTTAATGAAAAGCAAAGAGCTACTCGTAAAGAACACAAGACAGATGATGACCGCAACAAAAAGCTGAGCAAAGAAGAACGCTATGCTATGGTTAATGCCCAATTAGACCGTAAAATTGAAATGAAAAAACAAATGAAAAGCATCTTAAATGCCGAACAATACGAAAAGTGGGAGATCTGGCTAGCCAAGAATGGTAAAATGAAACAAGAAAAGCGTAAAGGTCACAGATCTGATAAAAATTAATAGTTTGATAGATTCGTTTAATTTTAAGCATTGGTTGTAATCAATGCTTTTTTTATTTGCTGTTTTAAATTAAAAATCATTAATTTAGTGACTTCAATTTCTTTATAAAATTCATGATGATGAAAAAACTAATAACACTTTGCTTTTTTGCGGTTTCACTTTTATTCAGTACCCAAGGATTGGATGCTCAAAATAAATTAGAAATCAATGCTGCTGCTTCAGAAAAAGCTCAAGAGGTTGGTAAAACTTTAAAAGTCAATAAAAATCAGTTAGAGGACGTTTATCAAGCTTACAAAGCTTACGAAACTGTTTACCAACGAATAAGTAATGATTTACAAGCCAATCAAGAGGAGTATGAAAAAATTAATACTATTCTAGATACAAGATTATCTCAGATTTTAAATGATGAGCAATATGAAAGATATATTACGATTTATAGATCTAACGAGTAATTTATAAGTGTTTACAGTATTAAAACAAAGCCTGCTTAATTAAGCAGGCTTTGTTGTTTTTTATCATTAATATTGTGAGATGTTACGTAAACTTATTTCTTTTTTTGGTAAGAGGTATTGATTGAATATTTGCTTTTGTTTGGGATTATGAGATTCCTCGCGCCTCGGAATGACAATATTGCCAGAGGTACTATAATTTTATAATTAAATACATATTTAGAGTATAGGTCTTAGCATAACGATTAACCTCAACCATCAATTTGTTTTCATTGATTCTTCGATTTGGATAAATTGAGCGTTTCCGACTGTGCTCGACCTGATCAATGAGACTTACTTAACTATAATGTTTTCGCTACTTTTTTGACAGCTGCAATCGTTTCATCTAAATCCTGATAGCTAAGCGCATCTGTAATAAACCATGTTTCAAAAGCACTTGGTGCAATATAAATACCTTCGTTTAACATGCCATGAAAAAAGTTTTTAAACCTATCGTTATTTCCTTTTGCAGCACTTGTAAAATCTGACACTTCATCTTCAGCAAAATGTATAGATATCATTGAGCCTACTCTGTTAATTGTATGCGTAATGCCAGATGCCTGTAATGCCTGAGCACATCCTTTATGTAAATATGCCGTTTTCTCTTCAAGTCGCTGAAATAATTCGGTATCATTATCAATTGCTTCAAGCATTGCCAACCCAGCAGCCATTGCTAAAGGATTACCACTTAAAGTACCAGCTTGATATACGTTTCCTAAAGGCGCTAAATGATCCATGATTTCAGCACGAGCAGCAAAAGCACCAACTGGCAATCCGCCACCTATTACTTTTCCGAAGCATACAATATCTGCATCAACACCAAATCGTTCCTGACAACCACCTTTAGCCAATCTGAAACCTGTCATCACCTCATCAAAAATCAGTAAAATCCTGTTGGCCTCACAAAGACGTTTTAATTCCTGTAAAAAATTTGGCTTTGGCGGAATGCATCCCATATTACCTGCAACGGGCTCCAGAATGATACACGCAATCTCATCTGGATTAGCATCGATAAGCGCTTTTACGTTATGGATATCGTTGTATGTTGCCAATAAAGTGTCTTTGGCTGTACCTTGCGTCACACCAGGACTGTTTGGACTTCCAAACGTCACTGCTCCACTACCAGCCTGAATTAAAAAAGCATCACTATGACCATGGTAACAACCTGCAAACTTTATAATTTTATCCTTTTTAGTGAATCCTCTTGCCAAACGCACCGCACTCATGCAAGCTTCAGTTCCTGAATTTACAAACCGAATTTTATCAATATTAGGAACCATTGAAACCGCTAACTCTGCTATTTTTGTTTCAATTTCTGTAGGCATCCCGAACGATGTACCTTGTTTGGTTTTTTCAATAACCGCGTTCACCACAGGTTCAAACGCATGGCCCAACAGCATTGGTCCCCAAGAATTGATGTAATCAATGTAACGATGATCGTCTTCATCATACACATAAGCCCCTTTAGCAGATTTAGCAAAAATGGGTGTTCCTCCAACCGCTTTAAACGCTCTTACCGGAGAATTAACTCCACCAGGAATGACTTGTTCTGCATCTTTAAAAAGCGCACTACTTCTCTTATATAACATAGTTATTTATTTTATAATCAAAACTTGACCAATTGACAATTCGTTATTCTTAAGATTGTTTAAAGACTTGAGCTTATCAACGGTTGTATTATAGGTTCTAGACAGAGAATACAAGGTATCTCCTTTAACTACCACATGATTATTTTGATGGTTTGATTCATCATTTGCCACCACTTGGCTTCTACCCAAAACCTCATCATCATATTTGTACAATTGATAACGCTCTATTAAGCTAATGAGTTTATCTGGGTATTTTCGGTCTGTTGCATATCCTGCGGCTCTTAGTCCTTTTGCCCAGCCTTTATAATCATCTTTTCTTAGTTGAAATAATTTTGAATAGCGACTGCGACCCGTTAGAAAAGCAGAATGATCTTCGAATGAAGACTCAGCATGTTTATATTTTCGGAAACATTCCTGAGAAGCATCATCATCATGGTATATTTTTTGACCTGTCCATCCATGACATTTAATCCCAAAATGATTGTTTGCCTCAACTGCCAAACGCCCTTTACCAGAACCTGATTCTAAAATACCTTGAGCCAAAGTAATGCTTGCTGGTATGTTATACTTTCGCATTTCAACCATCGCTATTTGACTAAAATTAGCAATGTACTCCTCCACCACATTGGCATAAGTAGTTGGTTTTGAAGCCGGACTTTCTTTTGGTGTTTCAGTTTTGTCAGGAACAGGATGTGTTGGTTTGGAAACCTGTACTGTTCTGGGTCTGCTATCTTTCTTTTTCGTGACAATTTTTCGTTTAGAACCACAACTCACTATTAAAAGTGATATTAAAATAATACTACAAATTCTCTTCATAAATTCTTAAACGATTAAGGGCTTATTTTGTTGTTTCAACCTCATATTTATACCTTCTATACCTTGTAAACCACCTGTATGGATTGCTAGTATTTTTGCATCTTTTTTAAAATAGCCTTTAGCGATTAAATCATAAATACCATACATCATTTTACCTGTATAAATTGGATCTAATGGTACTTTATGCTTTTTTTTAAACTGATTTATAAACTGAATTAAATCATCATTTACCTTAGCATAACCACCAAAGTGATACTCTGAAACAAGTTCCCAATTGGTTTTGGTTGCAAATTTAGCAATTTCTTCGTTTAAAAAGTCACCTTTTAAGGCAGGAAAGCCAATAATTTTTTGATGCGAAGTACTAGAATTTATCAACCCTGAAATGGTACCACCTGTTCCTACTGGACAACAGATGTAATTGAACTTTTGATTTACTTCAGGTAAAATTTCTTCACAACCTTTCACAGCCAGTTGATTGGTACCACCTTCTGGTATGAGAAATACATCACCAAACTCATTTTTAAGACTCTCAATATAATCATGAGATGTTTTGTTTCGATATGTTTCTCTGGACACAAACTTAAATTGCATCCCACAGGATTGCGCAAACGCTAAAGTTGGATTTAATACTTTAACATCACTGAGCTCTTCACCTCTAATAACGCCTATGGTTTTGAATCCTTTTTCGAAACCTGAGTAGGCCACTGCAGCAATATGATTTGAAAACGCACCACCAAATGTCAATACTACTTTTTTATTAAGCTTTTCAGCTTCGAGCAAATTGTACTTGAGCTTTCTTAATTTATTGCCAGAAACATACCGATGATTTAGATATTCTGGCTTTATAAAAACATGATTATCAATTGCAATAAGAGTTTTATCCATAAAAATAGGCACTTTAACCAATAAGTTAAAAAATCTATAAGTTTCTGTTAAATTTATATAATTTTGAGTAAATTAGTGGCTTAAAGAGCCCCTATTTTATTTTGATGTAACACCTACTAAAAACTGACTACAATATAGTCAGGCTTTTGTTATGTTTAAAACTTAATAGTTATGACTAAAAAATTACTCTTTATTCTTTTTTTTATTGGGTTATACCATACAGCATTTGCTCAGGCTCCTGGCAATGACTGTAACACAGCCGTACCTTTAACGCTGGCACCCGGAACTACAATGTCAACTGGGCTTCAAACAATAACAGGTCCACCAACATATACCAACGCATTCAACGGAGTAGGTTGTGGCACAGCATTTCCTGGTCTTTACGCAGGTGGCCGTGAAGGCGTGTACTCTATGGAAGTTGTCAATGCAGGAGAATACAGATTTGGATTTGCAAATAATGGAGTTATTTATAAATCGCTATCTGTACATTCAGCTTGCCCTACCGATAATGATGACGTTATTATGCGAGGCAGTTGCTTGGGAGGAATTGGTACAGCTGCCACTAGAGATGTTTCTTTGGGTTATACGATACCTTTAACCTTAACACCAGGTACTTATTACATTGTTATTGATTGTTGGCCTGCTGGAGCTGGAACTTCAGATCCTGCTTTCGAATTATTGATTACCTCGCCTATTGCAAATGACGATTGCTCTGGCGCTATTGAATTATTTTCAGACGTCAACTGCTCCCTCGTTACTTATACCAATGCAGATGCCACTGCATCGGCAGGTGCTCCTGCACCAGGTTGTGCTAATTACCAAGGTGGTGACGTTTGGTTTACTTATGAAGTAAATTTTACTGGAGAGTTTACGGTAACTACTGAGCCTGGCGTTATGACCGACAGTGGTATGGCTGTATACTCAGGAACCTGTGGTTCTTTAACTCAGTTAGCTTGTGACGATAATTTTGGAACTGGACTAATGTCTTCCATAACTGTTACTGGAAGAACACCTGGAGAGATAGTGTATATACGACTTTGGGAATATGGGAATAATAATAATGGCACCTTTGACATTTGCATTACCACACCCATACCGCCTGGTGATACTGGTGTATTTAATGACTGCCCAAATGAAAGGAGCCAGTCAATGACTTCAGACTTTTCTTGTCCTGCTGGCGTGAATACCTCAGACACTGTTTTTGGAAATCTTGATGGACAACCAACAGCGAATAGACTCCCTATTTTTACAGCAAACTCAACGGTTTGTGCATTTGCTGGAACATCTACACGTTATGAAGAAATTAACTTTACCGTTCCTACAACCCAAGTTTATGTATTAGAGATGACGGCTGGATTTGATGGTATGGCATATATTGTTGAAACTGGGTTTACACCTGGCGTTTGTGCAAGTGGAACCTTTGTGGTTGGTGATGATGACTCTGGTCCTGGTTTGCGTCCAGAATTAACCATAAGTTTAACTGCAGGTGTGAACTACACCCTTATTACAACAGAATTTGGATTAGGCAGTGGCAACAGCCCTTACTCTTGGAATGTACTTATAGGGCCAGACATTAACTGGACTACAGCATCAGCTCCACTAGAATGGTATACTGCTTCCTCTGGAGGTAGCCCAATAGAAACAGGACCAAGTTTTAACCCTGTAAATTATCCAGGTTCTGGATTAACAGATACTAGTGTTCCTGGTATTTACTCGTATTGGTATGCTTGCCCTAGTGCTCCTGGAGTTAGAACCCGAGTGGATTATGTGATAGGAAAACACTGGAAAGGTGACACTTCAAGCGATTGGAATAATCCTTTAAACTGGTATGGTGATTCCGTTCCTACAGATACACAGTGTTTATTTATTCCTGCCGGAACACCTAATGACCCTGTGATACCCGATGATGTTGATGGAGATGGTTTAAACCTTACTATTGAAACAGGAGCCACACTTACTTTAGCTCCTGAAAGTAATGCAAATGGCTTTGGTGCTTCCTTAACGATTCAAGATTACATTACGATTCAAGGTGCAACACCTTCATTAATTGTTGAAGATGGCGCCAATTTAATTCAAGTTAATGATACCCCTTCTATTGCTAATAGTGGAAACATTTTAGTGAATAGAAATACAGATATTCGACGATCTGATTACGTTTATTATTCGAGTCCTGTTCAAGGGTTTGATGTCTCAGATGTATATGGTGGTTTTACACCAACAAATCGCATTTACGAATGGATACCAACCACAGCAACAGGCTATTTAGGTATGCCAGGAAACATACCTATTGTAGTAGGTGACTGGAATGGTTTAAGTTCTGGCGTAATGGATCTTGGCAAAGGCTATGCTGTAAGAGGACCAGTTAATCAATCGGTAGGCATTTCTCCTGCCACAGCCACATTTGATGGGCCACCAAACAATGGTGTGATTACTCAAGCGATAAGCAGTGGTGGTTATTCTGGAGGTGGCTTAATGTACAATCCTTATGGTACAAATAGCTTATCTGTAACACCGTTAGATGATAACTGGAACCTTATTGGTAACCCTTATCCTTCTGCAATAGATGCTGATTCCTTTTTACTGGCCAATACCATGCTGGAAGGCACTGTACATATCTGGACTCACGGAAGTGCCATTGGTGCATGGCCTGATTCTTTTTATGATGACTATGTGTTTACCTACAATCCTGCTGATTATATTACTTATAATTTAATGGGAGCTACAGTACCATTCTCTGGTAAAATTGCTTCAGGACAAGGCTTTTTTGTATTAGCACTAAATGATAATGAGTCTGGCAGTGTGACCTTTGATAATAGTATGCGTGATCGTACACATGGTAATACTGATTTTTACAGAATGTCTGAACCAAATCAAAATGAATTAAACTCTAACTCTTTAGAGCGTAGCCGTATTTGGTTAAATTTAGCACATCAAAATGGAATGACCTCTAATACTTTAGTGGGTTATATTGAAGGTGCCACTCAAGAAAAAGATCGATTATTTGATGCTTACTCCAGAGAAGTTAACGGTTTGAATATTTATTCTAAAATTGGTGATGAACGCATGACGATTCAAGGTCGTGGACTCCCTTTTGATGAAAACGATGAAATACCTTTAGGAACAGTTATTCCTCAAGCTGGTGAATATACTATTGCTTTAAATAATGTTGACGGTTTATTTTTAGAAGAAAGTCAGGACATTTATCTGGAAGACACTCATTTAGGTATTATTCATAATTTAAAAGCAACACCTTACACTTTTACGGAAACACAAGCTGTAGATTATGGAGATCGATTCTTTTTAAGATTTACAAACGAGGCTCTAAGCATTGATGATTTTGAATTGAATGCCTTAAGCATTATTGCTCCTAAAGGTGCTTATATAAAAATTGATTCTGATAGCAGCCTTATAGACTCTGTAATTGTTTATGACCTGTTAGGCAGAACCTTACATAACGAAAGCCATATAGATGCTACAGAGTTTGTTATTAATAATCATAACTTGCCTAGTGGCGCGTATATTGTTCAGGCGACTTTAAGCAACGGACAATCTAAAACCCAAAAAGTAGTCTTAAAACGTTAGGGTTTTATCTACTTTACTTATACAAAAAAGGTCTTGGTTGTTAATTATCAAGACCTTTTTAGTTTGTGTAAGATGTATGTGTTTTTGAACCATATCACCAGCTTTCAAATTTATTCTAACTCTATTTTAGGTTGACACGAGTATGACACGAGTATGATACGGGTATGATACGGGTATGATACGGGTATGATACGATGAAGCTACCTCTTAATTTCTAACGCAATATTTGCAACACGATTATACCTTTTTGAAGTGATTGTAATTTTGTTTAAGCGTGTCAGTTTTTTGGTCTTCTTAAACTCATCACAAGAGTTAGCTATTATCATTAACCACAAGGTTTTTGTCTAGAAAAGTAAACACTTTAACAAAAACTCAAATAAATCTTTAATTTTTTGTTAAAATTATATATTTTTTATTACATTGTTATTTGATAATATCCCCAAACTATCTAAAAAATTTCAGCCTCACTATAAACCCATTTATTTATGGTTTATAGTCTTGTTTAATTTTTTTAGATTATGATTAGAAAACTACTCCTATTAATAATTTTTGTTTTTCTTATAAATACTGATGTATTTGGTCAATGCAATAATGGTACATCTTATGGTTCTGCTATAGCTCCTATTGATACTACTCCTGCTACTATGAGTACATGTAATTATCAAACTGAATATGCTACAGTGTCTAATGTGGTTATTGGTGAAACTTATGAAATTACAAATTCATGTGGAGGCTATATAACCGTTAGAAGTGGCACTTCTAATGGCCCTGTTGTTGGTAGCGGTAACGCACCTTTTTCATTTACAGCTACTGTAGCTGGTAATCACTTTATACACTTTAATACAAATGCTGCGTGTGGTCAAGCTACAAATTGTTGTACTACTGTTATCAGTTGTACGTCTTGCTCTGGTCCCACGCCTCCTGCAAATGATGACCCTTGTAGTGCAATTGCTCTAGGCGTAAATGCAACCTGTACATTTTCAACTTACACAAATGCGAATGCAACTGCCAGCACAGGTATTCCTGCTCCAACTTGTTCCTCATATGCTGGTGGTGATGTGTGGTTTACTGCTACAGTTCCTGCCAGTGGAAATATTTCTATAGATACTGATACTGGAGTCATTACTGATAGTGGCATGGCTATTTATTCAGCTACTGGTACATGTCCTACCCTAACTCTATCACAAATTGCTTGCGATGATGATGGTAGTGCCAATGGTGCCATGTCAGCTATTACAAGCTCTGGTTTAGCTCCTGGTTCAACTATTTATATAAGAGTTTGGGAATACGGGAATAACAATAATGGCACTTTTGACATTTGTGTATCAGAGCCACCAGCACCACCTTCTAATGATGACCCTTGCGGTGCAATAGGTTTAACCGTAAATCCTGATTTTTTATGTGGAAGCACTACTACTGGTAGTGTTGCAAGTGCATTAGACTCTGGTATAGATGCTTGCTTTGGAACTCCAGACGATGATGT
>NZ_JBODQC010000009.1:0-119224 GCF_050617655.1 Psychroserpens mesophilus | reverse complement strand
ACATTAACAGATGCAGGTAATGTTGTGTCTGCAATGCTAAATGTAATTTGCTCACCTTGTTTAGCGTTCACTCCTAACGGAATGGTGACGTCATTCAGATCTGTAGAGCTAAGAGCTTGTAAAGTTACAGGATCACCAGCATTATCTTGAACTAAATGAGAGTAAATAGCAAACTCAGGCGCTATATCACCCCAAATGTTAGCATCGTATCCTAAATCGAACCCTTTAGAAGCATTAGCGTTGAAATAGAAATCAGTGTTATAAGATTTGCTATTAGCGCTTAAGTTAAGGCTTAAATAGGTTAACTCGGCATTACGTCCAACGATAAAGTCATCACCAGTACCCGTAGAACGCATAGCAGGTGTGAATTCTAAATCATAAAGATCATCGTTAGTAGCATCAGCACTTACAAAGAAACCTTGACCAGGAGCAATAACTGTCGAAGCAGTTGTCGTTGCTAGGTTGTAAACGGTCCATCCATTAAGAGCATTTCCATCGTAGCCATAAATACCAGCAGTAGGTGCATCAAATAGTTGAATATTTGTTACACCACCTAAATCGTGATTAAGAAATTGCTGTACATTTATATATGAAGGGTAAGGATTACCAACTAAGTTCCAAACAGCGTTATTAGGACCAGCATTAACAATGTCATGTGTAACATTTCCATTATTAGCTGTTCCGGTAAAGGTGAAAGTACCATTATCAGTAGAACCTGCTCTATAACCTAAACCAGGATCAAGAGTAGCTGTTTCTGTATCAGCCCATGTTACATAGGCACCAGTTCCTTTATCAAAAGGTCCAAATAAGTATAATGTATCATCATTATTGGTTAAGATATTAGGATTCGCAGCAGCAAACACATTAAAAGGCTGGCCAGTTAAAGGCGCAGATACTAAATCGTTGCTACCCGTAGTTCCAGAACCATTGATGTTCACATGACGCTCATATTCTAATGTTCCAACAATTGTTCCATTACGAATTAAGCTTGAATAACTAGTTGAACTGGATTCTAATAATAATCCATTAGTAACAGTAAGTGTAGTCTCTGTATTAACAGTTAGACTTGCACCAGGATTTACGGTTACCGTATTACAATTTGTGTCTGTATATAGCGTTGCGTTACCTGAAGCAATTATGAGATGGTCATTAATGGCAGCAATGCCATTTGGATCACTAGGAGTCCAAGAGTCGTTATATGTATAAGTTACAGGAGGAGTGGAGGTTCTAAGAAAGAATCGTCCTGTACCAAATAGAGCTGTCGATGGTGTAAACACATAATTAGTATCATTTAATAAGGTCGATGTGTTAGTTAACGTATCATCAAGGTAGACGCTAACATATTCTGGTAATGTTGAAGAAGAAATACGAATTGTTATTTGTTGACCTTGATTAGCATTTATACCCAAAGGAAAACTTACGCCTGCAAGATCAGTAGTGTTAACTGCTTGTAAGGAAATTTCATCACCATTATTATCTTCTACTAAATTTGAGTAAATAGCAAAATTAGGAGTAACTCCAAAAATAGCAGCATCGTAGCCTAAATCGAAACCAAGACTGGCATTGTCATTAAAGTAGAAGTCAGTAGAATACGAATTGCTCGATGTGCTAGCGCTAAGCTTTAAGTAAATTAGTTCATTTGAATTATTAACCGTATAATTATTGGTTGCGTCAGTAGACCTTGTTGCTATTGAAGATACTGAATTGAAATCGGTCAAGTCATCAGAATTGAAGGTGATATGTCCAGGGTCTGTTTGTCCAAACCCAAAATACATAAGTATTAGGGCTAATAAAAAGGGTTGAATTTTTTTCATAAGTGAATTAAAGTAATTTATGGATAAAAATGAGATTGAGTGTCTGAGAATAAGGGTGTGCAAAGATATTAAAATTTATAATAAGAATATTTAAGATTATTATAAGCACGTAAAAAGATTTAACACACTAATACATTTTAAAATAATTTGTTAGATGTGATATAGGTCACGTCTAGTATTTCATCACATTTAGCCTATAATATAAAATCAGTTTTAACTTTTAAAAAAACAGCTTTTAGACTATAGGTGTTCTACATGGAAGTTATTGATTTTAATTCATTATTCGATTTAATTAGTCTTTTTTTTGTTTTAGATTTGTAACCAACTAATTAAATACACCTCACTTTATAATCATGATGTTAAGCTTATGAATAAAATTGCATTGATAACTGGTGTAACTGGACAGGATGGAGCTTATCTAAGCGAGTTTTTATTAAAAAAAGGCTATGAGGTTCATGGGTTAAAACGCCGTTCATCTCTTTTCAACACGGATAGAATTGACCATTTATATCAAGACCCTCATATTGATCACCAAAATTTTTATCTGCATTATGGAGATATGACAGATAGCACCAATATCATAAGATTAATAAAAGAAATACAACCCGACGAAATATATAACCTTGCAGCTATGAGTCACGTGGCTGTTTCTTTCGAAATCCCTGAGTATACAGGTAATACAGATGGTTTAGGGACATTAAGAATTTTAGATGCAGTAAGGTTATTAGGTTTAGAAAAAAAGACTCGTATTTATCAAGCATCTACATCAGAATTATATGGTAAAGTACAAGAAGTACCTCAATCTGAAACGACCCCTTTTTATCCAAGGTCACCTTATGCTGTAGCTAAAATGTATGCGTATTGGATAACAGTAAATTATCGTGAAGCATATGATATGTTTGCTTGTAACGGAATTTTATTTAACCATGAATCACCAATACGAGGTGAAACGTTTGTTACGAGAAAAATTACCAGAGCTGTAGCTCGTATAGCATTGGGTTTACAAGATAAATTTTATTTAGGAAATTTAGATGCTCAAAGAGATTGGGGTCATGCTAAAGATTATATTCGTGTGATGTGGATGATTCTACAAGCCGATGAACCTGAAGACTGGGTCATTGCAACCGGAAAGACAACAAAAATAAGAGATTTTGTCCATATGAGTTTTGCAGAAATAGGAGTAGAGCTTGAATTTAAGGGTAAAGGTGAAAATGAAAAAGCGTATGTTGTTAAGTGTAATCATCCTGAGTATCAATTAGAAAAAGGAAAAGAAGTTTTAGCTGTCGATCCTAGGTATTTTAGACCGACAGAAGTAGATCTTCTAATTGGAGATGCTTCAAAGGCAAAAGAAAAATTAGGATGGGAATGTAATTACAGTCTAAATGATCTTATAAAAGATATGGTGGCTAGTGATTTAAAGCTAATGAAACAGCAGCAATATCTTGATGAAGGCGGTTATAAAACAATGAATTATTTTGAATAAAAAAATATCCAAAACTTCCAAAATTTATATTGCTGGTCATAAAGGAATGGTTGGTTCTGCTGCTTGGCGAGCGCTCGAAGCTAAGGGATATAGTAATCTTATCGGGAAAACAAAAAAGGAGTTAGACTTACGTAATCAAAAAGCTGTTGTCGATTTTATAAATAATGAACAACCTGATATTATTATTGACGCAGCAGCAAGAGTTGGAGGGATTTTAGCTAATAGTGAGAATCCGTATCTTTTTTTAATGGAGAATTTACAGATTCAGAATAATCTTATCGATGCAGCTCATAAAGCTGAAGTTCAAAAGTTTATTTTTTTAGGAAGTTCTTGTATTTATCCAAAATTTGCTCCTCAACCTTTGAAGGAAACGTATTTACTAACCGATAGTTTAGAGCCGACTAATCAATGGTATGCTATAGCAAAAATAGCAGGAGTAAAGGCATGTGAAGCTATTAGGAAGCAATACGCAAAAGATTTTGTAAGTTTAATGCCTACTAATTTATATGGACCAAACGATACTTTCGATTTAAAAAACTCTCATGTGTTACCTGCAATGATTCGTAAATTTCATGAAGCTAAAGAAAATAATCATGCGTCTGTAACGCTTTGGGGAAGTGGTAAACCCATGCGTGAGTTTCTGCATGTTGATGATTTAGCTCAGGCTATAGTGTTTGCAGTTGAAAATGTACTACCAGACTATTTATATAATGTTGGAACAGGTAGTGATTTAACAATTAAAGATTTAGCAGAAACGGTTCAAAAGATTGTAGGTCATAAAGGTAAGGTAGAGTGGGATGCGACTAAACCAGATGGCACACCGCGTAAGTTGATGGATAGCTCTAAATTATTAGAATTAGGTTGGAAGGCTTCTATTTCATTATCTGATGGTATCAAGACTACTTATAATTGGTATTTATTGAATAAGCTTATAAACAAGTGAAATTATAATTTAGGTAACACAATAAAAATGTGGAATAAAGAAATGTTCAAATTCACCGAAACAATTAACGCCAAGAAAAGCATATTAAAGTAAAATGTCATTAAAACAAAAAGCATTATCTGGTGTATTTTGGACAGCTTTACAACAATTTAGTACACAAGGTATAAACTTTTTTGTATCTATTGTCCTAGCTAGATTGCTTTTGCCGTCAGAGTTTGGTTTAATAGCTATGATAGCGGTGTTTATGGGGATAGGTGCAGTCCTATTGAATGCTGGTTTAGGTTCTTCACTTATAAGAACAGATAATCCGACACAAGAAGATTATTCAACTGTATTCTTTTTTAATTTAATAGGTAGTGTTTTTATGTATGTGCTCATGTTTTTTGTAGCACCATTAGTTGCCGATTTTTATCAAGAAGACCAACTTACTCCAATTATTCGCTGGTATAGTATCATATTTATCATCAATGCCTTTGCTATAATACAAACGACACGATTAACTAAACTACTAGACTTTAAAACCCAAATGAGAGTGTCTATTCCATCTACTATATTTAGTGGTTTAATAGGTGTTGGGTTGGCTTATACAGGTCATGGGGTTTGGAGTTTGGTCATCATGGGTATTGCTCAGGCATTTGCGAGTGCTCTACAATTATGGTTGTATTCTAATTGGAAACCAAGTTGGGTATTTAGTAAACATAAATTTAAGTATCATTTCAATTATGGTTATAAGTTAACTTTATCTGGGCTAATAGAATCACTATTTTCGAATGCTTATGCTATTATTATTGGTAAGTTTTTTGCACCAGCACAAGTTGGTTTTTTTAATAGAGCAGATTCGTTAATGAAACTACCAGTAGGTAATGTTGGTACCATACTTAATAAAGTGACATTTCCTTTATTTGCTGAAATAAAAAACGATGACATACGCTTAAAAGGTGTCTATAAAAAAGTAATGCAAATGTCAGTATTTTTGGTGGCTCCAATTTTAATTACTATGGCAGTTTTAGCTGAGCCTTTATTTAGGTTTTTGTTTACTGAAAAATGGTTACCTGCTGTGCCTTATTTTCAAATTTTAGCAGTCACAGGAATTATGTATCCCATTAATGCTTATAATTTAAACATATTAAGAGTGAAGGGTAGAAGTGATATTGTTTTAAAGTTACAGGTTATAAAAAAAATCTTATTTTTGATAATCATATTTATAACATTTCAATTTGGAATTTATGCTTTATTGTTTGGTAGTGTTATACAATCTTTTTTAGTGTTTTTTATAAATACATATTATTCTGGCAAGTTTATAAGTTATTATATATGGGAGCAGGTTAAAAATTTAGCACCAATAATATTAGTGGCAGCTTTTTCTGGTGCTTTAGTGTTTTGTATTGATATGTTTTTTAAAGTAAAATTAAATTCTGACTTGCTTCGACTTTTAATAGGCAGTAGCTTTGAAATAGTATGTTATATCTTAATTACTTTTCTATTTAAATTTAACACACTTTTTGAACTTTTTAATTTATTAAAAAAAAATAAATGATAAATAAAGTAATGGATTACAAAAATAGAGTTCTTGCTATTTTTAAACCAAAAATATTTTGTATTTCTTTTCAAAGAACGGGAACGACTTCGGTAGGTGTGTTTTTTAAGGAACACGGTTATGCTGTTGGTAGTTATGGTGTTTCAAAAAAAAATGATTGGACTTTAAGTTGGTTTAAAGGAGATTATGAAAAAATTTTTAACTCTTTTGATTTTAAAACAAATCAAGTCTTTGAAGATGATCCATGGTGGTGTCTTAGTTTTTATAAAGTGTTGTTTCATCGTTTTCCAAAAGCAAAATTTATTTTACTCGAAAGAGATAGTGATAAGTGGTATGATTCAATGGTAAATCACTCTAATGGTAAAATTTTAGGAAATACCTATCGTCATTCAAAAACTTATCGAAGAGAAAATGAGTTTTATGATGCAAATTTTAATGTAGATAAATTATATAGTAGAGATATTGATAATCTGTTGTTGTTAACTGAAGATCAAAGAGAACATTATAAAAATTTATACGAATTAAGAATACGAGAAGTTAAGGAGTTTTTCAATCAGTTTGGTTCTGACCGTCTATTTACATCGTCTTTAGAAAATCCAAAAAAGTGGAATGAGTTAGGAGCGTTTGTAGGAATTAAAGTGGCTGCAGATTATGAAGTTCACGCCAATAATACTGCAGCAAGAAAATGATTAATTCTACTAAAATTTTTTTATTAGTTGTAGAGTGTCTTAATTATGGGTTAATAAAAATTGGTGTTATTTGTAAAAACATAAGATTAAAATTTGATTTGTAAATGCTCTTCAACTCCATTGATTTTGCTATTTTTTTACCACTCGTTTTTATTTTGTATTGGTTTGTATTCCAAAAAGATTTAAGAACACAAAATGCACTAATTGTAGTAGCTAGTTATACATTTTATGGTTGGTGGGATTGGCGCTTTTTGGGTTTGATTTTATTTAGTTCGATTGTAGATTATACTATCGGTTTGCAATTAAAAAATGTGAATGGAATTAAAAAAAGAAAACTCCTATTGTGGCTAAGTATTGTTATTAATATTGGTTTTTTAGGTTTTTTTAAATACTTCAATTTCTTTGTAGATAATTTTGTACAAGCATTCAGTTTTTTTGGGTATCAAATTCCTTCAACAAGCTTAAATATTATTCTTCCGGTTGGTATCAGTTTTTATACATTTCAAACCTTAAGTTATACTATAGATATCTATAGGAAACAACTTGAGCCAACTAAAGATTTTATAGCATTCACTGCTTTTGTTAGTTTTTTCCCACAATTAGTAGCAGGTCCAATAGAGCGTGCTATTAACCTATTGCCCCAATTTTATACGCAAAGAAGGTTTGATTATAGAAGTGCTGTTTTAGGCTTACGTCAGATTTTATGGGGTTTATTTAAAAAAATTGTTATTGCAGATAATTGTGCTGAACTTGCTAATGAAATTTTTAATAATTCATCTAATTATGGTGGCACCAGCTTACTTTTAGGAGCAGTAATGTTCGCATTTCAAATCTATGGTGATTTTTCTGGTTATTCAGATATTGCAATTGGAACATCACGCTTGTTTGGATTTAAATTGATGAAGAATTTTGCATTTCCATATTTTTCAAGAGATATAGCTGAGTTTTGGAGACGTTGGCACATTTCTTTGTCTACTTGGTTTAGAGATTATTTATATATACCACTTGGTGGTAGTAGAGGAGGTGTAATTATGAAAGTAAGAAATACCTTTGTAATATTTATAGTTAGTGGTTTTTGGCATGGTGCTAATTGGACATTTATTATTTGGGGCTTTTTAAATGCACTTTATTTTTTGCCTTTATTGTTGCGAAATAAAAATCGTGTACATACAGGAGATATAGCAGAAAATAAATTGCTACCAACATTTAAGGAATTAAGAGGGATGTTATTAACTTTTAGTTTAACAGTATTAGCATGGGTCTTTTTTAGAGCCGAAAATATTTCGCATGCTATTCAATACATTATGGATTTATTTACAGGTTTGTTAAAAACTACAAATTATTTTAAAACCTTTAGTTTATTGTTTGATTTTAGTCCAATGTTAATTTTAATTTTTGGTATCTTTATTATAATAGAATGGAGAGGTAGACATGCTGAATTTGCTATTTATAAATTAACAAATTATAGGCTTCTAAATACTTTATTTTATTATACCATACTTTTTCTTCTGTTTATTTATAGTGGAAAACCACAGGAGTTTATTTATTTTCAATTCTAGATGAAACCATTTTTAAATAAAATAATTTTATTTTTGATACCTGTGCTAATATTTTTAGGGTGTTATGAAATACTTCTTAGATCTTCAAATTTACCGAACATTTATTCCTATAAAGATAAGCTTTTAGATGAGGAATATGAGGCTGTGGTTTTGGGAAATTCTCACGCGTTAAGAGGTGTTTTGGCTGAAGAACTCAGTTTCAGTGCAATTAATTTAGCGAATGTATCTCAGTCAATAGATGTCGATTTATTGTGGTTAAAAGCAGTCTTAAAAACTAAAAAACTAAAGTTTGCTATTTTAAATTTCAGTACACCAACTTATACAGTAAGTTTAATACAATCACCAGAGAATTGGAGATTAAAAAATTATAATTTGTATACTCGACTTCAAATAAATTATGCTCCAAAGTATAATTTTGAGTTTCTAAATGGGTTACAAATAAAGAACATAAAAAGAGTAGGAAACTATGTGATAGGTAATAATTATCCTCAAGATAACTATTTAGAAAAGGGCTCCTTTCCATTAGATGCTTTCACAGATGATTTTGAAGAACATGCCTTAAAAGCTTCAAGCAGGCATATGCCTAAAGTTGGAAGTATTGAGAGTAATGAAAAAATACTAATGAAAATAATAGAATTATCAAAAATGTATAATTTTGACTTGATTATAGTCACACCTCCTGCTCATGAGTCCTATCGTAAGTTAATACCTAATAAAATTAATAATAAAATGTTTTCTCTTCTTACAAATCTAGAATCTAAAAACAATAATGTATATTGGCTAAATTCTTTTGATAATACTAGTTTTGATTATAGAGATTTCAAAGATTCTGATCATTTAAATTTAAAAGGAGCAAAATTATTCACCAATCAAATAAATGACTTCTTAATAAACCGAAATACCAAAACAAACTAATGATTACGGTTACCAAAACTTTTTTTCCACCTATTGAAGATTATCAAACGCAATTGAAGCGCATATGGGATAACCAATGGCTAACCAATAATGGTAAACTATACCAGGAATTAACTAAGAAGCTTCGTGAGCATTTAGAAATCAACAAACTTATTTTAATGACTAATGGTACATTACCCATACAAATTGCTTTAAATGCTTATGGGAAAGCAGGTGAGGTGATTACCACGCCTTTTAGTTATGTAGCAACAACATCTAGCATTGTTTGGGAAAAATGTACACCAGTTTTTGTTGATATTCACCCTGAGTATTTAACAATCGATGAAACTAAAATAGAAGCTGCAATAACAAAAAAAACTACTGCTATCTTAGCAACACATGTATATGGTAATCCTTGCCATGTAGAAGCTATTGAAGTTATCGCAAAAAAACACAATTTAAAAGTGATTTACGATGCAGCGCATTGTTTTGGAGTAACTTATAAAGGACAATCTATTCTTAATTATGGCGATGTAAGTACCTGTAGTTTTCATGCGACTAAATTGTTTCATACTGGTGAAGGAGGGGCATTATTTTGTCAGGATGAACTAACATATCAAGATATGTGGTATCGTCATAATTTTGGTCATAATGGTCCAGGAATGTACCATGGCTTAGGTATTAATGCTAAAATGAGCGAGCTACAAGCTGCTATGGGATTAAGTGTATTACCTTACATCAAACATATTATTGCTGAACGAAAACGAGTTTGTGAATATTATGATGAACACTTAAATTTTAATAGCCTAACAAAGCTAAAACTTAGAGAGGGTGCAACATGGAATTACGCATACTATCCTGTCATTTTTGAATCTGAATCATTACTCTTAAAAGCAATAAAAGATTTGGAAATACAGAATATCCATCCAAGGCGTTATTTCTTTCCAAGTTTAGAAAAATTGCCATATATCAATTCAAATCAATGTCCTGTCGCAGATAAAATAGCAAAAAGGGTTTTATGTTTGCCTCTTTATACGACGCTGTTCGATGAGGATTTAAATAAGATAGTGTTAATAATTAATAATGGATAATACACAACAACTTTTTATTATAGGTAATCCGAGATCTGGCACTTCGCTTTTAAGAATTATGCTTAATAGTCACAGCTCCATAGTAATTCCTCCTGAATGTGGTTTTATTCATTGGTGGTCTAAAAAATATCAAAATTGGAATTCTAAAAGCAGTTTAGCTGAGTTTATTTCAGATTTACAAACTTCTAAAAAAATAGAAACATGGCAGTTAGATTTTGATGCCTTAGCTAGCTTTTTAGAAATACGACAATCAACATCTTATCAAGAATTGGTGTTTAATATTGTTGACTTTTATGGTCAATCAGTAAATCAAAAATCTAGCTCTTTAGTTCTGGGTGATAAAAATAATTATTACATTAATCATTTACAGGAAATAAGATCTATAGCTCCAAATGCAAAATACTTAATTATTATAAGAGACCCTCGAGATGTTTATTGCTCATATAAAGGCATTGCTGATTTGAATTCCAAATCTACCTATATTCCTAAATTACCTCAAAGTGTAAAAAGTTTCACAGATGATTGGAGTCAGAACCAATCCAAAATTTTTAAATTTTTAAAAAAGCTAAATCAAAAACAATTTCAAGTTATTCATTATGAGGACCTAGTGTTAGATTCAAAATTGCAATTGGTTAAAGTTTGTGATTTCTTAGACCTCCCATTTGAAGAAAAGATGCTTCGTTACTATGAAACAAACGATGAGCCTAAAGCATTGTTAGAATGGAAAAAGAAGACCTTAAGACCGCTAGACCCTACGACTATTGAAAGATATAAAAAAGTATTGTCTTCAACAGAGGTTGAGACAATAGAAAGCAATACTTTTGATATATACAAACAATTCAAACAAAGCATAAAATAGTGTCCCTTAAATCTGAAGAATATAAATTAAGTATTCGACTAATGACTTATATGCATGAGTCTTTTATCAAAGAGGCTATGGATGGCATTATGATGCAAAAAATAAATTTTAAAGTTGAAGTGGTAGTTGGTGATGATTTTTCTACAGACCGTACACTAGACATTATAAAATCGTATCAAAACACTAAACAAATTCATATAAAAATCCTCCAGCGCCAAAAAGGAGATGCTTATTGGAAAAAACGACAAGAGTTAGGAAGGCTTTATAATTTTGTTAATATTTTAGAAAATTGTACAGGTAATTATATAGCTTTACTTGATGGAGATGACTACTGGGTAGACCCCTTAAAATTACAAAAGCAAGTCGATTTTTTAGAAGCTAATCAGGCTTATGGTGTGGTTCATACAGATACACATGTGTATTATCAAAATATACACAAATTGGTTAAAAATATAAATAAAATAAACAAGAGAAACCAAATCAAAATCGATAATCCTGCTGAAGATATTATTTTAGGTAGCTATGTTGTGTATACATTAACAGGAGTATTTAAACGTTCCCTTTTAGATAAAATAGACTTTAATGTATTTTATAAATTTAAAATTGGAGATTTACCTTTATGGTTGGCACTAACACAATTCACTAAGTTTTTTTATTTATCCGAGTCTACAGCTACATATAGGAAATTTGAAGGCTCAATTTCTAATCCTACAAATAAAAAATCTAAACTTGATTACAAAATTTCTTCAAAGGAGGTAAGGTTATATTTTGCAAATACACTAAACTTGAAAACATCAATTGTTAATGATGCTTCAGATCAATATAACAGAGCTATTCTGAGAAATAAGTTTGAGAATAATGAGTCGTTTAATGCATCAAAAATGTTTTTTTCTTTACATAAAAAAACATTAAAAGATGTTATTTTGTTATTGGGTTGTAAAAGCAAAGTGTTCAATACTGTTGTAAAGAAAGCTTTGCCAAATATGTCATAAAACTGTACTACAACATGAGATAGTAATTAAGATACAATGGATAAAAACTCAAAAATAGCCTTTGTAATGCCATGGCATATTTCCGAAAGAGGAGGAGGTGCAGAAGTGCAGGCGAATTATTTATCAATAGAATTAGCTCGAAGAGGTTTTCAGGTTTCTTACGTATGCCAAACAATTAACAAGAATAAAATTAACACAGTTGAGCCAATTGAAGGCGTAACTATATATTGGCTTAAGGCTTCGGGAAGATTTCCAATAAAAGATCAAAATAAATATGTACAACCTCTAAAAGAAATTCAGCCAGATTTTATTGTACAACGCTTATCTTCAAATGTCACTTACGTTCTTGGTAATTATTGTTCTAAAAACAAGTGTAAATTTATTTGGATGTGTACCGATAATAAAAATCCTTTTTTTGGTTTTTATACCTCTCAATTCAAAAAACGATATACAACAAAATCCTTGGGTGTTTTAAAGTATTTCATTTTTCTAGTTAATAATAAATTGATGGATTTTTATAGAAATAAAGGCATGTCTAAAATTGATATTGCATTTAGTCAAAACGATTTTCAGAAACATCATTTAAAACGTAATTTCAATCTAGAATCTCAAAAAATGATTTCTGGTCATCCAAAGCCAGAACGTGGTATAACGACACAACAACGATTTGAGAATAAAACCATATTATGGTGTGCTAACTTTGGACCTCATAAGCGACCAGAGTTATTTATAGATCTTGCAAACCAGATGTTACATACACCATTTAAATTTTTAATGGTTGGTGGTCACAGCAATGGAAGTTATGTGAAAAATCTTTTAAAAGATAAACCAGCAAACTTAAGTATTACAGGTCATTTGCCTTTTGATGAAGCATTATCATATTTCGATATGGCATCTGTATTTGTTAGCACTTCTGTTAGTGAAGGTTTTTCTAATACTTATATCCAATCCTGGCTGAGAAGTGTGCCTGTGCTTGTATTTGGAGCCGATCCTGATAGCATTATTAAAAATAATGAGCTTGGTTTTGATGTAGAATCTGTCAATGATGCTGTTAAGAACATTGAAACCTTATTAAATGATTTTGATAGTTACAAAATGATAGCTCAAAATTCGTTTAATTACGGAAATGAAAATCATAGTATTAAAAAAATGACCGATAACTTTTTGTCGGTTGTAGATAATGAACACAGACCTCATGTCAATTAAAAAAAAGATATTGCATGTTAGACATTCTTTAGGAGAAGGAGGTATCACAACTTTTGTGCAAGCGCTTGTTGATTTAAACAAGTCGTCTGATACATCTCACCATATTTTAGTGTGGAAAGAGTTGCCAGTTTCAGATGATGAATTTGATGTTGTTGACATGTCAAAATCTACAAGTAGAAAAAAAGAGTTTGCAAATTTAATTCAGGACTATGATAGTATCTTTGTTCATTCATTAATGCCTTTTATGTTAATACCTTTGTTTAAAAGAAAGTCTAATGTTTATTTGTTTCAACATGGAATTACTTTTGGCAAAGGGAAAAAAAAGATATTCAAACAATTATACTATGCCTTGATTATCAATTTTTTCGGATTTAAAATCATATGTTCTTCAGAATTTGCAAAGAAAAAACTACTACGTAAAGTGCCGGTTTTTAATAAAAAATTAATTTCTATCATTGGTTTTGGTATAGATTTACCGTTACAAACGAATCTGGTTAAGAATAACGATTCTGTGCTAAGAATTGGTTTTGCTGGACGATTGGTAGAACAAAAAAAAGTGTCTAGAATTATTAATGCTTTAGAATTAATTAAAAATGACATTGAAGTAGAAGTACATATTGCTGGTAATGGACCTTTACAGAATAATTTAGAAAAGCGCTCAAAAGAATTTATAAACTCTAAAATTACTTTTGTTTTTTATGGCTTTTTTAAAAACATGAATGATTTTTATTCTAAGTTAGATGTTTTTATATTGCCGTCGGTTGGAGAATCTTTTGGACTTGTAGTACTTGAAGCACTTTCTAGAGGAATACCATCTATAGTGTTTTCAGATACTGGTGCATGTGTCGAGTTTATTGAGCATGATCGTAACGGTTATGTCGTAAACAGTGAAGTAGAACTCTCAAAAAAAATAGCAGCTTTAAGTGATGTCAATTTAAGGAATGAATTAAAATTAAAAATGGGTACAATGGGTTTGAAAAATTATGATATTTCTAATACTAGATCTAAATTAGATGTACTATGAAAAATAATTACGTGCATACTTTTGGAGGTATTATAGGACTAACTGAAAACAGTAATTTAAATTTTTTAAATCGACAAAAAGTTCTGGTAAATAAACCAGATTTTAAACTCTTTTTGCCTCTTGAAGTTCCTGAATATTATTATCAGTTTAATTCAGAGTCCTTTCTCTGGAAAGGCGGTTCTAAAATAATTAGCAAGACTCAAAAATTTGATTACTTAACGGAAGACTCAAAATTTGTTTATATTACATTTGGAGCTGAAGGATGCTCAGTAATTAGTGATCATTATTCAAAAATTCCTTTGCTATACATTCAAAAAGAAGACACTATATATTTTGCAACCTCGCTAACCTACCTGCTTCAAATATCTAATAGTAAAGCTTTAGATATCAATTATGATGGCTTATCAGTGTATTACCATTTTGGAGTTAATAGTTTTGAACAAGGATTGATTGAAAATTTAAAAATCTTATCTGGTGGAAGTCAACTAACATATTCAAATAAATCCATATCAATATCTAAATACTTTGATATAACAACATTTAAAACCAACTGGAATAACACCAGCTCAATTATTGAAAATACGACTGCAATAGATGATGTTCTGTTAAGGTCAACTGCTAAAACAGTTAATAATTATGATAAAATTGGAATTGCAGTAAGTGGAGGAGTTGATTCTGGTTACTTAGCACAAAAATTAAATCAGTCAAACCGTGAGTTTAATGCTTATACTATTGGTTATGTAGATGGATATAATGA
Source organism: Psychroserpens mesophilus (assembly GCF_050617655.1). Classification (GTDB taxonomy): domain Bacteria; phylum Bacteroidota; class Bacteroidia; order Flavobacteriales; family Flavobacteriaceae; genus Psychroserpens; species Psychroserpens mesophilus_A. The sequence goes on along the minus strand of NZ_JBODQC010000009.1, from coordinate 104,376 downwards.
ATTTGAGAGAATTGATTATCTGGCAGACATCCTGAATTTTAAAGCTGAAAAGATCATTTTAAGCGCAAAAGATATTATTGATAATTATTTGAAAGTAAGTGCTTATTCAAGTTTTCCTCTTGGGTATAACAACTCTATTATGAATTTTATTTATAAAAAGGCTGCTAGCGATGGCGTTGAGGTGTTGTTTGATGGAGATGGAGCAGATCGTTTGTTTCTGGGAATGAACAAATTTATCCAACTAAAAAAGTTTTTAAAGTTTTATGATCGAAGTAAATCATTAAAATTAAATTATTTAGTTCCAACCTTATTAAAATTAGTAAAACATGAAAGCGGAAAGAAATTGCAATTCTATTTTAGAAAGCTTAATCATGGTATGCAATTTTATGGCGAACGAATTTTATTAGATAAGATTACTTTCGATTTAGAATTTGAAGAGGCTCTAAATGATTTGATGTTGCCAAATGAATTGAAGCGTTTAGATAAAAATATAGATAAATGGCTCTTCTTTTCTCTATTCAGTATTTATTATACACCTACCTTCTTTTTTCATACACCTTATGAATTACAATTAAAACACGGTTTGGTTTCTAATCCAGAGTTTTGGTCTGATGAGATGGTTAAGTTGTCACTTAGTATTCCAACCGAACAAAAACTCTATCAAAAGACAACCAAAAAAGTGCTAAGAGAAGCCGCTAAAATAAAAATAGATAATGGGTATTGGAGTCTGAAAAAAATAGGACTACAAAACTCTTATAAATATATTAAAACCAAAGATTTCGGAAAAGACTTTATTAATAGCTACGTAGATTTAATAAAACAAACAGATGAATATCTTTATTTATTAGAAAACAATATTGATGGCTCAATTGAACCTGAACGATTAATACCTTATTATATTTGGAAGAAGAATATGTTTGAATCATGATGAAGGAAAACCAAAAAATCGAATATAAAATTCTTTGGTTGGCACCAATTTTTAACCACTACAAAGCACGTTTTCTAAACCATTTGGCTAATGTTCAAAATGTTGAACTTACAGTATTTTCTGGTTCTGGAAGACAAGGTACTGGAGATCAGGAATTACAAGGAGATTGGCAGTTTAAAACCATTAGAGTTGAAGTGCCTAAAAGTAAATTTGGATTATCACGGGAAGTAAGACAATCACTCAAATCTAATTTCAACAATTTTGATTGGGTATTGATTCCTGCAGAAAAAAAGAATTTATTGTTGTTCGTTTATGCAATGTATTTGCGTCGTCGATTTAAAGGCACTAAATTATTCTCCTATAATCATCAATTCACAAAACCAAAAAAAGGAAAGGTCAAGACCTTTGATTTGATGATTACAAAATTCATATTTAACAATTTAGATCGCGTCATTTTTTATACAGAAGACATCTGTCAAAAAGCTATACAGAATAAACTCGTAAAACCAAATAAAGCATTTTGGGCAAATAATACCATTGATTCTCTGGAAGTGGATAAATATTATAATTTCGAATTGCCACCTAAAGATCCAGTTACTATTGTATTTATAGGAAGATTGATTGCTCCTAAACGAATTGGCGATTTAATTGAGTTCTTTGAGAATTTAAATAGTAAATACAAAGGTAAATTCGCTTTAGAAATTATTGGTGATGGACCACAAAGTGATATTGTAAAAAAAGCACAAGCAACACATTCAAATATAATTTGGCATGGTACATTAGTTGACGAAGAGAAAATCGCACCAATTATGACAAGAGCAAGTCTGGTGTTTATTCCTGGATTAGCAGGATTGTCAATTAATCATGCCTTTGCCTATGGAAGACCTTATGCAACATTAAGTGCAGAAAGGCATGGACCTGAAATAAGTTATTTAAAAGATGGTGAAAATGGTTTTGTTATTGAAGAGAATTTAAAAATCCTTGAAGAGTTTTTAAATAATAAAGAAAAAATTGACGACTTTTGTAAATCAGCCTATGAAACTTCTAAGTCTTTGAGTGTTAATCGTTGGTTAGAACAAATATTGTCTGCGTTGCATGAGTGAAATCAAAACAAAAGTATTATTTATAGGTCCATTACCGCCTCCTTATTCGGGACCTGAGTTAAGTACAAAACAATTACTGGAATCAGACCTGAAATCACATTTTGATATTATTTTTCTTAATACGAATGTTAGAAAAGACAATTCAAAAAAAGGAAAAATTGATATGAGTGCACTGCTTTCAGTGATAACATTCAATTTAAAATTATTTAAAAGACTTCTCTTTAAAAGACCAGATATTGCATATCATTTAGTAACACCAACCGAAATCGGGTGGTTAGGTCGCGATATTTGGTTTGTGTTTCAATGCAAAATTTTTGGTGTTAAAAAAATTATTCATTTTAGAGGTAGTCACTTAGATATTAACTATAAAACGTTTAGACCTTTTAGTAGAAAACTTATTAAATATGCTTGTGGTTTAGTTGATGCTGCCATTGTTCAGTCAGATTGTTTAAAGGGTCAGTTTAAAGGCTTGGTCAGTGAAGATAAAGTACATGTGATACCTAACACTGTTGATAATTTATTCAAAAGTTTAGATCGTAGTCATCTGTCTAATACACCACAGATTCTGTTTTTTGGTCATCTTACCAAAGCAAAAGGCTATACAGATATTGTTAAGGTTATTCCGCAGGTTGCTTCTAAATTTCCTGAGGTTAAGTTTTTGTTTTGTGGAAATATCAGAAGAGGAGAACCTGGTGTAAGGTATAATCAAATAACAAAAGAGAGAATTTTATATGAAGACCCATTTGAAGTTGAGGCTGAGATATTAAATTCGGAATATAAAAATAACTATCAAAATTTAGGTATTGTGTCTGGTGAAGATAAACTTGACCTGATTAGACAAAGTTGGCTGTTTTTACTGCCTTCGTATTCTGAAGGCTTTTCTCGTTCCGTTTTAGAATCAATGGCTGCAGGATTGCCAATAGTAACAACACCTGTTGGAGCTAATAAAGATGTTATAAAAAATGATTATAATGGTGTGCTAATCAATCCTGGAGATTTGAAATCAATGGAGCTGAATTTAATTCGTTTGCTTGGAAATCAACAATTGAGAGATACCTTGTCTCACAATGGCAAAGTTACGTTTGAAAATGAATTTGAAGAAACTAAAGTTGTTGATAGATATGTCAATTTATTTAATACCTTAATGAAATGAAAGCAATAGTTAGAAAGCTCACGTTTTTCGCTGGGCAAATTATTAGATTTATTTACTATAGTTATTTGAGAATGAATGGTATTAAAATAGGTAATAATACATTTATTAGTTTAGGTGCTAAACTTGATACCCAATTTGGTAAAATTGTAATCGGAGATAACGTTCATATTACCAGTGGTTGTGTGCTTTTAGCTCATGATGGTGCAATAAAACAAATGAGACCAGATGCAAATCCTCGTGGAAAAATAGTCATTGGAAATAATGTGTTTATTGGCGTTAACACTGTAGTGTTAATGAATGTTACTATTGGTGACAATAGTGTTATAGGAGCTGCAAGTGTAGTTAATAAAGATATACCTGCAAACGTCCTGGCTATTGGGAATCCAGTAAAAATTGTAAAAGAAATATAATGCAATTTTTAACTAATATATTTAGAGAATTAGTTTTAGGACCAGCCTATTTTAGACACTTAATATTGATAAAAAAGTCTAAGCGCTGGAGTAAAAAGAGCGTATTAAACTATAAGCATAATAATAGCAATGTATCGACTTATAATACCAAAGTTGATATTAAGAAAAATGAAAATAAATTTCTAAAACGCAGCCCAATTGTTCCACTTCGAAAAGTAAGAACTGGAGGGACAACTGGAGAACCTTTTGTGTTTTATCAGGATGTATTTACCTCCAGACAAAAGGAAAGGGCTTATCTGTTTGATATTTGGGGTAGAATAGGTTATAAAAAGTTTGACTATAGAATTGTAGTTAGAGGTAATATGCCGAGCCATAGTAAAAAGTACAATTTTTTAGAAAATACACTGGTTATCTCTCAAAATTTTTTTGTTGAAGAGAATAAATTAGAATTAGAATCCCTTTTTAAACAAAAACCTTTTTTCTTACATGTCTATCCTAGTACATTGTTTTTTCTAATTGATTTTTGGGGAATAGATTTATTTAAAACCTTTCCTGTTAAAGGCGTTTTCGCTGGATCTGAAGCATTTCCAATTTCCCAAATGAATTGGTTTAAACAAAATTTTAATATCCAAATTGCCCATTGGTATGGTCATAGTGAATATGCAATTCTTGCAAGGTTTTGCAATACATGTAACCAATTTCATTTTTATCCAACTTACGGTAGAGTAGAATTGTTTCATGAAGGACAAAAAGATTTGATTTTAGCGAATTCATTTAACGCGTATGGTACTGTTTTTAAAGATTATTTTACAGGTGATTATGCTGAAAAATCTACTCAGGCATGCAAGACAGATAATTTCTTTAAAATAAAACGTATAACTGGACGAATACAAGAATTTATTTTTGATAAAGAATTTAATAAAAGAGCTTTTGGACCTTATCTTTTTGGAATCCATAATGAGTTTTGGGATTTCATTGTTTCCATACAGTTTATTCAACGGGAAAAAGGGAAACTGGAAGTGAAATTTATTAAATCTAATGTTTTTGATGAGACCAAGTTTTTAGACATTATTAATGAGCGATTCAATTTATTTGAATTAACTTTAGTTGAGGTTGATCAAATTGAAAAGACTAAAAACGGAAAACATAAATCTCTGATTCAACTGGTAAAATGATAACATTATATAAAGAATCGAAAGCTATATACGAGTTATGATTTTAAATACTTTAAGAGGTGAAAAAACAGATAAAAACGAGTAAAATTAAAGTGCTTTGGTTTGCACCTAACTTGAATCACTACAAGTCAAGGCTGCTAAATCAATTTGCAGAAGATTCGACTATAGATTTAACTGTTTTTATTGGCTCTGGAAACGATAACATGCTAAAAGACGAATATGTATTCAAACTAATACATGTTGATGTTCCTAAAAATAATTTTGGAAATTCTAAACTGGTTAAGGTAAAACTTGAATCTGTTTTTAGTGAGTTTGATTGGGTAATGATACCTGTTGAAAAGAAGAATATCCGGCTTTTTTTGTATGCCATTAAGCTGAGAAGATTAAATAAACAAGTACGATTGTTTTCCTATAACCATCCTATGCTTAGATCTGGAAATGGGAAGGTGACATTTATTGATAAATGGATCACAAAATTTTATTTCAAGAACCTTAATCGTGTAGTTTTTTACACACAGCAAAGTTGTGATTGGGCAATTAAAAATGGCTTAATTGGTCAAAATAAAGCAAGTTGGGCAAATAATACTGTTGATACACTTGACATAAAAAAGCATTATACCTACCATTTACCTCCCAAAGATTCAAATGTTATAGTTTATATTGGTCGTTTAAGTCCTAGAAAACGAATACCTGAGTTGTTAAAATACTATGTTGAGCTTAAGAAAGTAACTCCAAATTTAGTACTTGAAATCATAGGTGATGGACCAGAAAATCACTATGTTAAATCTGCCATTGAGCAAGATCCTTCTATAAATTGGCATGGAACATTAATTGATGAAGCTGATATTGCTCCTATTATAAAAAGAGCATCATTAGTTTTTGTTCCTGGACATTCTGGACTTTCAGTAAATCATTCGTTTTCCTATGGAAGACCTTATATAACACTTCAAGGTCCTAGTCATGCTCCAGAATTGGATTACCTTGATAACGGTAAAAATGGATACATTCTTGATTCTGATTTTGAATCAAATAGTAATACCATTACCCAACTTTTAACCAATAGAAGTCAATTAGAAAGTTTTTGTAATCATGCAAAACAAAAAGGAGAGACGCTTTCAGTACAAAAGTGGATTGAACAGATGAAGCAAAGTCTTATCAATGTCTAACAATAAACCTAAAATATTATTCATAGGGCCAACACCTCCTCCTTATTCTGGACCCGAATTGAGTATGCAGCAGTTTTTGGAGTCCGAAATTTTGAATGAAACATTTGATATTAAATTTTTAAAAACAAATTTCAGAAATGATAATGTCAAAAAAGGAAAGTTAGATGTATCAATGCTAACCAATTTTTTTGTGTTTTTTTCAAAACTGATTAAAATACTTGTTACTAAAAAGATTCACTGTGTATATTATCCAATAACACCAACACAAATTGGTTGGGTAGGTCGTGACGTTTGGTCGATATTGATAAGCAAAATATTTGGAGCTAAGGTGATCATTCATTTAAGAGGAAGCCATTTTAAATTGAATTTTCAACGGTTTAATGGTCTTGTGAAAAAACTGGTTGGATTTAGTTTAAAAAAAGTAGATTGCGCTATTGTTCAGGCTAAATATCTAAATGTTCAATTTTCTCCTTACATTGAAGCATCCAAAATTAGAGTGCTTTATCAGGCAATGGATGTCAATCACTATTCTAATAAATACAACACTGAAGTAGAGGACGGAAAAATATTGGTTATGGGTCATATGACGAAAGCCAAAGGGTATACCGATATTTTAAAAATAATTCCTGACCTTTGCCACGAATTTCCTTATATAAAGTTTTATTTTGCAGGAAATATAAGAAAAGGAGAAAGAGGTGTTTTTTATAATCAATATAGTGGAGAAAAAATAGATTATGAAGACCCTTTAGAAGCTGAAAAAAGTATTTTGAATTCAGCATATAAACAAAACTATGAAAATCTCGGTATTATACTTGGAGACGATAAAATGAAACATTTGCAATCTACAGATATATTTTTAACAGCCTCGTATTCCGAAGGATTTTCTAGATCTTTACTTGAAGCTATGTCAATAGGGAAGCCTCTTGTTTATACACCTGTTGGTGCACATCGCGAAGTACTTGAAGATGGAGTTCATGGATTTTCATTTGTTCCAGGAGAATTAGAAAATTTGAAAACAGCTTTAAAAAAAATGCTGAAAGATTCAAATATGCGATTGGCTATTGGACAGACAAATAGAGACTATGTAGTTTCTAATTTTTCAATACAAAAAATTGCTGGCGATTTTAAAAGTATAATCTTAAATACACTTGCATTATGAAAGTGTTCTTAAGGAAGATGGTACATTATGTAGGGAACTTATTAAGGTTTGTTAAATTGATATTTCTTAGAGTGTCTGGAGTTAAAATAGGTAAGAACACCATGATAAGTTTAGGAGCTAAAATTGATTTAAGACGAGGCAAAGTTGTTATAGGCGATCACTGTTTGATAACTCATGGCTGCTATATTTTATCTCATGATGGAGCTGCTCATGTTATAAATCCTGATGACAGCGGAACAGGTTATGTTACGATAGGCGATCACGTGTTTATTGGAGTTAATACGGTAGTCATGCGAAACGTTACTATTGGAAGTCACTCAATAATTGGTTCGTGTTCTGTTGTTAATAGAGATATTCCTGAAGGTGTCGTGGCTGCTGGTAATCCTATCAAAATTATTAAAGAATTAGAAAAACCATACAGACCTTTACCTAGGAAACATATTGATATAAGATGATTCTAATACCTTTACTTATTTTCTTAGCAATGATTATTGCAAAAAATCAAAAAGGGGTATATGCTTCTTTTTTGGTTGTAGTCGCTACAAAATCTATTGTAGATGCCTTTTGGGGGTACAAGATCGGACCATTATCTATGATGGCAATTCAAGGAGTTTTAATCCCAATTCTCTATTATAAAATAATTTCAGAAAGAAAAAAAATTCCTAAAGATTGGTTGAGAACAGCAAATATTTATTTTGTAGCATTATCCTTTGGCATTGTTTGGGCGGTTTTAACAAAACCAATGAACTTTGTAGATTATTTAATATCCAATTTAAATATCTACATTGGTTTTATTTTAATACCATTACTTGTTTATGACAAAAAGCGATTAAAACAATTATTATTGGCAATAATGATTTGTGGTATATTTCCCATACTAGTTAGTATTTTTCAGTTGCAAACAGGGATTATTTTTGGAGAGGAACGAGATACCGTAGGGTTAACAAGATATGTTGGATTTTATCATGATGCTTTTCCTGTACGCTTTTATGGACTATTAACTATATTTTCCATTATACTATATCAAAGTGTGTTTATAAAAACAAACCTTTTTCTCAATATATTTATGTTGTTTTTAGGTATTGGAGCTGTAGTTTCAATTTATGCAGTTTATAGTAAGGCTGCGGTTGGTATAATAGTATTGTGGGTGTTGTTTGTGTTAATATATTCAAAATCTAAAATGAAACAGTCATTTTCAATTCTTATAGGTTTAATCGGTATATTAATTGTATTTGGAGATGCAGTTTCCGATAATATTGAACAATTATTTAGTAAAGAAGTAGGTTACAAAACAGGAGAAGTTAAAGATGCTAAATACACATTAGCAGGAAGAGGATACATTTGGCAGGAACATTGGGATTTTTGGACAAACAAGCAATCCTTCTTTTTTCAATGGTTTGGGGATGGCGTAAATAGACCTACTCATAATGAGTTTTTAAGAGTCTTAATGCTAAATGGTATTATAGGATTTCTGGTTTTTATAGTCTTTATTTTTAAAACAATAACTAATATTTTTAAGGTATATAAAAATATACGACTTTTTGCTTTCATGCTTGTAGGTATGTATTTTGTTGACTGTCTTGGCTTAGTTCCAGGAGCGTATTACTATTATAATATCTTAGTTTGGGGTATATTTGGTACCTTATTATTAAGACCTCATATATTTATTAAACAATACAATTAAATGCAACAATTGACACAAAAACTTGGTTCTGGAGATATGATTATTCAAGATGTGCCTTATCCGCAATTAGGTAAAGGGATGGTGATCGTTAAAAATCACTATTCAATAATAAGTGCTGGTACTGAAGGCTCAACAGTCGTCGCTGCACGTAAGAGTTTACTTGGTAAAGCTAAAGAACGTCCGCAACAAGTGAAACAAGTTATAGATACCTTAAAAAAACAAGGCCCAATTCAAACCTACAGAGCTGTAATGAAAAAACTGGATGCCTATTCGCCTTTAGGATATAGTTCTGCTGGTGAAGTTATTGAAGTAGGTGAAGGGGTAACAGAGTTCGAAGTTGGAGACAAAGTCGCATGTGCAGGAGCAGGTTATGCTAATCATGCCGAAATTGTATCAGTTCCTGTTAACCTTTGCGTTAAACTTGATACAAACACGAATCTTAAAGATGCAGCTTACAACACCTTAGGCGCAATCTCTATGCAAGGGGTTCGTCAAGCCGATTTAAGACTAGGTGAGTCTTGCGTCATTATTGGTCTTGGTCTTCTTGGGCAATTAGCAGCGCTTATCTTAAAAGCTTCTGGAGTAACTGTTATTGGTATTGATGTGTCTGAAGCTGCTGTTAAACAAGCTGTAGATAATAATGTAGTAGATTTAGGACTTACCAGAAACGCAGCTGGTGTTGAAGAACAAATACAAAATGCAACCAATGGTTATGGAGCAGATGCTGTTATTATTGCAGCAGCTACCTCTAGCTTAGACCCAATAAATTTTGCAGGAGCTATTGCTCGTAAAAAAGGAAAAATAGTGGTGTTAGGTGCTGTGCCTACTGGCTTTGATCGTGATCCGTTTTGGTATCGTAAAGAGTTAGAACTAAAAATGGCATGTTCGTATGGTCCTGGTCGTTACGATTTAAATTACGAAGAAAAGGGAATCGATTACCCATTGCCATATGTACGATGGACAGAAAAACGTAACATGGAGGCCTTTCAAAATCTAATCGCCACCAAACGCATAAATATCGATTACCTTACAACACATGAGTTTGAATTTGAAAAAGCAAAAGATGCTTTCGATTTAGTGGTATCGAAAACTGAACCTTTTACTGGAATTGCTCTAAAATATAACCTAGATAAAACAGTTTCTAAATCTAAAATTTCGACTTCTGAAACCGAGCAATTAGGTAAAATAAATATTTCATTTATTGGAGCTGGAAGTTATGCCCAAGGAAATCTCCTGCCTAATATTCCTGAAACTAACGATGTTGGTCGTGTTGGAGTTTTAACCAACACAGGTACAACGTCTAAGCGTGTGGCTGAAAAGTTTAAGTTCCAGTTTTGTGCCACAAATGAAGAAGATGTTTTAGATGATAAGACAAATACAGTTTTTGTGGCAACACGTCATGATTCACACGGACCTTATGTGTTGAAAAGTCTGAAGGCGAATAAACATGTTTTTGTCGAAAAACCTTTGTGTCTTTTAGAATCTGAATTAGAGTCTATTATCGACTTACAGTCAAAAGCCAATAAGGCGGTTATGGTTGGGTTTAATAGAAGATTTTCACCATTAACAGCTAAACTTAAAAAGGCTGTTGGAAACAATCCAATGACGATGATTTACAGAATTAATGCTGGATCTATTCCTGGTGATAACTGGATTCAGGATTTAGAAATTGGTGGAGGACGTGTTTTAGGTGAAGTATGCCATTTTATTGATTATTTGACCTATTTAAACGGAAGTCTTCCAACTAAAATATCAGCATCTGCACTTCCAGATGCGAATCAATTAAACGACACGTTGAATATTTTGGTTCAATTTGAAAATGGATCATCAGGTGTTATTGGCTACTATGCTAATGGATCTAAATCCTTGACCAAAGAATACGTTGAGGTCTTTTCAGCAGGAATGTCAGCCACACTTAATGATTTTAAAGAATTAAAAATATACGGAAAAGGAAAGCCTAAAAAAGACAAACTCCTTAACCAAAATAAAGGACAAAAAGAAATGGTAAACGCATTTGTTAATGGTTTACTAACTAACGGTAAAGCGCCAATTCCTTTTGAAGATATCGTTGCGGTCACTAGAGCATCGTTTGGAGTATTAGAATCTGTAAAGTGTGGAGGACAGCAAGTTGAAATATAAGGTAGACTCAAGTTTTTTAAAACTGAAAACTTATTGTGAGACCGAAAACTTCAAAGGTTGGGATCCTTATGATGGTTTGAATTCAAAAATTTTTCAGGCATTGCCTTTAAAACATTGGGATTTAGCACGACTAGCCTGGATTCAAGGGTTTAAAAGAAGTCCGATTAACTTCAGAAAATTATTATTAGTTCCTAAAGAACACAATGCTAAAGGTGTTGCACTCTTTCTTTTGGGCTATTGTCGTTTATACCGATTAGCAGAAAAAGGTTGTGAAGATTTTGGAACTAAAGAAGAGATTCTTAAGCAAATTAATGATATAACCGGCTTGCTATTAAGCTTAAAAAGTCAAGGTTATTCCGGTTCAGCTTGGGGTTATAATTTTGACTGGCAAGCAAGACGTTTGTTTTTGTTTCAAAAACACACACCAACTGTTGTGGCAACTTGCTTTTGTGTCGAGGCCTTATTAGAAAGCTATGAAATCACAAAAAACGAAGCAGTTTTAAAAGACACATTATCTGCTGCAGATTTTGTACTTAAGGACTTGTCAAGAACACCTCATGGTAACGGAATCATATTTTCATACAGTATCAAAGATGGGAATAATACAGTTATTAATGCCTCGCTTTTAGGTGCTAAAATTTTAAGTTATTCGTACAAATACACTAAAAATAAAGAGCACGCTAATATGGCAAAACAAGCCATTACTGCTGCTTGTGAATTACAGGAAGAAGATGGGTCTTGGATTTATGGATTGCTTCCAGTACAATCGTGGAAAGATAGTTTTCATACAGGATTCAATTTAGATGCGATTGAAACCTATCAGCAAAACACTCAGGATTATAGTTTTCAAAAACACATCAAAAAAGGCACAGAGTACTATCTTGAACACTTTTTTGAAGACAATGGAATGCCTAAGTATTACCACAATAAAACATATCCAATTGATATTCATTGTCCGGCTCAAGTAATAGTTACACTTTCTAAGTTGGGTATTTTCAAAAAACATGAAACGCTTTTATCAAAAGTTTTAGATTGGACGATTGAGAATATGCAACATAAAAAAGGCTATTTTTATTACCAATTAAAAAGAGGAATGAGTTCTAAAATACCATATATGAGATGGAGCAATGCGTTTATGTTTAATGCTATGGCACATTATGTATTAGAAACCAAATCTGTTGAGCATGGAAGCTAAATCATTAAATGGAGTAAAGACCTTCGCTCCAAAATCTAGAGAAGAACTCATGCAATATGCATTCGATAATCATAAAATTATGGTGGCCGTAAATGCTGAAAAAATTCTTCATGCTACAGATGATAGTCGAGCACTTATTAATAGAAACTTAGGTTATCCTGATGGCATTGGAGCCGTTTGGGCGCTTCAAAAAAAAGGTGCTAAAAATGTGGTTAAAATTCCTGGATGTGAACTTTGGCTAGATGTGGTTAAAAATTACTACAAAACAAAATCTTTTTATTTAGTAGGAGGAAAGCAAGACATAATTGAACAAACAGTTCGTAAATTAAAATCTGAATTTAAAGGGATTACCATCTGCAATTTTAGAAATGGTTACCTTAAAACCCAAGAGGAAGAACAAGCCTTAATTGTAGATATTAAAAAACATCAGCCAGATGTTGTGTTTGTAGCGATGGGTTCGCCTAAACAAGAGAATTTGATGGAGAAAATACAGCAGTCACATCAGGCTGTTTATCAGGGTTTAGGAGGAAGTTTTGATGTGTTTACGGGAAATGTAAAAAGAGCACCTCAATGGTGGGTGAAAAATAATATGGAATGGACTTACCGTTTATTGAGTCAGCCTTCTAGAATCAAGCGTCAAATTCATTTAGTAAGATTTTTTGTAAACTTGCACTTAGGGAAATATTAAAATAATCCAACACTAAAATAAGATAGTTGTAAGGCTCAAAAACATGTAAATGGTGTAAAAGAGTACACTCAAGTTTACTTTTAGTCATATTCGGGTTATCCTCGGGTCATAAGCGGGTTATAAGCGGGTCATCTTCGGGTGAGCCTAATATTAAAAATAAACTAATAACAGATCAGTTCAAAAACAGAAAACAGGAACCAATGTATAAAATCACGATAATTGCTGGTGCTAGACCAAACTTTATGAAGATAGCTCCAATCATTCATGCCATTCAAAAGGCAAAACAAGAAGAAATTGATATAGAGTACAGGCTGGTTCATACAGGTCAGCACTATGATAAAAATATGTCTGGTAGCTTCTTTGAGCAATTGGAAATACCAGAACCTCATGTGAATTTGGAATGTAGTGGTGGTTCGCAAGCAGAGCAAACAGCTAATATTATGATTAGTTTTGAAAAAGAATTAATGGCTAATCCAGCAGACTTAGTGCTTGTCGTTGGTGATGTAACGTCAACAATGGCTTGTGCTGTAGTGGCTCAGAAACTACATACCAAAGTAGCGCATGTTGAAGGTGGAATACGTTCTGATGATTGGACAATGCCTGAAGAAATAAACAGATTAGTAACCGATAGTATTACCAATTACTTCTTTACAACTTCGGAAACAGCAAATGAAAACTTGAAAAAGAGTGGTGTTAGTGAAAATCAAATATTCTTCGTTGGAAACACAATGATTGATACGCTTTTAAAGCAACAACCTAACTTCATTCAGCCAAAAGTGTGGAATGATTTAAACCTAGCTAAAGGCAACTATATAGTAATGACACTTCACAGACCAGCAAATGTAGATGAAGAGTCACAATTAAAGGATATGATCGATGAAATTACTGAACATACACAAGACTTACCTTTAGTATTTCCTGTACATCCTAGAACAGCTAAAATATTAGAAAGACTAAACATTAGCCACCCAAGACTTCATATGGTTGCGCCATTAAGCTATTTAGAATTTAATTATTTAGTAGAGCGTGCAAAAGCTGTTATTACAGATTCTGGAGGAATCACTGAGGAAGCTTCTGTAATGCGCGTGCCATGTCTTACGCTTAGAGATAATACCGAAAGACCAGAAACCATTACGTTAGGAACAAATGAATTGGTTGGCACAAATCCAGATCACCTAAAGCCTTATTTAGATAAATTATTTTCAGGAAATTGGAAAAAAGGAAATGATATTCCATTATGGGATGGGCAAACAGCGACAAGAATCGTTAGTGTTTTAAAAGAATTTTTGTCAAATGCTTAAGTTATAACCAGTCTTCGTAATAAAATTGTATTATAACGATGAAAATATAAGTTACTTTTTAAATTTGTATCTTGCAATTGCTATTAATTAAAAATATGATATCGTTTCATGTCGTATTCTACTTATGATTAAAACATTACTTGAAAATTTTAATCCCGAAAACAGTCCATTAATATGGCTAGGTTGTGCGTTTGTTTTAGCATTTGTTATTGCATACCAAACGTTTCCTACTATTCTATATGTTGCTAAAGAAAAGCACCTTATGGATGAGCCAGACAGTAGAAGTATGCATTCTAGCAAAACACCTACATTAGGAGGTATTGGGATATTCTTTAGTTTGGTTGTAGTAATGACTATTGTTGGCGCTATGCTCAATACTAAAGTGTTGTTACTTGTTATGGGAGGATTAACTATTTTATTCTTTCTCGGTTTAAAAGATGACTTAACAGTGCTTTCAGCTCGAAAGAAGTTCATTGGACAACTGTTTGCAGCGCTCTTATTAATAGTGTTTACAGATACGCGAATTATAGGGTTTTCAAAAATTTTTGACATAGACATACTGCCATATTGGGTCTCTATTGGTTTTACCTTATTTGTATATATATTAATAATTAATGCTTACAATCTTATTGATGGCGTAGATGGTTTGGCAGGTTGTATTGCTTTATTGATATGTATTTTTTTTAGCATCCTTTTTTATAATTCAGGAGCTTTAAGTTTAGCGACAATTTCAGTAGCGCTTATAGGTGCTTTATTAGCCTTTTTACGGTCGAATTTTTCCTCAAAAAAGAAAATATTTATGGGAGATACTGGGTCTATGATTGTCGGATTCTTACTTGCTTTTTTTACAATTAGTTTCATATCGCAATCACAAACAAATATAAGTTCCGAATACTACAGAGCCTCACCAGCTTTAGCATTTGCTATGTTATTTTTTCCACTTATTGACACTTTGAGAATCTTTTTTATAAGAATCTTTATTTTGAAAAAAAGCCCTTTTGAAGCTGATAAAAACCATATACACCATAGGTTTATACAGGTAGGCTTTTCTCACATACAAACCACCTTTACCATAGTGTTTATTAATTTACTAATTGTTATTATTGCGTTCAATATGCTGCATTTAAACTTAAACACGCAAATAGGACTACTACTATTGTATGGATCAATGTTGTATTGTATGCCATTTATTATTATCAAAGTAATGAATAAAAATAAAAAACGTGTTAAGGCCTAATTGCTATTTATCTTAAATCAATATTTGTCACTGCTTTGTGATTCCTTTAAATAGATTATATTTGCTTCCTCAATAATAGAACTATGAAGTTAAAGTGTTTAGCATTATTGCTTATTTTAATAGCTACGTCTTGTGCGACTAAAAAAGAAATTCTGTATTTACAAGATGCAAACGAAAATAATCAAAGAGAAATTAATTTTCAATATACTACCATACAGCCAAACGATATTTTAAAAATAGATGTTGAAACTTTGGTGCCAGAGGCAGCTAAACCCTATAACAAAAGTGGTGCAGGAAAAATACAGCAATCTAGTTTGGAACTTATTCAATTAGAAGGATATTTGGTGTCTAATGAAGGAGTAATTAATTTTCCTATTTTAGGAAATATAAATGTGGCTGGTCTTACTGTAAATCAAGCAGAAGAAGCGCTTAAAAATCAATTAATATCTGGAGGTCATTTAGTTGATCCTAGTGTTAATATTCGTATTGTAAACGCTAAAGTAACTATTCTAGGTGAAGTTAATGCTCCAGGAACTTATAATTTTACTGAACAAAACATAACACTCTTACAAGCGTTAGGCTATGCAGGAGATTTGACTATTAATGGTAAAAGAGAAGACATTATCATGACTAGAGACATAGGTGGTGTAAAAGTAATTACACACATTGATTTGACGAATACAGAATTTATGAATTCTGAGTTTTTCTATATCAAACCTAATGATACAATCATTGTGAATCCAAATAATCCAAGGGTTAAAAGCGCTGGGTATATAGGCAATATAGGAACGCTTCTTGGAGTTACATCAATATTGTTAAGTTCAATTATTTTAATTACACGTTAATTTCTATGAACACACCTCAAAACAACAATACGTTTGCAATTCTAGAAGACGATAAAGGTGATTTAAAACAAGAGTTTAGGAAATATCTAAGGCAATGGCCTTGGTTTGTTTTGGCTTTAATCATAACCTTATTAAGTGCCTATATCTACATCAGGTATGCACCTAGAGTATATGAGACTGTAGCTAAAATAAAAGTGTTAGATGAGTCTGACGGATTGGAGTTACCTACATCAGCATTTATTTTCAAAAGGTCGAATATCAACTTAGAAAATGAAATTGAAATTCTAAATTCCTACATAATATTAGAAGAGGTTGTAAAAAGTTTAAATCTTAATACTCAATTTTATGAAGAGGGTACTATTCAAACAACTCAAATTGCTGAATTGCCATTCTATTTTGAACAAAACATTGAATCAGATAGCATTTCAAAATCATCATCTTATGCCATTGATGTTAAAGAAAAAAGCTTTGAGATTACACTTTTAAATACTGATAAAACTGTAGTAATCCCTAATCATAATAGTTTTGAAATAGATCATGAGTTTCCATTTCAGTTAAAAATTGATAATACGGCTTCTTTTAATGAAGCTAATGGCAAACGTTATATTGTAGTATTTCAGTCTCTTCAACAAGCAACGTTAGGTTTAAAATCAAGTATTTTGACGCAACCTATAGGAGATCAAAGTCATTTATTGAGTCTTACAATTAAAGGTGAAAGTAAATTACGTTCAGAACGCATATTAAATACGCTTATTGAGGTTTTTAATAGAGATGGTATAAAAGACAGACAATTAGTGTCTCAAAGAACGATAGACTTTATTGATGATCGGTTTATTTTTCTGGCTAGTGAATTAGATTCCATAGAAGTTGATAGAAAAGTATTTAAAGAAGATAATAATTTGGTAGACCTTAATTCTGATGCTGCATTAGGTTTACAAGAGCGATCCCAATCAGACAAAGCTGTATTTGAGATTGAAAGTCAAATAGTAGTAGTTGATATGCTTCAAGACGCCATTAAATCTAATTTAGATGGTGGATTATTACCAGCTAACATTGGACTTGAAAACGGAAACACGAATTCATTAATAGAGGAATACAATCAAGCTGTTCTTGAGAGAGATAAATTGATTAGAAGTGGTGGAGAGAATAATCCAACAGTTAAATTTACAGAATCTCATATAGACGATTTGAGATCTAATATTACAAAATCTCTTAATTCATATCAGCAACAACTTCAAGTCTCTCAAAGCCAGCTGAGTAATCGAAATCGAAAATTTGTTGGCAGAGTATCTCAAATTCCAGAAAAAGAGAAACTTTTAAGAGCTATTGAGCGCCAGCAAATGATTAAAGAAAGTTTATACCTTTTATTATTACAAAAAAGGGAGGAAGCTGCCATAAACCTTGCTATTACAGAACCTTCTATTAAGGTTGTTGATTATGCTTTATCATCTTCCGGACCAATATCTCCCAAACCAAATGTGGCTTATGCTGCTGCAATTCTGGCTGGTTTGTTAATTCCATTTGCGATTTTGTATTTAATTTTTATGTTAGATACTAAAATTCATGGTAAAGAAGATATCCTAAAACTTAATAATAAAATTCCAATAATTGCTGAGATTCCAGATATCAATAAAAAAGAAAAAGCTGTTTTTGCAGATCCAAATGATAGAACAGTATTAGCTGAATCTTTTAGGATATTAAGTTCAAATGTTAATTATCTACTTCCTGTAAGAGATGATGAAAAAGGTAAGGTGATTTATTGTACATCAACAATAAAAGGTGAAGGAAAAACATTTATCAGTATTAATTTATCTTTAGCATTGTCTAGTATGAATAAAAAAGTACTGCTAATAGGTGCTGATTTACGTAATCCTCAAATTCATACACATACAAAATTTGACAAAAATACTGCAGGTCTATCTGATTATTTACATGATGCCTCAGTAGATTGGAAGTCTACTTTAATAAGAGGGTTTCAAAAACATCAGAGCCATCATATTCTTCTCTCTGGTAATATTCCTCCAAATCCAACAAGTTTGTTGACTAACGGAAGATTTAAATCGCTTATTGAAGAAGCGAAAGATCTTTATGACTATATTATTGTAGATACAGCTCCTACGGTTCTAGTGACAGATACGATGCTTATTTCACAGCTTGCAGATGTAACAGTGTACATATCAAGAGCAAATTTCACAGAGAAAAAGATTCTTAATTTTTCAGAAGATTTATTTCAATCTGGAAAAATTAAAAATATGGCTTATGTTATTAACGGTGTTGGAGCAAGTAGGTCTTATGGTTATGGCTATAATTATGGATATGGATATGGATATGGCAGCAAAGAGTTAGCTTAACCTAACTGTTGGCTATGGCTTTCAGGTTTTTAATGGTTTCTTTTTGATTTCCACTTTTAAAAACATAACTGCCAGCTACCAGTACATCTGCACCAGCATCAATAAGTAGCTTAGCATTTTTGTCTGTAACACCTCCATCAATCTCAATTTTTGTAGTAGCACCATTTTTGGTTATCAATGCTTTTAGTTGTCTAATTTTTGAATAGGTGTTTTCAATAAAACTCTGTCCACCAAACCCAGGATTTACACTCATTAAGCACACCAAATCAATGTCATTGATAGTGTTTTCTAAAAGTGATACGGATGTATGAGGATTTAAAGCCACTCCAGTTTGCATTCCTTCGGCTTTGATAGCCTGTAAAGTTCTATGCAGATGTGTACATGCTTCATAATGAACTGTAAGGTTATGTGTTCCAAGTTTAGCGAATGTTGTAATATATCGGTCTGGATCAACAATCATTAAATGTACATCAATGTTTTTTTTAGCATGAGCTGTAATCGCTTTTAGAACTGGCATTCCAAATGAAATATTTGGCACAAATACTCCATCCATAATATCAATATGAAACCAATCTGCATCACTGTCGTTTACCATTTCAATATCGCGTTGAAGATTGGCAAAATCGGCTGCTAAAATTGAAGGAGCTATTAGTTTTGAAGTCATAAGTTGTTTTTTGCAAAAATAGAATAAAAAAACAAACCCACGGTAATCAGCCGTGGGTTCTTTCATCAATCAAAAAACGAACAGTTATGTTGTAACTGTTTGTTACTGTAAATTAGTCGTAATTATTTACAAATAATTACTATCCTAAATAGGTTTTTAATATTTTGCTTCTAGACGTATGTTTCAATCGTCTGATTGCTTTTTCTTTAATTTGACGAACACGTTCTCGTGTTAAATCAAATGTTTCTCCAATTTCTTCCAAAGTCATTGGATGCTGATTTCCTAAGCCAAAATACAAGCGAATGACATCTGCCTCACGAGGTGTTAAGGTTTCTAACGCACGTTCAATCTCTGTGCGTAAAGATTCATGTAATAAATCTTTGTCAGGATTAGGAGACTCACCACTTCGTAATACATCATAAAGGTTAGAGTCTTCACCTTCAACTAAAGGAGCATCCATTGAGACATGACGGCCAGAATTTTTCATGGACTCTTTAACATCGTTAATGGTCATGTCTAACTCTTTTGCAATTTCTTCAGCACTTGGCGGACGTTCATGACTTTGTTCTAAAAATGCAAATGTTTTATTTATTTTATTAATAGAACCAATTTTATTTAATGGTAAACGTACAATACGAGATTGTTCTGCTAAAGCCTGTAAAATTGATTGACGAATCCACCAAACAGCATAAGAAATAAATTTAAACCCACGAGTTTCATCAAATCGTTGAGCGGCTTTAATTAAGCCTAAGTTACCTTCGTTAATTAAATCTGGTAGTGTTAATCCTTGGTTTTGGTACTGTTTGGCAACTGAAACGACGAAACGAAGATTAGCTTTAGTTAATTTCTCTAGAGCTATTTGATCACCTGCCTTAATTCGTTGTGCTAATTCAACTTCCTCATCAGCTGTAATTAAATCAACTTTTCCAATTTCTTGTAAATACTTGTCTAATGACGCGGTTTCTCTATTAGTAACCTGCTTGGTAATTTTTAATTGTCTCATTTATGTATCTCCTTTAATTTGGGTAAATGTATTGTACTATATAGTTATACGTAACAAGCACAAAAAATGTTACAAGAAAATTGAAATAATTTAAATTTTGATTAAATTCTTGTTGTTCATATTAATATCATCTAACATTTCATTGGTAAACTTGTAATGACCTTTTGTAGTAATCAATTTGAAATGATGTGATTTTAATGCAGTAAGAGTGTTTAAAAACAGCCATTTAGACTTTAATAATTTTGGCTTTTCACTTTTAAGACTTATATCAAAGTAGTGTTTTCTTCCGTTTTTCTCGGCTACAATATCAGGAGTAATAATAATATCACTTCCTTTTTTTGCAAAAGATTTTGGAGTTTCATAACCTTCTGTGTCAGCTTTTATATTTTCAAAACCATGCTGCTCAAGATAATCTACCGAGTTATCTAAAATGTCTTTATATTTTTCTTTGTCTGCGTGTATCATAGCTAGTAATATAACAAAATATTTGTAAAAAGCAAATTTTTCTTCTAAAACTAGTGTCTAAAAAAAAGATTTGGAAGTCGGTTTGGTCTTACCATGTTAAAAATTCAATTTAAAAATAATGATTTCAATGCTTTATACCCTTACGTGACCATCACCAAAAACGTAATATTTGTTGGTAACAAGCTGTTTTAATCCTAAAGGACCTCTATGGTGAAGTTTATCTGTGCTAATTGCTAATTCTGCTCCAACTCCCATTTGTCCTCCATCAGTAAATCGTGTTGAGGCATTATGATAAACAGCTGCACTATCAACATGCTCCATGAAGGTTTTGGCTGTAGCACCATTTTCAGTAATAATAGCTGCTGAATGTCCTCCAGAGTAGGTGTTAATTATTGAAATAGCTTCATCAACACTTTCCACTTGAGCGATTAAAATCTTCATGGCTAAGAACTCTTCATACCATATTTGTTCATTGTCAATTCTGTTCAGTTTTGGAAAGGTTTCTGCAATTTTTTCATCAACTAAGATGTCAACTTTTAGCTTTGTTAATATTGTTTGTAATTCGTTTACTTTAAAATCAAAGTTAGGCAGATTTTTGTCTATTAAGACTTTATCTAAAGCATTGCAACCAGATATTTTATCAGTTTTAGCATTCACTATAACTTTGACTGCTTTTAGCCAATCTGCATCTTTAGCAACATATAGAAAGTTATTTCCTCTACCGCTTATCAATACTGCGCAACTTGCATGTGTTTTTACAAATTTAATAAGACGTTCTCCACCACGTGGTACAATTAAATCTAATTTTTCAGATGGATTTTTTAAGAATTCCTGAGTTTCGTCACGATTTAAATGTAAGAGTTTAATCCAGTCTTTAGATAACCCATTTTCCGTTAAGGCTTTATGCCAGCATTTTTCGAGAATTATATTACTATGTTTTGCTTCTTTTCCCCCTTTTAAAAAGATTTTATTATTAGCTTTAAAAGCCAAAACAGCAGCTTCTATAGTTACATCTGGTCTTGACTCATAAATAATTAAAATCGTTCCAAATGGAGCTGTTTTATTTGTGATTTGTAATCCGCTATCAAGTGTTGTATTTGATAAATTTTGTCCTACAGGATCTGTTTGAGCTTCAACATCTTTAATCGCTCTAATCATGTCGTCAACTTTAGCGTCATCTACTATAAGTCTGTCGTAAAGGGCTCTGTCTTCTTTATCAAATGCAGATAAATCTTTTTGATTTTCGAAAATAATTTGTTTTCGTTCCTCATCAATTATTCTAATCATTGATTGGAGTACTTTATTTTTAGTTATTGAACTTAAGAGTTTCATATGTGTTTTTATTTTAATGTATAAATTTTGTTCCTACTTGTTTGTTATCAATGATATCAATAACAACATTTTCTCGTTTTCCGTTAGCAATGTAGGTTGGGATGTCTTTTTTAGCTGTGCCTTTAGCAATTCTTAATTTGGACGCCATTCCACCTCTTCCTTCACCTTCTTTTTTGTTAGATGCCTGGACATATTTTTCTACATTTTGATTCACTTTTACTTCATTTAATTTTTTAGAATTTTCATCATCAGGATGCCCAGTGTACAAACCGTCAGTATCAGATAAAATAATTAATCTATCTGCATCTAATAATTCTGCAACTAAACTCGCTAACTCATCATTATCTGAAAACATAGACATCGTTAAAGAGACTGCGTCATCTTCATTTGCAATAGGAATAACGCCTTCAGAAAGTAAGCCTTCATAGCAATTAATCATATTTTCACGATGTTTACCTGCATCAAAATCTCGTTTGGTGGCTAAAACTTGTGCACATCGCATGCCATAGTCATGAAATATACTGTAGTAATGACGCATCATTCTGGGTTGTCCTACTGAAGAATACACCTGACGTCTTATAGATGGATTTTTAATATCGGTATCTCCAAGAACTTCTTTACCTGCAATTGCAGATCCTGAAGACACTAAAACAACCATGACATCACGTTCATAAAGTACAGCTATCTGTCTTACTAGTTCTCTTAATACAGGTCCTAGTATTCGATTATCTTTATTGGTTAGTACGTTAGTACCAACTTTTACGACTATTCGTTTGGGTTTTTGATCGTCCATAATTATTTTTTTCCTAATTCTACTGCTCTATCAAAAGCTGCATATGCTGCATCTTGAATAAGTTCTTTAACATTGTTGTCTTCCATAGAATCTATAGCAGCTTGTGTAGTACCTCCTTTTGAAGCGACCTTATCAATCCATGATTTTGGTGATATGTTATTCTCATTAAAGAGAGCAATTGCGCCTTCAAAAGTACTGCTCACTAATACTTTAGAATCGTATTCTGAAAATCCCATTTTCAATGCTGCTTCCAACATAGATTGCATAAAGTAAAAGACATAAGCTGGTCCGCTTCCAGAGATTCCAGTTGAAGCATCAATAAATGTCTCGGAATCTACATGAATTGAAGTTCCTGTGGTGTCTAATAGATTTCGAATTAAAATGAGTTCAACTTTAGAGACCTCTTTTGATTCTGTGTATGAAGTTACGCCTTTGCCAACTTGTGCTGGAAGATTTGGCATAGTTCGAATCACTTTTTTTGCATTTAATTGTTGCTGAATAAATTCTATAGTTACTCCAGCCATTAGTGATACAAATATCTGCTCATTATTGAGCATGGATTGCATTTGTTTAAATAAGTCATCACTATGGTAGGGTTTTACCGCTATAAAAACTATATCAGATTTCGGTAAGCAATCTTCAAGGTTGTTAAATACATTAAACCGATTGTCTTGGCGTAAAGTTTCTATTTTCTTGGGATCAGTATCATAAATTCTGAGTTTGTGTTTTTTTAACAATGGTGAATTTGCCATTCCTTCAGAATAGGTTAAACCCATATTACCTGCACCAATTACTAGTATTTTCATTGTGTTTTTTTTTAATATATAATTGTTATTCAACTATATCTGCTTAAATACATCAAGGACCATACGATAGTGTCAAAAAATAAATCTTATTTAAAGAATTTTGATATTGTAATAATTACCTGCTTATAATTGCGATATTGAAAGTATATCTGAGAAATTATTACAGATATGAAAATTGATAAAAATTTAAATCATTGATATGGTGACAGTTTGTCGGTGACAAATTGGAATAATAGGCATTATATGGGACTACACTAAAATTAAAGAGACTTCAGTTAAATAGTTAAAAACGTCTTAGTTCTTTTCCACAAGTCCACGCGTGAGCCATCCTCTTTTGCTAGCCGTAGCAATAGCATAAGGCATGATCCAGAATAAACCAAAGGTGTATAATATACTGTAAGTATAAGCCCAAATAGATTCGGAAATCTTATAACGATTAGCATAGAAAATTACTGAGAACGTAGATAATATCAGAATGCTTAAAAATGTTGAACCTACAAACAACAATGGATGAGTTAAAATAAAAAACACCATAATGAGTAAAAACGGATAGCTTAGAATTATTTCTAAAAACTGACTTACAAATAGGAGTCTAGCTCCAGATTTTTTTCCATGTCTAAAATTAGTGAACACATACTTTGCCATTTCTAGATTTTCTCTCACGTTACTTCGTCCCCATCTAATAAACATTTTATATAAACCTGTATATTCCTCAGGAACGTTAGTGTAAGCTACGGCATTTCTTTGAAAAAGAACATGTTGCCCTTGCTTTAAAATCATGTTGGTCATGGCTCGGTCTTCACCAATATCGGAAGGTTTACCTCTAAAAGTCTGGTTAATCCATTCTGGTAAGCAGTTAAATACAGCAGAACTGCGGTAGGCAGCTAATGCTCCAGGAGTACATAAGACTGAATTTAGAGTGCTTTCAGCAGAACGTATGAATTCAAAACTCAATACAAAACTAACATCTAACATTTTTGGTAACATTGCTTTTTTATTATTCAGTACTCGAATATTACCAGCGACTGCGCCACAATCTTTATTATTGACAAACGGACTTACCAAATGCCTTAATGTGTCTTTGTTAACAATAGAATCACTATCAACTGTAACAAAAACTTCACCTCTTCCTAAGTTGAAACCACGATATAAAGCATGGCGTTTTCCTTGGTTTTCAGGTTGTTGAAGTATGGTTAAACGATCTCCTAACTGTTTTTTTGCATCTAACATCCATTCCCAAGTATCATCTGTACTGCCATCGTCAATTGATAAAAGTTCTAATTTGTGTTCTGGAAAATCACTTTCTGCCAAACTCATTAGAGTATCCCAAACCTGTTTTCCTTCATTATAAGCAGGAACAATTACAGTCACTGTTGGTAACTCTTTATCAGAAACAGATGCTACAGGTTTGTAATGTAAATATTTATAGAGCATAAATAGAAATAAGCATGCTTTAAACACGACTATAGTAGTAGTCAGAATAACAAATGTTGTTCCCCAAAATGAGGTTAGACGTTCGGTATTTATGAGATTAAAGTCGTTGTGAAATACACTGAAAAAGTAAACGCCAATGCAAATCAATACGAAAGAACTAAAAATTACAGATAAATTACGACGTGTTTCACTATCGTTAAAGTCGAAGTCGAAGTCGAATTGTTTAAAGAAAGCATATGATTTATGTGATAGACGATCCGTTATATTATTGAAAAGGGTTTGTAATATCTTATGTTTGTTTTTATTAGATTTCATTTAATAATCTAGCTGTTTTAATTAATTGTTATGTTTGCTAGATGTACGTTTATGATCTTAGTTTAGATTTTTTTTAATATTTTTTTATGATTTATACATTTCTAATCAAGACGTTTACTATCGTTTTTGATTTAAAGATGTAATCTAAAAACAGAGCATAAAAAAACCTCACTTTTTAGTGAGGTTTTGTTTATTGAGTAAAGAAATTAATCTTTTTTGTCTTCTCTTGGTTTACGATCATCACGTCTGTTATCACGTCCACGATTATCTCGACCTCTGTTATCTCGTCCACCAGAACGTTTATCATCTCTAGGTGGTCTTTCTTTAAAACCTTCAGGTTTTGGTAAAATTGCTTTTCGAGATACTTTCTCTTTACGAGTTCTGGAATCGATTCCAAAGTATTTCACATCAAAAACGTCTCCCATGTTAACAACATCGCTAACATTTTCGGTACGTTCCCAAGCTAATTCACTTACGTGTAACAGTACTTCGTTTCCAGGTGCTTCAGTATATTCAACTACAGCTCCAAAATCAAGCATTTTAATAACTTTCACTTCATATATGCTACCAACTTGAGGCTTAAATAATAACGAATCAATTTTAGCTTGAACAGCATCTATTCCTTCATTACCTACTCCTAAAATTTCTACGATACCCTCTTCGGTAACAGGATCTTCATTGATTACAATAGTGGTATTGGTTTCTTTCTGTAATTCTTGAATTACTTTTCCACCAGGACCAATTAAAGCTCCGATAAATTCATTAGGAATTCGTCGAGTAACCATTTTAGGAGCATGACCTTTAACGTCTGCATTTGGAGCAGCAATCGTATCTGTAAGTTTTTCTAAAATGTGTAAACGACCTTCGCGAGCTTGCTTTAAGGCATTCACTAAAATCTCGTAGCTTAATCCTTTTACTTTGATATCCATTTGGCAGGCAGTAATACCATCTGCAGTTCCCGTAACTTTAAAATCCATATCTCCTAAATGGTCTTCATCACCTAAGATATCAGATAAAACAGCATATTTTCCAGAATCAGCATCAGAAATCAATCCCATTGCAATACCAGAAACAGGTTTCTTTAATTGTACACCAGCATCCATAAGTGCCATTGTCCCAGAACAAACCGTTGCCATAGAAGACGAACCATTAGATTCTAAAACTTCTGAAACAACACGAACTGTATATGGACAATCTTCAGGAACCATTCCTTTTAAAGCGCGCTGCGCTAAGTTTCCGTGACCAACTTCTCTACGAGATGTTCCACGAATAGGTCTAGCTTCTCCTGTTGAAAAAGGAGGAAAGTTGTAATGTAAGTAAAAACGCTCTTCACCTTCAAAAGATGGCATATCAATTTGATTAGCTTCTCTACTGGTACCTAAAGTGACGGTTGCTAATGCCTGAGTTTCTCCACGTGTAAAAATTGCCGAACCATGCGTTGATGGGAGGTAATCTACCTCACACCAAATTGGTCTGATGTCATTTGTTTTACGTCCATCTAAACGTAAACCTTCATTTAGTGTTAAATCTCTGACAGCATTTTTCTCAGCTTTGTAGTAATATTTAGAGATTAATTCACCAAGATCTTCTTGTTCTTCTTCAGAAAAAGAAGCCATAATTTCGTCTTTAATTTCTGAAAACGCAGCACTTCTTTCATGTTTAGATGATCCCGCTTTAGCAACAGCATACACTTTATCATAAGCCATGTCATGAATTTTTTTAGCTAAATCGTCATCAGTTCTTTCTGGTTCGTATTCACGGACTTCTTTTTTTCCGAACGCTTCTGCTAATTTAACTTGAGCAGCACATTGTTCTTTAATGGCTTCATGAGCAAATTTAATCGCTTCAGTCATTTCTTCTTCAGAAATTTCATCCATTTCACCTTCAACCATCATTACTGAATCAGCTGAAGCACCAATCATCATATCAATATCAGATTCTAATAATTGAGAACGTGTTGGATTGATGATAAATTCACCATTTACACGACCAACTCTAGCTTCAGAAATTGGACATTCAAATGGGAAATCAGATAATTGAATAGCTGCAGAAGCTGCTAATCCTGCCATAGCATCTGGCATGACATCATCATCATGAGACATTAACTGAATCATGACCTGAGTTTCTGAATGATAATCTTTTGGGAATAATGGACGTAACACACGATCCACTAAGCGCATCGTTAATACTTCGCCATCACTTGGTCTTGCTTCTCTTTTGAAGAAGCCTCCTGGATAACGACCAGCAGCAGCAAATTTTTCTCTATAATCTACCGTTAATGGTAAAAAATCAACTGGACTTTGTTTGTAATTGGAAACAACAGTACATAACAACATACATTTTCCTGATTGCACAACAACGCTACCATGAGCCTGTTTTGCTAATTTTCCGGTTTCGATAGAAATTTCTCTACCATCACCTAGGTCAATGACCTCTCTAAAAACTTTTGGAATCATAAATTTTTTAATTCTAATTCTAACGCATTATTGCTCGTTAGAATGATGTTAAACAATGGTCGTTGTGTTGTTGTGTAGTTGTTGTTTGACCAATGAAAAACTGTATTTAGCTTCTTCAATTTTGGTTTTTATACTCGTCCAAAACGAGTTAGTATATATCAAAAAACCACGCTAAATGCGTGGTCTTTTGTATTGAGATTATTTTCTTAATCCTAATTCTTTTACTATTGCACGATATCTTAAGATATCTTTCTTAGTTAAGTAGTCAAGTAAAGCACGACGTTTACCTACTAACTTTACTAGTGAGCGCTCTGTATTGTAATCTTTACGATTATTTTTTAAGTGCTCAGTTAAGTGGTTAATTCTGTGAGTAAATAATGCAATTTGTCCTTCTGCTGTTCCAGTGTCTTTTGCATTTTTGCCATGTTTTTTAAAAATGGCTTCTTTTTCTTTTTGATCTAAATACATGCTAATATTGTTGTAAATGATTTTTATGTACGTTGAAAGTCTTTCTTTCAAGCGGCAAATATAGTAATTTTTAACGATTTACAAATAGTAGATTACTCTGTTTTTCTATTTTAAATAAAAAGACTAAATGTTTATAATTAACAAGGTCTTACGGTTAGATAATATAATGTTATGAAAAAGCATTTTTTTTTACATTGTTAATCTTTTGATGGTAAATATAAGTTGCTATAAGCTATTTATAATTCAGTAATAAAAAAAGAGAACCATCTGGTTCTCTTTTTATCATGTTTAGCTAAACAGTTGCTAATATTAGTTCTTAATAAATCTTTTAGTAATATAACCCTCAGATGTTTCTACATTCAAAAGGTATAAACCAGATTGTAGAGAGGAAGCATCAATTGTATTAAAATCCTCGTCAACACGTAATACAGTTCGTCCGTTTAAATCAATAATCTGAATTGATTTAATATTCGAAAAGTTTGATGATTTAATATTTAAAATATTGCTTGTCGGATTTGGAAATAATTTAATGCTATTTGAAGCTATTATGTTTTCATTTAAGCTCAAAGTACTTCTGTCTAAAGCTTCATAAAGTCTGATAGTTTCATTAATGACTGTTCCAAAAGCATCGATATCAATAACGTTAGTTGAAGTTCTGAATACCAAACTACCATCAGTGTCATCATAATAGAAGTAAGATGTTTGTGTTACAGTTCCAATATTAAATATTGCAACGGTTAAAGAAATATTCAGTTCTGTTTTAAGCCTGGTAACGTTTCCATTATAAGCACCTAGACCGAAATCGTTAAGGTTTAAGGTGCCATATGCATCAACAGAGGTGTCAAAGTCTCCTGAAAAAGTTCCGCTAACAGGTGTTCCGTTAGCATCTCCCGAGAAAGTTCCACCAACAGTATCTGCATTAGTATAACTATAAGTTAGAGGAAACGTACCTAATGTTGCATTGTTAGTTAAGTTTAATGATAGAGCTTCTTGAGCTAAACCAGTAATTGAAATAGTTCCAGCCTGATCACTTATAAATAATCTGCTTTCAACAGGAGGCATTCCATTAGTCGTAACAACAGAAACTTCGTTAGTTCCTGGGTA
The DNA here is from genome assembly GCF_050617655.1 of Psychroserpens mesophilus. Taxonomy (GTDB): domain Bacteria; phylum Bacteroidota; class Bacteroidia; order Flavobacteriales; family Flavobacteriaceae; genus Psychroserpens; species Psychroserpens mesophilus_A. Next base: position 75,002 of record NZ_JBODQC010000009.1, on the reverse strand, counting down.
CGTAGATTGCTCTCCTGAAGTTGGTGCCACATTAGTGTCTGTGTTTGTACCTACTTGCGTTAATGATGTAAAATTCCAGGTAACTGAAGGTCCATCTGAACTTTCATCAATTGGATTTGTTGAGTCAATAATGGCATAATCTTTTTGGGTGCTATTTACAAATTCTGCAATAGGTTGTTGAGCAAAACCAATGTAAGAGGCCATTAAGAATGTTAAGAGTATTTTTTGTTTCATATTTCAATGATTTGATTAAATGTTGATTACGAATTTATGTAAATAATTTAACTTAAAATAAAAAAGACCTCAACTGAGGTCTTTTTTTAAGTTCTAAGCGGTTGATTTTTGATTAAATCGATATATAAGTTGACTTTGTTTTTCAAATTTTTGCGATGTGTAATAAAATCTAAGAAACCATGTTCTAATAGAAATTCTGAGGTTTGAAAACCTTCAGGTAATTCCTGCCCAGTAGTATCTCTTACAACTCTTGGTCCAGCAAAACCAATTAAAGCACCTGGTTCACTAATATTAATGTCGCCTAACATAGCGAATGATGCAGTGGTGCCACCAGTAGTAGGATCAGTACATAAAGAGATGTATGGGATTCCAGCATCTGCTAATTGAGCTAATTTTACTGAAGTTTTTGCTAATTGCATTAAGGATAAAACAGCTTCCATCATACGAGCACCACCAGATTTTGAGATGATCATAAAAGGCGTTTTTTTCTTTAGAGCATAGTCTGCGGCACGTGCAATTTTTTCACCTACAACACTTCCCATTGATCCTCCAATAAACGCAAAATCCATACAGGCAACCACTAAATCCTGTCCGTTAGATTTTCCAACAGCTGTTCGAACAGCATCTTTGAGTTTCGTTTTTTCCTGAGCTGTTTTTAATCGATCAGGATATTTTTTAGTGTCTTCAAATTTTAAAGGATCTTTAGATACCAAATCTGGATCGAGTTCCTTAAATTTATTGTCGTCAAATAAAATTTCAAAATATTCTTTACTGCCTATTCTCACATGATATCCGTCTTCTGGACTCACATAAAAATTTTGTTCTAATTCTTTAGTATCAACAATTTTGCCAGTAGGAGATTTATACCACAACCCTTTAGGTGTGTCTTTTTTCTCCTCTGTAGTTGTTTGTATTCCTTTATCTTTTCTTTTAAACCAAGCCATAATATTTTATGATTTAGATCCTTCAACTGTGTTCAGGACTAGTTTACTATTTTAAAGTGACGATTATAAATTATGTTTATAAAGACAATCGTTAAACGGTATTGAGGATTGCTCATCCCTTATCATTTATTTAATCACGAAGTTGTGAATACTTCGTATTCGACACAGCATCCTTTCTATTAAAAAAAGAAACAACGCAAAGTCTACCGACAAAATTAAACCTTTTTTTAATTTTGAAGTAATGCTCTAAAAAAACTTATAAAGTATTTACGTTATTAAGGTCTTCAAAAGCTTTTTTTAGACGCTCAACAAAAGCATTTTCTCCTTTACGTAGCCATACTCTCGGATCGTAATATTTTTTATTTGGCATATCATCACCATCAGGATTACCAATTTGAGATTTCAGATATGCTTCTTTTTCTCCCATATAGTCACGAACACCAGTCATAAATGCATATTGCATGTCTGTGTCAATATTCATTTTGATAACGCCATAGCCAATAGCTTCTCTGATTTCTTCTACAGTTGAGCCAGAACCACCATGGAATACAAAATCGATATGATTGTGAGGTAAATTGTGCTTTTTAGATAGAAATTCCTGAGAATTTTTCAAGATTTTAGGAGTTAGTTTAACATTTCCAGGTTTGTAAACACCATGAACATTTCCAAAAGCAGCTGCAATTGTAAATTGGTCACTTACTTTGCTTAATTCTTCATAAGCATATGCCACTTCTTCTGGTTGTGTGTATAGTTTTGAATCATCAACATCTGTATTGTCGACACCATCTTCTTCACCACCAGTAATGCCTAGTTCTATCTCCAAAGTCATTCCCATTTTACTCATTCGCTCTAGGTATGTCTTACAAATTTCAATGTTTTCTTCAATAGGTTCTTCAGATAAATCAATCATATGAGAGCTGTATAAAGGCTTTCCCGTGTCTTTAAAATGTTGCTCACTAGCGTCTAGTAAACCATCAATCCATGGGAGTAATTTTTTTGCACAGTGGTCTGTATGTAAAATAACAGGAACATCATAAGCTTCAGCCATAAGATGTACGTGCTTTGCGCCAGCGACTGAACCAGCAATAGCTGCTTTTTGATCTTCGTTACTTAACCCTTTTCCAGCATTGAAATGTGCGCCTCCATTTGAGAATTGAATTATTACTGGTGCATTTAAAGCTTTTGCGGTTTCTAAAACACCATTAATGGAGTTAGATCCTATAACATTAACTGCTGGTAAGGCAAATCCTTTTTCTTTAGCGAGTTTAAATATCTCTTGAACTTCACGTCCAGTAGCAACTCCACCTTTGATAGTATGGCTCATTTTTGTAATTTTTTAAGTTGAAAATTAAGTTATCAAAAATACATAAATTTTTAGATAAAAAGAGGGTTATTTGATACTTAGATAAGGATAGTATATAGAAAAATAGTATCGTTAAAAAGGATAGTTGATGCCGATGTTATAAACTGCATTACCGAAATTATAATTCTTGAACCAGCGGTTGCCCAGTGGTCTTGAAGGGTCGTAAGTTTTAAACCCAACATCTAATCGCAATACGAAAAAACTGAAATCATAACGCAAACCAAAACCTGAACCTACAGCAATATTTTGTAGAGAATTTAAACCTTCAAACATAGCGTCTTTATCCTCAACATCATCCAGTACATTCCAGATATTACCTGCATCAACAAAAATAGCACCATTAAAACGACCTACTAAATTAAAACGTTGTTCTGCACTTAAGGTGATTTTCATGTTGGCTTCATTAAATTCATTTGTTGATAACGAACTTCCTGGTCCGAGATTATATGCACTCCAAGCTCGAATATCATTTGGTCCTCCAGCAAAAAAACTTTCTGCAAAAGGGATGTTGTCAGAGTTTCCATATGGGATTGCAATCCCGAAATAACTTCGTATTGCAAATATATTTTTTTTGCCTAAGTCCCAATGTTTAACATAGTCAAATTCGGTTTTTATAAATTGAGAAAAACGTACACCGAATAGTTCATATTTGTCATTACTGTTTTTGTTTAAGCCAATTACCTTAGATAAGTTGGTAAGAAGGTTTCCTGCGGCTTTAGCTCTAAATCTAAAAATAGAAAAGTCATTATCAAAAAGATTTTCTCTTCGGTCTTTGACGTAATTGAAACTTGATGAAAAAATAAGGTTGTCTTCTGTAAGACGATCTTTACGCTGTGAAATATTGCTGACATCCTGATAGCTGTCATCATTAGGAATTAACGAGGTGTTATTGGTTAAAACATCATTTATAAATGCATCTGCACCATTTGGAATAGATAAGTCGTCGCTGCTGATAATGTAATTGACGTCTTTGGCAATTTGATTTAATCTGTCATAAGAATTTTGATAGACGCCAAAATAGTTGTCTGTATTTAAGTTTTTTACAAACTGTACATTAAATAAATCAATATTATTAGTTACTTTTTTTGAAGGAAACCAATTATAGTTAAAGGCACCTGTTAAGGTTTGTTTATCAAGACCAATATTGCGTTGACTTGTGGCTCCTATACTTATTCGAGTACTGGGAGACATATATTTAGGAATAATTTTATCTGTATTTAAAGGGAAAAAAAGTCGTGGAATGCTTAATCTAAGGTTTCCTCCATATTCATTGATGTCAAAAAATTGATCTTTACTATCTGAGGCGTCTCTTGATGCACCAATAGCTCCCAGAGCTGATATCTCTAAAGTCTCAGCACCTCTGAAAACATTTCTAATTATAAGGCCAGTGCTTATAGAAAATCCAACGGTTTGGATGTTACTTTGGGTGACATCAAAATCGAAACCTAAGTCATACTTTTTTTTAGGTGATAAATAAATATTTGCAGTTAAGGTGGTGTCTTGTTCATTTTCAATGTATTCAATATTTGGATAATTAAAAGCTTTTAGTTCGCTCAAATACCTGTAGGTTCGGGTTCTGTCAAGATCTCTAAATATTTGTCCTTTACTAATAAAAACGGCATCAGTTAATGCTTTGGGTCTATATTTTAATTTTTCATAGCTATAAAGGTTGTAATTTTCATACTGAATTGAATCTGTAATGGCTTTGTCTTTATTTTCAAATCTGTAATCGCTATAGATGTTGACATCTTTTATTTTATAAATTTTAAAGGGCACACGTGATATAGAATCTTCAGAACGAATGGCTCTGTTTTCAATAATTAATTCTGTGTTTACTTTATCGCCAGGTAAAATAGTATCAATATCAAAGCGTATGTAATCCTGACCAAAATGGTATAAACCCGAGTTTCTCAGCTCTGAGGTAAGTCTGTTGCGTTCATTTGTATAATTTAATTCATCAAATTGCTGTCCCTTTTTAATTAGAGCGTGTTTTTCGAATTTGGTATGATATAAAGAATCCACTACAGGAGATGCGATGTTGGTTGTAATAGAATCTAAGAAATATGGATTTCCACGAGCAACATTATAAGTCACCTTTGCTCTTTGAGTGCTGTCTTTTTCAACCTGAAATGACGTTTTTACATTGAACCAGCCTTTGCTGTAAAAGTATTTTCTTAGTCCTACAGCAGTTCGTTCTGCTTTAGTTTCATTAAAAATAACTGGAGCTTCACCTGTTTTTTTAAGCCATTCATTGAAGCCTTTTTTTGAATTGATAAGCGCTTCATACTGTTTTAAAGACAGTAATTTTTTTTGTCCAGTTCTTGGGTTTTCAGGATTCCGATATTTATCATTTAAAATAGAGTCTATATTAGGTCTTGCTAAATTAAAAATATGAAGCCGAAGCGGAATGCCTAATAATTCACCATTAGGTTTTTGATAAATAAGATTACTAATTGTTTCGGTTTTATCTTTTTTGTCATCAACTAAAACGGTATTTTCGGTTAATAAGTGTTCATTTTCACCAACGCGTTTCATGACGTTGCATGACGTTGTAAATGAAATAGCAATTAAGAGAACCGATATGTAATAGAGACTTTTTTTCAACAAAAATCAATTAGAAAGACGACGTAATTCAAATGTACAGTTTTAATGTTCTATAGCATAACAAATAATAGACCAAAAAAGTATTACTTTGTAAATCCTTAATTTGAAGCAAAAGTAAATACATTTTGAGTATAACAAAAAATGAGATTAAGTTAATTAAATCCTTAGCACAAAAAAAAGGGCGACAACAAGAACGGCTTTTTGTAGTGGAAGGAATAAAAGGCATTCGTGAATTTTTAGATTCTGAATTTGTGTTGTATCAACTATACGCAACAGATGCTGTTTTTGATGCAGAAACCAGATTGATTTCACAAAAAGACCTGCAAAGAATCAGTGCTTTAAAAACACCCAATACAGCAGTAGCTATTTTTAAAATACCAAACTCTAAATCTGTAATAAAATCGTCACTGGTTTTAGCTCTTGATGATGTAAGAGATCCAGGTAATTTAGGAACCATAATTCGGTTGTGTGACTGGTTTGGTATAGACCATCTTGTTTGTAGTCTGGAAACAGTTGATTGTTATAATCCAAAAGTCATTCAGGCGACAATGGGTTCGTTAACTCGAGTGCAAATTACTTACACAGATTTAGAAGATTATTTAGAACAGTCTAAGCTTGAAATCTTTGGAACTTTTATGGAGGGAAACAGTATTTATTCTGGAGCTTTACCAGAAGAAGGCATTATAGTCATGGGTAATGAAGCTAATGGAATTTCTTCAAAAATTGAACGTTTAGTCAATAAAAAAATAGGGATTCCTCGTTTTGGAAATTTGAAAGCCACAGAAAGTTTAAATGTGGCTACAGCAACTGCAATTGTGCTAAGTGCCTTTAAAGGTCAATACTATTAAATTCCATAATCCTTATAAAATACCGTTAACGCTCTGTAAAAAGGCATGAATTTTGCTTATATTTAACTCATAAAACCATCTTAAATGAAATTCAGTACCTTATTTTTATTCGTTTCTTGTTTTCCTTTTTTTTTATTCGCTCAAGTAGAAGAAGTCAATCCGCCAAACTATATCAAAACAATTACCTTCAAAAGTAGAAATACACCTCAAGGAGAATTGCCAGTTTTAAGATTAAATGAACCTTTTTATTTAGAGTTTGATGCTTTGGTGGCAACAGAGCCTGATTTTTACTATACTATTGAGCATTATAATTATGATTGGACAAAATCTAATCTTGTAAAAATGGAATACATGGTAGGATTCGATGATTTTAGAATTGTAAACTACCAAAATTCTTATAATGCTTATCAATTATACTCTCACTACAGATTACAAATTCCTAACGCGCAAACCAGAGCTTTAACTAAAACAGGGAATTATATGATTTCAATTTTTAATGATGATAGAGAATTGGTATTTACTAGAAAGTTTATGATATATGAACAAAAAGTTGGTGTTGGTGTTGCTGTAAAACGTTCTAGAGATGTAAAGTATATAGCAGGAAAACAAAGTGTTGATATTTCTATAAATTCAAATAGCTTAACGCTTAACAATCCGTTACAAACTGTTAATGTGTTAATAATACAAAATAATAATTTGCCCACAGCGATTAAAAATGTAAAGCCACAATACACTTTAGGAAAAGAACTGGTTTACAGATATACCAATGAAACAGCTTTTTGGGGAGGAAACGAATTTCGCTTTTTTGAAAATAAGGATGTAAGAGCGGCAAATGTTGGTGTTCAATTTATTGATTTGAAAGACATTTATCATAACTATCTGTTTGTTAATGCTCCACGAGCTAATGAGCCTTACACTTACAATCCTGATATTAATGGTAATTTTTTGGTCACAGCAATTGATGTTGAAGATGTTAGTATAGAAGCAGATTACACGATGACACATTTTGCGTTAGCCTATCCTGAATTTACAGATGGCAGTGAAATATATGTTTATGGCAATTTCAATAATTATGCGCTAGAGGATATGAATAGAATGATATTTAATAAAAATGAAAATTTTTATCAGGCAGCATTCAAACTCAAACAAGGATTTTATAACTATAAATATGTGGTAGTTGATCCTAAAGGAAATCTAGACGAAGGTCGTATTAGTGGAAATTTCTGGCAAACGGAAAATAATTACAAAGTACTTGTGTATTACAGAGATCTGGGAGCAAGGTATGATGAATTAATCGGATTTGGAGAAGCAAGTTCTGTAAATATTTCTAATTAAATTGAATTAGACTCAGCTGAAAAAACCATTTCTTTGAAGGTGTCATAATTTAGTTTTCTTTCGATAAATTGCTCTGAAGTTTCGCAGTAAAAGCGACATTGGTCTATTGGTTTGGCATATAAATGTAAACTTACAGACTTTCCCTTAAAATGGTTTCTTAGCTTATGAAACCCAATTCCGTCGTTCATAAATGACAATTGATGAGGTGCTAAAGATTGCGAACCTTCTTCTCTTAAGTTATTAAAATTATCTGTTGAATAGAAAACCTCTTCCATTTCGCCTTCTAATACATAAACCCAGCAATCTTCTCCATTATGGTCGTGAATCGATGTTTCTTGCCCTTCATTCCAGCACAGTAAAATCAATTCAAATTGAGCATCTTTATACATACAGTTTCTGGTGTATTTTTCAGAAGACCAACTTTCAAAAGCTTTAAAATCTATGGCGTTGAAGTCAAAATTATTTAGAATAGAGTGGTAATGTGTATTTGAAGATTCCGACAACAATTGTAAAAGTTCTTGAATGTTTTCTGGAGATTTCAATATGCTATCAATAAATTTGAGTGGGATTATTTTAATATTCCGAAAAAATAGGGATAAATTTACACAAAGCCAAAAATTTTAGAATCATAATCAGGTATGCACGACGACTTAAAATTGTTTATAGAATTAGCCGAATTCTTAATTTCTGAAGAAACAAATAATCCGGTTGCAATACCAATAGATACTAAAAAATTATATGATACGATTGATATTGAACTTCACGATGAGCCAACCATTGACGACACTTTTAAAGATACATTAAAAGAAATCATTAGAAGCACACCAAAAACGGCATCTAAGGCTTTTTTTAATCAGTTGTTCGGAGGAAGAATTTCCAGAGCTACGTTAGGAGATTTGCTCGCAGTAATGCTCAACAATAGCATGTATACTTATAAAGTTGCTGGAGTTCAGGTTGGTATTGAGAAAATTATATTGCAAAGTATATGTGAGCGTATTGGCTATGGAGAAAATAGTGATGGTACAATTGCACCTGGAGGTTCAATGTGTAACTACATGGCAATGCTAATGGCAAGAGATGCTTTTGATGCTTCAATTAGAAATGAAGGCATGTCTAAAACTTTAATTGCTTATACGTCTGATACCTCACATTATTCTGTAACTAAAAATGCTTCATTTGTTGGTATTGGAAGACATCAGGTACGATCTGTAAAAACTAATGCCAAAGGAGAAATGCTTCCTGAAGAGTTAGAGCTTCAGATAAAAGAAGATCTGGATAAAGGATATCATCCTTTTTTTGTGAATGCGACTGCTGGCACAACTGTTTTAGGAGCTTTTGATGATGTCGTTAAAATCAGTCAGATTTGTAAAGTACATCATCTTTGGTTGCACTTAGATGGCGCATACTGTGGTTCTGTGATTTTTAGTAAACAATACAAACATTTAGTTGAAGGCATTGCACTAACCGACTCTTTTAGCGTGAATGCACATAAAATGTTAGGTACGCCTTTAGGATGTTCGATTATTGTTACTAAAGATAAAAAACACTTGTATCAGTCGTTCTCTAATGATGCAGATTATTTATATCAAACAGATGATGATGCTTTTAATTTGGGCAAGACTTCACTTCAATGTGGCAGACGTAATGATGCTTTAAAATTATGGACGCTTTGGAAATCGGTTGGTAATAACGGACTTGAAAAAATTGTAGATTATCAGTTTTATCTGGCAAATGTAGCCAGAGATTATATCAGGTCAAATTCAGATTATACATTGTATAGTTTCGACAATTCTATTTCGGTGTGCTTTAATTACAAAGGGATTTCAGCTGAAAGCCTCTGCACGAAATTATATGAGCATTCTAAATTAATGGTTGGCTACGGAACATTTAGGGGAAATACTTTTGTGAGACTGGTCACGATTAATACTCAAGTCGAAGAAAAAGACATGCTTTTATTTTTTAAAACCTTAGAAAATTTTGTCGATTCTGAAGACTTTTAAGTAAATGCAAAAAATCAGGATATCGTGTTAAAATTTTGTATAATTGAAAAAAAACGCAGATATTCATTCAAAATTTAGCTATTTTTGAAACTTTAATTGAAATTCTTTAATGGTACAACAGGTTACAAGCGGTATAAAAATTTCTGTCGAAACAACTTTCGAAGGCACATTTTATAAAAATTATAAAGTGCATTTCGCATTTGGATATAAAGTAACAATTGAAAATCAAAGTAAAGATTCGGTTCAACTAAACTCCAGATACTGGAAAGTGCTAGATGCTCTTAATAATGTTGAAATTATTGAAGGTGAAGGTGTCATCGGAAAAAAACCTGTGTTAAAACCTGGAGAGTCTCATACTTATAATTCGGGCTGCTTACTCACATCTCCTTTTGGAGCAATGCAAGGTCACTACAATATGGTTAATTTTTCAAACACCAATAAATTTAAGGTGATTATTCCTTCATTTAAATTAAGTGCGCCTTTTGCCCTTAATTAGTTAGTCCTTGAAATTTTCCTTAAACTTATACGTTTTATTATTCTGCTCAATATGAAAAAATTGACAGTTTGAATAATGAATAAATTCGTAGTGGATTGAAATGTCAAATGTTTCAGAATTGACTTTGTAAACTCCATCGCAATCAATATTTCCATGAGGTGAAATTCTCCTGAAACGGAATTTCGTTTGTTGATTTATATCGTGAATTTCAAACCATGCGCCTGCGGCAATTCCACCAAGCCATTGTGCATGATCAGCTTTCACTTCATTGTGTTTAGGTTTTAATGTGCCAATCAAATTAGGATCATAATCTTTTAAAGTGTCTAAAAACAAACGTCGATTCACTTTACTTACACTAGACTTAAATTCAGAAATTTCACCACTTTCAGAAACTACATACACATCATTTTCGGTATCTGCGATAACCACATTACCAATAGTGCTTGGTGTAAAATAGTTAGATTTGATAAGTGATGATTTAATTTTAGAATCTGTTACACTGGCAATAAGACTGTCTGTTACAAAACGAGCACAATTGCAAGCGTCTTTAATAAAAGCGGCATAACGGATAAACCCAAGCTTTTGTTGAGACGTTATATGTTGCCTTGCTCTTTTGTAATCAACAGCATTGCATACAGAAGCATATAATTTACCATCGCCATGTGTGATTTTGGGATGTGTGGCTAGATAAATCAAAATGTCTTTAAGATTTTTAATAGTGTCATTTTCGATATCAGCTTTAATAGGAAAATGAAGTTCAAAATCCGTTTCTCTTCCTCTAACTCTTCCGTCTGGTGAAGAGGTGATATATCTTCCAAAATCGTGATATTCTAACACACCAGTAGCCTTATCAATTAATACTAAAGCCGCATGTCCAGCTCTAACATGCTTATTGTTTCCTATAAAGAAATATTTTAAAAACGGAGAATACCATTCTTCAGCATGAGACACTATGGTTTCTGGATAAGCAAGTGTGAGAATAATGCCGTCGTTCATATCAAATTAAAGAAAGCAACTTACAAAAAATAACTCAGTATTTTAACTTCCATTTAATAGTTGTTAGATTTATTAGTTGTCAAAAAATTGTACCTTTGCATCTTCAAAACAATAACCAATTTTTAAATCAAAATTTAAGATGGGAAAAGGATTTTTCAACGTACCAATAGCTATAAATGAACCTGTAAAATCGTATGCTCCAGGTTCACCAGAACGTGATGCAGTATTAGAGGCTTACAGCAACATGTGGAATTCACAAATTGATGTGCCTTTATACATCGATGGAAAACACATCACGACAGGAAATACAAAAACCATGTCAGCTCCTCATGATCACCAGCATATTGTTGGTTCGTATCATTTAGCAGAAAAATCTCATGTTGAAACTGCAATTTCTACAGCTCTAGAAGCCAGAACAGAATGGGCTAATTTGCCATGGGAACAACGTGCTGGAATTTTCTTAAAAGCAGCCGAGTTAATTGCAGGTCCTTATCGAGCAAAAATAAATGCAGCAACTATGATTGCGCAATCAAAAACTGTTCATCAGGCTGAAATTGATGCAGCATGTGAGCTAATAGATTTCTTGCGTTTTAACGTTCAGTTTATGACAGATATTTATCATGAACAACCAGAAAGTACAAGTGATGCATGGAACAGATTAGAATATCGTCCTTTAGAAGGATTTGTATATGCAGTGACACCATTTAACTTTACTGCCATTGCTGGAAACCTTCCTGCATGTATGGCAATGATGGGAAATGTTGTAGTTTGGAAACCAAGTGATAGTCAGATATTTTCAGCTAAAGTTATTATGGATGTTTTTGAAGAAGCCGGAGTTCCTCCAGGTGTCATTAATGTGGTGTTTGGTGATCCTGTAATGATTACTGATACAGTTATGGATAGTCCAGATTTTTCAGGATTACATTTTACTGGTTCTACTTACATTTTTAAAGAACTATGGAAAAAAATAGGAAACAACATTCATCATTATAAGACATATCCTAGAATTGTTGGAGAAACAGGAGGTAAAGATTTTATCATAGCTCATAAAACGGCAAATGCTAAGCAAGTGGCTACAGCAATTTCAAGAGGTGCTTTTGAGTTTCAAGGACAAAAATGTAGTGCAGCTTCACGTGCTTACATTCCTTCTAATATTTGGGATGACGTTAAGAATTATGTTATTGAAGACGTAAAATCTTTCAGAATGGGTTCTCCTGCAGATTTAGAGAATTTTATAACTGCAGTGATTCATGAAGGGTCGTTTGATAAACTCGCAAAATATATAGATCAGGCTAAAGCTGATAGTGATGCCGAAATTATCGTTGGAGGAAACTACGATAAGAGTAAAGGTTATTTTATTGAGCCTACTGTAATTGTTACTAGCAATCCGAAATATTCTACAATGTGTACTGAATTATTCGGACCTGTAATTACGATATATGTATATAATGAAAATCAATACTCTGAAACTTTAAAACTAGTAGATGAAACAAGTGAATATGCATTAACTGGAGCTATTTTGGCTAAAGATAGATATGCAATTCAGGAAGCGACAAAAGCCTTACAAAATTGTGCTGGAAACTTTTACATCAACGATAAGCCAACTGGAGCTGTTGTTGGTCAACAACCTTTTGGAGGAGCGAGAGCTTCAGGGACTAACGATAAAGCGGGAAGTGCACTTAATTTATTGCGTTGGGTGTCTCCACGAATGATAAAAGAAACATTTGTAACACCTACAGATTATCGTTATCCGTTTTTAGGAGAATAGGATTTTTGTATGATAAATTAATTAAGCCCAAAGCAATTCGCTTTGGGTTTTTTGATATTAAGATTTTTGTATATTTATAAAAACTAATCATCCTACAACGTGAAAAAAAATTACCTGGCTTTTGTCTTGATGTTTTCAATTTCAATTTTTGCTCAAGACAAAAAAAATCCGCTTCTAAAATTTGATACTGCAAATATGGAGACTAATGTTTTAGTTCATAAATCTCCAGTTATAGATATTCAAAGTTATAATGAAAAACCGATTCGCACATTTGCCTTTTACCAGGCATATAAGGCAATTGCTCAAGGTGATTTAGAAAAACAATTACCACCATTACAACACTTGAAAACACTTAGTGAAGACAGCTATATCACAGAGGTGATTCCGTTAGCGATTTTGCAATCTGAATATGAAATCATAACAGATGAGGCTTTACAGAGTAATTCTGTTTCAATAGATGCCCAAGGGTATTTAATCAATAATGGCTCTGCTGTTTTTGAAAGAAAACAATTGATAGTCGCTTCTGCTTTAAGGACTGGTCATAAAGGGTTACAAACAACATATAAATTGTCGGCTAATCATGTTTTTAATACTTCGAGTGCGTCCATCTCATCTATAGAAATCGATTTTAATGATGGAAATGGTTTCAGACTCATTAATTTCAATGAACATATAACTGTTAATTATTCTGAGAACGGTGAAAAGCTGATTCAGTTTAAAATTACACTGGACTCAGGTGAGACAATTTTAAGAAATTCTACTATTGAAATTTCATATTCTAATGCAGATATATATTCAAGATCTGGTGAGGTTATTAATACGTTTAGCTCCAGTATTACTCCAGATTTATCGGTCTATGGAGAAACGACTTCCTATCCTGGAACTGGTGAATATGAACTCTTTCTAAGTGCAGATAATGTTTTGGATAAGCCTATTTTTTTAGTAGATGGTTTTGATCCAGATGATGGACGAACTATTTCAGGAATTTATGATTTATTGAATTTTAATGACGGAAACACAACTTCAAACTTAGGTGATATTGTGAGAGATGAAGGCTTTGATATTGTCATTTTAAACTTCCCAAAATACGTCAGAGCACAGGATAATGCGATTGTTGATGGTGGTGCGGATTTTATTGAGCGTAATGCGATGTTGCTAGTCGATTTAATAAACTTAATTAATACGGATAAAGTGGGTAGTGAGCAGAATGTTGTTATTGGACCAAGTATGGGTGGGCTTATTTCACGTTATGCACTTAATTATATGGAAAATCAAAATATGGATCACGATACTAGGCTCTGGATTTCTTTTGATGCACCTCACCATGGAGCAAATGTGCCTATTAGTTTTCAACATCAGTTTAATTTCTTAGCTTTTGGTTTAGATGATTTTTGGATTCTTGGTGATCAAAATGTCGAAGAATTGCAACCTATTATTGATGGAATGTTAAAATCTCCAGCAGCAAGACAAATGTTAACAGATCAATTTGAATCTCACATTACTAATAGTGATGGTGTTACTTTTAATAGTGCTCTAGCTTTACCACAACCATATTACTTTAAATCTATATTTGATAATAGACTGCACAATCTAACAACTTCGGGCTTCCCTGAACTTACCAGAAATGTATCAATTATTAATGGTAGCGGAATTAATAATCGTTACCAGAACAATATGGCTTCACCAAGTAATTTAATGCCTGGTAGTCAAATTTTAGATGCAGATATAAATATTATGACTGGAGCAGATTTAAAAGTAGAAACCTATTTTACACCTAATGCTGGAACTCAAATAGAAGTGAGCAAAGTGCATTTAGATTTTGCATGGTGGTTTCCTCTAGCTAATGATAGAATTAATAATGCTAGTGCTGAAGCACCAAATTTTTCTGGTGGAATAGATGCAGCCTCTGGAGGACTTTTTGATATTCTTGGTCTGACTACAGATCTAGACACAGATGGACTTGTTGGCGAATTTTTAGGTGCTCTGAGCACAGATTATTTTAATTTTATTCCTAGTGTTAGTGCTATGGCATTCGAACCTGGAAACACTAACATTAACTGGTTTAATTCACTTGCAACTGTAACTACGAATGAGACCCCTTTTGTAAATTGGTATATGCCTGATGATAATGAACCGCATGTGACTCTAACAAATGAGAACGTTGCATTTGCTTTGAGTGAAATTATTCAAGAGACTTTATCTGATTCAGTATTTGAAAAATCTTTTTCTGTAAACATAGAGAGTAATCCAATAGACAATGAATTGGTTATTTTGAACAACACTTTAATTGAAGATGTTAAAGTTTCTTTAATTGATATGACTGGAAAAACAGTTTTTAAAACAAACGTTGATTCACTTAACAACAGAACAGTAATAGCATTGAATTTAACCTCAGGAATGTATGTTCTAAATTTGGAAACAAAAGATAGTTTAACGTATCGTACTAAGGTTATAGTGAGATAATCACTAAAACAGTATTCAAAAAAAAGAGGTTAATTTATTTTGAATTAACCTCTTTTAGTAGATTTAAATAATGACACAACCTACTCATAAGGTTTGTCTTCATTCAGAAGAGCAATCTGAGCATTTTTGGCATTATTATTAGCATCTCAAGCTTATATTATACAATTTGTAAATGCTGAAGGTAGTTTAACAACCAAAAGAATTGTTAAGCAATAAGCAATATTTTAAAAATATAAAAAAAGCCGTTTGATATCTTTCAAACGGCTTTTTTGTCTATCAGAGTTACTATCATATATAAACTAGTTTAGGAAGTGATTACAGATGAAATCAACTGATTTATCCTCTAAATTTAAGAGGCAAGTGTACTACTTTTTTTGTTTCAAAGAAGTCGTCTTTAAAATAATCACTTAAATTATAAATTGTTGCAGTTTTGTAAGTTTCTAACTCCTTAGATAAGTCTCCTCCTTTTAAATACAATATTCCATTTTTAAGGTCGTGTTTTTGCTCTTTTGCAATTTTTCCCTTAACCCAATGTACAAATGTTGGCATTATCGCAACAGCTCTGCTTACAATAAAATCAAATTGATCATCAATATTTTCAACCCGATCATGAGTTGTTTTTACATTTGTTAAGCTTAATCCATCAACTACTTCATTAACAACTTTTAATTTCTTAGCGATGCTATCAACTAAATGGAATTGAGTTTCAGGATATAATATGGCTAACGGAATCCCAGGGAAACCACCACCAGTACCAACATCTAAAACTTTTGTGTCTGGCAAAAAAGACACCACTTTTGCAATTCCTAGTGAATGTAACACGTGACGTAAATATAATTCATCAATATCTTTTCGAGAGACTACATTTATCTTTAAGTTCCAGTCCTTATATAGTGTTTCTAGTTGCTCAAACTGTTTTAATTGAGTGTCTGTTAATTCTGGAAAATGTTTTTTAATAAGTTGCATCGATTGGAATTTTCAACAAAAGTATGCATTTTTATGTGTATATTTTTACGATTTAATTAGCATTACAGCAGTTTTAATTATTTATATTTGCCACATCATACGAAGGCTAATTAATTTACGTTAGTACTAAAAAAACACCAAAACTATGACAAAGCAAACGCTATCTTTTTCAAGAACAGACTCTGCTAAATTTTTCAGGACATTAAATAAACGAGTTAATGAATATTTTAAGGAAAACAATATTAAGAAAACAGGAAACTGGAAGTTATACATAAAGGCTATAATAATGTTCACCTTATTGCTAGGGCCATTAGTGTTATTATTAACAGTTGATTTGCCAACTTGGTTGCAGGTTATATGTATGATGGTTATAGGAATTGGGATGGCAGGAGTAGGTATGAATGTCATGCACGATGCAAATCATGGGTCTTTCTCGAGCAAAAAATGGGTTAATAAATTAATGGGAAGCAGTATCCATATTTTAGCTGGTAACGATTACAACTGGAAAGTACAACACAATGTATTACATCATACTTATACGAATATTCAAGGACACGATGAAGATATTGATGCAGGAAGAATAATTCGTTTTTCTAAACACTCTAAATGGTTAAAAATTCATCAATACCAAAAATACTACGCTTTTTTATTATATGGTTTATTGACTGTTAATTGGGCTATTACCACAGACTTTAAGCAGACTTATGTTTATCTTAAGCGTAAATTATCTTATGGCGATTTTCCTAATCCTGCAACACAATGGACAAAGTTAATTATTGGTAAAATATTATATTATTCTATTTGGGTAGTGTTACCAATTGCTTTAGGATACGCTTGGTGGCAAGTATTAATTGGGTTTTTTATCATGCATTATACAGCTGGAATTATTTTAAGCGTAATTTTTCAATTAGCACATGTAATGCCTAATACTGAAATGCCATTACCTGACGAGAATGGAAACATGAAAAATACTTGGGCAATTCACCAACTGTTTACTACATCTAATTTTTCACCTAAAAGCTGGATTGTTGAATTTTATACAGGAGGTTTAAATAGACAAGTTGAGCATCATTTGTTTTCAAATATAAGCCATGTTCATTATAAAAATATAGCTAAAATTGTAAGAGAAACGGCTCATGAATTTAGTTTACCTTACAACGAATACAATTCTATATGGACAGCTATTTCAGAACATTATCAGCAATTAAAAGAATTAGGCAGAAAACCTAGTGTGGCTTAATATAATTTGCAGTTTAAAATAACGAATCACAACATGAGCCTACTTTCAGAAAGAGTACTAAACATGTCAACTTCTGCTACTCTTGCTATGGCAGCTAAAGCAAGAGAATTGAAGGAACAGGGCAAAGATATCATTGGTTTAAGTCTTGGAGAACCAGATTTCAATACGCCAGATTATATCAAAGAAGCGGCTAAACAAGCTATTGATGATGATTATAATACATACACTCCTGTTGATGGTTATGTTGAATTAAAACAAGCTATCATTACAAAGTTTAAAAGAGATAATCAGCTTGACTACACCTTACCACAAATAGTGGTTTCAACTGGTGCAAAACAAGCCTTAGCAAATGTAGCTGCTGTTATTTTAAACAAAGGTGATGAGGTTATTTTACCTTGTCCTTACTGGGTAAGTTATAGTGATATTGTCAAATTAAATGAAGGTGTTCCAGTAGAGGTTAAGACCTCAATAGAAAATGACTTTAAACTCACTCCAGAACAATTAGAAGCTGCAATTACACCAAAGACAAAAATGATTTGGTACAGCTCTCCTTGTAATCCAAGTGGCTCAGTATATAGTAAAGAAGAACTTAGAGCTTTAGCTGATGTTTTACAAAAACACCCTAATATTATTGTAGTATCTGATGAAATATACGAGCACATCAATTTTGTTGGAGAACATGCCAGTATGGCTCAGTTTGAAGACATGTACAATAGAACCGTTACAGTAAATGGAGTTTCTAAAGCGTTTGCTATGACAGGCTGGAGAATTGGATATATTGGAGCTCCAGCTGAAATTGCGCGAGCTTGTAACAAGATGCAAGGTCAGGTGACTAGTGGTGCCAATTGTATAGCACAACGAGCAGTTATTACTGCTTTAAACGAACCGCCTTCTAAGGTGCAATACATGATTGACGAATTTAAAGTAAGGCGTCAGCTTATTTTACGTTTGCTTAGCGATATTGAAGGGTTTAAAACCAATGAACCCGAAGGTGCCTTTTATGTGTTTCCAGATGTGTCTTATTACTTTGGAAAGACTATCAAAGGAACTACAATCCATAACGCAACAGAGTTATCTATGTTTTTGTTAGAGCATGCTAACGTTGCGACTGTTACAGGAGAAGCTTTTGGTAATCCTGATTGTATAAGAATCTCTTATGCAGCTTCACAAGAGCAAATTATTGAAGCTGTTAAACGAATTAAGGATATATTGTCTTAAATTTAATTTCTATAGAAATTTGAAAACCAGTTTAGTTTTAGCTAAACTGGTTTTTTTTATAGTTGAAAAAGCCAATAGGTAAGCATTAAGATAACAACTATTCCAATCATTAATTTTTTAATGAATAGCCTTTTGTTTTGTCTGCGGGTTTTTAGCCTGATACGTCTTAAAATATGAGGTTGTAATTTAGGCAAAGTGTAAGGCTTGTAAATTCGTGTTTTACCAGGTCCTCCATTCATTTTAGTAAATGGTTTGTGCTTTCTGTTTTTTAATAGTTTTCTATTATTGTTTAATGAAACATTCATTGCTGACATTGAGCTCATAATATCTTTTTTTTACTCTGAAATATTTCAGAAATTATATGTTACTACTAGAGTATATAATGCCATCCGATGTCGTAAATCACGAATCGAAGAGGTCTTAATTATAAATGTAAAAGATAGTTTTGAGAGTACTCAATCGTACCAGTTAAAAGATCTAATTGTAATGCAGTATTATAAAATAACTGCTAAGGCGATTGCAAAAACAGACACTTTTAAAAGCGTTTCAATACTTGAAGTAAATTGATATTGTCTGCTCTTTACACGTTGCCTAATACCAAAGATTGAATTTGAATTAAGGTTGTTTAAATTACATTTAACAACTTTTTTATAGTTTGAATTTAATAAGCCTTCAGGTGTTTCAAATTCTGTTTCTAAATGACGTATGGGTAACGGTTCTAATTCTTGAGTAATTAATAATTCCATGATGGTTGATTTTTTATGATTATACAAATAAGACGTATTATCCTTAAAAATGTTACAGCGATTTGTCTTCTAAAGCGTTAAAAGTCAAGCATAAAATTCTCGAACTACCTATAATTACTAATGTGTTTTGAAATTGTTAAAATTGAAAAAATATTTCAGAGTTATCGGTTTCTCCAGAAAAAAGGAGTTAATAATATCAGCACTGTGAAGAGTTCTAAACGACCAATAAGCATTAGAAAAGCAGACCACCATTTTCCAAGTGCAGGTAATGCAGCATAGTTGTTTACTGGTCCGAAATTACCAAGAGCTGGTCCAACGTTTCCTAAACTTGAAGCAGAAAGTCCGATAGAAGATTCAAAATCAATCTGGAACATAGAAAACACCAAAGCACCAACAATAAAAGAAATCATATAAAGTATGAAGAAACCTAAAATGTTGAAAACAATATTTCCTGTAACGCTCCTTTTATTGTATCGAACAGGTAATACGGCATTGGGATGTAATGCTCTTTTAAATTCGAGAAATCCATTTTTTATCATAATCATATGGCGAACAACTTTTACACCACCTGAAGTACTTCCAGCCGATCCGCCAAGAAACATTAATCCAAAGAAAAATACCACTAAATATGGAGTCCATAAAGTGTAATCTGCAGTTACAAATCCAGTAGTGGTAATGATGGCTATCACCTGAAACAAAGCATGACGTATTGAAGCTTCACCTTTGCCATATACCATTGGATGATCAATTGAAGATATTGAGAAGTCTGCTCTAAAATAGATAATGAGTGCTGCAATTATTGTAAATAATGCTATAAATTTAAAATAGAGTTTGAATTCTTCATCTCGTATAGCCTTTTGTACTTTTCCTTTAAACGCAAAGTAACTCAATACAAAATTGGTACCTGCCAAAAACATAAACACTATAATTATGTACTGGATGATGGGTTGTCCGTTCCAATACGCAACACTAGCATTTTTAGTAGAAAAACCTCCAGTTGATAAGGTGCATAAGGAATGATTTATGGCATCGAAAAAGGACATTCCGGCAACTTGTAATAAAATCGTTTCAGCAGCTGTATAACCAAAATAAATAAGCCATAGTCGTTTAGCTGTATCTGTTATTCGAGGATGTAGTTTGTCTGCATTAGGACCAGGAGCTTCAGCAGCAAAAAGCTGCATACCACCAATACCTAATAATGGTAAAATTGCTATGGCGAGAACAATAATTCCCATACCACCAATCCAGTGCGTTAGACTTCGCCAGAATAATACACCTTCAGGAATAGATTCAATATCATTTAGTATAGAGGCTCCAGTCGTGGTATAACCAGACATCGTTTCGAAAAAGGCGTCTGTAAAACTAGGAATAGATTCGGTTAAAAGATAAGGTAGTGTGCCAGTAAGCGCCATCACAATCCAGCCAAAGGAGACCACAAGATATCCTTCCCGTTTATTTAGTTCTTTTTTGTGATTTTTTGTGGTGAGCATCAAAATTCCACCGACGATAACCACTAATATTCCTGATAATAAAATTTGTGTTGTTACACCATCTTTATAGATAAAACTCATTAATGCAGCCAACAGCATGAAGCCACCATTAAACAACAATAACAATCCGAAAAAATGGAAAATAATTTTGAAATTGAGTTTCATTGGTTGGTTGCTATGGTCTTAATTTAATGAACATTTTAAAAGAAAAAAGATTCAACTTTTGTAATAGATCTTGGTAAACAACAAACGACAACTTTATCGCCTTCTTGTATTTGGAAACTACCTAAAGGAATAATACCTGTTTCGTTTCTAATAATACCTCCAATAATTGCAGATCGAGGAAAGTCTAAATCTTTAATAGGTTTTTTGGTGATTTTAGAATTTGCCGAATTGACTTCAAACTCTAATAGTTCAGCATTCATATTAGTCAGTTTTGTCATGGCTAAAACTTCACCTTTTCTAATGTACCTAAAGATGTTATTTGCTGCTAAAAGTTTTTTATTAATAAGTGTGTCAATACCAATAGATTGAGATAATTGGTAATAATCCATGTTTTCAACTAAGGCAATGGTTTTTCTAACGCCTTTTGATTTTGCAACCAGACATGACATGATATTAGTTTCTGAATTACCAGTAACTGAAATAAAAGCATCCATGTCACTGATGTTTTCTTCCTCTAAAAGCTCAACGTTTCTACCGTCACCATTAATGACTAAGGCGTTAGGTAAGTCATCTGCAAGTTCAAAAGCAATGTCTTTATCTTTCTCAATGATTTTTACATTAAATTTATTCTCGCTAAGATCTCTTGTTGTTTTAAAGCCAATTTTGCTTCCACCAAGAATCATCACATTTTTTACCTCAGCTTTAACACGACCTGATAGCTCAAAAAGCTCATCATCTCCACCTTTAGAGGTCATGAATACAACTTTATCGCCTTCTTTAAATTGGGTGTCTCCTCTGGGAATAATGGTGTATTGCGTTCCAAAGCGTTGAATAGCAATAGGAATAAAATGGAGTTCAGGAAAAACCTGAGCAGCTTCTTTAACTGTTTTGCTAACAAAAGATGCTGTTCTGGATAAACGCAAACTAAGCATGGTTAAGGCACCTTCTTCAAATTCGTAAGTATCATTAAAGCCATACTGATTTAATAATAATTCGATTTCTGAAGCGGCAAGTGCTTCTGGAGAAATAAGCTCGTCAATACCAAATTTAGTAAATCCAACGTCATCCTTATTGTCAATAAATTCAGCATTAGAAATTCTGGCAATTGTTCGTTTTGCACCTAATTGCTTGGCGAGAACGCAAGCTGTAATATTTGTGGTTTCTGAAGAAGTCACTGCTATAAAAAGCTCAGAAGTATTAATTCTGGCTTCTTTTAAAATAGCTATTGAGGTGACATCACCTTTGATAACTCGTATATCTAAATGATCATTAGCATATGTTAAATTCTCCTTGTTAATGTCAATAAGTGTAATCTCTTGAGATTCATATGACAATAGTTTTGCTAAATGAAATCCGACTTCTCCTGCTCCAGCAATTATTATTTTCATTAAATAAATTGTATTGAAAAAACATACAAATATACTACAATATTATCTCAAATAAAGTAAATGGGTCTTGATTATAATTCATAAGGTAAATTCTTAAATACTGTAAGATAGATGTCTTATATTTGCAAAAAAGTTGAAGGTGTCAAAAGTAAAACCATATAAAGATAGTGACCTAAGCAAGAAACAACAGGTCACTCAAATGTTTGATAATATATCAAAGGAATATGATGGGTTAAACCGTGTAATTTCATTTGGTATAGATATTAAATGGCGAAATAAAGTTGTTGATATCGTTGCTGAAACAAAGCCGAAAAACATATTAGATATTGCCACAGGTACTGGAGATTTGGCTATTAGTTTGGCTAAAACGAATGCCGAATCGATTGTAGGTTTAGATATTAGTGATGGAATGTTAGAGGTTGGTAGAACTAAAATCAATACCAAAAAATTAGATGGTGTAATTAGTATGGTTGTTGGTGATTCTGAGAATTTACCTTTTGAAGATAATTCATTTGATGCTATAACAGTGGCTTTTGGCGTTCGTAATTTTGAAACCTTAGAAAAAGGCCTGGCTGAAATTTTACGCGTTTTAAAACCACAAGGTATTTTTGTTATTTTAGAAACATCTGTTCCTGTAAAAACACCATTTAAACAAGGCTATAACTTTTATACTAAATATATTTTGCCTACTATTGGAAAAGTGTTTTCTAAAGATCAATCTGCTTATTCATATTTGTGTGAATCAGCTTCGGTTTTCCCTTTTGGTGAAGCACTAAACAATATTTTACGTAAAACTGGGTTTATTAACGTTGAAGATCAACCACAGACCTTTGGTGTTGCAACTATTTACACTGCATCCAAAGCATAATGTAAATTTATGAGAAGAGTATTTATAGTCTTAGCCTTATTAATCGTAACGCAAACAGCGACTGCACAATTATTTAGTAGGGAAAAAATTAAGAATAACGAAAACTTTGATAAAGATCGTTTGTCTTGGGGTTTTTTTCTGGGTGTAAACAGTTATGATTATCAATTTAATTATGAACAAGATTTAAAAGATATACTTGTTGAAACAAATGTTGGTTTTAGTGTTGGTTTAGTATCCAACTTGCGTATTAATGACTATTTAGATTTAAGATTCGAACCAGGACTTTTTATTTCTCAAAGAAATATCATGTATGATCCTAGCTATTTTAATGGTTTGGAGTTTAATGATTCAGATTTATTACGTGAAGTAAAATCTACGTATGTGCACTTTCCTTTACTGTTAAAAATTTCTACTAAGCGTATAAATAATTTTAAGCCTTTTATAGTTGGAGGTATTTCTACTTCGATAAACTTATCCAGTAATGAAGAAAATCCAGACGATAATAGTGCAGGTCAATTTAGAACCACAAAAAATGTCATGTTTTATGAGCTAGGTTTTGGTATTGATTTTTATAACCAATGGTTTAAATTTTCACCTTCCATTAGAGGTGTTTTTGCTATGACAGATGAGATTGTAAGAGATGTTGACCCAAATAGTCCATGGACGAGCAATGTCACTACAATGAAAACTCGTGGCATCTTCCTGAATTTCACGTTTCAGTAAAATTTCTTTTACATCACCATTATGTCTATTTGTGCTGGTTAATTATTGTCTCTAATTTGAATGTCTTTATTTAGAATCAATAAAAATAACAAACTTCATCAATAAGCTGTTTTTTTACTCAATTAATTCGTATTTTTGCACCGATTTTTAGACAACTAATTTCAATAAAAAGCGTATGTCAAAAGACATTAAGATTAAAAAAGGTCTAGATATAAAACTTGTAGGCGAAGCTGAAAAATCAGTAGAACAAGCCATTATAAGTAATTTCTGCACTATCAGACCTGAAGATTTTCACAGCGTTATTCCAAAACTTGTTGCAAAAGAAGGAACTGCCTTAAAGGCTGGAGATGTTATCTTTTACGATAAATCAAATGAAGAGGTAAAGTTTGTATCTCCTGTTTCTGGAACTGTGATTGAAGTATTAAGAGGTCCTAAACGACGTATTGATGCTATTAAAATTCAAGCAGATAAACAACAGTCTTATAACGATTTTGGAAAGTTCAACATGAGTTCTGATGCTGCCACAATTAAAGCACATTTATTAGCTTCTGGATGTTGGCCCTTTATCAAACAAAGACCTTATGATGTTATTGCCAATCCTGAAAAATCGCCTAAATCGATTTTTATTTCTGGTTATGCCACTGCGCCTTTAGCAGCCGATTTGGATTTTGTATTGAAAGGTAAAGAAGCTGAGTTGCAAGCTGCAGTTTCAGCTTTAGCTAAACTAACTGAAGGTCAGGTACACATAGGCATAGGGTCTAAAAACTCGCCATTGGCAAGTATGACTGATGCTGTGATTCATAATGTGTCTGGGCCTCACCCAGCAGGAAATGTTGGAACGCATATCAATAAAATTGATCCCGTAAATAAAGGAGAAGTCGTTTGGACAATCAATGCTCAAGATCTTGTTGTAATTGGTGAGTTACTACTTACTGGTAAATTTAATGCTGAACGAATTGTTGCTTTAGCAGGTTCTTCAGTCAAGAAGCCAAGATATTTTAAAACTTTAATAGGTAGTGAAGTTGCCACTATGATTTATGATAATGGTGTAGATAAAGATGGTAACGATCGTATAATTTCTGGTAATGTGTTATCTGGAAAACAATTAAAGCCAGATGGAAGTTTAGGGTATTACGACAATCTAATCTCTGTAATTCCAGAAGGTGACGATTATGAATTTTTTGGTTGGAATAAGCCGATTTTTAATAAAATTTCAACTTCAAGAGCGTTGACGTTTTCTTGGCTAACACCTAATAAAAAACATGACTTAAATACTAACACCAATGGTGAGCATCGTGCTTTTGTTGTCACAGGTTCTTATGAAGAAGTGTTTCCGTTAGATATTTATCCAATGCAAATATTAAAGGCCTGTAAGTATGAAGATTTAGATGAAATGGAAGCTTTAGGAATGTATGAAGTGGCTCCTGAAGACTTTGCATTGACAGAATTTATATGTGTGTCTAAGCAACCACATCAAAATATCATTAGAAAAGGTTTAGACTTAATGCTTAAAGAGATAGGATAATGGGTTTAAAAAGTAATTTACACAATTTAAAAGAGAAGTATAAAGGAACTAAAATGGCACCTGCATTTAATGCACTCCATACTTTTTTATACTTACCGAATGAGACAACTCATAACGGAACTCATATAAAAGCTGCTGATGATTTAAAGCGAACCATGAACACAGTGATCATGGCTTTGGTACCTTGTTTAATCTTCGGAATGTTTAATGCTGGTTACCAACATTACTTAGCATTAGGAGACATTGAAGCATCTAGCGGATTTTTAGGATCGACGTTTTGGACATGGGATAATCTCGTTGTTGGTTTATGGCAAGTACTACCATTAGTGATTGTATCTTATGGTGTTGGTCTTGCTGTAGAATTTTTATTTGCAGTCATTAAAGGACATGAAGTTGAAGAAGGATATTTGGTTACAGGAATGTTAGTGCCTTTAATTGTACCTGTCGATATTCCTTTATGGATGTTAGCTGTTGCAGTTGTATTCGGTGTTGTTATCGGAAAAGAAGTATTTGGAGGTACAGGAATGAATATTCTAAATCCTGCCTTAACGATTAGAGCATTTTTATTCTTCGCTTATCCAACATGGATGTCAGGTGATAAGGTCTGGGTTCATGGTGCAGTTGAACGCGATCAAATGATTGCAGCTGGTGAAAATCTCGATGCTATTTCAGGAGAAACCATTTTAGGGGCTTATGCACAAAATAATTCAGTGATTTATGATTACTGGGATATGTTCTGGGGAATTATTCCTGGTTCAGTAGGTGAGACCTCTAAATTCTTAATCATCATTGGTGCATTATTCTTAATCTTTACTAAAATTGGAAGCTGGAGAATTATTATTTCAACATTAATAGGTGCTTTAGTTATGGGACTTATTTTCAATGGTGTTGTAGATATGGGTTGGATTGGAGAATCAAGTAAATTTTATGGCTTAATGAGTGTTCCTTTCTGGCAACATTTAATTATTGGTAGTATTTTATTTGGAGCTGTTTACATGGCTACAGATCCAGTAACCGCTTCCCAAACTAATAAAGGGAAATGGATTTATGGTTTCTTAATTGGTTTCATTTCTATTATGATTCGTGTATTTAATCCAGCTTACCCAGAAGGTGTATTCTTGGCGATATTATTAATGAATGTTTTCGCACCTACCATTGATCATTATGTAGTGCAAGGAAACGTAAAACGTCGTATGAAACGTTTAAAAGTTAAAACAGCTTAACGATGGAAAAAAGAACAGATAAAAACTCGTATACTGTAATATTTGCCATAGTAATGGTATTAGTTGTAGGCTCATTGTTAGCTTATTTAGCAGCATCATTAAAGCCTACTATTACAGAAAACCAGCGTTTAGAGAAACAACAAAACATTCTCTATGCAATGGGTGTAAATAATAATGATGAAAGTAGTGCTGTTTTTGTATCGACTGAAGAAGCACCTAAATTGTTTTCAGATAAAGTTTCTGAACAAATGGTTCTTGAAGTAAAGGATGGTAAGATGATCAATCAGATGACCAGACAGGAGTATATGGATGCAAATAATGGTCAGGAACCTTATTTAATTGATATCAAAAAACAGAAATCAAATGCCAAAGATGGTAAGGTAAGAAAACTACCTTTATTCATTGGAAATAATAAAGAAGGTAAAACAGTATATGTTGCTCCAATTTATGGAAAAGGACTTTGGGATGCAATTTGGGGCTATGTTGCAATAGATGAAAATATGGTGGTTCAAGGTGCTTATTTTGATCATAAAGGAGAAACACCAGGATTGGGAGCTAACATCAAGCAACGTTACTTTATGGATGATTTCTATGGAGAGCATTTACTAACTGAGTCTGGTGTGTTTAAAGGTATTACTGTGGCTAAAGGAAATGCAGATCCTAAAAATGAAGATAAAACAGACAATGAGGTGGATGCAATTGCAGGTGCTACAATTACTGGTGACGGAGTTTCAGCTATGATTAAAAGTGATTTGAAACTATACAAACCTTATTTTGATAACTTAAAAAAACAAGCTAACTAATATGGGACTACTTTCAAAAAAAGACGCAGCTTTAATAAAAGATCCTTTAGCGGATAATAACCCAATTACCATTCAGGTATTAGGGATTTGTTCTGCTTTAGCAATTACTGCAGAGTTAGAAGCGTCAATAGTAATGTCAATATCTGTATTGTTTGTACTGGGTGTTGGTAACGTGGTAATCTCTTTAATGAGAAATATTATTCCTTCAAAAATTCGAATTATAGTGCAACTTATCGTTGTGGCAACTTTAGTGATTATTGTTGATTTAGTGCTCAAGGCTTTTGCTTATGAGTTGAGTAAAACACTATCAGTATTTGTAGGATTAATTATTACCAACTGTATCATTATGGGTCGTTTTGAAGCTTTTGCTCTGGGTAACGGACCATGGCGATCATTCTTAGATGGTATTGGTAACTCTTTAGGATATGCAGTTATATTAATTATAGTAGGTTTTTTTAGAGAACTTTTAGGTTCTGGAACCTTATTAGGAATTCCTGTATTGGGAGATCCAATTGAAAAGACTGGATTGTATGCTTTAGGTTATGAAAATAACGGATTCATGTTATTATCACCAATGGCATTAATCGTGGTAGGAATCATTATTTGGGTACAACGTACAAGAAATAAAGCATTAGTAGAAGATTAAAAAATTAGTAAACGGTTGTTAATTGTAGTAAGTTACTATTAACCATTTAACACTGAATACTGAATACTAAAAAACATGGAACACGTAGAATTATTTTTTAAATCGATATTTATAGATAACATGGTATTTGCGACATTCTTAGGAATGTGTTCTTATCTTGCTGTCTCTAAAAAAGTATCTACAGCAGTTGGTCTTGGAGCTGCCGTAATTTTCGTATTAGCAATAACAGTACCTTTAAACTGGTTGTTAGATCAATATGTATTACAACCAGGAGCTCTATCTTGGTTAGGAGCAGAATATGCAGATTATGATTTAAGTTTCTTGTCATTTATCATGTTCATTGCTACTATAGCAACTATGGTACAATTGGTAGAAATAGTTGTAGAGAAATTCTCTCCTTCATTATATAATTCTCTTGGTATTTTCTTACCACTTATTGCTGTAAACTGTGCCATCTTAGGTGGTTCGTTATTTATGCAATCTAGAGAAATTGCTACTTTAGGTTTAGCTACAACTTACGGAGTAGGATCAGGTATTGGATGGTTTTTAGCAATTTTAGCTATTGCAGCTATTCGTGAGAAAATCAGATACTCTAATGTTCCACCTGCATTGAGAGGTTTAGGAATTACGTTCATTATTACAGGACTTATGGCTATCGGTTTTATGAGTTTTGGAGGAATGTTAACTGGTGGTGATGAAGAAGCAGCAAAAGAAGAAACAACAGTTGAGGTACAAAAAGTACCAACTCAGGATAAAACAGAATTAGCTAACAACACTAAAATAGAAGAGTAGTATGATTTTAGCAGCAGCAGGAACCTTAGGAACCGTTTTAGCAACAGTGGCAGCATTTTTACTAGTAACATTAATTCTAGTATCGTTGTTATTATTTGTCAAACAAAAATTGTCACCATCTGGTCCAGTAAAAATATTAATCAATGGTGAAAGAGAAATTGAAGTAGCTTCTGGGAACACATTATTAACTACTCTTGGAGCAGAAAAAATATTTTTGCCATCTGCATGTGGAGGTGGTGGAACTTGTATCCAATGTGAGTGTCACGTGCTTTCAGGAGGTGGTGAAGCATTGCCTACAGAAACACCTCATTTTAGTAGAAAAGAATTACAGCAAGGAGCACGTTTGTCTTGTCAGGTAAAAGTGAAACAGGATATGGAAATTACTATTCCTGAAGAAGTTTTCGGGATTAAGAAATGGGAAGCAACTGTTGTACGTAACTATAACGTAGCATCATTTATCAAGGAATTTGTAGTTGAGATTCCGGAAGATATGGGCTACAAAGCTGGTGGTTATATCCAAATTGAAATTCCGCCTTGCGAAATTAAGTTTTCAGACATGGATATTACAGCGCATCCTGAAGAGCACGAAACTCCTGATAAATTTCAAGCAGAATGGGATAAATTTGGTCTATGGCCATTAGTCATGAAAAATGATGAAACTGTAGAAAGAGCCTATTCTATGGCTTCTTATCCAGCGGAAGGTCGTGAGATTATGTTGAATGTACGTATTGCTACTCCACCTTGGGATCGAGCAAAAAATGCCTGGATGGATGTGAATCCTGGAATAGCATCATCTTATATTTTTGCTCAAAAACCTGGAGATAAAGTTGTAATTTCTGGTCCTTATGGAGAATTCTTTATCAATGAGTCAGACAGTGAAATGTTATATGTTGGTGGTGGAGCTGGGATGGCTCCAATGCGTTCTCACTTATACCAATTATTTAGAACCATTAAAACTGGTCGTAAAGTGACATATTGGTATGGCGGACGTTCAAAAAGAGAATTGTTTTATATTGAACACTTTAGAAAATTAGAAAAAGATTTTCCAAACTTTAAATTCTATATGGCACTTTCTGAACCTATGGAAGAAGATAACTGGAAAGTTAAAAAAGATATTCATGATGAAGAAGGAGATGGTTTTGTAGGATTTATTCATAATTGCGTAATTGATAATTATTTAAACCATCATGAAGCTCCTGAAGATATTGAATTGTATTTCTGTGGACCTCCATTAATGAATCAAGCTGTTCAGAAAATGGGTGAAGATTTTGGTATTCCAGATGAACACATTAGATTCGATGATTTTGGAGGATAACATTCAAAATGCAAAATAATGTCATTCTGAACCTGTTTCAGAATCTCATTCAAAATTAAAAACCAACTCACATGAGTTGGTTTTTTTTTAATATAAGTCTAAATAATTTTTGTAATACTTGGCTTATTAAATCATTAGTCTATATTTGTTAAAAAAATTAACAAAATTTTAGTATATGAGACAATTATTCTTATTTGCAATGGCATTAGCTGTTTTTTCTTGTTCTTCTGATGATAGTAGCGAAGATGATGGTATGTTACCAGAAGGTAGCAATGGTACATTAATTAAAACGGTTAAAAAAGTATCAGCAGGTGGTGTTGTTGAAGAACAATTTGATTATGAGTATAATGCTCTTGGAAACATCACCAAATTAACTTCAGTGACTATTTACGGACAAACAATTACGACATTTCAATATGATGCTAACGACATTTTATTGTCGTTTACAGAAGTGAAAACAGATCCGTTTAACGATGTCAGAACAGAAATTGATTACATTGAGTATGATAATGGTGTCATAATTGGCATATGTCAAGATATTACTTATGATAATGAAACGTCATCGTTTGATGATCCAGAGGTTGACAAAATTGAATTTGAATATAATGCTTCGCAATACGTAAGTATGTTCACGCATTACTGGCAAGCTGATGCAGATTTTAATACTTGCAATGATTTAAGCAGTGTTTCTAATACTGAAGATTTAGAATACGATGCTAATGGTAATATGGTAAGATATGAAAATAGTGATTATTTTTTTACACCCAGTTACTTAACTTATGCTTATGATGATAAAAATCATCCTTATGCTAATGTTAAACCAGAAGTATTTAGGAAACTATATGGATTTTCAACCATCAATAATATTAGTTCAGCAAATGAGTATAATGCAGATACCGATGAATTAATAGGAACAATCGCTTACAGCTATGTGTTTAACTCAAATAATTATCCAACTGTATTAGAACGAACTTATACAGATGATAATGGTAATTTTGGACAAACGGCTCGATATGAGTACACTTACTATTAATATCCCTAAGTGTCCCTAAAAGATATTTAAAAAGCCAACTCATGTGAGTTGGCTTTTTTACTAAAATTAAAATTTAACTGCTAATAATTAAAAATACAATTCAACTTAATAAAGAGTAGTGTATTAATAATTTACCATCATGAATCCATTTTACCCAACCTTTACCTACAGAATTAAAATTATCAGTTAATAATTCAACATACATCCAGTTTTGTTTCACTTTTAAAGGACGCATAAAACTGTAATGTTCATTCACTATTCCTGCATGTTCTAATGGTTTTACAAAAACCTTTTGAGTTTCAGAATTTAAAAATTCTATACTATTAATATCTAATAAAAACTCTGGCCAATACATTAGTTTACCACTCATAATGTTTACATATGCCGTTTGATTCGTCAATGTATTTACTTCAATTTCTACAAACTCTTTCGTAATCGAAATGGCTTTAAAGTATAATATGCCATAATCTAATTTCAAATGTTCAGGTACTAACCATGGTGGAGCTAAAGCTATATTATAGCCTCCATATTTTCCAGACTTAAAAGTGAGACTGTCAGTTGGTAAACGATTTGAGAGAGAGCTTTTAAAATAAGGGTTTCCATAAAAATATAAAATATCATTTTCATTTAGATTTGGTGTAAACATACCTAAACCCGAAAGTTTGGTTTGAGTTTTGGTATTATTGGTATTAAGTATTGCAATAGGTTCTGAAAATGAAAAACCATTTGTAGCTGAAGACGTCTGTTGTTTAGGTTGCTTAGTTTTATGGTTTTCAATCATTTTAGCTTTTTGACGTTTTTGATATTTAATTTGATAATAAGCGAAAAAACTTACAATTGATAATGCCAAAATAACATTAAGTCTGAAAACAATTTGTCTATTGGTTTTATTAGCAACAAAAAACGAGATGATAAGTCCTATTAACGAAGAAATTACTGCATAGCCTAAAACAATTGCACCACCAGCAAGGCCTTGGTTTTTTCCCGCATCAACCAAACCTGCTACAGTAATTCCAATAAAAAAGAAAGTGATAATTGCAAGTATATAAAGTAAAAAGCTATATGGTTTTAGTAATTTATGTGCCATGATTAAAAAGTAATGATTTTGGTGACGGTTTCAGCTTGCTTTACTTCAATCGTGAAAGTTTCATTATGACCAACATGAGCTCCTAATGACCTTACTTCAACTTTATATGTTCCTGGGTTTAATAAAAATTCTCTGGGATTACTTTTATCAGAGGTATAAGTTCGTCCACCTGTTATACGTTTACCTGAATTAATGTCAATGAAATTCACACCAGCATCAACAAGCTCTCCATTTGATGTTTTTACGCCAATCCTTGCTTTACCTGTCTCAAAATTATGAGATATAGATGTTGTTTCATTAGAATTAATTTCAATCTTATCAATTTCAAAATAAGTGTTATTACCTTTCATTACTAATGCTTGAAATGTGATTTTATAGAGACCAGCAGGAACTTCCATAGTTTTAGTACGACCGTAGGTTCTTGTATTGGCAACAACTTTTCCAGTATTGATATCTAACATTTTTACCACAGTATCCCAGCCTTCATCATTATTGGTTGCTGTAACTTCTAGTGTACCTCCATCAAAGCTGATGTTTTTATGTTTAATGTCTCCTTCTTCCATATTGACTGTTATAGATGTACCAGGAATATCTGAACCTTCTAAAGGCCTAATAGCAATATCATATGTTCCTGGAGGTAAATACACCCAACCAGAATCACGATAGGTTCTTGAACCATCAACAACTTCTTTAGTTCCAGATTTGGTAACATTAATCCAGGCATCAACAGCTTGTCCGTTTTTTGAAGCATAAATTGAGAAGTTTCCATCAGGCTTATCAACAGTTTGAGTCGTAGCCTCAGTGAGTACTTCTCCTAAAGCACTGGCATTTGAAGCATCGTAGTAGTTTCCACCACCAGCATTAGCAGCACATTTTAATTGTGTGGTTTCACTTTCTTTGAGACCAAAGCCTACAATATGTAACTTAAAATCGATTCCACTGGCTTTAGCTTCTGAAACCACTTTACAGACATCACCATCACACGATTCTATACCATCTGTTATTAAAATAATAGTAGCTTTGGTATTGGTTTTTTTTAAAGAATTAATGGCAAGCGAAGCTGAACGTGCTAAAGGTGTTTTGCCTAAAGCCTTCATATTACTAACAGCATTTGTAATATTACTTTTAGAGTTGTTTTTTAAATCTACTAAAAACTCTATATCATTACAATCACCTTTTTGACGGTGTCCATAGGCCATTAGGCCTATATTCTGATTACTAGGAAGATTGTTCACAGAAGTAGATAATACTTCAGAAGCAATTACCTTTTTACTTTTACCATCTAGTTGTCCCCACATTGAACCACTAGCGTCGTAGATGAATAGAATAGGAGATGGAGCGTCCTGTTGCGTGTAAGATTGTAAACTAAAACCTAACACACAACATAGTGTGATTAATAACTTCATAATGTTAGGTTTTATAATGTATTTAAAGATACTAAAAATTAGGTTTCATTTTTATAAATACTTAAAAAAGAGAAAATTGAGGTTTTTATTTGAAATAAATTAATTGTAATTAATGGTCATATTTTTTGAATTCTAAATACGAAAATCAAAAGGTTTTACGTTTTTACTTTATGAGTAGGTTTTTGTTCACATTAATTGTTGTAGTTGTTATGGTTGCCTATACCGTACAGTCTAAATCTCTTGAAAAAATAACAACTACCACAGCAACTAAGTTAGATGATGCTCCTAGCTTAATCAACAAGGATCGCTTAACGATTTTCACCAGAGTTAATGTGCCTAGAGGTTATAAGCGTGTTAGCTATCCAAAAGAAAGTTTCCAAAATTATATAAGGCATTATAGTTTGAAACCTTTTGGGAGTAAAATTATTAACTATGATGATACACCCTATTTCTGGCAAGGAGGTCATATTGGAATTTTAGAAGTCCCAGTGCCCAAAAACGGCTTGCAGCAATGTGCAGATGCACTTATTAGAATGCGAAGCGAATACCTTTGGGACAATAACCGAAAAGCTGAAATTGGTTTTAATTTTACTTCAGGGCATTATTGCTCTTGGAACAACTACGCTGAAGGGTATCGTCCAAAGATTAATGGTAATAAGGTGACTTTCAGTAAAACTGCAACAGCAAATTATACTAAACCGAACTTTTATAACTATTTGAACTTAATTTATATGTATTCTGGTACGTTATCTCTTTATAATGAACTTAAATCTATAGATGACTCAGATTTAAAAATAGGTGATATGCTTATTAAAGGTGGTTCACCAGGTCATATTGTTATGATTTGCGATGAGGTTATTAATGATAAAGGCGAAAAATTATTTTTATTATTTCAAGGTAACACACCTGCTCAAAGTGTGCATTTGGTTAAAAACCTGAAAGATTTAAATATTTCACCATGGTATCAACTCAAAGAAGATGCAGTGATACCTGTATCAAATTATACCTTTTATGATTCTAAATTTGTGCGTTTTAAATAGCTAGTTTGTATCTTTGTATTATGAGTAAGGCACTTACAAATCAAGAACTTCATAATTTAGCTATGAACCATGTTGGTAAAGATTTAGAACAACGTGGTTTTGAATTTGTAGCTATAAATAGTAAGTTGAAAAAACATCCGCAATTTGTTTGTATTGATAAAAACAGTCAGTACTTTTTTGTGATTGTAAAAGCAGTTATACTTCCTGAAAATCCTAACAATTATGATGTGATTTGGATGGAAACCTTCAAAAAACACGCATTTGAAAAGGATGCCAAAGTCTTGTATGCAGGCGTTGGTTTAGGAAATCCTAATGGTGAAAATCTACCTATTTACCTTAATGAAGATTATCTTATTGAATACAATGGTATTCAAGTTATCGAAACAAATTTGAATTAAATGAAGCTTATTACTGTTGGATTGCTGTTATTGGGTTTTCTCTCTTGCAAAGAGAAATCAAAACAAGTTCAAGAACCTTCTGAGAATACTAAAGTTTCAGGACCTGTTTTTGGGACTTCTTATGCTGTGATTTATAATTCTGAAATTGACTATTCTAAACAGTTTGATAGTTTGTTTGCAGTCGTTAATCAATCGATGTCTACCTATATCGCAGATTCAGATCTTTCCAGATTAAACAAAAATGAAGACATTACCATGGATGCCCATTTTGAAAAAGTATTTTCTGCTTCCAAAAAGATTTATAATGCTACTGAAGGAGTTTTCGATCCAACCATTGGTGATGTCGTAAATGCATGGGATTTTGGAGCAGATAAAAATAAGTTTTTAACCGATAGTACAACAATTGACGGTTTAATGCGATTTGTAGGGTTTGATAAAGTCATGATAATTGATAATAAAGTGACTAAACCACCAAAAACCTATATTGAGTTTAATGCCATTGCCAAAGGGTATGGTGTAGATGTAATTGCAAATTTTCTCGAAAATAAAAATATCAATAATTATCTCGTTGAAATAGGAGGTGAGATTCGTGCCAGTGGTATTAATATAGAAAAAGAATCCCCTTGGAGAGTCGGACTTGATGAACCGCGTTTTGACGGCGAACAATCGGTTTTAAAAGCTATTACGCTCACAAATGTTGGTATGGCAACGTCTGGAACCTACAGAAAATTCAAAACTGACGAATATGGCAATCGCTATGCACACATTATAGATACTAAAACAGGTTATCCTAGTAAAACGAATATTTTAAGTGTGTCTGTTATTGCTGAAGATTGTATGACTGCTGATGCGTACGCAACTGCTTTTCAGGCTATGGGTATTGAAAAAGTCACCGAGTTTTTAAAATTGCATCCTGAATTAAAAGTGTTTTTAGTTTTTGAAAATGAAAATAAAGAGTTGGAAACTTTAAATTTAAATGACTTTCCAGAAAGTTAAGGTTTATAAACTACAGGAATAATTTCGCCTTTAGCCAGGCAGTAACGCTCAATTTCATCTCCAGAAAGTTGAGACGAATAATCCACTTCCTCTACTTTAAATCCAATGCTTCGAAGTTTGTCAAAATAATCACGACCATAAACTCTCACATGATCGTATTGTCCAAAGATTTTTGTACGCTCCTTTTGATCGGTTATAGAGTCATCTTCAAAGGTTTTTTTTCTAGATACATCCTGCGGAATTTGAAAAATACCATAACCTCCAGATTTCATCACACGATACAATTCCTGCATCGCTTTGGTGTCATCTGGAATATGTTCTAATACATGATTGCATAAAATGACATCATAACTATTATTTTCAAACGGAAGGTTACAAATATCGGCTTTGACATCTGCAATAGGAGATAGCAAATCTGTCGTTGTGTAATTTATGTTTTTTAGCTTTTTAAAGCGTTTCAAAAAACATTGTTCAGGAGCAAAATGAAGGACTTTCTTTTCTGCTGAAAAGAAATCAGTTTCATTTTTGAGATACAACCAAAGCAGTCTATGACGTTCTAAAGATAATGTAGAAGGCGACAACACATTATTGCGTTGATTCCCATAACCATAAGGTAAAAAGCTTCTAAAAGATTTTCCATCTATTGGATCTGTAAACCGATTTCCTTTTAGAAAAAAAGCAAGTATAGGTCGGGCGACATAACTTAACCTAATTAATAAAGGTCTTGGGATAACATTTAGTATAAGCTTAAAGAGACGTTTCATTTTAGAGCACTAAGGCTTCTTTTCTAAATTCATCTTCTTCATCGGACGTAATTCCTAAGGCTTCATGAACATATGCAAAGGTTGATAAAATTTCAGGTTTCCCATCTACTATTGCAATATCATGTTCAAAATGAACACTTGGTTTGCCATCTTGGGTAACTATAGTCCAGCCATCTTTTAATTGTTTTACGCGATGCGTTCCACCATTAATCATAGGTTCAATGGCGACAACCATACCTTCAATAAATTTCTTACCACGACCTCTTCGTCCATAATTTGGCATCTCAGGATCTTCATGCATTTTTCGTCCTAAACCATGACCAACCAGTTCTCGTACAACACCATAGCCATGAGCTTCACAATAATTCTGAATGGCATAACCAACATCTCCAACGCGATTACCTAGTTTGAACTCACGTATGCCAACATACAGAGACTCTTTAGTGACTTGAATTAATTTTTTAGTTTCAGGAGCGACTTCTCCAATTTCAAACGTATAAGCGTGGTCACCATAAAAACCATTCATTAAAGCTCCGCAATCTATAGAAACTATATCTCCATCCTTTAAAGGGGTGTCTGTTGGTAAGCCATGAACAACAGCTTCATTGACACTGCAGAGCAAAGTTGACGGACAGTCATAAAGTCCTAAAAATCCAGGAACAGCACCTTGTTCTCTTATAAAATCTTCAGCAAGTTTGTCTAATTGATTTGTGGTAACACCAGCTTTTACTTCTTTGGCGAGCATGCCTAATGTTTTTGAAACCACTAATGCACTTTGACGCATCAATTCGATTTCTTCTTTTGTTTTTACTATAATCATGTTTGAATAATATGAGCAAAGATACTTAAATTTAAAATTTAAAATTTTATCCCAAACATGATATTTGACAGTTTTTAATCAGCCTTTCTATTTTATCTTTGCATCAACGTAAAATCGATATCAAATGTATAAAACCGTTACAGCAGAAGAAGCTTTAAAAGTTGTTAAGTCTAATGACAGGGTTTACATTCAAGCAGCAGCAGCAGCACCACAAACTCTTATCAATGCTCTATCTGATAGACATGAGGAATTGAAAAATGTTGAAGTATGCCATTTGCATACTGAAGGCGATGCACCTTATGCAAACCCAGAATTAAAAAATAGTTTTCATGTGAATTCCTTTTTTATCGGAAAGAACGTTAGGCATACTTTAAAAGCTGGGAATGGTTCGTATACACCCGTTTTTTTAAGTGAATTGCCTCGTCTCTTCCAAAAGCGAATTTTAGATTTAGATGTAGTTTTGATACACGTTTCTGTTCCAGATCGTCATGGTTACTGTTCATTAGGAGTTTCTGTTGAAGCATCTTTAGCTGCCATAGATAACGCTAAATGCGTTATTGCACAAGTCAATCCTCAAATGCCAAGAACTCATGGAGCAGGTATTATACACATTACTGAAATTGATTATTTTGTGGAGTCAGATGAAGCCCTTCCAATTCATAAAATGACCGAACCTAATGAAATTGAGAGTAAAATTGGGGATTTTGTGGCTAACTTAATTGAAGACAGAAGCACATTACAAATGGGAATTGGTTCTATTCCTAATGCTGTATTAACCCGATTAACTAATCATAAAGATTTAGGGTTACATACTGAAATGTTTTCTGATGGTGTTATCGATTTAATATTAAATGATGTCATAAACGGTAACTATAAAAAGATTAATCGAGGTAGAGCGTTATCGACATTTTTAATGGGTTCTAAGCGCTTATATGATTACGTAGATGATAATCCGTTTGTAGAAATGCGTGCCTCTAACTATACAAATAATGCAGCATATATTAAGCAAAACCCAAGAATGGTAGCTATAAACTCTGCAATTGAAGTCGATGTAACTGGTCAGGTTTGCGCTGATTCAATAGGTTCTTCTATGTATTCTGGAGTAGGAGGACAAATGGATTTTATCAGAGGAGCATCGCTAAGTGATGGAGGAAAAGCTATTATTGCATTGCCATCTATAACTAGAAAAGGAGTGAGTAGAATTGTGCCAGTTCTAAAACCAGGAGCAGGAGTGGTGACAACCAGAGCTCATGTTCATTATGTGGTGACAGAATATGGTGTGGCTAATCTCTACGGAAAAACAATAAAAGAACGAGTTAAAGCTTTAGTTGATATTGCACATCCAGACCACAGAGAAAGTATAGATAAAGCATATTTTGAAATGCTGTAAAAGCTATTTAAACAGACCTAGAAACCCTTTTTTACGTTTGGGAGCTTTTATCTCTGGTGTTTCATTTGTAATCAATTGAAACACTTCGCCCCAACCTAAAACACCACCAATGTTTCGATCATCTATATAGATGTCTGCATAAATTTTGCGGCTGACCGTGTTATCGTATTTTTCTTCAGGGAAACTTTGGTTAACCGCATAAAATGTAATACCATTTTCTTTACAAAATGCGACAGCATCATCAAGTTTGGAGCCACTTCTATATGTCCATAGAATTAATCGATGACCCTCATGCTGTAATCGCTTCATGGTTTCAAATGCAAAGATGCGCGGTTTTCCAATTTTTGGATAGGCATCCTCAACAATAGTTCCATCAAAATCTATGGCAATAACAAGTTTGTCTAGAAAGTTCATAGGTTAATCCTTATAATTTGCAAAAATACAATAATTATCTTTTTTCGGGTTAAAGTGTGACCAATGATTTTCGAGTCATAGCTTTAGGTTGCTCAATATTCATTAGATTAAGGATGGTAGGTGCTATATCACCCAATATACCATCTTTGATTACTGTTTTATCATTATTAATTAAAATAATAGGAACAGGATTGGTCGTGTGAGCTGTGTTTGGCGAGCCGTCTGGATTAATCATAGTTTCACAATTACCATGGTCTGCAATGAGTATCGTTGTGTAGTCCTTTTCGAGCGCAGCTTCTACAACATCTTTAACACAAATATCAACAGCCTCACAAGCTTTTATTGCTGCTTCCATAACTCCTGTATGACCAACCATATCTCCATTTGCAAAATTTAAGCACACAAAATCAACTTCTCCTTTTTTAAGCTCAGGCACTAATGCATCACGAAGTTCGTAAGCACTCATTTCTGGTTTTAAATCGTATGTCGCTACTTTTGGTGAGTTTCTTAAAATTCGAGTTTCTCCTTCAAAAGGTTCTTCTCTGCCTCCTGAAAAGAAAAACGTTACATGCGGATATTTTTCAGTTTCAGCAATTCGTATTTGTGTTTTATGATGTCTGGCTAATACTTCTCCCAAAGTTTCGGAAAGGTTATCTTTATTGTAGATAACTTTTATGTTTTTGTACGATTCATCATAATTAGTCATGGTTACATAGTATAAATCAAGTTTATGCATGTTTTGCTCATGAAAATCATGTTGTGAAAGTGCTTCCGTAAGCTCTCTACCTCGATCTGTTCTGAAATTGAAAAAGATGACAACATCACCCGATTGTATTTTTGCAACTGGTTTGTTGTTGTCATTGACCATTATAATAGGTTTGATAAATTCATCAGTTATATTATCGTCATAACTGTTTTGAATAGCCTCTGTAGCATTTTTCGAATAGTTACCAATACCATTCACAATTGCATTATAAGCTAATTTTATACGTTCCCAGCGTTTATCTCTATCCATTGCATAATAACGACCAGTAAGAGTAGCAATTTTTGTATTGGTGTTTTTAATGTGAGATTCTAGAGATGTTATGAATCCGAATCCTGATTTTGGATCCACATCGCGACCATCAGTAAAGGCATGAATATAAGAATGTTCAACCCCAGAATTATTTGCTGCATCAACTAACCCGAATAAGTGATTAATGTGTGAATGTACACCTCCATCACTAACCAAGCCTAAAAAATGAACGGCTTTATTATTTGTTTTAGCATATTGAAATGCTTCGACTAATTCATGCTCATCTTTTAATGTGTTGTTTTTAACAGCTAAGTTGATTTTAACTAAATCTTGATATACAATTCGACCTGCACCAAGGTTCATATGTCCAACTTCACTGTTTCCCATTTGTCCTTCAGGTAAACCAACATGAAGCCCATCAGTTCTTAAAGAGGCATTAGAATATTTTTTGTAAAGTGAGTCTATATATGGAGTGTATGCATTATCTATAGCAGAAACTTTGGGGTCTGGTGATTTTCCCCAACCATCAAGAATCATCAAAACTACTTTTTTATTCATGTTCTCATATTTAAATTCAAAGATAAAAGTTATATACCGAAATGGTTAAATAAGCGTACAAAAAAATCTACTTTAAAATTACTTTAAACAATGATTTAATAGGTGTTATGTAGATTTAAAGAAATGTATTTGTCTTAACATATTTGTTTACAAATAGTTAAAAAAATGTTATTTATAGTTTTTTAGTGTAACACTTCTTGAAATATATCGTCTATTTAGTATAATCAAAAAACAAATCAATTAATTTAAAATCTTTCATCATGAAAAAATCAGTAGTTATCGTTGCAATTGCAATGGCATTTTCAGTAACCGCTTTAAATGCAAAAAATGTTATTAGTAATACTTCTACTTATGAAGTTGTTACCAAGAAATCAACAGTTAATCCTTTTTGTATGTCTATTGTAAAAGGAGATATTGAAACTGTGAAAAAGTTAATAGACTTAGGAACCGATGTTAACAAAGTTTCTAATGGGCTTACACCTGCAATGTATGCAGCGAGGTATAACCGTTTAGATATTTTAAAACTTTTAGTTAAAAATGGTGCTAAATTGAATGTTAAAAGTGACAAAGGAATGACTGCTGAAAAATATGCAGAGGCATCAAATGCTAAAGATACTTTGTCTTATTTAAAAAGTTTAGAATCTTAAAAAAAACAAGTTATTAGGAATAATGACAATTATTTGAGTTAGTTAAAAAAAGACGCTTTATTTTTAAAGCGTCTTTTTGTATTTTTCGATAGAGGCTCTAATTTTTTCAATTCTATTTTCTGGATCAGGATGTGTGCTTTGAAACTCAGGAACACGATTAGGACCAGCAGCAGCTTTTAATATTTCCATAACATCAATCATCTCTTCAGGTTGATATCCTGCTTTCATCATAAACTTCACACCTAAATCATCACTTTCTAGTTCGTCTTCTCTACCATTTGTTAATAAAGTGTTTTGACCAATACCACTAACTAAGCCGCCTATGTCACCTCCAACAGATCCAGCTGTTACTAAGCCTTGCCAATATTCACTTTCTGCTATGCGTTCAGCACTATGGCGACCTAGAACATGACCAATTTCATGCCCTAATACACCTGCAAGCTGATCTTCATTTTCCAATTGAGAAAATAAGGCGTATGTGATAAATATCTGACCACCAGGTAATGCAAATGCATTAATCGTGTTTGGGTCTGCTAATAAGTGAAACTCATATTCATAAGGCGTTTCTCTAGCGATACTGCTAGTAATTAATTTATGACCAACGTTATCAACTAAAGCTTGATATTGCGTGTTTGGATGAAGACCTCCATGTTGTTGTGCCATGCCAGGAGCACTGGCAAGTCCAATCTGTATTTCCTTATCTGGAGACATCGATATGGTTTGCATACGACCTGTGTATGGGTTTTCCTCACGTTGACTACATCTTTTGACAACAAAAAATAATGCGATTGCTAAACCAATTAATAGTCTGATTTTAAAATTTTTTCCTCTCATGGTGTTGGTTGTTTGTATATTAAATTTACAAAAGTTC
Organism: Psychroserpens mesophilus; assembly: GCF_050617655.1. Lineage (GTDB taxonomy): Bacteria > Bacteroidota > Bacteroidia > Flavobacteriales > Flavobacteriaceae > Psychroserpens > Psychroserpens mesophilus_A. Next base: position 32,404 of record NZ_JBODQC010000009.1, on the reverse strand, counting down.
TGGATTAATATCCATAATATTATGGTTCAAGTAATTGGAAATGAATTCTTCTGAAAGATACCTGTTTCCTAATAAATTTTCGTTAGCCACAATATCTTTAATATTCAAGCTTTTGTATTGTGATAAATACATACTTGAAAGAGGTTTATAACTGTAATGCCATGGTTCATATTTAAAGCCTTTACGATGTGGTGCATTCGTATATACCAGATTAAATCCGAAAGTATTTGCATATGCATCCATCCAAAGTTTCAATTTTCTGTAACAGCCATTTTCTTCAAAATGTCTAGCCTGTAATACAGATGAAGGTCGCGTTACATTAGCGTCAATAATATCTATATCTGTAGCCCAATGATGCCTAGAGGTTCCTGGTATGGTCGAGTATTCTATAATTTTATTAATGCTTTCTAAAGGTGTTAATCCTTTGTTGATGTTTTGATTGTATTTACGTTTCCAAATTCTGTTTTGGTGGTCATAATCTCTATAACTAGACACAATTTGAATCTGAATGTCACTTTTAAGTGCCTCAGTTTGCAGTTTTGTGAAAGCATTATAAGCTTCTTTTCTTAATTTGAATCCTTCTCCATAGAGATCAGGATTCCCTTTGCCAATCAATTCTTCATAGCTAATTTGAGTTACACGAGTTTGAAATGCTAACTGTGGTAATATAGATAATTTAAGCCCTGAAGCTAAAGTTGATTTAATAAATTGCCTGCGTTTCAATGTGTTTTAGATAAATGTATGAGTGAATTTACTAATTCATTTTCAGTTAATAATAATTATACTCACTTTTATATGATGTCTTTTTAGTTTCAGATTTAAAGGGTTTTCTTTAATACAAGGCGTCATATACGAATACGATAATTAACGAGCGATAAATGATCGGAAGCCATTTTAAAAGAACGTATTACAGATAATGTTGTTGAAATTTTAGACTATCATTATATTAAAAGCAGCAGATTTAACTTTGAAAAGAAGAGTAAGTTTATATATATTTGCGCTCAGAAAGCGAGAGTAGCTCAGTTGGTAGAGCGTCAGCCTTCCAAGCTGAATGTCGCCAGTTCGAACCTGGTCTCTCGCTCTAAAAGCTTCATCAAAACGATGAGGCTTTTTTTATCGTAATGTATCTAGCTTAGTATCAGGTTGAACCTCATAAGGTGTTTTGTTGTGCTCGAAAATACGAGCAGTAAGTTTACCTTTCAAAACAATAGAATCACCTTTAACAGCTAACCAGCTTCCTTCACGTATTCCAACGACTGGTTGTGTATTAAAAGCATGAAATTCTTTAATACGGGTTTCTCTCGTTTCACCTTTATGTGTGCTTGTTGGATCTGGATCTAAATAATGAGGATTGATATTGAAAGGCACAAAACCAAACGTTTTAAAACTTGGAGGATAAACGATTGGCATATCATTGGTCGTGTTAACAGTAAGTCCGCAAATATTGCTTCCTGCACTTGTTCCAAGATATGGAGTCCCAGAGTTAACAGCTTTTTTAATTGGCTCTAATAAATCATTTTTATAAAGCTGATTTACCAACACAAAAGTGTTGCCTCCACCAGTAAAAATTGCTTTGGCATTTGCAATGGCTACTTTAGGGTCTTTAAACTCATGAATGCCTTTTGCAACTTTCCCTATTTGACTAAATGCTTTATTAACGTTTGAGGTATATTCATCATGGGTAATTCCACCAGGTCTTGCGTAAGGAATGAAAAGTATTTCTGAAGTGTCCTTAAAAAAAACAGAAAGTTCTTCTAATAAATATTCCAGAGGACCACTGCCATGAATTGTAGATGTGCTTGCGATAAGGATATTTTTCATTGGTATTTTATTAAATCAATTATAGGTCTATTTCAAACTTCATTTTATTTATCGTAAATTTAAGTAAACCTTTAATTTAACAAAAGTTTACAAGGCTTTATGTTGAAATTAAGTCAATAGAAATTATTTTTATACTAAATAACTAACCTATGAAAAAGCTATTACCAATATTACTGTTTTGCATAAGTTTTTGTGCGATATCTCAAGATGTTAGACGTGTCATTGTCGAAGGGAAAATCATTGTAGAAGGTAATGATATTGAAGGTATAACTGTTTATAATACGTCATCAAATAAGGGAACGGTTACAAATGAAAATGGTGAATTTACTCTTGCTGTGGGCTTAAACGACTTTATTGAAGTAAGAGCTTTACAATATCAAAATTTTGATTTTAAAGTTAGCGAAGCTATTTTAAAATCTAAGCGAATTCGCTTATTTTTAATAGAAGAAATCAATAAGCTTGATGAAGTTTTAGTTATGACTAAGGGGCTTTCTGGAGATCTGGATACAGATATTAGCAGTGTAAAAACATTTAACCCAAAATTAGACGCGCTTTATTTCGGAATTAAAAGGAGTGATGAGTATGAGTTTACAGACGATAATCGATCTGAAATAAACAATATTGCTATGCATTCACAGTCGCAAACTATGGTCAATGGTTTAAACATTCGTAATGTTGTAGATCAATTATTACTGCCACTGTTCAGGTCAAAAGTCAAAGATAAAAAGGCAGCTGGAATTCCAGAAGTACCTGCGAGTGCTATTAAATACTACTTTGGCTCAACCTTTTTGGTCGACAATTTTGATATTCCTGAGCATCGTGTAGAGGAGTTTATACGATATGTACAAGAAGATGAAAACTTTGACTTCACCTTGCTTAACTATGGTAAAGAGCTACAGTTTCTTGAAGTGTTGAATCAGAAGAGCCAAACATTCTTGAATAACAAAAATGATAAAGATTAAAAATACTCTTTTTTTAATCTTATGCTTGTTTAAGTTTGTTAGTGTCTATTGCCAATCTATTGAAATTCAAGGGAAAGTTACTGCGAGTTCTGATATAGATCGTATTCATATTATAAATAAAACAGCCAATACGTTTACCATTACTAATGATGATGGTGAATTTATGATATCAGCATCTATTAACGATACTGTTTTAATATCTGCCATTCAGTATAAACCTTTAGAGGTTTTTGTCACACCTCAAATTATTCAATCAAAATATATATCAGTTGAACTCACTGATAAAATCACAGAATTAGATGAGGTTGTAGTAGGTAAGATTCTTACAGGTGATTTGCTTTCAGATATTGAGAATAGTAATGTTAAACGTGATATAAATTTTTATGACTTGGGCATTCCAGGATATACAGGAAAGCTAAAAACACAGTCTGAACGACGACTGCATGAAGCAACTACAGGAGGAGGTTTGGTGCCTTTAAATCCTTTGCTTAACTGGTTGTCTGGTAGAACTAAAAAGTTAAAAGCGCAAATTGCCAGAGAACGTATTGACAAGGCCATGAAAGAAGTTAGGTCTGAATTGTCTGAAATGTTATTTGACATAGATAACTTAGAAGAGTCAAAGCGGATTGAGTTTTTTTATTTTGTTTCAGATGATCCAAATTTCTTACCTTTAAGTAAAGCTGAAAGTGACTTAGTCATGTTAAAGTTTTTACAACAAAAGTTAGAAGAATTTAAAACTCAACTTGAAAAGGATTAAACTCATATTGGTTTCAATTATCGCTTTCCTAAGTGTTTTTTCTGTGACTTCTCAAACCATTGATTTAAAGGGTCAGGTTGAAGCAAGTTCAGAACTTGAAGGAATACATATTTTAAATGTTTCTGCAGAAGAGTACACCATTACAAATGATAAAGGTGGTTTTGTAATTTCTATTCAAATTAATGATACCATTTTGATATCTAGTGTTCAGTACATCCCAAAAACGATACTGATTACTCAAGATATTTTTGTTTCTAAGTTTATAATTGTAAATCTCGAAGATCGAGTCAATCAATTAGATGAAGTTGTTGTTGGTAAAGTTCTTACAGGCGACTTGTTATCTGATATAAAAAATAGCGATGCAGAACCTGATCTTAACTTCTATGATGTTGGTATTCCTGGTTATACAGGAAAACCTAAAACCCAGAAAGAACGACGTTTACATGAAGCAGATGCTGGTAAATTTGTATATTATTATGGATTGATTGCTACAATTAATATTCATAAAATTTTGAATAGAATTTCTGGACGAACTAAGAAATTAAAACGTTTGGTTAGATTAGAAGAACAAGATGCTTGTATGAATAAAGCTATTTCAGAAATGTCTGATGAACTTTTTGGACATATAGAATTACAAGAAGAATTAAAGGTAGAGTTTTTCTATTATGCTTCTGAAGACCCTAAATTTTTAGAGGTTTGTAAGCAAGACAGTGATATTAAGCTTTTTGAGTTTTTAATTGATAAACTTCTGGCTTTTAATATTCAAGTTGAAAGTGTTGATGATTAAAATTGAATACCTATGGAAAATAATTTAACGATCAATTTCAATCCAATCGAAACATCTTAGTATATTTGCATTGTGAATATATTAGCAACATTTTTATTTATAGGAACCACAGAGGTCATGTTCATACTATTTATAGCTGTGATGGTCTTTGGTGCAGATAAAATTCCTGAAGTTGCTAAAGGTCTGGGTAAAGGAATGCGTAGTTTAAGAGACGCATCTAATGATATCAAATCTGAAATTAAGAAATCATCTACCGAAGGAAATAAAATAGAAACTAATGTCACTCAAGACATTAAAGAAGAAATAACCAAGGTTAAAGATGAAATTGAAGACTTCTCAGGATCTATAAAAAGAGAACAATAAACGCTCTATTTTTTTCTACTTACGGTCAAACCATCTCGAATTGGTAACATCACTGTTTCAATCCGGCTATCATTCTTTAAAAGTGTATTGAAGTCTAAAACAGCTTTCGTAGATGTATCTTTTTCATCAAGAGGCTCAATAACTTTTCCATGCCAAAGCACATTGTCAGAAAGAATAATACCTCCAGGATTTATGTTATCTATAATCAAATGGAAATAATTTGAATAATTAGGTTTATCGGCATCAATAAACACGATATCATAAGTGTGTTTTAATTTGGGAATAATATCTAATGCACTTCCTAAATGTTGGTGTATGCGTGCTCCATATTCAGACTTGTCAAAGTATTTGCGCTGAAAATCCATCAATTCCTCATTGATGTCGATAGTATCAATTCTTCCTTCCGCTTGTAATCCTTCAGCAAGACATAGTGTAGCATAACCTGTAAATGTTCCTAACTCTAACACAGTTTTAGGTGATTTTAACTTTGAAATCATACTCAGCACTCGACCTTGATAAGGACCACTAAGCATAATAGGTTGTAAAATTTTCTGATAGGTTTCTCTGGTAAGTTGTTGTAGTAATTCTGGTTCTTCTTGAGAATGTGCTACAACATAGTCGTCTAATTTTTCAGGTAAAAAATACATCTCATCTAAATTGAACTACAAAGTAAATGATTTTAACTTAGATAATCTTAACCGATGACTTTGAAATGAGATTCTTAATTAATTTCTTATCTTGTATTGACTTAAAAAACCCAAGTAGTTAATGTCTTCCGTACCTCAAAACCAACTAAAAAAAAGGCTTAAAATAGTCCTTAAACTTCTTTTACTACTCTATGTTTTAGTTGGAGCTTCTCTTTATTTTTTACAAGAAAAGATGTTGTTTTTGCCAACTAGTCTGGCTCAAGATTATCAGTATGAATTTAAATATCCTTTTGAAGAGTTATTTTTAAAAACGGCTGAAGATGTCTCCATAAATGCAGTTCATTTTAAAACTGAAAATCCGAAAGGAGTCATTTTGTATTTCCACGGAAATGCTGGAGATTTAAGTCGTTGGGGAAATATTGGTGAACATTTTGTGTCGTTAAATTATGATGTGTTTATTATGGATTACAGAACGTACGGAAAGAGTACAGGTAGACTACATGAAGAAGGGTTTTATAACGATGCAGAATTTTGCTATAATTACCTTCTAAAATCTTATTCTGAAGAGGAGATACTAGTATATGGTCGCTCATTAGGAACAGCAATTGCTACTTATTTAGCATCCAGACATGAGCCCAGACAACTTATTTTGGAAACTCCATATTACAGTATTATAGATGTTGCAAAGAATCGTTTTCCTGTCTTTCCAGTTACAGCATTGTTGAAGTATGAGTTTCCATCTAACGAATTCATAAGCAATGTAAATTGCCCAATCACTATGTTTCACGGAACTGATGATTCTATAATTCCTTACAGTTCTGCTCAGAAGCTAAAGTCTGTCGCGCCTCAAAATAATACCTCATTTATTACTATTGATGATGGAAATCATAATAATTTGATGAATTTTGAAGCCTATCGTGAAGGGATTTTAAGCCTCTTAAGGTAGAAGTGTTTTAGGACTTTTATAGTTTTAAATAGGATATAAATCACTGAAATTCCTGACACTACTATTAGAACCAGTAATACGATTGAAATTTTAAACCCTAAAAAGGGAACTTTTCTAACATCATCCATAAAACTAGTGTGTTTCATCAGATAATGCGTGCTGGCGATTGAAAGTGAAAAAAAGAATACGATCAGGAGAACTTCATTGAGATCTTTCACAATTGATGATTGACTCTTTACATATAAATAAATGCCTGCTATAGTTGTAATAATGATACTGAAAAGAAAAACTCTAAACATCTCTTGCGTGTCTTCATAAAGGCTACTGTTTTTGTGATTTGTTTTTAAACAGCTTTGACAATATTCCTTGTTGTTATGAATACAGGTATGACACATACCACGTTTGCAGCTTTTACAATGCTTTTATAAAAACAAATTAGGATGTGTATGGCAAAAATATAATGCTTTTAGATTATGATTGCTCATGTAGATTGTTGATGAACAGATGAACAAAAGTAATTAAAAAAAGCTTCAGAAATTTCTGAAGCTTTTTTGTTTCTAATCTTAATTAAAAAGATTTAGTTGTATTATCCATTAGGATTTAGGATAGCATCAATACGCTCTAAAGCATCAGCTATATGAATTCGACTCATAGCATCAGCTCCTCGAGCAGATCGTAATTGATTGCGTAATGATTTCAATTCAGCTCTAACTACAGCTCTAATATCAGACTGACTTGTGTTTACAGCTGTTGCTTTTATATAAGGACTAGGTGAACGTCCGCTTTGGTTTTCAGCAGTCATTAAATAACCTAATCTGTCAATATGTGCACGTTGTAAATTACGTCTGTACGTATCTATTTTCTTACCAGTACGCAATTCACTCCAAATACCTTGACGCAAATCTTTCATCATATCAGTAAGCGCATAGGCATCATTACCATTAAACGTTTCTGCTTCAGTTAAACGTTGCATTTTACCTAAACTCATAATGTTTTTTAATGTTCTTTCCTGTAATGCTCTCACACGCTCAACAGAACCTGAATATTCAATACGATCAAAAATAGTTTTATCAATTAACCAATCTGGTGTATCAAACAAGTTTTCTTGTAGAAACGTCATAGCACGTTTTTGATGTTCCTTAGGAACAGGAGTATAAACAGCACCTGGCTGATCTGCAGCTTTGTAATGTTCATATACACCACCAATATTATTAGAAACATGTCCCATATAACGATTAAACTGAGATAACACATGACCATACATTTCTTGTAAGTCGTCATAATCTTCACCAGCTTCAGTGGTCCAGTTTATTAAGTTAGGAACAATACGTTTTAAGTTTTTAATTCCGTAATCACTTGCAAGCATTGCATCGTCACCTAAATCTTCAGTTTGTGAACTTGGATCATGAATATCACCAACTTGTTGATGACCAAAACGATACTTAGGATCTCCAGCATGTTCCATTATCCATTGGTTCAAAATTGGTTTTTCTTCTTTAGCAGTTTTGTTCAAAATAGGTCTGTAACCCCAAGAAATAGCATATTTATCATAAACACCAATATTAGGCATTAAAGCCACACCTTCATCACCTGGTTGAGCTACGTAGTTAAAACGAGCATAATCCATAATGGATGGTGCTGTTCCAAATTCTTGAGTGAAAGCAGCATCTCGCAATTTTTCAACAGGATAAGCCACACTACTTCCCATGTTATGTGGTAAACCTAAGGTATGTCCAACTTCATGAGCAGATACAAAACGGATTAAGCGTCCCATAACTTCATCTTTAAATTGCGGGCTTTGAGCATCTGGATTAATAGCAGCAGTTTGAACAAAGAACCAACCACGTAATAAGGTCATAACGTTGTGATACCAGTTAATGTCACTTTCTAAAATTTCGCCAGTTCTTGGATCGCTAACATGAGGACCATTTGCATTTGGAATTGGTGATGCCAGATAACGCACTACAGAATATCGAACATCTTCAGGACTCCATTCTGGATCTTCTTCAACGGTTGGAGGATCTTTAGCTATAATAGCGTCTTTAAAACCTGCAGCCTCAAAAGCAACCTGCCAATCTTCAATACCTTGTTTGATATATTTACGCCATTTTTCTGGAGTAGCTCTGTCAATATAGTATACGATTTGTTTTTTTGGAACAACTAACTCGCCACGTTTGAATTTTTCGATATCCTCATCACGGACTTCAAGTCTCCAGCGATCTAGATATTCCAGCGTTTTGCTTTTCTGATCTTCTAATCCATAATCTGTTTGCTGACTTGTAAACCATCCAACACGTTCATCAAAATAACGTCGTTTCATTGGGTTTTCAGGGAGTAAAATCATAGAGTTGTTTATTTCAATAGAAATACTTCCTGTACTTGAATTAGATGGAGGAGAGCCAGCAGCATATGTTTTTACGTGTCTAGCTTCAATGTTTTTAGGATAACTTTTAATACTCTCAATGAATGATTTATCACTTTCTAAACGTGTTACTTTGTATGGTCTTCTTCTGAAATTAGGTAAACCAAGAGATTTTACATCTTTTTCAAATAAAGGTGTTACGTCTACAACAGTACTTGTTGAGTCTTTACCAATAGCTTTGATAGGAAATGTAAATAATACAGGTTCAAAATTTGAATTTTCAACAGCTTCACTCACAGGAAGTGAATCTGCAGCAAATACATTATAGGATACCACGCGTAAGATTACTTTTTTCCCTTTTTTCTGCCAACGTAATACTTGTTCATTTTGCTTTCCGCCACCAAAGCCTAAGCCACTTGCAGTTTTAGCAATACGAGTTACCATAAGCATTTCGCGCTCAAAAAGAGAATCTGGAATTTCATAAAAATACTTCTCATCTAGAGAATGAACTGTAAATAGACCTTTATCGCTTTTTGCATCTTTTGTAATGACTTTGCTAAAAGGTTGAATGTCATCTTTGCCAGGTTTTTTTGCTGGTGTTTTAGCGGCAGCAGTAGTTCCTTTTTTTGATTTGCTTGCTTCTTTTGTTGAGGAACAGGATACAACAAAAAATACTGAAACTACAAAAAGTAGTTTATAGGAGAGATGTTTCAAGGTAATTGAATTTTAAATTAGTACGTGAAAATAAGAAATCCTAGCTGAGTTACCTTTTCAAACTTTATTTTTTAATACTTTTTTAACGAAAAAAAGCCACTTTAAAAGTGACTTTTTAAAAATATGGTTTAGGTTATTTTATTCTAAAGAACTTAAATAATCTAATAATAGAGCTACTCCTTCATCATGAACAATGGTTGTTCCAATTAAAGGCATTCCGTATTGTGGAATTGTATTTTGAATTCTAGCTTCAATACTATTTCTTTTTTGGTAAATATTAGATTCTTCGTATGCTGTTTCAAATGCCAGTCTTAAATTAGATTCTTCAGCACAAAATCCACCTTCAATATGACAATGGGCACAATTTATATCCATATATGCTCTGGCACGTCTTTCTAATCCTAAACTTGTATCTTCCCAGTTTGGTAAAACACCAACAGTAGATGGATCAGATAACCCATCAAGCATATTGTTATCTATTAATGTTTGTAACTGATTAGAACCATTAACATTAAAGTTTAGTGTTCTCAATTTTGGACCAATAGGAGTGGTTTGCGAATTATTACTGTGACAAGTAAAGCAATCAGTACTTGAAGGAATTTCGTAATCAATACTTTGAGATTCACCTTCAGTATTTACCCAAGTTACAGGAACCACAGCGCCATCAACATCTAATGTTGCATCAGTTTGAGCTGCATTCCACTTATAATTTCCAAGTTCCCAGGAGCCATTTATTTTAATGAGTAATCTAGTCTCAATAATATTTTTTCCTTGAGATAAATCAGTTTCATTATTGTTATAATAAAACGTTTTAGCAATTACAGTATTGTCAGGAAACATAGGGAAACCATCACCATTGAACGTCATTTTTTCTCCTTCTGGTAATGCAATTAAGCGTTGTTTGATTGCATAATCTGTAAATAACTTTGAGTTTAAATCGTAATTAAAAGCAAAAGGAGACGGTTGTAAATCTCCCAAGTTTCCAGAGAATAAATTCAATTCAGATAGGTTTTGTCTAAATTCTGGAATAACAGGTAAAGTGGCTGTAGTAAAACTATATACGTCTGAATACATACTTAAATTATCTGTATTACAAACTGCCTGAATGTAAACATCATAAGTGGTTTCTGCTGATAAATTTTGTAATTCTGTAGTTGTATCGCTTGCAATAATTATAGTTCCTGATCCTATTGTAAAACCTGAAACACCGTATTCAATAAAGTATGATGCAGCATTGTTAGGATCGCTCCAACTAATCGTAGCATCAGTTGTAGTGATGTTTTCTGCTAAAATATTAGTTGCTTTATTGCAGGAATCTATGGTGTCGTCGTCGTTATTACAGGCTAGAATTAAACATGCAAAGACGAATAGGAAACTAAATTTTTTCATAATTTGGGTCTATTTTTCTGATTAATAGCTGAGTGCTAATGTAGTAAAAAAGTTTTTTAGCAAAACATAAAATCGATATGAAGTTATGTTTAACCTTTGAAATAAAGCAATTTAGACTGATTCAAAATTAATTCCTGTTAAACTTAAACTCTGAAATTAACATGGCATGATCAGAAGCATTATTTTGAAACTTAATGAGTTGAATAGGTTGGTGTTTATGAGATAACCAAAAATGGTCTATCTCCAATAAGGGAATGCCTAAAGGCCATGTTGCTGTAAATCCGTTGTTATACTTATGGAAACTTGTAAAATTGTTTTTTAATTCATTAAAATAAATGCTTTCATAGACGGAGTTGAAATCACCAGTAATAAAATCGACAGTTTCTCTTTTTGCAAAATCAGAAACAAATGTCATTGGTCTCTTTTTATTTACTAATAAATTTGATGTAAGGTCTGTCACTATAAATTTAATTTTTTCAGATGTTGTAGTCACTTCTAATAGATTTGCTTTATAGCTATCTTCTTGATATTCAAAATTTAAGAAGACTATGTTTCCCTTTGCAGCAACAAGCATTGCTCCTTTTAAGATTGTGAAATTATAGTTTGGTAAAGCGCTTTTTAAGGCATTTAAATTTTTAAGAGTTTTTTCAGGAGCTTCAACAAAAGCTAAAATTTCTGGCTGATAATTGTTCACTTTTTCTGAAATGATATCAACAGGTAGTTGGTTTCTTTTTGCTAAATTCCAGTAGAGTATCTTTGTAGTGTTTCCTTCGTAATTTGTATTCGTTTGAAAATAATAATTATCGTACCAAATGATTGTAAGTACTGTAAAAATTGCTATTAATGAATAGCGGTACCATTGTCTCTTGTAAAATAGAATAATTAAAAAAACAGTAATGCCAATGATGATAATTAATGGAAAACCATAGAAGAAGATGCTTAAAGGAAAAATTCTGTCTTTTAAAATAAAATGGATAATCAACAAAAAAGCATATCCTATTAAAAGATATGCTTTGTAATTTTGTTTTAATATCATACTGGTTTGGTTCTAAAACTAAAAACAGTTATTGGTACTATTTATTGAATTTCAACAAACAAACCCTCATCATTTTTAACAACTTTTGCTACTTTTTTACTCGTTAGACCTTTAATAGTTTTGTCCCATTTTTTGTTGCTTAAACCAGATTGAGTTTTTAAATCGTTTAAATCGATAGGTGAATTAGATTTAAGCAATTCAAATACAGCTTTTTCTTCTTCAGTCATTTCAACTTGTTTACGTTCTGGACGCATTTGAGGAAAAAATAAGACTTCTTGAATCGATTGATTATTGGTTAAAAACATGATTAACCTGTCCATTCCAATTCCCATTCCAGATGTAGGAGGCATTCCGTATTCTAAAGCGCGAAGGAAATCATAATCGATAAATTCGGTGGCTTCATCATCACCTTTTGCGGCTAGTTTTAGTTGGTGTTCAAAACGCTCACGTTGATCAATTGGATCGTTTAGTTCAGAGTAGGCATTTGCAATTTCTTTTCCGCATACCATTAACTCAAAACGTTCTGTTAAGTCTGGATTATCGCGATGTTCTTTGCACAACGGACTCATTTCCTTAGGATAATCTGTGATAAAGGTTGGTTGAATGTAATTGCCTTCACATTTTTCTCCAAAAATCTCATCAATCAGTTTTCCTTTACCCATGGTGTCATCAACTTCAATTCCCATATCTTTTGCAGCCTGACGAATTTCAGCTTCAGATTTTCCATTGATATCAAAACCTGTAAAATGCTTAATAGAATCTGCCATGGTTACACGAGCATAAGGAGCTTTGAAATCGATTTTGTGTTCGCCAAAAGTTGCTTCAGTTGTTCCGTTAACAGCTTTTGCACAATGTTCTAAAAGACGCTCACAAAACTCCATCATCCAGTTGTAATCTTTATAGGACACATAGATTTCCATAGCAGTAAATTCTGGGTTATGCGTTCTGTCCATACCTTCATTTCTGAAGTTTTTAGAAAACTCATAAACACCATCAAAACCACCAACAATCAAGCGTTTTAAATACAATTCGTTTGCAATTCTCATGTATAATGGAATATCTAAACTATTGTGATGCGTAATAAAAGGACGTGCAGCAGCACCTCCAGGAATGGGTTGTAAAATTGGCGTTTCCACTTCAAAGTAACCAGAGTTATTGAAGAATTCACGCATGGCATTAAATAATTTGGTGCGTTTGATAAAAACGTCTTTCACATGTGGATTAACAACTAAATCAGCATAACGTTGTCTATAGCGTTGTTCAGCATCTGTAAAAGCATCATGCACTTTTCCTTCAGCATCTACACGTGGTTGAGGTAATGGCTTTAAAGCTTTACTTAAAAGTGTAAAATCTTTAACCATGACTGTTTTTTCACCAACTTTAGTGGTAAATAATTCACCTTCAACACCAACAAAATCACCAATATCTAATAATTTTTTATAAACATTGTTGTATTTGCTTTTATCCTCACCAGAACAAATTTCATCTCTGTTAAAATAAACCTGTATTCTACCAGCACTATCCTGTAATTCTGCAAAACTAGCATTGCCTTGAATACGGCGAGACATTAATCGACCAGCAATAATGACCTTTTTTCCTTCTTCAAACATATCCTTAACCTGTTTTGAAGTGTGATTTACTGGAAATAAATCAGCAGGATAAGGGTTGATGCCTAAGGCTTTTATTTTGGCGAGTTTTTCGCGACGTACTAATTCTTGTTCAGAAAGCTGCATGCTAAATGTATTTTAAAACTGCAAAATTACATTATTTACAAGAATTAACGTAAAAAAACCACTAGGTTTTGTAATCCTAATGGCCTTCTTATTTTTTATGATTTTAATGTTTAACCAAGGCATCAAGATTTTTTATAAGATCCTCATTGTCTGGAAATTGCTTTATGGCTTTTTTGATAATTTTTACGGCTTCATTTTTATAGCCATTAATGCCTAATGTATTTGCTAGGCTCATATGAGTTCTTGGATTGTCTGGAAATAATTCTGCATTTAACTTAAAGACTTCAATAGCCTCATTAGTTCTATTGGTAGAATATAAGATGCGACCATAAGTATTGAGTTCATACATGCTGCTAACTTTACCGTCAAAGGCTTTTACTAGTTTTTTACTCTGTTTTTTCAACCCGTTTAAACCCTCTTCTATTAAGATGCTATTGATTTTAGCAACGATTTGATAGTTGGATTGATATGTATTTGAAGTTATAATGTTCAAGACGTCTTTCTCTAAAGATTCAACTGGATGCTCCACGATGCGATTGATTTCTTTCCTGTTTTTATAAAAAATGAACGTTGGCACACGATGAATATTTAATCCTGCTTCATAATGGTTCGGACTTTGTTTATACATGTTAGATTTTTGGCTCAATGCTATGACAGTGAGTTGTTCTTCTGGAAAATTACAAGCTTCTAAAATTTTATAAAAGCGAGGAACTTCGAGTTTGCTGTCACCACACCAAGTTCCCATGAATAACGTGATGTGATAGTCTTTAAGCTTGGAACCGATGGATTCTATTGTAGCTTGGTCTACCTCATATGCTTCATGGTTTTTTGAAAACCAGTCATTATAATTTTTGGATGTTAATCCCTTTTTGTCAATTTTTCCAAGTAAAAAAGGGGTGTCGTCATTAATGCTTATTTCATTATTGATGTCTTGAGCCATAGTAACAAATGAGAATAATAGAGCTACTGGAATTAAAGTGTACGTTCTCATTGTTTTTAGTTTAAAGCGATTTTAGTTTTGGCAATGACATTTCCTTTAATGCGTAATGTTTTCTGCTTATTATCTGCGTTTGAAATGACTGTTATTGATTTCGAGAATACGCCAATTCGATTGGTTGCATACTTGATATCGATGGTTCCAGATTCGCCAGGTAAAATAGCTTGTTTAGGATAGGTTGGAACTGTACATCCGCAGGTTGTTTTTACTTTAGAAATCACAATAGGAGCTCGACCTCTGTTGGTGAATTTAAAAGTGCGTACACCATTATCATTTTGAGCAATCGTGCCATAATCGATAACTTCTTCGTCAAAATGAAAGACACCAATGTCTTCGATTGTGCCTAATTCTTGTGCGAAATTATTACAGCTAAGCAGCATAACGTATAACATGCTTAGTGCAAAAATGATGGGATTGATTTGGCTTTGGTTTTTAATACCTGCTTGATGTTTCATGTCTGTTCGTTTTTTGATTGTTACGATTACAAACATCAAGGTTTGAAATAGAAAAAGAGGGTTATTAAGGGTTGGAAATGAGTACTAGTACTAGGGTTGAATTTTATAACTATCTGTTAAACAGCGACTTTAATTCATCTCTGGAATTAACACTTAGTTTTTTATATACGTTGTTAACATGAGTTTTTACAGTGCTAACACTTACAAATAGAGCTTCAGCAATATCTTTATTGGTCTTTTCGTCAAGCAAAAGCTCTAATACATTTTGCTCTTGTTTGGTTAATTGCTCTTTGGCATGAGCATGTTGTTTTTGCTTTCTTTGTTTTGCAGAAAACACAAACCAAAGATTTAATAAAACAGAAGCAATTAATAATCCGATAACTACATTGGTCCAATTAAAAGCAGATTCATTTTCCAATGAAGGAGAAACAATATACTGGTCTGAAGCTAATTCAGCTTTATATTGCCTGACGTAAGATGAATTAGGATAGTTTGCTTCCAGTCGTTCTAATAATTCATCATAATAACGATTCGTTTTAATATCTTCAAGATAATAATTGTGAAATTGATTACTCCTGTCTGATAAAAACGCGTAGATATAGAGTTCTGCCAGAGGTTCATCAAGGCTTTCACCATAATTTTGAAGTGTTTTGAACCATTTTTTGTTATTTAATTCTCTATTCGCTTTGCTTCTGAATTCGGTATAAGCGAACTTCATTTCATCTTTTAAAGAATCAATTTTTATAAAAGAAGCGGTTTTAGGGTTGTTAGAGACCACATCACAAAACATTTGCGCATCAAATGATAATGGAAATGTAATACTATCAGTACTTTTCGCAATAAAAAGAATGTCTTTACTATCTGTACAATGACCATCAAAGTGATTACTGCTTTGATTGTAAGATTCACAATTGTCGACATGAAGTTTATAGATTTTCTGTTGCTTGTCTAATTGATTTCCTTTAAACTGAAAATAGCCAGAAGAATCTGAATCTACTTTAGTAATAATTTGCTCATCATTAATGCCATCAAGTGTTCGGTAATCTTCAATTACAGATAAATAGACATTGCTTTGCCAACGCTCATTATCGATGTATCCATCAAATTGATGTTGAGCATTAACTAAGTTTCCGAAGAAAATAAGGGATGCTATTACACTTAAAAATCTCACAGCACTAAACTACTATAATTTCTGTTAATAGAAAATGTACTTCATTATAATTAACTTGGTGTAACAAATTCATAATGAATACGTCAAATAATTACATCATCAATCATCAAAATTAAAATTATGAGTTTTTGGAGAGTGCTTCTGGCTATTATTTTTCCTCCATTATCTGTTATAGGTAAAGGTTGTGGTTCTATTTTTATTGTATTTTTGTTGTGGATTTGTGGTTGGGTTCCTGGAGTTATTGCAGCCTTAATAATCTTAAACAATCCTGAATAATACTTGTTTTAATAAATTCTGTTTTTGACTTTAATCTAGTGATCTTTTTTCACAAGTACGTGTCTAAAAGAATCCTATAAATTATCGTAATTTTGTCATCTATGAATAAGACTGTTATAGTTAAAGATTTAGGGGTAAAAGATTTTAAAGATACTTGGGATTATCAAGAGCAGCTTTTTAAAGGAATTTTAGACACTAAAATCAGAAATAGAAGAGAAAGTTTAGGCTTGCCAACAGATAATTATTTTTTGTTTGTAGAGCATCCACATGTTTATACCTTAGGTAAAAGTGGTGATATGTCTAACTTGTTATTGTCAGAAGAACAACTGACTCAAAAAGGAGCAACATTTTATAAAATAAATAGAGGAGGAGATATTACCTATCATGGTCCAGGACAAATCGTCGGCTATCCCATTTTAGATTTAGATAATTTCTTTACAGATATTCATAAATACCTCAGATTTTTAGAAGAAATGATTATTCTGACTCTAGCTGAATATGGTTTAAAAACTGAACGTAGTCCAGGAGAAACAGGAGTGTGGTTAGATGTTGGAACACCTTTTGCTCGTAAAATTTGTGCAATGGGAGTTCGTGCTAGTCGCTGGGTGACAATGCATGGTTTTGCTTTAAATGTCAATGCTAATTTAGGATACTTTGACAATATTATTCCTTGTGGTATTAGAGGTAAAGCAGTGACCTCTCTTAATGTTGAATTAGGAATTGAAAAAGTGGATGAAACTGAAGTCAAAGAAAAGCTTTTAAAGCATTTTAGAGTCTTGTTTGAAGCTGAGTTTATAAGCTAAACTGTAACGCTATAATTTTTTTGGGATTCTACTAACCTTCCTCATTAAAAAACACTTTGTAAAAATGCATTTTTTTTTCCTCATCATAACCACGTTCTAAATATTCGGCTGAGGCATCAGGAGCATCGACATCCAGTTTAATTTGAATGTTGGTGTCTAATTTAATTTCCGTTTTAATCTTTTGTTTTTGCTTTTTTAAGACAATTTCAGAGACGTCAAACTGATTTCTAATCACAATGTTGTGGTCACTTTCATACCCTTTTTTATAGTCTTCAAATAGCGGAATAGTATCTTCTTTGTCAAAGACGTCTTCTTTAAACGATTCGATATTTACAATCTCATGCTCTTTAAAAAAGTCAACCGTTTTTGCTAAGAAATTACTTTGTTCTTGTCCGCCAAATTGAGGTTGCATGATGTCCTTGGAAAATTCGCGACACATCTCTATATAATTTTTGGTATGTTCGTTTGAATCGTCAGGATATTTTACATTCAAAAAGCTTTTTATCCAGTATTGGGCATCGTAATTATTGTGATCTACACTTAGTACGATTTTACCTTCTCCATCTGCAGCATTTAATATCAAACAGCCTTTGTCTACTTTTTTTGTAGCGATACCTTTTTGTGTGATGATATCGTAACTGCCATTCTCTAAATAGGTCTGAAAGAAATGCGATTTGTTTTCAACTTTAAATATACCAACAGCATCTGTTTGATAATCTTCATATTGCAAATCGCGAAACATACAAATAATGACATCTCCCGTTTTTATTTGAGCAGAATTTGATTGTTCAAATAAATGCATGACAATATGCTTTGAAGTCTCTATAAAGTTCGAGTCATCTTTGAGCAATTGTGAAGCGTAACTA
Organism: Psychroserpens mesophilus; assembly: GCF_050617655.1. Taxonomy (GTDB): domain Bacteria; phylum Bacteroidota; class Bacteroidia; order Flavobacteriales; family Flavobacteriaceae; genus Psychroserpens; species Psychroserpens mesophilus_A. The sequence goes on along the minus strand of NZ_JBODQC010000009.1, from coordinate 14,319 downwards.
TTAATTTCATTGAGTTCCACATTAGAATGGTGATTAAAACGGTAGGATTCTGCTAAATTTGAAAAAGGACGTAGTAAATATGGTAAAATGAGGTCATAACTCATGTCGTCAAACTCAAGTTCCTGTTCTGAAAACGCATTTTTTGTGCTATTAAATTTGTTTCCTACTTTATGAAGAATACATTTTGAAATTGAGGCTTTTGTACGTTTAATCATAATAGAACAGTATCGTTTAGTTTAAAAAAGAATGTATGATGTTATCTAGTTTATTTCGTAAATGATGATTGAATTATCATCACCTTTTACAATCACTTCTATCAAATTGTCATTGTCAATATCATCCATTTCAATTGATGAATTGCCATATACAGGAAAGTTGCGTATAGGCTTTGCCTGACTGTCAAAAACATATACTTTTTTAGCCTGTAAATCTGTGACAGTTACATAAATTTTATCATTAATATAAAATATTTTTGGAGCTGTATAATCTCCAAAATCTAAATTTATAGTTTTGGTTTTTATCGTCAGTTTATTATCTGATAAAGCTACGAGTGTTTTGCTTGTGGTAGCAATAGAATGTTTTTCGCTGAGTTTTAAATTTTGGTGTTTAACATGACCACTTTGGTTAACCTCTAATAATTCTCCGCTGGAATTACTTGTCGTGAAATTGTTTTTGTAAAGAAAGATCTCATTTCCTGAAAAATCAATACTTTCTTTAACATTAACTCTTCTTTTTCCAACACGATCTAAAACTTCCATAGTGTTGCCATCTGCAAAGACTATGTAATCTTTTCTGCCAACTCTAAAATGTTTAGGTTGAGTTGTTATGTTATTTTTTGCAGTTTTAAATTTAAACCCGCTAACAATTTTACCCTTTTGATCATACATTAAAGTGTTTTTACCTTGCGTTAGCATTAAGCGGTAATTTCTTTTATTGTCATAATCGAAAACGGAGAGTGGTTGAGTGATTTTATCATTAAATTTTAGAGGGAAAGGAGAGACATTTTTTCCATTTCTATCTAAAACATACATGTTGTTTGAAGTCACAAAAGCTAATTGTAATCGTCCGTTTTTATACATATCAATCTGTTCGATTCGTCCTAGTATTTGTCCGTCAAGTTGCTTTTTCCAAAATATTTTACCTTGATTTGAAATGAGATATAAATTGTTGTTGATGTCCTGAACTGCGATGTCTTTTTGATTGTTGGTATGGTTATTAACCAATTGAGGCTCATTTAAAATACTGGTGTCTAATGTGATATTTAAATCTTCAGTTACTGTGTTATTGATAACTCTAGACTTGTTCGTTTTAAATATAGCATTAACATGAGCAAAGTCGGTATCATAAATGTATTGTATTGCAGATGTTTTATAGTCTTTTAATTTTAAGTTTTTATCGTCATTAAAATTTAAATTTAAAATCGTATTCAAATCGTTTTCGTTGCTGTAAATAAATAAGGACGATTCATCACTAAGGTTGAGCATCATATTTTGAAAGTGACTTGTTTCAAAAAGGGTCGTATTGTTTTGAAAATTGGCGATTATTCTTTCTAAGAATTCGACGTCCTCTGTAAAAATGAAGAAATCTTCAATATTGGCATAGTAAGAAATTGTTGTTTCAGGAATTAAGGGTGAAAATAATTCGTTTATCAATTCAGAATTATCCCAACTGTAAATATCTACAGATCTGTATGTAGAATGCCTGTTTAAAGACAAGCTCTCTTGAGTCGTTGCTGCATCAATAGATTGAAGGATTATGGCTCTATTGTCATCAATCTCTACAAAACCACTTTCTATAATAGTTTCAAAAGGATATAGCTCTGGAAGGATAGAATCTGTAGCAGTGTAGGTTGTTAAATGGTCTTCAAAAACCCTTATATGATTATATGTGAAACTAATGAAATAATCACTGTCGTAAGGTATGGCTTTGGCTATTTTGTTTTCCTGCGGAATGGTGTTTTTAAATAGATTAATTAAGCATTTAGTAGAATCTGAAGCTTTTGTGATTCCATTTAATACAATGTCGTTTTGCGAAATGTCGCCATCAAGTAGTAAATAATTTGAAATCTGTGCGGCATTTAATTTTGAATCTTTAAAAGTCAGAGGATTAAATGCATTCTTCTTAAGGTTGATTAATACCGAAACTGATTTGTTTTGGTTTGATACGTTTAGTAGTTTTTCAATTTCAGAGTTTAAATCTTTTTGTTCAAATGAAGCTTCCACTAAATTTAATCTGTTTGAAATAAATAAAACACTGTCTTTTACATGTGAGTAGAAAATGGAGTTGTCTATATTGAGTTTCGAAATCGATGTATGCTTGGTGCTGAATTTTTCAGAGATGCTATTTGGTATAGAATCTAATTCAAAAATAGAGCTCTTAAAATTGGTGATAAAACTAATTTCTAGACTATCATTTGGGTCTTTAGACAATGTAATTAAAAAGTCGTTTTCAGGTTTTAAAAATGAAATTGGTTTTAGTTTTTTATTAAAATCCTGAATTTGAGAATAGTTAAGAAGTTCTTGTAGTAAAGCGTTATTGCTTACTGCGCTTTTTAAACTTTGCAATGAATGAGTTTTGATGATTAACGATGCATTTTCAGGGATGTAATTAAAAATATCTGATGCCGCTTTTTTATCATCATGACAACTTGAAATTAAAACACACAAGAGGATTAATAGCCAAATGTTTTTCATTGAAAAGATTTTTACAAATATAAAAAGTTACAGTTCTAATTTTAATTGTTCGGGCAATAATCTAAAAGATTTTCTATGGTATTTTGTGATGCCATATTTTTTAATGGCAAGCCTGTGTTCTTTTGTAGGATATCCTTTGTTTTTAATCCAGTTGTACATTGGATATTCTTCATGAATTTTAGCCATATAAGCATCTCTGTAAGTTTTGGCTAAAACAGAAGCCGCTGCAATGGAAAGAAATTTACTATCGCCTTTAACTATGGTTTGATGAGGAATTGATAGGTAAGGTTTGAATCTGTTTCCATCAACTATGATAAAATTGGGTTGTGGATTTAAATCATTAATGGATTTGTGCATTGCTAAAATTGAAGCATTTAAAATGTTGATGCTGTCAATTTCATCTTGAAAAACATGAGATACAGAAAATGAAATAGCGTCTCTTTCTATTATTGATTTTAAATGTTCTCTTTTTTTTTCTGAAAGCTGTTTAGAATCATTCAGTATGATGTTTGCGAAATTATCAGGTAAAATAACTGCTGAAGCCGTTACTGGACCTGCCAAGCAACCTCTTCCTGCTTCATCAGTTCCGCACTCTGATTTTAATTTTGAAAAGTTAGCTAAAAGACTCAAGAATGTTAAAGTTTGGACAAAGTTAAAATTTTAACGCAACCTTTCATAAAGTAATGCATCTTAAAGTTAGTAAACACATTGATTGTGCAATTATTTAATGAACATTTTAATTGTTAGGTTGTTAACATTTTTTTGGCAAAAATACTTGTTTATTTAATATATTATTAAGATGTTTGCGCTAGACTAACTCAAATAATTGTTTTATGAAATTAAAGTTAACATGGTTAATGACGCTTTTTATGGCGTTTGTGATGCAATTTTCTTTTGCACAAGAGAAAACAATCACAGGAACAGTTACATCGGCAGTTGATGGTTTGCCATTGCCTGGTGTGAATGTAATTGTAAAAGGAACTTCAAGAGGAGTTCAAACAGATTTTGATGGTAATTATTCTATCAAAGCAAGCGAAGGAGAAACATTGGTTTTTTCATTTATCAGTATGAAAAGTACTGAAATGCTTGTTGGTTCAAGTAATTCTATAGATGTAGTATTGACTGAGGATGTTGCTGCTCTAGATGAAATTGTGGTTACAGGTTATAGAGGTGCTACTAATAGTACTAAGATTACGTCGTCTCTAGCAACTGTAAACGCTGAGTCAATCGAGCAGGTTCCAATTACATCTGTGGATCAGATGTTACAAGGTCAGGCTGCGGGTGTTAACGTAAGTACTGGATCTGGTCAACCAGGACAAAGTGCTACAATAATTATTCGTGGTAGAAACTCGCTTAACGGTGATACGGAACCATTATTTATTATTGATGGTGTTCCAGTTGATCAAGATAACTTCCGTAGTATTAACCAGAATGATATTGCTACGATGTCTGTTTTAAAGGATGCTGCTGCAACTGCTATTTATGGTAACAGAGGTGCAGGTGGTGTAATTCTTATTACAACTAAAACTGGTAAGAAAGGTTCAGGTCTTCAGGTTAAATACAGATCTTTATTTGGTTTCTCTGAATTACCTACTCCTAAGTTTGATGTAATGAATACAAGAGAACTTTTAACATTCCAAAGACAGTATGCTAGTGAAATACCTGGTGTAGCATTTGGTGAAGGTTTAACGGATCAGCAAATCAATGCTATTGCTCAACAAGCAAATACAAACTGGTCAGATATTTTATTGCGTCAAGGTAAAACAGAATCACACGAACTTACAGTAACTACTGGTGGAGAAAATAGTTCATCTTTTTCTTCTGTTCAATACTTTAAACAAGAAGGAACAACATTAGGTAGTGATTTAAAGCGTTTTTCTTTTAGAAATAACTTTAATGCAAATACTAATGATAATAAATTAAACTTCTCTACGACGTTAACAGCTAACTACTCTGTTAGTTCTTTCGTAGTAGATGCACTTAGAGATCAAAACACAGGTGGTGATTTAGATAATCCGTTCATTGTTCCTTATATTGGTTTACCTTATTTATCTCCTTACAACGGAGATGGTTCAATTAATATTTGGGGTACAGGTCCAACTTCTACTGGAGGTTCTGGAGCTTATAATGCAGATGGTTCAATTAATTTTGATGATGTTGACGGTTTTCGAAATACACCATTTATCGCTTTAAACACAGCTGCTTTAGGTACAGATCAAGAATCTGAAATTAAAATAGTTGGTAGAATTGCAGTGGATTATAACTTTGCTAAGAATTTAACTTTCGGAACTTCTTTCGGTGTTGATTACACTAATAGAGAGCGATTGTTTATAAATCCTCCAGGAAGTATTAGAAGTTTTAGAACTCCAACTGATGCCTCTGAATTCAAAGGGACTCAATTTGAAAGTTTCTATAGAGATGCAAACTTTATTACAAACGCATTTGTACGTTATGATAATAACATAACTGATAAATTAAATTTAAATGCTGCTGTTTTTGCTGAGTATAACTACTCTAATACACAGGTGGCAAGTCTACAGGCTTATGGTTTAAATCCAGCATTACCAACTTCTGGTTCTGGTTTTACTCCTGGAGATACTGTTGAAGGAGATAATGTGTATAATTACATTCCTGATGTTGGTTCAAGTGAATCTGAATTGGCTTTAGCTTCTGTATTTGCAACTTTAGACTTAGATTATGATGGACGTTATGGTTTATCAGGTTCTATTAGAAATGATGCTACTTCTCGTTTTGTTGAAAATAGAGATGGTATATTCTGGTCTGTTTCAGGTAGATGGAATATTGATAAAGAAAGCTTTATGGAGAATGTGGACTGGATTTCTGTATTAAAATTACGTGCTAGTTACGGTGTTGTAGGTAATCAAGGTGTTGGTACACGTTACCAAGGATTACAGACAGTTACCTCAGGTAGTGGATATCAATTAGGAAATTCTTACCAGTTAGGAACTTTAATTGATCCTGCTATTCAATGGGAAACTTCAAATCAAGCTAATATTGGTTTAAGCTTTGGTTTCTGGCAAAACAGACTATCGGGTGAAATCGATTTTTATGATAACTTAACTACAGATTTATTTGCTGGTAAATTATTATCTACTGCAGGAACAGGATCAGCTGCTGTTACAACTAACGTAGCAGACATGAGTAACAAGGGTATTGATTTACAAATTTCTTATGATTTATTAAGAAAATCAGCATCTAATAACTGGTCAATTACTTTAAATGCTAATGCTAACTATAACAAAAACCTTGTGGAGTCTCTACCAGGAGAATTTACAGGTGGTTCATTAAGAATTGCTGAAGGTTATGCTGCTAACACTTGGTTCTTACCAAGATGGGCAGGAGTTAATCCAGCAAATGGTGAACCTCTTTATTTAGATGTAGATGGCAACTTAACCAATGAGTACAGTTTAGATAATGCGATTTATTTAGATAAAAACTTTGATCCTACTTACACAGGTGGTTTTGGTGCAGACATTAGTTATAAAGGATTTGCTTTAAATGCATTATTTGCATTCCAAGCTGATCGTTGGAAGAGAAATAGCTCTTTAGCACTTATTGAAGATCCTAATTTAGGGGCTAACTTAAATTTATCCTCATCAATGTTAAATGCTTGGACAACACCTGGACAAGTAACTGATATACCAGCATTATCATATGGTGGTTTAAGAGCTGTAGCTGGTGATAGATATTTAGAGGATGCTTCTTTCTTAAGATTAAGAAACGTATCTTTATCTTATAGCGTAGATAAAAAAGTACTTGAAAGAACTAACTTGTTTACCGGAGTTCGTGTATTTGTACAAGGAACGAACTTGTTTACTTGGACTAAGTTTAGAGGATTTGATCCAGAAGGAACTGTTGCTACAACATTCTTCGAATATCCTGTAGCTAGAACTTTTAGTTTAGGATTTGATTTAACTTTTTAAAAAAAAATAGAAATGAAAAAATATTTAGTAATATTAACTTTAAGTGTCGCGACAGTTTTTGTAAGCTGTAGTGACCAGTTAGATAGGTTTCCGGTAGATCAACTAGTTGAAGATACCGCTTACAATACCGTTAGTGATCTTCAATTTGGTCTTAATGGGGTTATAGGAAATTATAACTATAACTACATCATTGGATTTAACTCTATCTTTACAGATAACACCAGATTAGGTGTTGATAATGGTGGTCAAGAAGTAGGTTATCACAACCAAATTTTGAATGCTGATTATCCAGCACTAAATGGTAGTGCAGTACTATGGAACAACCGTTATTCTGGTATAAATGATATGAATAGGTTGATAGTAGCTGCGTCTTCTATCACTCCAAGTGCAGAAGAAGCTGATACCTATAACAACATATTAGCACAGACATATGCTTTTAGAGCATTAGCTCATTATGAATTATTATTGTATTATGCTTTGGATATGACTGATGAGTCTGCGTTAGGTGTGCCTTACGTAGATTATGTTTCAGCTAGTGAAACTCCAGGAAGAGATACAGTTGGTACTGTTTTAGCTGGTATTCAAAGTGATTTAGATGCGGCTTTAGCTTTATTTCCATCAGGTTTTTCTGATATCAATTTTGCTACTCCTGATTTTGTGACTTTTTTAAGAGCTAGAATAGCTTTAGAAACAGGTAACAATCTTCAGGCAATTGGATATTGTAATGACTTAATTCCAAACTATCCTTTGGCTGACTTTAGCCAGTATATTGGTATGTTCAATGAAGATGCAGACAAAACTGAAGTAGTTTGGAACTATGATAACGTTCAAGGAGCTGATTATGGTATCAATTTCCTTTGGAATTTCTCAGGACAAGGTCCTAAATTTGAAATATCAAGAGAGTTATTTAATTTATATGATGATGCTGACATCAGAAAAACTGTTGTTTTAGATCCAGCTAGTGATGTAGATGAAGACAGATTAGTTATTGGTAAGTATCCAATCAATGCAGATACTCAAGCTATTAATGATTTTAAAGCTATGAGAATATCTGAAATCTATTTGATTAGAGCAGAAGCTTATGCGAAGACGAGTCAATTTGGTTTAGCAGCAGCAGATGTTTTAGCAGTACGTACTGCAAGACTTATAACTACACCTGATGCAATAGAGTATGATAATGTTGCTGAAGCTGTAGAAGGTGTAATTGCTGAGAGAAGATTAGAGTTATCTTTCGAAGGACATAGATATACTGACATCAAGAGAGTTAGATCTATAACTAATGATGGTATATTAAGAAGTGAAGATCTTGGTGACTGTGAAGGAGCAACTCCATGTACTTTACCAGCTTCATCAAATAAGTTCATACTTCCTATACCTCAAGGAGAAATTAATGGTAATCCAGTAATTAGTGGGCAACAAGCTCCTGGTTATTAATCTTAAAAAAAATAACAATTATGAAAAATATATTTAAATTATTCATCATTTGTCTGCTTATTACTTCTTGTGAAGAAACAGAGTCAGTGACTTTTGATGGTAGAACAGCAGTTGGTTTTTCTGTTAGTGAAATTAATCTTGACATTCCAACAGGAGGTCTTACTACAAGTGTTCCTCTAGTGTCAACAACAACTGATTCACAAGACAGAACTTTTAATGTTGTGGTTGTAGAGTCTTCTGTAGAAGCCAGTGACTATTCAATCGGAACAGCTACAATTCCAGCAAATTCTTACGAAGGGACATTAGATGTAACTTTTAACTATGATGGTTTGGAAGATTTTGTACTCAACACTTTAATTTTAGCAGTTGAAGTTCCAGGTGGAGGTAGTGCTTTTCCACCAGTTGAATTTACTTTTTTAAGAGAATACGACATTACTACATTTGTTTGTACTGATTTAACACTTATTTTAAATGAAGACGGATATGCTGATGAAAGAAGTTGGGAAATTACAAATAGTAATGGTATCGTAGTTGAATGTGCAGATTTTCCTGCTTGTCCTGCTGGAGCGGCATCAGGTAGTTTAGATCCAGCTACTTATAATTTTGCTATTCCAACATTACCAGCTGGAGATTATACATTTACAATCTACGATTCTTATGGAGATGGTCAATTTGATGGAAGCATCGAAGGTAGCTATGCTTTGGTTTGTACTTCTCAAACCGTAGTTACTTATGCATCTGGTGGTGGTAACTTTGGTGATTCAGAGTCAACTGACTTTACTATCGTAGAATAATAATTAAATTAAAATTTATCTTATGAAAAAAATATTAAAATTATTGCCAATCGTACTTCTTGTATTTGCATTTAGTTGCGATAGTGACGACGATAGTACCAAATTCTATGATGAGCCAACAACAGGATGGGTTGAGTTTGCTACGTCTACAAGTGCTACTACAGTTTCACCTGTACAGGAAACTTTATCTTTACCAGTTAGTTTAAGAGTTCCTGTTTATGAAAATGGGATTAATATAAATTATACTTTAGTGCCAGTTGAAGGTGATTTTTCTTCAATCGTTACAACAGATAATGTGTTAAATTTCTCTCCTAATGATTTACCAGGACCAGATGGAAGTGCTAGAGTAAAAAGCATTATATTAAATTTTGATAATTTAGATACTGTGACAGATCCAATTGTTTTTGATGTAGTTTTATCTTCAACTGACGTTGATGGTGTTACTATTGGTTTAGACGACGATAGTATTGTTAGTTATAGAGTGTCTACTCCTTGTGCATTAAATCCAATCGTAGACGGTACTGTATACATTGGAACGTCATCTCGTGGTGGTACTGTTGCTCAAGATGGTTATCCAGCTACTATAACAGATCTAGGAAACAATGTTTACATGTTCGATACTACATGGGGACCAAGCTTTATTGATACTTTTGCTGCTCAAGATTTACCAAATATGTTTTTTGCTGCAGTAACATTAGCTATTGATCCTGCTACCTTAGAAGTAGAAATTCTATCAGGTGGATCTGATGGATCAGATAATGGTTTTGGTATTGCTTATGATATTACTGGATCAGGTACATATGATACTTGTAATGATGCATTCATTTTATCAGTAGCAACAGATGGAATATTCGAAAATGGAATATCGGCAGATGTAGTTCTACAAGGCCAATAACAGATTTTTGTTTTAAATACACTAAAAACCCACAATCAAAATTTGATTGTGGGTTTTTTTATGAATCAATACTATAAAATATTCTTAATAAATAATAGATTGTTTTTATCTTTAGCACTTAATAACTACTTTAGTAAAAAAAATAGATGAAAAAGTTTACAATTATATTTGGGATATTTATTTTATCTCAATTAAGTTCAGCAATTTTATTTGCACAAGTCAGATCTGATGTTTGGAATCAGATCTCTGAAGAATCAATAACGACTCCTCGATGGGAAGTTAATTCTATGCCACTAAATTATAATACATTTAGTTTAGATTTTGATAATTTATTTTCTCGTTTACAAAATGCTCCAGACCGAAAACTCGCAAATTCAGTTTCTGGTATTGTTGTGACTTTTCCGTTAGTCAATGGCGGTTTTGAAGAGTTTGAAGTTTATGATGCACCTGTATTAGAAAACCAATTGCAGTCTGAAGTACAGAGCGCACGATCCTTTATTGGTAAATCATTAAATAATAAACATAAGACGATTAGATTCAGTATGTCGATTATGGGGCTGAAAGGTTTAATGTTTGATGCTGAGGAAGGTACTCAGTATATCGATTGTTTAACTAAAGACAGACAGTTTTACATGATGTATTTTAAAAAGGACGTAAACCCTTTAGAAAATCAGATAGTATGTTTAACTGAAGAACAAGAATTTACGGATAGCATAATTAATTCAGACGAGAATGAAAGTTTTAACAGACATGTTGATGATGGTGTTTTGAGAGAATTTAGATTAGCTTTAGCTTGTACTGAAGAATTTTCAAATTATTATCTACTTCAGTTAGGTTTATTATCTGCACCAGATCCTGTTAAAAAGGATGCTATTTTAAATGTAATGAACGACATTATGACTAGGGTTAATGCAGTTTATGAAAATGAGCTATCATTAACTATGACTATAGTTAGCAACAATAGCAATGTTATTTTTTTAGAAGATACCTTTTTGTCTAACAATGACATTACTTCATTAATTAATCAATCTCAAACTTTTATTGATTTATTTGTAGGTGCTAATAATTATGATATTGGTCATATGCTAAGTACTTCCGGGAGTGGATTAGCTCAACTATTTTCTCCTTGTACGAGTAATAAAGCAAGAGCAGTTACTGGAGGTCTTTCAAGTATTCCTCAAGGTGTCGTTTTTGAAAATACACTTTTACATGAAATGGGGCATCAATACGGAGCTTTTCATACTTATAATGCAAACAATTGTGCAGGACCTGTAACACCAGGTTCAGCATACGAGCCTGGAGGAGGAACTACAATTATGTCTTATGCTGGTATTTGCGGTTCAAATTCTAATATTCAACCTGTTGCTGATGATTATTTTCATCAGAACAGTATTAACGAAATGTGGCTTAATTTGACAATTGGTAACAGTACCTGTGCATCACAAACTGCTACCAATAATTCAGAACCTACTGCTGAAGCTGGGAATGATTACACAATTCCTGTTGGAACACCATATAAATTAATTGGAATAGGTTCAGATGTTGATGGCCAAGGAGCATTAACATATACTTGGGAACAGTTTGACTTAGGTCCTAGTATTCCAGTTCCAAGTAATATTACTGAGAATGGTCCTATTGTAAGATCTTTTCCGCCAAGTACTAACAGTACAAGGTATATCCCTAGATTACAAGATTATGTTAACAACGTTAATTCTTCAACAGGTTGGGAAAAATTAGTCCTTGTCAGTAGAGAAATTAATTATTCTTTCACTGTGAGAGATAATGATATTACTGGAGGACAAATAGGCGTCGATTTTATGAAAGTTACAACCGATAATAGTGCAGGTCCATTTAGGGTGACTTCTCAAGCTGCACCAGGTACAGTTTATGAAGGAAATTCGATGCAAACCATAACTTGGAATGTTTCAAACACAAATTCAGCACCTATTAATGCAACCAATGTCAATATACTATTATCAACCGATGGAGGTTTGAATTTTGATACTGTTTTATTGGCTAATACTCCTAACGATGGATCTGAAGACGTAATCTTGGCTAATGTTAATTCTACAACTTGTAGAATAATGGTTGAAGCTGTTGATAATATTTTTTACAACATTAATACCAGAAACTTTGAAATTGAAGAATCACTAAGTATCGACGATCAAGTTTTAGAAAACAGTTTATCAATTTATCCTAACCCTAATAATGGTGAATTCAATATCAAATTAAATTCAAACTTAAACGATTCAGTAACTATTAACGTTTATGATATTCGTGGTAGAACTGTTTTTGAAAACATATACAAAAAACAAGCAGCTGAATTCAATGAAGTCATTAAATTGAATGAAGTTCAATCAGGAGTTTATTTATTAGAGATATCTGTTGGAGAAAATAGAGTGACTAAGAAAATTGTAATTAATTAAATTTAGTTTTTCTATGTTTTAATATAAAGAAGGTGTGTAATTACACCTTCTTTTTTTATCTTGAAAGTGTTTATAAAACAATTAATGATAGTCAGTAATGCTTAAATATGTTTTTTTAGTGTTTTGTTTTCTTCTTTTTAGTGAATTCATTTTTGCGCAAAAGATAAATAAACTCCAAAATATTCAGAATATAGATTCAAGTGATGTAAATAGAAAAAGTACTTCTAATAAAGGTCTTAAAAATGAGGATGCCACAATAGAACAATATAAAATCATATCACGCAAAAGAGACACGACATTTCTAGATACTACTTTGTCAGTTCATAAAGATTATAAGTTTAATTATCTTAGACAAGATAATTTTGAACTAATACCGTTTTCTAATATTGGTCAGACATATAATTCACTTAGTAAAAACTTATTTAGCAATTCAATTTTACCAGTATTTGGTGCTAGAGCACGACATTTTAATTATATGGAGATTGATGACATTGATTATTATCACGTACCTACTCCATTGACAGAATTATTTTTTAAAACAGCATTTCAACAAGGTCAGGTTTTAGATGCTTTTTTTTCTGTAAATACATCTTCTCAATTTAACTTTTCGATAGCTTATAAAGGTTTGCGATCTCTTGGGAATTACCAGCATATTTTAACCAGTACAGGTAATTTTAGAATTACAACAAATTATCATACGAAAAACAACAGATACAATTTAAGAGCGCATATTGTTACTCAAGATTTGTTAAACCAAGAAAATGGAGGGATTAAAGATGAAGATATAGAGAATTTTGAATCTGGAAATGAAGAGTTTATTGACAGGGCAGTGTTTGACCCTCAATTCGAGAATGCTGAAAATATTTTAAGAGGAAAACGTTTTTATTTAGAACATGAGTATAAGCTTCTTAGCCCTAAAGATTCAATAACTAATAGTTTGACAGTTGGACAAATTATTCATTTTGAAGATAAATATTACCAATTTAATCAAAATAGTGCAAACAATTTTTTTGGAGATGCTTTTGCGAGCGTTATTTTTGATAAAACAACTTTAGAGAGTTTTTATAATCGTATCTACTTCAATTATGATAATGTTACTTTTGGTGAGTTCCAATTTAATTTAGATTATAATAATTACAATTATGGCTACAATAGAGTTACTGTATTGAACAACATAATATTACCAAATAGAATAAAAGGAAATACATTTGCTGTAGGAGCACAATATAACAAGAAGTTCAAAGACCTATACTTGTCAGGAGAAATATTAGCTAACATTAATGGAGAATTTGAAGGCAGTAAGCTCGTTGCTAATGCTAAATATAAGTTTGATGATAACTTTAGTGTAGAGACTTCTTTAAAATTAAATTCGTCAGCTCCAAATTATAATTACTTATTATACAAAAGTGATTATATCAATTATAATTGGAATAATATCGATTCTTTTGATAATGAAAATACCAGACAATTAGTTTTAAATTTAAATTCATCTAAAATAGTAAATGTTACTTTCGACTATACAAATATTGATAATTATACTTTTTTCGCTCATGATAAATTAAATAATGTAACAAAACCATTTCAAAGTTCAGAGCAAATTAATTACGCAAGGGTTAAGGTAAATAAAGAAGTCAAATATGGAAAGTTTGCTTTAGATAATACGATACTTTATCAAAACGTTTTGAATGGAGAACAAATAGTAAATGTTCCTGATCTTGTTTCTAGAAATACACTATACTATTCTAATCATTTTTTTAAGAAAGCATTATTTCTACAAACAGGAGTGACCCTTAATTATTTTACTAAGTATAATATGGATGGATATAATCCATTGTTAGCTGAGTTCTATGTTCAAAATGATTCAGAGATTGGAAATTTTCCAAGATTAGATTTCTTTATCAATGCCAAAATCAGGCAAACAAGAATCTTTTTAAAAGCTGAACACTTTAATGCAGCCTTTACAGGCTATAATTATTTTTCAGCACCAAACTATCCTTATAGAGACTTTGCTATTCGCTTCGGCCTTGTTTGGAATTTCTTTCTGTAAAATATAAATAATCATAATCTTCAATCGTCTCATAATAAGGGTATAGCGAGTATTAATAAAAAAAGTTTCAAAAAAGATTAAAAAAG
>NZ_JBODQC010000008.1:0-140266 GCF_050617655.1 Psychroserpens mesophilus | reverse complement strand
ATTAGACTCTGGTATAGATGCTTGCTTTGGAACTCCAGACGATGATGTTTGGTATAGTTTTGTTGCCACTGGACCAACACATACAGTAGATTTAATAAATGTAGCTGGTAGCTCAACCGATTTATATCATGCCGTTTATGGTGGTTTTATTGCTCCTGATTGCTCTGTAGCTGTTGGTGATAATATTAGTTGTTCCGATCCTAACTCTAGCACAGTAACTGGTCTAGTAACTGGACAAACCTATTTTGTTCAGGTCTTTACTTATACAGCAACAGCTGGGCAAACCTCAACTTTTGATATTTGCATTGGTACACCTCCTCCTCCTCCTTCTAATGATGACCCTTGCGGCGCAATAGGTTTAACCGTAAATCCTGATTTTTTATGTGGTAGCACTACTACTGGTAGTGTTGCAAGTGCATTAGACTCTGGTATAGATGCTTGCTTTGGAACTCCAGACGATGATGTTTGGTATAGTTTTGTTGCCACTGGACCAAGCCATACGGTAGATTTAATAAACGTAACTGGAAGCACAACCGATATGTATCATGCCGTATATGGTGGATTTATTGATCCAGATTGCTCTGTAGCTGTTGGTGATAATATAAGTTGCTCTGACCTTGATTCTAGTACATTAACTGGTTTAGTTGCTGGACAAACCTATTTTGTTCAGGTCTTTACTTATACAGCAACAGCTGGACAAACTTCAAGTTTTGATATTTGTATTGGTACTCCTCCTCCTCCTTGTACCATTACTGTTACACCTATCACTACACCATCCTGTCCTTATGTAGATGTTACACCAGACACAAGTACTATAGTTGGTTCATGTGGATCAGCTGGAGCAGGCTCTGAAACTTTAACTGCAGAGTTTTTAGATTTAGGTGATACTTCTGATTATGATGTAGACATGATACCTTATAATGCGGCAACGTTTTCAAGTCTTGCTGCAGCAGCTACTACATCTGTTGGTCTAAATGATGATGATTATTGGTCTGATGCTTCCTACTCAATACCATTTGATTTTTGCTTTTATGGTAGTACGGTAACAAATTTTGTAGTTGGCGCCAATGGTATTATTTCTTTTGACACTTCTTTAGTTGATGATTATTCTGGTTACTCTTTTGATGAGAATTTACCAAGTACAGACCAATCATTAGTTGATAATGCTATTTATGTAGCGTCTCACGATATTGATCCAAGTGTAACAGGTTCTGGAGATATATCGTTCGGGACAACAACAGTTGGAGGTTGTAATGTATTGGTTGTTTTATGGGATAACATTCCATTATTTTCAAATGGTAATAATGGCGATAATTCAAAACGACATACAGCAATGGCTGTTCTTTACGAAGACACAAGTATTATAGAGGTTCTGATTGAAGAGAAAGTGATTGATGATGTTGGGCTTTTTTCTTCTGATATTTGGAATGACGGCAATGCCATTGTTGGGCTACAAAATCTTGGAGCGACAGAAGCTGTTGTGGCTCCATGTAGAAACTCTTTAGATTCCAATTGGGCTACAACAAATGAAGCCTGGCGTTTTACCCCATCTGGAGGAGCATCTATTGCTAATTTACAGTGGTTAGTTAATGGCACTTTAAATGCCGCTTATGATGGACAAACCTCTATAACGGTTAGTCCTGCAGCAACAACGACCTATACTGCTCAAGTAACCTATAATTTATGTAACAGTTCTACCCTTGTGGTTACTGATGACACTACTGTTACTGTTAGCGGAGGAAAAGTTTGGGATGGATCTGAATCTTCTGACTGGATGGATGCAGATAACTGGTCTGATGGCGCAATACCAACAGCTGCTGATTGTGTGATTATTCCTGTTACAGCTAATGACCCAATCTTGTACGATGATGATAATGGAGATGGCTTATATATGGTTATTGAAACAGGTGCTACGCTAACTTTAACCTCTGACACTGATAATGATGGATTTGCTTCCTCATTAACCATTCAAGATAATATTGATATACAAGGTACGGGCTCGTTGATTGTGCAAGATGATGCTAGTTTAATTCAGGTGTATGATAGCTCAACACCAACAGCTCCATCTGCCTCAAATAGTGGAAATATTACGCTCTATAGAGATACAGATATCAGACGATTAGATTATGTATACTGGTCAAGCCCTGTACAAGGATTTGATGTTTCGGATGTCTATGGAGCTTTTACACCTACTAACCGTATTTATACATGGATTCCTACTCAAGGGTCACCTCATATAGGACAACCAGGTAGTGTTCCTGTTACTGTTGGAGATTGGATTCCGATGAGTTCTGGAACTATGGTTGAAGGGAAAGGTTATATTGTTAGAGGTCCAACTAACCACAGTGCTGGAGCTTCAATTGAAACCGTTAGCTTTGATGGCGTGCCTAATAATGGTGTTTATACGCAAGTAATTAATAGTGGTAATTATGTTGGAGGTCCTTATACTTATAATCCTTATGGTGTAGATGTATTAAACGTTACAAATTTAGATGACAACTGGAATCTTTTAGGAAATCCTTACCCATCAGCTTTAGATGCACAGGCATTTTTAACACACCCAAATAATTCGATTATTGAAGGTGCTGTGCATATTTGGACTCATGGAACTCAAATTGGTAACAATGGAGATTCATTTTATGACGATTTTGCACTCACATACACTGCTTCTGATTATATCACTTACAATTTCTCTGGTACCAACACGTATGATGATGAAACATTTGCCGGAAAAATTGCTTCAGGACAAGGTTTCTTTGTTTTAGCTTTAAATAACAACGAGACAGGCAGTGTCACTTTTAATAACAGTATGCGTGATAGATCGCATCGTAATACTGCATTTTATAGAACAGCAAATTCAAATGATAATGTTTCAGATACTGACGCTATAGAACGCCATCGAATTTGGTTAAATTTAGTGAGCCAAAATGGATCAACATCTAATATTCTGGTTGGTTATATTGAAGGAGCTACTCAAGAAAAAGATCGATTGTTTGATGCCTATAACAGAGAAGCTAATGATTTAAATCTGTACTCTAAAATAGGAGATAAACGTATGATTATTCAGGGACGTGCCTTACCTTTTGATGTTAATGATCAAGTCCCACTTGGAACAGTTATTCCTCAAGCTGGTCAATATACTATTGCCATAAGTAATGTTGATGGTTTATTTTTAAATGAAGATCAAGCCATTTATTTAGAAGATACTCATGCTGGTATTATACATAATTTAAGAGCAGCACCATATTCGTTTACAGAAACAGAAGGTGTAGATTACGAAAACCGTTTTATTTTAAGATATACTGATGAGGCTTTAAGTTTAGATGATTTTGATTTAAGTACTTTAAACATCATTGCTCCTAAAGGGGATTATATTAAAGTAACCTCAGAGCAACACGTTATAGAATCTGTGATTGTTTACGATCTTTTAGGCAGAGTTTTATTTGATAAGTATGCTATTAACGAAAGTGAGTTTATTTTGAATAGCCATAACTTATCTGCTGGCACCTATATTGTTAAAGCAACACTAACAAATGGCTTTTCGAAAGCACAAAAAATAGTCTTAAAAAACTAAATTACATACATGTTGTAAAATTCCAAAAAGGCCTTGATTTTAAATAATTAAGGTCTTCTTGATTTGCATACGCTTCCCGTTCAAATGAAATATTGAGATACGCTTTCTTCCAGTTTTTATAAATTAGGAGACGGATGAAAAACTCAACAACATACCAAAAATAAAATGGAACAATAAGTAGTTCTAATTGTTGTCTTAAGTGTATTTTTTCATGATTAACCAGATTGCTATCTGCTTTTAAGCATCTATCCCTAAGAAAAATAAATGGAAAACATGTAATTCCCACATACCCTTTTGGCACCAAATATTTAGAAATTAAAATCATAGTTTATTGCTTTCAAAAATCAATCCAATTTCTACTATCTTTGTAAGATATGAAGAAAATCATTCCTTTAGAAGAAGGCGATTATTATTTAACACCCGAAGGGTATCGTTGTTTTACCGAACAGTATCTCTTAAAAAGAGGCTATTGCTGTGAAAGCGGATGCAGACATTGCCCTTACGGTTTTAACCCATCAACCTCGTTCAAGACAGGCGATAATACATTAAAAAAAAAGTAATGCAAACAACACACGTATCTTTTCAAGAACAAGTACAAGAAGGCATCCCAAATGTTTTACCACAACCTAAACCCTACGATGCTTCAATTAATCATGCTCCTAAACGAAAAGACATTTTGTCTCCAGAAGAAAAGAAATTGGCAATAAAAAATGCACTACGTTACTTTGACACCGCTCAACATGCTGAATTGATTCCTGAATTCAAAAACGAATTGGATACCTATGGAAGAATTTATATGTATCGTCTTCGTCCGGATTATAAAATGTATGCTAGACCTATTGAAGCCTATCCTGCAAAATCAAGACAAGCAGCAGCCATCATGCTGATGATTCAGAATAATCTGGATTATGCTGTAGCCCAACACCCACATGAATTAATCACTTATGGTGGAAATGGTGGTGTTTTTTCAAATTGGGCACAGTACAGATTAACAATGAAATACCTCTCAGAAATGAATGATGAGCAAACGCTTGTGATGTATTCTGGACACCCTATGGGATTGTTTCCCAGCCATAAAAATGCGCCAAGAGTTGTGGTAACAAATGGTATGATGATTCCTAATTATTCTCAACCTGATGATTGGGAGAAATTTAATGCATTAGGCGTTACCCAATATGGGCAAATGACAGCTGGAAGCTATATGTATATTGGTCCGCAAGGTATTGTACATGGCACCACCATCACTGTATTAAACGGATTTAGAAAAATAAAAAAAGAGCCTAAAGGTCATCTTTTTGTGACTTCTGGATTGGGTGGCATGTCTGGAGCTCAGCCAAAAGCTGGTAATATTGCTGGTTGCATAACAGTTTGTGCTGAAGTCAACCCAAAAATCACACAGGTTCGATTAGATCAAGGATGGATAGACGAAAAAATTACAGATTTAGATGCCCTTGTATCTCGAGTTACTAAAGCAAAAGCTGAAAAAGAAACTATTTCTATCGCGTACTTAGGAAACATCGTTGAGGTCTGGGAAAAATTTGATGAAGCCAATATTCATATTGACTTAGGAAGTGACCAGACATCTCTTCACAACCCTTGGGCTGGAGGCTACTATCCTGTAGATATGACATTTGAAGCAGCTAACGCTATGATGGCCAACAACCCTGAATTGTTTAAAGAGAACGTTCAGAAAACTCTTCGTCGCCACGCCACTGCAATCAATAAACACACCGCAAAAGGCACCTATTTTTTTGATTACGGAAATGCGTTCTTACTAGAAGCTTCAAGAGCTGGTGCTGATATCATGGCAGAAAATGGTATTGATTTCAAATATCCAAGTTATGTTCAGGATATTATGGGACCTATGTGTTTCGATTATGGTTTTGGACCATTTAGATGGGTTTGTGCTTCAGGAAAACCTGAAGATTTAGCAAAAACAGATGAGATTGCATGTGACGTATTAGAAAGCATAAAGAAAAACTCACCTGAAGAGATTCAACAGCAAATGGCAGATAATATCCAATGGATTAAAGGTGCACAGGAGAATAAACTGGTCGTTGGTTCTCAAGCTAGAATTCTATATGCTGATGCAGAAGGACGAATGAAAATTGCAGAGGCATTTAACAATGCTATCAAAAATGGCGACATTGGACCTGTTATTCTTGGAAGAGATCACCATGATGTTTCTGGCACAGATTCTCCTTATCGTGAAACCAGTAACATTTATGATGGCTCACGTTTTACAGCAGATATGGCCATTCATAATGTTATTGGAGATAGTTTTAGAGGTGCAACCTGGGTAAGCATTCACAATGGTGGAGGTGTAGGCTGGGGAGAAGTTATAAACGGCGGATTTGGTATGGTTCTTGATGGTAGTATAGACGCAGAAAAACGTTTAAAATCCATGCTATTCTGGGATGTCAATAATGGAATCGCCAGACGAAACTGGGCAAGAAATGAAGGAGCCGTATTTGCTATTAAACGTGCTATGGAAAGTGAGCCTAATTTGAAGGTTACACTACCAAACTTAGTTGATGAAGACTTACTAGACTCGTTATAACAACATAAAAACAATTGCTATGAAAAATACATTAAACATCTTACCGATTCTCATTCTTACTCTTTTTATAAGTTCATGTAGCTCTGTAAAAGTTGCTACAGATTATGATAAAGAAGCTGATTTTAACTCTTATAAAACTTTTGCTTTCTTTAAAACAGGAATTGATAAAGCAGACCTAAACGATTTAGACAAACGTAGAATTTTAAGAGCCATAGAAGCCGAGTTAATAGCTAAAGGCTTCACCAAATCTGAAAACCCAGATATGCTTGTAAGTATTTTTACCAAGTCACAACAACGAGTTGATGTATATAACAACACCTGGGGTTGGGGTGGTTTTGGTCCTGGTTGGGGAGGCTATGGTCCTGGTTGGGGCTGGGGTTTTAATAACCAACCTACGGTTTCTGTTAAATCTGAAGGCACTTTATTTATTGACCTGATAGACATGGAAAAGAAAGAATTGATTTGGCAAGGTATGGGAACAGGGTATATTTCACAAAAAATGGAAAAAAAAGAAGCACAAATTAAAGAATTTGTTATGAAAATAATGGAAAAGTATCCACCAGGAGTTAACCAATAAACCTCAGAAATTAAATTTATAAAAGCATCAAATGATTTTGATGCTTTTTTTGTTTTATAATATGAGTTTTAAGCTTCATTTATAAAAGCCTATATTTGCCGACTTTTAAGATTAAGTATTATGATATTAGGTCAAACCACTAGAAAAAACTTTACCCAAAACCCGAAAAACGATATCCTTTCTGGTCTTACAGTAGCTTTGGCACTAGTTCCTGAAGCAGTTGCTTTTGCTTTTGTTGCTGGTATAGATCCTTTAGTAGGTCTTTATGGAGCGTTTATGATGGGAATTGTCACTGCTCTTTTTGGCGGACGTCCTGGAATGATTTCTGGTGCTACTGGAGCTATGGCTGTTGTGATGGTCCATTTAATTCAAAAAGGAAATGAAGTAGGTATTAACCTTGAAACTCCCATAGAAAACCTTGGACTTCAATGGCTGTTTATCACCTTATTATTTGTAGGAGGTATTCAAATATTAGCTGGTATTTTTAAGTTAGGAAAGTTTGTTAGGCTTATTCCACATCCAGTAATGATGGGTTTTGTAAATGGTCTAGCCATTGTAATCTTTTTATCTCAATTAGGTTTGTTTCCAAATGCAGTTCCAAAAGATATTTCTATTTGGTCAAACACATCTCAATGGTTTTCTGCCTTGTTTACTAATACAGCTTTCTGGAAAATGATGGCTTTCATTGGTTTAACTATGGCAATCATGTTTGGTTTGCCTAAGCTCACAAAAAAAATCCCTGCCGCTTTAATTGCAATTGTTGTAGTTGCCTGTATTACCATTTTTGGTGGTATTGAAATGAGTACAGTTGGTTCATTCATTCAAGAAGGAGGCGGAAAAGGACTGGAAGGTGGATTACCTACATTTCAGGATCAAATTTTTGGTTTATTTGGAACCTTAGCTGGACACTGGGATTTAATTCTTTCTACAGCATTTATTTTAGCTGCAGTAGGTTTAATTGAGTCTTTAATGACACTTAATCTCATTGATGAAATGACAGAAACCAGAGGTAATGGAAACAGGGAATGTATCGCTCAAGGTGGTGCAAATATGCTTAATGGATTATTTGGAGGCATGGGTGGATGTGCCATGATTGGTCAATCTATTATTAATGTGGATTCTGGTGGACGAGGACGATTATCTGGTGCTATTGCTGCAGTGGCTCTACTCTGCTTTGTACTTTTTGGAGCACCCTTGATTGAACAAATCCCAATTGCAGCTCTTGTGGGTGTCATGTTTATGGTTGTTATAGGTACATTTGCCTGGAGTAGTTTTAGAATTATCAGAAAAATTCCTTTATCCGATGCCATTGTTCTTATTGCTGTTTCAGCAATAACGGTATGGAAAGATTTAGCTATCGCAGTGGTTGCAGGTGTTATCATTTCGGCACTTGTTTTTGCATGGAAAAATGCTACCATGATTAGAGCTCGTAAACGCATCCAGCCTGATGGCACAAAAACCTATGAAATTTGGGGACCACTTTTCTTTGGGTCTATTCAAAATTTCAACTCTAAATTTGATGTTAAAAATGATCCACAGCACGTTGAAATCGATTTTATAGAATCAAGAATAAGTGACCACTCAGCTTTAGAGGCCATTTTTAACTTAGTAAATAAATATGAAGCAGAAGGCAAATCCATAAAATTAAGGCATTTAAGTGAAGATTGTAAAATTCTACTCTATAAAGGAAGTCCTAAATTTAAAGAAGTTATTGTTGAAGATATTGATGATCCAAGATATCATTTAGCAGCAGATCCAGAAAAATTTACGAAACCCTTATCTGAGTATGATATATAAAAAAAAGCGACCAATTATGGTCGCTTTTTTTTTATTAAATCAATTCTATAACTTTTTGGCTAATTCTATATACTTTTTAAATTGTTCTTCATTTAAAATTTCTTTCATTGAAGCCATAACATATTCATCCATTTTAGTCTGCTTATCTTTTTGATCTTGCGAACTAACCTCAGCACGAACCTTGCCCATTTTCATTTCAACTTTTGAAAAAAGAGCGTAAACTTCTTCTTGTTGTTTTGTATTTAAGCCTAGAGGACGTATTAAACTAGATGTCATTTCCTTTGCTTTAGCATGAGATTTTTCGACACTAATAGATTTTCTCTCTTTTTCCATTTTAGCCTGAGCAGTCACAGATTGATTACCCAAAAATAAAAATAAGGCTGCCGCTATAAGTAGTATGTTTTTTTTCATAATAAAAATTAGATGATTAAAGGTTCAATATACAAAATTTCAGATACTTAAGCGTTAAAAATTTTAAAATGCTAGTAGTTTATCAATGCTTCTATTTTTGCCTTCACTTTTTCTGTTGAAGGAATCATGGTTTGTTCTAAGGTAGAATTTAATGGAATTGCTGGCATATTCTCGCTACCAATCGTCATGACTGGTGCATCTAAATATTTAAAACATTCTTCTTGTATTTTTCCAGCTAAAGCTCTCGCAAAACTATTGTTTGATGGTTCTTCAGTAACCACTAAACACTTACCAGTTTTTTTCACAGATGTCATTATGGTGTCTTCATCTAAAGGATATAGCGTTCTTAAGTCTATGATTTCAATTTGATCTCGCATATTGAGTTCTCCAGAAGCATTATACGCCCAATGTACTCCCATTCCGTAGGTAACAATAGTAAGTGTTTCGACATTATCTTGTTTCCAGATTTCCTGTAATACCCAAGCCTTACCAAAAGGTAATATATAATCTTCAGAAGGTTCAACAGACGTTGCTGTTAAAGTCCCAAGGACTTTTGACCAGTACAAGCCTTTATGTTCTAAAATTACAACTGGATTAGGGTCGTAATAAGCTGCTTTCATCAAGCCTTTTAAATCGGCTCCATTGCTTGGATACGCAATTTTGATGCCTCGAATATTGGTAATTACGCTCTCAACAGAAGAGGAATGGTAAGGTCCACCGCTTCCATAAGCACCAATTGGAACACGAAGTATCATACTTACAGGCCATTTTCCGTTAGAGAGGTAACAACTTCTACTCACCTCTGTAAACAACTGGTTAAGTCCAGGCCAGATATAATCGGCAAACTGAACCTCAACAATTGGTTTTAAGCCAACCGCACTCATACCAACGGTAGAACCGACTATAAATGCTTCCTGAATAGGCGTATTAAACACACGATCATCTCCGAACTTCTGAGCTAAAGTTGCAGCTTCTCTAAACACACCTCCTAGTCGGCCACCAACATCCTGTCCGTAAAGCAAACACTCTTTGTGTTTTTTCATGAGTTCTTCAACTGCAAATAAGGCACAATCAACCATTACGACCTTATCTGCACCTTCAGGAGCACGAACTCCTTTTTCCTCTGTAATTGGAGTAGGAACAAAATCGTTTGTAAATAAATCTTCAGGCTTAGGGTCTTCGGCTTTTAAAGCTTTTTCAAAATCTGATTGTACTTTTACTTTCGCAGAATTTTCTATGTTCTGAATATCTTCAGAAGAAAATCCGTTATCTAACAATTGTTGTTTTAAGACCGGATAAGGGTCCCGAGATCTGGCTTCCTCTAAATCGTCACGATACCATTCCATTCGTACACCAGATGTATGGTGATTTAATAATGGAACTTTAGCGTGTACTAAAAATGGTCGTCGTTCTTTTCTAATCGTCGCAATGACCTTTTCAATAGCTTCATAGCTTTCCATAAAGTTAGCGCCATCGATAGAGATTGCCTCTAATCCATGAAATCCTTGAGCATATTCAAAGGCGTTTTGTGCTCTGGTTTCAGCCGCATTAGCCGAAATATCCCAACCATTATCTTGTACTAAATACAGAATTGGCATTTGCTTTAAAGCGGCCATTTGGAAGGCTTCAGCGATTTCACCTTCAGTAACTGAGGCATCACCAAGAGAGCACACTGTTATTGGTTTAAGACCTCTCGACTCCGCTCGAGGTGACAACTTTGCTGCTTCGTCTTTAATGCCTTGTAATTCTTTATACTGCATTCCCATGGCAACTCCTGTTGCAGGAATCGCTTGCATACCAGTTGCGGAAGACTGATGAGGAATTTTAGGTTTATCATCATCCTTTAAGCTTGGATGAGAATAATAGGTTCTACCACCAGAAAACGGATCATCTTTCTTTGCTAATAATTGCAACATGAGATCATAAGGTTGTAACCCAAATGATAACAACATGGCATCATCTCTGTAATACGGAAAGGCATAATCTTGAGGTAATAACTGCATTCCTAAAGCGGTTTGAATTGCCTCATGACCTCTTGAAGTCGCGTGTACATATTTTGAAACCTGTTTGAAATTTGCTTCATATAATTCTGCCATGGCTTTGGCAGTACATAGGTTTGAAAATCCTTTTTTTAGTATGTCTTTATTCATATCAAATGCCTGCTAAAGCAGGAATCTTATTTCTCGCATTCCACACTAGGTTGCGGAATTTATTAAACTTTTATTTTATTGTGGATCCCAAATCAAGTTTGGGATGACAAATTTTTAATTAAACTGTTCTATTCACATCAAACTGTTCGAAATAATCAGCAACGCGACGCACAAAGCTTCCTCCCAAAAATCCATCAACAACACGATGGTCAAAGGATAAGGATAAATACATCATACTTCTTATCGCTATTTCATCACCTTTTTTTGTTGTGATGACTTCAGGTCGTTTTTTAATGATTCCTAAAGCAAGGATAGCAACTTCCGGCTGATTGATGATTGGTGTGCCCATGACACTTCCAAAAGTTCCAACATTAGAAATCGTGAATGTGCTTCCTTTAATATCATCACCCTTCAAATTATTTTCTCTGGCTTTATTTGATAATACATTAACGTTTTCTGCCAGTGTTTTTAAATCTTTTGTATCTGCATTTTTAACAACAGGAACAATGAGATTTCCACTAGGTAATGCGGTTGCCATACCAATATTGATATCTTCTTTAACAATGATGTTTTTTCCATCAACAGAAGCATTTATATTTGGAAAATCTTTTACTGCTTTAGCGACAGCCTCTACGAACAACGGAGTAAATGTTAAGCGTTCGCCATATTTTTCCTGAAAAGCAACTTTGTTAGCATTTCTCCAATTGACCATATTGGTTAAATCGGCTTCAACATAAGCGGTTACGTGAGGTGATGTATGTTTTGAATACACCATGTGATCCGCAATCATTTGTCGCATACGATCCATTTCTATCACTTTACCCTTACCTTTATCAAAACTTAATTGTGGAATGCGATATGCTGTTGGATCTTGCTGTAAAACTGGTTGTGCAAATTTATAGGGTCTTCCGTCTTCGATATACTGAAACACATCACTTTTACGTAAACGACCTTCGTGACCAGTAGCCGGAATTCTGGCTAATTCTTCAAAACTGATATGATGTTCTTTGGCTATTTTTATGATTAACGGCGAAAAGAAGGTGTTGCTGTTAGACACTGAAAATGCATTTGATTTCGATTCCTCAACTGCTTTCGGAATGGCAGTTCGTTTCTTTTTAGGTATTTCAACTTTCTTTTCAGAGGGCTCTACTGTGTTCGATTTGACCGCTTGTTTTTTTGTTTCTTTTGCTGTACCATCTGCTTTGATTATAGCAATTGTTTCGCCAATTTTAATAACAGCATTAGCCTCAAATAAAATCTCCTCGACAACTCCTGAAACATTTGAAGGCACTTCAGAATCTACTTTATCTGTTGCAACTTCAAGAAGCATTTCATCTTCTTCAATGGTATCACCAACATTTTTAAACCATGTAATGATGGCAGCTTCTGTGATACTTTCTCCCAATCTGGGCATTTTAAATTCTACTTTTGACATAATTACTTTTTCATAAAATCACGAAGTGTGTCATAGACACCTTCTTGTAATATTCTTTCTTTAGACACTTCGCGTAAAGGCTCTACTTCTTTTAAACTCTCATGGCAATCTGCTGGTAATTGCTGATACAATTGCGTACCTTTCGTTTTCCATGCCATCATATCATCAGTTACGTCTTTGATGACTTTTGCAGGATTACCAACCACTAAACTTCGTTTTGGAATTATCGTTTCCGCTTTAACAAATGCCATAGCACCAACGATTGATTCATCACCAATTACAGCATCATCCATAATGACTGTATTCATTCCAATTAAACAGTTTCTACCCAAATTAGCACCATGAATGATGGCTCCATGACCAACATGAGCGCTTTCTTTAAGTGTGATAGATTTTCCAGGAAACATGTGTACAGTACAATTTTCCTGAACGTTGACACCATCTTCTAAAATGATTTGTCCCCAATCTCCACGAATGGCAGCACCAGGACCAATGTAACAGTTTTTGCCAATAATGACGTTTCCCGTTACAGCAGCCAGAGGATGCACGAAACTAGATTCGTGAACAACTGGTATATAACCTTTAAAGCTGTAAATCATATGATATAATTGTTGTCATTTGGAGAACAAAGGATGAAGCTATCTTTTGATGTGATTCTTCGCTTTGCTCTGAATGACAATTCTATTTAAATCCTTTTAATTTTTCTTTAGTAAAGTCTGACAACACTAATCGTCCGCTTGTTTGTGCGCGTTCTGCTAATAGCTCATCCCAATCATCTGTCCCTTTCCAGAACACTTTTTTCATCTCCATCATGGCTTCAGTATTGTAGGTACATAAATGCTCAGCAGTAGTTTTTACAGCCTCATCCAGTTCTTCTGTACTGTCGTAAACCTGTGTAAATAAACCTTTTTGTTTTGCCCATTCTGCTGGATAAAATGAATTGGCATCAATGGCTATTTGCGACATGGCACTCAATCCTATTTTACGTTCAATGGCTGGACCAACAACAAATGGTCCGATACCAATATTTAGTTCACTTAATTTGATTGCTGCAAATTTTGTTGACATACAATAATCGGTTGAAGCAGCTAAACCAACGCCACCACCAACAGTTTTTCCCTGGATGCGTCCGATGATAAATTTCGGACATTTACGCATCGCATTGATGACATTGGCAAATCCTGAAAAGAATACTTTTCCGGTTGCGGCATCGTTAATATTTATCAATTCTTTGAAGCTGGCTCCTGCACAGAAGGTTCGATCTCCACCACTTTTAAGTACAATCACTTTAATGGCATCGTTTTTACCAGCATCAGCAATGGTTTGGGCTAATTCTGCCAGCACATCTCCTGGTAAGGAATTATGTGCAGGATGAAAAAACTCGATGTATGCTACTTCGTTTTCTATGGTCTGTTTTACGTATGGTTCACTCATGTTTTTGGTATGTCAATGCGCACTAGTTGCGCATTCGTATTAAACTTTTTTCTTGTTATACTTGGTTAAATCCCAATCCTTACTCAAATCTAACCAGTTAGGGTTTATAGATTCTATTTGATTGATTTTCCATTGTCGCTTCCATTTTTTAATTGTCTTTTCTCTTCTTATTGCGATTCTTATATCTGAATGCATTTCAAAATAAACTAACTTTTTAATGTTATAATGTCCTACATGAGTTCCAAAAGTTGCTAATCTATGTTCACTTATTCGTCTTTCAATATTATTTGTAACTCCAACATAAAAGATATGATTTCTTTCGTGAGTTAAAATGTAGGTATAATATTTTTTAGACATTTCGTTTCAATTTAAGCGAATGCGCAACGAGTGCGCATTGACTTTATAAGAGACCAAATTGCTCAAAATGATGATTTAAATGTTTTCTTTCGAGCAGATAGGATTCATAACGATTCAATTCACCAAAAACTAAATTTTTAAGCTTAGCTTCCGGATGTTCTTTAAAATATTCTAAATACTTTTCCCGTTGCGCTTTGAACTTTTCGATAGCTGTTTCCAAGTCAGCATGTTGTAAATCCTCTAATTTATCTTTTTCTAATTGAGGAAATTGACTGTTTTTTGGAAATTTGTCGTAATTATATAAGCTTGCATGTACTTTTTCCAATATCTTTTCAGGCGTTGCAATTTCAAAATCCTGAAGCTCTCCTGAAGCTATTTTATAGGTGTATTCTAAATGTTCAATCATGTGTTGAGCTGTCATAATTCCCCATTTTGGTTGTGCATCTTGAGTCAGTTTAGATAAACATTCTTCTATTTTATCTTCAGTCATTTCAACAAAAGTTTCTTGTTTCTTTTGAACCATTGTTAAAATGGTAGCCACTGCAACTAAAGGACTGTCTTTTTCACTTTTTTGGCTATCTGGTCTATTCTCAAAATCGGCATCAAACACTTCTACATGCCATTTAACAATACCACTTGGATGTTCAGTTGAAGCGACATCACGATCTACTTTTTGTTTGCAGGTCAATCTTACATAAATGGTATCGTTGTGATATAATGGTCGTAAAAACCGAATACTATCTAAGCCATAGTTTGCTGCTACTGGACCTTTATTTGGATAGACAAACAAACCTGCTGCTGCTGAAATGATAAAATAGCCATGCGCTGTTCTTTTTTCAAAGATACTTCCATCTAAAGAGGTGATATCTGTATGTGCATAAAAATGATCCCAAGTGAGATTCGCAAAGTTGATGATATCGGTATCAGTCAAGGTTCGTTTATGTGTTTTTAGTGACATTCCTGGTTGAATGTCTTCCCAGTGGTATTTGAAAGGATGCTGTTCTGCTTCTTTATATTTTGCATTTTGCTGGTATATGCCAGTGATTTCTGTAATTGTTGTTGGTGAACCTTGGATAGCAGTACGTTGTAAGTAATGTTTAATACCTCGCATGCCTCCCATTTCTTCACCTCCTCCAGCACGACCTGGACCACCATGAACTAAATACGGCAGAGGTGAACCATGACCAGTACTTTCTTTAGCACTTTCTCTATTGAGCACTAAAATTCTTCCGTGATGACTGGCAGCATTCACCACATAATCTTTAGCTATGTTATCGTCATAAGTTGCTATTGAAGACACTAAGGATCCTTTACCCATTTGAGCCAAAGTAATGGCTTCCTCTAAGGTTTTATAAGGCATTATAGTGCTTACTGGTCCGAAAGCTTCTCGTTCATGAATGATTGTATTTTGAAACGGATGATCTGATCTAAGTAAAATCGGACTGATAAACGCTCCTTTTTTTGCATCTGCTCCAATGGTTTCAATTTTGTCTAAATCGCCATAAACGATTTGTGCTTCTTTGGCTAAATCATTTACAGAATCTCTAACCGCCTGAACCTGTTGCTGACTCACAAGCGATCCCATTCGGACTTCTTTTAGTCTAGGATCACCAATGGTGACTTTATCTAAGGCTTTTCCTAAAGCTATCTGGACGTCTTCCACTAAGTTTTCAGGAACAATGATGCGTCGGATTGCAGTACATTTTTGTCCGGCTTTAACCGTCATTTCTTTTCGAACTTCTTTAATAAACAAGTCGAATTCGGGAGTTCCCGGAACAGCATCTTCACCTAAGACAGACGCATTTAATGAATCGGCTTCCATAGTAAAAGGCACAGATTCTTGAATCAGTCTAGGATGTGCTTTTAAGAGACGTCCTGTTTGTGCTGAACCTGTAAACGTAACAACGTCCTGAGATTCTACTGTATCGAGAATTGTTTTAACAGTTCCGTTTATAATTTGTAAAGCCCCTTCTGGCAAAATACCTGAGTCTATAATTGTTCTTGCCACAGCTTCTGCTAAATAGGATGATGAAGGTGCAGGTAAGACTACTGCTGGCACTCCAGCCATCCAGTTCACGGCACATTTTTCTAGCATGCCCCAAACTGGAAAATTAAAGGCATTGATATGCACTGCAACTCCTTTTTTGGGTACCATAATGTGATGCGCCATAAAGCGTCCACCACGAGACAAATCGATAGGATCACCTTCTACATGATACGGTTGATTAGGAAACAATTTTCTAAGTGATGCATTGGCAAATAAGTTACCAAAGCCACCTTCAATATCAATCCAACTATCGACTTTTGTTGCTCCTGTTCTGTAACTTAAATCGTAAAAGGCATCTTTTCTTTTAGTAAGATATAATGCCAGTTTCTTTAGCATATTGCCTCTTTCCTGAAATGTCATTTTACGAAGTTGTTCTCCACCTTTTGTTCTTCCGTAGTTTAAGATTTCGGGAATATCTAATCCTTCAATAGCAACACTAGTAAATGCTTCACCAGTAATAGCGTCATGAATTGGTGCTCCTTCTTCTTTTCCTGTTGTCCAGTGTCCCTGAACGTAATGTTGTATTTTATTCATCTTTACTGTTTACTTTATAGTGGATTCCGTATCAAGTATGGAATGATAATTCTTAGTTAGTCATTGCGTTAGCGATTGAGGCATTTGTTGAAGCTCCTCGCAGAGAGCGACTGCCGAAAGCGCGACCCTTGTGGTAACGCCCAAATTTTATTACATATTTACATTTTCAATAATTGCAGCATACCCTTGTCCGACACCAATACACATGGTAATTAAAGCATAGCGTTTATGTTGTTCTTGCAACTCTAAAGCTGCAGAATACGCTATTCTTGCACCAGTAACTCCGAGAGGATGACCAATAGCAATCGAACCACCATTTGGATTTATTCTTGGATCGTCATCTGCTATTCCCCAAGCTCTTGTGCATGCCAAGGCTTGAGCAGCAAAAGCCTCATTTAACTCAATGATGTCTATATCATCCATTTTCAAGCCTGCTTTTTTTAAGGCTTTGTTAGATGCTTCTACTGGACCGATTCCCATAATTCTTGGTTCGACACCAACCACTGCAGAACTTACGATTCTTGCCAAGGGCTTTAAGTTGTATTTGTTTACGGCATTTTCTGAAGCTATGATTGTTGCTGCAGCTCCATCGTTTAATCCTGATGAATTTCCTGCAGTTACACTTCCACCTTCTTTTTTAAATGCAGGACGTAATTTTCCTAAAATTTCTAAAGACGTTGTTGGTTTCACAAACTCATCTTTTGAAAATCGGATGGGATCTTTTTTTCGCTGCGGAATTTCAACGGTTACAATTTCTTTTGCAAGTCTGCCACTTTCCTGAGCTTTTGTTGCTTTCATCTGGCTCCAATAGGCAAACTTGTCTTGATCTATTCTTGAAATAGCATATTTTTCGACTAAGTTTTCAGCCGTATTTCCCATGCCATCCGTTCCATAGAGTTCTTGCATTTTAGGATTGATAAAACGCCATCCGAAGGTTGAATCATACATTTTTGCATCACCTCCAAATCCTGTTGATGGTTTTGCAATCACGTATGGTCCACGTGTCATATTTTCAACACCTCCTGAGATGAATACATCTCCATCTCCAGCTTTTATAGCGCGATTGGCATGAATGATTGCTGATAACCCTGAACTACATAATCGGTTTACTGTTTCTCCTGGAACTGTAAAGGGTAATCCAGCTAATAATGAAGCCATTCTTGCTACGTTACGATTATCTTCACCAGCCTGATTAGCGCAACCCATAATAACATCATCATAGGCTTCTTTGGGAATGTTTGGATTTCGTTTTACAACTTCTGAAATCACCAGGGCAGCCAAATCGTCTGTACGAACAGCAGATAATGTGCCTTTGTAGTTTCCTATTGGTGTTCTAATTCCGTCTATTAGGTATGCTTCCATTTATATTTTGGTTTACGATTTACGATGTACGACTCCAATCTGAACTCATACATCGTAAATCTTATATTCATTTATTCTTTCCAATCTTTTTGAGTTCTATAAACTACACCTTTAAAAAGTGCGACCAACTCGTCTCCTCGTTTCACTTCAATAATATTGAAGCCCAGTTTATTATTTACTTTTTCAATTACTGATTCTGCAACTAAATAATCACCTTCAGCAAGCGCTTCAATATGATTGATACTGGTTTCAATAGACACAGCATATTTACCATGTGTATTTGCAGCAAAGCCAAAAGCAGTATCTGCTAGTGAATAACTTATTCCTCCATGTGCTTTGTTCATGCTGTTTAGCATGTCTTTTCTAATAGTCATTGCTACCTTACAGCGACCTATTTCACACTCAAGAATCTCAATACCTAACCATTGGCTATAGGCATCTAGACTTAGCATTTTATATGGAATCTGTTCTCCTTTCATATTTACTTCCCACGAAAGCGGAAATCACTTTATTGTTATTTTCATTATGTGGATTCCGCATCAAGTGCGGAATGACAAATCACTTGTTCTTGATACAAAATTGCTAAAAAGCAATTTCACTCGAACCGACGTTCTAATTAAAAAAAGTTCTATTTTCTTTATTCATGTTACGCAATAATGGACTGCATCGATATCTGTCTTCATGATATTCGTTATATAATTTGTCCATTTTTGATACACACCAATCGATTCCTTTTTCGTCAGCCCAAGCCAATAACCCTTTTGGATAATTAACACCTTTGGTCATGGCATTGTCAATATCTTCAGCTGAAGCAATATTTAAAAACAAAGCGTCTGCTGCTTCGTTGATGAGCATTACTAAAACACGGTTAAAAATTTGTTTTGCTAATTCATTGTCTTGAGACCTTTCTACTGCGTTCGAAGAAACAAGCTTTCCGTTTTCGTCATAATCGTAATAGCCTTTTCCTGATTTTCTGCCTAAATAACCAGCTTCAGCAAAACGTTTTTGCGTAAATGCAGGTTTATATCGTGGATCGAAATAAAAAGCAGTAAATACTGTTTCTGTTACTGTGTAATTCACATCATTACCAATAAAATCCATCAATTCAAATGGTCCCATTCTAAAACCTCCCAAAGACTTTAAACTCCAATCAATCGTTGAGAAATCGGCAATGCCTTCTTCATAAATTCTCAAAGATTCACCATAAAATGGTCGTGCCACTCTATTGACAATAAAACCAGGTGTGTCTTTTGCAACAGCTACTACTTTTTTCCAATCGGAAATAGTTTTCACTGAAATATCTAAAACTTCTTTTGAAGTTTGAATAGCTGGGATTACCTCAACAAGTTTCATTAAAGGTGCTGGATTGAAAAAGTGAATTCCGATACAACGTTCAGGCTTTCGTAATGAAGCAGCAATTGATGCAATGGATAAACTAGAGGTATTTGATGCAATAATACAATCATCTGACACGTAACTCTCTAATTCTGAAAATACTTTTTGTTTGATATCAAGGTTTTCAATAATAGCTTCGATGGTTAAGTCTGAATCTGACAAATCTTTTAAACTATCAACATAAGAAATGTTTGTCTGAATCCTTTCTTTTTCAACAGAATCAATTCGTTCTTTTTCGATAAGGCGTGATAATATGTTTTCAAGACTTACTTTCGCTTTATCTAAAGCAGCTTGATTTGTATCGTATAATTTGACTTTACAACCAGCTGTGGCAGCAACTTGTGCGATCCCACTTCCCATTGTTCCACTTCCTATTATTCCTACGTTCATTCTTTATCTTTTATTATAGATTCCGCATCAATTGCGGAATGACAAAACTGATTAATTTTTAATGAGCTTCTTCGCTATCGCTCTGAATCATATTTATTTTCCTTTGAATTCTGGTTTACGTTTTGCAATAAATGCGGCTACACCTTCTGCATAATCTTCACTTTGCGCAGCTTCGATTTGTAATTTTGATTCTAGTGCTAACTGTTCCTCAAGAGTATTCGTCATAGATTGATTAAATAGTTCTTTGATGAATCCTAAAGCTTTCGTTGGCATATTGGCTAATTTAACAGCTAGTTTATTCACTTCGTTTTCAAATTCTTCAAATGGAATCATTTTATAAATCATTCCCATTTTTTCTGCTTCTTCAGCAGAAATCTTATCTCCCAACATGGCTAAAGCCGATGCTTTTTGAAACCCTATTAATCTTGGTAAAAAGAAAGTTCCTGCACTATCAGGAACCAAACCAATTAAGCTAAATGCCTGTATAAAACTCACTTTTTCATGAGCCACAACAATGTCACAAGCCAGAGCTATGTTTGCTCCTGCTCCAGCAGCAACACCATTAACAGCTGCAATGACTGGTTTTTTTATATTTCTAATTCTTGTGATGATTGGATTGTAATGTTCATCAAGAATTTTTTTAAATCCTGGATTTAACTTTGAATCTGTCACTTCTTTTAAATCCTGACCAGCACAAAATGCTTTTCCGTTTCCTGATAAAACGATTGCTCTCACCTCTTCATTAGTTTCACAGTCGTCCATAATCGATTGGAGACTCAAGGCCATTTCACGATTAAAACTATTAAAGACTTCTGGTCTGTTAAGCGTAATATACGCGACCTTATTTTCAATTTTCAAAAGAATTGAATTATTACTCATACCCTTGTTCCTGCAAAAGCAGGAATCTTATTAATTAAACTTCTAATTATTCTTGATGAGATCCTGAAACAAGTTCAGGATGACACAACAAGTTGTCATTTCAAACACTTAAAATAATCAAATGGTTCCTGGCAATCCTCACACTGAAATTGTGCTTTACATGCCGTTGAACCAAACTGACTTACCAATCGTGTGTTTTGTGAACCACAATTGGTACACTTTACGATTCGTTTTCCGTTCAGCAATACATCTTTATCAGCTTCTGCATTTAAAGGTGCTGCTATTCCGTAATCTTCCAGTGCTTTTCGTCCTCTTGGTGTAATCCAATCGGTTGTCCAAGCTGGATGCAAAATCAAATCAATTTCAGATTCGTAACCTGCATCCTTTAATGCTTTTTTTATATCATCTCCAATCACATCCATTGCTGGACAACCACTATAGGTTGGAGTGATTTCAACTTTCACACTATTATTTTCGATAACCGCAGAACGCACAACTCCCATATCCATAATAGATAACACTGGAATTTCGGGATCAGAAACTTTTTCCAAGATTGGAATTAAGAGTTTGTTTATGTTTTGTTCTGTTGTTGTCATAATTACTTCTCGATCTTCTCAACACAATTTGTTAGTTGCTCACACATCACTCGAAGTGACGTTTCATTTACCATTCCATATTAGGATACGTGCGTTGCATGTATTGTAAATCGCTTAACAAATATCCTAAATGTTCTGTATGAATACCTTCTTTACCTCCTTTTTGAAACCATTTAGATTCAGGGATTTGAAGGTTTGCTTCCTTTAGAAGCTCATTTATATTGTTATAATAATCCTCTTTCAGTTTAGTAACATTAACACCTACACCTTTTGCAACCATTGCTTTATCAGCTTCTGTCTGATGAAATAATTCATCTGTGTAGGTCCACAAATCGTTGATAGCTTCTTGCATTTTTTGGTTACTCTCTTCTGTGCCATCACCTAAACGTCTTACCCAATCTGAAGAAAAACGTTCGTGATAACTCACTTCTTTGATACACTTGTTTGCTATGGCAGACAATGTTAAATCTGAACTTTTTTGTAATTCAGCTAAAAATGCCAGGTGATAGACATCAAATAAAAACTGACGACCAATAGAATATGCAAAATTTGTATTTGGTTGTTCTACCAGTAATACATTTTTATATTCCCGTTCTTTTCGGAGCATGGCGATATCATCTTCTGTTCGGTTATCTCCTGCAATTTTTGAAGCATATTGAAAATAGCTTCGTACTTGTCCGAATAAGTCCAGTGAAATATTCGTACAAGCGATATCTGTTTCTAAACTTGGACCATGACCACAAAGTTCTCCCATGCGCTGACCAAGGATAAGGCTATTGTCTGCGATACCAAGAATGTAATTATAAAGATTTTCGTTTTTCATGTTATTTTTTTCTCATGAGATTCTGAAACAAGTTCAGAATGACGTTAGTACTACATGTGTTTTACGTCGTCTGGTAAATCATAAAACGTTGGATGACGATATACTTTATCCTGAGCAGGTTCAAATAATTCGCCATTGTGCTCTGGATTAGAGGCTGTAATATGTTTAGATTCTACAACCCAAATACTTACGCCTTCATTGCGTCTTGTATAGACATCACGAGCGTTCTCAAGAGCCATTTCAGCATCTGCCGCATGAAGACTCCCAAAATGTCTGTGTTCTAGTCCGTTTTTACTTCTTACAAAGATTTCCCAAAGAGGCCAGTTTTTTGTTGCCATAATTTAGTGCCCAGAAAAGTGGGTATTTATTTAATTAAACTTCTTCTTTACTTAACGAGATACTAAAGCAAGTTCAGTATGACGTATCTTATATTAAACTGCTTGTTTTTGTTTTCTTTCTTGTTTCTTGTCGGCATAAGCCATTGCAGCATCACGAACCCATTCACCTTCTTCCCAAGCCTCAACCCTGGCTTTCATTCGTTCTTTATTACATGGTCCATGACCTTTAACAACCTGCCAGAATTCATCCCAGTCGATTTCACCGAAATCATAACTTTGACGCTCTTCGTTCCATTTTAAATCTGGATCAGGAATTGTTAACCCGATTAAATCTGCCTGAGGAACGGTTTGATCAATAAACTGCTGACGTAATTCATCGTTAGTTTTACGTTTGAGTTTCCATTTCATAGATTGCTCAGTATGCACAGATTTATCATCCGTTGGCCCTAACATCATCAAACTTGGCCACCACCAACGGTTTAATGCATCTTGAGCCATATCTTTTTGTTCAGGCGTTCCGTTAGCCAGTTTCATCATGATTTCATAGCCTTGACGCTGGTGAAAACTTTCTTCTTTACACACACGAATCATTGCTCTGGCATAAGGTCCGTAAGATGTATTACACAAAGGCACCTGATTGATAATGGCTGCACCATCAACCAACCAACCAATAGCTCCCATGTCTGCCCAAGTTAATGTTGGATAATTAAAAATACTTGAGTATTTGGCTTTTCCGGAATGGAGTTGATGGTACAATTCATCTCTTGAAACTCCCAAGGTTTCGGTAGCAGAATAAAGGTATAAACCATGTCCTGCTTCATCTTGTATTTTTGCCAGTAAGGCCACTTTACGTCTTAAGGAAGGTGCTCTTGTGATCCAGTTGCCTTCAGGAAGCATTCCTACAACTTCTGAATGCGCATGTTGCGACATCTGCCTGATATGTGTTTGACGATACTTTTCTGGCATCCAATCTTTTGGTTCGATTTTTTCGTCTCTTGAGATACGTTCATCGAATTGTTTTTCCAGATTTTTAATTTGATCTTCACTCATAGTTCTT
Source organism: Psychroserpens mesophilus (assembly GCF_050617655.1). Lineage (GTDB taxonomy): Bacteria > Bacteroidota > Bacteroidia > Flavobacteriales > Flavobacteriaceae > Psychroserpens > Psychroserpens mesophilus_A. Next base: position 116,550 of record NZ_JBODQC010000008.1, on the reverse strand, counting down.
AGCTTTTTGCTATTGGCTTTTGGCCTTTAGCGAGTTGAACTTTAATTTTCTTTTTTCAATATTTTGTGTAATTCTACATGATTAGTTGTAGAACTATTAGTTTTATAAATAATGTAATTCTGAAACATGTTCAGAATGACGTTTAATCATATTTTAGATTCCTCGACGACACTCGGAATGACACTTATTGTTATGTTTCACAATCGCTTTGCGTTAAGGATGGAGCATTTGTTGGAGCTCATCTTTGATAGCGACTTGCGAGAGCCTGACCTTTAGGTAACGCCATAATTATTACACATCGAAATCGACAACCACCTTATCTGAAGTGGGAACTGCCTGACAGCTCAACACTAAATTTTGCGACACTTCTTTATCGTCTAAAGCATAATTTATTTTCATCTCTACTGCACCTTCTTTTACTTCACATTTACAAGTACTACAGACACCTCCTTTACATGCAAAAGGCAAATCGGCTCCTGCACCCAATGCAGCATCTAAGATATTATCGAATTCTTTAGTCATGGTAAATGTGAATTCTTTTCCACCATCGACGATAGTAACTTCAATACCTTCTACATCTTGCTGTGCCAGACGTTCTGCTCGTTTAATATCTTCATCTGAAAGCCCTGTGACAAACAACTCAAAATGCACTAAATGTTTGGGCAACCCTTTATTGACTAGATACTCACTCACATAATTGACCATTTTTTCTGGTCCGCAAAGAAACACTTCACTTGTATCTGGAATATCAATAAATGTTTTGGTAAGGATTTGCATTTTATCATCATCAAAACGACCATTAAACAATTCGATATCACGACGTTCTTTGGTTAAGAAATAGTAGATTTCCAGTCTTCCGAAATAGGCATTCCTCAATTGTTCTAATTCTTCTTTAAAGATAATAGATTTTGCTGTTTTATTGACATAAAACAATTTACAGGTGGAGTTAGGTTCGGCTTTGAGGTGGGTTTTAATCATTGACAGGATAGGTGTAATTCCACTTCCAGCTGCAAAAAACAGATAGTTTTTAGGTTTATCTGCATTCACCTCAACACCAAATGTCCCACTTGGAGTCATGACTTCAAGTTGATCTCCTTTTTTTAATGTTTCATTTATATAGGTTGAAAATTTTCCACCAGGAATTAGCTTTACAGCAACTTTCCACTGGTTATCAGAAGGACTAGAGCATAAAGAATATGAACGACGCACATCTTCACCATTGATATCTGCTTTGAGCGTTAAATGTTGTCCTTGTCTAAATTTAAATACCTCTTGTAATTCAGATGGAAGTTCAAAAGTTACCACTGAAGTATCTTCTGTTTCCTTGTAAACATCTGCAACTTTTAAATTATGAAATTCTGCCATATATAAACCTTAAACACCAAACTAACACTTGTTAGTTTGATTTACAAAATTACAAAATATTTTGCTAACTATTTGTTAATTCCTTCGATGAGAACTTCGCTTAAATTTTGAGCTAATTCATTTGCGTTGAGATCTTCTTTTTTGGGAATCCACAAATACAATGAACGCAGTGTCGTTAGCATAGAAAACATGATGATTTCTGGATTACTATTTTTAATTTCTGAAGAGGAAACACCTTCTCTTATGATGTTAAGAAAATTAGCTTCATAATCATTACGAAGCTGAAGGTAATAGCTTAATTGATCTTCAAGGTGCATCCAATCGTTGTTTAAAGAAGCCATGCCATTGGTGTTATTTGAAGTGATATTCACATGCAGATTAACAACACTTTTTAATTTTGAAATGCTCGATGTTTCAGAATTAATAATGCTTTGCATTCCTATTGTAAACTCTTCAGCAATAGAAATAATGATAGTTTTAAGAATGTCTTGTTTAGAATTGATATGGTTATATAAACTAGCCGCTTTAAATCCCATCGCAGTTGCTAAATCTCTCATGGTGACTGCGCTGTAGCCTTTTTCTTTGAAAAGCTTAGCTGCTGTAACTATGATTTCATCCTTACGTGTTTCTTGTTTCATTTCTAACGCTAACCCCTTTATAAAATAGAGAATTTATTTTGTGCTTATTAAAATCGAGTAATAATTTGTAAATTTAAACAAAAAGAAACTATGGGATTTTTAAGTTTTATTTTTGGTGCAAAAAAGCGTCAAGTTGAAGAATTTTTAGAAAACGGAGCCGTAATTTTAGATGTGAGAACCAAGCGCGAATGGGACAAGGGTCATATTGAAAACTCGATACACATTCCGTTGAATGAATTAAACAATCGGGTTGAGGAAATACGAAACCTCCAGAAACCTATTATTGTTTGTTGTGAAAGTGGTGTTCGTTCTGCTAAAGCTGCAAAGTTTTTAAATCTGCAAAATATTGAAGCGACCAATGGTGGTGGCTGGGTAGCTGTTAAAAATAAGCTATAGTTTTAGCCCTTGTAATTCTTCATAAGATGCAATAGTACTTTGGTTGTACTCTAAACTCCAACCTAAAGAACTAGTAAGAATGTAAAATTTAGCCAATTCACTAATAAGTCGGTTTTGTGCATTTGATTTCAAATCTGAAGCTTCGATTTTTTTCATCAACGAAGCATTAACTGTTTTTTTTATGGCATTATAATCTTTCGCTTCAAATTGGTTTAGAAAATCAGCTTGAATATCGTAGTATTCAAAATCTGGAGAGATTTTTATCTCTTCTTTAGGAATGCTTAAAATCTGAAGTGTTTTGGTCGTTTCATCTATATTATAAGTGATTTTACTTAAATCATATCCTATTGTGACATCTGCATTGACAACTACCAATGCTTTTTTTTCTGCTTCAATTAAGTCTCCAAGAATGGCTTTTGAATTTTTGTAACTAAAGACTTCGCTAAAATGACCTTCGGTGACAATTAGTTTTCCAACATTTTTAATTTGCTTTTGAAGCAATGCAGAATTCTCCTGAAGTGTAATTTCATCTTCATTTTTAGCTTCACAATATTTAAATGTAAATAGAATTATTAATGTAATAACGACTCCAAACAGTATTTTTCGCATGTATCAAATTTACATAAAAAAACATTAGTTGTCTTCGACAGTTAAAGCCTAACTAATGTATTTTGTTTTGAATTGACAGCAAGACAAAAATAATAGATTTTGTTTTCTGCTATATCATCAAAGGTTTAAGCTATCCTTAAAAAATTATTTTTTTTTGAGTTCTAATTTTTCAGCAAAGTAATCGCAAAAATCCATCATGGTGGCAGACATTTTTTCATCTTGGGTTGCTCTGTGAAAGGTTTTGCTCATTTCAACTAATGTTTGATGAAAAAACAATTTCATTTCATCAACAGGCATATCTTTGGTCCAAAGATCAATCCTGAGTGTTTCCTGAGCTTTGCTATCCCAAACAGCAAGCATCATTGCTTTAGCTTCGGCATTGGTAATACCTCCATCTTCGGCAGACCAATACAGTTGTTCGGGCACTCTATTTTCGTCTAGTTCTACGCTGAGTTCTATTTTAGACGTATGTTTTTTTGCCATTATTTTGGTGGTTTATAATTTGATTTATTAAAAATTTCAACGGCATCTTTTTTCATCATATCTAACAAAGACACATCGTTATTATTCATGTACGCTTTTACAATTTGCCAACCCATATATTGACCAAGTCGTCCAGGTGACTCTCGATCTAATTGCAAGTAAAATTTTGAGAAAGGTGCATCAATTATAAAGCGACCAGGCAAACTGCTATCTGTACTGAACAAATATTCGTTTTCAATAAAGTTAGTCCAAATCTGACCTTCATTATTTTCTGCAAACTCTAATTGTTGTTCCGTATAGCCTATTTTTTCTTCATCTGTTTTAAATGGAATCATTTTATCTTTGAAGTATAATTGCTTACCAAAATAGATCATATCGTTGAGCAATGTTTTTGTTTGAGACTGAGATATATAACGTTTGGCATAATCTGATGCGAGATTTGAAACAATCTGAGAAGGTTTCATATTTTGAGTTATATATTTTGGAATACTAGCATAATATTTATGATCACTTCCTAAATAATTATCAAGCGGAATGAGCACAATAGTATCTGTAACTATAGCTTTATCTCTGTATTTCACTCCATTTGTAAGAGTAATTACACGAGGTTCAGAAAATGTTACATCATAATATTTCAAGTGTTGAAAAAGTCTGGTAATTTCATCTTCAATCTCTAAAAAATTATCGAATTTTTTATTGACTTCTTCTAATAATTCAATCTGTAATGAGTCTGTCATTCGCGCTTTAACAATTGAGTCTGGAACATATTTAGAAAACAAAAAAGGAAATGTTGTTTTAAGCTGTCCCAGATTTTCTGGTCTCGTTTCTGAAAAAGCACGATCAAACCGTTCTACAACGAAGTCAACATCAATTTTAGAAATCTCTTTTTCGAGTTGATCTTCTTTTTTGCAAGAATAGGCAACCAATAACAAAAAGAGAATACAGCAGATTTTTTTCATAATTATTTTCAATAAAGGCTTAAATAGTATTAATTTTTATAACTAACGTTATTTCTGAACTAAACTTGTATTTTTGTTTTGCAAAGGTACTATTCTTTCACTTAAATACTATAAAAAATGCAAACAGAAAAAGTTATAGATCATATCGTAAATTGGCTTAAAGACTATGCTACTAATGCTAGAGTTAATGGATTTGTGATTGGGATTTCTGGCGGAATTGATTCTGCTGTAACTTCTACGCTCTGTGCCAAAACAGGATTGGACGTTTTGTGTATTGAAATGCCTATTCATCAAGCTGAAAGTCATGTTAGCAGAGCTCAAGAACACATCGCTCAATTAAAACAACGATTTCCTAATGTAAGCGATATCAAAACTGATTTAACTCCTGTTTTTGAAGAATTTAAAACTGAAGTTTCTCTTAAGGGTAATCAAAGTACAGTTGATATGGCTTTGGCAAATACAAGAGCGAGGTTACGTATGACTACCTTATATTATCATGCTGGTCTTTTGGGATTATTAGTAGCTGGAACTGGAAATAAAGTTGAAGATTTTGGGATAGGCTTTTATACAAAATATGGTGATGGAGGCGTAGATTTAAGTCCGATTGCAGACCTACTAAAATCGGAAGTATATGCAATAGGTAAATTATTAAAAGTCCCTGAATCGATAATGAAAGCAGCACCAAGCGACGGACTATTTGGTGATGCCAGAAGTGATGAAGATCAAATAGGTGCATCCTACCCAGAACTAGAATGGGCAATGCAACAAAAAGCAGACGGCAAAACAGCTCATGATTTTAATGGAAGACAACGAGAAATTTTTGAGATATTTATCAGATATAACAGTAATAATCAACATAAAATGATTCCGATACCAATTTGCGAAATTCCCAAAGATTTAAAATAATCAATGAATTAATCGTTATAAAAAGTCATAGTTATTGATTTTTTTTCTATTTTTACAATTGAAATCTCCACTTTCTAGAACCTATAAAAATAGGTTATGGATACTTAGTAACCAACTAAATTAAATATCATGATCAAGGTATTAGTAGTAGATAGCCATCCTATTATAAGGACTGGTTTAGAACTGTTATTCAAAGAACATAACGAGATAAAAGTCATTGGGACAGTTGGAAGTGGAGTTGAAATATTTGAGTTTGTAAGACGTCATCAAGTTGATGTTATTATCTCAGAAATTGATCTTCCTGAACTTAATGGTATTACCGCATTAAGAGCCATTAGGAAAGAACATAGTAAAATAAACATCATTATGTTTAGTTACCATCCAGAAGAAATATATGCCATTAGCACTATAAAGGCAGGGGCTTCGGGCTATGTTTCAAAAACGGAATCTACTGATGTGATTGAAAAAGCTATTTTACTTGCACACAAAGGCGATTTATATTTGAGTGAAAAAATGTCTAAACATCTTAAATATGATGATACTAAAAAATCTAAAAGCAGAATTTACAAACGATTATCTACTCGTGAGGTAGAGGTTTTAAAATTGCTGTCTTCTGGTAAAAAGAACAAAGAAATAGCTTTAGAACTCGACATAAATGAAAAGACAGTAAGCACTTACAAAGCCAGATTATTCAAAAAGCTTAATGTCACCAATTTAATTGATCTTGTCAATCAAGGGAAACATATGGAAATCACTTAAACCTTTCCTCCAATCACTTTTCCCAATTTCCGAGAGAGTAGCATTTTGAGTCCTAAGTAGTCTTTGACATCTTCTAAAATACTTCTTGAATTTGAATCTTCTTTTAATGTTTCGTTTTGATATTCAGCAACTTTCTTATCTATTAAGTAACATCTTAATGTTAAAATGGTTTGATTAACCAGTTGTGAAATACTGTGATTTTTCTCTTTTGGAATGATATGATTTCGCTCCCAATCGTGCAGACTATAACGTTCATCATTCATTAAAATAGTAGTGACTTCAGCAGCTAAATCTTGATCTAATTTATTTACAAAATTACGTGTAGAAAATTCAGGTTCTTGATGTAATGTATCAATTATTGCATAATATAATGTTTTGAAAATTGCATTTGAAAATTGCATTTCATCTTCTTGTAAATCCAGATATACTTTTTCAAAAACCCGAGCATTATGAACTACAGGTTCCAACTGTAATTCGCCATCATCACCTTCCTTTAAAACCAAATCTTCAAAATCCTCAGTTTTTGTTCCGTAGAGCAACAATATTTCAATGATTTTTCGCTCTAATTCATATTGCAAATCAACCTTTGGCGCTTTAACTTCTGGTCTTACTACATCAAACGCTTTTTGTTGCGTTTTATAGGCTTTATTGGCTTCCTGATTACCTTTCTTATTAATCTGAGCTAAGGTGCTAAAAAGTACATCCTCACTAATATCCATTATTCGAGAACACTCCTGAATATAGATTTCCTTTTTTATCTGATCTGGAATTTTAGAGATGCTATTAACAATTTCCCTGATTGTTTCTGCCTTTTTTATTGGATCATTTTTAGCGTCTTTTATTAATAAAGATGCTTTAAACTGGATAAAATCTTTGGCGTTAGAATCAAGATAACCAGACAATTCCTCTAAAGTATTTTGCTTAGCAAAGCTATCTGGATCTTCTCCTTCTGGAAACGTACATACTTTAACATTCATACCTTGTTCTAGTATGAGATCAATACCTCTAATAGACGCTCTTATTCCAGCAGCATCACCATCAAAAAGAACGGTTATATTTTTGGTGAGCCTGTTAATTAATCTAATTTGTTCAGGTGTTAAAGCAGTCCCAGAAGATGCAACCACATTTTTTATTCCTGTTTGATAAAATTGAATAACATCTGTATAACCTTCTACTAAGTAACAGTTATCTTCTTTAGCGATGCTTTGTTTCGCATGAAATAAACCATAAAGAATTTTGCTTTTATGATACACTTCACTCTCAGGTGAATTGAGATATTTTGCAGCTTTTTTATCCGTTTTTAAAATTCGTCCTCCAAATCCTAAAATACGACCACTCATACTATGAATAGGAAACATGACACGACCTTTAAATCGATCAAATTTTTTATCTCCTTTAACAATGGTAAGTCCGGTTTTATCTAAAAACTCTAATTGATATCCTTTTTTTAAAGCTTCGTCTGTAAAGGCTTGCCACTCGTCAAGCGAATAGCCCAAATTAAAGGTTTTAATCGTTTCATTGGTAAAACCACGTTCTTTAAAATAGCTGAGCCCAATAGATTGACCTTGATCGGTTTTAAACATGACCTTTTGAAAATAGTCATTCGCAAATTCATTTACTAAATACAAACTCTCACGCTCATTGGCTTCCTGCTTTTGTTCGTTGGTTTGTTCGGTTTCCTCTATTTCAATATTGTATTTTTTTGCTAAATACTTAATCGCTTCAGGATAGGTAAAGTGCTCATGTTCCATTAAAAAGGTAACTGCATTGCCTCCTTTTCCGCTGGAAAAATCTTTCCAGATTTGTTTTACAGGTGATACCATAAAGCTTGGAGAGCGCTCATCACTAAACGGACTTAAACCCTTGAAGTTACTTCCTGACTTTTTTAATTGCACAAAATCACCAATAACCTCCTCGACGCGAGCGGTTTCAAATACTTGTTCTATACTACTTTGTGAAATCATTTGTAAGTTTTTAGCACTAAATTTTTATCAAAAAAATAATATTTTTGTTTCAATTTAAGAAGCAAGGGTAAATTTAAGATAAAGTATTTGTTTTAAAAATTTACTGAGTAAATTAACTTTGAATTTGTGTTTGTCCTTTCAGATGCTAATGAGTATTCCATTTTAATCGAAATTAAATAATTACTTTATTACAGAAGTGTATGTAATTTTGATTTAGGTATAATTCTGAAAAAAAATTCATTACTTTAACAAAAAAATTATGAGAACTGTGAGATATTTATGTGTTATACTTTTATGTGTGTTAAGTTTTAATTGCCAAAATGACGATGATGCTAAAGACATTATTAATGACAATCCAAACCCAGTACTTACAGAAAATGTTGAAGTTTATGATGGGAATTTAATAGACAATAGTTATACTTTAGCTGTAGAAAACGGAGGAACAACATCTTACTTATTAGATAAAGCAGGTAATAAGGTTAAAGAATGGCTATTTGAAGACAACCTTGGAAATGACTTAGAACTACTACCTGAAGGAAAACTTTTAGGTATTTTCAAATCAGACAATCCTCCTTTTTCATTTGGTGGTTTTGGAGGAATAGTTAAAATTATAAATCAGGACGGCAGTATCGATTGGGAATTTGAATATACTTCAGAAAATTACATCTCACATCACGATGTTGAACTCCTACCTAATGGCAATGTGCTATTTATAGTTTGGGAAAAAATTGAAACGGCTGAAGCTCAGGCTAATGGTGTCGCTACTTCAAATCCGGTTTATCCTGAAATGCTAGTTGAAGTAAACCCATTAAACAACCAAATTGTCTGGCAATGGAGAAGTTTTGACCATATTGTACAAGATGTAGATCCAACACTTTTAAATTATGGAAGCGTTAGCGATAACCCTCAATTAATAGACATTAACTATAATGTAGTCGACAATGGTGACATCATGCATGCTAATGGAATAGATTATGACCAAGATAAGGATGTTATTTATTTGAGCGTCAATTATTACAGTGAAATCTGGGTCATTGATCATAGTACAACGACTGAACAAGCAGCCACTAACAGTGGAGGAAATTACAACAAAGGTGGTGATTTACTATATAGATTTGGGAATCCTTCTGCTTATAAAAATACCGAAGGAACCAGACTTTTTTACAATAACCATTTTCCAAATATCCTTGAAGATAATGAGCCAGGAGAAGGTAATATTTTAGTCTTTAATAATGGTACTAATAATTCGCAATCTATTGTTTACGAATTAGACATTCCTGCTAATTTTAATCTTATTCCAAATACCAATAATGAACCGAACATTGTTTGGAGTTTTACTGATCCAGAATTGTTTAATGGAAGAATATCTGGTGCTGTACGTCTCAAAAATGGAAACACTTTAATTGCAGAAGGCAGTTATGGCTTCTGGGAAGTAACTAATAATGGTAGTATTGCATGGAAATATAATGGTTTAGGTGCTAGTTTCTGGAGATGTTATGGCTATGACTTAAATGATCAAGAAATTCTGGATTTGAACCTAGAATAGTATAAATAGAAAGAGCATAAGACTCAATTAAATACTTATTGTTTTTTTTATTTTCGGCTATCTATTTAACTATAAATCACTTGTAAACTCAATAATACAAAAGCTATAGCTTAAAGGTTATATATAACTAAGAAATGGTCTTAATTAAATATGATCCAGACTCTGTTAAATATGATCCAGACTCTGTTCCAAAAAAAAAATTATTATTTTAACAAAAAAAATAAATATGAAAATTTTCAGACATACATGTGTTTTAGTCTTATGCGTAATGAGTTTTAATTGTCAAAATGACGATGATACTAAAGACATTATTAATGACAATCCAGACCCAGTACTTACAGATAATGTTGAAGTTTACAACGAAGATTTGATTGACAATGGTTTTATTCTAGCAATTGAGAATGGAGGCACTTCTTCTTATCTCTTAAACAAAAATGGAAATCGAATTAAGGAGTGGACCTTTGAGGAAAATCTAGGAAATGATTTACAATTACTTCCTTCTGGAAAATTACTAGGCTTATTTAAGACTCCAAATCCAGATGTTAATTTTGGTGGTTTCGGTGGTATAATTAAGATTATTAATGCTGAAGGTGAAGTTGAATGGGAATACCTTTACGCCAGTGGTAATTTTATTGCACACCATGATGTAGAAATGCTTCCAAATGGAAATATTTTATTTATAGCATGGGAACGGATTGGTCCTTTTGCAGCAGCGTTTGAGGGAGTTACAACTGGTGGTGATATTTTTCCAGAAAAATTGATAGAAATAAACCCTAACACTAATGAAATTGTATGGGAGTGGCGAAGTTTTGAACATATTATTCAAGACCAAATGCCAAACGCTAATAATTTTGGAGTCGTAGGTGACAACCCACAGCTCATCGATATTAACTACAATACCATAGAAAATGGAGATATCATGCATGCAAATGGTATTGATTATGACCCAGTTAATGATGTTATTTTTTTAAGTGTGAACTACTATCATGAAATATGGGTTATTGACCATAGCACCACAACAGCTGAAGCCGCAACACATAGTGGAGGAAATTACAATAAAGGTGGTGATTTACTATACAGATTTGGAAATCCAGAAGCGTATCAAAATAGTTTTGGCTCTCGATTATTTTATAATAATCACTTTCCAAATTTTTTACAGAGTGATGAGCCTGGCGCAGGAAATATGCTGGTTTACGGAAATGGAAATAACATCAACCAGTCTACAGTTTATGAGTTGGAAATGCCTCAAAACTATGAATTAATGCCAAATGCAGATAATGAGCCTAACATCGTTTGGAGTTTTACTGATCCCGACTTATTCTTCGGAAGAATATCAGGTGCTGATCGCTTAAAAAATGGAAATACTATTATTTCTGAAGGTGATTATGGTTTTTGGGAAGTTACTCCAGACGGAACAGTGGTTTGGAAATACAATGGCTTAGGACCCAATTTTTGGAGATGTTATGGTTATGACTTAGATGATCAAGAAATTCTGGACTTAAATCTTGAATAAGAATTTACTAAACAAAACCCGATTTTAACTTATTGAAATCGGGTTTTGTTTTAAGTAAATTTCTTTAATGTAAATCCACTCGTAATCCCAAGGAAATATTATGTTGATCTACCAGTTGATTTTTAAATAACGGATTTAAATCATACTTAGCATAAAGTGATAATTGTCCTACTCCAACATAAGCACTTAATCCGTAAACAAAATTAGAAGCATTGAAATTACGTCTTGTTTTGTCTTTCACGAAATCACCATCTTCTTTATAACGTAATTTTCTTTGTGTTGCTAACCTAATACCTGCATAGCCTCCTATTCCAACTTTAAACTTACTATCTGTAAAGTAGCGAATTCTATTGTTGTATTCTCTTAACTTAGAAGGACCAAATTCAAAATGGACAGGCACTACTAAGTTTGTGACTCGTATTTGAGATTTTCTTAAACTTACTGGAAATTCTTCTAATACTGTTTGATTGCCATCTTGAACAAAATACAAATCATCTTTCACATTGAGCTTATTCCATTGAAATGATAATCCGTAATTAAGTCTTGCAAAATTTGAATTTTTAGCCAAACGCGTTTCCCAAATCCATCCTAATTCGACAAATCCAGAACCACCTAACTCATATGGAGTATTGCTTAAATCCTGACCATCACCTATAGCATTATTAAATCCTATTGCAAATAATAATTTATTTGTGGTTCTAATATCGTACTTAGGAGGCTTTCTTTGTTTATTAGCTAAGTCTATTATAAAACCTTTAGAACCAATACTAACAGACATAGCGTTGTCTTCATCATTTACAATATGCTGAATATCTGGATTTCGCTTTAAAAGATTGATTTTTGCATCAATAATTGCAATACGATCTTCAATATTTGCAGCGTGTTTTAATGCAGCTTCTTTTTTGAGCTGTTCTGCTTCAGTATTTGTAATTTCACCTCTGTCCAAACGTTGATTAATCGTTTCAACTTCTTGCTTTAAAAAATCACGCTCCTCATTGGTTATCGTTTTTTTTGTTTCTTCTAATCTATCGATTTTTAAACCATTTGCATGATAAGGAATAATGGTGCCAGAGATTGAATCTTTTTGTTGTTCTTGAGCAGTAACTGTACTTACAAAAAGACATAAGATAAGCAGCACTACATGTTTTGTAATAGTGTTCATAATATTAATAATTTAATTGATGTTGGGTTAAACTGTTCGTTTTTTGTTTGAAAATGTTTTAGTTACGACGTTCGGCAACTGCAGTTTTTACCGATTTATAACTTGATTTTAAAGCTTCAAATACTTTATCTCTAAATGATTGTTCTAATTCTCCTTCAACGTCTTGAAGTAAAGCATCAGCATCAACCGTTCTTGTGGTTTCATCAAATATGCGTTGTTTTAAAATTTCTCTTTGAGCTTGTTTTAAAAGCGAATCTATTTCCTGATCGGATACTAAATTTTCATTGGCCTGAAGTTGTTTTATAACATCCACAACTTCAATGATTTTTAAGGCTTCATGAGTTAGAGTTTTAACAGGAACATTATCATCTACATCTTGTTTATTTTTATCCAAAGCAACAACAACATCATGTGGTTTTTTTAAATGATAGATGGCTTTTTGTTTTTCATCTGTTTTATCATTATAAACAGAATTAACTTCAGCTGCATTGACAGTTTCAAAATTATTTTTATTCTCATCAGAATTAACGACAATGGTTGTATTAGCAGAAGGTTTAGTAATTACATCTGGTTTTTTTAGAGGCTTAGTTTTTGTATCGACTACAACTGGAATATCTTTTACATCTTCAGTTGTGTTAAAAAACTGAGTTGTGACGAAAATTACACCTACAATACTCGCAGCAATACCAAGCCACCAAAAAATTGTGTTATTGTTCTTTCTGTCTGCTTTATCTAACCTATCAGCCAAAGTACTCCAAGCATCAGTAGATGGCTGAAGTTTTCGGTTCTCGAGCTTATCTTTTAGCTTGTCTTCAAATTTAACTGGTGCCATAACTCGTTTGATTTAGTTCTTTAATTTTTTTCTGAAGCATTTGTCGTGCTTTGAATAATTGCGATTTAGAAGTGCCTTCTGAAATGTGAAGCAGGTCTGCAATTTCGAAATGTTTATAACCTTCGATGGCATACATCACAAATATCATTTTATAACCTTCTGGAAGCTCATCAATTAACTGTTGAATTTGAGCTACCTCAATTTCAGTATGTATGTTATTAGAATAGTCTTGAGGAATTGACACCTCTTCAATTGAAAATTCTAGGTGCTTCTGTTGTCTTATAAATGAAATCGATTCTCTTACCATTATTTTTCGTAACCAGCCTTCAAAGCTTCCTTGATGTTTAAAAGTGTTCAAATTGGTAAACGCTTTAAAAAAACCGCTGAGCATAACAGACTCTGCATTTTGAATATCCTTTATATAATATCTGCAAACGCTTAGCATTTTTGGTGCATGTACCTTAAACAATTCGTGTTGTGCTTCACGACTGTTTTTGGCTGCTTTTTTTAAAAGTGCAGTGTTATTATTATGTAATTGAATAACTTTCAAACGTACTTATTTAAGTCTTCTATTAATATAGACGCAAGTATTATGCAAATGGTTGCCTGATGTTTAAAAAAAAGTTTAGTTGTTGATTTGTTTGTTGCAAAGAAGTTTTTTTTATTGAGTTAATCTTGTTTTCTTTTAACATTTAGAAATCGATTTCACAACAACATAACTTACAACTAAATTATCTTATTTTTTTCTATCAATCACGTAATTGACCATGAGTTGCAGAGCAGATTTGTATTCAGATTCAGGATATGTACTAAGTAGCTGTAATGCTTCGTTTTGAAAAGATTTCATTTTAGAAATGGCATATTCCAGTCCGTTGTTTTGTTTGACAAATGCAATCACCTCTTTAACTCTCTTTTTATCTTTATTATGATTTTTTATAGAGTTAATCAACCAGGACTTTTCTTTTTTAGAGCAATTATTCAAAACATGAATTAAAGGTAAGGTCATTTTTTGCTCTTTGATATCAATTCCAGTTGGTTTACCTATAGCGTCTTCGCCGTAATCGAATAAATCATCTTTTATCTGAAAAGCCATTCCAATGAGTTCTCCAAACTTTCTCATGGTATCAACATCTTGAGAATTTGGTTTTACTGAAGCTGCTCCAAGACTACAACAAGCTGCAATTAAAGTAGCTGTTTTTTGTCGGATAATATCGTAATAAACAGCTTCTGTAATGTCCAGCTGTCTTGCTTTTTCAATTTGAAGTAATTCGCCTTCACTCATTTCTCTGACAGCAACCGAAATAATTTTCAGTAAATCAAAATCATTATTATCAATTGATAATAATAAGCCTTTGGATAACAAATAATCACCTATAAGGACGGCAATTTTATTTTTCCATAACGCATTTATTGAGAAAAAGCCACGTCTTCTATTGCTATCATCAACAACATCATCATGTACCAAAGTTGCGGTATGAATTAATTCAATGACAGAGGCTCCTCTGTATGTTCGTTCACTTATCTGACCGTTATCGACCATTTTTGCAACCAGAAACACAAACATCGGACGCATTTGTTTTCCTTTTCGGTTTACGATATAGTGCGTGATTCGGTTTAACAACGCAACCTTACTAGACATAGACAATAGGAACTTTTGTTCAAAAAGTTCCATTTCATAGGCAATAGGTTGTTTTATTTGTTCCGTTATTTTCAATATAAAGGTATATAATTGCTAAATTACTAATTAAGTTAGACTTGTTTTACTAGGTATGTAATTATTCGTTAAATTATTATTATTTTATAAAATCACTTCATTTTTTTGTATATTGAACCTTAATTAATCAAAATTTATATCTTATGAAAAAAATTACTTTATTATTTTTTACTTTATTAGCAGTTACTTTTGGTAATGCCCAAGACGCAAACACTTGTGCTACAGCGCAAGTTATCACTGCAGGCACTTATACAGTTGCGGCTGTAGATGGTACAGAAATTCCTGATCCAATTTGTGCAGCCAATGGAGCTGGTGCAACATCTGGTGAGTGGTACTCTTTTACTGCTACTGTAGATGGCTCAGCCAATGTGACTACTGATTTACTAGCTAACGTTGGAGGTGACACTAGAATTCACGTTTATACAGGAGCATGTGGCGCTCTTACATGTGTAGGTGGAAATGATGATGTTGCAACAAGTTATTTATCTGATGCATCATGGGCAGTATCTTCTGGAACTACTTATTATATCGCATTTGATGACAGATGGGATGCTGGTGGATTCGATTTTGTATTGAGTGAAGCATCTTATTCTTGTCCTACTTCTTTCCCTTATGTAGATGATTGGACCGATGAAACACGCTATCAAGTTTGTTATGATACTGAAGATGCTGATGCAAATGGTTTAAATTGGACTTACAATACAATTAATGATTTAGATGCTGATGGAACAAATGACATCATTGTAAACGTATTCCCTGCTACTGTGGGTGTTGCTAAAGATGATTGGTTATTTACTCCTGCTTTAACTGGAGTTTCAGGTGGAGATTATACAGTAACTTTAGTTTACAACAGTGTTAATGTTAATGGTACAGCAAACGAAACATTCGATATAGTAGCTTTAGATGCACCATCTTCTACTGCAACTAATCAAACTGTTATTGGGTCGTATACAGGAATTACACAAAGTGGTCTGTTTGCTGATACAACTGGTAATGATTTAATAACTCAAGCTTATACGAGTATGGCTACATATACAGCACCTGCTGATGGCGATTTTTATATAGGAATACACGCCACTACTGATGCTGCAAATAGCGATGTTTTAATGTTATTAAGTTTATCAATTGACGAAACCTTAAGCATTGATGAATTTGATGCTAATTCATTTAGTCATTTTTACAATAAAGATAATGACCAATTAACTTTAGAATCATCAAATTTAGCTTTAGAAAGTATTGAATTATACAATTTATTAGGGCAAAATGTAATCAACAAATCTTTATCTCAAAATACTGAAGTTATTGATTTAGTAAGTTTAAAAGATGGTATATATCTAGCAAAAATAAAAATTGCCGGACGCACCAAAACTATAAAGTTATTGAAACAGTAATCATTTACTATCAAAAAAACCAACGCTTAGTCGTTGGTTTTTTTTTAAGTCTTATTTGCTAACTGTCCGCAAGCGGCATCAATATCTTTACCTCTTGAACGCCGAACTGTAACCGTAATATGATTGGCCTCTAACATAGAAACGTACATCTCTAATGCTTTCGAATGAGCTTGCTGAAACTCTCCATCATCGATAGGGTTGTACTCAATAAGATTCACTTTACTTGGAGCGAACTTACAGAATTCAATTAAAGCTTCTACATCTTTTTTGGTGTCATTGATACCATCCCAAACCACATATTCGTAAGTAATTCTATTTTTTGTTTTGGCATACCAGTACTCTAACGCTTCTCTAAGATCTTTTAGAGGAAATGTAGCGTTAAATGGCATGATAGATGTACGAATATCATCAATTGCAGAATGCAGAGACACCGCCAATTTAAACTTCACCTCATCGTCTGCCATTTTTTTTATCATTTTTGGCACACCTGAAGTAGAAACGACGATTCGCTTTGGAGACATTCCTAAGCCTTCAGAAGATGTGATCTTATCAATTGCTTTTAGTACATTATTGTAATTCATAAGAGGCTCTCCCATTCCCATAAAGACAATATTGCTCAAGGGTCTGTTATGATATAATTTACTTTCTCTGTCAATAGCAACCACCTGATCATAAATTTCATCAGGATTGAGGTTTCTCATACGTTTAAGTCGTGCTGTAGCACAAAATCTACAATCTAAACTACAACCTACCTGACTTGACACACATGCTGTAGTTCTATTTTTTGCAGGAATTAAAACCGATTCTACAATCAAACCATCATGTAATCGAACCGCATTTTTTATAGTTCCATCAGAACTACGTTGCATCTGGTCTACTCTAATATGATTTATTGTGAAATTAGCTTCCAGCATTTCTCTGGTCTCCAAAGAAATATTAGTCATATCCTCAAAACTATGAGCACTTTTACTCCATAGCCATTCATAAACTTGATTTCCTCTAAACGCTTTATCACCTTGACTTACAAAAAAATCACGTAATTGGTCTTTGGTTAAGGCTCGTATGTCTTTCTTTTTTTTATCCATGTGTTTTACAAAAGTAAGCAAAGGTTTTTTGATGTGTAAGCAGATCAACTCCTTGTTAAAAAAAACAAAGCCTTATCGTTTTCAGACAAGGCTTTGATGATAATATAATTAATTTGAAAACTTATATGATTAACATCGCATCACCATATGTATAGAAACGGTATTTTTCTTTTACTGCTTCTTCATAAGCTTTCTTAATAAAATCATGTCCAGCAAAAGCAGAAACCATCATCAACAATGTAGATTTTGGTGTATGAAAGTTGGTAATCATACTATTTGCAATACTAAATTCGTAAGGAGGAAAAATAAATTTATTTGTCCAACCTGAAAATTCATTTAATGTTCCACTTGAAGATACTGAACTCTCAATGGTTCGCATTGCAGTTGTACCAACAGCACATACACGTCTTTTTTCTGCTATACCTCTATTGATAACTTCTGCTGCGTCCGCTAGAATTTCTATCTCTTCACTATCCATTTTATGCTTTGATAAATCTTCAACTTCAACAGGATTAAAAGTCCCCAAACCAACATGAAGGGTTACTTCTGGCAGATGAACACCTTTTATTTCTAAACGTTTTAGCAAATGTTTTGAAAAGTGTAATCCTGCAGTTGGAGCAGCTACAGCGCCTTCTTTTTTAGCAAAAATCGTTTGGTATCGTTCTTCATCTTCAGGCTCTACATCTCTTTTAATGTATTTAGGCAATGGTGTTTCTCCTAGTTCTGTTAGTTTTCTTCTAAACTCTCTGTAAGACCCATCGTAAAGAAAACGTAATGTTCTTCCTCTGGAAGTTGTATTGTCTATAACCTCAGCAACTAAGGTGTCGTCATCTCCAAAATATAACTTATTACCAATTCTAATCTTTCTTGCAGGATCAACTAAAACATCCCAAAGACGTTGTTCTTCATTAAGTTCTCTAAGTAAAAAAACTTCTATTCTTGCTCCTGTTTTTTCTTTATTACCATATAAACGTGCAGGAAAGACTTTTGTATTATTTAATATCATCACATCATCCTCTTCAAAATAATCAATGATATCTTTAAAAAGCTTGTGCTCAATGGTTTTCTTTTTTCTATCTAAAACCATTAACCTAGCTTCATCTCTAATGTCTGAAGGGTGTTCTGCTAATAATTCTTCTGGTAAATTAAAATTGAAGTGTGATAATTTCATATATATTGTGTTTTTTGCAAGTTGCAAATATACAATCTCAAAGTAGGCGTTGTCAAGTAAATGGACTGATTTTATTAATAAATTTTAAATCCGAGTGCTTTTAGGTCTTTCCAAAATGAAGGAAATGATTTAGAAACCACATTGGCATCATTAATTTGCAACGGAATTTTTAAAGCTAAAGGAGCAAATGCCATTGCCATTCTATGATCGTCATAGGTATCGATTGAAACATTTTTATTTAATGTTTTTTTAGGCATCAAACTAAGAGCGTCTTCAGTGATATCAATGTGTCCTCCAAGTTTCTGAATTTCAATTTTCAAAGCTTGTAAACGATCTGTTTCTTTTATTTTTAAGGTATGTAATCCTGAGAGCTGACATTCAATTCCTAATCCTAAACAAGTGACTGCTATAGTTTGGGCAATATCTGGCGCATTATTAAGATTATAGATTTTTGGATTGGTATTTTCACTTATTTTTTTTAAAATAATTGAATTGTTTTCATAATGTGTTTCTACTCCAAAATCTTTATAAATTGTACGCAATACTGAATCCCCTTGTAAACTATTCTGTTTATAAGAAGACAATGAAATTTGAGTACCAACAGGGCTTAACGCTACAATACTATAAAAATAGGATGCCGATGACCAATCAGATTCTACAACTAAAGTTTGCAAATCCTCTTTTACTGCTTTAGGATATACAGTGATACAATTATTTGAAAACTGGGTTTCAACACCTATTCGATTTAACAAATCTAAGGTCATTTTAATATAAGGAACAGAGGTTATTTTTCCTTCTAGCGTTAATTGAAGTCCGTTTTTTAATTTTGGAGCAATTAATAATAATGCCGAAATATACTGGCTACTTACATTTGCGTTGAGCACTACTTTAGAATTGACTAATGTTTGGCCTTTAATTTGTAAAGGCGGACAACCTTTGTTTTCTAAATACAATATGTCTGCTCCAAGCGTATTTAGAGCATCGACTAAAATTTTTACAGGACGTTCTTTCATACGTGAGGAACCTGTTAAAATTATGTTGCTATGTTCTTGAGTAGCAAAATAGGCCGTAAGAAATCGCATGGCAGTTCCTGCGTGGTGAATATCTATTGTAGATGCTTTGGTTTGTAAAGCATATTGCATCACTTTGGTATCATCACTATTGGAAAGGTTTTCAATCGTGATTTCTGGAAATAAAGCCTGAAGTAATAACAGTCTGTTAGATTCACTTTTAGAACCTGTAATAACAATAGACGATTTATGATTTTCAATTGACGACTGTTGAAGTATAACGTTCATCGTTACTTCAATTTTTGATTATTGTGATGTCTATCGTGATCGCGTTTTGTTTTTTTGTCCATTTTTTTATCAAAAGCATCTTGAAGATCAATACCTGTTTGATTTGCGAGACATAATACAACAAACATAACATCTGCTAATTCTTCGCCTAGATCTTTATCTTTGTCACTTTCCTTTTCGCTTTGTTCACCATATCTACGAGCAATGATTCGAGCTACTTCACCTACTTCTTCCGTAAGCTGAGCCATATTAGTAAGTTCATTGAAATAGCGAACACCATGTTCTTTAATCCAGTTATCAACGTCAAGTTGAGCGTTTTTAATGTTCATTTTCAAACTTTTTTTAGTACAATTTGTTCAGATTGTTTTTCTACTATTTTTTCGAAAAAATCTTTAAACCCTTTATAATCTACCGAATTTATAAATGAGGTATTCAAATCTAAAGATACAGCTAATTGAAGATATTTACCATTTTCTTTAATCATATAAGTAAATTTAGCATCATTATTTTTAAACTCATAAATGCCGCTTTCTGGCAACGACTCTACTTGATAACCATCAGGAATCATAATATTAATAAGGTATTTATCTTCAAAAGGAAATATAAAATCGATTGGATATTTACGTTCTTCCAGTTTAAACGGACTTTCTTTAGTTGCCATAAAAAACATAGGTGAAAAATATAAATTTCCTCCAATTTCATCAATACCATCATTTAGAATATAGTCATAAGACAATCTTATAGGTTGTGTAATATCAAAACTGTTTTTATAATCTATATTAGAAATTTCTATATCACCTTTATTTCTTTCAAGCTGTTTTATATGAGCATCCTCGCTTAAATTTGAAGTGTTCTTTCTATATACCAATGCAAGATGATCTTCAATGTTTTTTCTAACATTTCCTTCTATTGTAAAATCAGTCTTGATTTTAACATTTAAAGATGTAGATTCTGTAGCTTTACCTGATGGCGTTAAAGAAATCCAACCAGAAACTCCATCATCTTTTATAACACGACCTTGCCAGTTTAGCACGCACTGAGGCAATGTATTAGGCATGCTGTATAATTCAGTTGCATCATATAGCGCATAACTGTCTTTACTTTCTACCAAACAAATTACATAGTTAAATCCTTTTCGTGTTGGAAAAACAGGTATTCCGTTATTTCTGGTACTTACCAAAACCGGATTTGCATTGATTCCCTGAGACCTTAACATGGCGATGAGTAACAGGTTTATATCTGCAACATTACCCTCTCCTTCCTTATACGCTGATCTTGTTCCTTTTTGAGCTCTAAAGCCATTTAAACCATTCCATTTTACTTTAGATTTCACATATGACTGTAATACAAATGCCTTTTGAAAATCGTCATCCAAAGAAGCAACAAGCGGTTCTACATCATCTTTAAAAAACCCAGATCTGTTTAACTGGTTTCCAAAATCTGACTCGTCATATATAGATTTTGAAACCTTTTCCCAACTTGAAGAAAAGGATTTCTCTACACCACCATTTGCATTGAGTATTGCAGATAACTCCATACTCATTTTTGCTAAATAATTATTCATATTACCAGCAAAAGCTTCCTGTTTAAGAGCAGGAATGTCTGTTTCGTTTGCAGAAATAATGTTTTCTCTATATTCAAAACTACCTTTTGAATAATTTTTACTGCCATGACCTTCAAATTGAGTTGTGCTACTAGTTTGAACATAGCTACCCGAATTACTTCCTGTAGTTTCTATTAATTTAGGATAATAAAAAGCTTTAGGATTTACTTTTTTATTGTACACATAATACTCAGGTGTAGCAATTTTAAAATCAAACTTATCTATTGGAATTTCATATTGAAAAAACACATCATCGATAGCTAAAAATGGAGACACTATTTTATAAGTAAGCTCTATAATACAACCATCTTGAATATTAGGCATTGTTATTGTATTAATGTCCATGAAATCACTAGCTTCTTCTTCAAAAATTCCATCTTTTTTCAGTTTCTCCTTACTTAGTTTACCATTCTCAATATTAAAGGTATACCCTTTTACTGAAATAAGTTTCTCATCATTTCCACTGCCACCTTTATACAAGAAAATCTTATCTGTTGCCCAGTCGTAGCCTTCTTTATTATAAATTTTTATACGTTTATGAATCGTTCTATGCTGCATAAAACCCTGTTCGTCTGAATAATAAAAATAAATACTTTCGTTCTTATATAATATAGCAGCATTGGCAGTTGAATCTAAATGGTGTTGGTTTTGATTTAGTTCTTCTTTAGAGACCTTACCGAATTTAAAATCCTGAGCATTAAAGGATAATACAATACTCAAAAAAATAAATATTGTGAATATTTGCTTCATAATTAATTTAGTTGATTGGTTATTTAACTGGTTGATTATTTTGTTAAGACAATTTTAGTTTTGTCATGTTTTACTATGGCTGACATAAAATCACGAAAGTCTTCATATTCTTCTTTCGGATAATACCCTTTATGGAGTATATGTGTTCTTTTGTAAACAAGTTCACTATCCGAACGTTTTTCGATTGAAAATTTATAGAGACCAAATTTAGTATTGATTTCCAGTGGCTCTGGCATGGCTTCTACTTTAACCTTTGGATCTAAAGTGATTACAAATTCATCTACATCCTTATAACCTCTATCAATTTCAAAATCCAGCGTTCTGTTTTTATAGCGTGTTGGTATATGTCTAATTCTATTGAATACATTTGGTTGAAACAGAAGACGTTTACCACTTTTGGTCACAAACGTAGATGAGGCAATATTTGCTTTTTCAGTAAAAACAATCTTATCTCTGTCGTTAATAAATGCTATGTTACTAACAGAAAGGTTATTGATGTAATCCCAATTTTCTTTAAAATATAATTCTTGATCTCTCAAAGGTTTATTTTGAATGCCTTCGCGAAGGGCATATTGATACCCATGCGTTTTAATGGTAACATCTCCTGTAATTCTTCCATCAACTTCAAGATTAACTCTAGCATTCGTTAATTGAAGATTATCTTCAGTTTTATAAATCGTTGTATGGATAATCTTTCCTCCTTCTGGTGTAATTAACAAAGCATCTCGATCATCTGTCCAACTGGCAATAAAACCAAATGGATCTGTTTGACTTGTGCATTCTAACCAAATGTCTTTTTCCTCATTAGGAATACAAATCACAACATGATTCCCTTCAGTAGCTGAAAACTCTTTATCAATATTAACCAAATCTCTATCTCCATAAATTACTGCATAATGCGCTTCTACTCCTACCTCTTTTAACAACGCTTTAGTATAATTTGATAAGCCTTTACAATCTGCATAGCCTAAACGTTCTACATCTTCGGCAAGCATAGGTTTCCAGCCTCCAATACCAACCTGAACACTTATATAGCGAGTTTTACCCTGTACGTAATCATAAACAATTCTTGCTTTTTCAATATCTGATGTTGCATTTTTGGTCAGTTCTTTAATTTCGGTTTTCAAAACATCAGGCAAAATTTCAGTACCTGTTAAAAGCTTATCATACATCCATTTTCCAAAATCTTCCCAATTATTATTGATGCCTCTTACACCTTCCATTTCAAATTCGGTTAAGGCGACTTTTAAAACTGGAGCGAAAGTGTAAAACGAAGGCCTGTAGTCTTCAGGCTTTAGAGAAGTCAGATTTTTAGCTGTATAATGATAGTCGCTGTGTTTAGTTATATCATAATTTTCAAAATTAATTACTTTTGTTTTTAATGGTGTATCAGAATTATTTGTAATTATATACTCTGAATGTTGAGTACTTACATAAAATCCGTTAATTGGACTCCAGCCTGGGAAAAATGCTGTACTATGATATTCTACTTCAGCTTCGTAAACTACTGTATAGGGATAATTAATTGGTGTATAATTAAGATACTTGACTCGATTATCTGAATAAAGTGTTCCTCCACTTACAGCACTTTCGTCTTCAAAATCCTTTTCTTTAAACTTTTTGATTTCTTTTCCGCTTGGGTCGTATATTCTGGCTTCTAATGATTTTATTTTTCGGTTTTTATCATAAGACTCACCTGTGCCCTGATGATGTATTCCGCCTTCATTCAATACAGTTACTATACGTTTTCTTTTGTATATAAATTTATTATATGCCTTGACTTCAATATCTGTTTTGTCATATCTAATCACTGCATTCGATTTAGCTTTTAACTCTAATGGAATGGTTGAGGACTTAAATAAGTCCTCGTTTTGCGCTCTAGCAATCGTAGCAAGTGACAGTACAACGAACGTCACAAAAAATCTATATGGCATTAATTAAGATTTGAATTTGGTAATAATCTCAAATATAAAAAATTTTCTCAACCTTTTTTAGGTGATAAATAAATTCTATAAGTTTTTATGCTGATGAAACTTAATTTTCCTTTTGAACACATACAAGATTATTAACATTAAAAAACAAGGGATTACGATATATGTAAACCCACTCAGCCATACTGGTTTTCACATTCTAAAAAAAATAGTGCTCATTGTTAAATGGAATTAAAAATCCAACAACTTATCCTCCTAAAGTCATAGCATCTAAAATCCTGTGAAATAATACAGCTAAATACAAAACGGATTCAGTTTAGCTTTAGTGAACAAAAAGGTTAATAGTAATGACTAAAGTACTGCAAAAGCTAAGACATCTACATTTGAAAGAACGGAAGACACAACTGCGAATACAGTTAAGTTATTTAAATTTTGCAGTTCATAGCTTTAGACATTATACGGGAAAATGCCAAGACCAAAAAGAAAGACCATTACACTTTGTTTTTTGTATCAATAACAATGGTTACAGGACCATCATTTAGAAGCTCTACTTTCATGTCTGCCCCAAATTTTCCAGTTCTAACAGGCTTACCTAAATCTGATTCCAATTGTTTGACGAAAGCTTCATAAAGCGGAATCGCAATATCAGGTTTTGCTGCTTTGATATAACTAGGTCTATTTCCTTTTTTAGTACTGGCATGAAGTGTAAATTGACTCACTACAATTGCATCGCCTTGAGTATCAATAAGTGAAAGATTCATAATATCATCCTCATCAGAAAATATACGCAGATTTGCTATTTTACTGGATAACCATTTGACATCCTCTGATGTATCTTGATCTTCAATACCCAATAAAATGAGAATTCCGTCTGAAATGACAGCAAGAATTTCTGCATCAGCTGTCACACTGGCTTTAGATACTCTTTGAATAACGGCTTTCATGGCTTGTAGGTTTTATATTATTCTTCCCAGTTATCAGTTCTGTAGTGTTCGTCTTCACCTTCTAAAATTTGAAGATAGCTTCTGTATCTGGAAAATGAAATTTCATCATTATCTAAAGCAGCTTTTACAGCACATTTAGGTTCTTCTTTATGCAGACAGTTATTGAATTTGCAGTCTTGTTTCAGTTTAAAAAATTCTGGAAAATAATCACCAATTTCCTCTTTATCCATATCAACCACACCAAAGCCTTTAATACCTGGAGTATCAATAATTTTTGCTCCAAAACTCAAATCAAACATCTCTGCAAAAGTTGTTGTATGCTGACCTTGACTGTGTTGTTCTGAAATTGCTTTTGTCTTTAAGTCTAAATCTGGCTCTATAGCATTTACCAAGGTTGATTTACCAACACCTGAATGACCAGCAAACATGCTAACCTTACCAACCATGAGTGCTTTTACCTTATCGATGTTTTTTCCTGTTTCAGCAGAAATGCCTATGCATTCGTAACCAATTTTTCTATAAACATGAGCTAGGTATCGAACTTCATCTAAAGTTTCCTCACTATAGACATCAATTTTATTAAAAAGCAGAATAGTTTTAATCGAGTACGCTTCAGCTGTTACTAAAAAACGATCAATAAAACTGGTGAATGTTGGAGGATTATCTATAGTGATTAATAAAAACACTACGTCAATATTAGAAGCAATCACGTGTGTTTGCTTAGACAAATTAACGGATTTACGAACAATATAGTTTTTTCGATCATGAATGGTATTGATAACACCTGTAGTTGTGTCATTATTGGTTTCTAATTCAAAATCGACAACATCACCAACAGCAATCGGATTAGTACTTTTTATACCCTTTATTCTAAACTTACCTTTTATTCTACATTGATAAACAGCACCTAGATCGGTTTTTACGGTGTACCAGCTTCCAGTAGATTTATAAACGATTCCTGTCATATAACAAAGTAACAATTTTAATTTCTATTAATTTACTTGAAGTCTGTATGAATCCAAAAACTAATCAAAAAAATTAATAAAACATACAACCCTTTTCTTTCTGCTCTTTTCTTTCTGTTTTGACAAAAAAGCAGATACCACTATATTAGTAACTTAATTTTTAAAACTCTTTAACATGAAAAATTAGTACTATTAATGGTTATTGGTTTTTTGTCTTTTACTGATGCATTTGCACAGGTAGAGTACAAAATCATTACCAGTGTAGAGTCAATCGTTCCTAATGGGTTAGGTAGGTCTAGAATTGTATCTGCTTCTGAAGATAAAAGAAACAAATCTGACAGAAGTGATATCAGAGTTAAGAATTTTGAGGAAACTAAATTGTTAAACTTTTATAACTTAGGTGGTATTCGCTTTCAAAATATTGC
The DNA here is from genome assembly GCF_050617655.1 of Psychroserpens mesophilus. Taxonomy (GTDB): domain Bacteria; phylum Bacteroidota; class Bacteroidia; order Flavobacteriales; family Flavobacteriaceae; genus Psychroserpens; species Psychroserpens mesophilus_A. Next base: position 90,141 of record NZ_JBODQC010000008.1, on the reverse strand, counting down.
AGCTAATGATGCTGTACTTACTTCTAAAATAAACGCTATGATTGAAGAAGGCTGGGAATTAGCGTTTGTTACGAGTGCTGTTGAAAGTGAAGCTGGAAAAGGTGATGGTAATGGAATTTTTATTACCCGATTTATCTTTAAACGTCTTAAATAATACCAAATAAAAAACCTCGAAAATTCGAGGTTTTTTTTATTAATGATTTATTATTTTCTCTTGATGATTAATAGACTCCTGATGAATGGCTTTAAACAAACGCAAGATAAATTCTTCGCTTAGACCTTTCTCATTTCCTTCCATTACCATTTTGCCTAATATCTCGTTCCAACGCTTACTTTGTAATACGGCAACGTTTTTTTCTTTTTTAAGTTTTCCTATACTATCAGCTACTTTCATTCGCTTTCCAAGCAACTCGATAAGCTGATTATCAACCACATCAATTTGAGCCCTTAAATTACCAAGTTCGCTATTGTATTCTGCCTCAGGATCTGTTTCTTTCCTAATTCGTAAGTCGGTCATAATTTGCACCAAATGCTTTGGTGTCACTTGCTGAGCAGCATCACTCCATGCTTTATCTGGTGTAGTATGTGTTTCAATCATCAATCCGTCAAAATTAAGGTCTAATGCTGTTTGAGAGACATCAAAAATCATATCACGTTTTCCGGTAATATGAGAAGGATCATTAATTAGTGGTAAATCTGGAAATCTCGTTTGTAGCTCAATAGCGATTTGCCATTCTGGATTGTTACGATATTTCGATTTGTCGTAAGTTGAAAACCCTCTGTGTATAGCTCCTAAATTTTTAATGTTAGCAGATGCTAACCGTTCAACAGCACCAAGCCATAATGGCAAATCTGGATTTACAGGGTTTTTAACCAATACTATTTTATCGGTTCCTTTTAAAGCATCTGCAATCTCCTGAACAATGAACGGGCTCACCGTTGAGCGTGCACCAATCCACAATAAATCGACATCATGCTTTAGAGCAAGCTCAACATGATTTCTATTAGCGACTTCGGTTGCCGTTTTCAAACCAGTTTCTTCCTTTACTTTTTGCAACCACTTTAATCCTAAAGCACCAACGCCTTCAAAGTTTCCTGGACGTGTTCTGGGTTTCCAGATACCTGCTCTGTAATAATTTACATCTGTATCTTTTAACTCATGCGCTATTTTTAAAACTTGTTCTTCGGTTTCTGCACTACATGGTCCAGCGATTACTAAAGGATGATTTAATTTTAAATCATCCAACCATGTTCTCATTTCCTTTTTGTTTTCCATAGTCTCTTTTAAATTAGGTCTTGACTTTGCTCGACCTGATATTTTTATTGTATTCCGTTTAAGATTTCTTTTATATGATTTGTGTTCTGCATTTCATTGTAAATTTCATCAAAATCATCAGATTCCATCAAAGCTTTAAACTGTTTCAAATTGTTGATATATTCATCAAGCGTCTCAATAACATTATCTTTATTTTGTTCAAAAATTGGAGTCCACATGGCTGGTGAACTTTTTGCCAAACGTACCGTACTTTCAAAACCACTGCCAGCCATATCGAAAATATCACGTTCATTTTTTTCTTTTTCAATGACTGTTTTTCCTAACATAAATGAACTTATATGCGATAAATGCGATACATAAGCGATGTGTTTATCGTGTGCTTCAGGATTCATATACCTAATACGCATTCCTAAGTCTGAAAACAGTTGCAAAGCTTTCTCCTGAAGTTTAAATGTTGTTTTTTCAACTTCGCAAATGATATTGGTTTTCTTCTGAAAAAGGTCATGAATGGCGGCTTTTGGACCAGAAAACTCAGTACCTGCAATAGGATGGGTAGCTAAAAAATTACGACGCTTTTCGTGATGTTCAACCGCTTTACAAACGGGATATTTTGTAGAACCAACATCAATCACTAGTGTTTTATCTGAAATAGCTTCTAATACTTTTGGCAATTCTGAAACCGCTTTATCAACAGGAATAGAAAGCACTACTAAATCTGCATTTTTCAAATCATCATATGTTGCTTTTTCATCGATGATATTTAAGACTACAGCTTCATCTAAATGTAAATTGTTTGTATCTATCCCAAAGATTTTGGCATTTTTGTTATTAGACTTTATATCTAAGGCTATACTTCCTCCAATCAATCCAACTCCTATGATGTATATGTTATTCATTCGTTATGTTAATCTTGCTAAGGCTTCTTCAAGATCATCCTGAGACGCACAAAGTGATATTCGTATGTATCTGTTTCCATTTGAACCAAAAATAGTTCCAGGTGTGATAAATATTGATTTTTCCTTCAATATTAAATCTATATAATCTTCAGCATCTAAGTAATCTGGTAATTTACACCATACAAATAATCCAGACGCATTTTCATCGTAAGTGCAATTTAGTGCTTCAGCTATTTCCCAAACAAGTTGTCGTCTTTGCTCGTAAACACTATTTAGACTAACATACCACATGTCTGAGCAGTTTAAAGCTTCAATAGCTCCTTTTTGAATGCCAAGGAACATCCCAGAATCCATATTACTTTTAACACGTAAAACGGCATTGATATATTCTGTTTTTCCAAGCAACATACCTACTCTCCAACCAGCCATATTGAACGTCTTACTTAAAGAATTTAGTTCTAAACATACATCTTTCGCATCTCTGTATTTTAAAATACTTCTAGGATATTTATTGAGTATAAAACTATATGGATTGTCGTTAACAATTAAAATATCATTACGTTTTGCGAAGGTTATTAAATCTTCAAACAGTTTATTGGTTGCTTGTGCTCCTGTTGGCATATGTGGATAATTTACCCACATTATTTTTACATTTTCAACTCCTCTTTTTTCTAAGGCGATTAAATCTGGAAACCAGTGATTCTCTTCCGTTAAATCGTAAAATACAGGTTTTGCTCCAACCAGTTTTGTAACCGATTGGTAGGTTGGATAACCTGGATTGGGAATAAGGACTTCATCACCTTCATTTAAAAATGCCATAGAAATGTGTAAAATTCCTTCTTTACTTCCCATTAGTGGTAATACTTCAGTTAACGGACTTAAAGGCACATTAAAATATCGTTTATAAAAGTTGGTTATAGCTTGTCTCAATTCTGGAATACCTTGATAACTCTGGTATTTATGAGCTCCACCTTCATTAAATGTTTCTACTAATGCATTGAGAACACGTTCTGGTGGATTCAAATCCGGACTTCCGATTCCTAAATTAATGATAGGTTTTCCTTGGGCTATGAGCAGGTTGACTTCTCTAAGTTTCTTAGAAAAGTAATATTCTTCAACATGTTTTAGTCGGTTGGCAATAGGTATCATTGTCTTGCATTTTTATATTCTCCCAATACTTTAAAATCTTGAGCCATGATTGCTATAATAGATTTTGCTTTTTTATAATCGTTATAAGACTCAAACGTTACATCAACAAAGAAAGCGTATTTCCAAGGTGTTTCAATTTTTGGGAGTGATTGAATCTTTGTTAAATTTAGCTTACAATCACTTAATACATTCAAAATAGTCGCTAAACTTCCTCTTTTATGGTCTAATTCAAATTTTATAGATGCTTTATTGATAACTTCTTCTGGTATTTCAGAATTTTTTGTCTTTACAATAAAAAATCGTGTTTCATTGTGTTTTATCGTTTGAATGCTTTCTTTCAGAATATGAAGTTCGAATAATTTGGAAGCCAATCGAGACGCTATGGCTGCTATATGTTTTGATTGATTAAGCTGAATACGTTGTGCAACTTCAGCTGTATCTCTATCTTCTATTAATTTGATGTGTGGATATGATTTAAAGAAATCTTTACACTGTAATAATGCCATTGGATGCGAATACACTTCTTTAATATCGTCTATGGTTTGATTGGGTAAAGCCATTAAATGATGCTGAATATCTAAGTAATGCTCACCAACAATATGCAAACCATACGCATCAATCAAGGCGTAATTTGGTATGATAGAACCAGCTATGGAATTCTCAATAGCCATGATTGCTGCATCATCATTTACGTTTAAAATGCTATCGACCACCTCATCAAATGATAGACATTCTGAAACAGCAACCGTCTCATCAAAATATTGCTGTGACACAATGTGATGAAATGATCCTTTTACTCCTTGTATGGCTACTGATTTTATCAAACAGTTAATTTATTTTAAAAGATCCTGAAACCAGTTCGAGATCAATTCAACTTTAAATTTTTCAATTTCGCTTTTCATAGTTTATCAAAAACGTTGAATCACAAAAAAAGTCCCGATTTCCATCGAGACTCATAGTATATTGAATAGCATAAATTATACATACAACGTCTCTTTCTTTTCATTAAAAAAGAAATAAAACCAATTATAATATGTATGATTTAAGATGTGCATGTCGTTTATAATATTGCTAATGTAATTATTATTTTAGGAAATCAAAATTGTTATACGTTATTTTTAAGTTTTATGTTTCGGTTTTAAAGAATTCATAATTTGAAGCTTGCATTGGTTATAATTACTATTTTTGAATAAACAAATTGATATATGTCTATTGAAGTTGAAAACATTTCTAAAGTTTATGGTGAACAAAAAGCCCTTGATGCTATTTCGTTTTCTGTTAATAAAGGAGAAATCGTGGGTTTTTTAGGTCCGAATGGCGCTGGAAAATCCACATTAATGAAAATATTAACGACGTATGTTAATGCTACTGAAGGCACTGCAAAAGTCAACAACTTCGATGTTTTAAAACACAAAAAACAGGTTCAAAATAGTGTTGGCTACCTTCCTGAACATAATCCCTTGTATCTCGAGATGTATGTTAGAGAGTATTTAACATTTAATGCGAATGTGTATAACATTTCTAAAACGCGTGTTAATGATGTTATTGAATTAACAGGATTGACACCTGAAGCTCATAAAAAAATCGGACAGCTTTCAAAAGGGTATCGTCAACGTATTGGTTTGGCCAATGCTTTATTACATGAACCCGATGTTTTAATACTTGACGAACCTACAACTGGTTTAGACCCAAATCAATTGGTTGATATCAGACATTTGATAAAAACGGTTGGTAAAGATAAAACCGTATTTTTATCAACGCATATTATGCAGGAAGTCGAAGCCATTTGTGATCGTGTTATTATTATTAATAAAGGAAAAATTGTGGCAGACAAAAAGCTTAAAGAGCTTCGTGATGATAAAGAACAAACTGTTATTGTAGAATTTGATTATCGTGTTGAAGATGCTTTTTTACTGAAGTTACCCAATGCAAAAACTGTAAAAAATACACATGATTTTGTGTATGAAATTACATTTTCAACCAGCGAAGATATGCGCTCTTATGTCTTTGATTTTGCTCATGATAACAAATTGAAAATTCTTCAACTAAACCAAAAAAATGCTAGCTTGGAAAGTTTGTTTAGAGAGTTGACTACGGCTTAAAATCTATTCTAAAATCAAGTTGCCTGTGTAAAATACTTCAACATCTATAATTGAAGGTGTCGTGACAAGAATAACATCACCTGTACTTCTAATTTCTCCCGAAAGAGATTGTTGCGGATTAATAATCATGTCATTGCTACTACGTTGAAAAATAGTAATGTTTTGGGCAATAAGGTGTCTGCCTTCAAAACGTGCATCACCAGAATAATATCCAACAAACAAATCGTCAACTTCTCCACTTATAAAAATAGAAGAGAGATTATTCACAACACAATTTAACTGATTACAATCGACTTTAAGATTAAAGTCACCATCTGTATTTACTTCGTCTTCAGCATTAAAATCTTCTGAAACTAATTTCAAATTATCAAAACCTAATACACCATCACTGGTCACTGTTAGTCCTGAACCATTTCTGATTTCGGTTAAATTAGGAGCGCTCACATACACTTTAGTTAAGTTATAATCTCTGCTAATGTTACAAGCATTGTTATTACTAATTAACAGTCTGTTATTTTCAACTTTAACTTCAATGTCATTCAATAAATACTCTCCCGTTTCTACCACTACTTTTTGAGTAAGATCCTGCTTTACAATAAGTTCTACTCTAGCAAAAACTGTAATTTTAGAAAAATCATCTACTATAAATTCTTCTTGAATAAGATCTCCTGCATTTTGAAAACAATCTGGAGCATCTTCAGTATTGCAAGACAAAACTATAAAGGCAAAAAATATATAACATAACTTTTTCATAATCTAACTCCTATTCCAAATTCTACAGCTTCAGCTTTTGCTCCATGAGATTTTAGAGTAATCGCTCCAAAAAATGTATCTCCAAAATAACGTTTTAATCCAATTCTATTATACACTCGTCCTTCAAAATCGTAAGGATAGTAAATGTAATAACCCAATTGCGTGATAAAAGACATTTTATTGATAAACAACTCGTGACCTACAAAAACACCAACACGTTTCCAATCTTCATTACCACTAACATTTAATTCAGGATACGCAACAGCATAAAAATAAATAAGTTCTTCTAAAAATTTAGAAAAGAAGACATCTGCTCCTACTTGAATGGCGCTTTTTCTGTTTAAACGTTTGTCTGCATAAGCCGAAACAATGTAAAATGGATATTGACCAACATCAATAATATCACTTTCATTGAGACCCGTTCTAAATGCTAAATTATATTTAATTTTTTCTTTGAATGATTTGTCTTCGGTAGATGGTATGTATTCAGGTTCATTCTCATAATCGAACACATAATTAGTTCCAACATTAAATACAAACGTATTTGTAGAGGTGTTAGGTGCTTTAAAATTAGCATTAGAATAATGTAAAACCGAAATACCTGCCTGCAATCCAAAACCGCGAAAGATCTTTTCTTTCTTATAATTAAGCATAAAATAGGTGGCACTCATGAGATGCGATCCGTAAGCATTATTTTTAAAATTGGTCTCTTTATGGTAAGGGTTTGTGTTGTAAGCTAAACCTTGACCAATTCTTAAATTAAGATGCCGTTTAAGAAAGTAGAAATTATAATGTGCATACAAGCTGTAATTTTCACCTAAATGATTGTTTTTCATATCTTGATAAATGAATGAAAAACCCCAATCTGGATAATTAAATCTACTTTCCCAATCTTTAAAACCGTACGTTTTTTTGTTATAACTCAATATAAATCCTGCTGGATGGTCTGTAATTAAATGAGAAATATCTGGATTATGTTCTAAGATTGTACCATAAAACAGATTGGCATCTAGGGTGAATATATTGTCTTTTTTATCTTGAGAGTCTTGTGAAAACAAGAATCCGTAATAAGACAGAAGAAGAATCGTTAGGTAAGGCTTCATGAATTTTATTCTGAAGCAAAAGTAAAAGAATAATCGAAATAACATCTAAGTTAAATCTGTTAGTGCATGCTTTAACAATTCAAAAACGGTTGAGATATCTTCTTTTTTAGACGTTCCAACTGAAAGTCTAAACCAGTTAGAATCTACAGACGTTCCAAAAGCATAAAAAGGTACAATGGCCAGTTTAGCTTCAGTAAGCAGATAACTTGTGACGTCCTGAATTGTTGATAAGGTTTTTCCGTCTGATGTCGTTTTTCCAATAAGGTCAAACTGAACTGTTAAATACAAAGCCGCTTCTGGCTCAATGGCATTGACAGGAAACCCTTCAGATTTAAGATTTTGAAATCCGTCATAAAACCGATTCAATCTAAAATCTAATTCGTTTTTTATGTGTTCTAAATATGTTGAAACAGCTTCCGCGTTATTTAAATAAGAGGCTGTTGCCATTTGTTCAGCTTTTGGAGACCAGGCACCTATATGACTTAACATCGCTTTCATTTTATGAATCACATGAGTGGGTCCAAATGCCCAACCTACACGAACTCCAGTAGCAGCATATGCTTTTGAAATACCATCGACAAAAATGGTATAATCTCGCATTTCTGGAACTAATTCAACAGGATTAAAGTGCTCCGTTGAACCATAGGTCAATTGCCAGTATATTTGATCGTAAAGGACATACAATGGTTTTATATTCTCTCCTATTCTACGGTTATTTTCATCGACAACAAGCTGCGAAATTTCAGTTAAGGTTTGTTTGTCGAAGGTTGTTCCTGTTGGATTTAATGGCGAACACAATGCAATTAAATTCACATTTTGAATGTGAGGTTTGATATCATCGACCGTTGGCATAAATTTATTTTCAGGCGTCGTTTCGATGATAACAGCATTATTTCTTGCCAGATAGGTATAAGCATCATTATTCCATGAAGGCACAGGATATAAAACGGTATCTTCAAGATCTAAAACCGTTTGATACATCGCATAAATTAGGGGTCTTGCTCCTCCTGAAATTAAGATTTCATCTTTAGAATACTCAAGTCCGAGATTTTTTGACAAATATGAAGAAACACTTTCACGAAGTACTTCCATGCCATTTGCAGCAGGATAATTAGTTTGATTATTGTGGTATGCAGCAATAATCTCTTCTTTTAATTCTTGAGGAACCGGAAAGATTTCAGCATCAAAATCTCCAATGGTCTGGTTGTAAATAATTTCACCTTCCGCTTTAAGTGCATTAACTTCTCCTGCAATTTTTATAATTTCAGACCCTTTTAATCCTTCGGCTAATTTTGATGTATGCATAACTTTAAGCTGTAACGTGTTAGTTTTGCAAAAGTAAGGTTTAATAAACGATTTTAGAAAAGGTTTTTAAAACAGCTTTGAAGCCACAGCTTTTATATTATCACTTTTTCCCATTGAATAATAATGCAATACAGGAATTCCTGCCTTTTGCAACGCTTTAGATTGCTCAATACACCATTCAACTCCCAGTTGCCTCACTTGTTTATTGTTCTTGCACTTTACAATTTCAATTATAAGTTCTTCAGGTAAATCTACATGAAAACGATGTGGAATTAAATTTAACTGCTTCTTTGTTGCAATTGGTTTTAGACCAGGTATAATTGGAATCTTAATCCCTTCGCTTCTACATTTATCTACAAATGCAAAGTATTTTTTATTATCAAAAAACATTTGCGTCACAATATATTCAGCTCCATTTTTAATCTTCTTTTTTAAAAAATGAATATCACTATCTAAACTTGGTGCTTCCATGTGCTTTTCTGGATATGCAGCAACACCAATACAAAAATTAGTTTCAGATGTGTTTTTTAACTCGTCATCCAAATAGCGACCTTTATTTAAATCTGAAACCTGACTCACCAAATCACAGGCATAGATATGACCTTCTTTTTCTGGTTTAAAATAAGTTTCTGTTTTAACAGCATCACCACGAAGTGCCATGACATTATCGATTCCTAAAAAATCAAGATCTATCAAGAAATTTTCGGTGTCTTCTTTTGTAAATCCACCACATAAAATATGAGGTATGGCATCTACATTATATTTATTTTGAATTGCAGCACAAATACCTACAGTTCCAGGTCGTTTTTTAACAACTTGTTTTTTTAAGAGTCCATTCTCCAATTCTTTATACACATATTCTTCTCTGTGATACGTAACATCAATAAAAGGTGGCTTAAACTCCATCAAAGGATCAATATTGTTAAAAACAGACTGTATGTGTTGTCCTTTTAATGGTGGCAAAATTTCAAATGAAAACTGGGTATTTCCATTAGCTTTTTTGATGTGATCTGTTACTTTCATAGTGTAAAATTCAGGTTAAATGAGCAATCAACAAAGACACTGTGGTTAGCAGTATAAGCTGTATTGCAAATCGTATTTCTACCTTATGCTTTTTCATAGTCTGGGTTTAAAAATTCTACCACAAGAATACGATGTAGTTGATATGTTAATATGTTTCTAATTCTAAGAAATTGTTAAGTTTCTGCAAGGTTTGGATTTAACCATTTTCGAGCTTCATCTTCACTGATGTTTCTACGTTTAGCATAATTTATCAATTGGTCATTAGTGATTTTTCCTAAACCGAAATATTTGGCTTCTGGATTTGCAAAATAATACCCACTAACGCTTGCTGCTGGCCACATCGCTAAACTTTCAGTCAGTTTAGCACCTATGTGATTTTCAACATTTAAGACCTTCCAAATTGTTATTTTTTCTAAATGATCTGGACAGGCTGGATATCCTGGTGCAGGACGAATGCCTTTATAGCTTTCTTTTATCAATTCGTCATTGGTAAAGTCTTCATTTTTGGCATAACTCCAGTGCTTAGTTCTTACGTCTTTATGCAGGTATTCTGCAAAAGCTTCGGCTAAACGATCGGCTAATGCTTTAATCATAATCGAATTGTAATCATCATTATCGGCTTCAAATTGTTGTGCTAATTCCTGTGTTCCAAAACCAGCAGAAACACAAAATGCTCCAATGTAATCTTGCTTACCTGAATCTTTAGGTGCTATAAAATCTGCTAAGGCGTGATTTGGAATCCCTTCTCTTTTCTTTAATTGTTGACGAAGAGTTAGGAATTTAATTTGGTCTGGTCGAACGCAGTCGAGACCTTCATTAACATCTATATCAGCAACCTCTCGACTGCGCTCAAGGTGACGGCTGGATAGGTCTACTTCAATATCATCATCATTAACTGTGTTGGCTGGAAACAATCCGAAGACAGCTTTTGCTTTCAACAATTGTTCATCACAAACACGTTTTAATAACTTTTGGGCATCCTTAAACAACTCTTGAGCTTGTTCTCCAACGATATCATCTGTTAGGATCTCTGGATACTTTCCGTGTAGGTCCCAACTTCTGAAAAACGGACTCCAGTCTATAAATGTTTCAAGCTTTCTCAGGTCAAAATCATCAATAACCTGAACACCTAACTGCTTTGGTTTTACAATTTCAGCAGCCTGCCAATCAATGTTGTATTTATTTTTTCGAGCCTCTTCTAGAGAAACATAATCTTTACGCTTTGCTCTGATTAAAAATTGCTCACGAAATTTATCATACTCATCTCGTATTTGATTTTTATAGGTCTGATTATCTTTCTGCAACAAATTACCAACAACAGTTACTGCTCTTGAGGCATCATTTATATGCACTACTGTGTGGTCATAATTTGGTGCAATTTTAACCGATGTATGCGCTTTGGATGTGGTTGCACCACCAATGATTAATGGTATGGTTAAATTTTCCTTTTTCATAGCTTTAGAAAGGTATACCATTTCATCAAGTGATGGTGTGATTAAACCACTCAATCCAATAACATCAACATTTTCTTTGATTGCCGAATCAATTATTTTTTCAGGAGGAACCATCACGCCTAAATCGATAATTTCATAATTATTACATCCTAAAACGACACTTACTATATTTTTACCAATATCGTGTACATCTCCTTTAACAGTTGCCATTAAGATTTTTCCAGCAAACTCTTGTTTTCCGTCTTTTTCAGCTTCAATATAAGGTTGCAAATAAGCAACCGCTTTTTTCATCACACGAGCCGATTTGACCACTTGAGGTAAAAACATTTTTCCGCTTCCGAAGAGGTCACCAACGACATTCATTCCAATCATTAAATGACCTTCAATAACTTCAATAGGCTTATGTGATGCTAATCGTGCTTCTTCTACATCTTCAATAATATAAGTGTCAATTCCTTTAACGAGGCTATGTGTAATTCGGTTTTGTAAAGATTTGCTTCGCCATTCTAAACCCTTAGTCGTGTCTTCCTTTTTATGTCCTTTTACTGTTTCAGCAAAATCCAATAAACGTTCTGTGGCATCATGTCTATTATTAAACAGAACATCTTCAACATGTTGCAATAAATCCTTCGGAATTTCATCATAAACCTCCAACATCGTTGGATTGACAATTCCCAGATTCATTCCATGTTGAATGGCATGATATAAAAACGCAGAGTTAATGGCTTCACGAACCACATTATTTCCTCTAAATGAAAATGACACATTACTCACACCTCCTGAAACATTTGCGTAAGGCAGGTTTTCACGAATCCATTTGGTTGCATTAAAAAAGTCTAACGCATTTAAGCGATGTTCATCCATTCCTGTTGCAACTGGAAAAATATTTGGATCAAAAATAATGTCTTGTGGCGGAAAGTGAACATTTTGGACCAAAATATCATAAGAACGCTTACAGATTTCAATCCGACGATTGTAAGTATCTGCTTGGCCAACCTCATCAAATGCCATAACGATAACTGCAGCTCCATAACGTTTTATCAGTTTTGCCTGACGAATAAATTCGGCTTCACTTTCTTTTAAACTAATTGAATTAACGACACATTTTCCTTGAGCTACTTGCAGTCCAGCTTCAATGATGTCCCATTTAGAGCTATCTATCATCAATGGTATACGAGCGATATCTGGTTCTGAAGCTATTAAGTTTAAAAACTTAACCATAGCATATTTACCATCAAGCATGCCTTCGTCCATATTAACGTCTAAAATTTGTGCTCCACCTTCAACCTGATCTCTTGCAACACTCAGAGCCTCGTCGAATTGATTCTCTTTGATTAATCGTAGAAATTTCCTGGAACCTGTCACATTGGTACGTTCTCCTACGTTAATAAAATTACTCTCAGGAGTTACGACTAAAGGTTCTAATCCAGATAATGTTAAATAGTTTTTTTGTTTCTTCATCTTATAAATTAGTTCTCGACTGCACTTGAACCGACAGTTTTTCTGGGTTGATAATTTTGAACTACTTCGGCAATGGCTTTAATGTGTTCTGGATTTGTTCCGCAGCAACCACCAATAATATTTACTAATTCATCTTTGAGATACGCTTCAATTAATGCTTGCATTTGTTTTGCAGACTGGTCGTACTCACCAAAAGCATTTGGCAAACCAGCATTAGGATGCGCTGAGGTATAAAACTCGGTTTCGTGAGACAACCGTTGTAAATAGGGTTTAAGTTGCTCAGCACCAATTGCGCAATTAAAACCAACACTTAACAAAGGAATATGTGAAATTGAGATTAAAAATGCCTCAACAGTTTGTCCAGATAATGTGCGTCCTGAAGCATCAGTTATCGTTCCAGACACCATAACAGGAATTTCTATTTCACGTTCCTCTTTAACTTCTTCAATGGCAAATAAAGCCGCTTTAGCATTGAGCGTATCAAAAATGGTTTCTACTAATAACACATCAACTCCTCCATCAATTAAAGCCTCAACTTGTAACTTATAGGCTACACGTAGTTCTTCGAAAGTGATGGCTCTGTATTCTGGTTTATTGACATCAGGAGACATGCTTGCGGTCTTATTAGTTGGACCAATACTTCCTGCTACAAATCTAGGTTTGTCAGGATTTGCCTTGGTAAATTCATTAGCAACTTGCTTGGCAATTTTAGCAGATTCGTAATTTAGCTCGTAGACCAAATGTTCCATATTATAATCTGCCATGGCTATTGTAGTTCCTGAAAATGTATTGGTTTCGACAATATCTGCTCCAGCTTCAAAATATAATTTATGAATAGCTGCAATAGCCTGTGGTTGTGTGAGCGATAACAAATCGTTATTTCCTTTTAGAGATGTTGGATAATCTTTAAAACGCTCACCTCTAAAATCTTCTTCAGAAAAATTATAGCGTTGTAACATAGTTCCCATAGCACCATCGAGAACTAATATTCGTTTTTGTAAAGCTTGTGATATGTTTGACATTTTAAAAATCTAAATAAAATGTCATCAGGAAAGTAAGAGAATTCCCTTTTTGTGTTTTATCTGTCCATAACATCCTGAATAATCAGAATGAGGTAGAATTTAGCACCTACTTAATTGCATAAGGGTTGCTAAGGCTTCAATGGGTCTATTCCCTCAGCCTTTCATGATAACATTTCAATAAGTGATTGAACTTTGTGAACACAAATATTGCAAAATTTAAATTTATTAACCAAACTAAATAGAAAATTATTCTAAAAAGTAGAATATACTGAAGTTTAAATAGAAAATTATTCTGCTTTTTGCAAGTTTTACGATATTTTATTCTAAATCACCCCATATAACACATCCTTACAGTGCAGATTAAGTTTCACGGATTCATTTTATAAATCTTTATCGTAATCTAATTTATATCAATTTCTAATCACCAGTTTCAATATTATCTGTACTTTTGTATCCAAATAATAAAAGAGGAAAAATTTGTTCTGATTGCAACCTCTAATACTGAATACTCAGTATTTTAAAAAATGCTAAAGCAGTTGATTTATAACTTCTCTAGCGTTCAACGCAATCTCAACAACATTTTAAAAACAAATATTTAAGAGATTATGGCATATTTATTTACTTCAGAAAGTGTTTCAGAAGGACATCCAGACAAAGTAGCAGATCAAATTAGTGATGCTTTAATAGATAACTTTTTAGCTTTTGATAGTGAATCAAAAGTAGCATGTGAAACCTTAGTTACCACTGGTCAGGTGGTTTTGGCTGGTGAGGTAAAGTCGAACACCTATTTAGATGTTCAAAAAATTGCTCGTGATACTATAAACAAAATAGGTTACACTAAAAGCGAGTATATGTTTGACGGCAACTCTTGCGGTGTATTTTCTGCCATTCACGAACAATCTGAAGACATTAATCGTGGTGTAGATAGAGCAACTAAAGATGAGCAAGGTGCAGGAGATCAAGGAATGATGTTTGGTTATGCAACTCGCGAAACGGAAAACTATATGCCATTAGCATTAGACTTATCACACAGAATCTTAAAAGAACTCGCTGAACTTAGACGCGAGAATAAAGAGATTTCTTATTTACGACCAGATTCGAAAAGTCAGGTTACTATTGAATATAGTGATGACAATGTCCCTCAACGCATTGATGCTATTGTAATTTCTACACAACATGACGATTTTGGTAATGATGAAGACATGCTAGCTAAAATTAGAAGAGATATTATTGATATTTTAATTCCAAGAGTTGTTGCCAAGTTACCAGAACACATACAAGTTTTATTTAATGATAATATTACCTATCATATAAATCCTACTGGTAAATTTGTAATAGGTGGTCCACATGGAGACACAGGATTAACAGGTCGTAAGATTATAGTGGATACTTATGGCGGAAAAGGTGCTCATGGTGGAGGCGCTTTCTCTGGAAAAGACCCAAGTAAGGTCGACAGAAGTGCTGCTTATGCTACGAGACATATTGCTAAAAACATGGTCGCAGCTGGTATCTGTGACGAAATTTTAGTTCAGGTTAGTTATGCTATTGGTGTTGTTAAGCCTACATCTATATTTGTTGACACTTACGGAACATGTCCTTTTAATATTACTGATGGAGAGATTGCAGAAAAAATATCTCAAATTTTTGACATGCGACCAGCAGCAATTGAAGAGCGTTTAAAATTACGTCAACCAATGTATAGCGAAACTGCAGCTTATGGTCATATGGGTCGTGATAGCGAAACGGTAACCAAAACCTTTGAACAGCCTAATGGTGATCCTATCACTTTAGATGTAGAGTTATTTACTTGGGAAAAATTAGACTACGTAGATAAAGTTAAATCTGTTTTTGGATTATAGACTATAAAAATCAAATTTTAAAACCTCTAAGCTTAACACTTAGAGGTTTTTTTATATGTTTATTGGACGTTCGTTTGCAAAATGCTCTATCTTATACTCCATGTTTTTGCAAAACACATGCAACCATTTCGTGAAGGATATATTTTACTACACATGACAGTAACGTATTTGTTGACAAGGTTCTCAATAGCTCATTCAATATTAATACACTTAGATGCAACAACGTTTATGTATTTAAAATAAAAGCTATCGATTTTAATACGTTTAATTGTTCTGGTGAAATAAATTATAGTTTTACAAGCCCTTCAATATCCTTATGTCATTTGAGTGTTTGCGATACCGTTGAGGAATTCATCCAATATAAGATACTGAAGGTGTTTCTCATAAGATTAAAGTCGTTGTTCATGTTTTAAGAGATTATTAAACTGAAAATGTTTTACAAAAAAAGCCTTCTCAAGTTGAGAAGGCTTTTTTCTTTTTCTTTTTCAATAGTAATTTTATCGACGGCTTCTTCCCATACGATTATCACGAAACTCTTTCATTTTGGTCACAAGCGTTTCTTGATATTCTTTTTTAGTGGATTCTTTTCCCTTATCTGGTGCTTCAATGGTTAACTTTTCTTGTGGATTTATAACAAGTTTAGAACACAACATGGTTGTGTCACCAGCACTCACTTCGAGGATTAATCCTGGAAGTCCCCAAAACTCTGATGGTCCATGAGCTACAGGAATTTGTGGTGTGTACCAGGCTTCAACTTCAGTCATTGGTATTTCTGTTTCTGCTGTTTCGCCATCTGGTGTTTCAGCAGCATTACCTCTTCTTAGTTTATCCCAAGAAAATGAATACCAGGTGAGTTCATCTGTAGGAATACTTGCCGTCGCTTTAAAACAGGTGTAGTTTCCAATTTGTTTGGTTTCAGTTCCTATAATCCATTGAATTGGCTGGAGACTATCTTTAACTAAAAACCGTTTGCCATAGAACTCCTGATCTTGAATTTGTGTATTGGTCTTCACATTTTTGTATTGATCTCCTGCAGCAAAATTTTTGCCCCAAGAATCTGTAGCTCCAGACATAGCATCAAGTTTATCTCCTTCTTTAAAGAACGATTCTTCTTTATTAAAATTTAATATATAGGTTTTTTCTAATCTGTTTTTGAGATTAGCCATGACTTGCTTTTTTTGAGCTTCACTAAGTCGTTTTCCCCAATTTCCCAAGTCCATCGTAGATTTT
The DNA here is from genome assembly GCF_050617655.1 of Psychroserpens mesophilus. GTDB lineage: Bacteria > Bacteroidota > Bacteroidia > Flavobacteriales > Flavobacteriaceae > Psychroserpens > Psychroserpens mesophilus_A. Next base: position 73,508 of record NZ_JBODQC010000008.1, on the reverse strand, counting down.
GAAATATAAGTTGCTTGTCCTTGAAAGTCTTGTGCATATAGGTTTAACGACATCATAAATGCTAATACTATTAGACTTATCTTTTTGGTTTGTGCTTTCATAATCTATTTCAGAGTTGATTTATTGTTTAACAAATTTAATAAATCATTAAACACTTTATAAATCTTTATTATAACATTAACAGTAAAACTCTTGAAGCTAAAAAGCCTTCTTTTCCTAACCATAGGAAAAGAAGGCTTTTTTACGCGTTAAGGATGGAGGCTTTGTTGGAGCTCCTCGCAGAGAGCGACTGCCGAGAGCCTGACCTATAGGTAACGCCCAAATTCTATAATGTATAAATCACCCTGAAGGTTAAAAATCTTGGCTGGATAAATGTCTCTGAATTAAATACAGAAATATTACCAGCACTATTATTAACTCGGGAATCAATATCGAGCAAGTTAGAGGCTTTAATTTCATATTCCCATTTTGCATCTTTGTCTTTTCTATACGCTAAACTCGCATCCCAAGTTTGAAAAGATTGAGATCTTTCGCCATCATCTTGATTAGTGTAAGTGAAATCTGTTCTAAACGTGACAGATTTCCATAAGTAAGCATCAAACTCTACAGATGGTGAATTTGTAATGAACTTTGTAGATGTTGCACCTTGATCATTGTTTGTAATGCTATATGTATATCTCAAACGCACATTTGGTGCTTCTCTAAAATTAGTACGTAGTTCTGGTGAGTATGATTGAGAAAAACTTTCGTTTACTGTTCGTATATCTTGAACAAATTGGTTTCTTTTAAAGTATGAAAACCTTACACCCATTCTTGCTCTAATCTTTTTAAACGTACGTTCTACTCGACCAAATACATTGGCAGATTCATCTGCAAAATTTGAATTGAAGTAGGAACTTGTTCTAATAACATTATCAAAATTTGTCGTACTTCTAATTTGGTCAATATTTGTACTGTAATTAGCTATTGCAAATACATTGGTATAATTGAAAAGATTAAAACTGAAATATCTCAAACTTAAGTTGTGTGATAATGAGTTTTGTAACTCGGGATTACCATAACTGATATTGCTAAAACTATTTAAAACTAATCCTTCGGCTAAACTCGTTACATCAGTAAAAGAATTACTCATATTGTAACGAAACGTCAAGCTTTCGCTCTTTTTAAATTGAATGAGTGTTTCAAATTCTGGCATTACTCTAAAGAAATTGTCTTTATATTCTTCTCCGAACTGTGTGTTCTTGTTACCATAGGCATGTAATGAAAATCCTGGCGTGATGGTAAACTTTCCTGTTTTAACCCTGTAACGGAATCCTAAATACACATCACTAAAGTTATACTCTGTATCATTTTCGTTTGTTAAAAGATTTCCATCACCATCGGTTAATGTTGCTACTGGATCTACCAAGGATCCATTATCTAAAAACTGAAAAATATTAGAATTGAACTTTTGATTGCTTAAAATTGTACCAAAGGTTAGATTAATATTACTCTTATTATTTAGGATGTAGTAGTAATCTAATTTAGCATCTAACTGATTAGATTTGATACGTCTGTCTTGATTTAGGTTATACCCAAACTGGTCTCTATTAAAACCTAAAGCTAATGCGGTATTATCAAAAGCATCTTGGTCTTGAGGAGCATCACCATTATTAGTTGGGTCGTTAACCAGTAAGGCATTATAAAAAGGATCTTCGTCCTTGATTAAATGCTGGGCTTCAAAAGCAAAAATATTTTTCTCGTTTAACGTGTAATAATAATTCAAATTTTGATTGATACTAAATGGCTTTACTTCATTTAACTGATTAGTACTTCCAACAACTGAAGACACTTCATTTTGTCTTTCTGAATCACTTGACATACGACCGAGAAGATCATAATCTAATTGATTATTAATGTTCGGTTTATAAGATGCACTCAACTTTGCTATACCTTGGTTTGATGCTTCTCTTCCTGTTTGAACGGTTTCTTCATTAGGAATTCCTAAATTAGGATCTATATACCTTACAAAGCTTTCTTCACGTGTTTTTAAACGACTGCTATTATAGATTAAAAAACCGCTGAGATCTAAAGCCTTATTAGGAGAATAACTAAAGTTAGCTGCTGCAAGTTTAGATTCAATTTCCTGAGCATTGCCCAGATTTGTTAGTCCTCCAAGCCCATTGTCTCCTAAATCAATACTTGTTCCACTACTCTGACTAGGTCGTCTAAATCCACCTCCAAAATTTCTAATGTCTCGATTTGTCAAAGCAACTTCTCCAATATTGTTGATGTCTCCAATGACGTTAATGCTATATTTCGGACTGTAATAAAATAGTTTAGGCTGTACCAGATACAATTCTTTATCTGGTGCTGTTCCTGCGCCAGCAGTTACATCACCAAACCAGAAATTTTCTTTACCTTCTTTAAGTTTGATATTTATGGCAACATTGTCTTGATTATTTTGAACACCACTCAACTGACCAACTTCTGAATAATTACGTAATACCTGTATTTTATCAACGGCATTTGATGGAATATTTTTTGTTGCTAATTTTGAATCACCATCAAAAAAATCTTTTCCGTTAACCATTAATTTATTGACGACTTTACCTTCGACTTCAATTTGACCATCGTCATTTATTTCAACACCAGGTAATTTCTTGAGAACGTCTTCCAGCTTTCGTTCGGAACCATCTTTAAACGAATCTGCATTATAAACCAACGTATCTCCTTTAATGGTTACTGGCATTTCATAGGTTAGCTCTACTGCTGCAAGTGCATTATCATATTGTAATGTATAGTCTTTTGTAATATTATCTTCTTTGGTAGCGACCTCCTCAGAAAGCGTCTTCATACCAATATAACTGACTTGAACTGTATAGGTCGTGTTTTTATCTAAATCGAGTTTAAATCGGCCTTTGTCATTTGATATGGCATAAGAAGCCATTGCTTTAGTTTCTTTATTAATTGCTATAATATTTGCTAATTCAAGTGGTTCACCAATACTATCTTTTACGACACCTTGAACAGTAATTTGAGCACTAGCAAGACTCGTCACAAATAATAGTGCTAGAATAAATATGTTTTTCATTTAAGTGGATTTGCTTCTTTGAATGGTTCTTTAAAGAAAATTGAAACTAATTATGTTGATTATTAACGTCCTCGACCTCTTCGTCCACCATACATTTGTCTCATCTCTTCAATCTTCTCTTTCATAATGGTATTGTAAGCTTCGCGTGTAACCACTTCTCCTTTGTCTGGTCTGGTGATGTCTTCTTTTTCCTGAGGATTCATGATTATTTTAGTACAAAGCATAACAGTTCTGTCTGCCTGTACTTCTAAAATTAGACCTGGAAGTCCGTGATACTCACCAGGACCTGTACTTACAGGAATTTGAGGTGTATACCAAGCTGTCACAATGACAAACTTAGGGACTTCAAATTCTTCCATAGGATTATCTGAATCTGTTTTTGTTGAATCTGCTGTTTCTGTGCCTTCTTTCTTTTCATCTTCTTTTTTAGCATCGTTATCTCTACCTCTTCTACGCATACTCATAAAATCCATCTCATCAACAGGCTTTGTTGTAGTTGCTTTAAAGCAAGTATATTGTCCTATTGTCTTTGTTTCACTGCTGAGTTTCCATTCTAATTGTGGAAGAGAATCTTTCACCAGAAACTGTTTCCCAAAAAACTCCTGCTCTTGTAATATGACATTATCCTTAACATTTTTATATTGAGGACCACCAGTAAAGCTACTCATCATTCCGCCCCAACGACTACCTCCAGAACCAGGAGCATCTAATTTTTCTTCTTCTTTATAGGTAGATTCACTGCGAGTAAAATTAAGCACGTAAGTTTTTTCTAACATACTTTTCATTCGTTCTGCTATTTGCTTTTTTTGTTGATCGCTCATTTGACCTCCTCCCCAACCACTCATATCTACTGTGGTTTTGGTTTGGTAAATGGCTTGTCCTTGAAAATCTTGAGCTAATAGTGAACCGCTTATAAAAAGCAGTAATGTTAAAAATGTGATGGTAATTGATTTCATAATATGGGTCTCTAAAATTAACGCGTTAAAAATAGCGCATAAAAATAGGTTAGACTCAAAAAGTATAGATTAGTTAAACCTTTAAAGGTTAAACTTATCTTAAATTATTTTAGATGGCTAAACTTTATAACAAACAAGGTAAAAGTAATTCTCTTAAAATTTAAACGCTTCGGGTTTTGATCACAAATTAATCTGCTAAAAGTGGTTTGATTTTTGTACTTTTCAAATCCCTATGCGATATTTCGTTTACATTTGCTTTTTCATTTCAATGTCTATCAATAGTCAAGAATCTATTGATGCTAGTCTTATCAGTTCTACAGATTTAAAAGTGAATCAAATTGTCGATATTGATAATTTTGGTATTTTTTACTACCTAAAAGATCATACCCTTTACAAACAGAATAAAGATGGTACATCAATAAATTACAGCAATTATCAATTAGGCGAAATTACAACGGCAAATACATTCAATCCCTTAAAGATTAATTTATTTTATCAGGATTTCAACATGGTTATTATTTTAGATAATCGCTTAGCTGAAATTTTCAAAATAGACTTCAATACCATCCAACCTTATAAATACATTTCTCACGTATCTACAGGATTTGATAATACGCTTTGGGTTTTTAATATCGATCTTCAGCAATTAGAACTCTATGACTACAAAGCTAACAAAACACGATTTTCAGCAATTCCTGTGCAATCTTTAATTTTAGATTTAGAAAGTGATTATAACTATTGCTGGCTGCTTACCGAAAACTTTTTATATCAATACAATTACTTTGGTAGCATGATTTCAAAAATTGAAAATACAGGTTATACTAAAATATCAAAAAGCGATGGCCATCTTATTTTACAAAAAGATGGCAACTTATATTTTAAGCATAAAAAAAAGGAAGCTATTGTTCCTATAAACCTTCCAAAATTGTTAATAAATCAGTTTTTATTGACCAATGAAACCTTGTATATTTACGATCTTGAAAAACTCCATATATACCAACTAAAAATCAATTAGATATGCACGTTGCAGTTGCAGGAAATATAGGTGCTGGTAAAACAACACTCACAAAATTACTCGCTAAACATTACAAATGGGAACCTCAACTTGAAGATGTTGTAGACAATCCGTATCTCGATGATTTTTACAATCAGATGGAACGTTGGAGTTTTAATCTACAGGTCTATTTTTTAAACAGTAGATTTCGTCAAGTAGCGCAAATTCGTCAAAGTGGTAAAGATATCATTCAGGATCGCACCATTTATGAAGACGCTCATATTTTTGCCCCAAACTTACACGCTATGGGTTTGATGACCAATCGCGATTACGAAAATTATCGCTCGCTTTTCGATTTAATGGAATCCTTTGTTGAAGGTCCAGATTTATTGATTTATCTACGAAGCTCTATTCAAAACCTTGTGGCACAAATTCATAAGAGAGGTCGCGATTATGAAAACACAATTAGCATTGATTACCTGAGCAGACTAAACGAACGCTACGAAGCCTGGATTCATGGTTACGACAAGGGAAACTTATTAGTGATTGATGTTGACCCTCTCGATTTCGTTGTAAATCCTGAAGATTTAGGCGGCATCATTAATAAGATTGATGCACAGATAAACGGATTGTTTTAATGGTTTGAGTTGTATTTGGGCGTTGCATTTTGCTCATACCAACTAGGTTTTAAAAACCTGTTAGGATCACAAAATGCCAGGCTCTCGGTAGTCGCTCTCTTTGAGGAGCTCCAACAATACCTCCATCCTTAACGCATGGCTAGAACTTAATTATATAATGACAATTCTAATTTATATTCTTAATGCAATGGCATTCGTTTTTGGTTCCTGGACCATCGGCTTACTAATTAACAATGCTATTAAAAACACCATATTCTACTCAAAACACTCTCATTTCAACCTTATAAAAAAAGAATCTACCTCTCAAATCATCGGAATGAAAGCCTTTAAATGGGCTCTTAAAAACTCATTCTTTAAATACTTTAATCAGAATTTAAAATTTGAAACCAGACCAAGCATCTCAGAATTGCAAGAAGTAAGAAAAGAAATGACCTATTCTGAAGTTAGTCATTATATCGCCTTTGTTATTATATTAGTGGTTGCCATTTTAAAATTATGGAAAGGGCAAGCGGTTTATGCAGCAATTCTATTTGTATTCAATATCATCTTTAATCTTTATCCTTCTTTATTACAGCAGCAAAACAAAAGACGAATTGACAGAATTATTAAGCGACAAAACCATGCTTTCTAGCGTGTACAATAGCAGCTTCACTGCTTTTCACCAGTAAAACAGGAACTTGATTATAACCTTTAAACAAAGACACCACACGTTGCATTTTCTTTTTATGTTTTACATGTCGTAAATAAATAGCGGCTACTTGATCTGGAAATTCTCTGGCTACATCTATATAAATATCGGCATCGTATTCACCACTATCTCCAATTAATATGAACTTAAGTTTTGGATACGTTTTAAGAATATTAATAATTTCAATGTGCTTTCGAGATCGTTCTCCAGAATTCTTATTAAAGATATCTTTAAAGCTTCGTAATAAAATCGGACCTTTTGGAAAGCCATTCTGTTTTAGAAAAAATTCTAGGTAACGATATAAATTCCACGGACTATGACTTACATAAAAAATCGGATTGGCATTTTTACCAGATGCACCTCTGTGTAACTTATGATAGAAATCAGCAGCACCTTCCAGTGGAATACGGCTTGTCGCACTTTTAAAAATACTATTGATTACTACGCGCCATTTTAAAGTTGATACAACTCCAGTATGAATGATTGTATCGTCAATATCACTTATGACTCCAAAATCAGCATTTGGAGAAGGAATCAACAACTCTCCAGGAAATCTATTTTTGTTCTGAATATTACGTTTAATGTTAACGTCGTTGTAAGATGCCTTAATGTTTAACCAGCCTTCATCATTTATCAAGTTGTTTAAACCCTCAATCTGTTCGTTTATTTTAAAATAACCATGATCATCTGTAATTGTTTTTAAAACGGTATTGTTTGGTAAGGTAATTTTAAGTTCTGTGTGTTTGATTTCATCAGTTTCAAAGCGTTTCCAAGAATTGATAATCAAACCAAAAACGCCCTTCTGCTCTAAATCAATTGTTTCGTCTTCAAGTGCTCGTCCGCGTAAATAAAAATGCGTATCAGTACCATAACTTTGAAAGATGACAATTTGTAAGGGATCTTTTTTTAACATACTAACTATTATAAAAACCAAGATTCAGGCCAAAGCCATATAATCAATAGCCCTGTAGCTATAGTAATTCCAAAAGCAATAACAATCCATTTTATCATCTGCCTTGTTCCTAAAACAATAGCCATTATACCTTTAAACAGCATATTTGATAAACCAGCTAATAAAATTAATTTCCAGCCAAAAGATGCTTTTAAATTTCCTTCTTTGATTAATTGTGACAAAGATAAGGTTATGGCATCAACATCTGTTAATCCACTGATGATTGAGATAATATAAAGTGCATTATTTCCAAATTTTTCTTTGGTAAAGGCGACTGCTAAAAGAATGAATCCATAAAGCAGACCAAAAATTATTGCACTTTTAAATTGTGCAGGATTATCGGGTTCAGGCATTTTCTTGTCTTCTAACTCGTCTTTACTGAGCATATAAAATAACACGACACAAATTAATATCATTACTAAAACAACTGCGCTAATTGGTAAAGCTATAACACCCAAATGCTCAGGTATGACTAAACCAACCTCAAATAAAACCCGTAAAAATGACACTGCAGAAGCCGTAGTAATGACAAAAACTGCAAGTCTGCTAATAGATGCTGTATCAGTTGTTTTTCGTGCATAACTAACTGTTGTAGCAGTACTGCTTATAAGTCCACCAAGGATACCGTTTGATATGACACCTACTTTTTTTCCGACAAACTTGTAAATAAAATAACCTATGACACTAATTCCAACAATTAAGGTGACCATTAACCAAATGTTTCTTGGGTTAATGATATCATAAGGACCATAGGCTTTATTGGGAAGTATTGGCAGTACTATCAAGCTAATTCCTGCCAAAGTCATGATAGCATTGACATCTTTAGGTTTTAATTTATCTATAAACCCATGAAGGCGATCTTTAATGTATAATAAAATAGCCATTGATGCTCCAACTAAAACACCAATTAACTGACTGCCCATAACAAGATACGCTCCTATGGCAAACATGAGTAATGCTGCTACTTCTGTTGTTTGACCAACGTCTGCATCATTCAGCTTTTTAAGTTTAATAATATTCGCAATAACGAGCATGGCTGCGATAGCCATACCAATAGCAGGTAGTATAAACGGGTTATCATAAACTTCGGTCAAAAAACCAGCCATGACACCCAAAATGGAAATTAGGGTAAATGTTCGTACGCCAGCCATTTTATTATCAGTTGTTTCGCGTTGCATACCAACAAGCAAACCTAAACCGAAAGCAATACCTAATGTTGTTAAATGATCATAGTTCATCTGCTTATCTAAAATATTACGGAAATTTAAATAATTTAATGTGTAATTATTAATTCAATTGCGATATTAATTAGCACAAAACGTAGGTCACAATAAGTATAAGGTCTAAGTTTTAGTAATAAAAAAAAGCCACGATTAACGTGGCTTTTTTTTATTACATAGGGTAGAAACTACTGTTTAGTTACTTCCATCTTTTTAATTACTTTTTCAACTTTTACTTCACCTTCGGTTTTAGTAACTGTTGTTTTTTCAAACGCTTCCAATTCTGCTTCAACTTGAGCTAGAGTACCATTGAAGATTTTTTCTTTAATTACTTCAACACCATTTTCAACAGTTGAATAGGTAATAGTTGCTTGTGCAAGATCTTCAGTGTCTAGTGTCATTTCAATATTAACATCTTCAGTCATTGTTAAACCTTCTTCAGATGTATGACCTCCTAAGATTGGAGCTATTACTAAACCAATTAAACAGGTTAACTTAATTAAGATGTTCATTGAAGGTCCAGATGTATCTTTAAATGGATCTCCAACAGTATCACCAGTTACAGCTGCTTTATGGGCATCAGATCCTTTAAAGGTCATTTCACCATTGATCTCAACTCCAGCTTCAAAAGACTTCTTAGCGTTATCCCAAGCGCCACCAGCATTATTTTGGAAGATTGCCCATAACACACCAGATACTGTAACACCAGCCATATAACCACCTAACATTTCAGCAATCGCTAAATGATTCATCCCAAATATCATTGGAACAAATGCAATAATCAATGGAAATCCAATCGTTAATAAACCAGGTAACATCATTTCTTTTAAAGACGCTTGTGTCGAAATCGCCACACATTTATCATATTCTGGTTTCCCAGTTCCTTCCATAATTCCAGGAATGTCTCTGAACTGGCGACGTACTTCCTGTACCATTTCCATAGCCGCTTTACCTACAGCGTTCATTGCTAAAGCAGAAAACACGACTGGCACCATTCCACCAACAAACAGCATCGCTAATACTGGTGCTTTAAAGATGTTGATACCATCAATTCCAGTAAACGTTACATACGCAGCAAATAACGCTAATGAGGTTAATGCAGCAGAAGCAATAGCAAATCCTTTTCCTGTTGCAGCAGTTGTATTTCCAACAGAGTCTAAAATATCTGTACGTTCTCTTACGATTGGTTCTTGTTCGCTCATTTCTGCAATACCACCAGCATTATCAGAAATTGGTCCAAATGCATCAATTGCTAACTGCATAGCTGTAGTTGCCATCATTGCAGAAGCTGCTAATGCCACGCCATAAAAACCAGCAAAAGCATACGATGCCCAGATTGCTCCTGCAAATAACAATACTGAAGGAAATGTAGATATCATACCTGTTGCTAAACCAGCAATAATGTTTGTCCCTGCACCTGTAGAAGATTGTTGAACGATTTTTAGGATTGGTTTTTTACCTAATCCTGTATAATATTCAGTAACCGAAGAAATCACGGCTCCTACAAATAATCCAACTAAAGTAGCATAAAACACACGCATAGATGAAATGTCTTGTAAACCTTCACCAAAGAAGTTCATTTGCATGGTTTCAGGTAACATCCATGTCACTAATCCAAAACAAGATACAGCCACTAAAATGATAGACGTCCAGTTTCCAACGTTTAAAGCTCCCATTACTTGAGCTTCTTTAGCATCATTACTCTTTATTTTCACTAACATAGTTCCGATAACAGAAATAATAATTCCTGCACCAGCAATTGCCATTGGCAATAAGATTGGACCAATACCTCCAAAAGCATCAGTAATGGCGCCTCCCATATCTTTAATCACGTAATTACCTAAAACCATTGCAGCTAATACAGTGGCAACGTAAGACCCAAATAAATCGGCTCCCATACCAGCAACATCACCTACATTATCACCAACGTTATCTGCAATTGTAGCAGGATTACGAGGATCGTCTTCAGGAATACCAGCTTCTACCTTACCAACTAAATCGGCTCCAACATCGGCAGCTTTCGTATAAATCCCTCCACCTACTCTTGCAAAAAGTGCAATAGATTCAGCACCAAGTGAGAAACCAGCTAATGTTTCCAGTACAATTGTCATGTCCATTGTAGAGGTCCAAACCCCATCCATAAACACATGAAAGAAAATAATGAAGAATACTGTAAGACCTAAAACTGCTAAACCAGCAACACCAAGACCCATAACAGTTCCTCCTCCAAAAGAGATTTTAAGAGCATTTGGTAAACTAGTACGAGCTGCTTGTGTTGTTCTCACGTTTGTTTTAGTTGCGATTTTCATTCCTATATTTCCAGCGAATGCAGAAAACACAGCTCCAAAAACAAAAGCGATTACAATTAGCCAGTGTGTTGTAGGTACAATAAAAGATACAGCGGTTAACGCAGCAGCTACGATGACAACAAAAACAGCAAGCAATCTATACTCAGCATTTAAGAAAGCCAATGCACCTTCATAGATGTGATCTGAAATTTCTTTCATTTTACCATCTCCAGCATCTTGTTTCATAACCCATGACTGTTTCACTATCATGTAAATTAATCCTAAAAGCGCCAAAGCTATTGGCATGTAAATCATTAGTGATTCCATATTTTAATATTATTTGATTTGTTAATTAGCTGGGCAAAAGTAGTGAAATCCATTAAAACTAAAAAACCCTTTTACAAGCAATGTAAAAGGGTTTTTTATGTTATCACTGTATACTAGCCTCCTATGGTTTCAGTTTTTGTACAATTACCATAAGACTTACAATTTGTGCACCAACCATCACCAGATTCAGTCCTCCTAGGGCTACAAACTACATCGCAACCAGTACAAGTAATAGTTGATAAACCATTATCAAAATGTGCTTCTCTATCTTGACTCTCTTTAATACCAATCCCTACGCTTACACTTTCACCTTTTATCTTACAAACACCTCTTGATATTAACATAGGGTATCCATTATTTTCTTTTGCACTTATAAACTCAAAAGAGCTATGATCAGCATTATAATTAGCCTCTTGAGCTATTAATTTAAAATATAGACTAAGAATATCTTGTATTTTTTTAGAAGTAATTATTAATTCATCATTTTCAAAAGTTCCAATAATTAATTTACTATCATATAAACCATTATAACCTTCAGAATTTAGCAATTCATTTAATTCCTTTTCTGTGTTCTTAGTTAAGAATTTAAAGTCTATAGTTGGCTGTACTTCTTCAATCTTCTTTAATTCATTTTTGGTATCTTGATTAACATTTGTTTCAGATTCTGAAGTACAAGCTGCAAAAATACAAATTGAAATCAATACTAATAAAATTTTCGTGTGTTTCATAATGGGTTGATTTTTAAAATTATACACATCAATAATAATAATAATAATAATAACAATAGAAACCAAATTTTTTGTCGCTTATTTTCTATATAGTAAAATTTCTATTTGTTTTATGCTCACTATTTTCATATCTGTCAATACACTTGTTGAGAATATCATAAGCTTCTTCGGCATTTCCCCAACCACCAACATCAACTTTTTTCTTTTCTAAGTCTTTGTATACTTGAAAAAAGTGAGTGATTTCTTTTATCCTATGTGGATTTAAATCTTCAATGTCGTTACAGGCATTCCATATTGGATCTGTAACAGGAACACAAATTAATTTTTCGTCTGGACCTTTTTCATCCGCCATATGAAATACACCAATTGGCTTTACTTCCATCACACACATTGGAAATGTTGGTTCTGTTCCCATAACCAAAACATCTAAAGGATCTCCATCGAGAGCTAGAGTTTCTGGAATAAAACCATAGTCTCCAGGATACATCATTGATGAAAACAACATACGATCAAAACGTATTTTATTAAGTTCAAAATCGTATTCGTATTTATTACGGCTTCCTTTTGGAATTTCTATTAATACATCAAAGGTCAATTTTCCTGCTGGTGTCATAGCATCATCTATTTTATTTCCTCACTAAATTGAGAATATTTTAATTAGTACAATTTTCGGTCTGCAAAGATAATGTATTGTTTGAGTTGAGCAATTAAATAGAAAAGCATTTCGTTTGTTTTAGAGTGATTTGCACCTATTTATAATTTACAAGTTGAGTTGACTACAATGCTGAACACTATTTAATTAAAATAAAAAACCTGAAAAAAATATACAGAATCTGTTTCTAATTTTATTATACATATGAAAATGAGAATTGAAACATATTAAACAGTACACAAGTTCATTTTGTTTTACTAACTTTAATTGTCCAAAAACTATATGTAAGTTTTTTTTAAATACACTAAAAAACCCTTGGAGCAATCTATTTACATACACAAACAGTTAAAAATACCCAAAGTTGGTATGGTTCCTTTATATATCGTTATCGTGGTCTTTGTTTTTATATTAGCAATACTTCAGGATTATATATATAGCAGATTGAGAGACACAGGATTTTATTTATCTGAATCGTTGCTTTACAATACGTTTTGGTTTTTTTTTATTCCATTTTCAATGTATATAACTCGACTCCTATCTGTTATTAATCCTCAAAATAAATGGAGCAAATTACTATCTAGTTTAGGAACTGGAATTGCTTTTAGCGTTCTACATATATTATCATTCACCTCTTTATTTGTGATTATAAGCAATCTGGTATTTACACCTGCACATCACTTTTCAAATATTTTAAGTGCTGCCTTTTCAAATCAATTCTATATCGCTTTATTATGGTATTCGATTTTTCCGGTCATTTATACGTCTAAAGAACAATCTACTGATTCGACCACAGTATTTTTAGAAAAAATTAAATTAAAAAAAGGCTTGAAAATCATTACTATTCCAACTTCTTCCATTCAGTTTATTTCAACCGACAAACCTTATTCAATTGTTTGCACAAACGATCAAAAATTTTTAGATCCCAAAAGCTTAAAAGATTTTGAAACTGAACTTGATCCAAGTATCTTTTTAAGAGTCCATCGTTCTACGATTATAAACTCTAACTTTATTAAAGAATTAAAATCAAGAAGCAATGGCGATTATGATGCAACGCTAAAAAGTGGTCAGGTTTTTAGATTAAGTAGACACTATAGAACTAATTGGCGTCAGTTACTCCAGTAAACTAACTATTCACTCCACAAAGGAATTTGTAGATAAAACGCCAAGCAAACAACATTTTAAATGGTTACATTTATTAAAAACTCATCAAAAATGTTACATCTTTTAAAAAAAGCAATTCTATTGTTTATAGGTATGAATTTGATCAACTGTAATGGTCAAACACAACAAAAACTCACAAATACTTTAAGTAAGGATTTTGATGAATCTCCTCCTTTTTATTATAAAATGCCAACAAAATTAGTCGCCTCAGATACAAGTTCAGGATGGGATCAAAATGGACAGAAAATCTTGCTTACAGGGACAGTTTATCAAATTGACGGAAAAACACCTGCTCCTAATGTGGTACTTTATTATTACCACACAGATATTAACGGTCTTTATTCAACAAAAAAATCTGAGGAAAGAAATATGCCCAAAAACAAACTGGGTCAAACTCATGGTTATATTAGAGGCTGGTTAAAAACCGATGAACAAGGACACTATTCTATTTATACAGTAAAACCAGAAACTTATCCTAGTAGAGATGAACCTGCTCACATTCATGTAACCGTTAAAGATGAGATTTTGAACGAGCCTTATTACATAGATGATTTTGTATTTGATGATGATTCTCTTTTAACTACAGAACGAAGAAAAAAAATGCAAAATCGTGGTGGTAGTGGTGTCATCCGGTTTGTTGAAAAGGAAAATCTTTGGATTGGTGAACGGAACATCATTTTAGGTTTAAACATTCCTGATTACCCGAAACAAAGCACTAATAATTCAGGTAAACATATAGGAGAAGATATCATTTCTTTCACACCATTTCATGCTTATGGAGCAGATAAAGGCACAAAAACATGTCCGATTTGTAAGTATGGCTGGTTTCATGGAATTCTATATTTTGTTGGCAATAATCCTAATTGGGAGAACATTAAAAAATGGTTGGTGTTTTTAGACAACGAAGGTATTGAGAAGGGAAAATATTTAAAAATCTACTTTGTATATGGTAATGAAACTAATTACAGTAAAAAGGAAAGACTCAACGTCTTGGAAAAACTTGGAACAACACTTGATTTAAAAACAGTTGCTCTCACATTTGTTTCATCGTTTTCAGATAGATCTTCAGAGATCTATTTAAACAACATCAATCCAGACGTAGAAAACACTTTTCTAATTTACAAAAGAAGTAATATTATTGATAAATATGTTAATTTCAAACCAAATGAAGACAATTACAACACTATCAAAAAGCGGTTAGAAAAAACAACAAACGAATATTTTAAACTTTCAAGACCTAAACAAAAACAAAACTGACATCAATTCTTTAAACATCATCATAATTTCGTTTAATGTGTGGTCATGGAATTCTAAAACGGAATGTTTTGGAGCTTCTGAAGCAAATATAAAGAAACTCATTATAACTTACATCTAAAAGTTAATCGACGATTGTTAAAAATAAAACCCAAAAGCTCCTGTAACACCAAAAGGTCTGGCATCTGGTCTGTCTAAATAATTACCTCTGAAATTGAAGTCTATTCTCAATATTTTAAAAATGTTGGCTACTCCAAAACTGTATTCGTAATAAATACGATTGTTTGGAGCAATTAATGGAATTTCAACAGGATTACCTGTTCTATTCAAAGCAATATTTTCATCTGATAAATCTCCCCAAACACCTCTTAATCCTAATACAAACCTTAAATTATATTTCTTTAAAAAAGGAATTCTCGAGAATATGCGACCATTAAAATTATGCTCAATATGCATTGAGGTATAAGTATCGGTTACAAACTCATAAAAATCAAGTTGAGGAAAGGTATTATATATTGAAAAATAGGTTTGGTTGCCTGGCACAACACTCAACAATGCCAGAGGAACTTCTCCAAAGGTTTTTCCAGCTTCCACAGAGGTTGTCAAGCGGCCAAAACCTCCTGCTTGCCATGGTTGTATGTATGAGAATTGGAGCTTTGTATAATCAAAATCACTATCAAACCAATCTCGATCACCACGACTTATTTGAACAAATAACTGCGCGAAATTATCATTTTTAAATTTTCGTTCTACACCATAACCTGTCATTTGTCGCTTTGGATAATAACCTAAAGACAAACGGCTTTCAAATTGTTTAACTTCAGAAGATATTCCAGTTGCAGACTCTGGATCATTGTAATCCAGACTAAATGTTGGAGAAGCCGAACGAACTGTTCTGAAGGTTCCGTCTAAGCGTACTTCAAAATTACGTGAAGGTTCAATAGACATTCCTAAATTTGTTAAACTAATATTAGAAAGCTTATCATTAGCACCAGCCGTGAATACAGCACTTGACGCTAAACTTCTGCCTAAAACATCTGTAGAACTCGTTAAACTGGCTCCTATTTGTTCTACATCACGTCTATTACCTCCAAAGATGGTCCATCTACTGCGTTTATCTAACAACCATTTACCAGAAATACCGTATTTAAATTTATCATCTCTAAAACCGTAGGCAACAAAACCTTCTAATCTCCATAAATCATTAGGTCCAAAGTAAGTACGTCCTCCTGTTCGCAAACGTAAGCCTTCCACTTCATTAAACCCGAAAGTGGAGAAAATTGGTCCGTAATCAAAATTAAAACTTGGAAACTCTACATATCCTGAGGCTAGGATACTACCAATATTATACAAACGCTTAAACTTTTTTACGGTTTTAAGGGTGTCTAACATTTTATAAACCCCTTTTTCATCTTTATTGAGAGATTCTAACCGGTTTTGTTCCCAAAAATCATCATCACGATTGTAAACATCTTCATTAAAAGAGTATACTTTTTCATCATAAAACGGCTCTCCTTTAGGCTCATCAAAGACGTAATTTTCGTACAAGGTTGTTCTTTTACCGTAAACACCACGTGACTTTTCCTTTTTATTTAAGGCAAAATCAGACAGCATATAATCACGTTTAATAAGGAAAACAGAATCATTTAAAACTTCAAATTCCTGCTCGATGTAAATTTCCTTTACCCAGTTAATGTTTGCACTTTTAGACGCTTGTAAATTGATATCTTTAATGGCATAGGTAGAATCGTTTACCCAAAAATCACCTTTAAAAGTCAATTCATTTTTACGACGTGGATAGTAAATAATATTATAACACCACTTATTATCAATAAATGCACTGTCTGAAAGCACATAGTTATAAGTTTGTATTCCTGTTCGAGATAATGGACTCACAAAACTCTTATCGAAAAACTTCAAGTAGTTATCATAGACATTGAAATCGGCATACAAATCATCAATAAAATCAATAATAACCTGATTATTACTAAAGCCTGAATTTTTATTTCCTTTAAGGTCTTCTTTTTCTTTTTTTAATTGATTGTCACCGTAAACTGTACTTACAGCCTCATTTATAAAAATAGGTAGATAGGTTTTACCAGTAACATTAGACGTATCAACTTCATTAAAAACAAATTCCATCCCTCGAAAAAGTTTACTTTTTATAAGTGCACTATCAATAGTATTTAGATCAAATTCTACTTTTTCGTATTTATCGTATTCGTATTGTTTAAACTGACTCAAGCCATTTTTACGTTTGCGTTCCCATATTTTTTTCAGAATCCTAATTGCTGGATTTTCTGAAGCTTTTTTTGATTGTTTTCCTGAAACAATAACAACTTCATCAAGAGCTGCAGCTTCTTCTTTAAGAACGAATCTCAGGTCGTAATTCACTTTTTTATCAAGTGTAACCTCCTTCATTTCATAACCTAAAAAAGAGATGATAACTGTATCCCAAGTATTTTCAGATTCTAAATAAAAACGTCCATCTTCATTAGTGATAGTTCCTTCTGTTGAGCCTTTAAATATGACATTGGCAAAAGCGACAGGCTGATTGTTTTCATCAAACACGTAACCACTAACTTTAGTTTGTGAGAATCCGAAGAGTATTCCGAAGAAAAAGAAAAAAAGAAGCAGTTTAAAGTTCATAGGCAAAAACTTCATCAACAATCTTACAAAAAGGTATCGATGAATTTTATTAACGTAATAAATTACGGTTTATTAGATAATTTATAAAAAACCATTAGGCATTTATATACATTACTTTTTTGACAGCTTTAATTACCTCATCCTTGTTTGGCAACCATTGTTCTAACAATACTGGAGAATATGGTGCAGGTGTATCTGCTGTGTTTATTTTAACAACTGGAGCGTCTAAGTAATCAAATGCTTCAGATTGTACAAGGTATGTTATTTCAGTAGAAACGTTTCCAAAAGGCCAGGCTTCCTCAAGAACCACTAAACGATTTGTTTTCTTAACAGAAGTAATAATAGCGTCTCTATCCATAGGACGAACTGTTCTCAAATCGATAATTTCACAAGAGATTCCTTCTTTTTCTAATTCGTCTGCTGCTTTATAGGCTTCTTTGATAATTTTACCAAAAGAAACGATAGTAACATCGGTACCTTCCCGTTTGATTTCTGCGACACCTAACGGAATTGTATATTCTCCTTCTGGGACTTCTCCTTTATCACCATACATTTGTTCACTTTCCATAAAAATAACCGGATCATCATCACGAATGGCCGATTTTAGTAAGCCTTTAGCATCATAAGGATTTGAAGGCACAACCACTTTTAAACCAGGTGTATTGGCAAACCAGCTTTCAAAAGCTTGAGAATGTGTTGCAGCTAATTGACCAGCAGAAGCTGTAGGACCACGAAATACAATTGGACACTTGAACTGACCTCCAGACATTTGTCTGATTTTTGCTGCATTATTTATAATTTGGTCAATACCAACTAAAGAGAAATTAAAGGTCATATATTCTACAATAGGACGATTACCTGTCATTGTAGAACCAATGGCAATACCTGCAAAACCAAGCTCAGCAATTGGAGTATCAATCACACGTTTTGCACCAAACTCGTCTAACATGCCTTTTGAAGCTTTGTAAGCACCATTGTATTCAGCAACTTCTTCTCCCATTAAGTAAACGCTTTCATCTCTTCGCATTTCTTCACTCATCGCTTCGCAAATGGCTTCTCTAAATTGAATTGTCTTCATGTATCAGTTTTTTAATCGAATAGCAAAAGTAATAATTATTGATAATAAAATAACATAAAAATTCAAGATGAAACCGCATTCAAAACCTGCTGTCATTTATTTTAACCAGAATTCAAGATATTTAATTCTAAAAGTTATATATCAAACGCATATTGTAATAGAAAATAATGAATGATTAATTACATCTGATAAGATTTCTGAGATATGGTGTAATTAAGGTGTGATTTATTAGATTTTCACAAAATTTTACTATGCATGCATAGTAAAATTCAAATTATTATATTTATCTTCGTGCTTTAGAAAAAATATACACTCAAAATAAATAATTTCGATATGAAAATATTAGTATGTATTAGTCATGTACCTGATACGACTTCAAAAATTAATTTCGCTGAAAACGACACAAAATTTGACACCAATGGTGTGCAGTTTGTAATCAATCCAAATGATGAATTTGGTTTAACACGTGCCATGTGGTTTAAAGAAAAGCAAGGTGCAAATGTTACGGTTGTGAATGTTGGCGGTCCAGAAACAGAGCCTACACTTCGTAAAGCATTAGCAATTGGCGCAGATTCAGCAATTAGAGTCAACACAGAAGCTAAAGATGGATTTCAGGTTGCTAAAGAACTGGCAAATGTTGTTAATGATGGTGGTTATGACTTAGTAATTGCTGGTCGTGAATCTATTGATTATAATGGCGGAATGGTTCCAGGAATGCTGGCTGCTTTAACCAATGCCAATTTTGTAACAAATTGTATTAGTTTAGAAATTGATGGCACAAGCGCCAAAGCAATGCGTGAAATCGATGGTGGAAAAGAAACTGTTTCAACAAGCTTACCTTTAGTTATTGGTGGACAAAAAGGTCTGGTTGAAGAAAGTGACCTACGCATTCCTAACATGAGAGGTATTATGATGGCTCGTCAAAAACCTTTATCGGTTGTAGAACCAACAAATGCAACAGCAAAAACAGCATCTGTTAAATTTGAAAAACCAGCTCCAAAAGGTGCCGTTACTTTAGTTGATGCAGATAATATTGATGAATTAATCAACTTACTTCACAACGAAGCTAAAGTAATTTAAGTGAGTCCTATCAACCTGAGTTGTCACTCTGAATGCAGTCGAAGTGTCTTTTTAGGTTGTCTAAAGGAAATGAAAAATAATAATGATATTCTGAACCAAGTTCAGGATGACAAAACAAAAAGAACATGTCAGTTTTAGTATATACAGAATCAGAACAAGGAAAATTTAAAAAAACAGCTTTAGAAGCAGCTTCTTACGCTAAAGCTGTTGCAAATCAAATGGGAACTACAGTTACAGCTGTAGCCATCAATGCACAAGACACCTCAGAGTTAGGAAATTATGGTGTTGACAAAGTATTAAACATAACTAATAATGATTTAAATGCATTTAACGCGAATGCTTATGCGAGTTCAATTGAACAAGCTGCAAAGCAGGAAAATGCAAATGTTGTCATTGTTAGTTCCAGTGCAGATAGTAAATATTTAGCTCCAATTTTGGCGATTGGTTTAGATGCAGGTTATGCATCCAATGTGGTTGAAGCACCTTCAAGCACTTCTCCTTTTACCGTAAAACGAACAGCTTTCACAAACAAAGCATTTAACATGACTACGATAGATACAGATATCAAAGTAGTTGGTGTGTCTAAAAATGCATTTGGCTTAGTTGAATCTAACGCAAGTGCAAGCGTTGAAGAGTATTCACCTTCAATTCCAGATGCTGGAGTGAAAGTAGAATCCGTAGATAAAGCAACAGATAAAGTAACCATTGCCGATGCCGAGATTGTAGTGTCTGCTGGAAGAGGTTTAAAAGGTCCTGAAAACTGGGGAATGATTGAAGAATTAGCTGATGTATTAGGTGCAGCTACTGCTTGCTCTAAACCAGTTTCAGATTTAGGATGGAGACCTCATGGTGAACACGTTGGACAAACCGGAAAACCTGTAGCATCTAACTTATATATTGCAATTGGTATTTCGGGAGCTATTCAGCATTTAGCAGGAATTAATGCTTCAAAAGTAAAAGTGGTCATCAATACAGATCCCGAAGCTCCTTTCTTTAAAGCTGCAGATTATGGAATTGTTGGAGATGCCTTCGAAGTTGTACCAACACTTATCGAAAAATTAAAAGCATTTAAAGCTCAAAACGCATAATTTTTTTTAAATTGTGTTTTGAAAAGGGCTGTTTCAATTTGGTTCTTTAGTCATAAATCTGCATTTTGCAGTTGGTAAAGTCCTAATTTAAACAGTTCTTTACGTTTTATATATTATGAGCTTAGTAAAATTAAATATAAAAGGGATATCATATAGCCAGACCCAAAATGGCGCATATGCTTTAATTCTTAATGAAGTAGATGGTGACCGAAAACTTCCTATTGTTATTGGAGCTTTTGAAGCACAATCTATTGCAATTGCCTTAGAAAAAGAAATTAGACCTCCAAGACCTCTTACCCACGATTTATTTAAAAATTTTGCAGATCGTTTTGATATTGTTGTCAAACAAGTCATTATTCATAAACTGGTTGATGGTGTATTTTACTCAAGTTTAATTTGTGAGCGTGATAAAATTGAAGAAATTATTGATGCTCGAACCAGTGATGCCATTGCTTTAGCATTGCGTTTTCAGGCACCAATTTTTACATATAAAAATATTTTAGACAA
The DNA here is from genome assembly GCF_050617655.1 of Psychroserpens mesophilus. Lineage (GTDB taxonomy): Bacteria > Bacteroidota > Bacteroidia > Flavobacteriales > Flavobacteriaceae > Psychroserpens > Psychroserpens mesophilus_A. Next base: position 52,175 of record NZ_JBODQC010000008.1, on the reverse strand, counting down.
AGCTGGCATTTATTTGAAAGTGAATCCTAAAAAAGGTGAAGAAGAACAAGATAGTATTCTAGTAGATGATTTTGTTGCTGAAGAAATTGAAGCAAGTGTTCAAGACAACTACAAAGACAAAAGCCTTAAAGAACTCAATACGCTTTTAGACGAAGCTGTAAATAATGAAGATTACGAAAAAGCAGCTAAAATTCGAGATGAAATTTCTAAACGTTAAACACACTTTCAGATGAAACATGTTCTACTAGCTATTACAGCTATTTTTTTTGGACTAACAACAAGCTTTGGGCAAGATTTAGAAAAGAAATGGCAATTTGATGCAGTACATGATGAAAATGGCTTACCCCTTTTGGAAATATCTGAAGACGATACTATTAATCTGAAAGCTGGAGAATTTGAGTATTCACTCCAATCTGGAAATATTAAAGCTTCTGGAGATTATATATATCAAAATAACTTATTGGTTTTTTACTACAACAAACCAAATGATACTATTCGAAGGTATAAAATTCAGGAACTTTCAGATTCTACTCTAGTTGTTTCAGAACACAAAACCGTTTATAAATTCACATCGCCAAAAATAGTTGAAGCCGCAGCAATTGTTGCTGAAAACTCATCAACTATAATTCCGAGTCAAGGGTTTTCAATAAATAGTCTTTGGCGAGGTGTTTTAGGAATGGTAACCTTAATTTTTATTGCCTTTTTATTTAGTAGTAATCGCAGAGCAGTGAATTGGAAAACTGTTGGGTTAGGTTTAGCCTTTCAACTTATTATAGCAATTGGAGTTTTAAAAGTTGAATTTGTAAAAGTAATTTTTGAATGGGTTGGTCAAAGATTTATAGACTTACTAGGATTTACTCAAGCAGGTAGTGAATTTTTATTTGGTGGTATGTTGGATGTGGAATCTTTCGGATTTATTTTCGCTTTTCAGGTTTTGCCAACTATCATCTTCTTCTCTGCTTTAACTTCGGTATTATTCTATTTAGGATTAATTCAAAAAGTTGTAAAAGCTATGGGCTGGCTTTTAACTAAAGTTTTAGGCATTTCTGGCGCTGAAAGTTTAAGTGTTGCTGGTAATATCTTTTTAGGACAAACGGAAGCACCTCTATTGATTAAAGCGTATCTGGAAAAAATGAACAAGTCTGAAATATTACTTGTCATGATTGGTGGTATGGCAACTGTTGCTGGTGCTGTTCTTGCTGCTTACATTGGATTTCTAGGTGGTGATGATAAAGAATTACAACTGTTCTATGCAAAGCATTTATTGGCAGCTTCTGTAATGGCAGCTCCTGGTGCAATTGTGATTTCTAAAATATTATTTCCGCAGACAGAAAAAATAAATACTGACGTCCACGTTTCTCAGGAAAAAATTGGATCTAACATTCTAGAAGCCATTGCTAATGGAACTACAGAAGGTCTGAGACTTGCTGTTAATGTTGGTGCTATGCTTTTAGTTTTTGTAGCTTTTATAGCTATGTTCAATGGTATTCTTGGAGGTATTGCAGGTTTCGACGGATTTACAATTAAAGCATTAAATATCGATTGGCATTTTACATCATTAAATGAAGTTATTGCTCAGAACACACCATATGATTCACTATCTCTTGAATTTGTTCTAGGGTATCTTTTTGCACCTTTGATGTGGTTAATAGGTGTTGCATCTGAAGACATGGCACTTATGGGACAACTTCTGGGAATCAAGTTGGCAGCAAGTGAATTTATTGGCTATATTCAATTAGCAGATCTTAAAAATGTTGCCAATGCTACACATCTAACATATGAAAAATCAATTATTATGGCTACCTATATGCTTTGTGGGTTTGCAAACTTTGCATCTATAGGGATTCAAATTGGTGGCATTGGTTCTTTAGCTCCAGGGCAACGAAAACAATTATCAAAATTTGGGATGAAAGCACTTATTGGAGGTACATTAGCATCATTAATTTCAGCAACTATTGCCGGAATGATAATTGGATAACACTTAATGTCAGCTTTAAATAAAACGAAAGCTGCACGTAAATGGTTAATAACTTTTAATATAATTTAAAGTCATGAGAATTGCTTTTTATGACTTTTTTCTATTTTCGTTGTACGTCATGCTAAACTCGATTTAGCATCTCATTCCAATAAAATTTTAGTATAATTTAAAACGATTCCTGCTTTCGCAGGAAGATAACATGAAACAATACCACGATTTAGTTAAACATGTTTTAGAACAGGGAAATGAAAAAGGAGATCGCACAGGAACAGGAACCAAGAGTGTTTTTGGCTATCAAATGCGTTTTGATTTAAGTGAAGGGTTTCCAATGGTAACGACAAAGAAGTTACATCTAAAATCTATTATATACGAATTGCTCTGGTTTTTAAAAGGTGATACAAACATCAATTATCTTACTGAAAATGGTGTGCGAATCTGGAATGACTGGGCAGACAAAAATGGTGATTTGGGACCTGTTTATGGTCATCAATGGCGCAACTGGAATAGTGACGATATTGATCAGATTAAAGACGTTGTTGAAACGCTTAAAAACAATCCTAACAGTCGTCGTATGCTAGTATCTGCGTGGAACCCTTCAGTGTTGCCAGATACTTCAAAATCATTTGACGACAATATAGCCAATGGAAAAGCGGCTCTTCCTCCTTGTCATGCCTTTTTTCAGTTTTATGTAGCTGATGGAAAATTATCATGCCAGCTTTACCAACGTAGTGCAGATATCTTTTTAGGTGTTCCTTTTAATATTGCCTCCTATGCTTTACTCACCATGATGATGGCTCAGGTTTGTGGCTACCAAGCTGGTGAATTTATTCATACATTTGGTGATGCTCATATCTATAGTAATCATTTTGAACAATTAGAATTGCAGCTTTCTCGTGACATAAGACCGTTACCAAAAATGATTTTAAATCCTGATGTGAAAGATATTTTTGATTTCAATTTTGATGATTTTACCTTAGTCGATTATAATCCGCATCCACATATAAAAGGCGCTGTAGCTGTTTAATTAACTTTTATGAAATACTTTATTTTTTCTGTATCCTTTTTATTGGGAGCACTTACTTTTGGACAAGACAAAACAATCTCTTTATCCGAACTGGATTCAATTACTAACAAAAGTGAAGAAAAAACTTATGTTGTTATTGAAAACGTACCTGTTTATAAAGGCTGCAAAAAAGAAAAGGACAATGCGAACAAAAAAAAGTGTATGTCTGAAAAAATAGCTCAACTTTTTCAAGATAATTTCAATACTGAACTGCATGAAGATTCAGATATTGAACCTGGAATGAAACAGATCTCTGTTCTTTTTCAAATTGATAAAGAAGGGCATGTTATAAATATAAACGCTAAAGGAGAAGATGAATATTTAGAAGCAGAAGCTGTTCGTGTTGTAAATTTAATTCCACAAATGACACCAGGAATGCAGAAGGGAAAACCTGTGATTGTACCTTATTCGTTGCCATTAAATGTCAATGTCACAACTAATAAAAATGAAGGTATAACTAAATATCCTGTCTATAGAGGTTGTGATAAAACATCCAGCAATAAAGCTTTAGAAGAATGCTCCAAACGTAAAATCATGAACTTTATCAAAATGAGTTTTGATATTGAAATGGCTAGTCGTGCATTACCTTTAGAACGTTCAACACAATTTCTTTTGGAGTTTACAATTAATAAAAAAGGAAAAATAGAAAACGTCAATGCTAAAGCTAACCACAGAGCAATTGCGATTGAAGCCATAAAGGTTGCTAAACGTCTTCCAAAATTTAAAGAGCCTGGATTATGGGAAGGTGTGGCTGTTGAAACACCTTTTAGCATGTTAATGACCTTATACTTTCAATAAAAAGCAGTGTAATAATTTATATTAAAAGTCATAACTTTATACTTGTAAATATTTAAAATTATGTTCGGAAAGAAGAAAACATCTCCAGGTATAGATCAAGAACAATTAGCATTGATTAAGGCTGCCGAAAAACGTATGGCGCAAAAAAAACGCTTATACATTCATTTTGTACTCTTTCTAATTGGTGCTGTCTTTTTAATTTTAGCAAATACCATCTTAGGTATTGGTAAGGACTTTAAAATTGCTGGATTAGAATGGTTTGTCATAGTGATTGCATTATGGCTGTTTCTATTTATTTACCACTTGATTACGGTGTTTATTACACATAATTTTATGGGTAAAGATTGGGAAGACAAACAACGTGAAGCGTTAGTTTCTAAACAACAGGAGCGTATTGAGCAATTCAAACAAGAATACTTAAAAGAAGAAAAAGAAATTGCTAAATCTCAAGCTTTTAACGAAATACTTGAAAGCAAAACAACTTCAGAAAAAAAAACTTCTGAGCTAACCATAATTGTTGCTGCTGGAGAAGATAATGCTATTGGAAAAGACAATGATTTAATCTGGCATTTAAGCCATGACTTAAAACGATTTAAGCTACTTACTAATGGTCATCATATTATCATGGGACGTAAGACTTTTGAAAGTTTTCCTAAACCATTACCCAACCGAACACACATTGTTATTACAAGACAAAAAGCATATCAAGCACCAAACGATGTGATTGTTGTAAACTCACTCAAAGACGCACTTGATGCTGCAAGACATGATAAACAACCATTTATTATTGGTGGTGGCGAAATCTACAAACAATCAATGTCGCTGGCTGATAAAATAGAATTAACTCGTGTTCATTCAAAGTTTGAAAATGCTGACACCTTTTTTCCTGAAATAGATACTTTGAAATGGAAAGAAATTAGTCGCATCACTCACGATGTTGATGAAAAACATGCACATGCGTTTTCATTTATTACGTATTTGAGAAAATAAAAAAATGATATCATTTTTGGTTGTAATTATATGGTAAATAATCTAAAACTATATTTATGTTTAGATTGTTTTATTTTATTAATTACTAATTTGGCAGTATGATAAAAGCCTTACAATTACGTATTAATCTTCATGAAGAAGCTCAACCTGACAAATTGCTTAATAAAGCGGCTTATGATTTGGGCATAAAATCTTCAGATATCTCAGGAATTAAAGTACTGAGAAAGTCTATTGATGCACGTAAGTCTCAAATCATGTTGAATTATAAAGTAGAGGTTTACATTAATGAGCCTGTTCCAGAAACTTCGAATTACACCTTTGATTACAAAGACGTTTCTAATGCAAAACCAATTCATATTATTGGTTTTGGACCAGCAGGAATGTGGGCAGCCTTACGATGTATAGAACTTGGTTTTAAACCCATAGTTTTAGAACGCGGAAAAAATGTACAGGACAGACGTCGTGATTTAAAAGCCATAAATCAAGATCATTTTGTAAATGAAGATTCAAATTATTGCTTTGGAGAAGGTGGAGCTGGAACCTATAGCGACGGTAAACTCTACACACGAAGTTTAAAACGTGGAGACGTTCGCCGCATATTTGAAAATTTAGTATTTCATGGCGCAACAGACCAAATATTGGTTGATGCTCATCCACATATTGGGACTAACAAACTACCAAAAGTTGTTCAAAACATAAGAGAGACCATTTTAAAATTTGGAGGTGAAGTCTATTTTGAAACCCGAGTAACAGACTTTACTATCAAAGACCATAAAATAACAGCTATTCAACTTCAAAATGGAAATGAATTAGCTGTTGAAAAAGTCATTTTAGCTACAGGACATTCTGCTCGCGATATATTTTATCTGTTGAATGATAAAAACATTCTGCTAAAAGCAAAATCATTTGCTATGGGAGTTCGGGTAGAACATCCACAAGATATTATTGATGGAATTCAATACCATTGTAAAAATGAAAAACGTCATGAATTATTACCACCAGCTGCTTACAGCCTGGTGCAACAAGTTAATGACAGAGGAGTGTATTCGTTCTGTATGTGTCCAGGCGGTTTTATTGTTCCTGCTGCAACTGCAAATGGTGAAGTTGTAGTTAATGGTATGTCTCCTTCAAAACGAAATAATAAGTTTGCAAATTCTGGGATAGTTGTCGAAATTAACGCTGACAAAGATTTATACAAATACGAATCGTTTGGAGAGTTGAAAGCTCTTGAATACCAAAAAGATTTAGAACGTCTAGCGTTCACTTCTGGCGGAAGACGACAATCTGCTCCTGGACAACGATTAACAGATTTTGTTGAAGGTAAATTATCTGCTAAATTAAATGAAACCTCTTATCAACCAGGCTTAAAATCGGCTCCATTGCATTCTTTATTACCAAAATTAATTGGAAGTTCACTACGAAAAGGTTTTAAAGCCTTTGGAGAAAAAATGCATGGATATTATACTGAAGAAGCTAACATTATAGGTGTAGAATCCAGAACCTCATCTCCAGTTAACATTCCGAGAAATGATCATTTAGCACATCCTGAAATTACCAACCTTTACCCTTGTGGTGAAGGTGGTGGTTATGCTGGTGGAATTATTTCTGCTGCTATGGATGGAGAGCGTTGTGCAGAAGCTGCAACAGTTGGAATGTAACTATTTTTGGAAGTTCTGAATCCTTTGTAAAGTATAATTTAAAACACTTTATATTAAATACGGTTAGATTTAATCATTACTCAAATATCAAAGTGCAAAGCGATCTAACATCTAAAAAAAATATTCCTATTTTTGCAGCATAAATTAATAATTAACTAAAATAGTTTCTTTCCTCAGGAAAGACGGAAGATAGGATGAACGCATATATATTTCCAGGTCAAGGTGCTCAGTTCTCAGGAATGGGATTAGACCTTTATGAAAACTCACCTTTAGCGCAAGAACTTTTTGAAGAAGCAAATCAAATCTTAGGTTTTCCTATTACAGATGTTATGTTTGAAGGTTCTGCAGAAGACTTAAAAGAAACTAAAGTTACTCAACCCGCTATCTTTTTACATTCGGTAATCTTAGCTAAAACACTTGGCGATAACTTTAAACCAGACATGGTTGCTGGTCATTCACTTGGAGAATTTTCTGCTTTAGTTGCTGCTGGAGCCTTAACTTTTGAGGATGGTCTAAAATTAGTATCTCAAAGAGCTCAAGCCATGCAAAAAGCTTGTGAGTTACAACCAAGCACTATGGCAGCCGTTTTGGGTTTAGAAGACGAAGTTGTTGAAAACATATGTGCAAAAACAGAAGGCACTGTCGTTGCAGCAAATTATAATTGTCCTGGACAATTAGTAATTTCAGGTGATGTTGAAGCGATTAATAAAGCATGTGAAACGCTTAAACAAGCAGGTGCAAGACGTGCTTTAGTACTTCCAGTTGGTGGTGCATTTCATTCTCCATTAATGGAACCTGCTCGTGAAGAATTAGCAGCTGCAATTGAAAACACAACATTTAGCAAACCCAACTGTCCAATCTATCAAAACGTAACAGCTACTGCCATTACAGATGAGAACGAAATAAAAGCCAATTTAATTTCACAATTAACGGCACCTGTTCGTTGGACACAATCTGTACAACAAATGATTACAGATGGCGCAACGCTTTTTACAGAAGTTGGACCAGGAAAAGTACTTCAAGGTCTTGTTAAAAAAATCAATAAAGAATCTGAAACTGTTTCAGCTACATTTGAAACTAACGCTTAAAAGATGTTATGAAGCTATCTAGAAATGTAAGCGTAATTTTGCTGATCATCTTCAATATTGCTATTGATCAAATTTCAAAAGTCATTGTTAGAGCAAATATTGAACTTAAAGAAGTTATCGAACTTATTGGTCATAAATTTATACTAACCAACGTCTATAACAGAGGTGCTTTTTTAGGTATGGGAAGTGATATGAACGACACTTTAAGATTGATTTTATTATTAATTCTTCCAACGTTAGTACTTGGTTACCTTATCTATTACATCTTAGTAAATAAAACCTTAGATAAATTGAGTACTATTGCCTTAAGCTGTATTGCTGGTGGTGGAATTGCAAACGTTTTTGATCGCATTGCCTTTGGAAAAGTTACTGATTTTTTCTTTATAGATTTAGGAGGTGTTTTTAAAACTGGTATTTTTAATGTGGCAGATATGTCTGTGACATTCGGAATGATTGTACTTGTATATACCTGGTTTTTGTCTTCAGGAAAAAAGCAAACCACATAAAATAAAAACCTGTTCAAATTGAACAGGTTTTTTTTATTATCTCGCTAAACTAATATTGTCACAGTCTTTTACTTCTCCATAATAGGTTTCTCTATATCTATGAAGTGTTTTAAATGGAATGTTTAAAAATTGTTTCTTAATGTAAGTCACTTTTATTGATAGTGCTCCCATTTTTTTTGTAAACCTGATTTCAGGTTTGGTTTCTCTTTTAATACTAATCAGTTTCATTGGTTTTCATTTATCATTAACTTCAAAGAAACAAAAAGTAAATCCCATACACAAATTTTAAGCATTAAATCATTGTTAATCAATTTGTTGAATTAGACATCAACAACAATACACTATAATTATTATCAAATTTACAATTATAATGCGTATCTGTTAACAGATTAATAATCTGACTTTTAGTGAAAATTACAGATTTCGAATGTTTTTCTCCCATTTCCAGGCAGAGAGCATTGCGTCATCAAGTGTAGATTTTGCCTTCCATCCTAAAACAGCATTTGCTTTTTTTGTATTAGCAAACGCTTTTACGATATCTCCTTCTCGTCTTGGAGCAATCTTAAAATTAAGGGCTTGCCCTGAAACTTTTTCAAAAGATTTGATAACTTCTAATACAGAACTGCCAACTCCTGTACCAACATTAAATGTTTCAAAGTTAGATTGATTATTAGCTTCTAAAAGTCGTTCTAAAGCAACAGCATGAGCCTTTGCTAAATCGACAACATGAATATAATCCCTTATACACGTACCATCTGGTGTTTCATAATCATTACCATAAACAGATAAGCACTCTCGAAGTCCAGCAGCAGTTTGTGTAATAAATGGTACTAAATTTTGAGGGACTCCAATTGGTAATTCTCCTATTTTAGCTGATGAATGAGCTCCAATTGGATTAAAATAACGCAAAGCAATAGCATTTAGGTGAGGATTCACTTTACAAGTATCTTTAATAATTTCTTCTCCTATTTGCTTGGTATTTCCGTAAGGGGATTCTGCTGGTTTAACTGGAGCGTTTTCTGTAATTGGCATTTCGTCTGCCTGACCATAAACAGTACATGATGAACTAAAAATAAAATTAGATGTATTTAAATTCAGGACCTCTTTCAACGTATAAATGAGTGTATTTAGATTGTTCTCATAATACAACAAAGGTTTTTCAACACTTTCGCCAACAGCTTTGCTAGCTGCAAAATGAATCACTCCTGAAATATCATTATGCTTTTGAAAAAAACGTTCAACCGAAGCTTTTTCTTTTAAGTCTATTTTTTCAAAAACTGGTATTTTGCCAGTAATTGCGATAATACCTTCAATTACATCTAAGGAAGCATTCGATAAATCATCGATGATCACAACATCGTATCCTTCGTTTTGCAATTCTACAACAGTATGTGACCCAATGAAACCTAATCCACCAGTAACAAGAATTTTTTTCATTTGGTTTAAGAATTTACAAAATTGATAACTGTAGATGTAATAAATTCAATTTGCTCATCATCCAATTCAGTATGCATTGGAAGCGAGATGACTTCTTTAACCAGTTGATTAGTAATCGTGAAATCGGCTTCATTATATCGAGAATCTTGATACGCTTTTTGTAAATGTAAAGGAATTGGATAATACACTCCACAAGGAATGCCTTGTTCATTCAAGTGTTTTACCAAAGCATCTCTGTCAGCATTTAAGATTCTGAGTGTATATTGATGAAACACATGGCAATCACAGGTATCACAAATCTTTTGATTGTCACAGGTGCCAGTTGGTGTAATTATATTATCAACTCCTCTAAAAGCAGCATTATAAGCTCTTGCTGCCTTTCGTCTTTCTTGATTATAGCTATCGAGTCGTTTTAATTTAATGTCTAAAATTGCGGCTTGAATAGAATCTAATCGCGAATTAACACCAACGACATCATGATGGTAACGTTCATACATTCCATGATTTACAATCCCTCTAATGATATGAGCTAAATCGTCATCATTCGTAAAAATAGCTCCACCATCTCCATAGCATCCTAAATTCTTAGAAGGAAAAAAAGAAGTCGATGCCACATGACCAATTGTGCCTGCTTTTGCTTTTCTACCATCACTATAGGTATATGTAGAGCCAATACCTTGAGCATTATCTTCTATAACGTATAAGTTATGGGCTTTAGCAATATTCATAATAGCCTCCATGTTGGCACACATTCCGAATAAATGAACAGGAACAATTGCTTTCGTTTTAGGAGTGATTGCTTTTTTAATGGCTTCAACATCAATATTAAAGGTCACAGGATCTACATCTACCAAAACCGGAGTTAGTTGTAATAACGCAATCACTTCTACAGTAGCTGCAAATGTAAAATCCGAAGTAATTACTTCATCTCCAGGCTGTAAACCCAATCCCATCATCGCTATTTGTAACGCATCTGTACCGTTGGCACAAGGAATAACATGTTTAACATCTAAATAATCTTCCAGATTTTTCTGAAACTCATGAACTCGAGGTCCATTAATATATGCTGTAGAATCTAACACCTCTAAAACAGAGTTATCAACCTCAGCTTTTATTTTACTATATTGACCTTTTAGGTCAACCATTTGAATTTTTTTCATACCATACGAAATTACGAAATTCATTAGCATTAAGCAATGAAATTATTTCAAAGAACAGTATTTTAGCAGGAACATAAACGTTTACATATTGTATAATTTAGGAATACATATATTTTCATTCATTTTAAAGGGACTGGCATTGTTTGATCTTAAGATTAAAAAAGGTGTTAAAGGTCGTCGTCAAACGTTTAAAATATTAAAAAAAGGCCTGCATCCTAAAGACCAAACCATCTGGTTTCATTGTGCTTCATTAGGTGAATACGAACAAGGGCTTCCAGTATTTGAATCTATTAGAACCACCTATCCTTCTCATAAAACTGTATTGACTTTTTTTTCACCTTCAGGATACGAGATTCGAAAAAATGCACCAATTGCAGATCTTGTGACATATCTACCTTTAGATACGAAAAGAAATGCTACACGATTTTTAGACATTGTTAATCCTGAATTTACTGTATTTGTTAAATATGATATTTGGCCAAATTTTTTAAACGAAATAAAAAGAAGACAAGGACGTGCCATTCTCATTTCTGCATTATTCAGGAAAAATCAATCCTATTTTAAATGGTATGGCAACCATCTTCAGAAGGCTCTACAGGCATTTGAGCATATTTTTGTTCAAAACGAATCCTCTAAAGAGCTGCTTGAAAATATAAGCATTGTCCATGTGACGGTTTCTGGAGACACGAGATATGATCGGGTTTCAAATCAGTTGTTACAACACAATGATTTGGCTTTTATTTCAGAATTTAAAGATGATAGCTTATGTATTGTTATAGGAAGTTCATGGCCTGAAGATGAAGCTATTTTAATGTCATACATCAATAAACAGGCTTCAAAACATCTGAAATTTATTATTGCGCCTCACAATATCAACAACATACAGATTGACAACATTACTAATAAGTTAAATGTTAAAAACGTCCTGTTTTCAGAAAAGGCAAATAAAGTCCTTTCAGATTACTCTGTATTTATAATTGACACAATCGGATTATTATCTAAAATTTACAATTACGCAGATATTGCTTATGTTGGTGGAGCGATGGGAACAACAGGTCTGCACAATATTTTAGAACCTGCTGTATTTGGTGTACCAATTATTATTGGAAAAAACTACAATAAATTTCCAGAAGCAAAAGCCATGATTGAAAATGGTGGAGTGATAAGCGTAAATAACAGCGTTTCTCTTGAACATCAATTAGATGAACTGATTAAATCTTCTGAAAAAAGAATACAACTTGGCACAATTAATAAAAACTTTATTCAAAAAAATAAGGGAGCTGTCAACCAAATTGTTAATTACATACGTATATAAAACTGAAATTAGAGTAAAGCCTTAATGTTGTTAACAAAAAGTTAATTTTATTAAGGTAGTTTCAATTTAACTTATTAATTTCGTGTATTATTAATTAACACTAAAACTATTACAATGAAAAAATTATTATTAAACATCGTATTGGTATTGGCACTTATTGTATCGGTATCATGTAGAGAAACTAAAGAAGGTGCTGAAGACGCTGGTGAGGCAATTGAAGATGCTGCTGAAGCAACTGGAGAAGCAATTGAAGATGGTGCTGAAGCTGTTGAAGACGCTGTTGAAGATGCAGCAGATTCTACAGGTGATGCTGTTGATTCAGCTAAGGAAAACGTTGAAGACGCTTTAAACAATGCAAAAGACGAAGTTAATGATGCGGCAGCAAATGCTAAAGCAAATATTAATGATGCTGTTGACAACGCTAAAGACAAAGGTGCTGACGCATTAAATAATGCTGCTGACAAAATGAAAAAAGACAACTAATTTCTAGTTGTTTTGTAAAAAAAGGTCTGATTTATTCAGGCCTTTTTTACTTATGGGACTTTTAATTTAGACCCTATCAAGTTATTTATGTTATGCTTTTAAATAAATAAAATTATCTTAGTAACTAGATTTATTGTTTTATGACATTATCCTTAAAATTTGACTATAACAAAATTTGCAATCTGGTTTTAGAAGAAAAACTAAAGGCACATAATTTTAAATACCGCATTACCAGGTTTGGTGAAGTAGATGTATTAGAAAAAATATCTAATGAGCAATTAAAGTCGTTCAGTGAAGATATTTCTGAATATGGTATTGAAATTCTTGAGAACCCAAAAATTGTTTTAGTACAAAAAATCAAAGATGCCATTCATGACATGGTATTTAATCAAGATACCGTAATTCAGGTCAAAACATCTGTATACTTATCAGATAAATTGAACTTAAGCTATGCTCATTTATCAAATGTGTTTTCAGAAGTCACCTATACTTCAATTGAAAATTATTTAATTATTCAAAAAATAGAATATACGAAAATGTTAATTGCTAAAGAGCAATTAACACTAACTGAAATAGCATTTAAACTGGATTATTCTAGTGTTGCTCATTTAAGCAGACAGTTTAAAAATACTACAGGAATTACACCATCTGCGTTTCAACGTATTATAAACAAGCGAAAAACAATGATGGAAGATAATAATCAAACTAATGAATGAGAATTATATCAGAATAGCCTTAGCTGATGACGATGAAGATGACAGAATGTTCTTCACAGAGTCTTTTGATGAATTGAAAATAAAAAGCAAGGTCAGTACTTTTAACGATGGTGTTCAATTGATGAATTACTTAAATCAAGAAGATAGTGTACTTCCAAATATTTTATTTTTGGATTTAAATATGCCTAAAAAATCTGGTTTAGAATGTTTAAAAGAAATCAAAGCGAACTCAAGATTTAACGATATTGCCATTGCCATCTATTCTACATCAGCTTCAGAAGAAGATATTGAAAATACATTTGTTCAAGGTGCCAACATCTATATCAAAAAGCCAAATGATTTTAATGTGCTTAAAAAGGTCTTATCAGAAGTAGTCACTATCAATTGGCAATATTATACTAGTGGCTTAAATAGAGATAATTTTTTATTACGATTATAAACCAGTTATGAAACCAGCAATTAATCCTTATGTTTTTCTAAAAGTTGTATTTGGCTTAGGACTATTCATAATCTTATGCATTGGTGGTTTTACTTATAGACACATAAAAGTACTCTCTGAAACCAATGCGATGGTACAACATACATACGATGTTAGTATTGAGCTAGAACGTATGTTTTCTCGTATACGTTACGCTGATTTAAGTCAGAGGGATTATTTGATTTCAAAAGATTCTCTTTTTTTTAAAACATTTTTATCACTACATGAGAGAATACCTCACGACTTAGCCAGAATAAAAAATTTAACTGTTGATAATCCTGTGCAGCAGGAAAGTATAATGTCATTGAGTTTTGATGTCATAAATGAACTTAATTTAATGACTGAAACCATTGAGATTGCAAAGTCAAAAGATATTAATTCTAAAGAATTTAGAGCTGTATTTAGAGAAAATAAGGAAAATCGAGACTTGATAAAAAAGAAAATCAGAGAAATGATTGCCTTAGAAAATAAATTGCTAGAAACAAGACAATTAGAAAATGAGAAGTTACTAGGAATTACACCAATCATACTCTATTCAATTTTAATTCTAACGCTTATTTTGTTACTACTTGCCTATGCAAAAATACATGGCGACATAAAATCTTTAAAAGAAACCAATGAAGAATTAGAGATTTTTAAAGCTTCCAGCAATTTAGCTGAAATTGTAAGCAAACATGGCACATGGACTTGGTATGTTGATGACAACATATTCGAATATTCAGACAACCTGTATAGATTATTAGGAGAAGAACCCAAGAGTTTTGAACCAAAGCTAGATACTTTTTTCTCTTATGTACATGAAGACGATAAAGAACGTCTATCTAAACATGTTGAAAAAATGATGGAAGAAGAGGAATTACCTTATGTTAGTTTTAGAGTTGTTCATAAAAATGGTGACATAAAACATTTAAAATCATATGGGAAATTATTAATTAGTGAAGATGGCTATAAGCAAATACTGGGTACCACTACAGACATTACTGATGAAGTTCATAATTACGAAACCATACAGAAACGAAATCAAGAATTAGAACGAAATAATAAAGAACTATCTACATTTAATTATGTGGCAAGTCATGATTTACAAGAACCTCTTCGTAAAATTCAGACATTCATATCGCGTCTGGAGATGAAAGATAATGATAACTTGTCTGAAAGCGGGAAATCCTATATCGAAAAAATCAAGTCGTCATCATCTAGAATGCGTTTATTAATTGACGACCTGCTTCAATACTCAAGAACCAGTAACTCTGAACAACAATTTGTAGAGACCAACATGAACATGTTATTAGAACATGCAAAGCATGAACTTTCAGATTTAATAATTGAACATAACGTAAGTATAAAAAGTGATGACCTACCTCCAATGGAAGTGATTCCATTTCAAATACAACAGTTGTTTATAAATCTTTTGAACAATTCAATAAAATACAGACGTAACGAAACAAGACCTAAAATTCGTATCAATTATAAGGAAGTCAAGTCAAATCAAATTGAATATTTGAAGTTTTCATTATATAAATACCATCACATGATTTCTTTTGAGGACAATGGTATTGGTTTTGATCAGGCTTATGCTGATAAAATATTTGTCTTGTTTAAACGCTTGCATGGTAAAAGTGAATATTCTGGAACAGGTATCGGACTCTCAATTTGTAAAAAAATTGTTGAAAACCATAATGGAGTTATCATAGCCAAAGGAGTTCCCAATAAAGGTGCAACTTTTGAAATCTATCTTCCCTTCTTAAAATAACACCTTTATTTTTTACCAAATACTGAAATTATATAACATATTCTTAAAATTATATAACAGCGTCTACATTGTATAAAGCATATTTGTTAGGTACAACATTAAACATAGAATAGAATACACCTACAATTTTTAGTTTTTTCTTATTCTGAATTGCTAGGATTAAGATTCGAATACTACATAAAATTTCCCTTTTGAAGACTTTCTTATCCATCTTAACCGTACTGCTTATTATCATTTGGGCTATTTGTTTTTTCATCTTTGCTTTTGGTCAAATGATACATCTGCTACTTGTATTAGTTCTCCTAATGATTATTCTTCTTTATAAGATAAAATAACTGTTCAGACTATTTAATAGTTATTCTCATAAAAGCATATTAAATTCTCAATTAGATTTTTAATAAGCCTGCTCAATCACCAGTTTGAATTGTATTCTAATTGCACGTTCGTAATCATTTGTGTTTGAAAACTCCTGTTTATCAGATATTCCATACCCAAAAATATAATTATACAACATTATCAAATAATTGTATAACGCATTAAGAGGAGTTATGTAGTTACTTTGTTATCAAGAAAATTAATTGATAAATATTCAGACTATAAATTCAGATGCTAATAAAATCGCAAAACCACTTAGCGAGAGTTGGAAAAAAATTTTCAAGAGCAATAGTCAGAAAAACTTATCCTGGAATTTTAGTATTCCCAAATAATTTTGAAAATAAAATCATTTCAAAATTATAGTAAGAATTAATTACAAATAATAACCAATACAAGAATCTCATGAAAACAATAGACTTAAAAGTAAATACAACAGTATCATTATTTAGCAACCTTAAAAATGAATTAGGAGGTACGCTAACATCGAAATTAAATGAGTACGAATTAATCTTTAATGGTGACTTCGGACATGGAATAGTGAAAGGTATTAAAATGCCAAATAACATTACTTTTTTAGAATTTGATGCAGAGTTTAATACTGACATTCACCTTAAAATTGAAGGTTCAAAAAACTCAATTATAAACTTTCTATACTGTAACAAGGGTAAATTATCTCATGCTTTTGGAGAACAGACTCCAAAACATACCTTAGAAACTTTTCAAACGGGAATTTCAGCTAATATCGTAACAGAATCAAATACACTGTGTTTTTATAAGGGCATTCAAACTAATGCTACTATTATATCTGTAAATACATTTATGCAAGATGCAACGATATGTTCATCAAATGCAATGCTGTATGAAACATTTTTGAAAGACAAAAAAGAAGATTATCTGCATTTAGGATCTTATAATTTAAAAATCACCGAATATATAAAACAATTAAATGCTATAAAGCAGGAAGGAGTTGTTAAATTACTTCTCACAGAAGGTTTAATTAACTTAATTCTAGCCTTAGAAGTAGAGCAGCACAAATTAGATGTTCAAAAGAATCAAGACGCTTTTGGAACATTAACTAAATCTGAAATCAGTGACATTAAAGAATTATCTGATTATATCAATAATTATCCCGAAACTAATATTGGTGTAAATGCACTATGTGCTAAAATAGGTTTAAGTCCTGTTAAAGTTCAGGAAGGATTCAAACTAATGCACGGCAAAACTTTAAACGAATACATACGATATGTTCGAGTTAAAAAATCAGAAGATTTAATCAAAACAACGGATTTAAACATTTCGGAAATCGTGTACACTTTAGGCTTATCTAGCAGAAGTTATTTTTCACACATATTCAAAGACATGTACAATTGTTCTCCTAGCGAATATAGGCAGAAAAACAGGTTAGCTGCAACAGCATAATATATATAATCAAAAAAGCTCTGATGTTGATATCAGAGCTTTTTTTAATTTGAATTAACTTATATCTTTCTATAAAAATAAAGAAAGCCAGAATTAAAATTCTGGCTTTCTTTCAGTACTGAAGACGGGACTTGAACCCGTACGTCCTAAACGGACATTGGATTTTAAGTCCAACGTGTCTACCAATTCCACCACTTCAGCGTTTTAGTCTCGACTGACTAAATTGGTATATTTTTAAGCGTAGAGCGAAAGACGGGATTTGAACCCGCGACCCTCACCTTGGCAAGGTGATGCTCTACCCCTGAGCTACTTTCGCATGAGCAATGTATAAGAACGTTCTTTGTTATTGCGAGGGCAAATTTAAGACTTTTATCAGAAAAGCAAAGCCTTTTTAAAAAAAAACTCAGATATTTTTATGCATGTTTCTTTTTCAGCAACATACGCTTTATTTCATTGAGCTTCATTAATGCTTCCACAGGTGTTAACGTATCGATATCTATATTGACAATTTCATCTTTAATCTGCTCTAAAAGAGGGTCATCCAGATTGAAAAAACTCAATTGCATATCATCATTGAGCGTTTTAACCTTATCTGTCAATTCTTCACTTGAATGTGATTTTTCAAGTTGCTTTAAAATTTTATTCGCACGATGAATTACCTGCTGAGGCATTCCTGCCATTTTTGCGACATGAATTCCGAAGCTATGCTCACTTCCGCCTTCGACGAGTTTTCTTAGAAACAATACATTATCTTTTAACTCTTTTACAGATACATTGAAATTTTTGATACGCTCAAAAGTTTCAGACATTTCGTTTAACTCATGATAGTGGGTTGCAAACAGAGTCTTAGCTCTACTTGGATGTTCGTGTAAATATTCACTAATTGCCCAGGCAATTGAAATCCCATCATAAGTGCTTGTTCCTCGACCAATTTCATCAAGTAAGACCAAACTCCTATCTGATATGTTGTTCAAAATCGAAGCAGTTTCATTCATTTCTACCATAAAGGTCGATTCTCCCATAGAAATATTATCACTGGCTCCAACTCTGGTAAATATTTTGTCGGTTAATCCAATCGTTGCTGTTTCGGCAGGAACAAAACTTCCCATTTGAGCCAGTAAAACAATCAATGCTGTTTGACGCAAAATAGCAGATTTACCAGACATGTTCGGACCAGTAATCATAATGATTTGCTGCTTCTCACGATCGAGATAGACATCGTTGGCAATATAAGGTTCACCATGTGGCAATTGTTTTTCAATTACTGGGTGTCGTCCGTTTTTAACATCTAACTCAAAACCTTCTGTAAGCTCTGGTCTGGCATAATTGTGTTCTGTGGCCAATTTTGAAAATCCGCATAAACAGTCTAGTTGCGCAATAAGCGCTGAATTTTTCTGAACTGGTTTTATATACTGTGTCATCCAGTTGATTAACTCTGCAAACAATTGTTGCTCGATAGCTAAAATACGTTCTTCAGCGCCTAAAATTTTCGTTTCGTATTCTTTAAGTTCTTCTGTAATGTAGCGTTCTGCACTTACCAGAGTTTGTTTTCTAATCCACTCTTCCGGAACTTTATCTTTATGCGTATGACGCACTTCAATATAATAACCAAACACGTTATTAGATGCAATCTTTAGTGACGTAATTCCAGTACGCTCACTTTCGCGCTGTAACATGTTATCTAAATAGTCTTTGCCTGAAGCTGAAAGTTCTCTAAGCTCTTTCAATTCAGTAGAAAAATCAGAAGAAATCGTATGTCCTTTTAAAATATTAACTGGTGCCTCTTCATTTAAAGTCGCTTTAATCCGTTCGCGCAGCATTTCGCAAGCATCCATTTGTTCTCCTAAAAAGTGTAATGCCTTATTTTTAGATTGACTTGCTAATGCTTTAATTGGAACTATAGCTTCCAAAGCATTTTTAAGCTGAACGACTTCTCTCGGACAAATTTTAGCTGTAGCCACTTTTGAAATTAAGCGTTCAATATCTCCTATTTGCTTTAGTTGATGCTGAAACTTACTTAATAAGGTTGCATCTTTATTCAGATATTCAACCACATCATGACGTTGATTTATGGCTTCAATATTTACTAATGGAAACGCTAGCCATCGTTTAAGTAAGCGTCCACCCATTGGTGAAATAGTTTTATCAATGACATCTACCAAAGTCACTGCATTTTGATTGGTAGATTGATATAACTCCAGATTTTTAATGGTGAAGCGATCCATCCAAACATGTTCGCCTTTTGTTAAGCGTTGTATAGAGGCAATATGTTGTAACTTATGATGTTGTGTCTCACTTAAATAATGTAAAATTGCGCCTGAAGCTACAATGCCTTCGTATAAATCTTCAATACCAAAACCTTTTAATGATTTGGTTTTAAAATGTTTTAATAACGTTTCATTAGCGTAATCATCTTGATACACCCAATCTTCTATATAAAAGGCATGAAAATCGTTGCCAAAAGCCGCATTGTATTTTAATTTATTTGGCTTGGAGACTAATACCTCACTGGGTTTGAAATTTTGAAGAAGTTTATCGATATACTCTTCATCACCTTGTGATATAAAAAACTCACCTGTAGACACATCTAAAAAAGACACACCAACGGCATGCAAACCAAAATACACAGAGGCTAAAAAGTTATTTGACTTTGAATGTAAGATATCATCATTTAGAGCAACTCCAGGAGTAACCAGTTCGGTAACACCTCGCTTAACAATGGTCTTGGTTTGCTTTGGGTCTTCCAATTGATCACAAATGGCGACACGACAACCTGCTTTTACCAGTTTAGGCAAATAGGTATTTAAAGAATGATGAGGAAAGCCTGCCAATTCGGTTTCAGTTTCACTTCCTGCACCTCGTTTAGTTAAAATGATATCTAATATTTTTGAAGCTTTTACAGCATCACTTCCAAAGGTTTCATAAAAATCGCCAACTCTAAACAATAATAATGCATCAGGATACTTTGCCTTAATAGCATTGTACTGTTTCATTAATGGTGTTTCCTTTTTTACTTTTTTAGCCAATGGTTTTATGTATTTTTGTGAACATTGTAAGACTGCTAAAGTACTTATAATTTGAAGTTTTAAGAAATGGTAACTTTATAAGTTATCTACAATTACGACTAGATTTTAACAACCACTAAAGGAGATTGCCACATCCTTCGTTCTCGTAATGGCAGTAAGACGATTTTAACATGAGAAAACTAAAAAACAGCGAACTTGACCGATTGAACGTAGATGAATTTAAGTCTGCTGAAAAAACACCTGTCATAATTATTCTTGATAACATTAGAAGCCTTAATAATATTGGTTCGGTATTTAGAACAAGTGATGCCTTCTTAATTAAAAAGATTTACCTCTGCGGAATAACAGCAACACCTCCTCACAATGACATTAGAAAAACAGCTTTGGGAAGTACAGAAACCGTCGATTGGGAATACGTTGAAAACACTATTGAGTTAGTTAAAAAATTGAAAACTGAAGGCATAAAAGTGGTTAGTATTGAGCAAGCTGAAAACGCAACACTACTTCACAACTTTACACCTCAACCCAACACAACTTATGCTTTAGTCTTTGGAAACGAAGTAAAAGGCGTTGCTCAAAATGTAGTTGATGCCAGTGATGTCGTGATTGAAATTCCTCAATTTGGAACCAAACACTCTTTAAATATTTCGGTAAGCTGTGGTGTTGTGATTTGGGATGTGTTTTCTAAACTAAAGACCTTAAGTTTACTATTCTTTTTATTCTTAAACATGAGTTCTTGTAATGAAAAAGTCAAATCTTATGACTTAACAGGTTCAGAAAAAACATACCTCAAAAGAGTCATTGATTCTATGTATGAATTAGATCAAGGCGTGAGACACGGTTTTGGCAAAATTGATTCTTTGTATGGATTAGAAGACGGTTTTATGATGAAACGACATTTTGAAGGTCAGGAACGTTTGGGTAATAAACTTGAAGACTATAACAAACAAATTGATAGTATTTGGTCTGTATTAAAACAAAATGACAGCTTAAATAGTAGGCTATTAATTAATCTCACTAAACAATATGGTTTTCCAAATAATAAAAGATTAGATGTTTATAGGTCAAAAGCCTATTTTTTATTTGTTCATGCTCCGAAACAACATTTTGAAGAAATCACAACGCTCATAAATAAAGAATACGAAGCTGGACGAATATCTGAGTACAAGAAAGGTTATATATTTTGGCATATTAATGGCCGAAAGGGATTGCCTCCAATGAATGGAGAAAATGGGAAAGCCATTTGGATTGATTAAACGAAATACCTGTCAGCTCATACTCATTTCTTCTTAACAGGAATCCAAATATCTTCCTCAATATTCTGAAAGTCAGTGCTGTAATTTTCACTTAAAATTTCAAAATGTACTTTTTGGTCGAGTTGATATTCTGAATTCGGTAACCATTCCTGAAAAATGTAAGCTCGACTTTTTGGAAACTCTGAAACTGAACCTTTAAAATGAAACACCGCATAGGTTCCAGATGGAATGACAATTGAGTCCATACTTTCAGGAACAATATTGAAATTTTCAACCTCAACACCAACCCATTTTTCAAATTCTGAATGCACTTCAGAAGGGTTATAATCCTGACCATAATTTTGAATGGAGAACACATGCTGACCTATTCTAGAAGTTACTTCATGTCGTCTCGGCATAAACAATTGTGCTAATTGTTTTGTTGTCTCACTTATAGTTAAAACAGATGCTTTGGTTTTCATCCCAACAACCAATCGGTTTTTAATAGTGCCAATATGATGCTTCATCATGCATTACAAATTTCGTTGAGCAACCATAAATAATCGCTTCTGTATTTCACAAAATCTTTTTCAGAAACATCAATAATTTTTACATTTAATTCTGATTGATTTTTCAAAAACTCTAAATAACCTGAGTTGATTTTTTCCAGATAGTCATTATCAATATTTTGCTCATAATCACGACCTCTTTTTTTTATGTTTTCCTGCAAACGCTCGGTATTTTGATAGAGGTACACATATAAATCAGGCTTAGCAATGTCTTTATACATTAAATAAAACAACTTTCTGTAAAGTTTAAACTCATCTTCAGGTAAGGTGATTTTTGAAAAAATGAGCGATTTATAAATATCATAATCACTTACCATAAAGTCTTTAAACAAATCTAATTGCGATAAATCATCACTAATTTGCTGATAACGATCGGCAAGAAAAGACATTTCTAAAGTAAAGGCATAGCGTTGTGGTTCTTCATAAAATTTTGGTAAAAACGGATTATCAGCAAAACGCTCTAAAATAAGTTTCGCATTAAAATCGTGTGCAATTTTATGTGCTAAACTTGTTTTACCTGCACCAATATTTCCTTCAATAGCAATATAATTCTGATTAGAAAAATTAAACTGCTTGGTTGGATTCTTCAACCAAATCTTAATAGCCTCAATGTCACTTTTGTCCTGACAAGCTTTAGATAACTCAGCAATAGTTTTCTTTAAAACCGGATGCTTTAACTTAGAAGCAATATCATGTAAAGGATACAAAACAAACTTTCGGTTTTGTAATTCAGGATGTGGTACTTTTAGGTGTTTTGAGTTAATAACCTCATCATTATACAACAAGATATCTAAATCAATCGTTCTTGATTCATAGGTTTCAGAAGTTGTTCTAGTACGTCCTAATTTAGTTTCTATTTGCAACAGCTTGTTTAAAACATCTTCTGCAGAAAAATCAGTTTCTACATACAGACAGGTATTTAAAAAATCATTACCCTCAAATCCGAAAGCTGGTGTATTATAGACTTTAGCGATAATCGTCACCTTCCCTATTTCTTTAAAAATCAAGTCAACAGCGTTTTGCAGATGTTTGAGTCTGTCGCCTTTATTACTTCCAAGAGCTATGTAAACGTGGTTAGGTGGATTCATAATGATTGCCAAAATAATGAAAAGAAATCCGTTTTATCTTATATTTACAGCAAGTATTTATTCACAATTTATGACCTTAAAAGACAAACTTGCTGCCCAGAAAATCTATTTGTTCCTGGCTGCACTGTTTATTACGTCTTTAGTGGTTTCTAATCTGATATTTCAAAAGTTTTTTTATTGGTACCCTTTTAATGTGGAAATTTTTGGTGTGAAGTTGTTTGAAATATCTGTTGGTATTTTACCATACCCTATTACGTTTTTAATTACAGACTTAATAAGTGAAATCTATGGAAAAAAACGAGCAAACCAGGTGGTGATTGCTGGTATTTTTGCTTCGGTATTTTCGTTGTTAATTATTCTGGTATCAAGTTATATGCCAGCAACGTCATGGTCCTATGTTGATGACGAAACGTTTTCAAATGTATTTGGTAATTCAGCAATAGCTGTTTTTGCCAGTATGATTACCTATTTATTTGCACAATTTGTAGACATTCAAATTTATCACTTTTGGAAGCGTCTGACAAAAGGGAAACACTTGTGGCTGAGAAATAATTTTTCAACCTGGTGTTCTCAGTTTGTAGATACATTTACCATCTTAACACTATTGAGCGCATTTGGTATTATTCCATGGGAAAACTTTAAAGGCTTACTTTTAAGTGGCTTTTTATTCAAAGTTTTAGTGGCTGCATTGGACACTCCTTTTTTATATTTAGGTGTCTTTCTTTTCAGAAAGCGTTTCAATTTAAAAGTTAACGACGAAATTCAACTTCTCTAAACAGACATTATTCTAACCAAATGGGTTAAAGTTTTACTAAACTTTAATATAGATTGGGCTAAAGTAAATCACGCATCGTATATATTTACACTCAAATTAGTACAGATATTATTTTATGAAAAAAGCACTCAAAATTATAGGTATAACTCTACTCATTATTTTTTTCCTTTTACTGGTAATCCCTTTTGCATTTCAGTCACAAATAAAAGATATCGTGAAGCGTTTTATCAACCAAAACCTTAATGCACAAGTTGAATTTAGCGATGTGAGTTTAAGCCTAATTCGTAGTTTTCCTCAGGCTCATGTCGAAGTCGATGATCTGGTGATTACTAATTTTAAACCCTTTGAAGGCGAAACATTCGCAACGGCAAAAAACATTTCGTTCACCATGTCGGTTAATGAACTTTTCAAGACCTCCAGTGAAGAACCTATTGTTGTGAACTCTATAAATGTTAGTGAAGCTTTATTAACCCTTAAAACTGATGCACTGGGAAATAACAATTACGATATCACGAAAGAAAATGATAACGCTTCAGCGCAAACAGAAGGCAGCAGCAATAGCTTTTCTTTCGATATTGAAGACTACAATATTAACAATAGCGCAATTACGTATTTAGATGCCATTTCAAACATAGAACTCTATCTAACAGAATTAAACCATTCTGGTCATGGAACCTTCTCTATCGAAAATTCAGAACTCGATACCAAAACCACAACTAACTTGAGTTTGAGTATGGATAGCACTAAATATCTTAACAACAATTCTATAAAACTAGATGCTTTAATTGGATTAGACTTAAACAATCAAAAATATACTTTTAAAGATAACAAAGCTTACATCAACCAATTACCTTTAGAGTTTAAGGGTTATATTCAGTTAATTGAAGAAGGTCAAGACATTGATATTACTTTTGAAAATCCTGGATCATCTTTTAAAGACTTTTTAGCTATTATCCCTGAAACCTATTCTAAAAACATTGAATCTGTTGATACTTCGGGAGATTTTAAAGTAAGTGGAATAATAAAAGGTAAAATCACTGATGAGACCATTCCAACTTTAGACATTCATATTACGTCTAATAACGCGTCTTTTAAGTATCCTGATTTACCTAAACGCGTGAGTAATATTACAATTGATACAGCTATTAAAAACGAAACGGGTTTAGCAGATGACACTTATGTAGACATTAAAACACTCAATTTCAAAATTGATAATGATGTGTTTAAAGCGTCTGCTAAATTAATGAATCTAACTAAAAACCTATTTGTTAATGCAGATATAGACGGTACACTTAATCTTGAAAACCTAACCAAAGCTTACCCTATTGATTTCGACAAGCAACTTAGTGGAATTTTAAAAGCAAAACTCAACACTCAGTTTGATATGAATGCTATTGAAACCAATGCGTTTACTCGTATTAAGAATAATGGTTCAGCCAGTATAACAGATTTTGTGTTTTCTTCGGAAGACATCGTAAATCCGATTCAAATCAATAAAGCTGATGTAACATTTAATCCTGGTAATGTTAAACTTAATAGTTTTAACGCTAGAACAGGTACCAGTGATTTTTCAGCTACAGGGAATATTAAAAATCTGCTTGGATTTTTATTAAGCGATAAAAAATTACAAGGAAACTTCGACGTGAACTCTGATAATTTTGTCCTTAGCGATTTTATGGTTGAAGACGAATCCGTTTCAGATGCATCAAACAAAACCACATCAGACGCTGAATCTCTTAAAATTCCTGATTTCTTAGACTGTACCATCGATGCCAATGCTAAAACTGTAGTTTATGACAATCTGATATTAAATAATGTAAAAGGAACATTATCTATAAAAGACCAAGAGGCTAATCTTCAGAATATGACCAGTAATTTATTTGACGGTCTTGTGGCAATAACTGGAAAGGTGTCTACCAAAACAGACACACCTGTTTTCAATCTTAACCTTGGAGCTGACGGATTTGATATTGCTAAATCTTTTAAAGGCTTAGATTTGCTTCAAAATTTAGCACCAATTGCAAAAGCCTTACAAGGAAAGTTAAACACAACTATAAATCTTCAAGGGACTTTAGATAATGAATTTTCTCCTAACCTCAGTACAGTTACAGGTAACGCGTTTGCTGAATTATTAACGACCAACATAGACCCAAAAGAAGGCACTGTTTTAAGCAAGCTTGAAGGCGCTTTAAGTTTTGTAGACTTTAGTAAGCTGGATTTAAAAGACCTAAAAGCAAATCTTGAATTTGCTAATGGCAAAGTAAATGTAAAACCTTTCGATTTAAAATATAAAGATATTGGCATTCAGGTTTCAGGCTCTCATGGTTTTGATAAAACATTAGATTATAACGCTGTGTTTAATGTACCTGCAAAATATTTAGGTAGTGATGTTAACCGCTTAATAGGAAAAATAAATGACAATGAAGTGAATGCAATTACCATTCCTGTAACTGCAAACATCACAGGTAGTTATACAAGTCCGAATATTAAAACAGATTTAACCAGTGGTGTTTCCAACCTTACTAAACAACTCATCGAAATTGAAAAACAAAAATTGATTGGAAAAGGAAAAGATCAAATTAAAGATGCTTTAGGTGGACTTTTTGGCGGTAACAAAAATGAAACACCTCAAGATTCAACTTCTACCAAAACGGATAGCACCAAAGCTAAAGATCCAATCAAGGAAGGCGTAAAAGGAATTTTCGATAATCTTTTAAAGGGTAATTCTAAAAAGAAAGATTCTACTAAAAACGAGTAAGATTTAAGTTAAAAAGTTAAAGAAATTATAAAAAATAGTGATTTTCATGTAATTTTTATAAAGAATTGCGTTTTTATTTGCTTTTGTCAAATTAAAAGTTACATTGAACTCTTGCGAACTTTTAAAATAATAAAGAATAT
This sequence comes from Psychroserpens mesophilus, assembly GCF_050617655.1. GTDB lineage: Bacteria > Bacteroidota > Bacteroidia > Flavobacteriales > Flavobacteriaceae > Psychroserpens > Psychroserpens mesophilus_A. The sequence continues at coordinate 25,367 of NZ_JBODQC010000008.1, read as the reverse complement.
ATGAGGCAATTAAAGATTACCAAACAAGTTACCAACCGCGAATCTAAATCACTAGACAAATACCTACAAGACATCAGCAAATTACCTATGATTACTGCTGAGGAAGAAGTTGAACTCGCTCAACGCATAAGAGAAGGAGATCAGGCTGCTTTAGATAAGCTTACAACGGCTAACTTACGTTTTGTAGTTTCTGTTGCTAAACAATATCAAAATCAAGGACTTACACTTCCTGATTTAATAAACGAAGGTAATGCTGGTTTGGTAAAAGCTGCAAAGCGTTTTGACGAAACCAGAGGGTTTAAGTTTATCTCTTATGCTGTATGGTGGATTAGACAAGCAATTTTACAAGCTTTAGCAGAACAATCTCGAATAGTTAGATTACCTTTGAACAAAATTGGTTCAATTAATAAAATCAATAAAGCGTTTTCATTTTTAGAGCAATCGCACCAAAGAGCACCTAGTGCTGAAGAAATTGCACTCGAATTGGACATGACAGTTTCAGAAGTGAAGCAATCTCTTAAAAATTCTGGTCGTCATTTATCAATGGATGCACCTTTAAAAGAAGGAGAAACGTCAAGCTTGTATGATGTGGTAAAATCTGGTGAGTCACCAAATCCAGATCGTGATTTAATGAAAGAATCTTTAAATGTAGAAATTAACAGAGCTTTAGATACATTGTCTCAAAAAGAAAGTGATGTGATACGTTTAAATTTTGGTTTAAGTAATGAACCACCAATGACACTTGATGAAATTGGAATAACTTTCGATTTAACAAGAGAGCGTGTAAGACAAATACGTGAAAAAGGAATTAGACGTTTACGTCAGGATTCAAAAAGTAAAATATTAAAAACCTATTTAGGATAATTTATAACCATTAAAATTAATACATGATTAAGATATTAGTAAAAGAAGGAGAAAGTATCGAACGTGCTTTAAAGCGTTACAAAAGAAAACACCGTAACGTAAAGACGATGCAAAACATTCGTGAAAATCAGTTTTTCACAAAACCTTCAGTAAAGAGAAGAAGAGAAATTCAAAAAGCTGGATATATTCAAGGATTAAGAGATCAAGAAGATATTTAGTAGTTTTTTGCTATTATAAATGAAGCGTACTTTTCACGAAGTATGCTTTTTTTATATTCGATAGGTTAGTTTTACAAAACGTCAAACACACTAGCACTTAGCGACTTTAATCTACCGATAGTTTTCAACTTGAGAAATGGGATGGTCTTCGTAAAAATCTTTGAACGTCTTATTTGTTGTGTACTTATCTCTCAGTACTTTATAAACCATAATAACAACGAAAACTTGTCCTAAGCAAGTTAAGTAAAATACCCAGTTAAAAGGCATGTCCATGGCAACAGCAATAGTAACTGTAATCAATAAAAATGTGGTCAGAGCCACGTAAAACATAACAGGAATTTTCATAGCGTTTTTTATATTCAAGATACTAAAAAACAACCATTTATAAAAAAAGCTAATGTATAAAATTACGTTAATGTTTAAACTATTGTAAATTTTACCACTAAGCCTTCATTACTTCTTACATTGAAAACGGTATCATCTTCAAAAATTAAATACTGACCCTTAAGTCCCACTAATTTACCTGTATAAGTCAGTTCTTTTTCAATGTTTAGACTTTTAGGTTTTTTAGGATAGTTAAGTACAGGAAATGCAATATTGGTTTCAGTATTGGAAACAATGTAATAGTCTTGTGCTTCTTCCGGAATGTAAGATTTTAACCGTTCACGCCATTCAACTAAATTTTCATCTTCAATATCATTTTTCAACATTTTTCTCCAGTTGGTTTTATCGGCAACATGATCTTTAAGAGCGACTTCGGTAATTCCAGCGAGATAACGATTAGGAACTTCAACAATTTCTATGGCTTCGTGAGCACCTTGATCAATCCATCGCGTTGGTATCTGACTTTTTCTGGTCACACCAACTTTTACATTACTTGAATTGGCCAAGTACACAACATGTGGTTGTAATTGTACCTTTTTTTCATAATCTAAATCACGATCTTCTTTGTTAAGATGGGCTGTGCTCAATTCGGGTCTCATGATCCAATCACCAGCTTGAGGAATATCAAAAAAATCGGCCTTGCAAAAACCTTGTCGGTAAATTGGCTTGTCTAATCCGCACTTTAAGCACTGGTATTTCACAAAGTCTAATGTGATGATTTTTCCTAGTAACTGATTCATATTCAAGAAATCATTCTCAAGTATCAAATAATATTGGATAGGATGAGCAAACTCAGTTTCCATTTTTGTTAAAACACCTTGATAAAACATATAAAAAAAAGTATTATTTTTAATGATTTCATCTTAGGCTTTATTATTTAAGCGAAAAGTCAAGGTTTTATTTTCAGAGGATGGCTTTTTTTGCACATCATAGCATCACTACGCTGTAATAAAAAGACTAACTATGGGAATAAAAGATGATTTTGCAGCACATCAAAAAGCCTAAGATAAAATCAACCATAAAGATACTATAAAAATGCCGATTCCTTTAGTCAATTCAATTGCATCATGGTTCTTAAAAAAACGGTTTCATCAAATTGAATTGTTTTTAAAGTATCCAAACGAAGTACAAAACGAGTTGCTTTTTCAGTTGCTTTCAAAAGCAAAAGACACTGAAATCGGGAAGCGATATGACTTTAATTCTATAGCAAATTACAATACCTTTTCTGAACGTGTTCCTATTTCATCATATGAAGATTATCAAGATGTTATTGAACGTTCTCGCAGAGGTGAAAACAATATTTTTTGGCCAACACCTATCAGATGGTTTGCAAAATCTAGTGGAACCACCAATGCTAAAAGCAAATTTATTCCTGTTAGTGAGGAGTCTTTAGAAGATTGTCACTATGCAGCGAGCAAAGATTTACTTTGTATGTACCTTAACAACAATGAAGATTCACAATTATTTACAGGAAAAGGTTTACGTCTTGGAGGCAGTAAAGAATTGTATAGAGAAAATGGTACTGTCTTTGGAGATTTGTCGGCAATACTTATTGATAATATGCCTTTTTGGGCTGAGTTTAGCAGTACACCAAGTAATCGCGTATCACTAATGAGCAATTGGGAGACCAAAATGCAAGCCATTGTAGAAGAAACTATTAATGAAAATGTGACTAGTTTAGCTGGAGTGCCTTCATGGATGTTAGTATTGTTAAATAATGTGTTGGAGGCAACGGGTAAAGACAGTTTGTTTGATATATGGCCAAACCTGGAAGTCTATTTTCATGGAGGTGTAAGTTTTGTGCCTTATGTAGATCAATATAAAGCTATTTTACCTAAAGCTGATTTTAAATATTATGAAATCTATAATGCATCAGAAGGCTTTTTTGCCATTCAAGATCACAATAATAGCAGTGAGTTGTTATTGATGTTAGACTATGGTATTTTTTATGAATTTATTCCAATGTCAACCTATGGAACTCCAAATGTAAAGGTGATTCCGCTAAGTGAAGTAGAAGTTGATGTTAATTATGCTGTAATTATTACTACCAATGCTGGGCTTTGGCGTTATAAAATTGGTGACACCATTCGTTTTACTTCAATAAATCCTTACAGAATTAAAGTCTCTGGCAGAACAAAGCATCATATTAATGTCTTTGGAGAAGAATTGATTATTGAAAATGCTGAAGATGCCTTACGTGACGTCTGTAAAACCACCAATGCTGAAATTGTAGACTATACAGCTGCGCCAATTTTTATGCAAGGAAGAAAAAAGGGATCTCACGAATGGCTTATTGAATTTAAAACACCTCCTCCTTGTGTTCATCAATTTAAAGAACTTTTAGATAGCGCACTTCAATCTTTAAATTCTGATTATGAAGCCAAACGTTATAACAACATGACTCTCAATATGCCTGAGATACATATTGCAAGAGAACGTTTATTTTACGACTGGTTAAAACACCACAACAAGCTTGGTGGTCAACATAAGATTCCTCGTTTATCTAATAATCGTGAATACATAGATGAATTACTCCAACTAAATGCCAGTGAGACCTCTCTTAGTTGAATTGAAATTCATTGAGTTTATCGATGACTGGAAGCAGATTTCAAATTTATCCGACAAACGACTTTAAAGTTTTCCACATAACGAGTATTTAATTCGGTTTGTCCAAAACTGCCAATAACGGTTTTTAATCTGAACTAATTGCTGTTATATTTACAAAGTAATACAGAGAAATAGATTCACAATTATTAGTGTTATCCCTTAAAAACACCTTGTGAAAATTTATAAATATTGTTCGCAATATTAATTTTTAAATCCAAATAAAAACCACTCCAAAAAAGAGTGGTTTTATTTTTTATAAAAAGATTCAAAATCTAAGATACTGCTTTTAGCTTCTTTAAGGTTGTCTTTTCTAACTTACCTTCAGCATAAGATTTGGTAACATTCAGTTTTTTCTCATCACCACTTGGTAACTCAAACATCGCATCTGTTAAGATTTCTTCACATAAAGAACGCAAACCTCTGGCACCTAATTTATATTCGATAGCCTTATCTACAATGAAATCTAATGCGCCATCTGTAATTGAGAATTCAATATCATCCATTTGGAACAATTTCTTGTATTGTTTGATAATGGCATTTTTAGGTTCGGTTAAAATGGCTCGTAACGTTTTTGCATCAAGAGGATCCATATACGTTAACACCGGAAGACGACCAATTATTTCCGGAATCAATCCGAAATCTTTTAAGTCTTTTGGTATAATATACTGCAAAAGATTATCTGTATCCAGAGCATCTCCATCATGAGCCGCTTTATAACCAATTGCCGCTAAATTGAGACGTTTAGATATTTTCTTTTCTATACCATCAAAAGCACCACCAGCAATAAATAAAATATTTTCTGTATTGACTTCAATAAATTTTTGGTCTGGATGCTTACGTCCTCCTTTTGGTGGAACATTTACAACTGTTCCTTCCAGCAGTTTTAGTAAAGCCTGTTGTACGCCTTCTCCTGAAACATCTCTGGTAATTGAAGGGTTATCACTTTTACGCGCAATTTTATCAATTTCATCAATAAAAACAATTCCCCTTTCTGCTTTCTCCAGACTATAATCTGCAGCTTGCAACAAACGTGTTAATATACTTTCAACATCTTCTCCAACATATCCAGCTTCAGTAAGCACTGTAGCATCTACAATTGCTAAAGGCACATTCAACATTCTGGCAACCGTTTTTGCCATCAATGTTTTACCTGTTCCTGTTTGACCAACCATGATGATGTTGCTTTTTTGTATTTCAATATCATCATCTGTTGCTGGCTGTAGTAGACGTTTATAATGATTATAAACCGCTACAGACATTACTTTTTTAGTATATTCCTGACCAATAATATATTCGTCTAGAAATTCTTTAATTTGCTGTGGTTTTCTAAGCATCAATTCAGAAGATAACTCAGCATTACCTGTTTGTTTAGACTCTTCTAAAACAATACCATGTGCTTGCTCAATACATCGATCACAAATATGTGCATCTAATCCAGCAATTAATAAATTGGTTTCTGGCTTTTTTCTACCACAAAACGAACATTCTAATTCTTCCTTTGCCATTATTCAAATTCAAAGTGAAAAGTGGATATTGAAAAATCGTATTCAAATTTTTCGAAACACTTCTAACTCACTATTTATAGTTATCCTCTTGATAGCACTTCGTCTATCATTCCATATTCTTTAGCTTTATCAGCTTTCATCCAATAATCACGATCACTGTCTTCGTAGATTTTATCGTAATCCTGACCAGAATGCTTACTAATTATTTTATACAACTCTTCTTTTAAAGTTAGTATTTCACGAGCTGTAATTTCAATATCACTTGCCTGACCTTGCGCACCTCCTAAAGGTTGGTGAATCATGACACGTGAATGTGTTAAACCACTTCGCTTTCCTTTTTCACCAGCACATAATAAAACAGCTCCCATTGAGGCTGCCATTCCAGTACAAATGGTTGCTACATCAGGCTTAATTAACTGCATTGTGTCGTAAATTCCCAAGCCTGCATATACGCTTCCTCCAGGAGAATTGATATAAATTTGAATGTCTTTAGAAGCGTCTGTACTTTCTAAAAACAGCAGTTGTGCCTGAATAATATTTGCGACCTGATCATTGATGGCTGTTCCCATGAAAATGATACGATCCATCATTAAACGAGAAAATACATCAAAAATAGCGATATTCATTTGACGCTCTTCTATAATATTAGGTGTCAAAGCATTAGGATACATACTACTTATAATTTTGTTGTAGTACGTACTGCTTATGCCTTGGTCTTTTATTGCGAATTTTTCAAATTCTTTTCCGTAATCCATATAGTGTTTTTGAAATAATTTATTGTGAAACAAAAAAGCGTAAAACCATTCCGTTTTACGCTCAAATATACTAATTTATAATCTTAATTTCTGTAATTTAAGAAAATTGCCAAAACAGAGATTCAATTATAAAACTATAATGATTGCAATGTTCTTATAAACAAAAAACCATTATGGTTTAGCTGTAAAACTCTTTTACAAAATCGTCATAAGTTATTTCTTTCACCTTTAAGTTCGCTTCAGATTTGTAAAGATTTAACAATTTTGTGCTCATCAATTGCTCAGACAAACGTTTTACCTCGTCTTTATTGGATAAAATACGTGTTGCAATACCATCTAATTCTTCATCGGAAGGATTCATTTGACCAAATTGTGCCATTTGAACTTTTATCATCTCTCTGGCATGAGCTTTGAGATCTTCAAACGTAACTTGAAGGTTATATTTTTCTATTAATTTACCTTCAATTAATTGGTAACGCATGCTTTTTTCAGACTTTTCGTATTCTTCTTTTGCCTGTTCTGCATCCATTTCTTCTTCACCAGCAGTCTGCATCCATTTTTGTAAGAATGACGCTGGCAAATCAAATTTTGTGTTTTCCACTAAACTTTCAGTCACATCATTCAATAGCTTTTGATCGCCTTGCTGTACAAATTGTTTTTCAGAATCTTCTTTAATTTTCTCTTTCAACTCGGTTACTGAAGTCACAACGCCTTTACCAAACAGTTTATCAAACAACTCCTGATCTAAGTCTGCCAGTTCTCTCGAATTGATTTCATTTATTGTAAAATTCACTTCAATATCTAAGTCATGAGCATCTTCATGAGACACTTTTAAAAAGGTCATCAAATCGTGATCATCATTAAAAAGCCCTTTAGTTTTTAAGGTTACTACATCTCCAACCTTAGCGCCAATAAATTGCTTCTCTGTCGACTTTCCTTTAAATTTATCTAAAGTAATAGTGGCTGAATTATTGATACCTTTTTCTTCATTTTCAAAAACACCAGTGATTTCAGAATCTTTAGACACTGTTTTTTCAGAAATGATTTTACCATATTGTTTTCTAATGTGTTCTACTTGATTATCAAGCATTTTTTTATCGGCTACAATATTGTAATGTGTGATGGCTTTTTTACTTTTTAAGTTCACTTCAAATTCAGGTGCTAAACCCAACTCAAACTCAAAAGAAAATGCATCAGAATCCCAATCTAAATCATCTTGAGGTTTTGGTAATGGGTTACCAAGTACATCTAATTTTTCTTCCGTTAAATATTTATTAAGTGCGTCTTGTAATAATTTATTAACCTCATCAACCAATACGGCTTTACCATATTGTTTTTTTACCATTCCCATTGGCACATGTCCTTTTCTAAAACCAGGAATGTTAGCCGACTTACGGTAATCTGTTAAGATTTGCTCTACTTTATCGCTGTAATCTTCTTTTGCGATATCTACTTTTACAACTGCATTTAATGCATCGATGTTTTCTCTTGTGATGTTCATTTTAAATCATATCAAAATTGGGCTGCAAAAATACGACATTTTTTACAACCCAACAATATTTTAAGTAACTGATTATTAGTCTATTTTTTATCTTCTTTTAAAAGGGAATATGCAATAGATTGCGAAATAGATAATAAGATACTAAATAGCAATGCTATCCAGAAACCACTAACTCCAAAACCATCAATAAATTGATCGGCTAAAAGAATAATACAAGCATTGATAACTAATAAAAATAAGCCTAAAGTTACAATGGTAATAGGAATGGTTAAAATGATTAAAATTGGTTTTAAAATAGCATTGAGTAAAGCCAATACTATTGCTACAATAATTGCAGCTGCAAATCCGCTCACAGCAACACCTGGTAGAAAATGTGCCAAAAGCAACACTATACCTGCTGTAATTAAAAGTTTTAAAATGAGGTTCATAGTAATATGGTTTTAAAATTATTGTACTTGAAATAAAATAGGTAATGAATAAGGTACGTCAACTGGCTCTCCATCCTGAAAACCTGGTTGTATTAAAGGTAATGATTTAACAATTCTTATAGCTTCATCTGCTAGGTCTGGATGCACTGCTCTTGCACGAGCATTAAAAACTTTACCATCCTTTCCTATTTTAAAAATTACATGAATGCGATATTTACCTGAAAGACCTTTGTTTCTTGCAATACTCTTATTAAAATTTAAATTGACTAATCTAGTAATTGCTCTACTCATACAATTTTTTCTGGCTTGATTTCCATAAACATATTCACAGCCAGGATAGACAGGCACACCATCTATAGCTCCATCAGGAATTATAGTAGGCTCTATTATATTATTTTGATCAACATTAACTTCGACTCCATTATCAAACTTAATTTCATTTATTTTCTTATTAGAAGAATTATAATGTGTCCAGGTTTTATCAAGTTTATCATTATCATAATAACCTTTCCATTCTAAAAAACCATGTACGGAATATCGTTTTTCTACTCCTTTCTTTTTCTCTTTAACAATAATTCCTTCTAATTCTAATTGTTCATTTTCATAGTATTTCTTATAAACACCATCCCTATATCCATTGACATAGTTCACTTCCCATGCTAAATTTCCATTATTGTGAAACATTTTCCATACACCTTGTAGTTCATAATTCTGATAAACCGCTTCAATTAAGAGGCTACCATTTTCTGAAAATTCCTTATAGAACCCATTATTTTGCTGTCTAATAAATTTAAGATTTCCGCTTTTAGTATAACCCTTAACAATTTTATGACCCTCTTCAGTTTTGATTTCCTTTTTTAAAACACCATCTTCAGAATATGAAGAAGAGCTTTGAATTGAGTCATCATCTGAAAAATAATATTCTTTAGATATTTTACCATTTATATAATAATCAATCCATTTTCCATGACGTTTATCATTTAAATAATATCCTTCTGTTTTTACTTCTCCCGTTTTATAGTATGTTTTAAATGGACCATCTTCATATCTTTGAACTTGAGAAAATGAGATTTGGAAAACGGCTAAAAAAGCTATTAAAACAACAATTAATTTCATAAGGAGTATAAGTTAGGCAGTTAAAGATATTTGTTTTTTATGACGAAATGAAATTTATTACAGTTTCATAAAAATCCTTTGGATTCTCTGCATGCAACCAATGACCAGCATTGCTAATAGTTTCAATTGTTGCTAATGGAAAATGTTGTTTGATTAACTTTTCATCACTGGTCATTACATATTCACTTTTATCACCACGAAGAAATAGTGTTGGTTTTTGAAATTTAGAATGGATTGGCAGAGCTTCACCTACTTCATGAACGTTATCCTTTAAAACCTCAAGATTCATTCGCAATGCTAATTGTCCTTTTTCTATCCAATATAAATTTTTGAGAAGAAACATGCGAGTTCCTACTTCAGGCACATACTGAGTCAACATCTTATCAGCTTGTCCTCTGCTTTTTATTTCTGAAAAATCTAAAGCACTTAAACCGCTTAAAATAGCATCATGATGTATTGGATAAAAACGCGGACTGATATCTGCCACTAATAACTTAGACACGAATTCTGGGTATAATGTAGCAAATAACATGGCTGTTTTTCCTCCCATCGAATGTCCTAACAACATAATATGATTCAGACCATGTTCGTTACAATAATCTTTTAAATCCTCAGCTAAGACCTCGTAATTAAATTCGTCATCATGAAAACTGCGTCCATGATTACGTTGGTCTATTAAATGGACTTGGTAACCAGCTTCACTAAATTTTATGCCTAAGGATTTCCAGTTATCAGACATTCCTAAAAATCCGTGCAGAATGACCAACGGCTGACCTTTACCTAAAATTTGAGAGTGTAGTTTCATTTTAAAATCTTTTATATTTTACAAGACATCTCGACTGCGATCGATGTGACAGTAAGAGTTTACTTTAATTTATGAAGATACATTTGTATAACATTTTCAATACCTAAATAGAGGCTTTCAGACACTAAAGCATGACCAATAGATACTTCAAGCAAATCTGGAATATGCTCTTTAAAAAATTTAATATTGTCTAACGACAAATCATGTCCTGCATTCACACCCAAATGCATTTGGTTGGCTAATTCGGCAGCTTCAGTAAATGGTTTAATAGCATTTGTATTTCCTAAACTGTATTGATGAGCAAAACTTTCAGTATAAAGTTCTATTCTGTCAGTTCCAGTGGTTTTAGCACCTTCAATCATTTCAAGTACTGGATCAACAAAAATAGAAGTGCGAATTCCGTTTGATTTAAATTCTGAAATCACTTCAGTTAAAAAATCCTTATGCTTAATAGTGTCCCAACCTGCATTAGACGTTATAGCGTCAACTGCATCTGGAACAAGGGTTACTTGTGTTGGCTTGACCTCTAATACTAAATCCATAAAAGAGGTTATAGGGTTTCCTTCGACATTAAATTCGGTATAAACCTCAGACTTTAAGTCTCGTGTGTCCTGGTATTTTATATGGCGTTCGTCTGGCCTTGGATGAACGGTTACTCCCTGAGCTCCAAAACGCTGTACATCTTTTGCAAATTGCACAACATTAGGTGTATTACCACCACGTGAATTCCGCAAGGTGGCAATCTTATTAATATTTACACTTAACTTTGTCATTTGTTCATGTTTTAACTGCAAAAATACGAAGTACTTCCTGCTTTTTATGGTTATTTTTAATTAATTTGCGATAGATTATAAACCAGATTATGCCTTTACAAGAATACATTATTAATGATATTAAACCGCTAGACATTACTGATAAGGTTAGCGATTTACAACTACTATTTAACGAACTCACATATTCTCACATTCCTATTAAAAAAAATGGCACCTATTTAGGATGTGTTTCTGAAACTGATGCCCATTGTTTTGAAGGTGAAAAAACAATTGCTGAATGCAATTATGCAATTGAAGGCTTCTTTGTAAGAACACATACCAATTGGCTGGATGTTTTGGAAACTTTTGCTCAAAACTCATGTAATATTATGCCTGTTTTGAGTGATAAAAATAATTATTTAGGCTATTATGAACTCAATGACATTATTGGGTTATTTAATCAAACACCTTTCTTTTCTGAACCTGGAGGTATTTTAGTTGTTGAAAAAGGATTAAATGATTATTCCTTTAGCGAAGTAAGTCAGATTGTAGAATCTAATGATGCCAAAATATTAGGTGCTTTCGTTTCAAAACTAGAAAGCGGTGTGGTTCAAATCACTTTAAAAATCGGCAATTCAGGACTAAACGACGTGATTCAAACTTTTAGACGATACAGTTATAATATAGTGTCTGGTCACGAAGAAGACAATTATGTTGAAAATTTAAAAGATCGCTCAGAATACTTAAGAAAATATCTAGATATATAATGAAAATTGCAATTTACGGTCAATATTATCATAACAGTACACAAGAGAGTATTGAAATACTCCTAGATGTTTTATCACAAAAAAATATTACTATTTTTATTGAAAACGATTTTTTTAATATCATTAAGCACGAAAGTAAAGCGCCTTCCAAATTAGATGATATTGAAACTTTTGAAGTTTTAGATGATTCTTATAGTTTATTAATTAGTATTGGTGGTGATGGTACCATTTTAAGAGCCATTACTTATGTAAGGGATTTATCTATTCCAATTGTTGGCATCAATACTGGCAGACTGGGATTTTTGGCTACAATACAAACCAATCAGATTAAATCTGCTGTTGAGGATATTATAAAAGGTAATTACAAGATTTCTAATCGCACTCTTTTATGTATTGAAACACAACCTGAAAATAAAGAATTAATAGAAACTAATTTTGCACTAAACGAAATTGCTGTAAGTCGAAAAAACACAACATCGATGATTACAGTTGAAACCCATTTAAATTCAGAATATCTCACCTCATATTGGGCAGATGGATTAATTATATCAACACCAACAGGCTCTACAGGATATTCCTTGAGTTGTGGCGGACCAGTAATTACTCCTGAAACTGATAGTTTTGTTTTAACACCTATTGCACCTCACAACCTCAATGCCAGACCTCTTGTAATTCCAGACGACACAGAAATTCAACTTAAAGTTAACGGTCGGGAAGAACATTATTTAATCTCTCTCGATTCAAGAATTGCAACATTACACAATTCTACATTAGTCACTATAAAAAAAGCAGATTTTGAAATAAGAATGGTTGAATTATTACAAGAAAGTTTTGTTGATACGCTAAGAAAAAAAATGCTTTGGGGCGAAGACAAACGAAATTAAACAATAAAACTCAACAAAAACTGTTAATCTCTAAGACTATTTGCCTCAAATTGTTATAGGCAAATCATAATTGTTATATTTGCAAACTTTTAAAAATTTATGAGGTATTTAATCTTATTTTTATTAAGTGTGTTTTACGCTCATTCAGGTCATTCTCAAATATATGAGGTTGGCCTGTATACAGGTGGAAGCAATTTTATTGGAGATGTTGGAGCTACAGATTATATATCACCAAATACAGCTGCTTTTGGTTTAATGTTAAAATGGAATCGTAGTCCGAGACACTCGTGGAGAGTATCACTAATTTATGCTGATTTGAAAGGAAAGGATAAAGATTCAGATGACCCAAGGCGAATAGCTAGAAATTATGAATTTGATACTAATTTATTAGAAATTTCAGCTGGTATGGAATTCACCTTTTGGGATTTTGACTTGCATACTTCTGGTTTAAAGGTTGTCCCTTATTTATATTCCGGAATTACCGCAGCAAAACATGATAATTTCTATTATAGCCCAAATGGTGAAATTATAGATGAAAATACTAGTAGTTGGGCTTTTGGAATCCCAATGACCTTAGGTATTAAATCAAATATTACCAATCATATAATCTTGGGATTTGAAATTGGTGCGAGATATACATTTTCAGATGAAATAGATGGAAGCGTTCCTGATGGAGATTTTAAAGAACAAGTGAGTATTGGAAATATAAACAGTAACGATTGGTATGTATTTACCGGTTTTACGCTAACGTATACATTTGGACAAAGACCTTGTTATTGCAATTTTTAAATGATTTCAAAAGACCAAATATTAAAAGATAAATTGCCTAAGCATGTTGCAATAATCATGGATGGCAATGGCCGTTGGGCTAAAAACCAAGGAATGCTTAGAGTGATTGGTCACGAAAATGGCACCAAATCTGTTAGAAATATTGTAGAAGCAAGTGCAGAAATTGGTATAAAACATTTAACCTTATATGCTTTTTCGACAGAGAACTGGAAACGCCCTAAACTGGAAGTGCAAACCCTTATGAAGCTTTTAGTGAAATCTCTAAAAAAAGAAATCAAAACATTACAGGATAATAATATCAAGCTTTCAGCTATTGGAAATCTTAATGATTTGCCAAAAAAAGCACATAAAGAATTACTCGAAGTTATTGATAAAACTAAAAGCAATACTCATATGACCTTAACCTTGGCACTAAGCTATGGTTCAAGAGAAGAAATCGTTCACACTATCAAAGAGATTGCAGCGAACGTTAAAAATAATATAATTTCTGTTGAAAGTATTGACGAATCAATTATAAATAAGCATCTTTACACGCAAAATTTACCAGACGTAGATTTGTTAATTAGGACTAGTGGTGAACATAGAATAAGTAATTTCCTGCTTTGGCAAATTGCTTATGCCGAATTATATTTTACAGATATATTATGGCCAGATTTTACAAAACAAGACCTATATGAAGCTTTGATTAATTATCAAAACAGAGAACGACGATTTGGAAAAACTAGTGAACAACTTAGCTAATAATTTACTTTTGAAAACTTACACAAAGCAACTATTTACACTATTAATTTTTATTATTTCAAGCGTAGTTGTTGCACAACAAACCAGCTTTGATAACGGAAAAAGCTACATCATAGAAGAAGTTACTGTTACAGGTAACACCAATTTTAGTGAAACAACAATTGTCTCTTTTTCTGGATTACGAAAAGGAGAACAAATCATCATTCCAGGAGAGCAGATAAGTAATGCTGTTAAGAAACTATGGACCAGTAAATTATTTAGTAGTATTGATATTTACTTAGTTAAAACTGAAGGTAATAAAGCATATTTGGAAATTAATCTTGCAGACTTACCCGAACTTAACGAGTTAGAAATACAAGGTGTAAAGAAGAGTAAAAAGGAAGACATTATAAAGGATAATAACCTTACTAAAGGTGTAAAAGTCACAGAAAATTTAATCACTACTACCCGAAACTTCCTTACCAACAAATACAAAAAAAATGGCTTCCTCAACACTAAAGTCACAGTTAACACAACAGAGGTTCCTAATGATTCTATAGAAAAAAGTCGTGTAAACATGCTGGTTTACATCGATAAAGGAGAGAAAGTTAAAATAGATAAAATCACATTTAATGGTAATGAAAAGCTTTCAGATAAAAAGCTTAGAAAGGCCATGAAAAATACTAAGAAAAAGAACTTTTTACGTTTTCTTAAACGTTCTAAATATATCGAGGAGGATTATAAAGAAGACCTTGTCAATATCATAGACAAATACAAGGAAAACGGCTATAGAGATGCTAGAATTATTTCAGATTCAATCATCTATAAAGACAAGAAAACTATCAGTTTAGACATTACACTTGAAGAAGGTGAGCAGTATAAATTTGGTAAAATCACATTTGTTGGTAATAGTGTCTATACCGATGAACAATTACACTCTGTATTACGCATTAAAGAAGGTGAAACTTATAACGGAGTAGAATTACGCAAACGTATTGCTGATGACACAAAACCTGACGCATTAGATTTAACTAATCTCTATCAAAATAACGGATATCTTTTTTCTAGTATCAATCCTGTAGAGGTCAGTGCTGAAGGAAATGTAATAGATATGGAAATTCGAATCTCTGAAGGGAAGCCTGCTTATTTCAATAATGTTTCAGTTACAGGAAACGACAGAACAAACGACCATGTCATTTACAGAGAATTAAGAACAAAACCTGGTCAGTTATACAGTAAAGCTAATGTTATTAGAACCATTAGAGAACTTGGTCAGTTAGGCTTTTTTGATGCGCAACTCTTAACTCCGGATTTTAAAAACATGAACCCAAATGAAGGTACAGTAGATTTAGAATATACGGTTGTAGAGAGAGGTTCAAGCCAGATAGAACTGCAAGGTGGTTATGGTGGAGGTGGTTTCATTGGTACATTAGGGTTATCATTTAATAACTTCGCCATTAAAGATATTTTCAAAAAAGAAGCCTATAAGCCCTTGCCTATGGGAGACGGACAAACCTTAGCATTGCGTTTACAAGCCTCTAGATTTTTTCAAACTTACAGTTTCTCATTTTCTGAACCTTGGTTAGGTGGTAAACGTCCAGTACAATTATCTACTTCTTTATCGCATACAAGACAATTTCTTTATGATCCAATATCTGGAGGTGCAGATAAAGACAAACGTTTTAACATTACTGGGATATCTGTCGGAATAGCTAAGCGTTTAAAAGTTCCGGACGATTATTTCACATTATCTCAATCGGTTAGTTTCCAACACTACGATTTGAAAAACTATAATACTGGTCTGTTTACTTTTGGTGATGGCTACTCTAACAACCTCTCATACACTATTGGCCTAAGTAGAAACAACTTATACACTGATCCTATTTATCCTGAAGGTGGTTCAAGTTTTTCTATAAGTGCAAAGATGTCTTTACCTTACTCTTTATTTAACAATGTAGATTACGAAGCTTTAAAAGAAGAAAGAGACGCATTAGACCCAACAGATTCTGATGATCAAGTTAGAATTGGTGAAATTGATCAAGAACGTTACAATTGGTTAGAATTTTATAAAATTAAATTTAAAGGTGACTGGTATACGCGTATCGTAAATAAATTAGTGATTAAATCTGGCTTAGAATTTGGCTTCCTTGGTGCTTATAATAATGACAGAGGTGTTGTTCCTTTTGAACGTTTCTTCTTAGGAGGTGATGGCTTAGGTAACTTTGCTCTAGATGGCAGAGAGGTCATTCAGCTTCGTGGATATCCAAACCAATCATTATCTTCTCAAGATGGTGGTACGATTTATAATAAATTCTCGTTAGAATTAAGACATCCTATTACACTTGGAGCGCAAGCAAAAATTTATGGTTTGCTATTTGCAGAAGGTGGTGCATCTTTTGACAGCTTTAGAGATTACAATCCTTTTAATCTAAATCGTTCTGTAGGTTTCGGACTTAGAATTTTTATGCCAGCATTTGGACTATTAGGTATAGATTTTGGTCATGGATTTGACGCTATTCCTGGTACAACCATTAAAAACGGATGGGAAACTCACTTCATTATTGGACAGCAATTTTAAATTTGGCACGATATTTTCTATAAGCAATATGACGATTTAATGAGTGTGTTAAAATTTTTCAGAATATATTTCGTTAATTTGAAAAGTGAAACATTGATGGAATCGTTATATTTATCTGTCAATTTAATAATCTTAGAAGATATTAGTAAATTATAAAATAAAACAGATGAAGTATAAAGTTCTTTTTTTAGTGACAGTAGTAAGTCTAATGAGCTTTGTTTCTAATGCACAACGAGGTGTTAGAATAGGTTACATTGATACAGAATATATTTTACAAAATATACCCGAATATCAACAAGCAACAACACAATTAGAACAAAAAGTTCAGCAATGGAAAACAGAAATTGAGCAACGTTTAAATTCTGTTGACCAAAAGAAAAAACAATTGGAAAATGAAAGTGTTCTTTTAACTAAAGAACTATATGAAGAACGTTTGGAAGACATTTCTTATGAGGAAGCCGAAATTTTAGACTATCAGCAAAAACGTTTTGGACCAAGTGGTGATTTAATGATTCAGAAGAAGCAGTTAATGCAACCAATACAAGATCAGATTTTTGCTTCAGTCCAGGAAATTGCAGCTAATAAAAAATATGACTTCATATTTGATAAATCTGCAGACGTAGTAATGTTATATTCTGCTGAACGTTTTGACATTAGTGAATTAGTTATAAGAAGTATCACGAGATCATCTAAACGAACTCAGGCTAAGTCGCGTTCTGAACGTAGAGAAGCAGGAAAAGAAGAAGTTGTTCCTGAGATTAACGAAGAACTTGATGAGCGCCAAAAAGCTTTAGAAGATAAAAAATCTGAGCGAGAAGCAGCTATCGCGAAACGTTTAGAGGAACAACAAAAGCGAAGAGATTCGTTAAAAAATGCTGCTGCTGAACGTCGTCAAAAAATTCTTGATGATAGAGCTGAAGCCAAAGCTAAACGCGACAGTATAAATGAAGCTAATAGATCTCAAGCTAATGATACCACTTCAGTAAAAAAAACTGGAGATAAAACTGAAACGAGAAAAGCTGAAGATAATTCTGAAAAGACACCAGCTCAATTAGCTGAAGAAAAAAGACAACAAAAATTAAAAGATCGAGAAGCAAGACAAAAAGCTTTAGACGAAAGACGAAAAAAAATATTAGAGGATAGAAGAAAAGCAAAAGAAGAACGAGAAGCTCAGAAAAAAAGCAATGACTCTATTCCTGACGAAGATAACTAAAAACAATAATTATAACACGTAACAAATTTTAAAATGAAACAATTTAAAACCCTTTTATTTGCAAGCTTACTTTTTGTTGGAGCAACTAGTTTTTCAACAGCACAATCTAAAATTGCACATATAAACACCACGCAGTTGGTTGAGGCTATGCCTGAAATGAAAACTGCTCAAGCTGAAATTGAAAGGTTGACAAAAACCTATGAAGCTGAAATCAAAACGATGGCTACAGAGCTTCAAAATAAAGTAAAACAATACCAGGCAGAAGTCGATACAAAAACTGAAGAAGAAAACACAGCTAGAGCTCAAGAAGTTCAAACGATGGAGCAAAGTATTCGTCAATATCAAGGTCAGGCTCAACAAGACTTACAGAAAAAAGAAGCAGATTTATTAAAGCCTATTTTCGAAAAAGCTAAAGCTGCAATTGATAAAGTCGCTAAAGCCCAAGGATATCAATATGTACTTGATTCTACTCAAGGTGGAGGTGTATTGGTTGCAGATGGCAAAGATTTATTAGCTGATGTAAAGAAAGAATTAGGATTCTAAATCTTTTGCCAGAACTGACAAGCAGTTCAAACCTCTCTAAAAGAAAGGTAAACAGGAGTTAATAAAAATAATGAATATGAAAGTCACTTTTAAGAAGTGGCTTTTCTATTTTTGTAACACAAATGAACACACAACCAATAGGCATATTTGACTCTGGTATTGGTGGCACATCAATTTTTAAAGAAATTCATGCGCTTCTGCCAAATGAAAACTCTATATACCTTGCTGACAGCAAACATGCTCCTTATGGAAACAAGAGCAAACAAGACATTATAGAGCTCAGTGCAAAAAACACAGAGTATCTCTTATCTAAAAACTGTAAACTAATCGTGGTTGCATGTAATACTGCAACTACAAATGCCGTATCTCATTTACGGTCAAAATATAATGTTCCTTTTATTGGTATTGAACCTGCAATAAAACCAGCTGCTCTCAATACTGAAACCAAAGCTGTTGGTATTTTAGCGACCAAAGGGACACTTTCGAGTGAATTATTTCATAAAACAACAGATTTGTACAGTAATGATATTAATGTTATTGAACAAATTGGAGAAGGAATAGTCCCTTTGGTTGAAGAAGGAAAAGCGACTTCTAATGAAATGAAAGCTTTGCTTACAGACTATCTTAAACCAATGATTGATGCCAATATAGATTATTTGGTTTTGGGCTGTACTCATTATCCATATGTAATGCCTTTACTGCTAGAGCTACTTCCAAAACATGTTAAAATAATTGATTCGGGATTAGCAGTTGCCAAACAAACAAAAGCAGTACTGGAACAAAATCAATTATTAAATAAAACAGCCAAAACCCCTGAAAACGCATTCTATATCAATACCAATATCACTGTTTTAAAAGACATCGTCGGTGCAAATTTTAAAGTAGAATACTTAGATTTTTAATTATTTAAACCAACTCGCATACGTTACATAATTGTTGGCTATTCTATCAATCTCACCAGAGATTAATTCTTGACTAATATCTTTTACTTTTTTTGCAGGAACACCAGCATAAATACTTCCAGATTTCACTCTGGTATTAGCAGTAACCACTGCTCCTGCTGCGATAATACAATTGCTTTCTATTATACAATCGTCCATAATAATACTACCCATTCCTACTAAAACATTATCCTGAATGGTACAGCCATGCACAATAGCATTATGACCAATAGATACATTATTACCAATAGTTGTTGGAGATTTTTGATAGGTTGCGTGTATAACTGCTCCATCTTGTACATTGACTTTGTTTCCCATTTTAATAAAATGCACATCTCCTCTAATCACTGCATTAAACCAAATACTACATTGGTTTCCCATGATTACATCTCCTACTATCGTTGCGTTTTCTGCAATGTAACAATCATCTGGTATTTGTGGATGAATTTCTTTTACTGATTTTATGATTGGCATTTGGATCGTTGTTAGTTATTATTAAAATAGCATGATTACTTAAAATAAGATAAAAAATCAGCTTTTTTAGAGGCTGATACCATAATTTGTTTTCCATTACTCAAAACCACGCTTCCTCCTTTTCCCTTAAGATATTTGGTTACTTCATTTACATTAACCAGATAACTTTTATGTACTCTGGCAAAGTTACTGTCAATAAGGGCTTCTTCAAAATATTTTAAAGTCTTACTAACGAGTTTCTTCTTATTATTATTTAAGTAAATTTCTGTATAGTTATCATCTGCCTTACAATACATGATGTTTGCAGTGTCTAAGACCTCAAATCCGTCTTGCTGCGGAATCGTAATTTTACCATTAACACTATGTGTTTTTGGAACCAACACCTGATCTTGCAATGCGTCTTCCTTCATTTTAATTTCTGAAACATAATCGACCGCTTTTATTAAATCGTCAATAGAAATTGGCTTCATCAAATAATAGGATGCATGCGCATTTAAGGCTTCAATAGCATAATGATTATAAGCCGTTACAAAAATAGTTTCAAAATTTATATCGCCAACTTTATCCAATAAATCGAATGCATTTCCATAAGGCATTTCTACATCGAGAAAAACCAGATCTAAATCCTGATGTCTAATCAATACTAAAGCCTCATCTACATTAGCGGCTTCGCCTAATATTTCAACGTTGGGACAATATTTTTTGAGATAATTCTTTAAAATTGCTCTACTTGTTTCTTCGTCTTCTACAATTATGGATTTTAATTTCATCTAATCTTTTTTTAAGGTAACTACAACTTTGGTTCCTGCATCTTCTTCATCTTGATAATCATCAATACACACATCTACTTTATCTTTATACATTTCATTTAAAATAGCGACACGTTTTTTAATATTGCCCATTCCCTTTGAGTTTTGCTTTTTCTGATGTTCTGTTTTTAAGGCTTTAGAACGTTCTCTTCCAATCCCATCATCTGAAACGCTAATGGTAATCTCGTTGTTACTTTTTTTATCGATGGAAATGTACAAGTGTCCTTTTTCTGTTTTGTAGCGTAAACCATGCCATACGGCATTTTCAATATAAGGTTGCAATAACATTGGCGGAATTTGATATTCTGAAACGTTTACAGACTCATCAACAGTTATACTATAATCAAACTTATCTTGAAATCTAAAATGTTCAAGCTTAGTGTATAAATCCAGTAACTCAATTTCTTTCTGTAAGGGAATAAAATCTTCTTCACTATTCTCTAAAACCGAACGCATCAAATGTGAAAAATCTGACAAATACTTATTAGCTGTTCGTTCATCATTGCTTGCAATAAAACTATTTACCGAATTAAGTGCATTAAAAATAAAATGCGGATTCATCTGACTTCGCAACGATTTTAAAGCCAGTAAGTTATTTGCAAAGCGTTGTTGTTTTATATACTTGTACATCATAAAAGCCATAATTGTTAATAACAACATACCAGCTATTAATGCATAAATAACGATTTGCTGATTTTTATTACGTTCTTCCACAAGGCTTTCATTTAATGCTCTGTCACTTTCTAAACTAGTGATTCTGTTTTGCTGCTCACTTATATTACGTCTTAGCCGATCTGCCTGTGATAATTCTTGTTCTCTTTTAATGTATAATTCGTCAACAACTTCAGTATAAGCTGTAAAGGTTTCAAGAGCTTTTTGATAATTTCCTGCATCTACATAAAGATCAGAAAGCTTTTTTGTTGCATCTTTTTTAACAATTAAATCTTCCTTATCATTTGCTTCTTCAATACTTCTTTCAAGATAAGGTATGGCGTTATCATAATCTTTTTGTAATGCATAGGCGTTTCCAATTTTATAATTTTGTTTTTGAGGCGTTAATGCACTTGCATTATCAATAATTGAATCGTTCTCTACGACTTCAACATCTTCAATAATCTGCTTTCTGAGCTCTATTTCCTTATCGTAGTTACGATTTGTGTTTTGAAAATCGGCTACAGTAACTTTTTCTTCCAGTGCACGTTTCTTTGTTTGTTGCTCAGCTAGACTCATTGAATTACCAAAGTATTCTTCTGCTGCTTCCGTTTTTCCACTGGCATTATAGGTTTGAGCAATTTTTGAATTAAGATCTACGACTTTAGGTGAAATTAAATGTTCTTTAGCTAAGGCAAGTCCTTTTTTATAAGCATCAAGAGAAGCGTTATAATTTTTTATACTGAAATAGGTATCACCTAAACCTTCGTAAAGGAGAACTAATTGATAATGTCCGAGTTCCTTTTTATGAATGGCATTGTAAGTATCAATACTTTCTTGATAATTTTTATTAAGTTCATACGCTTTAGCTAATCCTAATTTAGAATCATTAGTTTCAACATTTTGAAGGCTTATCCTATAATTATTAACTGCAAGATCATATTGTTTCCAAAACATATAGACTTCGGCTAATATTTGATATGCTTCTGCATTTTGAGAAACAGAATTGCTTTGAGTTAAGGCTTCTCCAACAAATTTGATACTCTTTGCAACATCTTTTTTCTTATAAACAGCAACGGAATCAATTAAAGAGTTAAAACGTTTTACATCACGTTTAAATTTTGAATTTACATTTGTGCTTACCACTGGTTCAACCTCAATAGTGATGCGATCTTCAAGACCAATGGTATAATAGATAGTTTCAAAGTCTTTATGTCTTACAATCAGTTCATCTCCTTTTTTCGCTTTAATAGTAAATCGACCTTGACTATCGGTAATTGTATAAGCACCACCATTAATCTCAATATTAACCTTTGAAATTGGCTCATAGGTATCACTCTCTCGCACAGACCCTCTTATATAGAACATTGGCTCGTCTTGTTGTGCTGCTGATTTATATGTTGGTAAACACAATAAAAAGATAAGACTGTACTTTAAAATTTGTTTCATTTTATAAATTTCAATAGACTAAACTTACACACTTTAATTCATTAAATAAAATTGAAAAAAGTCAAAACACAAGCAAAAAACCTTAAAAAAGAAGTCTTGACTCATTAAAAAACCACACTTACTCATTTACTATCTTACTTTACTCATTACTATTTTTTATAAAAAAAAGGTTCTTATAGTTTTATCATATCAATCTTAAAACATAACTAGATGAAAACAATTTTTAAATCAATAGTATTAAGCATCTTAATGATGACCTGCTTATCCTGCAATGCAAATCACAAATCTGACAGCGCTCAAATTGCTTTTAAGGAAACCAAACAACATGAAACTAATAATCAGTTTATAAAGGTGGCATTGTTGTTAGATACCAGTAATAGTATGGATGGTTTAATAGATCAAGCCAAATCGCAATTATGGGATATTGTAAATGAACTCTCTTATGCAAAGTGTGGTGATGAAAAACCTAATTTAGAGATTGCTCTTTATGAATATGGTAACGATAATCTTAACGGAAGTGAAGGTTATATTCGTCAAGTATTAACATTTAGCAGTGATTTAGATGACATCTCAAAACAATTATTCTCATTAACTACAAATGGTGGTAATGAATATTGCGGACATGTCATACAAACATCCTTAAATCAATTAAATTGGGGGAAAAACCTAGATGATTTAAAACTCATATTTATTGCAGGTAATGAACCCTTCACTCAAGGTAGTGTAAGTTATAAAGAAGCCGCAAAACTTGCACAAAAAATGGATGTTACAATTAATACCATTTTTTGTGGAGATTACGACCAAGGAATCTCTAGTTATTGGAAAGATGGAGCAGATTTAGCGCGTGGTGATTATATGGCAATTAATCACAATAAAACAACCACCTACGTCACAACTCCATATGATGACCAAATTTTAAAACTCAACCAGAAACTCAACAAAACCTATGTGGCCTATGGATCTGTTGGAGAATCAAAAATATTACAACAATCTCTTCAAGACGATAATGCTATGGGTTACAGTAGTGCAAATGCCGTAAGTAGAACTGTGAGTAAAAGCTCTCATTTGTATAAAAACTCTACTTGGGACTTGGTAGATGCAGAACAAGAAAAAGATTTTAAATATGAAAACCTAGATAAAGATGATTTACCTATAGAATTAAAAGGTAAAAACAAATCTGAAATTAAAGCTTATATCGCTAAAAAACGTAAAGAAAGAGACTCAATACAAGCCAATATACAAACTTTGAATCAACAACGACGAAAGTATATTGCAACACAGCAAAAAGGTAAAGAGAACAGGTTAGAAAATGCTATGGTTACAGCTATAAAAACGCAAGCTAAACAAAAGAAATATAAATGGTAAACCACTTTGAAGGTTACCAAGGTTATATCTTGGTCGTGCTCTCAGAAGTCGCTTCAAAATTTTAAAATGTTTGTAGAGCTTCAACAAAGCTTCGATCACTAAATTAAAAAGTCTCGAAAATTTCGAGACTTTTTACTTCATATCTAATTATGATTAATTAATTGCAGGACAATTACATTCATATTTCTCTCTTCTACAATTAAAATTATAACCTAATGTTATTTGATGAAAGCCTCCATTATTAAACACTACAGAATTTGCTTGATAAGAATAGGTATAAGCAAATACAAAATTATTGTAATCTACACCAAAGAAAGGTGTGAAATATTGTAGTTTTTGGCTACTCACTCCAGAACCTTCTTGAAATTCGGCACCATCAAAACTTCTTCTGTATGATACTCCTCCCCAAAGTGTACCAAAATCCATCTCTCTATAAATTTTAGCATTTACATCAATCGAAGATTCTTCAGTCGCATCTCTATACATATACATGATTGAAGGCTCATAACTCCAGGGACTATTATATTTGCTGAATGTATTTCCAGCAGATAATAAATAAGTTCTTAAATTATCATAAGTTAAACCTTGTTCATTAAAATTAATTCCTTCATTATTAAGTACGTTTTTAACAGTAGCGTGCGCATAAAAATCTATAAAATGATATGAGAACCCAAAATCAACATTAAAATTAGTTGCACTTTGTTCTACTCCAGCAATAATTGGATCGAAGCCATCAGCTAAAAATTCTGTTTCATCAAGTTTATACTGAATTAAACCAGCACTCAAACCAAATGAGAGCATATTCAAATCAATTTCATTACGGGAAAACATTAAATGATGCGCATAAGTTAAATAAGCACCTGTTTGAGAATGGTACCCATTCTTATCGTTATAAACAATTGCTCCAACTGCAGACGGAGAATCTCCAATTCTACTATTAACGCTTAATGTTTGTAAACTTGGCGCTTCATCTTGTCCAAACCATTGTTGACGCGCTGTTAGTCTAACTTTTGCACAATTTGCAACACCAGCCATCGACGGATGAAGTAAATAATAATTATCTGTTAAATAATCTGAATAAATCGGTAATCCTTCTTGAGCATTCCCGATTTGGGTAAATAAAGCTAAACTTGCTATTAAACAATATTTTTTTAAATTCATATCTAATTTATCTTTTCAGGGTGAAATGGGCTTTAAATTCTTTTTGTTCTAATGTATTAGGTTCCAGGTACTCTACCACAAACCAGTA
>NZ_JBODQC010000007.1:0-148172 GCF_050617655.1 Psychroserpens mesophilus | reverse complement strand
CTGTATATGTGAATCCTAATTTCCAAGCATCATAGGCATCTTGTATTTCCTGTTGTGTTGATGATGAATCTAAACTAGTGTCTGTTGGACAACTCACTTCAAGATCAAGTTCATCCTGAACTACAAATGAAGAACTACATGATACAGTACCACATGTATTGCTTGCTGTAAAAGTAAACTGTAAATCAATTCCTGCTTCACAATCGTATGCTGGAAGCGCTGGTATATCTCCTATATTGGAGGTTAAGTTACAATCACCTTCAGCTAAAAAGTCGTCAACCCAACTGGTATATGCATCTAAAATTTCTTGCTCTGTTGAACAAGCTGGTAAATTTACATCTGTCGAACAACCAACTGATAATGTCTCTGGACCATCAACCAAAAATCTTGTTTCACAGGATACAACTCCGCAATCATCTGATGCCTCTAAAGTAAAATTTAATACAACTGCTGAAGCACAATCATACGCAGGCAATGCTGGAATGTCTCCTATATTTGAAACCGTATTGCATCCACCACTAACTGTTATTTCTGATACCCATAAATTATAAGCATCTATTATATCTTGCTCTGAAGAACAAGATGGTAAAGCTACATTTGTTGGACAACTTATTTCCAAATCAGTTTCATCCTGAACTACAAATGAAGAACTACATGATACAGTACCACATGTATTACTTGCTGTAAAAGTAAACTGTAAATCAATTCCTGCTTCACAATCGTATGCTGGAAGCGCTGGTATATCTCCTATATTGGAGGTTAAGTTACAATCACCTTCAGCTAAAAAGTCGTCAACCCAACTGGTATATGCATCTAAAATTTCTTGCTCTGTTGAACAAGCTGGTAAATTTACATCTGTCGAACAACCAACTGATAATGTCTCTGGACCATCAACCAAAAATCTTGTTTCACAGGATATACTTCCGCAATCATCTGAAGCTTCTAAAGTAAAATTTAATAGTACTACAGATGTACAATCATATGCTGGTAAAGGTGGAATGTCTTCTATATTTGAAGTTGTGTTACACCCTCCACTAACGGTAATCTCTGACACCCAAATATTATATGCATCTATTATAGCTTGTTCAGATGAACATGCTGGTAAGTTTACATTCTGAGGACAGCTCACCTCTAAGTTTGGTGAAGACAACACGTTAAAAGTTACTGTTTTTTCACTTGAATTATCACAATCATCTGTGGCAGTCCATCTATATGTAACAGCATAACCATTACAAACATCAACTGTATAAGGGTCTATACTAGGCGCAACGGTTACACCATTATCATCTGTAGCAGTTAAAATTTGTTGTGTTGGCAACGGATCATTACAATTAATATCTAATATAGAGTCTGGATCATCTAAAACAGGAGGAATCGT
This sequence comes from Psychroserpens mesophilus, assembly GCF_050617655.1. GTDB lineage: Bacteria > Bacteroidota > Bacteroidia > Flavobacteriales > Flavobacteriaceae > Psychroserpens > Psychroserpens mesophilus_A. The sequence continues at coordinate 146,794 of NZ_JBODQC010000007.1, read as the reverse complement.
ATCTTCAGTTACTTCAGCACTACTCATTGCTGTACATCCATTGTCGTTATCTGTAACCGTTAATGTATATGTACCTGCTTCGGCTACTGTGATATCTTCTGTAGAAGCTGAATAACCATTTGGTCCACTCCATGTATATGATAAATCAGCATCAGGATTCGTTGAACTTCCTGAGCCATCTAAGGTAGCTTCCAATGTTGCACAATTAAGTTCTTTATCTGCTCCTGCATCTGCTGTTGGCGTGTTTTCATCTGCTGTAATTTCTATATTTTCAGTAGCTGTACAGTTTGCTTCAGTATCAGTTACTGTTAAGGTATAAGTACCTATTGAAGTAGCAGTTGCTGTTATTTGATTAACTGGACCTGAAAAAGAACCATCGTTAGTCGTCCATAAATAAGAAACACCTGAAGCAGTACTTCCTGTACCATCTAATGTAACGGTGTCATCAATACAATCTATTTCTAATGGACCATTAATGACAGCTATTGGCAAACTTGTTGAAATTGTAACATTTTTAGTTCCTTCAGAATAACAATCTTGATCTGCCTCAACAGTAACTGTATATGTTCCTGCTGGCAGATTACTTACTGAAAAATCTTTAAGATTTGTTACAAAAGTGTCTACTGGATTACCTCCTTGAGTTACAGTAACTGTAAAAGGTCCATTTGCTAATGTTGATAATGTAACATCAATAACGCCATTAGTTGCATTCTCACAAATTGTGGTACCTTGAATATTTACGATGATTGGGCATAAACTTTTTGCCAGATTACGAAAACAAGCTGCTACATTATTAATATTAGCATCAATCTCATAATCTGAATTGGCAATAGTATTAATACTTGAATTATAAACATCGCTTCCTGAAATATTTGGAATTTCACCTGCGACTGCATTTCCTACACCAAGAACAAACATGTGTGTTCCTTTACCTTTAATAATATTGGCTAAAATTGCTGCGTTATAAATCTCAGCTTCTTCAGTTGCTGCACCTGAATCACAAAAGTCATAACTTGATCCTGGATTACCTGCGTTTGGTGAGTAAGTTGTAGGTTGTCCGTCTGTAAACATCAATAATAAATCTGCAGTTGGTAACGCATTAGCTCTTAGTAATGCTGCTTGCCAATTAGTACCTCCTAGATTACCTTGATCTGGATTGTAAGTCTGACCATTATACGAAGTTCCAGCAAAATAATTTGTCATACCTGCAACTACACCTGAAACAGGTGTATATGAGCTTACAACATAATTAGCAACAGATCCAAATTCAATAATGGCAACGTTGACAGGTGTACATTCAAGTTCCTGTAAAAAAGCTAATACTCCATCTCTTACTTGATTTTCTGCATTGGCATTACCGATTGAATTTGATTCATCAAGAATAAGAATAACATTAATAGTTTCTTGACAACTAACGCCAAGGTCTGGATTATTACCAACCAAAAAACTTGGACAATCGTCACAATCTCTTCCTGGAATGTCTTCGCAGTACGTTTGCGCTTGAATTGAAAAAGTACTAAAAAATAAAAAAGTCAGAAAAAACAGTAATTGCTTTTTGACTTTTGATTTAGAGAATAAGGTGTTGTTAGTTTGACAACAAGTTTCAGTTGAATTATTAGCTACAGCATTCATAATGATTGGTTTTATTTTGTTAAACCAAACATAAACTGATTACATGAGTATTGTAAATTTGGGTTGATAGGCTATTAATCAACCAAAAAAATGCTACTGTGATAATAATATCTGCAGGGAGAATTTGATATTATATTTAATGAAATGTACAAAAAAATGAATATGGTTAAATGACTTTTAGACAATTTCCAGAAAAAGGAGTTTAAAAGATTTTTGTTGTGAGAAATTTCTTTTTCCAACTATAAAACCCTATTAAATAACTGTTTAACAACAGTATACAAAACAACTCAGTTCGTTTTTTTTATAGATGACAAATAAAATCCGACATAAATAATCAAAAATAGAGGTATTATTATGAGTTGAGCAATTATTATATAATAGGGCCATTCACCAAAATAGTCTAAAAGTGAAGCTGATTTAGGCTTTTGATTAAGATAAAAATAGTTGGCATCTAGCAGAAAATTTATAACTACCATAAAAACCACATACAATTGAAGTGCAAAAAAAGATTTAAAGATGCTTATAAATTTAGGTTTCATTTTAAAAACAAAAACAGCATAAAAAATAATAGACAGAAGGCCTAAGTGAACAATCCAATATCTAAAATAATCAAAACTTGGAAAACCAACAGCTATATCAGGAGTTATGACACCTTGTATTGTTCCCGCAATAATCCAAAACACTAAAATCTCAAACATCCAATACCTTCTAAAATAAGAGAATACAGGAATTAACAATGCAATTAAGCTACATAAATACAAAGGTAAATCTGTTTTTAGATCATAAGATTTAAAGCAAATATGGTACACATGAAAACTCAGGACACTTAAAGAAACAAAAACTGCTAAACCATTGAATAATGTTAATTTTAGTTTTTGATCAGAAGATTGTTTAGCAAATCGGATTAACAGAAATGAGCACAAAACAGCAATACCAATAGGCAAAAGATGCTCAGGTGAACCAATAGTAACACGTTGTATTAATCTTGAAGCTATAAAAAACACGAAACAAGATAACTAAATTGAATTACATACGCTGTTCTCTGGCCAGTAAAGTGTTTTTAAGCAACATTGCAATCGTCATTGGACCTACACCTCCAGGTACAGGAGTAATATAACTTGCCTTTTTACTCACATTTTCAAAGTCAACATCACCTGTGATGATATACCCTTTTGGAGAGCTTTCGTCTGAAACTCTTGTGATTCCAACATCTATAATAACAGCTCCATCTTTTACCATTTCAGCTTTTAAAAAGTTAGGAACACCAAGTGCTGAAATGATAATATCTGCCTGTGAAGTAATTTGTGTAATGTTTTTTGTGTGACTGTGTGTTAGTGTCACTGTAGAATTTCCAGGAAAGCCTTTACGTCCCATTAAAATACTCATTGGTCGTCCAACAATGTGACTTCGCCCAATAACAACGGTATGTTTTCCTTTAGTTTCAACTGCATAACGATCTAATAATTCAAGTATACCAAAAGGTGTTGCAGGAATAAATGTACTCATATCTAATGCCATTTTTCCGAAGTTTTCAGGATGAAATCCGTCAACATCTTTGCTTGGATCTACAGCCATTAATACTTTTTGAGTATTAATTTGAGGTGGAAGTGGCAACTGAATGATAAAACCATCAATATCGTCATTTTGATTTAGCTCTTCAATTTTATCCAGAAGCTCGATTTCACTCGTAGTATTAGACATACGAACCATAGTCGATTCAAATCCAACACGCTCACACGCACGAACCTTACTGCCTACATAAGTCAAACTTGCACCATCATTACCAACAATAACAGCAGCTAAATGTGGCACTTTTTCACCTTTAGCTTTCATTTTTTTGACTTGTTCTGTGATTTCGTCTTTAATGTCGTTACTAACTTTTTTTCCGTCTAGAATTGTCATTTTGGATTTATTTATCAGTTCGAGCGCAGTCGAGATCAAATTAATACTTCTGGTATCTAATAGAGACCTCTCGACTGCGCTCGAGGTGACATTTATGATTTCATGAGTTGTTATTTCATACCTTTCATGGCTTGCATCATCGCTTTTCCTTTTCCACCTTGCATCATCTTCATCATTTTGCTCATTTGGTTGAATTGCTTCAGTAATTGATTTACTTCCTGAACCGAGGTTCCAGAACCTTTACCTATACGTTTTTTTCTACTCGCATTTATAACTGAAGGATTAGATCGTTCTTCAGGAGTCATTGAATGAATGATGGCTTCGATTCCTTTAAATGCATCATCATCAATATCAACATCTTTCATCATTTTTCCTGCGCCAGGAATCATTCCGATAAGATCTTTCATATTACCCATTTTTTTAATCTGCTGAATCTGCTTCAAGAAATCATCAAATCCAAACTGATTTTTAGCAATTTTCTTTTGAATCTTTCTGGCTTCCTCTTCATCATATTGTTCCTGAGCTCTTTCAACAAGAGATACCACATCTCCCATTCCAAGAATACGATCTGCCATACGTGACGGATAGAACACATCAATCGCCTCCATCTTCTCACCTGTACCAATAAATTTGATTGGTTTATTTACAACAGATTTAATAGAAATTGCTGCTCCACCACGAGTATCACCATCTAATTTGGTAAGAATAACGCCGTCAAAATTTAAGATATCATTAAAAGCTTTTGCCGTATTCACAGCATCCTGACCTGTCATCGAATCCACAACAAAAAGTGTTTCCTGAGGCTGAATAGCTTTATGAATATTAGAAATTTCTGTCATCATTGCCTCATCAACTGCTAATCGACCAGCAGTATCAATGATAACAACATTATGTCCATTAGCTTTTGCGTGAGCAATACCAGCTTGTGCAATTGCAACAGGATCACTATTTCCTTTATCACTATAAACCTCTATATTAAGCTGATTACCAACAACATGTAGCTGATCAATTGCTGCAGGACGATACACATCACAGGCAACTAATAATGGTTTTTTCGTTTTCTTGTTTCTTAAGTAATTGGCTAATTTACCGGAGAAGGTTGTTTTACCAGAACCTTGCAAACCAGACATTAAAATAACTGTAGGAGCACCAGAAAGGTTAATGCCTTCAGCATCTCCTCCCATTAGCTCAGTTAATTCGTCTTTTACAAGTTTGACCATTAATTGACCTGGTTGTAAACTTGTTAAAACATTTTGACCTAAAGCTTTGTCTTTAACTTTATTAGTAAACTCTTTAGCTATTTTAAAGTTAACATCGGCATCTAACAATGCTCTTCTTACTTCCTTTAACGTTTCGGCAACATTGACTTCCGTAATACTTCCATGCCCTTTTAAAACATGTAACGCTTTATCTAACTTTTCATTTAAATTATTAAACATAGTCTTTCTTCAAATTAGTTAATACACCATAATTAATTTACATGTATTTGGAAAGTTGCAAATTTAAGTATTTGTAGTGTATTTATAAAGTGATGCGCTATAAATTAAAGTATAAAAAAAGGATTGCTATGGCAGCAATCCTTTTTACCAACTAAAAACTAAAACTAAAAACCAAGCGGTTCTGTTTTGCTAACTATTTTTTTAAAATATAAAACAGCAGTCTTTTTTTAATAAGTATTTAATGAACTATTGGACTGAATCAATAATACAGACTATTGTTTTATTATATAACAGCTAAATCTAAAAATCCCCTACCTTTGTTTAAATTTCAAACTTAGTTTCAAGTTACAAACTATGTCAAAACCGCTTAATGACAACATATGTGAGGAACAATTGTTCTCGTCACTGTTCCATAAATATTCTGAAGATCTTCATAACTTCTTATATTATAAATTTGGCAGAGCACTTAGCCCTAAAGATAAAGTTCAGGAAGCTTTTATAAAGTTATGGGAAAACTGTGGAAAAATTGCACCAGATAAAGCTAAAAGCTTTTTGTTTACAACAGCAAATAATTTAATGCTTAATGCCTACGCTCATCAAAAGGTTGTCAGGAAACATGAACAAATAAAACCTAAATCTAGTACAAACGAAACACCTGAATTTATTTTACAAGAAAAAGAATATCAAGAAAAACTAAATAAAGCTATTAACAATCTAACAGAAGCACAGCGCGTTGCTTTTTTAATGAATCGTGTTGAAGGAAAACGCTTCAAAGAAATTGCAGAACTACTGGAAATTTCCACTAAAGCCGTTGAAAAACGAATTTATGGAGCACTAAAAAAGTTGAGAGAAGATATTGATGAATTATAATGAGAATAATAAGGTAGGAATTTTTAGAGGATAACTGTTATATAGATGTAAATCATATCATGAACAAAGAAGAACTCATACAAAAGTGGCTGAATCACAGTCTTAATGCTCAAGAACTTGAGGCTTTTAAACAGCTTGAAGATTATGATGCATTGTGTAAATTAGACACAAACCTTAAACACCTGAAAGCTCCGGATTACAATACTTCTGAGAATTTAGAACAGGTCATGAGTACGATTAAAACAAGTTCGCAAACCAGTATCAGCTGGTTGCCTACTGCACTAAAAATAGCAGCTGTTTTTGTTATTTGCTTTGGTGTATACTTTTACACTACAACTAGAGATACCATAATTAATACAATGGCATCTCAAAAGCAATCTATAGAGTTGCCAGATAATTCTATAGTGGAACTAAATGCGATGTCTACACTTGTTTTTAATAAAAGTGACTGGACTGAGAATAGAGACGTTTCATTAGATGGTGAAGCTTTCTTTAAAGTTGCAAAAGGATCACAATTTGATGTAAAAACTGAAAATGGTGTTGTTTCCGTTTTAGGAACACAATTCAATATAAAACAACGTAACAACTATTTTGAAGTCACTTGTTACGAAGGAAAAGTTGCGGTAACGTACGATACTAATACTACTAAATTATTGCCAGGAGATTCATTCTTTATTTTAGATGGTAAATTAATTATTACAGAAAAAGAAAATCAATCGACGCCTTCATGGCTACAAAACCAAAGTCGTTTTAAAAGCTTACCATATCGCGAAGTTATCGCTGAGTTTCAAAGACAGCACGATGTAATTATTTCTTTGGAAAATATTGACGATTCTCAATTATTTACTGGAAGTTTTACGCATAATGATATTGAAATTGCCTTAAAATCCATTACTTTACCGTTACATTTAACGTACAGTAAAACTGACAATATCATTATACTAAAACGTGAGTAAAAAAGGTATCATTTATCTTTTTGTAATTATATTTTTCTCTAGTATTTACAGCAGTATTGCTCAAAATACATCTGAAGAGCCACAACCTCTTGTTAACATACTAATCGCATTAGAAACACAATACAGTATAAATTTCACCTATGTTGATCAAACGATATCAGAAATCCATATTGTAAAACCAAATAAAAGCCTCACTCTGGAAGAAGTATTAGATTACTTAAAAGCAGAAACAAATCTCGATTTTATTTTAATTGACAGCTACAATGTAGTCATCTCAAAACGAATTAATCCATTAAGTGAATTTATCACTCAAAAACTTGAAGAAGTTGTTATCACTAATTATTTGACAAAAGGAATTTCTAAAAAAAGTGATGGTAAAACAGTTATTAAAACTAAAGATTTCGGAATTCTTCCAGGACTTATAGAGCCTGATATATTACAAACTATACAAGCACTACCTGGCGTTTTAAGTGTTGACGAAACAGTTTCAAATATTAATGTAAGAGGAGGTACACATGACCAAAACCTAATTCTCTGGGATGGTATAAAAATGTATCAATCTGGACACTTTTTTGGATTGGTATCTGCTTTCAATCCATATCTTACAACAGATATCAATGTTTCAAAAAATGGAACGAGTGTTATTTATGGCGACGGTGTTTCCAGTGTTATAGACATGCGGCAATCTAATAGCCTGGATCAAAATTTTAAAGCTGGAGCAGGTTTTAATCTCATACATGCTGATGGGTTTACTAAAGTTCCAATAACTAAACAAGCAGAACTTCAGCTTTCAGCCAGACGTTCTCTAACCGACTTTATTTTTACACCAACCTACAATCAATATTTGCAGCGTGTTTTTCAGGATTCAGATTTTTCTAATTCACAACAAAACACGGCTCAAATTGTATCTAACAACGAGCGTTTTTACTTTTATGACATTGCTACTAAATTGCTTTACGACATTACAGACCAAGATCAAATTCGGTTTAATTTTTCTACCATTAACAATAGTCTCACCTATGACCAACTGTCACTTGTAGATGAAAACCAATCACTAACAAATACTTTAGAACAAAACAATTTTGCTGCTGGAGTTCAGTATTTAAAATACTGGAATAGCAAACTCACAACAACAGCACAACTATATATTTCTAACTATAATCTTGAAGCCACCGATTTTGACGTCATTAACAGTCAGCGTCAAAATCAGGAAAATGAAGTCAAAGATTTAGGCATCAAAATCAATGCTACCAACCATATTGATGACAATTTAAAGTTACATGGTGGTTATCAATTTAATGAGGTTATTATTAGTAATTTAGAAGAACTTGATTTTCCAGACTTTACGAGCTTTGTCAGAGAGGTCAATCGAACACATTCTATTTATGGCGAAGCTGAATTTACTTCCGCAGACAAAAATACGTATGCCAGAATAGGGATTAGAACAAATTTTATTGAAAAATTTTCAGAGTTTTTTACTGAGCCCAGACTTTCGGTAAGTCATAAACTTAGCAACAACTTTAGATTAGAGTTTTTAGCCGAATTCAAAAGTCAGACTACCTCACAAATTATTGATTTACAGAATGATTTTTTAGGTATTGAAAAACGACGCTGGATTTTATCTAACAATGAAGATATTCCAATTATAAAGAGTGTTCAAGGTGCTTTCGGAATTCACTATAATAAAAACAAACTGTTTATTAGTGCAGAAGCCTTTATTAAAAATGTTGAAGGCATTACCAGCCGAAGTCAAGGATTTCAAAATCAATTTCAATTCGTTAATGAAATAGGGAAGTATCAAGTTAGAGGTGTTGATTTTTTAATTAACAAACAATTTGAAACATTCAGTACCTGGTTAAGTTATTCCTTTAGTAATAATGATTATACCTTTGATAATTTAAACAACAATATGTCTTTTAGGAATAATTTAGACATCAGACATGCCGTAACTTTTGCAAACACTTATGCCATTAATAACTTAAACCTCGCCTTAGGTTTCAATTGGCATTCAGGCAAGCCTACTACACGTCCAGCAAACACTCAAAATACAACAAACAATATTATAGAGTACAAATCACCTAACAGTAGTAACCTGAGTAATTATTTCAGAACAGACATTTCTGCAACTTATAAATTAAAATTTGGATCAAAATTAGACGCTTCTATAGGAGCTTCTATCTGGAATATATTTGACCGAAAAAATATTATTAACACCTATTTTGCAACCGATGAAAATGGAAACATTGTAACTGTTGATAATTTATCTTTGGGCATTACGCCAAACATCAGTTTTAGAGTAAGGTTTTAACAAAAATTATGAAAAACAAGTCTTACCTTTAAGCTATATAATTTTAATGACACAGCTATGGTACAATTACATATTATTAGTAAAGATATGCATCAAGCTAATGAAATTTCAGCATTATTGCGTCAGGAAAAATTAGTTTTGAATGACTACATCCTGAAAGACGTCGTAGGAAGACATTCAAACGTAAATGAGGTTTTAATCGTTGCAACTACTAAAGCGCTTTTGTTCAACCCCATCAATAAAATTTTACGAAAAAAGCACAAGCATAATATGCCAATACTATATGCTGTCCCTATTGTATATATGGATGAATTACAAACTGAAGAATTAAAAAGTGGCACTACTAAAGTATAGTTTATATAAATTCTAATATATTAAATCGCTCACAATGTTTAAGTGCTAAATGTATTTAACATCAACAGCAACCCAATAGCTCAATAGACGGATGTTATTGAATCTTTTCAGCGAAAAATCAACCAGCTTAAAAGGTAAATCCAACTCGAATTCCGCCCCATTTTGCTAAAGATCCAGTGTCAAATTCTTTGGTGATGCTTGAACGTGTATATTCAAAATACAATGTTTTAGTTTGAATAACCATTCCGAAATTAAACTGTGAAGTAACACGCTCAATATTTTTAGATGAAATGGTATACGGACTTTCACGATTTATCAAACCTCCTTGTAACGTAGCATCATAGCCTATGACATTAAATACAGGTTGCGCATACACATAGATTTGAAAATTAGTTTGGTTATTCTCTGAAGAAAAAGAATCTTTAAACTGTCCGAGAATAACATTTGCTCCAACTGAAGCATTAGTGAATAAAGTTCCTATATTTAAATTAGATTGAGACTGTACAGATGCAACATCATTAAAATTCACAATTTGCTTTTCAATTCCAATAGTATAGTTGACCACAATATCATTTTTAATCTGATGCCTCCATCCTCTTGGCACTTTATTTCCAGTGGCTTTATGAATCCCAACTTGCATCTCTTCACCAAAAGCTCCAGGTCCGATAATTCCCAGATTAACTGAAGAATGTATTCTTAGTTGTTTATCTGAATGCTGAGCAACTGCAAACGATTTAAGCATGATTGCTGCAGCAAACGGCCTATCATTAAACTGAATTTCAGGAAGATCGTATCGATCTGGTGTAAAACCAATATGTTCTATTGATAATCCGTATTTCAACTGATATATTTCTGGTTTAATTAAAAGTGAATTGATTGGGTTTTTACTAAAATAAGGAGATACAAATTCCAAATTATAACCTTGAGTGTAATTTTCATCACTTGCAGCAAAATAATCATTGTCGTAATTAAATCTGAAATAACGGTTACTATCTATGTTTCTGAAGGAAATCAGATGATCAATTTTTTGAGCATTTGCTATTCCGAAAAAAACAAAGACAACAAGTACACATGTAAATTGTTTTGTCATACTCTATTTACGATATATGACCTCATCTGGTTTTAAAATGTTATCTTGAAAAATGACACGTAAAAAAAGCCGTCTTTCGACGGCTTACCTAGCAAATCTAGTTTAGTAATTAGGACTAACTACTAATCTAAAACCAGTTTGTGTGTCACAGAATTGTTTTCAGAAGTCATACTTAAAATATATAAGCCTGAAGCCATTCCGTTGATATCAATACTGTTTAATCCCGATTTCAGTAGTGTTTCTTTTACCAATCTTCCGTTTATTGAAATCACTTTCAGATTAACATCACCTGAAATTGAAGTTCCAATTTCGATGTTAAACACGCCAGATGTTGGATTAGGATACACATTTAATACAGCATTCTGATTGAAATTTTCAATAGATAATGCCATTTGAGATTCATAAGCTCCAATATCTCGAGACGCTCCAAATACAGGTTGGCCAATTTGATCTGTAAACGTATCAGCAGAATCACCTGCATCAAACGCTGGAGAACCATTTAATAATTGATGCGTAAATGTTGTTCCACCATTATCTTGTAATGGACCAACAAGTGGATTAGCTTCTTCTATATCATTAGTTTGAGCAGTAAATACCGCTAAATCATCAGTCCCAATTAAATTAAAATTATTTGATGTTAGTAATCCCGAAACATCAGTTCCTGAACTCGCGGTATTTAAAGCTACTATAGTATTCTTAAGAGTAACATTTGTTACAGCACCAATTCCTCCACCAGTTCCAGCAGATGTATTTTGTGCTATAGTAGAAGCATTGATATCTAAACTTGCTCCAGTATTAAAGATTCCTCCACCAGATACTGATGCTGAGTTCCCTGAAACTGTACTCGTCATAATTGTTGTAACAGCTCCTGGATTTCCGAATACACCACCACCTTCGCCAGCAGTATTATTGTCAATAGTTGATGCAGAGACATTCATTGTGGTTCCATTTTGATTCCAAAGTCCTCCACCTTCATTAGCTGCTGCATTTCCAGTTATGGTACTTGTTGAAATTGTTACTGTTCCAGATGTTCCAGTAACATGCAATCCACCACCATTTCCTGGTGCAGCTGTTCCTGCAGTTCCGTCAACATCGTTATTAGACATTATAGAGTTTGTGAATATTAATGTTCCATCAATAATTTCAATTGCTCCACCAGCTCTATTAGCTGAATTTGCTTCGAACGAAGAATCTGTAACCGTCACATCACCAGCAGTACTTAATAATCCACCACCTGATGCAGAAGTTCCTGTAGCTGTGTTGTTTGAAATGACTGTTCCATTGCTAACGTTTAAGGTTCCACCATTGTTAAAAACTCCAGCTCCACCATCATCTGCAGCAGAACCTAAAGCTGTATTGCCATCAATGACTACAGCATCTAAATTCATAATTCCTGATCCATTCCATAAACCTCCACCTTCTCTGTCAGCAGAATTAAAGTTTACAGTTCCACCTGTGATATCAGCATTACCTGGACCTGTTATATGTAATCCTCCACCATTTCCAGGTGCTGATCCTACGGAATTACTATTTAAGATTACATTAGTAAGTGTAAGTGTTCCAGAAGCAACAGAAGAATTATCTTCAATTCCACCACCAGCTCTATTTGCTGTATTTCCGGTTATAGACGAATCTGAAACTGATACAGTTCCTCCATCAACATTTTGAATTCCTCCACCAGAACCTGAAGCTCCAGTTGCAATGTTATTGATAATACTTGTTCCATTTTGAACGATTAAAGTTCCTCCATTATTAAATAAAGCTCCACCTCCATTATCTGCAGCATCACCTTGAGCTATATTGCTATCTAAAGTAGTTCCGTCGACAGTCATAGTTCCTGAACCATTCCATAAACCACCACCTTCTGAAGCAGCAGTATTCATATTTATAGTACCACCAGTAACATTAACCATACTGTTACCACTAACGTGAAATGCTCCACCATTTCCAGGTGCACCTGCTCCAGTGACAACACCAGTATCATTAGAATTTAAACTCACATTAGTAAGCGTTACTGCTCCACCTCCATTAGTTTCAATTCCTCCACCAGCACGATTGGACTGGTTATCTTCAATCGTGATTCCATTTGCTAATAGCGTACCAGCAGCATTTAAAATTCCACCACCTGTAGATTGTGCACCATCAGCATTATTATTTGAAATTATCGTTGAGCCTGATACATCTAAGGTTCCTCCTTCATTATAGATTCCACCACCACCAGCAGCTCCAGGTATCGTAGCATCATTTCCAGATGCAGTGTTACCATTAACTGTATGATTGACTATGGTCATTATTCCAGAACCATTCCATAAACCACCACCTTCATTGGCAGCAATATTTCCATTAGTAGTGCCACCAGAAATATTCGTCGTTGCAGAACCCGTCACGTGCAATCCACCTCCAGAACCTGGAGCTGCAACTGCAGGTGAAACTCCTGCATTATTCATATCTAAAATTACATTGACAAGATTTAAAGTACCTCCAGCCAGTTCAATACCACCTCCTGCTCTGTTTGCTTGATTTGTTGTAATTGATGATGCATTAACGGTCACATCTCCTCCTACTGATAAGATTCCTCCACCAGAACCTGAAGTTCCATCTGCAATGTTATTACTTATTGTTGTTCCATTCTGAACTAAAAGTGTACCTCCATTATTAAAAATTCCTGCTCCACCATCATCGGCAGCTGGTCCACTTGCTGTATTTGCATTTATAAGAACACCAACGATAGTCATGGTTCCAGTACCATTCCACAAGCCTCCTCCTTCTCTTGAAGCAACATTATTATTAAATGCACCTCCTGAAATATTAGAGTTTGCAGCTCCAGTGATATGAAGTCCACCTCCATTTCCTGGTGCTGATCCGGTTGTATTTGAATTAACCATTGAATTGGTAACATTTAAAGTTCCTTCAATAAGTTCTATTCCACCACCTGCACGATTTGATGAGTTCGTAGATATTTCAGAATCTAAAATAGTTACAACACCATCAGTTGAAAAGACTCCTCCGCCTGAACCTGAAGTTCCTGTTGCGTTATTATTAGTTATTGTAGTACCTCCTTGAACATTAAGCGTTCCTCCATTGTTGAAGATTCCGCCTCCACCATCATCAGCAGCCGAACCTTGAGCTTCGTTACCATCAATTGTTACATTATTAACTGTCATGGTTCCAGAACCATTCCAAAGCCCTCCTCCTTCACGAGCAGCAATATTGCTATTTACAGTTCCGCCTAAAATAGAAGCATCAGCAGATCCAGTGATATGCAATCCACCACCATTTCCTGGTGAAGAGCCTGTGGTATTAAAGTCTAAAGTGGTATTTATTAAATTAAGGTTTCCTTCAATTAATTCAATTCCTCCTCCTGCACGACTTGATGTATTATAAGCAACCCATGATGAGTTTACTGTTACATTTCCATCTGTACTTAAAATTCCTCCTCCTGAACCAGAAGCTCCAGAAGCTAAGTTATTTGTTACGGTTGTTGAATTCTGAACGACGAGTGTTCCGCCATTATTGAAGATTCCTCCTCCTCCAGTATCTGCATCTGCGCCTTGAGCATCATTTCCATCTACCAACGTATTATCTACGGTCATGGTTCCTAAGTTATTCCATAAACCTCCACCTTCTAAAGCAGCAAAATTTAATGTGATTGTACTGTTATCTATAGTTGCATTTGTAGTTCCTGATAAATGAATTGCTCCTCCATTTCCTGGGTTTGGACTAATTGAATTTCCTAAACCAATATCAACACCAGCTGAGTTTCCTGTTAGAATCACGCCAGCTAAAGCTAAAGTATTTCCAGAACTATCTTCAATCGCTCCACCTGCTCTACTGGCATAGTTTCCTGATATTGTTAATCCTGAGGCCAAGTTTAAAATACCTCCAGTATTATTGAAAATAGCTCCTCCTCGTCCACCAACATCTGGTGCGTCTGCTAAATTTCCTGTTAGCGTTGTTGAAGCATCTACATTAAGTGTTCCTCCGTTATTAAAAAGTCCACCACCACCTGTAACATTTCCATTGGCTATATTTCCTGTGATTGTTGTTCCGTTAACTGACATTAAGCCAACGCTATTCCAGAGTCCACCACCTTCAAAGGCTGTATTATTTGAAACCGTTCCTCCATTATAAATCACATCTCCTGCTCCGGAAATATGCAATCCACCACCATTTCCTGGTGCTGGTCCATTTACTGTATTTCCAATTAATGTTACATCGTTGAACGTATAGGTTTCGCCAGATGCTGAATTGATTTCAATTCCTCCACCAGCTCTATTAGCCGTATTATTTTCTATTGTAAGTCCGTCAACATCAATAGTTCCAGGAGTTAATGTAAAAATCCCTCCTCCTGAACCTAAAGTTCCTGATGCTGTATTGTTTGTTATTGTAGTTCCATTTTGAACGATTAATGTTCCTCCGTTGTTAAAGATTCCTCCACCTCCATTGTCTCCACCATTACCTTGTGCATCATTTCCATTAATAATCATGGCATCAACTGTCATGGTTCCAAAGCCATTCCATAAGGCTCCTCCTTCAAGTGCAGCAATATTTCCAGATGCAATACCACCATTGATATTTACAGAACCATTACTAGACACATGGATTCCTCCACCATTTCCAGGTGCTGCTGTTGCTGGTGTTACGCCTGCATTATTATTTAACAAAGAAACATTATTTAAAGTCGTTGTGATTGTTGTTCCTCCAGCTGTTTTATCTTCAATTCCTCCACCAGCTCTATTTGCCATATTGGAGGATATTTCAGAATCATTGACTACTAAAATTCCACCAACATCATTAAAAATTCCGCCACCAGAACCAGCTGGTGAGCCTAAGGCATTAGCTACGTTATTTGTAATAATACAATCATTAATCGTTACTGCAGCATTGGTCATATAAATGCCACCTCCATCAGGTGCGACGCCATTGGTAATCGTTAAATCATTTAACGATACATTTCCTGAGCTTATATTAAATGCGCGGCCATTAAAATTTGCATCGATAGTGACTGTAAGTAATGGAGTTCCAATAATTGTAAGATCTTTATCGATTGTAAGTTCACCGTTTAAAGTTACAGTTGTTACGGTTGGTAAAAATGTGATTGTTCCTCCAATTGGTGTATCTGCAATTTCATTCCGTAATGTTCCGTCAGTTCCATCATCTGCACCATTCGTCACAATTTGTGCGAACGAAGATGCTGACATTAATAATAAAGTTATTGCGAATGCAATAACAAGAGTAGTTTTGTTTTTCATTTGATTAGTGTTTTTTGTTAAACTTCTGATTATAAAGCCCTTTGGGGTGGACAAAAACACTTACGAGAAAACAGTAATGTGAGTTTTAAAAAATTGCTATATTAACATTTTTTTAACATTAACCACAAAGCATTATCCTGATTTACAGACACATAAAAGTCCTACATTCGTTCAGGAACATCAACACCTAATAAACCAAATGCACTTTTTATGACGCTTGCAACCGTTTGAGATAGTTGAACACGAAATACTTTTTCATTCTCATTATCTGCACCTAGAATAGATACATTTTGATAAAATGAATTGAACTCTTTGACTAAATCATAGGTGTAATTAGCAATTAATGCTGGACTATGATTTGCTGCAGCATTTTGAATGACTTCTGGAAATAACTTAAGTTGTTTGAGTAATTCTTTTTCTTTATCATGGAGAGTTATTTCGGATGTGCTCAAAACGATACTTTCATTAAGATCAGATTTTCGTAAAATCGATTGAATTCTGGCATAGGTATATTGAATAAAAGGCCCTGTATTACCTTGAAAATCGATAGATTCTTTAGGATCGAATAAAATTCGTTTTTTGGGATCAACCTTTAATATATAATATTTCAAGGCACCTAAACCAATTGTTTTGTACAGGTCTTGTTTTTCCTTGTTGGAGTAACCATCAAGTTTGCCTAATTCTTCAGAAATCTCTTCAGCAGTTTGCGCCATTTCAACAATTAAATCGTCTGCATCTACAACGGTTCCTTCTCTACTCTTCATTTTTCCTGAAGGTAAATCAACCATTCCATAGCTCAGGTGAAATAAGTTTTTAGCCCAGTCGAAACCCAGTTTTTTAATAATCAAAAACAATACTTGAAAATGATATTCCTGTTCATTTCCAACCGTATAAACCATACCTCCTACATCTGGAAAATCTTTAACACGCTGAATTGCAGTACCAATATCTTGAGTCATATAGACAGCTGTTCCATCGCTTCGTAAAACGATTTTTTCATCTAAGCCTTCCTCTGTTAAATCACACCAAACTGAACCATCTTCTTTTTTGTAAAAAACACCGGTTTTTAAACCTTCGGCAACAAATTCTTTTCCTAATAAATAGGTTTCACTTTCGTAATAGAGTTTATCAAAATCGACACCCAAGTTTTCATAGGTTTGACTAAAACCTTCATAAACCCAACCATTCATCATTTCCCATAGTGCAACAACCTCAGCATCTCCAACTTCCCATTTTTGGAGCATCTGTTGTGCTTCTATAAGTATTGGTGCTTTTTTCTTTGCTTCTTCTTCAGATTGCCCTTGAGCTATTAGCTGTTGTATTTCCTTTTTATATTCCTGATCAAACTTAACATAATAATTTCCAACGAGCTTATCGCCTTTTAATCCTGATGATTGAGGAGTTTCTCCATTTCCGAAACGTTTCCAGGCCAACATACTTTTACAAATATGAATGCCTCTATCATTGATAATTTGCGTTTTATAAACTTTCTTTCCTGAAGCTTTTAAAATTTCAGAAACACTATAACCTAATAAGTTATTTCTAATATGACCTAAGTGCAATGGTTTATTGGTGTTTGGCGAAGAATACTCTACCATTATTGCTTTTTCAGAAGGTTTGGGAGCTACAAACCCATAGTCTTTCTGATTTTTAATTCTACTAAAAAAACGGATATAATACGAGTCATCAATTTCGATATTCAAAAACCCTTTTACCACATTAAAGGCCTTAACTTCTGAAACATGATCCACCAGAAAATTCCCGATTTGCTCACCAATTTGAACAGGACTCCCTTTTACTACTCGCAGCATTGGAAACACTACTACAGTAATATCACCTGCAAACTCCTTACGGGTTGCCTGAAATTCTACCGATTCTAATTCAGCATTATAAATTGATTTTACAGCCTGTTTTACCTGCTTTGAAAGTATCTCCTGAAGATTCATTTTAATCCTTTTTTATAAGTCTGCAAAGATAGGTTTTTTATTATTTTTTTAAGACTATGACTGGCTTTAATTGATTAATTTAGAAGCTATCAATCAATTATAATTATGGAAAGACAACAACACTTATTGCGAGGCATTCCTGTTCTGGCATCTCTGGATATCAAAAAAACGGTAGAATTTTACAAAACTAAACTGGGTTTTAATCGTCAAGGTTATTTAGATGATTATTACGCTATCATTGCTCGTGATCAGTTTGTAGTTCATTTCTGGAAATGCGATGATAAAATTCACCCTGAAAACACAAGCTGTTATGTTGATGTTGAAAACATAGATGTTTTATATGAAGAATTAAAATCTAACGGTGTCATTCATCCAAATGGTAGATTAGAAAATAAACCATACGGAATGCGTGAATTTGCTATTTTAGATAATGATGGAAACATGATTAAATTTGGACAAGAAACAGATCTTAAATCTTTAGAATCATAAAGAAATTACTGATTAATTTGCAAAAATTTTAGCATAATTTCATCTTTAGACAATCAATTTTAAATGCTTTTTATGCTTGATCCCAACTTTCTAAACAACTCATAATCATGATTTTAAATCAAAACATGCATTTCATCGACAAACATGTCGTTTTTCTATGTTTTTTGCCGTTTATCTATTCGTCGATTTTTTCCTAAAATATAAAGCTCACTTTATCTAATTTTTAGGTATTAAAACCCAAAAATTAGCATTTTAGAACCCTTTTATCCATTTTTGGTAAGCTATTAATCAAGAGTCCCAAACGTTGATGAAACTTAATTTTCTATCATTATCTAGGTTACCCTTGAATTTTTTAAACTTGTTATCCCTTTCCCTCAAGGCCAATAAGTCTTTAATTAACTCGGTAACTATTAAAACTACGCTATGAGGCAGTTAATTACATTAGCTGTTTTATGTTCTTCGCTTTTTTGTTTCTCCCAAACAAATGAGATCGACAGTCTTACCATACAATTAGCTTATCAAAAACAAGATTCTTCTAAGGTTGATACATCTTTATATTTGATTAATGCATTGTATAAAAGCAAGAACTTTAAAAAAGCACTTTTGTATATTGACCAAACCGAAAGACTTTCAAAGTTTTTAAATCATACCAAAGGCATTGCTGATGTCAACTTTTACAAGGCATTAATTTATTCTCAAAAAGATGATTATTACAATGCTATTGATGGTTATAACAAATCAAGACAATATTATAAACAATTAGGTGACACTTTAGGAATTGCTAAAGTTAATAACAGTATTGGGCTTATTGAAATTAAGCGTGGTAATTATAGTGTTGGACTGGAACACTCTTTATCTGCCATACAAATCTTTGAAACAAGAAATTTACTTGACGAACTTAGCTTAGCCTATAACAATTTAGCAGAAGCTTACTATAATACACATCAGATAGATAAGGCTTTAGAATTTAACATTAAAGCTCTAAATGTAAGAGAACAGTTAAAGGATAGTTTTGGAATTAAATCCTCAACAAAAAACATAGCATCTTTATATTCTGATAGAAAAGAGCACAGAAAAGCGATTGAATATTACGAAAAAGTACTGCGTTTATTAAACCCAGATGAAGATCAAGCCATAAGAGGTGAAGTTCTCCCTAGAATTGGTAGCGAATATTTACAGTTTAAAGATTATGACAAGGCTGCAGAGTATTTGGTTGAAGGGTTAAAGTTTAACAGAAGAATTAAAAATGATGATGGTATATTAAGATCGTTAAATGCCATTGGCGAGCTTAACATGC
Source organism: Psychroserpens mesophilus (assembly GCF_050617655.1). Classification (GTDB taxonomy): domain Bacteria; phylum Bacteroidota; class Bacteroidia; order Flavobacteriales; family Flavobacteriaceae; genus Psychroserpens; species Psychroserpens mesophilus_A. The sequence goes on along the minus strand of NZ_JBODQC010000007.1, from coordinate 127,259 downwards.
AACAAAGAAAAGTGAAGCTTGCTGAAATTCAACTCAATGAAGCGTATGGTATTGCGACTAAAATTGATAATAAACCTGAGCTTTTAAAAAACTACCGATTACATAAAGAGTTAGATTCAACAAATGGCAGATTTCAAAATGCCTTCTTTTGGCAAAGTAAATACTACGACTTAAAAACAGAATTAGAAAAAGCCAAACAACCAAAAATTCCAGTAAACACTAAAGTTATTACAAGTGAAGTTGGTGACACCACTATAGATGACGCAATTAATTCTATTGAAAAGCAAGACATAAAACAAAAAAACCAAGAGGAGGTTAAACAATTAAAAACCATGTCATACGTCTTGATGGCTGCTCTCTTAATTATATCTACTGTTTTACTTCTTCTATATCTAAAACGTCGTGGTTTATTAAAGTATAACAAAGAATTACTAGCGAAAAACAAACAAATACAATTACAAAATGAAGCTTTTTCTGAACAGATCAAAAATTTAGAAGATATTAATAAAGTCAAAGACCGCTTATTTTCTATTGTTTCTCACGACTTAAAAGACTCTATATCATCAATTAAAGCTTTTATTGATCTTTTAAAAGAAGACAGCATCTCGCGTGAAGAGTTTTACAATTTGGTTCCAGAATTGAGTGAAAATGCCGATAATGCATCGTCATTATTATACAATCTTTTAAACTGGTCTAAGTCACAAATGCAAAACCTTAAACCAAAACCTGAATTATTCAATATACAAGAGGTGTTTCAAAATAAGATAGCACTTGTGGAACAAAAAGTAGAACAAAAACGCATCGTTCTTATTGATGAATCTCGTAGAGACTTTATCTATGCAGATAAGAGTATGATTGAAATTGTAATACAAAATTTGATTACAAATGCAGTAAAATTCACTCGCGTTGGCGATGTGATTACAGTTTCTAACAACGATCATGATGGAAAAACCTTAATTTGTGTTGAAGACACAGGTGTTGGTATCTCCCGTGAAAATGTAGACAAATTGTTTCAAAGCGGAACCTTTACAACTAGAGGCACTGACAATGAAAAGGGAACAGGTCTCGGGCTTAGTATTTGTAAAGAATTGGTTGAACTTAATGGTGGTCGCATTTGGGTTGAGAGCACACCTAATGTTGGTACAAAGTTTTATGTAGAACTTCCAAAAAATAAGCCAACCGAATAATTGCTTTTGTGTATCTTAGCCAAAAGCAACACACCATGAAATATCTTATTCTCTCTCTTGCGATTCTAACCACTCTGTTTAGCTGTAAAAACATTGAAACAAAACCTAAAGAAAAAGCAATAGAAAATCACCTGCACGATTTATTGGGTATGATGCAAGGATCTTTTACTTCTGAAATTCAAGCTGGAATTGACTCTACTTATTTTAACATCTCTCTTCATATGTATCCCATCTGGAACGATAAAGGAAACTTTTTGTATGTAGAACAAGCCTTGAATGCACGCCAAAACAAACCATACAGGCAACGAATTTATGAAGTCACACAATTGAATGACAGCATGTTTAGCTCAGCCATCTATACTATAGAAAACGACTCTTTATGGATTGGCAAATGGAAAACCCCTAAGGCGTTTGATTCATTGTCAATGAGACAAGTCTCAAAAAAAGAAGGTTGCGAAGTAATACTTAAACGAATCGATTCTGATTATTTTAAAGGTCAAACCGGAGAAAAATCATGTGAAAGCACTTTATATGGTGCCTCTTATGCCACAAGTGAAGTTGAAATTTTTTCAGATAAAATCATCTCATGGGATAGAGGTTTTGATGATAACGACGAACACATTTGGGGAGCCGAAAAAGGTGGTTACATTTTTAATAAACTGGATTAATTATTCCATATAAAAAATTGTAGTAAACGCTCAAGCTTTAGGCAAAAAGACTTCGGCCATCATACAACGTGCACTGCCTCCACCACACGTCTCTATAGTTTCAAGTGAACTGGATAAAATTGGACAATATTTTTCAATAGTTGCAACTTGTTTTTCAGTTAAACTGTCATGAGCTGCTTTACTCATTACTAAATATCGCTGATTGAGATGACCTTGAACTTGTAACATGTTTCCGGCAAACTGATGCATTTGCGATTCGGAAATTGAAATAATTTCTTTTCCATCTTCCTTAAGGTGTTTTACGACTTTTTTACGCTCCTTTTTGTCATCAATACTATCTAAACAAATCACTGCAAATTTTTCAGCCAGACACATCATCACATTGGTGTGATAAATTGGCAAACGCTTACCATCAACTGTTTGATAAGCCGTAAAAATAATTGGTGTATATTCAAAATCTTCACAAAACTCGATAAATAAATCTTCATCTGCTCTTGGAGACAAAGCACAATAAGCCTTACGATTGACTCTATCAAGAAGTAAGCTTCCTGTACCTTCTAAAAAAATACCCTCGTCTTCAGCACTTGTATAATCAATGATATGCTCAATTTTGAAACCTTCCTTTTCCAAACGAATAAAGACTTTATCACGACGCTCTTTTCTTCTATTTTCAGCAAACATAGGATACAAACCAACATCTCCATTTTCATGAAAACTTACCCAATTATTAGGAAAAATAGAATCTGGAGTGTCCATTAATTTATCATCCTCTTCTACGATAACATTGACACCAACTGCTCTTAACTTTTCAACAAAAGCATCAAACTCCAATTGGGCTTTTTTATTAATTTCAGCATTTTTAATATCTAAATCTTCCTGAAAATAGTTATTGACAGCAGTTTGCTCATTCATCCTAAAATTTACTGGACGAACCATTAAAATTGTATTTGTAGTCTGTGACATCGATTTTAAATAAAGTGAGGCGAAATTAATATATTTTTGGGAGGCGCAAAACATACTTGTGTTAATAAATCAAACGAATTGATTAAGTTTATAGTATAAATACCTCTCCATGAAAAAGCTAATCATTTGCTTATTAATCTTAAGCTCCTGTAATTCAAACGAACACAAATCTGATATCGATTTTACAACAATTTTTGAAACTTCAAATGGCACAGAAACAGCAACCTACGAGCAAACTATCGCTTTCTATTCTAATTTAGCTGCAATGCATCCTGAAATTTCTATTCAAGCTATTGGTGAAACAGACTCAGGAAACCCTTTACATATTGTAACCCTTAATGTTGACAAAAAATTTGATTTTGCCTCAATACGAGACACTGGTAAACGCATTTTACTAATCAATAATGGAATTCATCCAGGTGAATCAGATGGTATTGATGCTACCATGTTATTGTTTCGCGATGTTGCTCAGGGAAAAATTGACATGCCAAAAGAAACTGTTTTGGTAACTATTCCTGTCTATAATATTGGCGGAAGTCTAAATCGGAATTCAACAACCAGAACCAATCAAAATGGTCCAAAAGAATACGGTTTTAGAGGTAACGCTCGCAACTATGATTTGAATCGGGATTTTATCAAATGTGACACAAAAAATGCCAGAACATTTGCCAAAATTTTTCATCTCGTAAAACCAGATGTATTTATAGATAATCACGTAAGTAATGGAGCAGATTACCAATATACGTTAACACATTTATTTACACAACACAACAAATTAGGTGGAACTCTAGGTGATTTTTTACACACTAAAATGATGCCTCAACTAGAACAAAAACTAAAAACTAAAGAATGGAATATCACACCTTATGTCAATGTGTTTAACAGAACTCCTGAAACAGGATTTAGTCAGTTTATGGACTCTCCCAGATATTCAACAGGTTATACCACACTATGGAATACTTTGGGATTGATGGTTGAAACACACATGTTAAAACCTTATAAGGAACGCGTTAAAGGCACTTACGAACTTATGATTAGTATGATTGAGATTACAGAAACAGAAGGAGATACCATTTCAAAATTAAGACAAAATGCAGTTAAAGAACTTCAGAAAAAACCAACCTATCCTCTTCAGTGGACTATTGATACAACACGAACAACCACACTTATGTTTAAAGGTTTTGAAGGAGAACTAATCGAAAGTGAATTAACTGGATTTCAACGCTTAAAATATGATTCTAAAAAACCTTTCACTAAAGACATAACCTATCAAAACTACATGAAACCGACTTTAGAAATTGATATTCCAGAAGCGTATGTGATTCCTAAAAGTTGGTGGACAATCATTGATTTGCTAAAGTTAAACGAAGTAGAAATGACTTCCTTTAAAAAAGATACAATACTCTTCGTAAATTCATATAAAATCAAAAACTACGACACCAGAACACAGGCTTATGAAGGTCATTATCTGCATTATAACGTTGAAGTTGATACTCGTGAAGAGCAAGTCATGTTTAAAAAAGGTGATTATATAGTCTATACAAATCAGAATGCCTTTAGATATCTAATCGAAACCTTAGAGCCACAGGCTCCTGATTCATTTTTTAGCTGGAATTTCTTTGATACCATTCTTCAGCAAAAAGAAGGGTTTTCTCCTTATGTATGGGAAGATAAGGCAAAACTTTTGCTAGAACAGAATCCACTACTCGAAAAAGAATTCAATTTAAAAAAGATAAACGATCAAGATTTTTCAGCAAACTGGTATGCTCAATTAGACTGGTTGCATAAGCAAAGTGAGCATTATGAAAAAGCACATTTACAATACCCTGTTTATAAACTATTTTAACTAAAATAAATTGACAAATACCACAACCTAAAACCTTGCAAATAACTAAACAACAAAGACTTGACGTTTATAAAAATATTTTTTTCAATTTTGTAAAAGCAATTTAAAAATAATCTAAATTTGCTTAAAATTTTATCGCTTTTTAGCGTCATGAATGAATAAATACATTGTTGTCAATCAACCAGAAAAATGGAATTTTTCGATTGAGAATATTACAGTAATTTCCTCTCAGGAGTATCTTACCGATCCAAAGTTTTCAACTTTAAAAAAAGCTAGAATATTTAATCTTTGTAAAGACTATTCTTACCAGTCTAAAGGTTATTATGTATCACTCTTAGCTGAGGCAAGAGAGCATTTACCAATCCCAACTGTTAAAAATATTGTAGACTTAAGGGCATTAAAATTGGTACGTATTGTCTCAGACGAATTTGATGATGTGATTCAACAGAGTTTGAAAAACATCAAATCTCGCGAGTTTACACTAAGCATTTATTTTGGGCAAAATGTAGCTCAAAAGTATAAGGAATTGAGCAGCTTGTTTTACAAACACTTTCAGGTGCCTTTTTTAAGAGTAAAATTTAGTCATAATTTAAAATGGACTGTACAAAGCATTAAGGCAATTTCAGAATCAGAAATTCCAAAGGAGCATTTCGAAACCGTTCAGATTTTTGCCAATCAGTATTTTGGAAAAAAACGATATGACACACCAAAACTTGCTACTTCCGATTTTGATTTAGCCATCTTGGTCAACCCAAAAGATCCTGCTCCTCCTAGCAATCAAAAAGCATTAAAAAAGTTTATTGATATAGCTGAAAAAATGAATATTTATGCCGAAATCATAGAACCTAAAGACTTATCAAGATTATCTTCCTTTGATGCATTACTTATTCGTCAAAGTACCGAAGTTAACAATGAAGCTTATGCTTTTTCCAGAAAAGCACAACAAGAAGGCATTGCTATAATTGATTATCCAGACGCTATTTTGAAATGCTGTAATAAAGTATACATGGCAGAAGCATTAAACAATGCGAATATTGCCACTCCAAAAACAGTAATCATTCACAAAGAAAACAAACATGACGTCCTAAAAACAGTAGGATTACCTTGTGTTTTAAAAGCTCCTGACTCTACGTTTTCCTTTGGTGTTAAAAAGGCTAAAACTGAAGAAGAATATGACCTTTTAGTATCTGAAATGTTGAAAGAATCAGACCTTATTATAGCTCAAGAATTTTGCCCATCAGATTATGATTGGAGAATAGGAATTATAGATGACAAGCCGTTTTATGCTTGTAAATACTATATGGCTAAAGATCACTGGCAAATTTATAATTGGAATGCCAAGAAAAAAGACGACCAAGATGGCAATGCAGATTGTGTAGCGCTTGAAGATGTTCCCACCAACGTTCTTAATATGGCTATAAAAAGCTCAAAATTAATAGGGAAAGGACTATTTGGTATTGATATTAAGGTGGTTAATAATAAGCCTATGGTCATTGAAATTAATGATAATCCCAACATCGATTTTGGTGTTGAAGATGTATACTATGGTGATGTAATTTACACCACAATCCTTTCAGCATTAAAAATGAGATTAGAATAATTATGAGTAAAAGATATCATTTATTTGAAGTATTTGGAATCGAGCTGGAGTACATGCTCGTAAAGACTTCAGATTTTAAAGTAGCTCCTGATGTAGACAAGCTGCTAACTCTTAAAAATGGCGTTCTTACTTCAGATGTTGACAATGGAAAAATTGCATGGAGCAATGAACTTGTCGCACATGTTGTAGAATTAAAAACCAATGGACCTACATCAAATTTGGAAACACTATCTGATGATTTTCATAAGAATGTTTTAGAAATTAATGCTTTATTAAAACCTTATAACGTTCAATTACTACCAACAGCATCACACCCTTTAATGAATCCGTTAAAGGATACCAAACTTTGGAAACACAGCTATAGCGAAGTTTATGAACTTTATAATAGAATTTTTGACTGTAACGGTCATGGTTGGAGCAATGTACAAAGCACTCATATTAATCTTCCATTTTACGACGATAAGGAATTTGAAAAACTTCATGCTGCCATTCGTATTGTTTTACCCTTAATTCCTGGATTGTGTGCAAGCTCTCCCATATTAGAAGGTCGTCTTACTGGATTTATGGATTCGCGTTTAGAATTCTATAAAACCAATCAAAAGGAAATTCCTGAAATGACAGGTATGGTAATTCCTGAACGTGTTTTTAGCAAAGTTGACTATTATTCAACCATTTTTGAACCTATAAAAAGAGCCATTAAACCATATGACACTCAAAAAATTTTAGATCATCACTTTTTAAACTCCAGAGGTGCTATTGCTCGTTTTGACAGAAACGCAATAGAAATCCGTTTGGTTGACATCCAAGAATGTCCGAAAGCCGATATTGCCATTTGTATTTTGATAATTGAAGTCTTAAAAGCAATGGTTCATAAAGAGTTTTGCAGCTTACAAAACCAAAAAAAATGGACAAAATTAGAGCTGTTCGAAATCTTAAACGATGGCATCAAGCATGGTGATCATTCTAAAGTTTGTAATTTAGACTACACCTCTCTTTTCGGCATTAAACAAACCTCAACAATGCAAGATATTTGGAAACATTTATACAATCATGTCAAACCAAACATATCATCTGAACATCAGAATGCAATTGAACTCATTTTAGCTCAGGGAACATTGTCTACACGAATTTTAAAAGCCATTGGAAAAGACGCTTCTGAAAAAAAAATTAAGCAAGTGTATTTAAAACTTGCCGAATGCTTAGAAACTAATCAATTGTTTGTCAATTGAAACTCATTATTACCTGTGAACATGGTGGAAATGACATTCCGAAACCTTACGAATATCTATTCAAAAAAGAGAAACATGTGTTAAAAACACATCAAGGTTTCGATTTGGGAGCTTTAGACATTTTTGAATATTTAAAACCTTTATCTGTATATTCAAAATCAAGTAAAACAAGTCGGTTACTGATTGAATTAAACCGTTCACGTTATCATCCTAAATTGTTTTCAATATATACTAAACGCTTAGATTTGGAAGAAAAAGGAGCTATCATTACAAATTATTATCATCCTTACCGAAATGAAGTTGAATCAGAAATAGCAAAACTGATTTTGAATAATGAAAATGTGGTGCATCTTTCTATACATTCGTTTACACCACATTTAAATGGCATAGAGCGTCATTGCGACATAGGATTGCTTTATGATTCAAGAAAGCGTTCAGAAAAAGAGTTTTCGGCATTTCTTAAAACACAGATAAAAACAGAAAATTCAGGTTTGAATGTAAGATTCAATTATCCGTATTTAGGAAAAGCAGATGGTTTCACAAGCTATTTACGACAACGATTTACACAAAACTATATTGGAATTGAAATAGAAGTCAATCAAAAATTTTCGAAATCAAATGTTATGGACTCTATTTTGAAACACACTCTTTATTCTGCCATACAATCAGTTATATTTAATTAAAGTCCATTTACGATTCCTTATGATATCGCTTTTTAAGAAAACTTGCTGTTCAGCTAAAAAAAATCGAACTTCGTAGCTGCTTTTTATTCAACCTCATTAAGCACTATTATTAAATGAAAAAATTTGGGAGTTTTAAATTAATACTCAAAACCTATGCACTTGTATTAAGTGTGTTTTTTGTGTTTCGATGTATTCTTTTCCTTACAGAACTGGATAGAATAGATTTTCAGGAAGTAAGCATTTTAACTATTATACAAGCATTTATAATGGGAATTCGTTTTGACACAGTAATCTCAAGCTATATTCTCATATTGCCAGCTTTGGTTCTTTTGGTGATGGAAATATTAAACAAAAGAAATCATTTACTAAAAAAAATAGTGTTCTACTGGATAGCCATTTTATTTATACTTGCCTTTATTATTACCTCAATAGACATTCCGTACTTTAATCAGTTTTTTTCAAGATTATCAATTGGTGCTCTAGCATGGATTGATAGTTTTGGTTTTGTTATTAAAATGATTGCTCAAGAACCAAAACATTTGTTTGTAGGTATTCCGTTGCTAATCTTATTGTTTGTATTTTATAAACTACATCGAAAAAATTTCAGAGCAGATTTAGAAAAAAATGATGCTTCTCTTGTCTTAAAAATCACCTTTTCAATTGTATTTCTTGGACTAATGTTTCTTGGCATACGAGGTCGTATCGAAGAAAACTCACCTATACGTGTTGGCACTGCCTATTTTTCAAACCATTCGTTTTTAAATCAAATGGGATTGAATCCTGTTTTTACTCTAATGAGAAGTTATATTGATAGTCAGAATGAAACAAATGCAACTATTCAAATGATGGATGACCAAGTAGCAATTGCGAAAGTTCAAAACGAATTAGGCATTTCAAATCCTAATCTGTTTAATTCACCAATTGCAAGAAAAGTTGTTCCCGATTCTATTGATTCTAACAAACCTAACATTGTATTAATTATGATGGAAAGCATGAGTGCTTCAAAAATGGAACGTCATGGTAATACCAGAAATTTAACACCTTTTCTCGATAGCTTATCCAGAGAATCCATTTATTTTGAAAACATATATACTTCTGGAAAACACACTTTTAATGGCATTTTTAGCACTTTATATTCATTTCCTGCCATTTACAGACAACACACAATGAAGACCATAAACCGTTTTCATGGATTTAGTAACGTGTTACGAAAAAAGGGCTATTCTACAACTTATTTTACAACACATGATGGTCAGTTTGACAATGTAGAATACTTTTTAAAAGAAAATGAATTTGAAAACATATATACCAACAGTAATTATCCGTCTTCCGCAAGCAAATCTGTTTTAGGTGTTCCAGACGATTTCATGTTCGAGTTTTCAATCCCAGTTTTAAATGACTTACACAAAAAAAACCAACCCTTTTTTGTCAGTTTCATGACTACGAGTGATCATACGCCTTATTACATTCCTGATTATTTTAAACCAGACCATACAGAAGAAAAATATCAAATTGTAGAATATGCTGATTGGTCTTTGCAGAAATTTATGCGAATGGCTTCAAAAGAAGATTGGTTTGACAACACCATCTTTGTTTTTGTAGCAGATCATGGTGTTCCAATTTCAGCCCCTTATGACATTTCATTAGACTACCATCACTCCCCTTTATTATTTTATTCACCAAAATTGATTGAAACACCAAAATCTTACAAACAAATAGGAGGACAAATTGATGTGTTCCCTACACTTATGGGCATTTTGAAACAACCTTATATTAACAACACATTAGGTATTGATTTGCTAAAAAAACGACGTCCTTATATATTTATTAATGACGACAATAAAATTGGAGTATTGAGCGATAGCTTATTTTTGATATTAAAGGAAAAAGAAAAGCCCAAACTCTTTAAATATAAACAGAAAAACACTACAGATTTTTCAAAAGATTTTCCAGAAATTATTGAAGATATGGAAACGTATACAAAGGCAAATCTGCAAACATATCAGTACATGCTTCTAAACAAAGAAATTTTAAAATCACCTGTGTTAAAGAAGTTAGATTAGTATTTTAATGTTAGCGTAACTATTTTCAAGCGCTTTCATACATTGGTCTTGATTTAACCATGCAACCTTAGTGATACCTTCATTTTCCTGAGGAGATAAATCGCCTTTGTAAGACGATTTCATTTCAAACCAATATGTAATTTTAATTTTGTGTTTGCCATTACGTTTAAATATATGATATGTGGTTTCAATAGGTTTTGTTATTGTTAAGCCAGTTACACCTGTTTCTTCTTCAACTTCCCTTAAAGCCGTTTGTTCAATAGTTTCTTTTCCTTCTGCTTTCCCTTTTGGCAAATCCCATTTATCATTTCTGTAAATAAAAAGGATGTCTCCATGATCATTAACAACTTTTCCACCTCCAGCAACCACATTAGGAAGTTTTTTTAAAAATTTATTAATAAGATTACTTTCTTTTTTTCCAATAAGTCGTACTTCTTTTAAAGACGTAGAATTTAATTCTTTTATAACCTTTCCAATATTAACGGTAGACAAAAGGTAATTTTTAAAATTACGTTCTGGACTAACTTGGGTCGTTAGAATTATAGGTTTATCATTTACAAAAACGTGATGCATTAATTTGGTCATAGTATTTGGAAAGTAAAAATATCATTTTTTAAACGACATCACTCAATTTTAAAATTAATTTTCTTTAAGGTTTAAAATTAAATTAGGTTAAAATTATGTAATTTTACAGCATGATTTTTGATAAAGAAACCGCCAAACAAACTGCTGAAGTTTTACTGCAGATTAATGCCATAAAATTACAACCTAATAATCCTTTTACATGGGCATCAGGATGGAAATCTCCAATTTATTGTGACAATAGAATCGTACTCTCTTTTCCTAAGATTAGAAATTACATTCGTACAACAATGGCTAAACAAATTGAAGCAAAATATGGCAATATTGATGTTATTGCAGGTGTTGCTACTGGTGCCATTGGAATAGGCATCTTGGTTGCTGAAGAGTTAGGACTGCCGTTTGTATATGTTAGGCCAGAAGCAAAATCTCATGGTCGCCAAAATCAAATTGAAGGCTTTATTGAAAGCGGACAAAACGTTGTGGTTGTTGAAGATTTAATAAGTACTGGAAAAAGTAGTCTTAATGCTGTAAAAGCTTTAAAAGATGCCAATGTAAATGTTAAAGGCATGGTTGCTATTTTTTCTTATGGATTTCAAGTCGCTCGTGATAATTTTGAAAAAGCTCACGTTGAGTTAAACACTTTGAGTAACTATGAAAACTTGTTAGAGCAAGCATTAGACACAAAATATATTACTTCAAAAGAACAAGACATTTTAGCACTTTGGAATGCTAATCCGAGTGAATGGAACGCTAATTGATATCCAATTATGTGGATTCGTTTAGTTGTGGAGTTGTGTTTAGTCGATATTTTATTATGAAACTTCATTACACATTACAACTTAACAACTTAACAACAAACAACTTAATATTAACAAAATGAATTTAGAATCACCAAAAACAACAATAACTAAATCTGCTAAAGAAACATTTGATTTTTTATCTGATGTTAAAAATTTTGAAAAGTTAATGCCTGAAAACATAAGCAAATTTGAAGTTCTTGATGACGACAAATTTGTATTTGCCTTAAAAGGAATGCCAGAAATAGTACTTAAAAAGAAAGAAACTATATCTCCAAATAAGATTGTACTTGGAGCCGCAGGAGGCAAATTAGACTTTTCACTTACTGCCAATATTAGAGCTATTGATGATAATTCTAGTGAGACTCAATTAACGTTTGAAGGTGAGTTTAATGCCATGATGGCAATGATGATTAAAGGACCTATTTCAAAATTTATTGAAACACTGGCTACCAATATTCCTAAAGAAGTTTAATACAGTAACTGAACATCTTTAAGTTCAAACAATTTCACAATGCCATCTTCAATTAACACTTTGAGTTGACCTGAATCACTTATTCCTTTTACATAACCAGAAAACAGATTACCTTCTTTATCTTTAAAGGTTGAAGGCTTATCTTTCCTAAATAGATTATTTTCATACGTTTGTTTTAATAAATCGTATGATTTTGAGTCTAATAGGGAAAAATAATATTTCAAATGCTTTAAAACGCCCTGCAGTACTTCTTCACGATTAAAATGAATACCAGATATTAATTGCATGGACGTGGCATTAGGCAAATTTTCAAATAGGGTTTGATTAACGTTGATACCAATTCCTATAATTGAAGATTGTAATTGATTTTGTTTAATCACATTCTCTATCAAAATACCAGATAGTTTTTGTTGCTCTGACAAAATGTCGTTAGGCCATTTGATTTTAAGCGCACTAATTTGAAACGACTTTAACGCCTCAAACACAGCAAGCGACACAGCAATACTCAAATAAAAATGAGACTCAACAACCATACCAGAAACATCTTTAAACACACTAAACATGAGGTTTTTAGCATTTTGAGACTCCCATTGTGTTCCCATTTGACCACGTCCATTTGTTTGATGTTCGGTAACAACCACAGTAAAATCTTTAACCGATTCTTCAGCACTAAGCTGTCGTAAAAAAGAATTTGTAGAATCAATGGCATTAAGTTTGATTATATGCATAATACTGTGCTAAAAAACTTTAAGATTTTCTTATTAGAAATTAACCTTAATAAGACTAAAAAAAATAATAACTTTGCACAAAATTAAATCAATTTAATGGCGAAAAAAAATACGAGCCCAGACGAACTTATAGCAACAATAATTGCTGGTATTGAAGATGTAAAAGGAAAAGAGATTACAATTCTGGATTTGAGAGAAATCGAAAACACTGTTTGTGATTATTTCATAATATGTGAAGGAACTTCAAATACTCAAGTAAACGCCATTGTAAATTCCATACAGAAAAAAGTAAGTAAAGAACTTAAAGACAATCCTTGGCATGTAGAAGGGGTTGACAATGCTGAATGGGTTTTAATGGATTATGTAAATGTGGTTGTACATGTGTTTCAAAAACATATCAGATCTTACTACGATATTGAAAGTCTCTGGGGAGATGCTAAAACCACAGTTATAGAAACGAGTTACTAATAAATAAGCCACGTCGTGGCATTTAAATAATGGCAAAAGACAATAAAAATTTAAATAAAAAACCTAAATTAAATCCCTATTGGATTTATGGTATTATCATAGCTGCTTTTTTAGGTATTCAATTATTTTCAGGAGGATTTGGCGGTTCAGCAACAACAAAAATTAATCCTTCTGAGTTCTTTAATTACTTTGAAAATGGCGACGTTTCAAAATTAGAAATCGTTAATGGTCGAGAAGCTAGAGTCTATTTAACAAAAGAAGCTTTAACACAAGAAATTCATAAAAAATCAAAACCAAACAATCTATTACCTTCTGTTACACCTCAGCCAAACTATACATTTGAATTTGGTGATTTAAAATTATTTCAGGAAGAACTCAAGTCAATTAAAGATAACAATAGTGATCTTAACGTCCCTGTATCTTTTAAAACTGAAGAGAACCATTGGGGAAATTTTTTATTCTCATTATTGCCATTCATTTTAATCATTGGTGTTTGGATTTTTATCATGAGACGAATGTCTGGAGGTTCTGGAGGAGGAGCTGGTGGACAGATTTTCAATATTGGAAAATCTAAAGCAAAACTTTTTGATGAGAAAACAGATGTTAAAACTTCATTTAAAGATGTTGCTGGTCTCGAAGGTGCAAAAGAAGAAGTTCAAGAAATTGTAGATTTTCTTAAAAACCCTGAAAAATATACATCTCTTGGTGGTAAAATTCCAAAAGGTGCATTATTAGTAGGTCAACCTGGAACTGGTAAAACCTTATTAGCCAAAGCTGTTGCTGGAGAAGCTAAAGTACCTTTCTTTTCATTATCTGGTTCAGATTTTGTGGAAATGTTTGTAGGTGTTGGAGCTTCAAGAGTTCGTGACTTATTTAAACAGGCTAAAGAAAAATCACCTGCCATTATTTTTATTGATGAAATAGATGCCATTGGTAGAGCACGTGGTAAAAACAACTTCTCAGGTTCTAATGACGAACGTGAAAACACATTAAACCAACTCCTTACCGAAATGGATGGTTTTGGAACTAATACCAACGTAATTGTATTAGCTGCAACCAACAGAGCAGACGTTCTTGATAAAGCTTTAATGCGTGCTGGACGTTTCGATAGACAAATTTTTGTAGATCTACCAGACGTAAGAGAACGTAAGGAAATTTTTGAAGTGCACTTAAGACCTATTAAACAATCTGAAAAATTAGATATCGATTTCCTTGCCAAGCAAACACCTGGTTTCTCTGGAGCAGATATTGCCAATGTTTGTAATGAAGCTGCTCTTATTGCTGCTCGTGGTGGCAAAAAGGCTGTTGGTAAACAAGATTTCTTAGATGCTGTTGACAGAATCGTAGGTGGCCTTGAGAAGAAAAATAAAATTATCACAAAGGAAGAGAAAAAAGCTATTGCATATCACGAAGCTGGTCATGCAACTGTGAGTTGGATGCTTGAACATGCTGCACCTTTAGTGAAAGTAACTATTGTGCCTCGCGGACAATCTCTAGGTGCTGCCTGGTATTTACCTGAAGAACGCCTTATTGTTCGTCCTGAACAAATGCTTGACGAAATGTGTGCTGCACTAGGTGGAAGAGCCGCAGAAAAAGTGATTTTTAATAAAATTTCAACTGGTGCTTTAAGTGATCTAGAAAAAGTAACTAAACAAGCAAGAGCGATGGTTACTATTTATGGATTAAGCAACAAAGTTGGAAACTTAACATATTATGATTCTTCAGGACAATCTGAATATGGGTTTACAAAACCTTATAGCGAACAAACTGCTGAATTGATTGACAAAGAAATTTCAGATATTATTGAAGAGCAATACAGACGAGCTGTGAATTTACTGGAACAACACAAAGATAAATTAACTGAGCTGGCTGAAGTGCTTCTTGAAAAAGAGGTAATCTTTAAAGACAATCTTGAAAAAATCTTTGGAAAACGTCCTTTTGAAAAACAAGAACTCGTAGAACCTAAAAAAACAACTATTGCTACTGAAAATAGTCAGGTATCTGAATCAGAAGAAGAGTAATCCTTTTAAAATCCTATAAAAAGCTTAAATTAACTTATCATTAATTTAAGTTTTTTTATATTTGATAATTACTATATAAAAACTAGGTTAATAGCAATTCCTTAAATGAGTCTATTTCGAAAAATTTTCGGTTTAAAAGATACACCCGAAGACCACATAAAAAGCGAAGAAAGAGGCAAGTATATGCCTGAAATAAAGCTGCCTATAGACGAACAATTTACAATTAATTTTAAAGCAAATGGTGGTAAGTTTTTATATTGTGAAAACATACAGGATGTCAACGATAACCTAAATAATATATTGAGAGAAAATAACTGGCAAGATGATAAGGTTTTGATTTTTGATGATCGTTTAAATGAAATGTTCAAAGATTTCAACTTCCAAACCACAAAAAAAGTATCAGAATGCAACTATTTTTTATCGACTTGTGAATATCTGATTTCAGATGATGGCTCACTTCTAATATCATCTAATCAAATAGCAGAAAAGAAACTGAAAGAACTTCCTACAAATTTTATCATTTACGCAACAACGAGTCAGTTTGTTCAAAATATTGGCGAAGGTTTAAGAGGCATAAAAGGAAAAAACAAAGAAAAAATTCCTACCAATATTACGACCATCAAACACTTTAAAACCATTGAAGATAAAGACTTTCTTACATATGGAAGTAGCTCAAAAAATTTATATTTGCTGCTCTTAGAAGATTTATAAATGAAAGAAATCCTTACAAGAGCACTCTCAGGACTATTATACGTTTCAATTCTTATTGTTTCTCTTTACTGGCAACATGCCCTTATAGGTCTTTTTTTTGTATTCGGACTTATTTGTATGGCAGAGTTTAAAAAGCTCATCAACCTTAAAAGCATATTTCCATACATCGTATTTATGGTTTTATATTTAGGATTTGCCTATTGGAACATCGTTTTCAATACAGCAAAAGGTCATGATGAAGCATCCCAAATACTATTAGTGATTACCATATTTGTACAACTCATCTTAATTAAGGATTTATTTTCAGAAAAGACCATTCCACTATTCGAGTCTAAACGATTTATTATTACGACCTTTTATTTATCAAGCGGTTTTGTATTTTTAATAGCTATTGCCAATTATGAACAAATTTTTACTCCACTCCTACTATTAGGATCTTTTATATTGGTTTGGATTAACGACACTTTTGCCTTTTTAGTTGGTAAAAACTTTGGAAAACAAAAATTATTTCCGAGTATATCTCCCAAAAAAACGGTTGAAGGTTTCCTTGGAGGTTTATTTTTCTCATGCATTGCCAGCTATTTTATCGCTCAATACACTGAAATTTTAAATTTCACCACTTGGCTGATATTGGCTATCATTGTCAGTGTTTTTGGAACTATTGGTGATTTAATTGAATCTAAATTTAAACGCCAAGCCAAAGTTAAAGATAGTGGTGTCATCATGCCAGGACATGGTGGTTTATTAGATCGCTTAGATAGTATTATATTTGCTGCACCATTTATATTTTTATTTTTAAGGCTCATAACATATGTTTCATAAAGAAGGTTATAAAATTATCATTATTACACTCGTTCTGGTTATTGGAGGTGTATTAGCTATCGATTGGTTTGTATCTATTGAATGGCTTAAACTATTGTTATCCATAACGCTATTAATCTTTCTAATTCTGATTTTACAATTTTTCAGAAATCCGAAACGACATACTAAATTAGAGAATCATACAGCCGTTTCTCCTGTTGATGGTAAAGTGGTTGTGATTGAAGAAGTATTCGAAAAAGAGGTGTTCAAAGATAAACGCATTCAGGTATCTGTGTTCATGTCGCCAATTAATGTTCATGTTACGCGCTATCCTATTAGTGGTAAAATAAGTTATAGCAAATACCATCCAGGTAAATATCTAGTAGCTTGGCATCCTAAAGCTAGTGAAGAAAATGAACGCACTACAGTTGTGGTTGATAATAAGAATTTCGGACAAATTTTATACCGACAAATTGCAGGTGCTTTAGCCAAACGTATTGTCAATTATGCTAAAGTAGATGATGACGCTGTGCAAGGAGCCGATTCAGGATTTATTAAATTTGGAAGTCGGGTGGATTTGTTTCTACCTTTAGATGCAGATATTAAAGTAGTGCTCAACCAAAAAGTAAAAGGTGGTGAAAGTATTATTGCCGAAAAAGTATGACTTCAGAAGAATTAGATATAGCATTTCAAGAATCGGTAGCACGAATTAATGAGCATACTGAACCCTTTCCTGCAGATTTTCTGTTACGTCTTTATGCATACTACAAAAAAGCCACAAATAATTACGGTCGCCCAAGTAGCAGTAAGCCTATAATTAATGCTTTTAAAACCAATGCACTGTTTCAAATTCAAGATGTCACCCAAGATGAAGCCAAACAAGTGTATATCGATCTGGTACATAACTACTTTTTATACCGAGAATAATTTCAAAACCCCCAAAAGGAACATTTTCCTATGAAAAATTTAATTTTAGTCTGTTTTGCTTTTCTGGTTTCACTGTCTGTAAATGCGCAAACCTTTAATCCATTTTACGCCAGTATCGTTGAAAACACCTCACAAACAAACTTATTAAACGACTTGACAACATATGAGAGTTTTGGAGTCAAAAATGTAGGCTCTAATCGTCTTACTGATGCTGAAAACTGGATTACATCACGTTATCAAAGCTTGGGCTATACAGACATCGTTTTACAACCTTTTAGTTATTCTGCAGGAACTAGCAATAATATTATTATTACTAAAACAGGAAGCGTCTATCCAAACACTTACTTAATTATTGATGGACATTACGACACTATTAATGGTTCTGGCACTAATGACAATGGCTCTGGAACTGTATTAATTATGGAACTGGCACGCTTGCTTAAAAATATAGATACTGAATACTCTATTAAATTCATCCATTTTTCTGGAGAAGAAGATGGTTTAGTTGGAAGCAACTATTATGTCAATAATACCGTTATTCCACAAGACTTAGATATAAGGCTGGTTTTAAATATTGATGAAGTTGGTGGTCTTGCCGGAACCAATAATGATACTATTATTTGTGAACGGGATCAAAGTTCTCCAGCCTCTAACAACACAGCCTCAAATACGTTTACAAATAATTTAGCAACGCTCATAGAGCTATACTCAACTCTGAACACAGAAATATCATATGCGTATGCGTCTGATTATATGCCTTTTGAAAATAATGGTGAAATTATTACAGGTTTGTTTGAAAAGAACGAAACACCATATGCACACACAGCCAATGATATATTAGCAAATATGGATGTGCCTTACCTATATCAAGTAACTAAAGGTGCATTAGGAGCAGCATTAGAATTTTCTATGGCTTATGAAACCCTTAGCTTATCGGAAGAAACTAACCTAAACAATTTTATCAGCATCTCTCCAAACCCTTCAGAAAACATTATTAAAATTTCATTTTCTAAACCTTTAGATGAAGCTATAGATTTTAAACTAATCAACCTGTCAGGTAAAACCGTTTACGAAACTAAACTAACCGAACAAACACAATCCATAGCTATTGATGTTCTAGATGCTGCACAGTATTTAGGGGTTTTTAAAATCAATAATAAGCGCTTTATAAAAAAGCTAATTGTAAAATAAATGTCAAATTCTCCTCAGCAATCCTTAGTCTTTCCTTGCGGCAAAGTCATGAAGAACCGATTCATGTTAGCTCCAATGACCAATACCCAAAGCCATGAGGATGGTACATTGTCTGATCATGAATACAAATGGCTAACAATGCGTGCTAAAGGTGGTTTCGGATTAACAATGACTTGCGCTTCTCATGTACAAGCCAATGGCAAAGGATTTCCAGGACAACTAGGTATTTTTTCTGATAAGCATATGGAAGGTCATCAACGATTAGCAGCAGAAATTAAAGCACACGACAGTCTTGCTGTTGTACAATTGCATCATGCTGGTATGCGCTCACCAGAAAACCTTATTGAAGGGAAACCTGTTTCTGCCTCAAATATTAACAAACATAATGCTCGTGGTTTATCACTTGAAGAAATCCATCAGTTACGTGAGGATTTCATTTCAGCTGCTATAAGAGCACAGCAAAGTGGTTACGATGGTGTTGAAGTGCATGGTGCTCATGGTTATATTTTATCACAGTTTTTGAGTGCAGAAATCAATAGTCGTACCGATGATTATGGTGGTAGCTTAGAAAACAGAGCACGATTATTATTTGAAATCAGTAATGGCATAAGACAAGCTTGCGGTTCAGGTTTTTTATTAGGTGTACGCTTATCTCCTGAACGTTTCGGAATGAAACTGCAAGAAGTCCAAACGGTTTGCCAACGTTTCATTGACGAAGGACAAATTGACTTTCTAGACATCTCACTTTGGGATTCTTTTAAACAACCTGAAGAAGCTGCACATCAACATAAAAGTTTATTAAAACATTTTACAGATTTAGACTACAAGAATGTTAAATTAACCGTTGCTGGAAATATAAGAACTGGAAATGACGTTAAAAAAATACTAGAGGCTCAAGTAGATTTTGTTTCTATTGGTAGAGCAGCTATTTTACATCATGATTTTCCAAAACGAGTATTAGCCAATCCAGACTTTGAACCAATTTCTACTCCTGTTTCAGAAAGTTACTTATACCACGAAGGCTTAAGTGATTCGTTTGTTACCTATATGAAACGCTGGGATGGTTTTGTGGCTGAATAAGCTTTCAAAAACCTGTCAGTATTTGTATCAAGGTTGCTTTTCACTCAGGTATTTCCAATAACGTTTTGGTACATGTCTAATATGAAGTTTCATATTTTTACGCGAAGCAATATTGGTGCTTTTAAAATAATCCTGCCATAAGGTTTGAAATTCAAATTCTTGCTTTGCAAAAAAATCAGCATCGGTTTTTGTAAAGTCAAAATCATCTGGCAAATGCATTTCCATAAGCGTTACTGTTTTCAAATCGTAGTATAAACCATAATGTCGTTTGATATCATAAATTATCCATTTTTGATCTGCATAACGATTTTTAAAATGTTTAGAAAGCAATGGTAACACGTTAAAATCGGGTTCTATATTTGCGAAATAAATATCATCTTTGGTTAACTTAAAACGAACAAACGCTTCCATACGATGCTTTTCCCGACCTACCATTTTTGCTATTTGTGCAATTTTTAAAACCGAAGGATTTGAATAATCTTTATCAATATTGGTGTTCGATGAAAACGCATATCGTATATAGTCTAACAGTAGTGCTTCAACGCCAGTTTGCTCACTTAAAAAAGCATAATATATTCGATGACAACCTTGAGAAGATAGTTTAGATTGTAAGCCTTGCCAAACGCGATTGGCTTTAGCCTCATCTGTAAACACAGTTTCTTTTTCAGAAAACAACTGATTTTGTATATCAAATTTATTT
Source organism: Psychroserpens mesophilus (assembly GCF_050617655.1). Lineage (GTDB taxonomy): Bacteria > Bacteroidota > Bacteroidia > Flavobacteriales > Flavobacteriaceae > Psychroserpens > Psychroserpens mesophilus_A. Next base: position 106,539 of record NZ_JBODQC010000007.1, on the reverse strand, counting down.
TGAATACTAACATCAATGAGCTTGTGTTCAAATACGTAAAAAACAGCACTTAAAAAGCCATCAAAACTGCCATTATAAAGTAATATTTTATGTTTCATTTAAGTAAACAGACTTAATTGGTTACTTAACATGTTATGATATTTACTGGTAGAATTCTGTAAAATCAATCCTTTTATTTTTTCTGAAGTTAAATCACGACGTTCAAAAGCATTGCTCTCGCATATGATAAAATATTGTGCTCGATTTAATGCTACACCTATCTTTTTAAGGTGTTCCCAATTGAGTCGCCTAAAACGTCTGGCATTCATAATCTTTTGAACAGATCTCATTCCTAAACCAGGAATTCTAGCGAGCATGCGTTTATCTGCTGAGTTGATATCGACTGGAAATTCGTGTAAATTTCGTAGTGCCCAACTTAGTTTAGGATCTATATCTAAATCAAGATTTTGATGCTTCTGATTTAAGATTTCACTAACATCAAATCCGTAAAACCGCATCAACCAGTCTGTTTGATATAAGCGGTTTTCACGAAGCATTGGAACAGCACTTCCTAGTTGTGGCAGACGTTCATCGTTGCTAATAGGAACATATCCTGAATAATACACACGCTTTAAATTAAAATGTTTGTAAAAATGATTTGAGGTTTGCATAATTTGAAAATCATTTTCACCACTTGCTCCAATAATCATTTGTGTACTTTGTCCTGCTGGAGCATATTTAGGCGTACTTTTTATAACCTTCTTTTCTGCTTTGTATTTAATAATTTCATTTTTGACCTTCGCCATCGGTTTGATAAAATCTTCCCGTTTTTTATCTGGAGCTAATCGTTTCAATCCCGATTTTGTAGGAATTTCAATATTAACACTCAATCGATCTGCATACAAACCTGCTTCACGCATGAGTTCGTCTGAAGCTCCAGGAATGGATTTTAAATGAATGTAACCATTAAAATTTTCATCTAATCGCAGCTTTCTTGCAACGGCAACAAGACGTTCCATGGTATAATCGGCATTTTTAAATATCCCTGAACTTAGAAATAAACCTTCAATATAGTTTCTTCGATAAAAATTAATAGTTAAATCCACTACTTCTTGAACTTTAAAAGCAGCTCTTTTGATATCATTACTTTTACGAGTAACACAATAAGCACAATCAAAAACGCAATAATTGGTAAGAAGAATTTTAAGCAAAGAAACACATCTTCCATCTTCAGTGTAGGAGTGACAAATTCCCATACCTGAAGCGTTACCAAGACCTTTGTCTTTATTGGTACGTTTGCTTCCACTTGATGAACATGACACATCATATTTGGCTGCATCAGCTAAAATGTTAAGTTTTTCTTGAATTCGTTCAAAAGACATAAGTAGGATTAATTTAGAGTATAAATATCGTAAATTGATTTAAACAAAACTAATAATTTTCAAACATATGTTTAAACTGCTATTATTGTTTTCAAATGGAGTAATAATTTGAGTATATCTTTCAATTCACTACAAATACATTCGTATTTTATGAGTCTATGAAATACTTAAAATTCATAACAGCATTACTTGTCGTCATTTTAATAATTCGTTATATGCCCATACATTCTCAACATAAAATTCCAAAATCTATAAAACATAATGTTGAAACCGCATTGTCGTTTTATCCTCAGTTAGATGAGACAGTGATTGAATTCAAATTCAAAAAGAATATTAAGAAATCGACCATGCAGGCACAACCAAAACTAGCTAGCTTTTTTAGAAGTCGTAAAAACAGAAGTTATATTATACTAATTAGTGAAACCTTTAAAATTGCGGATCAAGAGTTTTCAACCAGAGACATACCTGATGATATTTTCATAGGATGGATTGGTCACGAACTTGGTCATATAGCAGATTACCAAACAAGGAATAAATGGAATTTAATTAAATTTGGATTTAACTATATGTTTTCTGAATCTTCAATTGTTGAAGCTGAACGTGCTGCTGATAGTTTTGCTGTTGCTCAAGGAATGGAACACTACATTTTAAAAACGAAAAATTTTATATTAAATCACGCAGATATTACACAGTCCTACAAAGATCGAATCACAAAATATTACCTATCTCCTGAAGAAATTATGGAGTTAGTACAAGAACGAAACCAGAGAAATTCTGATTAATGAGTGTTTAAAAAAGTTTCCCATTCTAAAAATTTATCCTCATTCATAACACGCTCCATTTTTACTTGTCCGCCTTTCTTCTTATTTCGGGCATTCCAATTGTAAAAACATTCAGGAGAAACTACTTTAACTTTTACTCCTTTTAAAGCTTTACTTCTTGCAACTTTATAATTTTTATTAGCATCTTTTAAAGCCTTATCAAGTGTTTCAGAAATGACAAGTTCATCTACGTCATTAAGTTCAGAACCTAAATACCAAAAATGATAAAATTCACCATCATCGCCTCGTCTGGCACATATGGTATACTCTGGAATTAAAGTGTCAAATTTTTGTTCAAGCACTTTCATTGCAGCATCCATTTTATTAACCGATAATTGAGAACCGACAGTATTAAGAAAGAATTTTGTACGACCTGTAATTTTAATTTCAGCATGTTCAACATCTGTAAATTCAATAGTGTCACCAATGAGATAACGCCAGGCACCACTAACAGTACTTATAATAAGTACATAATCCTGATCCGTTTTTACTTCTGATAAATTAATTGAAGGTGCATCGTCTTGAAGAGAGCCGTCTTGATTGATATATTCTGGTTTAAAAGGCACAAACTCAAAATAAATTCCGTTATCAGTATTGAGCTGCATGGCATCTGTTTCAGGACGTACTTGTGTAGCAATATAGCCTTCTGAAGCCAAATAGGTATCAATAACCGTTACAGGCTTACCCATTAATGCATGGAAACTTTTTTCATAAGGCCCAAAAGCAACACCTCCAGAGGTATATACTTGTAGATTAGGCCAAATTTCATGGATGTGATTTAGATTGTGATGTTTGATAACTTCCTGCAGCATGAGTTCTATCCAAGATGGAATACCACTCAAGGCTCCAATATCCCAGTCATTAGCGTGTTTAACAATATGCTGAACACGTTCATCCCAATCCTCAATTTTTGCAATATCTTCTCCTGGTTTATAATAGCCTCGAAACCAGAAAGGAATATTACTCGCACTTATCCCACTAATTTCTCCTTCTAAATGGTTATTTCGTTTGTCTAAATCTGTTGAACTTCCCAGCATCATAATTTCTTTCTCAAAAAAATCTGCTGGCAAATCAAAATTCTTCAAAGCAAATACTTGTTTGATTCCTGCTTGACGAATAGACTCTATCATGTCGTTTGTTACAGGAATCCGTTTACTTGTTTTCCCAGTTGTCCCTGAACTTAATGCAAAATATGTTGCGTGTCCAGGCCAGGTTACGTCTGATTCTCCTTTTTGTAGTTTATTCCACCATTTAGCACTAATTTGATTGTAATCAAAATAAGGTATCATTTCAGAAAATGCTACTGGAATATTATCTGAAGCAAGTAATTGTTCAAAATTATAATACTTGCCAAATTGTGTATTTCTCGCAGTTTCCAAAAGTTGTTTTAAAACTTTTTTTTGATTTTCAACATGATTAGGTGCTGCTGTTAAAGCATCCTTTAAATCAATTACACCTTTAATAATATTTCCAATGATTGCCATTTTCTTTAATTATTTTTAATTTTAATACTGTAAGTTAAGCTATAAATTACGCTGCAATTTTTCTGCATTCTTCAGCGCATCTTCGACATGAATCTGCACATTGCTTACAATGTTTATGTTCATGTTCCTTACAGTGGTCTGCACAATAGTCACAAATTTCGGCACACAACAAAGCATATTGCTTTACATAAGCGCTATCTGCAGCCATGAATTTTAAACAGACTAAACAGGCATCGATACATTGTACACAACATTTCGGACAATCATTCATACTTTCTTCTCCTGCCATCTGCACGAGGCAGTCTTGGCAATCTATTAAACATTTTTGACATGCTTCTATACATTTTTGGTATATCATATTCATAAGTTATAGTTTTAATAGCTCTAAAGTCTGAATTTGAATCCATAAACATTATTCTAATACCTTAAAGCTTTAACTCATTCAGGAAATAGGTAAACTGATTAATTTTAATCGCTTTTGGGTTAAAGTCTTGAACTATTTTACAGCATATTAGAGTAAAAATAATTATGGATAAATGGTTTAAGTTTTCGTCAGATGGTTTATTAGCTATTATACTTACAGCAATTGGAATTTACATCGCTTTAGTTGTTCTAACCCGAATAAGTGGTAAACGCAGTTTTTCAAAAATGTCGAGTTTTGATTTTGCGATGACTGTGGCCATTGGTTCGGTTATAGCAACCGTAATCATTTCAAAATCTGTATCGCTACAACACGGAATTACAGGTTTGGTAATCATCTATGTTTTACAGCTTTTAGTAGCAGCCGCCAGACGATGGAAACCTATTAGAAATTTAATGGATAACAAGCCCACTTTATTAATGCAAAACGGAAAAATTATTGAAGGAAGCCTTAAAAAATGTAAGGTTACTGAGTCTGATTTGAAAGCAAAACTTCGGGAAGCTAATGTAATTCAACTCAGTGAAGTAAAAGCTGTTGTATTTGAATCTACAGGAGATATTTCTGTATTACATGGCTCTGATGACAAAGCCATTGACGAATGGATTATGGATGTTTAAACCAACCTGTTTAGTCTCTAATTAAAGGCATCGTACTACAACGCAGCAAACCTTCCTGTTTGGCAATTTCAGCATAAGGTACTTCTTCTACTGTAAATCCGTTATTGCGAAGCCAAGTATTTAACCTTGTAAAATGACGTTCAGATATAATAACCTCTTCAGAAATAGAAAAAATATTACTATTCATATGGTACATTTCCTCTTTAGTAATTTCAAAGACGTTTTCTTTTCCGAAGAAATCAACCAGCCACTGGTATTCGCTTTCCACCAGAAATCCGTTTTTATGAATGATGGCTTTATTTTTACCAATAGGCTGAAAACAACAATCTAGGTGTAATGCATTTTCTTTAGGATCTGTGTTTGATTTCCGAAGCTCAAATGATTTTATTGTTTTGTGTGGAAATAACTCCTGAATAGCAATTACAGCATCCATATTTGTGCGTGCAGTGATGTAATTTGAATAATCTTCACCAGAATAAGTCCCAATAAAAATATAATCGTTCCAAGGCATCACGTCTCCTCCTTCCACATGACATTCTTCGGGTAATCGAATACGACGTTCTTTGGGAATTTGAGTCCAAACATGTTCAATAGCATCTATCTCACGATCTCTATCTGGCAAAATGTTTGCCTTAATAATTTTATCATCTATAACAAAAGCGATATCTCTCGTAAATATCTGGTTATAATCTTTGATGATTTCTGGTCGGTATACCTTGACATCATACTTTTTTAAAACGTCTGCGACAGCTTCCATTTCTTTAATCATATCTTCCTCCTTAGGATACGTTCCTGCTTTGATATGTTGCACAGATTTTGGATCGTAAGCTTCTTCAATAGTTGGTATTGGCCCAATACTCTCGGCAGTACCAAGAATAACAGCTCTAAGGCGAGAGGTTTCGTTTTGAATGTGTAGTCTCATAAGGTACAAATATAGAAAAAGCTCCATAATTACTTATGAAGCTTGTCTGAGATTTACTAAAAGAATTATCGTTTTGATATCTCTTTAAATGGTCTGTACGTTTCACCAGTATATAACTGACGAGGACGACCAATTGGTTCTTTACGCAAACGCATTTCTCTCCATTGAGAAATCCAACCTGGTAAACGTCCTAAAGCGAACATTACTGTAAACATTTCTGTTGGAATACCCATAGCTCTATAGATAATACCTGAATAGAAATCTACGTTTGGATATAATTTTCTGTCAACAAAGTATGAATCTTCTAAAGCTTCTTTTTCTAAACCTTTAGCGATGTCGAGAATAGGATCTTCAACACCTAAGTCTGATAACACTTCATCAGCAGCTACTTTAATGATTTTTGCTCTTGGATCAAAGTTTTTATATACTCTATGACCGAAGCCCATTAAACGGAAAGGATCTTCTTTATCTTTTGCTTTAGCCATGTATTTTTTAGTATCTCCACCGTCTTCTTTAATCGCCTCAAGCATTTCTAAAACAGCTTGGTTAGCTCCACCATGCAGTGGTCCCCAAAGCGCAGAAATACCAGCAGATAAAGACACAAATAATCCTGCATGAGATGAGCCTGTGATTCTAACTGTAGATGTTGAACAGTTTTGTTCGTGATCTGCATGAAGAATTAAAAGTTTATCTAATGCGTTTACTAAAATTGGATTTTGGGTGTATTCTTCATTAGGACGTTTAAACATCATTTGTAGAATATTCTCAACATATCCTAATGATGAACTCCCATAATCTAATGGCATACCATGTTTTTTACGCATGGTCCAAGCTACAAGAATAGGAAACTTTCCTAAGATTCTAACAATAGCGTTATACATTTCCTCTTCAGAATCTACATTTACAGAACTAGGATTAAAAGCAGTTAAGGCACTCGTTAAAGATGCCAAAACACCCATTGGATGTGCTGATTTTGGAAATGCGTCTAATATTTTTTTGATATCATCATCAACAACGGAGTGCTTTTTAATGTCAGCATGGAACCGATTTAATTCCTCTTGAGTAGGTAATTCTCCAAAGATTAATAAATAGACTACTTCTAAGAAATCGGCTTTTTCTGCTAATTCTTCAATGGAGTACCCTCTATATCTTAAAATTCCATTTTCTCCATCTAAAAACGTAATTGCACTTTCACAACTTCCAGTGTTTTTATAACCAGGATCAATCGTAATCACGCCTCCTGTATCTCCTCGTAAATTTTTTATATCTATAGCAACTTCATTTTCTGAGCCTATAACTATTGGAAATTCATACTTTTTACCATTAACTTCTAACGTAGCTTTATCTGACATTTGTTGATGTTTTATATTGTTTTTTCAGTCCGGTAAATTTACGAAATATCTAAGAATTTACGAAGTCTATTTATAATGGTTTTAACAATTATGATATTCATAAAATAGATAGCAAAAGTAAAACCAATGATAGTGCTTTTACGGTTACAGTTTATTAAATAGACTTATTGATTTTTTAGAGTTAAATAGTATTTTTGCACGTAAACACAATTTATATGTTGCGCCTTCTAACAGCACTCTTTTTTATCTCTTTTATCTCTTCCTATACTCATGCCCAAGTTATAAACATTGAAACTCTAAGAAAACCAACAGATTCCATAAAGTGGACTGGATCAGTAAGCTTAGATGTTTCCCTGATAAAAAACACAAATGATATTTTCAGAATTGCTAACAAAGCACATATTCAATATAAGGACTCCATGAATTTATGGTTGTTTGTAAATGATATCAATTTACAGAAAATTGAAGGAAATTCTTTGGTAAACAGAGGTACGCAACATTTAAGATACAACCGAAGAATTACTAAAAGAGTAAAATGGGAAGCCTTTATACAAACTCAATATGATGCTATTTCAGATATTAATCTGAGAGCATTGGTAGGTACTGGACCTCGTTTTAAATTAAGTGAAAACGACAACTATAAATTTTACCTAGGCACTTTAGTGATGTATGAGCATGAAAAAGCATCTAATGTTGTTTCAGACCGACTTCAGCAAGACATTAGAGGAAGTGCATACCTGTCGTTTAGCTTTTATCCTACAGAAACCTTGAGTATTATAAGTACCAGTTATTACCAGCCAAAACTTGAAGCCTTTAAAGATTATCGACTATCAAGTAATACCTCTGTTTTATTTAAAATACTTGAAAATTTAGCCTTTAAAACAACATTTGATTATTTCTTTGATGCGTTTCCTGTTAGTACAGGTATTCCGAAGACACAATTTGAGTTGACAAATGGATTGTTATATACGTTTTAGACACATTAGGTTGTTAGACTCCTTAGTCTAAAATATGTTTTCGTTGTCATTCTGAAGGAGTCTTTTTTTGACGGCTGAAGAATCTCTACTTTAAGAGATTCTTTATTTCACTCTGAATGACATTATCATTTATCGTTAAAGAAAAACCTACTCGAATTAACGAATAGGTTATAGATTTATGATTTAAGACAATTTTACTTCACTTTAAACGCATTCATTTGTGGAAAGTAAGCTACTTCTTGTAATTCTTCTTCAATACGTAATAACTGATTGTACTTTGCCATACGATCACTACGTGATGCAGAACCTGTTTTAATTTGTCCTGTATTTAAAGCGACAGCCAAATCGGCAATCGTATTATCTTCAGTTTCCCCTGAACGATGTGACATCACTGAAGTATAACCAGCATTATGTGCCATGTTTACTGCTGAAATCGTTTCAGTCAACGTTCCAATTTGATTCACTTTAATTAGAATAGAATTTGCGATTCCTTCTTTAATGCCTCTCGATAAACGCTCTACATTCGTTACGAATAAATCGTCACCAACCAACTGTACTTTATCTCCAATTTGTTCTGTTAAGTATTTCCAACCGTCCCAATCGTTTTCATCCATACCATCTTCAATAGAAATAATTGGATATTTAGAAGCTAATTCTGCTAAGTAGTCGGCTTGTTCTTTACTCGTTCTAACTTGTCCATTACTGCCTTCAAACTTAGTATAATCGTAAGCACCATCCACATAAAATTCGGCAGCAGCACAATCTAATGCAATCATCACATCATCGCCTAATTTGTAGCCAGCATTTGAAACCGCTTTGGCAATCGTTTCTAAAGCATCTTCTGTTCCACCTTCTAAGTTTGGTGCAAATCCACCTTCATCACCAACAGCAGTACTCAAGCCTCTGTCATGTAATACCTTTTTAAGATGATGAAAAATCTCAGTTCCCATTTGCATCGCATGCGTAAAATTCTTTGCTTTTACAGGCATTATCATAAACTCTTGAAATGCAATTGGCGCATCACTATGAGAACCTCCGTTGATGATATTCATCATTGGTACTGGTAAAGTATTGGCAGAAACACCTCCTACATATCTGTATAATGGCATTCCTAATTCGTTAGCAGCAGCTTTTGCAGCAGCTAATGACACACCTAAAATAGCATTAGCCCCTAATTTTGATTTGTTTTTTGTACCATCTAACTCTATCATTAACTGATCGATTCTATTCTGATCAAATACAGATTCTCCTAATAGTTCTTGAGAGATGATTGAGTTTACATTATGTACAGCTTTAGTAACTCCTTTTCCCATGTAAGCTGCTCCTCCATCCCTAAGTTCAACAGCTTCATGCTCTCCTGTAGACGCTCCAGACGGTACTGCTGCTCTTCCCATCACTCCATTTTCGGTAACAACATCAACTTCAACAGTTGGATTTCCTCTAGAGTCTAAAATTTGTCTCGCATGAATATTAATTATGATGCTCATTTTCTAAATATTATAATTGATTATTTTTTTTGGATATTCTGAATAAATTCATCAAATAAATAAGCTGAATCATTTGGTCCAGGACTTGCTTCTGGGTGGTATTGTACAGAGAAACAATTTTTATTTTTCATTTTGATACCTGCGACAGTATGATCATTTAAATGTACATGAGTGATTTCAATATCAGGATGTGCTTCCGTCTCCTCTCTATTAATAGCAAAGCCATGGTTTTGAGATGTAATTTCTCCTTTTGTCGTTATTAAATTCTTTACAGGATGATTGATACCTCTATGACCATGATGCATTTTGTAGGTTGAAATACCATTAGCTAGAGCAATGACTTGATGTCCTAAACAAATTCCAAATAAAGGTAAATCTCTCTTGATAATTTCTTTAGCAACCGTTTGCGCTTCTGTTAAAGGTTCTGGATCACCTGGTCCGTTTGATAAGAAATAACCATCTGGTTTGAAGGCTTCTAAATCTTCAAACTTAGAATTATACGGAAACACTTTTATATACGCATCACGTTTAGCCAAATTGCGAAGAATATTCTTTTTAATTCCGATATCTAAAGCTGCTATTTTATAAGTTGCATTTTCATCACCATAGTAATATGGTTCTTTAGTAGATACCTGAGAGGCTAATTCTAAACCTTCCATGCTAGGCACTTCTGATAATTGTTTTTTTAATGCCTCAATGTTATCTACATCTGTAGAAATTACGGCATTCATAGCACCATGATCTCTAATATGGCTTACGAGTGCTCTGGTATCGACGTCTGAAATGGCTAAGAGGTTGTTATCATTTAGAAATTCCTCTAAAGATTTATCTCCTGCAGGACGCGAATAGTTGAAACTAAAATTTTTACAAATCAATCCTGCGATTTTAATCGAATTTGATTCTACTTCATCATTTTTAGTTCCGTAGTTGCCAATATGCGCGTTGGTAGTTACCATAAGCTGACCATAGTAAGAAGGGTCGGTAAAGATTTCTTGGTATCCTGTTGTACCTGTATTGAAACAAACCTCGCCAAAGGCAGTACCTTCTTTTCCGATAGATTTTCCATGAAAAATCGTTCCGTCTGCGAGTAAGATTAGGGCTTTTTTACGTTTTAAGTATATCATCGTTTTTATTATGGTATCCCTGTCTTCACAGGGACAAGGTTTTACAAAATTGCATAAAAAAAAGGATAATCTAAAACAGATTATCCTTTATATATATGAAATGCTTATTAACACTCGATAATCGAGATTTAAACAATATCAAAGCGGGTTTCATTTTTTTATCAGTATTGATATTACATTCAACTCGCTTAATTGTTAGCATTCTATTCTTCTTCTTCGTTAGTTGCTGTTGGAGCAACTGGTGCAGCTGCTGGTTTTGAACCTCCTCTTCTACTTCTTCTGGTTGTTTTCTTTTCTTTCTTGCCAGCGTTATAAATTTCGTTGTAGTCTACTAACTCAATCATTGCCATATCAGCGTTATCACCAAGTCTGTTTCCTAATTTGATGATTCTTGTATAACCACCTGGACGATCAGCAATCTTAGGAGCAACATCTCTGAATAATTCAGCAACAGCTTCTTTTTGTCTTAGCTTAGACATAACAATTCGTCTGTTATGAGTTGTATCTGATTTAGACTTAGTAATCATTGGCTCAACAAATTGTTTCAAAGCTTTTGCTTTAGCAACCGTTGTGTTGATTCTTTTGTGTTCGATTAACGAACATGCCATATTAGCTAACATTGCTTTTCTATGAGCAGTTTGTCTTCCTAAATGGTTAAATTTCTTTCCGTGTCTCATGACTTTCTATTTATCATCTTGCTTCCAAACTCAATTTCTGAGGAGCAAAATATGATTATTATAATTTAAATTTAATCTTTATCTAATTTGTATTTTGCTAAATCCATTCCGAAGTTAAGCCCTTTAACGTTTACTAATTCTTCTAGCTCAGTTAAAGATTTCTTACCAAAGTTACGGAACTTCATTAAGTCATTTTTATTAAAAGATACTAAGTCACCTAGAGTGTCAACTTCTGCAGCTTTCAAACAGTTTAATGCACGTACAGAAAGATCCATATCAACTAATTTAGTTTTCAACAGTTGTCTCATGTGAAGTGATTCTTCATCATAAGTTTCAGTTTGTGCAATTTCATCAGCTTCAAGAGTGATACGCTCATCAGAGAATAACATGAAGTGGTGAATTAATATTTTAGCGGCTTCAGTTAAAGCATCTTTTGGATGAATTGATCCATCAGTGATGATTTCAAAAACTAATTTTTCATAATCGGTTTTTTGCTCAACACGGAAGTTTTCAATACTGTACTTTACGTTTTTTATTGGCGTATAAATTGAATCTGTAAAGATGGTTCCGATTGGTGCAGACGCTTTTTTATTTTCTTCAGCAGGAACATAACCTCTACCTTTTTCGATAGTGATTTCCATGTTGATGCTTACCTTAGGGTCTAAGTTACAAATGACTAAGTCTTTATTTAACACTTGAAATCCTGAGATAAACTTTTGAAAATCTCCAGCCGTAATTTGATCCTGACCAGAAATTGAAATAGAAACAGATTCGTTATCTACTTCATCAATCTGACGCTTAAAGTTAACTTGCTTTAAGTTCAAAATCATTTCAGTTACATCTTCAACAACACCTGCAATTGTAGAGAATTCGTGATCTACGCCTTCTATTCTTACTGATGTTATTGCGAAACCTTCTAAAGACGATAATAATACTCTTCTTAGAGCATTACCTACTGTCAATCCGTATCCTGGTTCTAAAGGTCTGAATTCGAATTTACCTTCGAACTCAGTAGAATCGATCATGATTACTTTATCTGGTTTCTGAAAATTTAATATTGCCATAGTTTTTTCTTCGTTTTGATTGTTATTTAGTTGCGCGATTTAGAAGTTTGAAGAAGACTAGTAAATCCTTTGGCTAAATACCAATATGATTAATTTATTATTTAGAGTATAATTCGACAATGAATTGCTCATTGATATTTTCCGGAATTTGAATACGTTCTGGAACAGAAACATACGTTCCTTGTTTTGTGTCGTTATTCCAAGTGATCCACTCGTATACATTGCTAGAGTTAGCTAATGAATTTTGAATAGCTTCTAAAGATTTAGATTTTTCTCTAACAGCTACAACATCTCCTGCTTTTAACTGGTAAGAAGGAATGTTTACGATGTCACCATTTACAGTAATGTGTCTGTGAGATACTAATTGTCTGGCACCACTACGAGAAGGAGATAATCCCATTCTGAAAGCCACGTTGTCTAAACGAGACTCACACAATTGTAGTAATACTTCACCAGTAATACCTTGTGCAGCAGTTGCTTTTTTAAACATGTTTCTGAATTGCTTTTCTAATATACCATAGGTATATTTCGCTTTTTGCTTTTCCATTAGCTGGATTGCATATTCAGATTTTTTTCCACGACGTCTAGCGTTTCCGTGTTGACCAGGAGGATAATTTCTTTTTTCAAAAGCTTTATCATCTCCAAAAATAGCTTCACCGAATTTTCGGGCTATTTTAGTTTTAGGACCAGTATATCTTGCCATTTTTAAAATTTGTTATGAGAGTGTTTATGAATTAAGGTCTTAATCTTATCCTTCGATAAACGTTGATCTCTCGTTGATACTTGTTTATTATTTTTCAGTTTGCAAATTTACGTATAAAAAATTAATATCAACTGCAAAAGAGTTGATATTAATTTCAATACATATATAATTTAAACTCTTCTACGTTTAGGAGGACGACATCCATTGTGTGGTAATGGCGTAACATCAATAATTTCTGTTACTTCAATTCCAGCGTTATGGATTGATCTGATAGCAGATTCTCTACCGTTACCAGGACCTTTAACGTACACTTTTACTTTTTTAAGTCCAGCTTCCTTAGCAACTCCAGCAGCATCTTCCGCAGCTAATTGAGCAGCATAAGGTGTGTTCTTTTTAGAACCTCTGAATCCCATTTTTCCTGCAGATGACCAAGAGATTACGTCACCTTTTTTGTTTGTTAAAGAGATAATGATATTGTTAAAAGATGCAGCTACGTGAGCTTCACCAACAGCATCCACTATTACTTTACGTTTTTTTGTACTTGACTTTGCCATATTATTCAGTTTCTAGTTGTTAGTTCTTCAAGTTTTTAGAATCCTAAACATTGCTATTTCAAACAGATTCCTCTAACATTTAAAACTAGTGACTAATGTCTAATTATTATTTAGTTGCTTTTTTCTTATTAGCAACAGTTTTTCTTCTACCCTTTCTTGTTCTAGAGTTGTTTTTAGTACGTTGACCTCTTAAAGGTAAACCTGCTCTATGACGAATACCTCTGTAACAACCAATATCCATCAAACGTTTGATGTTAATTTGTGTTTCAGAACGTAATTCACCTTCAATAGTATAAGATCCTACAGCGTCACGGATTGCTCCAATTTGATCATCTGTCCAGTCTTCTACTTTGATGCTTTCGTCTACTTTAGCTGTAGCTAAAATTTCTTGTGCTCTACTTCTACCTACTCCGTAGATATAAGTTAAAGAGATCACTCCTCTTTTTTGTTTTGGTATGTCTACACCTGCAATTCTTGCCATAATTACCCTTGTCTTTGTTTGAATCTAGGATTCTTTTTGTTAATGACGTAAAGTCTACCTTTTCTGCGCACTAATTTACAGTCTGCGCTTCTTTTTTTAACTGATGCTCTTACTTTCATCTTGTCTTAGTTATTATTTACTATTGTAAGATGGAACCTTACGGTTTCATCGAATTAGTATCTATAAGTTATACGAGCCTTAGTTAAATCGTAAGGACTCATTTCTAATTTTACTTTATCTCCTGGTAATAATTTAATATAATGCATACGCATTTTACCAGAGATATGTGCAGTCACGATGTGACCATTTTCAAGTTCAACACGAAACATTGCATTTGACAATGCTTCAATGATTGATCCGTCTTGTTCTATTGCTGCTTGTTTTGCCATAGTTTAAATTAAGCTACTGCTTTTCTATTTTTACCTGTTTTCATCAAGCCATCATAATGTTTGTTCAACAAGTATGAATTCACTTGTTGCATTGTATCTATTGCAACTCCAACCATAATTAATAGTGATGTACCACCAAAGAATAAAGCCCATCCTGCCTGAACATCCATAAGCTTTACAATAATTGCTGGGAACACAGCTATTAATGCTAAGAATATAGAACCTGGTAAGGTAATTTGAGACATGATTTTATCTAAATATTCTGAAGTTTCTGTCCCAGGTCTAATACCAGGAATAAAACCACCACTACGTTTTAAATCATCTGCCATTTTGTTTGTTGGAACAGTAATAGCAGTATAAAAATACGTGAATATGATAATCAATAGTGCAAATACGATATTATACCATAATCCGAAAATATCAGAGAATTGTGCAATCATCCATTGTCCAGCATCACTGCCATCAATTGATTTACCAATTAAACTAGGTACAAACATAATAGCTTGAGCAAAGATAATTGGCATTACACCTGATGCATTTAACTTTAATGGTAGAAACTGTCTAGAACCAAATACATTTTTTTCGTATCCACCAGAAGCAGTTCTTCTTGCATATTGTACTGCAATCTTACGAACAGCCATAACTAACATTACAGATGCCATAATAATCACAAACCATATAACTAGTTCTATTAAGATCATCATTAATCCTCCATTACCACCTCCACTTAAACGCGATGCGGCATTTTGAATGAATGAAGCAGGTAAAGTTGCTATAATACCAACCATAATTAATAATGAAATACCATTACCAATTCCTTTGTCAGTAATCTTCTCACCTAACCACATTGCGAATACACATCCAGTCACTAAAATAATTACTGAAGAGATATAAAATGTAGGTCCAGTTCCTAATAAGAATGCTGATTGAGGAATACCAAATGCTGTTGGTAAGCTAGCCAAATAGCCTGGTGCTTGAAATAAGCAGATTACGATGGTTAACCAACGAGTAATCTGAGTAATTTTCTTTTGACCACTTGCACCTTCTTTTTGTAGTTTTTGAAGATAAGGAATTGCAATTCCCATCAATTGTACTACAATAGAGGCAGAAATATAAGGCATAATACCTAAAGCAAAAACAGAAGCGTTAGCAAAAGCACCACCAGTAAACATGTTTAATAAACCAAGGATACCTTCTCCTGCACCTGCTTGTAAATTGCTTAGTTGACTTGCATCAATACCTGGAAGCACAACCTGAGCACCAAAACGGTACACTAAAAGCAAACCAAGCGTTAGAATGATTCTGTCTTTTAGTTCGGTTATTTTCCAAACATTCTTTAATGTTTCTATTAATTTCATACTCTAAGTTGTCTTATAAAGTTACAGCTTCTCCTCCTGCAGCTTCAATTGCAGCTTTTGCTGAAGCAGTAAATTTATGAGCAGATACTTTTAATTTTGATTTTAATTCACCGCGACCAAGAATTTTTACTAAATCATTCTTTCCTGCTAAACGTAAATCTATTAACGTTTCAAAATCAACTGCATCTTTTATTTTCTTGTCATCAACTAATTGTTGTAAAGTATCAAGATTAACACCTTGGTATTCTACTCTGTTAATGTTTGTAAATCCAAATTTTGGCACACGTCTTTGAAGCGGCATTTGACCACCTTCAAAACCTAATTTTTTAGAATAACCTGAACGAGATTTAGCTCCTTTGTGACCACGAGTTGCAGTACCACCTTTTCCAGAACCTTGTCCTCGACCTATTCTTTTACCTTGATTCTTTACAGAACCTTCTGCTGGTTTTAAATTACTTAAGTCCATTCTATATTATTATTTTGTTTCTTCAACAGAAACTAAATGTGAAACTTTATTTACCATACCAAGAACACTTGGTGAAGCATCATGCTCAATTGTTTGACCAATTCTTTTTAGTCCAAGAGCTTCTAATATTCTTTTTTGGTTTTGAGTACGATTGATAGCACTTTTCACCTTTGTTACTTTAATCTTTCCCATTGTCCTAATGATTAACCGTTAAATACTTTTTCAAGAGAAATCCCTCTATCCTTTGCAATTGTATTTGCATCTCTTAATTGCAACAATGCATCAAAAGTAGCTTTTACCACATTGTGAGGATTTGAAGATCCTTGAGATTTAGATAATACATCGTGAACACCAACGGCTTCTAATACTGTTCTTACAGCACCACCAGCAATTACACCTGTACCAGGAGCAGCAGGAATGATATTTACTCGTGCTCCACCAAATTTACCTTTTTGTTCATGAGGTAAAGTTCCTTTAATAATAGGAATTCTCACTAAGTTCTTCTTAGCATCTTCAACTGCTTTAGCAATTGCAGTAGCCACATCTTTAGATTTTCCTAAACCGTGACCAACAACTCCAGCTTCATCACCAACCACTACGATCGCTGAAAAACCAAAAGCTCTACCACCTTTTGTTACTTTGGTAACTCTTTGAACACCAACTAAACGATCTTTAAGATCAATTCCACTTGGTTTTACTAATTCTGCGTTTTTATATTTTTGATACATAGTGTCTTAAAATTTAAGTCCGCCTTCTCTTGCGCCTTCAGCTAATGATTTTACTCTTCCGTGATATTGGTATCCACCTCTATCAAAAGAAATAGTATTGATACCTGCTTTAATTGCTCTTTCAGCTACAGCTTTACCAACTAAGGTAGCTTTTTCTGATTTAGTTCCTTTTGCAGAAGCAACATCTTTATCTCTTGATGATGCTGCAGCTAAAGTTTTACCTGTAACATCGTCAACAATTTGAGCATAAATTTCTTTATTACTTCTGTAAACAGCTAAACGTGGTCTTGCTTCTGTACCAGAAACAACCTTACGGATTCTGCTTTTTATTCTTAGTCTTCTTTCGTTCTTTGTTAATGCCATAACTAATTTTTTAAGCTGATTTACCTGCTTTTCTTCTTAATTCTTCACCAACAAACTTAATACCTTTTCCTTTGTAAGGTTCTGGTTTTCTAAAGCCGCGAATTTTAGCAGCTACTTGTCCAACTAATTGTTTATCGTGAGATGTTAATTTTACTATTGGGTTTTTACCTTTTTCTGAAATGGTTTCAATTTTAACTTCTGGTGCAATATCTAAAATGATATTGTGAGAGAAACCTAAAGCCAAATCTAATTTCTGACCTTGGTTTGAAGCTCTGTAACCTACACCAACAAGTTCTAATTCTTTAGTCCATCCCTTAGAAACACCATTTATCATGTTGTTCATTAAAGACCTATATAAACCGTGTTTAGATTTTTGTTCTTTACTATCTGATGATCTCGTTACAAGTACGTTTCCGTCTTCAACTTTAATTTCGACAGCATCAAAGTTTTGTGTTAATTCTCCTAATTTACCTTTTACAGTAACTAAGCCTTCTTTAACATCAACTGTAACTCCTTCTGGAATTGCTACTGGATTATTTCCTATTCTTGACATGTTCTTTCTGCTTTAAATTAGTAAACGTAACACAATAATTCACCACCAACGTTTTCTTTGTGCGCTTGCTTTCCTGTAATTACACCTTTAGATGTAGAAACAATCGCGATACCTAATCCGTTAAGGATTCTTGGCATTTCATTAGCGCCAGCATACTTACGTAAACCTGGTGTACTGATTCTTTGTATTTTTTTGATAACCGATTCTTTAGTCTCCTTGTTATACTTCAAAGCAATTTTTATGGTGCCTTGGACAGTAGAATCGTCGAATTTATAACTTAAAATATATCCTTGATCGAATAATATTTTAGTCATTTCTTTCTTTAGGTTTGAAGCAGGAATTTCAACCACTCTGTGGTTAGCTTTCACTGCATTTCTGATTCTTGTTAAGAAATCAGCAATTGGATCTGTATTCATTTATATTAATTTGCGGTAGTGGTTTTCGATAATTTTACCGAACCTAAAACCAATTTATAATTCTTATTGTAATCGCGATGAGGCGATTTAGTTTACCAAGATGCTTTTTTAACACCTGGAATCAAACCTTGGTTAGCCATTTCACGGAATGTCACACGTGAAATACCGAAAGTTCTCATATACCCTTTAGGTCTTCCTGTTAATTTACAACGGTTATGTTGACGAACAGGAGAAGCATTTTTTGGTAACTTTTGTAATGCTTCGTAGTCTCCAGCTTCTTTTAAAGCTTTACGTTTTTCAGCATATTTAGCTACTGTTTTTGCTCTTTTGACCTCACGGGCTTTCATTGATTCTTTAGCCATATCTTAGTTCTTTTGAAAAGGTAATCCCAATTCAGTTAATAACGATTTTGCTTCTTTATCTGTATCAGCTGTTGTTACAAATGTAATATCCATACCAGATATTTTATTGATTTTATCAATATCGATTTCTGGAAAGATAATTTGTTCAACAATACCTAAGTTATAGTTTCCACGTCCATCAAAACCTGTAGCTTTAATTCCGTTAAAATCTCTTACTCGTGGTAATGCTGAAGTCACTAGACGGTCTAAAAACTCATACATTTGCTCACCTCTTAACGTTACACGAGTACCAATTGGCATTCCTTTACGTAATTTAAATGAGGCAACATCCTTTTTAGATAATGTTGCTACAGCTTTCTGACCAGAAATTTTAGTTAATTCATCAACAGCATGATCAATTAATTTCTTGTCTGCAACTGCTGCTCCAACACCTTTAGATATTACTATCTTTGTAAGTTTAGGAACTTGCATTACATTTTTATATCCGAATTCTTCTGTAAGAGCAGAAACTACTTTGTCCTTGTACTCTTGTTTTAATCTTGGAATATAAGCCATAATTATATTACTTCATTTGATTTTTTAGAAAATCTAACTTTCTTATCACCTTCCATTTTAAAACCAACTCTAGTTGCTTCACCTTTAGAAGTTAGCAACGATAAGTTAGATAAATGCATTGGTGCTTCTTTTTCTACAATTCCACCTTGAGGGTTTTGTGCACTAGGTTTTGTATGTTTCTTAACCATGTTTACACCCTCTACAATGGCTTTGTTCTTATCTTTAAATACTTTAAGTACTTTACCTTCTGTTCCTTTATGGTCTCCAGCAATTACTTGAACTGTATCTCCTGATTTAATTTTAAGCTTTGTCATTTTTTTAGTCATTAAAGCACTTCTGGTGCCAATGATACAATTTTCATGAACTGTTTGTCACGAAGTTCTCTAGCTACTGGTCCAAATACACGTGTTCCTCTCATTTCTCCTGTTGGATTTAAAAGCACACAAGCATTATCATCAAAACGAATGTAAGAGCCATCTGGACGTCTTACTTCTTTTTTAGTACGAACCACAACTGCTGTTGAAACTGCTCCTTTTTTAATGTTTCCATTAGGTGTTGCATCTTTAACGGATACTACGATTTTATCACCAATAGAAGCATATCTTCTTTTTGTACCACCAAGAACACGTATTGTTAATACTTCTTTTGCTCCTGTGTTATCAGCTACTTTTAATCTAGATTCTTGTTGTACCATAATTATTTAGCTCTTTCTATTATTTCTACTAATCTCCAACATTTAGATTTACTTAAAGGTCGTGTTTCCATGATCTTTACTGTATCTCCAATGTTACAGTCGTTTGTTTCGTCGTGAGCAACATATTTCTTTGTTTTCAAAACGAATTTTCCATACATAGGATGTTTTACTTTTTTTACTTCAGCAACAACGATTGATTTCATCATTTTGTTACTAGTAACAACTCCTATACGTTCTTTTCTTAAGTTTCTTTTTTCCATCTTTCAGCCAGAATACAATTATTGTATTTCTCTTTTAGTTAATTCTGTTGCAATTCTTGCTACTGAACGTCTAACGTTACGTAACTGAATTGGATTCTCTAATGGAGAGATTGCATGAGCCATTTTTAGATCTGCATAACTCTGTTTAGTCTCGCTAAGTTTCTCTTGTAACTCAGTTACTGATAACTGTGTAATTTCTGCTTGCTTCATAATTTGTTGTATTAAGCTTCGTAATCTCGAGCTATTAAAAACTTAGTTTTTACTGGTAGCTTTTGAGCTGCCAGACGTAATGCTTCTTTAGCTACTTCAATTGGCACACCACCAACTTCAAAAAGGATTCTTCCTGGTTTAACTACGGCTACCCAGTATTCAACAGCACCTTTTCCTTTACCCATACGAACCTCTAAAGGTTTTTTAGTAATTGGTTTGTCTGGAAATATTTTAATCCATAATTGACCTTCTCTTTTCATATAACGTGTTGCTGCAATACGAGCTGCCTCGATTTGTCGTGACGTTAAAAAGTTTGAGTCTAGAGATTTTATACCAAACATACCATAAGAAAGCTGGTGTCCTCTTCCGGTATTTCCTTTCATACGTCCTTTCTGGACTTTACGAAATTTTGTTCTTTTCGGTTGTAACATTGTTCTTTGTCTTTAAAAATTACTTTCTGCGACGAGACTTGTTATTATTCCCACCACGTCCTCCAGACTTGCCACCTTGTTTCTTAGACAAGCCAACTAATGGAGAAAGTTCTCTTTTACCATATACTTCACCTTTCATGATCCACACTTTTACACCTAATCTACCGTAAGTAGTATGTGCTTCAACTAAAGCATAGTCAATATCGGCTCTAAAGGTTGATAAAGGAATACGTCCTTCTTTGTAGTGTTCGCTTCGTGCCATTTCAGCACCATTTAAACGACCACTAATTTGAATTTTAATTCCTTCAGCATTCATACGCATAGCAGCAGCAATTGCCATTTTGATTGCTCGTCTGTAAGAGATACGATTCTCAATTTGACGTGCAACACTTGATCCTACTAAAAACGCATCGAGTTCAGGTCTTTTAATTTCAAAGATATTTAACTGAACTTCTTTACCAGTAATTTTCTTAAGTTCTTCTTTTAACTTGTCTACCTCTTGTCCGCCTTTTCCGATAATAATACCAGGTCTTGCAGTAGTGATAGTAACGGTTACAAGTTTAAGCGTACGCTCAATAATTACTCGTGACACACTTGCTTTTGATAAACGAGCGTGAACGTATTTTCTAATCTTATCGTCTTCAGCTAATTTATCGCCATAGTCATTTCCTCCATACCAGTTAGATTCCCATCCTCTGATAATTCCTAAACGATTTCCGATTGGATTTGTCTTTTGTCCCATATCTCTATTTAAGCTTGTGTGTTATTTTTTGCTCCAATCACGACTGTTACGTGATTCGATCTTTTTCTAATTCTGTGAGCACGACCTTGAGGTGCTGGACGTAATCTTTTTAACATAGATCCTCCATCTACTCTAATTTCCTGCACAAATAAATCTGCATCTTCAATACTTGCATCTTCGTTTTTAGCTTGCCAGTTAGCAATAGCTGACAATAACAATTTTTCTAAACGACGTGATGCTTCTTTAGAACTAAATCTTAAGATTTGAAGTGCTTTTTCAGCTTCTTTTCCTCTTACCAAATCTGCCACTAAACGCATTTTTCTTGGCGAGGTAGGACAGTTATTCAACTTTGCAAAAGCAACTTTCTTTCTGTCTTCCTTAATAGCGTCTGCCATTTGTTTTTTACGACTTCCCATAGCTTACTATTTTTTTCCTTTATTTTTTGCACCTGCGTGACCTCTAAAAGATCGTGTTGGTGAAAATTCTCCTAACTTGTGACCTACCATGTTTTCAGTTACATAAACTGGTACAAATTGACGACCATTGTGAACAGCGATTGTTTGCCCAACAAAATCAGGAGAAATCATAGAGGCTCTAGACCACGTTTTGATTACTGTTTTTTTGTTAGAAGCTACATTCTCTTCTACTTTTTTACTCAATTTATAATGGATGTAAGGTCCTTTTTTTAATGAACGTGCCATATTATCTCAATTATTTCTTTCTACGTTCTACAATATACTTATTACTCGACTTCGTCTTAGAACGTGTTCTAAATCCTTTAGCTGGAATACCGTTTCTAGATCTTGGATGTCCTCCTGAAGATTTACCTTCACCACCACCCATTGGGTGATCAACTGGATTCATAACTACTGGTCTTACTCTTGGTCTTCTACCTAACCATCTTGTACGTCCTGCTTTACCTGAGACCGTTAACTGATGATCTGAGTTAGAAATAACTCCAATAGTTGCCATACATTCTGCCAGTACTAATCTTGTTTCTCCTGAAGGTAATTTTACAGTAGCAAATTTACCATCTCTTGCCATAAGCTGAGCAAATGCACCAGCACTTCTAGCCATTACAGCGCCTTGACCAGGACGTAACTCTATACAAGAAATAATTGTACCCAAAGGTATTTGACTTAAAGGCATTGCGTTACCAATTTCTGGCGCAATTCCTTCTCTACCAGAAACTACATTTTGCCCTACTTGTAAACCGTTCTGAGCAATGATGTAACGCTTCACACCATCTTGATAATTCAATAATGCGATAAAAGCTGTTCTGTTTGGATCGTATTCGATAGACATAACCTCACCAGGAATACCTGTTTTGTTACGTTTAAAATCGATAATACGATACTTTCTTTTATGACCTCCCCCAATTTGGCGCATGGTCATTTTTCCTCGATTGTTTCTACCACCAGATCTTTTATTCGGAACGAGTAAACTCTTTTCCGGCTTATCAGTAGTAATGGCATCGAATCCATTTACTACTCTAAAACGCTGAGCTGATGTTATTGGTTTTAATTTTCTTACTGACATTCTTGTCTAATTACATGTTAGTGTATAAATCAATTACTTCACCTTCCGCCAGCTGTACAATTGCTTTTTTAACAGCATTTGTTTTACCATGTTGAATACCTGTTTTTGTAAAACGGGTTCTTCTATCTGGACGGACATTTATAGTACGAACTTTTTCAACAGAAACGCCATAGGTTGCTTCCACAGCCTTTTTTATTTCAACCTTGTTCGCCTTAGTGTTCACTTCAAATGCATAAGCATTCAACAACTCACTTTGCATGGTTGCTTTTTCAGTGATTATAGGTTTAATTAAGATACTCATGACTTTCTATTTACTTAAATTCGATTCAATTCCTTCTAAAGAACTCTCTAGAAGAACTAATTTGTTAGCATTTAAAATTTTATAAGTGCTTAATTCTGAGTTTGTTACAACATCAGAGCCTTTAAAATTTCGTGATGACAAATATACATTATTATTTGAAGCACCCAACACAAATAACGATTTTTTGTCTTGTATATCTAGTGCTTTCAACACTGCTGTAAAGTTTTTCGTTTTTGGAGCATCAAAACTGAAGTCTTCCAAAACGACGATATCCTTAGCATTAGCCTTCATTGTCAAAGCCGATTTACGAGCTAGACGTTTAAGGTTTTTATTCAGTTTAATACTGTAATTTCTTGGTCTAGGTCCGAACATACGTCCACCACCTCTAAATACACCAGACTTAATACTACCTGCTCTCGCAGTACCTGTACCTTTTTGTTTTTTAATCTTACGTGTACTACCAGCTATTTCTGCTCTCTCTTTAGACTTATGAGTACCTTGACGTTGATTTGCTAAATACTGCTTAACATCTAAGTAAACTGCATGATTATTAGGCTCAATAGCGAACACATCTTTAGAAAGCTCTGCTTTTCTACCTGTGTCTTTTCCGTTTATATCTAAAACTGCTACTTTCATTACTTCTGAATAATTACATAAGAATTTTTGTGTCCTGGAACACAACCTTTAACTACAAGTAAATTCTTTTCTGGAACTACTTTATAGACTCTTAAATTTTCAACATTCACTCTTTCACCTCCCATTCGTCCTGCCATTTTCATCCCTTTGAATACTCTCGCAGGATATGAAGCAGCACCAATAGATCCTGGAGCTCTTAAACGGTTGTGTTGACCATGCGTTGCTTGACCAACTCCACCAAATCCATGACGTTTTACAACACCTTGGAAACCTTTACCTTTTGAAGTTCCTGCTATATCAACAAACTCACCTTCTATAAAGTGCTCTACTGTTATGGCATCTCCTAATTTGTAATCTCCTTCAAATCCTTGAAATTCCGCGACTTTTCTCTTAACAGAAGTACCAGCTTTCTTGGCATGACCAATTTCAGCTTTAGTAGCACTTTTCTCTGTCTTGTCATCGAAACCAAGTTGAAGGGCACTGTACCCGTCTACCTCTTCGGTTCTGACTTGGGTAACGATACATGGTCCAGCTTCGATTACTGTACATGGAATGTTCTTTCCATTTTCATCGAAAATGCTGGTCATACCGATCTTTTTTCCTATTAACCCAGACATATTTATTA
Organism: Psychroserpens mesophilus; assembly: GCF_050617655.1. Classification (GTDB taxonomy): domain Bacteria; phylum Bacteroidota; class Bacteroidia; order Flavobacteriales; family Flavobacteriaceae; genus Psychroserpens; species Psychroserpens mesophilus_A. The sequence goes on along the minus strand of NZ_JBODQC010000007.1, from coordinate 81,866 downwards.
ATTATTAATTTGTTACTATTTATTAAAATTTAAGGCCGAAAATACATTCGACCTTGAATTGTATTTTTACCGTTTTTCCTTTGCACGCAGCTCTGGACATGTTTCGCTTTTATCTATTAAGCGATAAGATTCACTTACACTTTAATCTCTACCTCAACTCCACTTGGTAATTCAAGTTTCATTAAAGCGTCAATTGTTTTAGAAGATGAAGAGTAAATATCTAATAAACGCTTGTAAGAGCTTAATTGAAATTGTTCTCTTGACTTCTTGTTTACGTGTGGTGAACGCAATACAGTGAAAATCTTTTTGTGAGTTGGTAATGGAATTGGTCCAGTTACTACAGCTCCAGTACTTTTTACTGTTTTTACAATCTTATCAGCAGACTTATCAACTAAATTGTGATCGTAAGACTTTAATTTTATTCTAATTTTCTGACTCATTTTCTTTTAGTTTTAAGCTTCTATGCCTTTAGCTGCTTTGATGACTTCTTCTGAAATATTTGAAGGCGTTTCAGCATAATGTGAAAACTCCATTGTTGATGTTGCACGACCTGAAGATAATGTTCTTAATGTAGTTACATACCCAAACATTTCTGATAATGGCACAGTAGCCTTTACAGTTTTTGCACCTGCTCTGTCTCCCATACTACTCATTTGACCTCTTCGTCTGTTCAAATCACCTACGATATCTCCCATGTTTTCTTCAGGAGTAATGACTTCAATCTTCATAATAGGCTCCATGATAACAGCTTTTGCAGCTTTTGCAGCAGCTTTGAATCCTAATTTTGCAGCTAATTCGAATGATAACTGATCAGAATCCACATCATGGTAAGAACCATCAGTTAATGTCACTTTCATAGCATCAACTTCGTATCCTGCTAATGGTCCGTTAACCATTGCCATTTTAAATCCTTTCTCGATTGAAGGGATAAATTCCTTAGGAACGTTACCACCTTTAATTTCAGAAACGAATTCCAATCCAACTTTTCCTTCTTCAGCTGGTTCAAGCGTGAATACGATATCAGCAAATTTACCACGTCCACCAGATTGTTTCTTGTAAACTTCTCTGTGTTCTGCACGTCTTGTAATAGCTTCTTTGTATTCTACTTGTGGCTGACCTTGGTTTACTTCAACCTTAAACTCACGTTTAAGACGATCTACAATAATATCTAAGTGAAGCTCACCCATTCCAGAAATAATAGTCTGTCCTGAAGCTTCATCAGTTCTTGCTGTAAACGTTGGATCTTCTTCGGCTAATTTAGCTAAAGCCATACCTAACTTATCAACATCTGCTTTAGTTTTAGGCTCAACCGCAATACCAATAACCGGATCTGGGAAGTCCATAGATTCTAAAACAATAGGATGTTTTTCATCAGACATAGTATCACCAGTCTTAATATCTTTAAATCCTACAGCTGCTCCAATATCACCTGCTTCGATAAAATCGATAGCATTTTGTTTATTAGAGTGCATTTGATAGATACGTGAAATACGTTCTTTTTTACCTGAACGGTTGTTCAAGATGTAAGAACCAGCATCTAAACGACCAGAGTATGCTCTAAAGAATGCTAAACGACCTACGAAAGGATCGGTAGCAATTTTAAATGCCAATGCTGCAAATGGAGCAGACACGTCTGGCTTACGAATTTCTTCTTTATCTGTTTCTGGATTTATTCCAACAATACCTTCTTTATCTGTAGGAGAAGGCAAGTAACGACATACAGCGTCTAATAAAAACTGCACACCTTTATTTTTAAATGCAGAACCACAAATCATTGGTATGATTGCCATATCCATTACAGCAGCTCTAAGTGCAGCGTGCACTTCGTCTTCTGTAATTGAATCTTCATCCTCCATGAATTTCTCAAGAAGATTTTCATCATATCCTGCAACTTCCTCAATTAATAAAGCTCTGTATTTTTTTGCTTCAGCTTTAAGCTCTTCTGGAATTTCAATCACATCAAAAGTTGCCCCTTGAGTTTCATCATGCCATACAATAGCTCTGTTTTTAACTAAATCAATAATACCTTTAAAATCAGCTTCATCACCAATGTTTAATACAATTGGTACAGCATTTGATTTTAACATATCTTTTACCTGCTGGCAAACAGCAAGGAAATTAGAACCTTGACGGTCCATTTTATTTACGAAACCAATTCTTGGAACTTTATAATTATCTGCTAGTCTCCAGTTAGTTTCAGATTGAGGCTCAACACCATCAACCGCACTAAATAAGAATACTAAACCATCTAATACACGTAGTGAACGGTTTACTTCAACTGTAAAATCTACGTGACCAGGAGTATCAATAATATTGAAATGATAATCTTTAGTCTCTGGAGTAGGCTCAGCATTTTCCAATGGAAACTTCCAGGTACAAGTTGTTGCAGCAGAAGTAATTGTAATACCTCTTTCCTGCTCTTGCTCCATCCAGTCCATTGTTGCAGCACCATCATGCACTTCTCCAATTTTATGAGAAACTCCTGTATAAAAAAGAATACGCTCAGTTGTTGTTGTTTTACCAGCATCAATGTGAGCCGCAATTCCTATATTTCTTGTATATTTTAAATCTCTTTGTGCCATCTTAAATTAAAATCTAAAGTGTGAGAATGCCTTATTTGCTTCTGCCATTTTGTGAGTATCAACTCTCTTTTTAACAGCTGCTCCTTCTTCTTTAGCTGCAGCTAAAATTTCAGCAGCTAACTTTTGAGGCATAGATTTTTCATTTCTTTTTCTTGAATACGATATCAACCATTTCATAGCTGTTGATACTTTACGATCTGGACGAATTTGCATTGGAATCTGGAATGTTGCACCACCAACACGACGACTACGCACTTCTACGTGAGGCATTACGTTTGATAAAGCGTCTTTCCAAGTTTCTAAAGCTGTTTTTTCTTCGTCAGTTTTCTTTGCTTCTACAATATCAATTGCATCATAGAATACTTTAAAAGCTACAGACTTCTTTCCGTCCCACATCATCATATTAACGAAACGAGTTACTAACTGATCGTTAAAACGTGGATCTGGTAAAAGCGGTCTCTTTTTTGCTGCTCTTTTTCTCATGTCTTCTTCTTAAAGTTTTAAATTACTTTTTAGGGCGTTTTGCACCATACTTAGATCTACGTTGTGTTCTACCTGCAACACCTGCTGTGTCTAAAGCACCACGAACGATGTGATATCTAACTCCTGGTAAATCTTTTACCCTTCCACCTCTAACCAATACTATCGAGTGCTCTTGCAAGTTGTGTCCTTCTCCACCGATGTATGCATTAACCTCGTTTCCGTTTGTTAAACGAACCCTTGCCACCTTACGCATTGCTGAGTTTGGTTTCTTAGGCGTCGTCGTGTAAACACGAGTACACACACCACGTCTTTGTGGACACGAATCTAAAGCAGCCGATTTACTCTTCTTGGTTATTTTGGCTCTTCCTTTTCGTACTAATTGTGAAATTGTTGGCATATATTTCTATATAATTATTATTTAACCCTCTACTTTGAGGGCTGCAAAGGTAGAAATAAATATCAATTTTTCAAATGCAAAGCCATTAATTTTCAAAAGTTTTCAAATTTATTTTATCCCTTCCATATTTTTACTTGCAAATTTGCGTTAGTTTTGAAACATAATCTAATACATGCCTAATCGATTTCGTAGTTATACTGTTCTGATAGTCGGACTATTTTTTGCGCAAGTTTATTCGCAAAATTTAGAACTAAAAGCTATTGGGAATGATATAAATGAAACTAATGTGATAGATTCATTAGGTTACAAATCTTATTTTAAGGATTATAATTCACTTAAAACTGAAACCGACTCGTTAGCAAAACGCCTTTTATCCATTGGCTATATAAATAGCAGGTTAATCGAACTCAAAAAACAGAATGATTCTTTGTTTCAGGCTAAATTTAGTTTAAAAACAAGATTTAAGTCCATTACAATTAATCACTACGGATTGATTGATGAGGACATTTTAAAACTAAGTAACCTAAAGTCTAATGGCTCTTCGTTTACTATTCCTATTTCAAAATTAGAAACAACTCTCGAGTTTATAAATGCTGAAATTGCTAATCGAGGCAAACCGTTCTCCACACTTCAACTTGTAGAGATTACACAGGAAAGTGACACCAATCTTTTGGCCAGTATAGAATTATCTCAACCTATTGAACGCACGATAGACAAAATAATCATTAAAGGTTATGAAAAGTTTCCAAAAACGTATATTAAACATTATATGAAGATTAAAACCGGACAACGTTTTAATCTAAATCGTATCAAAAGAAAAACGTCTGAACTTAGTGATTTACGTTTTGCGAATCAAATTAAAGATCCTGAGGTTTTATTCACAAAAGATTCTACCATACTATATATGTATATCGAAAAGACAAAAAGCAATGCTTTTGACGGTTTTTTAGGTTTTGGAACTAATGAAGACACAAATAAAATTGAATTTGATGGCTATTTAAATTTAAGTCTTACTAACAATCTTAATTATGGAGAAACCTTAAAGTTACTTTATAAAAGTGATGAGAACGACCAGCAAACCTTTGATGGTAATGTTACGATGCCTTACCTTTTCTCCTCTCCGTTAGGCGTGGAACTCAACCTTAATATATTTAAGAAAGACTCTACGTTTGTTACAACAAGGCAATCTGCTAAACTCAATTACCAAATTAATTCCAACCATCTTGTTGGTATTGGTTTGAGCGGTATTAACTCTACCGATTTGTTAGACACAACAATATCTTCTGTAAATGATTTCAGTTCGAGTTATTATTTTACAAACTATATTTACACGAAACGACAGAATTATGATTTTCTTTTCCCAGTAAATTTTCTGTTTGATATTACTGCTGGATTTGGAAATAGGACATTTGATGAGATTAATGAAGACCAAACAAAGTTTGCTTTAAATACATTTAAAATCTTTAATCTCAATGATCGAAATAGTATTTACGTTAGAGGAAGTGGTGAAATCATAGACTCTGATACGTTTCTTGAAAATGAGCTTCCGAGATTTGGAGGTATCAATTCAATTCGTGGTTTTGAAGAAAACAGTTTGTTCGCTAATCTTTTTGGTGTGATTAATACCGAATATCGTTATCGCTTAAATCGTGATATCTATGTTCATTCTGTAATTGATGCTGCTTATTTTGAAAACAAGATTAGTGACCAGAAAGGTAAATTGTTTGGTTTTGGTTTTGGGTTTGGGTTTTTGAGTAAAGCAGGCTTATTTCGTTTTAATTATTCAAGTGGTAAAACCGAAAATCAACAATTCAAATTATCAGATTCCAAAGTGCATTTAAGTTTAACAGCTACCTTTTAATATGCCTGTTTATTTATATAGGTAATCTATTTTTAATTGATTGAGGTTTTATACCTTTGACCTATGGAAAAAGAGACTACAATTTTTGGTATTCGTGCCATTATAGAAGCTATAAAATCTGACGAAAATATTGACAAGGTATTTTTGCAAAAAGGATTACAAGGTGATTTATTTTCAGAATTAGAGGACTTGTTAAGAAAAGAACGTCTTAACATCTCTTATGTTCCAGTAGAAAAGCTTAATCGACTCACCAAACAAAATCATCAAGGTGCAGTGGCTCAAATAGCACCTATAACTTTTTATACTATTGAAAATTTAGTAGAAACTGTTTTAGAATCTGGTAAAACTCCACTCTTTCTTTTACTGGATCAATTGAGCGATGTAAGAAATTTTGGTGCCATAATAAGAACTGCTGAATGCACAGGTGTTTCTGGTATTATTATTCAGAAAAAAGGAGGTGCTCCTGTTAACGGAGACACCGTAAAAACAAGCGCTGGAGCCATTTTTAAAATTCCAATTTGTAAAGTCGACCATATTAAGGATGCTGTATTTTACATGCAAGCTTCGGGAATTAAAGTGATTGCTGCGACAGAAAAAGCAGAACACACTATTTATGACGTGTCTTTCAAAGAGCCTTGTGCCATTGTAATGGGTTCTGAAGGCAAAGGCATTAATCCTTCAGTTTTGAAAGTTGCAGATGATCAGGCAAAACTTCCCATATTAGGAGACATTGAATCTTTAAATGTATCTGTAGCTTGTGGAGCTTTTCTTTATGAAGCTGTAAGACAAAGACGTTAATCCTCGTTTTCTTTAAAATTATAAGTGATATTTAATTGATTGTCTTCGGAAGGCATCTCCTCCTCTAGTTCTGGTTCTAAATTTTCAATAAAATTTCCATTTTCGTCAAAGTGTCTCAAAAACGGATCATCCTCTTCATTATAATCTGGTTGCTGCCAAACATATCGTTCGGGTTTTGCGACCGATTTTCTAAAAATGATGGCAAACAACAATCCAGAGATCAATCCACCTAAATGTCCTTCCCAAGACATTCCTTCTTTAACAGGAAAAACGTACCATATCATGCTTCCGTAGAGAAAAATAATCATTAATGATAAGGCAACTAACCTGTAGTGTTTTGCAAAAACGCCTTTAAAGAAAATGAAACTCACCAACACATACACCAATCCGCTTGCTCCAATATGATTAGAAGGCCGTCCTATCATCCATGTGATGAATCCAGAAAGTAAAATTCCGTAGAGAATAACTTTCCAGGAGATTTTCCGATAGAAATAAAATAAGGCAACTGATAAAATAAAAAGCGGAATACTATTGTGATACAGATGTTGAATATCGGCATGTATAAACGGACTAAAAAATATGCCACTCAAGCCTTCGAGCTTTTGAGGATACACTCCAAAAGTTTTAATTGCCGGAAAAAATCGTACTTGTAACCAGAACACAATCCAGATTAAAAGCACAAAAAAAACCGGATATGCAACGACTCCTGTAGAATATCTAAAATGTTGTTGGTTATGACTCATTTGTAAATTTAGAATTTAAATAGCAAAATACTCTCCATTTATTAAAACTATGAAAAATTGTCACATTCGTTTTTTGTAATTTTACATTATGAACGAACCTTTAGCAGAACGATTACGTCCGCAAACGCTTAACGATTATTTAAGTCAGTCGCATTTAGTTGGCAAAACTGGCGTTTTAACTCAACAGTTACAAAATGGAGCCATTGCTTCTATGATTTTTTGGGGTCCACCAGGCACTGGAAAAACAACGCTTGCTAACATTATTGCCAATGAGTCTAAAAGACCTTTTTACACGTTAAGCGCTATAAACTCTGGTGTTAAAGACATTAGAGATGTTATTGAGAAAGCCAAGCAAAGTGGTGGATTGTTCACCACCAAGAATCCTATTTTATTTATTGATGAGATTCACAGGTTTAGTAAATCTCAACAAGATTCTTTATTACAAGCCGTTGAAAAAGGTTGGGTAACACTGATTGGTGCCACTACAGAAAACCCGAGTTTTGAAGTGATTCCTGCACTACTTTCAAGATGCCAAGTGTATGTTTTAAACGCGTTTGACAAAACAGATTTAGAAGCGCTTTTAAAACGCGCCATGAAAGAAGACGATTTACTTTCAAAACGCAACATAAAATTAAAAGAAACTGAAGCGCTCATCAGACTTTCTGGAGGTGATGCCCGAAAACTTCTCAATGCTTTTGAACTCATTGTTACTGCTTTTAACAGTGATGAAAAAGTTGTAATTACAAATGAAATCGTTTCAGAAAAAATTCAAAATAATACGGTTAGATATGACAAAACGGGCGAACAGCACTATGATATTATTTCCGCATTTATCAAATCGATTAGAGGAAGCGATCCTAATGCTGCTGTATATTGGCTGGCACGAATGATTGAAGGTGGTGAAGATGTTAAATTCATTGCTAGGCGTTTACTTATTTCGGCAAGCGAGGATATTGGTAATGCAAATCCAACAGCCCTAGTTATTGCAAACAATACGTTTCAAGCGGTATCTGTTATAGGAAATCCTGAATCTCGCATCATTTTGAGTCAGTGCGCAACGTATTTAGCAACATCACCAAAAAGCAATGCTGCTTACGAAGCTATTGGTAAAGCTCAAAAACTCGTTAAAGAAACTGGAGATCTGGCTGTACCTCTATCGATAAGAAATGCACCAACCAAATTAATGAAAGAGTTAGGCTATGGCGATGATTACAAATATGCGCATAGCTACGATAATAATTTTGCAAATCAGGAGTTTTTACCAGAAGCCATTAAAAATACGACGCTTTATAATCCTGGAAATAATGCCAGAGAACATGCGCAGCGCGAGTTTTTAAAGCTACGCTGGAAAGACAAATACAAGTATTAAAACTTAATATTTATGACTTCAATTGATGTCGATTTACCATCATTTTTTGAGATGTACCAAAGTCCTTCTTCCTTATAAACCATAGCATTTTGCCCTTTAACCATAAACATATTTGCTTTTGGTGTTTTTAAAAGAACCATAACTACTTTAGTGGTTTGATCAACCAACTGATATCCTTCATTTATAGGTTGAGCGTAGAGAATTTCAGTAGTATCTTTTAAGTTTTCAGAAGGCGTTTTGACTATTGCTTTTATCTCATTTTGCTCTCCTACTTTCTCTTGAGGTGTTTCGACTACAGCTTTAATGACGTTTTGTTTTACTGCTTTATCTTCTTTTAAAGTAGCGACTTCTTCTTTTAAACGTTCAATCTCTTTTTGAGCTGCTTCATCATTTGAAGATAAAATGGCAACGATTTCATTTGGTTTATATTCATAATTGAAAAATTGAAAGGTTTCAAAAGCATCTCTCAATGCCAGATTATAAGCTACTTTATATTCTTTTTCTCTGGTCTTGCCCATTTTAGAAGAGATGACCAGATTATTTTTACAATCCATCAAATCAATTCTAAGTCTAGTATTTAAAAATCCACCTTTTACTTTAACAACATCTGCGGTAAGAGCCAGACATCTGTTATTAACTAAATCTTCAGGAAAGGAATCGTTTTCCAAAAAAGCTGTATAGCCATATTTATTGAACAAAAACTTAGTCAAAGAATTAATTTGATATTTATCTTCTGCATTTACAAAGTCATATTTTAAAGGAATAATGACGTATTTATAATTATTAATTGCTTCTACATTAATTTGCTCATCCTGAGACGATGCGTTAAATGAGCAGAGAAGCAACAGTGAAAAAACCAACACTATATTTTTCATTGAAATATCTGTTTTTGAAGTTAAAAAACGAATGACTAAAGATACATTTTTATATCTAATAAGGTCTTTACTTGTTTAATATGAGGTTCGGGATTATGGTTATGATAATTAAACAGAATGGCATCAAAACCCATATCGAGAGCACCTAAAATATCTGCTTCCATATTATCACCAATCATTATACTTTCATGTGGCTGAGCTTTAGCAATATCCAGAGCATATTTAAAAATGATAGGATTTGGTTTTTTTACACCTGCAATTTCTGAATTTGTAACGGTTTCAAAATATTGAGAAATATTAGCATTATCCATCTTTTTTTGCTGAGCTTCATCAAAACCATTGGTAATAATATGCAATTTATAACGCTCTTTTAAGTGCTCTAGAAGAGCAAAAGTGCCTTCAAATAAATGATTAAAAGTAGTAAGATATGTGATATAATCTTCAGATAATTGATTTATCGTATCGTCTGAAACTTCATACGCTATCGCATCAAAAGCATCTTTTAAACGCTTGTATCTCAAACTTGACTTATTGATCTTTTCCTCACGATAAAGTTTCCAATAGTTCAAATTAATAGGTTCGTACACTGTAGAAAATTGTACTCTGTTAATATCAAGTTGATGTAACTGAAATATTTTATCGAATGTCAATGCAGAGTTTTTATCAAAATCCCAAAGGGTATGATCGAGGTCGAAAAACACGTGTTTTATGTCTTTAATCTTCATTTACAGAATCTAATATCATGGTGAATAATTCTCTATAGCCTCTCCATAGTAAATCGTCACTAAAGCTATAATTATGAAATACAGGTGTAAAGGTACCATTTACCTGCTTCACCTGTTTTATAATGCGTTGTAAAGCTTCTTTTTTATCTAATTGCGATTGGTATTTTAACAATGCAGCGTCTAAACAGTGAAATGAATGTATTTGCAATGGTGTTTGCACCTCATAATCTAAATCGTAAAATAAAAATGGTGTGCAAGTACCAGCTCTAAATCCTAATTCTTTGATATAACCCATTGTATAATCCTGATTAATTTCAAGTTCTACCATGTGGCGATAGGATTTAGGTAAGTTTAATTTTGAAAACGAATGACGAGAGGCTTGGAGTTCATAGTTCACAATAGCTTCCATTTTTTGCTTTTCTTTTTTCAAAATAGAAATATCGTCTAACGCAAAATAGGATGCTTTTATACCAACTTTTGAGTAATCTGCTACAGACTTAATCAATGACACAAATTCCTTTTTATTGATACTGATATTTTTATCGTAAGTAGAATAATCTCCAATTAAAAAGAGGACTACAAACTTAAAATCACAAGCTTTTTGTTTATTAATAATCCATTTAAAAGTGTCATGTGGATCTCGTTTAAATCCAGATAACACTAAGGTTCTTTCATACAAACGTTTTAATCTAAAGCGAATTAAATCATTAAATACGCCTCCAAATGTTCTAATCAATCCCTTTTTTTTGTAATAATAAGCTCTGGGCACATCTATAACAGGCTGAATGGTATAACGTCGCTTTGGAAAGTTATAATTTTCAAATTTTTCTTCTAAAATAGTTTTGAACTTATAAGCCCAAATATCTATTACTGGTTGCTGTAAAAAATTATTTTTAAAAGCAATGCTTTCTGAAGCTGTAAATCGACCATAGTCATCTTTTACATGAGGTAAATATTCTTCATATCGACTCAATAAATAAAATGAAGCGGCAAAAATATCGAAAGGCAAAGCACTTTTTTCTCCTGTTGAAAAAAAACATTTAGTATCATCCCAATCCTGAACGCTAATATCAATATCTGAAAGCCCTTGTTCAAAAAGTAACTCATGACTTCTCACAAAAATTTCATGACTCAAAGGTTGCTTTGCGTAGGATATTTTAATACTCTCATGAGCTATAAAATCTTCAATTGTTGTTGTAAAAGAGACAGGAACTCCTAATATTCGTGTACACAAATGTTTAAATGTGTAACGCAATCTTGGTGTTATTTTGTGAGTGTAAACGAGTAACATATTTTATCAAAAATTCCAGTTCTTAAAAGTACCAAATTACGAATGGAAAATCGTCATATTATAATTTGAATTTAGAAATTAAAGTCGTTTTTCACATTAAAGATTCATCGGCAAAACTGAAGTAGCTATTTTCAGTAATAATGAGGTGATCTAAAATCTTTATATCTAAACTTTGGGCAGCCACTTTTAATTTTTGAGTTAGATTTTTGTCTGCTTCACTTGGTTTTAAAGTGCCTGAAGGATGATTATGAACCAAAATTAATCCAACAGCACCAACTTCCAGAGCTGTTTTGAGAGCTAAACGTATATCAACCAAAGTGCCTGTAATTCCTCCTTTACTCAATTGGTTTTTTTGAATGACTTTATTGGAATTATTCAAATAAATTATCCAAAATTCCTCATGAGGTAACTCTCCAATAATGGGTTGCATGAGTTCAAAAACAGAAACACTGGAGTTAATTTTACTTTTTTCAAGAGCCTCATTTCCACGTCGTCGTCGTCCCAGTTCTAATGCTGCTGCTATTGTTATGGCTTTAGCTTCACCAATGCCTTTAAATGCGATGAGTTGTTTTAATGACAGTTTTCCTAATGCATTTAGATTATAATTGACACTAGCCAAAATACGTTTGCTAAGCGACACAGCACTTTCCTCTTTATTTCCCGAACCAATCAAGATCGCAATCAGCTCTGCATCACTGAGTGCAGATTTACCCTTATCGCGAAGTTTCTCTCGTGGCTGATCATCCTGCGACCAATTTTTTATGGAAAATGATATTGGTTTCTTGGTCATTTTATAAAGATATATTGTAACTTTCTGCTGCATAAATATATACATTATATAGAAAACATACTATATTATTATGAAATCCATTTTTACTACTGAAGCCCATCATGATATTATGAGCAGAATTGAAAAGCTAGATGAACAGTCTGAAGCAAAATGGGGAAAAATGAATGTATCTCAGATGCTGGCACATTGCAATTTTCCTTTACAAATTGCCTTACAGGATATTTCATTAGAAAAACCTAATGTGTTTAAACGCTTATTATTCTCGATGTTTAAGTCGTCCTTATATAACGACAAGCCATGGAAACAAAATTTACCAACAGTACAGAAATTCATGGTAAATAATGATAAGGATTTTAAAACTGAAAAACCTAAACTTGTGGAAATCATACATAGATTTCACAATGAAAAAACTAGAGCAGAATGGCCTGCGCATCCCATGTTTGGAAAATTCACTCAAGAGCAATGGGGAAAAATGCAGTACAAACATTTAGATCACCATTTAAAACAATTTGGAGTATAATGAACTATCCTCCTAAACACCATCAGGATGACAACCACAATCACATGATTGAGGTCATCAAATCCTATCCTTTAGCTATGGTAATTTCGGTTAGTAACAATCAACCTATCATCACACATCTACCTTTAATTTTTGAAAACGGAAAACTTATCGGTCATATTGATATTTATAATCCGCAGGCAAAACTATTGAAAAACAACAACGATGTTACATTAATTTTTTCGGGACCAGAATGTTATATTTCTCCAAGTATCTATAGTACACCACAATTGCCAACATGGAATTACATTAAAGTTCATTTAAAAGGACATGTAAACGCTATTAAAAGTAAAACTGCATTGAAACAGTCGTTAATAAAAATGACTGAATTTTTAGAAGCACCAGATCACAACTATACTTTGGAACCAGATAATCCAAAACTGGAAAGAAATCTCAATTACATTAAAATGTTTGAGATTACCATAACCGAATGGGAAGGAAAATTCAAGTTATCTCAAGATAAAAAGCCCAATGATATTGAAGCTGCACGAGTTGAATTAGTTAGAACAAATCCAAAAAGCATAACACTTCTGAGTTGAATTGTTCAACATTTGGAATTATAAATCATTTAAAAAATAATAATATTAAAATATTTCTTAGCCCAAGCAAACATAGGCTTTAGATTTTCTATGAAAAATAAGTAGTTGAATTTAATCAAACATTCATTTTAAATTCATACTGAGAAATATAGTTGCCGCTTCAGTTTTAATAATTAGTAGAGAACTAATCTAATACATCAGTAAAAAGCCAACCAAAATGCCATTAAAATCTTATTTTAGACTTTTATTCTAAACAATGCTTTTTAACTCTATTGATTTTTCTATTTTCCTGCCAATAGTTTTCCTACTCTATTGGTTTGTTACAAATAAGAACCTCAAACTTCAAAATTTTTTAATTGTTATTGCCAGTTATGTGTTTTACGGATGGTGGGATTGGCGATTTTTATCATTAATAATTATCAGTACTCTTATCGATTTTTCTATAGGTATTTTATTATCTAAAGAAGAAAGTTCGCTTAAAAGAAAAATACTACTATGGACAAGCATTTGTGCTAATTTGGGTTTTTTAGGCTTTTTTAAGTATTACAATTTCTTTCTAGATAATTTCATATCAGCTTTCTCATTTTTTGGAACTGAAATTAATGCCAATTCCCTCAATATTATTCTACCTGTAGGGATTAGTTTTTACACTTTTCAAACCCTTAGTTATACTATTGATATCTATAAAAAGAAACTTGAGCCAACTAAAAATATAATTGCTTTTTCTGCTTTTGTAAGTTTCTTTCCCCAATTAGTGGCAGGCCCTATAGAAAGAGCCACTAATCTTTTACCTCAATTTTACACAAAACGAGAGTTTGATTACTTTAAAACAGTTGATGGAATGCGTCAAATACTTTGGGGTTTGTTTAAAAAAATAGTGATTGCAGATAATTGTGCACATTACGCCAATATGATATTTAACAATTCGTCTGAATATGGAGGAAGCACATTAGTTATTGGCGCTCTGCTTTTTACATTTCAAATTTATTGCGATTTTTCTGGATATTCTGATATAGCTATAGGAACATCTCGTCTTTTCGGGTTTAACCTTAGGCAAAATTTTGCTTTTCCGTATTTCTCAAGAGATATTGCAGAATTTTGGAGAAGATGGCACATTTCACTTTCAACTTGGTTTAGAGATTATTTGTACATACCTCTAGGTGGTAGCAGAGGAAGTATTTGGATGAAAATTAGAAACACATTCATCATATTCATAGTTAGCGGTTTTTGGCATGGTGCTAATTGGACATTCATAGTTTGGGGTACCCTTAATGCATTATATTTTCTACCTATTTTATTGACAAAAAATAACCGAAAAAACTTAAATGTAGTTGCTGAAGGAAGGCTTTTACCATCAGCAAAAGAGTTTTCTATGATGCTAATAACATTTGTATTAACAGTAATTGCATGGGTGTTTTTTAGAGCTGAAAACATCACACATGCCATACAATTTATGACTGATATGTTCAGCGGTTTAACACTACATGCTAATTACTGGACATCTTATAAATTTGTATTTTGGAGAATTGGTTATCCATTTATAATTACCCTAGTCCTATTTGTATTATTTGAATGGAGAGGTAGAGAGCAACAATTCGCTATTCAAAATTTTGCTCAAATCAGGTCAAGAACTTTAAGGTGGTCTATGTATATTTTAATTGTTTTGATAATTTACTTCATTGGATCATTTGGAGAGACTTCATTTATTTACTTTCAATTTTAGTTTTATGAAGAAATTTATTAAAAATATTGCGTGGATGACCTCTTTTCTAATTCTTGTATTTCTAGCACTAAATATATTTTTATCAAAACATAATGATGAACCACCACATTACAGACTTCAATATCAAGAATCTCTGAATAAAAACAGCATTTATAATGGCGCAATTATTGGAAATTCAAATGCTACGCATTCAATTCGTCCAAGTAAATTAGATACTTTAGACATTCGGTTTTACAATTTTGCTTTAAATGGTGGTACTCAGAACTTTTATTCAGACTGGTACAATGATCTTTTTGTAATTAATCACCCTAAAATTGACTATTGGATCATTTCAGCCGATCATTATTTTATAACACGTAATGAAAGAAATTTTACTAGTGATTCAGAATATTTTCCAGTGAAACACTTTTGGAGTTTATTAATTGGAGATAATGAATATGACAAAAAGAACTTAATAGCTAATAAAATTCCTTTGCTTAAATATAGATCCAGAGTAAAGGGATCGCTTAACAAAAATACTCAAGGAAAATATAAATTTCTTATTGAGGATTTTGATCGAGGGTATATCTCACTCGAAAAAAAAAATAACATTGATATTTCTGGACCAAAGATTATCAAAGAAAAAATCTCAATTGAAGCTAAAGAACATTTTATAAAATTAATCAACAGGATTTCTGAGCATGGCAGTAAGCTCGTATTTGTGATTCCACCTGAATATAATCTCAGTGAGGAACAATATAAAGATCATAAAAAATTTTTAACAAAACTATCATTGGAAAAGAACATCCCTTTATATGATTTCAATGAAAAAAAATATCATGAAATACTTCATAGAAGAGAGAATTTTACTGATCTCATTCATTTAAATAAAAAAGGAAGTCTCTTATTTAGTAATTTACTTCGTGAAAAACTATATCAAAATGAGTACACAACAATGATATATAATAAAAACTAAAGCTATTTTTTCACACGATGTGCAAATTTACAGCTTTAAGCTCATAGGAGTAGTTCAATTAAAACATTCATTTATATAAGTTATAAGTTTAGAATTAAAGCGATTTACCAATATCCTGTAAAACAATTTTCTTTTTTATATCATAATACAAATAAGGTTTTTGTATTCATTTTAAATTTATCATTATTTTTGGCATAGCTTTTGAAAATCAATAGTTTTTAAAATTACTATCATTATGAAAAAATTTACTTTCTTAACATTGTTTTTAGTGAGCTTATTATCAAATGCTCAAGAATCTCGGCTAACAATTTTCTCTGAAGATGGTGATGCATTTTATGTTGTTTTAAATGGCATCAGACAAAATGAAGAGCCAGTAGTCAATATCGCTGTAGACTACCTGGTGAACGATTACTACGACACTAAAATTATATTTGCTGACGAATCTATTCCTGTCCTGGAAAAGAGACACCTAATGGTTGTAGATGTTGACAATCAAAGAGGTGAAGTTGTTTATAAAATTAAAGATACAAAACGAGGTAGAAAATTACGTTTTTACTCGTTCACACCATTTCAGGCTATTTTACCTCCTCCTAGTAATGTTTCTGTTGTGCATTATAATGCAACACCTTTACCTCCTATTCAAACGGTAACCCAAACCACGACGACGACATCTTCAGGAAATGGAGATCAGATAAATATTGGTGTTGGTGTTAATGCAGGTGGCACTAATGTTGGTGTTGGAATTAATGTAAATTCTGGCATGTCGACTACTACAACTCAAACAACGACTACCACAGTTGGTGGAGCACCTTCAGATGTAGTTATAGTTGAAGAAACAGGTTGTTTTGAAATGTCTCGCACAGATTTTAATCAAGCATTAGAATCGATTAAAAGTAAAACCTTTTCAGATTCTAAATTAACGCTCGCTAAACAGATTACAAAAGGTAATTGTTTGACTTCTGCTCAAATTGCTCAAGTTGTAAACTTATTCGATTTTGAAGACACACGTTTAGAGTATGCCAAGTTTGCGTATACTTATTGTTTTAATCCAGAAAACTACTGGAAGGTGAACAATTCTTTTCAGTTTGAATCAACAATTGATGAACTCAATGAATACATGGAATCATTTAGGCATTAATAGCTACTGAATATTGTAACTATCCAGTCGCCTAATTATACTTGGGATTTCATCTGACACAAAAGAAGATGTGTCATAAATTAATCCAAAACCATCAGCATAATAAAATTTATCTAAACCAGAAGTTGGTTCACCATTGCTAATCATATAGCGTTCTGAATTTATACACGTGAATGTACCAGCTTCAACAGTCATTTCTGTTTCGCCTTCAACAAGAATTTCCCTTAAACTCAGATTAGGATCAGTATTTAAAATACGCTCTGTATAATTACTATTTGTAAATTTAACTCTACCATCATCCCAAATAAGGTTTCCGTCGTATTCTCTCAGATACTCAAAATGCTCTCCATTAGGATTGCAGAATGTGATGCCTTCCTCATTACCAGTAGTGAATCTTCTAAACTTGAAATAATCAACGCCTAAAATAGTTTCCTTACTAACGATACTAACAGAATCTACAACTCCTGTATATTCATAAGTTTGCATATTTACATTGTATTTATAGTTTTTATAAACCCAAGAATTGCCCACACGTAAAGCGTAGAAATTATCTTCTTGAAGTTCTTCGTTTGTTTGAGAGTCATCGTTAGAACATGAAAAAAATAACGATAGCATGCATACTGTGATAAGAATACGTTTCATAAAGTTAATTGATTTTAAAAATTGATTAATAAACGTAATTGTATAGAATAGAATTTGTTGGATTGGTTGGTTTAGATTTAAAACGAAGTGAGGTATAAATTATTGTGATATTTCAATGAAATGATTTTTCAAAGCTGAATATTCGGTATAAATTTAAATGTCTTGTTATTTAATTTATTTCTAAACCCATAACATAAAAATTATCATCATTTTTAATCCATTTATTTATGAGTTTATGATCGTGACTTTTTTTAGTATATTTTAATGAAAATCTTTTTTCTTTGTTTTTTCTTGTTCTCGTTTTAATAGCTGGAGTAGCGACCATGAGTCCTCCTTTTGACATAACGTGTTTTACAACATACTCATCATAATCTAAAATAACAAAAGCAACAAAAACACCTTCTTTCGGCATTTGTATATTATACTTACTTACATCTAGTGAATACACACGATCTCCATTTTTGTTTGAAGTCAAAATGTCTTCTTCTATTAATTTCTGTTTAGGTAATCTTGTTAATGTATCAATAGAGTATAGATTAGCCTTAAACTTTAAGTATTTTAAACCTTTTACACCAAGCATATCAACTAATTGATACGTTAATGTAGTAATTTTTCCTTCGTATTCAAATGGTATGAATGTTACTACTTTTGTATTCCAACCAAAATTTGATCCAGCACTAGCTCCTAATCCGCCAAATATTGCTCTGCGTACATTATATTTTTTTTTAGCTTCAATTTCAACTTCATCTAGTGTTTCAGATTTAGAAATTAAATAAATAATGGATTCATTAAATTGTTCTTTTTCAATTGAAAGTGTTTCATAACTTAAATGCGAAAAACTTATAGAACTGTATTTTATATCTTCTTTTATTTGAAAGTTTCCATGACTATCAGAATAACCAATGAAATTTTCATCTATGGAAACAGAAACATTTTCAATAGGTTGGTTTGAGTTGAAATCTAAAATCTTAATCTCTTGACAATAGAAAAGCTTAAAAGTGAAAATAGAAAAAATAGTGAAAATTAATTTCATGAATAATGTTAAGTATCTTTCAATAATTTAAACTAAAAAAGAACCATTTTATTATGCTAAAATGAGATTCTTCGATTCGCTCTGAATGACAAAAAAACTTAACATTGAGATCTTGAAACAAATCCAGATTGACAAGGTGACTAAAACAGTTGCTTAACCTCATCAAAATTTAAACCTCCGTAATTACTAGAGATTATAAAAGCTAACTAAAATATTACTTCACAATTTTTTAGTGTTTTTTTTGTTCTTTCTTTTTCCTCAACACTAAAACTATTTCCTTTTAAATTCAACTTATGTAATTTTTTAAGGTTTGTTATGGATTTAGGAAGTGAGTTTAGATTGTTATTTTCAAGATCAATTATTTCTAAATTTTTTAACTCATCAATACTTTCTGGCAATTCTTTTAAGTTATTATTTTCTAATGACAAATAAGTAAGTCCCTTTAATGTGGTTACTACAATTGGAACAACATCTAATCCATTACCTCCAAGAGATAAACTTATAAAGAACTCTAATTTTGCAAGAGCTTTAGGTAATTCTTTAATACTATTATTATCCAACCAAAGGACTTCCAAATATTTCATAGTACCAATCTCATTTGGTATACTAGTTAGTTTATTATTTTCTATTGAAATCCTTTCTAAATTTGTCAATAATAAAATTTCTGGGAAATCCGTGAAATGATTAAAATTAAGATCAATTTCTCTCAAATTATAAAGATTACTAAACGATTGAGGTAAGTTTCGAAGGTTATTATTATTCAATCTTAATGTTCTTAATGCCTCTAATTTTCCAAATGATTCTGGTAATTTTTCTAGTTTATTATTTGAAAGAGAGATTAAATCTAACCTTGATAAATTACTTATTGATTCTGGTAAAAAAAGTAATTCGTTATTCATTAAATAGACTTTATCTAATAAAGTTAATTTTCCAATTGATTTAGGCAGTGTTGTTAATTTACTATGCTCTAAAATAAGACCATCTAAATTACTTAAATCTCCAAATTCTTCTGGCAGTTGTGTATAATTTCCTCCTAAAACTTGCAATACTCGTAAATTAGGCAATAAACATATAGAGTCTGGAAAAACCTCAAAATTAACCGAGTTTAATAATAGTTTTTGCACTCTATAAGGTTCATTAAACGCTTCTTCAATAGATTTATATGTGCCATTATTTTGTGCAGACAGATTACAAAAAAAACAGCAAATCAAGATACTTTGCAATAGTTTTTTCATTTTAAACGATTAATTGCTTGACCTCATCAAAATCTAAACCTCCATAATTTCCAGAACTCATAAGCAATAAGGCTTTATTATCAAAATTTTGGGAAAATAAGTAATTTTTAAAGTCTTTAGGATTGGTGTAAATAATTAAATCGTCACGTTCAAAAGCATTGGCGATTTGTTCATGAGTGACCTCATCCAGTTTTTTAATTTCAACAGCATGAGGTGAATAAAATACCACAGCAACATCTGCTGCATCTAAAGCGCCTTTGTATTCTTTTAAAAATTCAGCATTTAAACTACTATACGTATGCAATTCCAAACAAGCGACAAGTGTTCTATCGCTATACTGTTCTTTCACAGCATTGGTAGTTGCTTCTACTTTACTGGGTGAATGTGCAAAATCTTTATAAGCAACACTTTTAGGAGATTCAGCAATTTTTTCCAAACGCTTACTTGCGCCTTTAAAAGTGGCAATGGCTTCATAAAAATCGTCTTCATCAATTCCCATGTGTTGACAAATCCATTTGGCACCAGCAAGGTTATTGAGGTTATGCTTTCCAAAGATTTCAACAGGCAAATCACCTTCAGGAGTTTCTAATAATGTTTGTCCGTTTTCAACACGATATTCAGGAGTTCTATAGGCTAACTTGCGAATAGGATTTTCGCTGGCTTCAACTACACGTTTAACTTCTAAATCTTCTTCGTTATAATTAATGCTTCCACCATTAACAATACTATCGACAAAAATCGAAAATTGTTCCACATAGTTTTCATAGGTAGGAAATACATTAATATGATCCCATGCAATGCCGCTTAGCAAAGCAATATTAGGCTTGTATAAATGAAATTTCGGACGTCTGTCAATTGGAGAACTCAAGTATTCATCACCTTCGAGAACTATAAAATCATTGTCCT
Source organism: Psychroserpens mesophilus (assembly GCF_050617655.1). GTDB lineage: Bacteria > Bacteroidota > Bacteroidia > Flavobacteriales > Flavobacteriaceae > Psychroserpens > Psychroserpens mesophilus_A. The sequence continues at coordinate 61,222 of NZ_JBODQC010000007.1, read as the reverse complement.
CAGTGAGCTTTACCATCACATCAAATCCTTCTAACTGAGCACCAACCATATAATCAACATCACGACTATGATAATGCATCACATGTAAAATCATAGACGTAATGGTCGTTTTTCCATGACTTCCACCAATCACTACACGTGTTTTTTGTTTAGACTGTTCGTATAAAAATTCAGGATAACTGTAAATTTTCAGACCTAATTGTTGTGCTTTTAACAATTCAGGGTTATCAGCTTTTGCATGCATTCCTAAAACAATAGCATCTAATGAATTTGTGATTTTATCAGGAAACCATCCGAATGTTTCAGGCAATAAACCTTTCGCCTCTAAACGCGACTTTGAAGGATCAAAAATGGTATCATCACTACCTGTGACTTTATATCCTTTGTTATGTAAGGCAATTGCAAGATTATGCATTGCAGCTCCACCAATGGCTATAAAATGTACGTTCATGTGATATTTTTTTAAATGGAAATCAAAGATACTTTTTTTGTATGAATTGATTAAGGTTTTTCTATAGTCATGTGGTTTCCTCGCAAAGACGCAAAGTCGCTAAGTTTACTTGAATCTGATTACACTTAAGTGGTTTATAAATTTGAAATACTCATTTCATAAATTATTTACAATTCTAGTTATTCCACTTTTAATTAATGGACTATTAAAATTTATTAGTAAACCTAATTTCAAATTAGTTAGTTTTAAATAAGTTAGTAATTGTTTTGGGTGTACTGGATGGATTTCTTGAACGGATTTTATTTCAACAATAACTTTATTTTCAACTACCTAATCTGTTCTAAAATTCAAATTTAATAGTTGACCTCTCCATATTACTGGAAGAGGTTTTTGTCTTTCAACAATTAATCCTTCATTTTTAAGTTCACAATATAAAATCTCCTCATAAACAGACTCCAATAAACCAAGACCTAATTTGACATGGATTTGATAACTAACATCAACTATAATTCTAGATAATTGGTTTTCAGTCATAAGTTATTTCTATTTTACCTGAAAGACAGACATTTTAAGCACCTAATCTTTGCGACTTAGCGTCTTTGTGAGAATAGACACTAATCCAAATATGATTTTACAGCTTGTAAAGCATGTTCTAATCCGTCAGGATTTTTTCCACCTGCTGTAGCAAAAAACGGCTGACCTCCTCCACCGCCTTGGATGTATTTTCCTAATTCTCGTACTATGGTTCCTGCGTTTAAATCTTTGCTGGCTACAAGTTCTTTAGAAATATAACATGATAAAATTGCTTTTCCATCATTTTCTGCTCCAAAAAGAAGAAATAAATTATCAAACTGGCTACCCAATTCAAAGCATAAATCTTTAATACCAGAAGCATCTAAATCTATTTTCTTAGCTAAAAACTGAACGCCATTAACTTCAGAAATTTCATTTTTTAAATCGCCTTTAATAGACTTAGCCTTTTCTTTAAGTAAGTTCTCAATCTGTTTCTTTAAATCTGAATTTTCTTCCTGAAGATTTTGAAGTGCTTTTACTGGTTCTTTAGCGTTATTGAGTAAGTCTTTCATTTCAAAATACGCTCTGTTATTTTCAAAATAGAAATCTTTAACAGCATCATTTGTAATCGCTTCAATACGGCGAATTCCAGCTGCTACTGCGCCTTCTGAAACAATCTTAAAATGCCAGATATCACCTGTGTTTTTAACATGTGTTCCTCCACAAAGCTCTATCGATTGTCCGAAACGCACTGTACGTACTGTATCACCATATTTTTCTCCAAACAAGGCCATGGCACCTTCTTCGATGGCTTTATCCATTGGAATGTTACGCTGTTCCTGCAATGGAAGTTTACCTTCAATTCTGGAATTGACAAAATTCTCTACATCACGTAATTCTTCAACTGTAAGCTTTGCAAAATGAGAAAAATCAAAACGTAAATATTTTGAATGCACTGCAGATCCTTTTTGCTCAACATGAGTACCGAGAACTTCACGTAATGCCTGATGTAACAAATGGGTTGCTGTATGATTGCATTCTGTTCTGTTTCGTTGTTTTGTATCTACGGAAGCTTTGAATGTGGCATGAATATCTTTAGGTAAGTTTTTAGCAAAATGAATAATGACATTATTTTCCTTTTTGGTATCCACGATGTAAATGATATCACCTGAAGCGTCTTCTAAATAACCCTTATCGCCTACTTGTCCGCCACCTTCAGCATAAAACGGCGTTAAATTAAAGACCAGTTGATACATTTCGCCATCTTTTTTTGAGGTTACTTTTCGGTATTGCACTAATTTTACATTAGCTTCAGTCGTATCGTAACCAATAAATTCCTGTTCTTCATCTTCGACTAGAACAGTCCAGTCATCAGATTTAAGCTGTGAAGCCTGCTTCCCTCTTTCCTGTTGTTCTTTGAGTTTTTGCTCAAACTCATCATGATTATAAGTATAGCCTTTTTCACGAAGAATTAAATCGGTTAAATCTTCAGGAAAACCATAGGTATCTTTGAGTTCAAACACTTTTTTACCTGAAATTTCCTTAGATTTCGCATTACTAATAATTCGGTCTAATAATAACAACCCTTGATCCAAAGTTCTTAAAAAGGATGATTCTTCTTCCTTTACAACGTTTTCAATCAGTTGCTTTTGTTCTTTTAATTCAGGAAAAGCTTTTCCCATTTTTTTGACAAGCACATCAACCAATCTGTAAATAAACGGTTCTTTTTTATCTAAAAATGTAAATCCGTATCGAACAGCACGACGTAAAATTCTACGAATCACATAACCTGCTCCTGTATTGCTCGGCAATTGACCATCTGCAATAGAAAACGCTACAGCTCTTACATGATCTGAAACAACTCGAATAGCAATGTCTACCTTGTCGTTAGTTCCGTAATCTTTATTGGTAATGGTTTCAATTTCTCTGATGATAGGTGTAAACACATCGGTATCATAATTTGATTGAACCCCTTGTAACACCATACATAATCGCTCAAAACCCATTCCTGTATCGATATGTTTTGCTGGCAGATTTTCTAAACTTCCGTTGGCTTTTCGGTTGTATTGCATGAATACGAGATTCCAGATTTCAACAACCTGAGGATGATCCATATTGACTAATGACTTTCCGTCAACTTTAGCTTTTTCTTCATCTGAACGAATATCAACATGAATTTCACTGCATGGACCACAAGGACCTTGATCTCCCATTTCCCAAAAATTATCCTTTTTGTTGCCCATAAGGATGCGATCTTCAGAAATCAATTCTTTCCAGAAATCGTAAGCTTCCTGATCCATAGGTAACTTGTCATCATCGCTACCTTCAAAAACAGTTACATAAAGGATGTCTTTATCAATACCATAAACTTCAGTTAATAATTCCCATGCCCAAGCAATCGCTTCTTTTTTAAAATAATCTCCAAAGCTCCAGTTTCCGAGCATTTCAAATAAAGTATGGTGATAGGTATCATAACCTACTTCCTCCAAATCGTTATGCTTTCCTGAAACACGCAAACATTTTTGAGTATCAGCAATTCTGTTGTTTTTTGGTTCGGCATTTCCTAAAAAGAATTCTTTAAAAGGTGCCATTCCAGAATTAACGAACATGAGCGTTGGATCGTTTTTTAAAACCATTGGTGCTGAAGGTACGATACTGTGTTTCTTTTCCTGAAAGAAGTTTAAAAATGCTTGTCGAATGTCTTGAGACTTCATAATTAGAAATTAAATCCTTGTAAATTAATAAATTATGACACTTAAATTAATGAAAACCTCTAAAACTAAAGTTCAAATGACTTCAAAGTGTGAAACAATTTATATATTTGTGTGTTGTTCTATTATTCCTGCAAAAATAGAACTTTTTAAGATATGGCTAAAGTAAAATATTATTACGATTCTGAAACGCTTTCCTATCGGAAAATAGAGCGTAAAAAAAGAACTACTGTAAAGTTTACCATGCTGTTTTTATTAGCAGCAGCTTTATTTGGGTTTCTTTTTGTTTTTATTGCAAGTCAATATATCGAATCACCTAAAGAGCGTGCTTTAAAGCGAGAGTTAGCCAATTTAGAATTACAATACAAACTCCTCAATAAACGTGTAGACAATGCTTTTGCAGTATTGGAAAGTGTTGAAGAACGCGATAATGCTATTTATCGTTTATATTTTGAAGCCAACCCAATTCCTTCTGAACAGCGAAGAGCAGGTTTTGGAGGTATTAACCGATACAAAAAATACGAAGGTTATGACAATTCAAAACTCATCATTGAAAGTAATAAGCGTTTAGACCTTCTTCAAAAAGCCATTGTTGTGCAATCAAAATCTTTAGATGAAATTGCTGTTTTGGCAGAAGACAAAGAAAAATTTTTAGCTGCTATACCAGCCATTCAACCAGTTAAAAACGAGGATTTGAAATACATGGCATCTGGTTATGGCTATAGAACTGATCCCTTTACAAAGGTTCGGAAATTTCATTTTGGGATGGATTTCACAGCACCAAGAGGAACACCAATTTATGCCTCTGGAGATGGTGTTGTAACCCGAGCAGATAATAATGCATCTGGTTATGGTAAACATATTAGAATAGATCATGGTTATGGTTATGTTTCCTTATATGCACACCTATACAAATATAATGTACGTTCAAATCAAAAAGTAAAACGTGGTGATTTAATTGGTTTTGTTGGAAGTACTGGGCGTTCAGAAGCACCTCATCTTCACTATGAAATTTTTAAAGATGGAGAACGCATCAACCCAATTAACTTTTACTATGGAAACCTATCTGCAGACGAATATGCAAGACTGTTAGAAAAAGCATCTTTAGAAAACCAATCCTTAGACTAATGCACATAGATTTACCTGAAAAAAGATATTACAGTATTGGCGAAGTTGCTAAGGCATTTGATGTAAACACCTCTCTAATTCGCTTTTGGGAAAAAGAATTTGATGTTATTAAACCTAAAAAAAATGCAAAAGGGAATCGGAAGTTTACTCCAGAAGACATCAAAAACCTTCAATTTATTTATCATTTGGTAAAAGAACGTGGTTTTACTCTTGAAGGTGCCAAAACACATCTTAAAGAAGAGAAACAAAAAACATTGAACAACTTTGAAATTATCAACAAATTAGAAGGTATAAAAGCACAACTTATTAAAATTAAATCGCAGTTGTAACATATTCTGTTTTATTGCAACTAATACATACACTAACTAAAAAAAACACTAATCATGAAAAAATGGCTCATTCCTGTTATTGTCATTGCTATTTTAGCAATAGGATCTTATTCTTGGGTAAAAGGATTTAATAACACCGCAGTACAACTTAATGAAGATGTAAGCGAAGCTTGGGGAAATGTTCAAACGGCTTACCAAAGACGTAATGACCTTATTGGTAATTTAGTAAATACTGTTAAAGGTGCAGCAGACTTTGAACGCAACACACTAACCGATGTTATTGAAGCTAGAGCAAAAGCAACGTCAATAAATATTGACCCTTCAAATGTCACACCAGAACAATTAGCACAATACAATCAAGTACAAGGTGGTTTGAGTGGTGCTTTAAAAAGTTTATTAGTAACTGTTGAACGCTATCCAGATTTAAAATCTAATCAAAACTTTTTGAAACTTCAAGATGAACTCACCAGTACTGAAAACACGATACAAACTGCAAGAACGCGCTATAATGAAGCCATTAAGCCCTACAACGTTCATGTAAAAGAGTTTCCTAACTCTATTTTAGCTGGTATTCTAAATTTTGATGACAAGCCCTATTTTGATGCAGAAGTTGGTGCGGAAAAGCCAGTTGATGTCGAATTTGATTTTAATAACTAAGATGTCTAAAATTGAAGATTTCCTTTCAGCAAATGAGGAACAGGACATCGTTAAAGCCATTCGCATTGCAGAACAAAACACGTCTGGTGAAATACGAATTCATATTGAAAAGTCAACCAAAATTGATGCTTTTGATCGTGCTATGGAAGTCTTTCATTACCTTAAAATGGATAACACCAAACAACAGAACGGTGTGCTCATTTATGTTGCAGTAGAAGACAAGACCTTTGTGATTTATGGTGACAAAGGTATTAATGATGTGGTTCCTAAAGGGTTCTGGGACAGTACTAAAGATGTTATCCAATCCCATTTTAAACATGGTAATTTTAAACAAGGCCTTATAGAGGGCGTTTTAAAAGCTGGAGAACAGTTAAAGCAACATTTCCCTTGGATTCATGGAGATATAAACGAATTACCTAACGACATATCCAAAGGTTAATTTTTCAGCAAACGCTATGCAATATTCAGTAAATAGTAACAATAAGAAATCAGGTTATTCGAAACATATTTTCGTAATAATGTTTTCTCTTTTATGTTATTCACAAACCATTTTTGCTCAGTTTGATATTCCACAAATCCCTAAGGAACAGACCAGCGTTTATGATTATGTTAACCTGCTTTCAGCTTCTGAAAAAAGTAACTTAGAACAAAAATTGATTCGGTATTCTGATACTACATCTACACAAATAGTCGTTGCAATCATCGCAACCACAAAAGGTGAAAATATAGGACTACTAGCTCCAAAATGGGCTCATAAATGGGGAGTTGGCCAAGCCAAAGAAGATAATGGTGTTTTTGTTTTATTAGCCAGAGATGATCGTAAGATATGGATTTCACCTGGTTATGGCGTTGAAGACAGACTTACTGCAGGAGTTACAGGTGAATTAGTAAGAAATGTTATTATTCCTGAATTTAAAAAAGGGGATTATTATGAAGGACTTAATAGAGGTGCTGACGCTATTTTTGAAGTCTTAACTGGAGCTTATCAAGGCACTCGAAAAACGAATTCTGGTAACTCATTTCCTATAGGCTTCTTTTTCTTTTTATTTATCGTTTTCATGATATTCATTATTGCCATTTCTAAAAACAGACGTGGTGGTGGAAATAATGGAAAAGGTGGACGTCGCTCTGGAACCAGTATACTTGACGCTATTATCCTAAGTAATATGGGACGTGGTAACTATAGCGGAAGGTCTGGAGGTTTTGGAGGTAGTTCAGGTGGAAGTTTTGGTGGTGGCGGATTTGGAGGTGGATTCGGTGGAGGTGGTTTTTCTGGTGGTGGCGCTGGAGGAAGCTGGTAATTTGTTGTTTGTTAGAATAATGTTTCTACAATTATTTAACCGTCAATCATTTTCTTCGATTATAAATAAAGCTTCGACTGGCATTTTAAAAAGCCTAGCTAATTTAATGGCGAGTACCGCTGAAGGGACATATTTGCCTTGTTCAATTGCATTAATCGATTGTCGACTTACTCCTATTTCATCTGCTAAATTAGCCTGAGTCATATTATGTCTTGCTCGTTCTATTTTAATATTATTTTTCATGTTTAAGCTTTGGATTTCAAGAAATTAAATCTAACAATAAAGAACAGTAAAGGTGTAAACATATTATAGACCATTACATTGAAAAATGTGAAGTCATAGATAAAAATAGTCATAATTATTAATACCATATAATTGAACACAATAGCCCAAACTAAAGAATCTTTTCTGAGTTTGTAAATAAACTCATCTTCAACTTTCTCTTTAGAAAAGCCAACCAATAGGCCACCAATTATTATAAACAATGTTATAATTTCGTCTATAATACTATTTTCGATAATTTTAAAAAAACCTTCGTTATCTGAAAACAAAGAATCTCCATTATATAAAGCAAACACCTTCACCTGTAATAGATTTGATTCCAATCCAGATGCTATTAAAAACACTCCAGCAATAATACCTGTGATTAATAAAATCCATCCAGGAATTTTGTACTTATTTGATATTAGATAATCCGTTTTCATAATTAAATTTTAATATTACTTATCAAATGTAAATAAAAACATACAAATAGTAAAGCATAATTTACATTTTGTTAAAAATAATTTACATTTTGATAATAATTATATATTTTACATTTCGTATTGCAAAAACAAAAAGCACCATTTCGTTTAGAAATAGTGCTATAAATTATTTAGGAGTTGAGTTTATTTCTTACGCATATACACACTTATTGGTACACCTGTAAAATCAAACTGATCTCTTAATTGGTTCTCTAAGTAACGTTTGTAAGGTTCCCTTACATATTGTGGTAAATTACAGAAAAATGCAAATTGAGGTTGCGGTGTTGGCAATTGCATGATGTATTTAATCTTCACGAATTTACCTTTATACGCTGGAGGCGGATAGTTTTCTATAATTGGTAATAACACTTCATTAAGCTTACTCGTCTTGATCTTTTTAGTTCGGTTATTATACACTTCAACAGCTGTTTCAATGGCTTTGAAAATTCGCTGTTTATTAAGTACCGAAATAAATACTATTGGCACATCTGTAAAAGGTGCAATTTCTTCTCTTATTTTTCTCTCAAAATCACGAGTGGTCATGGTATCTTTTTCAACCAGATCCCATTTATTAACTAATATGACAATTCCTTTTCGGTTGCGTTGTGCTAACCAGAAAATATTTTGCACTTGTCCGTCAAATCCTCTTGTAGCATCTAAAACCAGCAAACATACATCACAATGTTCAATAGCTCTAACGCTTCGCATTACAGAATAAAACTCTAGATCTTCTTTAACTTTAGATTTTCGTCTGATACCTGCTGTATCAACTAAGTTAAATTCAAAACCATAACGGTTATATTTTGTATCAATAGAATCTCTTGTAGTTCCAGAGATGTCTGTTACGATATAGCGTTCTTCACCAATAAGTGCGTTTATAAAAGAGGATTTACCTGCATTAGGTCGACCGACAACTGCAAAACGTGGCAACTCATCTTTCTCTTCCTCTTCTTCTTTTTCAGGTAAAGCTTCAACTAAGGCATCGAGAAGGTCTCCTGTGCCACTACCATTTATACTTGCGATGGTATAATATTCACCTAAACCCAGTGAATAAAATTCAACCGCATCTTCAGCACGCTTTCCATTATCGACCTTATTAACTGCTAAAAAAACAGGTTTATCAACTTTGCGAAGTAGTTTTGCTACGTCTTCATCCATTCCTGTGACACCTGTTTCAACATCAACCATAAAAATGATTGCATCTGCTTCATCGATAGCTAATTCAACTTGCTTATCAATTTCAGCTTCAAAAACATCGTCACTTCCTTTTACATATCCTCCAGTATCAATAAGAGAAAACTCTTTTCCATTCCAATCACTTTTTCCATAATGCCTATCACGTGTTACACCACTTACAGCATCAACAATAGCTTCACGACGTTGAATTAAACGATTAAAAAACGTAGACTTTCCTACATTTGGTCTTCCTACAATGGCAACTATATTACTCATATTTCAAGATTTTATCTGCATTACATATCCTGTAAGCGGCTGCAAAGATACTAAATAAGTACTGATGTTGGGTTTATTTTACGTTAAACATCTTTTGTAATCATTTATTAAATAAAAAATAGTACTTTGAATTCCTATTTTAAATTAAAATGTCAACAACTAACACCATTGTTTTAAGGCCACGTTTTAAGTTTCATGTAAAACAAGATAACGATATGCTTTTGAAACTATTTGAAGACCAAAAAGCGAGACAATCTAATTTTGTTATATCGCGTATTGATGACCATGTATTTATTAGAATTCCAAAAGACAAACAACATTTCTGGTCACCTCAACTTCATTTAGAAATCAATAAAGAATTTGACAAAGACGGAAGCATTATCTATGGTTTATTTGGACCTAATCCAACCGTCTGGACCATGTTTATGTTTTTTCACTTCTTGGTGGCAGGATTATTTATCGCTTTTGGCATTTGGGCTTATGTGAATTGGTCTTTAGGCGACAATTATGCATTTCAATTGTTTTTCACCTTGTTTTCAGTGGTCATATGGTTTGCACTTTACTTTGGTGGACGCTTAGGAAAAAAAGCTGGAATGAATGAAATGCATCAACTACACCACTTTATGCGAGACACGTTGAGGAGTGAAGGCATTCATGCGGAAGACTAATTTACTTTTGGTTGTAACCAAAGCGCTTTAACTGGCGTTGATCGTTTCTCCAATTTTTATTGACTTTAACGTAGAGTTCCAGATGCACCTGTTTCCCGAAAAACTTCTCTAAATCTTTTCTAGCTTCAACACCAACTCGTTTCAAGGCAGATCCTTTATGTCCAATGATAATTCCCTTTTGAGTATCGCGTTCCACCATAATTACTGATCGCATTCTGATGATGTTTTCTTCTTCAAAAAACTCTTCCGTATCAACCTCAACTGCGTAAGGAATTTCCTTTTTATAATGCATTAATATTTTCTCTCTAATAGCTTCATTCACAAAAAAACGTTCAGGTTTATCTGTGAGTTGATCTTTAGGATAATAAGCTGGAGATTCTGGTAATAATTCTATAATTCTGTTAAATACATTCTGAACGTTAAACCCTTCTGTTGCCGAAATCGGGAAAAATTCAGCATTTGGAACTTTACTTTGCCATAGTTGCGACTGCTCCTCTAATTGTTCTTGATTAGACTTGTCAATCTTATTCAACAATAACAATACAGGAATTTTTGAAGTGGTGATTTTATTAAAAAAAGCTTCATCTTTCAACTCTTTTTCACCAATCTCAACCATATAAACAAGTACATCTGCATCATCAAAAGCGGACTTTACAAAATCCATCATAGATGCTTGCAACTCATAAGCGGGTTTAATAATACCTGGCGTGTCACTTAAAATAACCTGAAAATCTTCACCATTGACTATACCTAAAATACGATGTCTTGTGGTTTGCGCTTTAGAGGTAATGATAGATAATTTTTCACCAATAAAGGCATTCATCAGAGTGGATTTACCGACGTTTGGATTCCCAATAATATTTACAAAACCTGCTTTATGACTCATAATATACTTTTAAAACTGGCTACAAAGTTACGACCTTTATGAAACAATAAATAATATGAGTGATTTGATTATAAAAAAAGCTCATGATTTTATTATCACAAGCTTAAAATACGATTTATACTTTGAATCTCTAAGAAAGAGATAATGCCTAAATTCATTTTCAATTAACCTAAAGGATTACCTCCTGGATCTGGAGGAGAAGATGCTTGAGCTTTCTTCGGATTTAATATAATAAAAGTACCCATTGCTGTTAAAGCAGCATACTTCCCCATTTTTTTTAAGGCTTCCTTTCGTGTAACCTGATCTTCTGATTTGTTTTTTTTCATAATGGTCGGTTTTATATCTAAATATATGAAATTATTTAATAATGACCTTCTTAGATTTTTGTGTTAAGGTATTTTGAACAGTAACTACATAAACACCTTTACTTAAATTAGAAATGTCTACACGATGTTTAAGTTGGGTTGCATCAAGTTGAGTTGTAAATATCTTTCTTCCTCTTATATCATAAAGATTCAATAATGTATCCTCTTTTAACTTACCAGCTATAAGGAGTTCTTTTGAACTGTTTGATGCAAATATGTTCAACGTATTCCAACTGTTTTCAATCGTTGATAGCGCATCTTCAGATGTTCTTAAGTAAAAACGACCTGTACCTGACAAATTGTTTGCTGGCGTGAAGATGTAGTCACTATTATTTAACAACGTTGTTGTATTTGTAAATACATCTTCCAAATAAACATTTACTGAGTTTGGCAATGTTGATTCACTTATACTGAACGTCATCTGCTCACCTTGATTAGCATTTACTCCCAATGGAATCGAAACTTCAGATAAATCAATTGGATTGAGCGCTTGCAGAGCCATAGCTTTGCCTTCATTATTCTGAATTAAATGTGAATACAAATCAGAACTATCAAAAACCTCAGCATCATAACCAATATCTAAACCGAGTGATGCATTATCATTAAAATAAAACTCTGTTTTTGCAGTCTTAGTTTCTGAACTTAAGTCGAGTTTTAAATATACCAACTGGGAATTTCGACCTTGAATGAAATCGTCGCTATTTCCTGAGGAACGCATGGTTTCTTTAAATTCGAGATCATAAGTTGCAACATGACTTGCATTGGCACTTACAAAAAATCCTTGCCCAGGAGCAATAAGCGTAGATGCTGTTATTGTAGCCAAATTATAAATGGTCCAACCGTTGGTTGCACTACCATCATAGCCATAAATAGCTGCAGTACCTGAATCGAATAAATTTATATTAGTAACTCCAGGACTAACTTCATGAGTAAGAAAATCTTGAACATTTAGATATGTTGGATAAGGGTTTCCTACTAAATTCCATTTCGCTCTTATTGGTCCAGAATTTTCAATATCAACATCAATACTTCCTCCGTTTGGCTGGCCTCTAAAAGAGAGTGTTGAACCAGAAACTGTCGCTGCCCTATAACCTTGTCCACCAATCAATGGTAAATTAGTGCTACTATTTGTGTTTACATAATCACCCACTGTCTTATCAAAAGGTGCAAAAGCATAGGTTGTCGGTGACGTATTTCCATCATTTAATAAATCTGTAGCATTATTCACAGTATTTAAAAAGTCAGCAAAATATGGATTGTATATTGGTGACGCAACTAAGTCATTTCCATTGGCATTAGAGTTGACATACCGTTCATAAACAATTGTATTATTCGCTCCCAAACCACTTTCAATATCACCAGGAAAAAGACTAGAATAACTTGTAGATGTAGATTTTAATACTGGTGGTAAATTAGTTTCTAAAGTACTTCCTGTAAAATCTAAACTTGTTCCAGGTTCTAAAGTAATACTATTACAAACAGTTGAAAACGAAAAATTAGCATTTCCAGATTCAATAATTATATCATCTTCCGCTGTGGCCAAACCATCTGGATTTCCTGGTGACCAAATACCGTTATCGAAAGCATAGATGATTCCACAGGCATTACCACTAACTGAAATGGTTTGCATGCAAGTTTCAAAATTACCATTAGTATCTGTAGCTGTCCATGTAATGTTTGTATCACCAGTTAGATAAATACCAGATGCATCAGATGTTCCAGTAACGTCATTTACTAATGTTACTGGTGTAATAGGTGCTGTAGATACGACCCAATCTGAATTTATATCCATGTTAGTGAGTACTCCATCATTACCATTACCAGATTTATCAATCAAAACAGAATTTCCTAATCCTTCTTCAAAATTGTAGTAAGCCACTAAACCAGGTTCAGTTCCTATTAAAAGTTTATTGTAAGCATTATTTATTTCAGAAGGTTTTAGTGCCTTATTCCATAAACTTAATTCATCTATTTGTCCATTAAAATATTCGCTCTGATTAACATTAACATCTTCTCCAATGGCAAAGCCCAATGAAGATGAAGGAATAGAGGTAAATATTGTCGAGCCTGAATTCACTTCAACACCATTTACATATAATTTAAGCACGCCATTATTAAATGTACCTGCTACATGATTCCATGAATTTAAGGTTAATACATTTGGACTAATAACTCCTCCTCCATTTGCACCTGTAAACACAAGCCTTAAACCTCTACCATTTGCTAAAAAAGTAGGATTTGAACCGTCGTAGGTATCAAAAACAAACTCACCTTGAAAACTAGCACCACCAGAATATTTAGTAAAAATTCTTGAATAGGTATTGGCTCTTGGATATATCCATGCCTGAACCGAAAACTCTGAAGTAAAAGTTAGAGATGCGCTATTAGATATGAGTACTCTATCATTGAGACCATCAAAATCTAATGTAGTATTTGCAGCACTAGGCACTTCACTTATTGTAGGCGAAATTACCATTAAGTCTTCTCCACAAATTAATTCACTTAAGTTAAAGGATTGATTTGTACAATTAATAGTTAATGTGGTAGCATCTTGAGGCTGAGTTGAGGTGTTATCATTAATATTAGGAACTTGTGCATTAAGGGTTAAAAAAGTAGCGCCAAGAATAAGGGCTAATGAAAACATAGATTGTTTTTTCATGATACATGTTATATTGGTTAGTATATGCCTTAACACATGTATATTTTCTAGAGTATGATAATACTGTATCTAAAAAGAGGTTATCAAACAAAATGTAAATCTGGGAATGTTACTTTATATTTTAATAATTCGAAAAACGACTAAAAAATAAAGATAGGAAAATTCACTCAATACGTTACCGAATAATTCATAACCCTGAACTTATTCGATTAATAGCAAATATTTGGGTTTAATAACTACAAAACTAAGTTGTTTTTCAGACGCATCTGTAAATATTTACGACCTTGGTTTATCTATCCCTCGATCATACATGACAATACTTCCTGCAACAGATACATTTAGACTTAATTGTGATTTGAATTTAACTAAAAAATGACTTTTTTCAATGGCCTGATTGGATAATCCATGATCTTCTGCTCCAAGCAAATATACGCAACGTCTGGGATGATGAAAGGTTTCTAAATCTTCAGCGTTTTCTGTTAATTCTACACCAACTAATCGTGTCCCTTTAGGTAAATTATTAAAGAAATCCTCAAAGGTTTCGTAGTGAAAATAAGGTATTGATTTTACAGCATTGTGTGTATCACAGGCTTGTTTTGCGTATCGATTTCCTATGGTAAAAATAAAACTAGCTCCAAGATTTTGTGCTGTACGCCAAAGCACTCCTAAATTTTCTGGTGTTTTTCCGTTTTGAATCCCTATTCCGAAGAATTCATTTTTGAAATTATCATTCATTATACAAAAATAGAAAACCTCTTGATTTCTCAAGAGGTTTTTAGTAGAGCGTACAGAAAAAATATCGAACCAACTTATTAGTGAATTAGAGAAATTTGATGATATATCTGGCTTACATAAATGATTTTAATTAGAGTTTGAATCTTTCCAACTCCACAATTAAACCTTTATATTTAATTAATACATGAGTTTTGTTTTATAGTTAAGATTTTAAGCCTTATTTTAAATAATTACTTGTTCTCATTATCATGATAAAATCCTGTAATTTTCCATTTAGCATATTTTGAATCGTAAAATTAATTCCACTCGAGAGGGTTTAAACCTAACTCCCATACCACTATATTTAAAGGGCTTTTCACACGTTTAAAAAAACTTGGTGAAACAATGGTGAAACGTCAATTTTTCATTACCAAATACAAATGTATAAAAATTGTAATAAAACTTCTATTAGTTGTTGTTATTTGCTGATACAGAAAGTCGTTTATTATTATATATGACGCTTTCAATAGTTTGAATACCAATGTGGTACAATTAAAATCTAAATAGAATAAAGTTTTACTATTTAAAAATTTATAAGACTGGCATAATTAGAAAATGAGTAATTATTACCGTATTTTAAACTACAGCATTTTATTGTCCCAAGCTTCATAAACAACTAACAATGTGCTTGTTAATCATCTTTTTTATATGATCTCAATCATTGGTCATAGCCATTGCATATATAATATTGATTATATAAATGGATTAACGAAGAGGTGGCTAATGTAGACAATTCGTTTCAAAAATTTATTATTGATTCGTAAAAAAACTCATGAGGAGCAAGTAATATTTTAATCAATATAAACTTTAATACATGAAAAACTTAGTAGAATCAGATCGTATTAAAGCAGAAAAACTAGCTGTAGAGCTCAATGTTTTATTAGCAGATTTTAAAATTTTCTACCAAAACCTAAGAGGGCCTCACTGGAATATAAAAGGAAAAGAGGTTTTGAGTTACACGATAAGTTTGAGGAATTACACAAAGATGCCTAAGTTAAAATTGACGAAATCACAGAACGAATTCTAACGTTAGAAGCAGTACCACTTATCAAGGTATTGGAAAACTCCGACACCCAAATTGGCATATTGGTCTTAAAAGAGAAGGAAACACTCTCAGACATGGTGACAAATAATTTAGAAGTTTTGTTAGACTATCTCAAGAAGTATTCAGGTAAAACAATAAACTTAAAATTTTTAAAACCAGCTTGTAAATTAAAAGATTATGCTTCCACTCACAATGACGAAATCATTTGCGTAGTAGATAACAAACCCGACTTGTTTAGAAAAATTAGTGTTGTAAAACCGAAAGTGATTTCAACATTAAAAGAATTAAACAGCAACACCGTTTTAACAGTACACCAATAGGGTGAGTACATAAAATTATGATAATATTTTTGTTGTGAGTAAGGTTCCCCAAACCTTGTTTCTGTATGCAAAGTCATAATTATTGATAGTAATAAAACACCCTTTGACTTTGCATTTCAAACCGTAAGAGATTCATTGCTATCACGTTTTCTTTTATACAAACTTGGCTACCATCGGCAGTAATAAATGCCGTAGATAGCTCTACAGTATCTCAAGTATAGTTCGTTGGTATTTCAACAATTTGAGTCCCTATTGTTCTGTCTACTTGATCAATTATGGAAATAGATTCTTTCTTTGATGAATTGTAAATGTATAAATAGTTTAAAATTTGTAAATTAGTTTTTATTATATTCTCTAATGGATCAGCCCGTAAAAATATTTAGATTTGGTATAAAAGATGCCCAAAAAGTAGCTTCATCAATACATCAGCCTCATACTCATGATTTTGAAGAAATCCTTATAGGTATGGATGGGTCTATAGAACATTTTATTGATTTTGAGACCACGATTATTCCCGCTCCTTACGTTTGTTTTGTAAG
The DNA here is from genome assembly GCF_050617655.1 of Psychroserpens mesophilus. GTDB lineage: Bacteria > Bacteroidota > Bacteroidia > Flavobacteriales > Flavobacteriaceae > Psychroserpens > Psychroserpens mesophilus_A. The sequence continues at coordinate 44,681 of NZ_JBODQC010000007.1, read as the reverse complement.
CAAAAGGAAGATTCATAGAGTAAAACCCATTTTAAAAGACGGCAAGTGCGATGTTTGGGTTATAAGGTTCCACAGTGAATTTGCGGCTGAAATAATCTTTCAGCTCTACTCCGCTTTTCATAACAATGCTAATATTTTTTGGCCAGTTGAAAGGCTTACGGGACGTCTTCCGGTTTTGACTGAAATGATGTATAACGAATTAACGCAACCAAGCCCAGATTTTTCCATTATTAGACATTTGCTTAATGCTGTGATATCGATTGTACTGTCAGAGAAACAACAGCAACAAAGTGCAGATGTATCAACCAACCAAAATGAAACGTTCACTAATTTTCTATCTATTTTAGAAGAAAATTTTCGCCGTCCTTTAAGTGTTGGTTTCTACGCAGAAAAGCTGTTTATGAGTACCCGGAATCTCAATTTGATTTGCCAAAATATCCTGCAGCAAAGTGTATCTGAAATCATTGAAACCAGAAAGTTAATTGAGGCGAAAAATCTATTAGCTTCCACAGACAAAACCGTTGCAGAAATAGCCTATGAATTGGGTTATAATGAAAACTCTTACTTTTCTAATGTTTTCAAAAAGAAATCTGGACAAACACCAGGTGAGTTTAGGGACGAGATGAAAACTATGCTTACTTCCTAAAACTATAATCCATCTACCGAAAAGTGTAATTAGGACTTATTGCTTCTCACTTAATTTTGTAGTCAAATAGTTATTAATCCTTTAAATTTATTTGATTATGAAAAAATTAATGATTTTAGCAGTACTGACCTTATTTACTGCTGGTGCATTTGCACAGAACCAATGGAAGGTAGATCCTTACCACTCATCTTTGAATTTTAATATTAAACATTCGGGAATTAGTTTGGTAAATGGAAAATTTATGGACTATACTGGAACTTTATCTACCACAGGAGACGCTCTAACAGGTGCTGCCTTTAATTTTACGGTACAAACCACCAGTATTAATACCAATGTAGACCAAAGAGATAAGCATTTAAGGAGTGCCGATTTTTTTGAAGTAGAAAAGTACCCAACCATGACTTTTAAAAGTTCGCAAATTTTAGCAACTGGCAAACCAGACCATTATCTACTTTATGGTACTTTGACTATAAAAGATGTTACCAAAGCTGTTGTTTTTGATGTTTATTATGGTGGCATAGCCAAAAGCGAACAAGGTGAAAAGTTGGGTTTGAAAGCCAAGACAACGATAAATAGGTTTGATTACAACATTAATTACGACCCTACAGCAGCAGGCATTGGAAAAGATGTGAACATTATTGTTCACTTACAGTTTGCCAAACAGTAAGATTATTACCAACTGAAGTATCAACAGTTAAAATTTAGAAATCATGAAAAATTTTAAAACACAAAAAATAAGTAAGCAAGATGTTTATGTTAGATATTGGATTGCTGCTATTCTAACTCTAATAGTATTAAAAGGAGAATTGGTGGGATTTCCATTTTACTTCTTACTTCTATTAGCTGCATCCTTGTTGCTAACAGGTATTATAGAAAGGAGTTTTATCAAATCCAAGCTATATCCGGATAAATAACATAAGAACAAGGTCTATAAAAATATTTTTAATTAAAAGAAGAACACTATGAATGCTGATATGAGAAACCCAATGATTTGTGACCCAGAAACAGGTATTTGTGAACTATCCACCAATGATGGGACAGATGCCCAAGGTGCTGTTACAATAGAAAAAAGTGAGAAACCAATTCGGGTAATTTATTATACTGACCCTATCTGTTCAAGCTGCTGGGGCATAGAGCCCCAATTGAGAAAGTTAAAGCTAGAGTATGGCCATTTACTTCACTTTGAATATAGAATGGGTGGTTTATTACCCGACTGGAATTATAACGGTGGTGGCATTAGTAAGCCAGAAGATGTTGCACAGCACTGGGATGATGTCAGCTATTACTTGCAAATGCCCATAGACGGGGACATTTGGTTGGAGGACCCTCTGCATTCTTCCTATCCGCCCTCTATAGCCTTTAAATCTGCACAGTTGCAGGACGACCAAAAGGCGCTCGTATTTTTACGACGACTGCGCGAACTGTTGTTTGTTGAAAAGAAGAATATCACCAAATGGGAAAACATGGTCATGGCGGCTGTTGATGCACAATTGGATGTGAATCAATTAAAAGAAGATTATCTAAACGGAAACGCAGAACAAGATTTTTTAGAGGATTTGGAACTTGGTCGACAATTAGGTATTCGTGGTTTCCCTACCATCCTATTTATAAATGAAGAAGGAAACGACCAAATTGTATATGGTGCAAAACCTTATGCAGATTATGAGTTGGCTATTAAGAAGTTATTGCCCATAAGCAAGAAAAAGCCATATAACAAATCGTGGGAAAATTTGATAGTCCACTATCAGTCACTTACGGTAAAGGAATATGCGGAATTGTCATATATCAACATTCTTATAGCGAAACAAACTCTTGAATCGTTGAGCAGTAACAACCAACTAAAAAAAACAGTAACCAAAAATGGTAATTTGTATAGTCTGTGAACATGAAATTTATTACTTAAAAATAGAAAGCATAAACAATGAAACCTAGATATATTAAATACCCAGATTACTGCAATGTAAACACAGGATTATGTGTTATACCCGTTCAATTTATAGATCCCGTTGAGATTACAAACGCTCATTTATCTGATAACTGTTTTTAGAACAAAATTAATTGATAATAATAGATACCATGAAAGTATATACAACCTTAACAGAAGCCATAAACGATTTAACACGAAGAGGCTATACTTTCAATTTCAATCTAAAAAATGATAGTGTTGAGAGCATGGCAAACCATTTGAAAATTAAACCTGATGAATTTGAAATTGATGAAGTACATCGTTTTCAAGAAATGTCTGATGTAGACAATGAGAACATTTTATATGCTATTTCGTCAATCATAAACGATGCTAAAGGTCTATTGATAAATGCTTATGGGATTTATGCTGATACAACTTCAGCTGAACTGGTTTCGAAGCTTGATAAGCACTTCAATTAGTCAATATTAGTCGATTTATACACCTACGCAAAAAAAATAAAAGTTTAATGAATACAATAATTTCAATTTTAGCAAAAAGTCAATCACTATTTATCAATCTAACACGTTTTTCCATATTTGTAGTTATGGTTTGGATTGGAGGTTTAAAAGCATTTCAATATGAGGCAGACGGCATTGTGCCATTTGTTGCCAACAGCCCACTAATGAGTTTCTTTTATAGCAAGGAGACACCTGAATATAACATGTACAAAAACCCGGAAGGTAAAACTGTACAAAAAAACATTGACTGGCATAAGGAAAACAGGACTTATATTTTCTCTTATGGATTAGGCGCAATGATTATTGTAATTGGACTACTTACTTTATTAGGAATATGGTATGCTAAAATTGGATTAATTGGAGGTTTATTAACCTTTGTAATGTCTTTGGTTACCCTTTCATTTTTAATTACCACGCCAGAGGTATTTGTTCCTAATTTGGGAGGTGATTTTCCAACACCACATTATGGCTTCCCCTATCTATCAGGGGCAGGCAGATTGGTTTTAAAGGATGTTATTATGATGGGCGCTGGTTTAATCATAGCGTCTGATAGTGCAAAAAAAATATTATCTTTAAAATGAATTATTTAGAAATTGTCATTTAATATGTTTGGAAAACTAAATTTGTCCAAATGAAACAACAACTATGTGAAAAAATTTTTTAACTGGACTTATGTTGCTCCAATCCTGACATTGATTCTTGCAATGACAGGTTTAATTGGAAGTGCTGGTGTTTTTTACTGGTTCGCCAAAAGCCTTGGTAGGAGTTGTCATTTCTTTTATAATTCTTCTTCCTGAAGGTATTTCGGCCATTAGAGCCGCTTCAAAGAATAGATTTCAAAGCAGTATCAACCTTTCTTTAGGATCTGCCATAGCCAGTATAGGGTTAAGTACCCCTACGGCAGCCTTTTTATGTATTTGGTTGGATATCCCATTGGTACTTGGTATTGATAAAAAATCCATGGTATTACTCGCCCTTTCTTTGTTTACAGTCATGCTTTCATTGAATAAAGGCAAAACCAACCTTAACTATGGCACCGTGCTCGTTATGATTCTCTTTGCTTATATCTATACGATTATTTATCCTTATTTCTTCAAAGTTGTAATGCAATATGATTAGTTAAGCTTAACAAGCTTAAGTTTTAATTAAACACAGCTTTTTCTGAAAATTACAATATTTCTTCCAATAAGTGTAAACACTTAGGCTTTCTAAATCACGACCTTTATTCTATAAACAATAAAATAAATAAGTCATGAAAACCACAGAGGAAAAACAAGTACCAAGACTATCAATAGCACTGAAATTAATTATCGCCTATATCATTATCCTATTAGGAGATAAGATATTTGTATAGCTTGGGAAACAGACCGCTTTTACTTTGAAAGTTAAAAAAGAGTCATTAAGAGTAATCCAAATATTAAATCATAAAGAAAGAAAACTATGATTTCCTAAATCTATAATTCAACTTCCTAAAACTGTAATAGGGACGCTGATATGGCAATTATCTTTGTATCAACATATTAACATAAAATATATACATTATGGAAAAAGTTGTAAGACGATTAGAAAATAAAGTGGCCATTATAACTGGTGCAGCCGGTGGTATGGGTGAAGCCGAAGCAAAATTATTTGCAAAAGCTGGAGCAAAGGTAATTATAACTGATATTCAGGAAGAAAAATTACAAAAAGTTGCTAACGATATAAGAAGGGAAGATGGCCATGTAGAATATGTAGTGCATGATGTTTCATTAGAAGAAGATTGGAAAAAGGTTGCCGAAATAGCGAAAAAATCTTTCGGTAAGATTGACATACTCGTAAACAATGCCGGTATTCTAGGAAATGTTATGGGTGTCCTTGAGGAGCGAACCACAGAAGAGTTTAAAAAAGTTATAGATATTAATCTTTTAGGTCAATTTCTTGGAGTTAAAACAGTTGTACCGTACATGAAACAAATTGGAGGTGGTTCAATTATTAATATTTCATCTGTTGGTGGTATTACAGGGTCTTCTAATGGTACAGCTTATACCGCTTCTAAAGGTGGTTCTAGAATTTATACTAAAGGAGCGGCAGTAGAATTGGCGAAAGATAATATACGTGTTAACTCTGTACATCCTGGATATGTTGCCACACCAATGACAAAAGACATGAAAGGCGCTTCCGATTTTGAAAAGGGTGCTCTATCAATAACTCCAATGGGGAGAGGAGCTGAATATCATGAAATTGCTTATGGTGTATTGTTCCTTGCTTCGGACGAATCTTCTTTTATGACTGGATCGGAATTAATAATTGACGGAGGGCTAACAGCACTATAAATTTATTCCCGAAAGTATACAACATTAATATAGCTTGAATACTGCTTGGTAAATGGTTTAAAGGATATTTTTTTAACAATTTTTAACTTCATTTAGTTCGGTTTATTCCGAACTAAATGTATTTTTGCTTCGTAAAATTTAAACGACTATGAAAAAAACAGAAAAAAGGAAGTCGGAATTGGTTGAGAAACTAGGTATTTTCTTTGAGAAAAAAGAGCAGATGGCTCCTGTGGCCGCCCGTATTTTTTCTTATATCATTTTAACCGGGAAACAAGGCACGACCTTCGAAGATTTGGTATCAAATCTTTGTGCTAGTAAGAGTACTATTTCAACTCACTTAAATCATTTACAAGATTTAAAAAAGTTGAGCTACTTCACTAAAACAGGAGATAGAAAAAAGTACTTCATTATCAATAGCGACACGATGCTTCAAAGTATCAGTACTATGGTTGAAGAGTGGAAAAGCGAAAGAGAATTGCATAAGGAAATTAAATCTTACAAAGAAGAGGAGAACAAAGCTTTAGAAGATGAAAACAAATTCGAACTCGGTTTTCACGACAGTTTTATCTATTTTTTAGACGGTGCGATAACATCCATAAATAAATTAAAAGAAACCATAATAAATAATAAACACTAATCAATTTATAATAATGAAACGATTACATATATACAGTTTTGCTATACTTGGAGGACTTGCATTACTTATTTCCAGTTGTAAGCAAGAGCAACAACAAGCACCGCAACAGCAAGCCTTATCATTGGCCGTAACTGAAGTTTCGCAGAAAAGCGTAACGGCTTACACGACCTACCCAACAGCTATTGAAGGTATAATTAATAGTGAGGTACGAGCCAAGGTATCCGGCTATATTCAAAAAGTATTTGTAGACGAAGGTCAAAAAGTCAAAAAAGGCCAAGCGCTTTTTAAACTGGAAACCCAAACGTTGAGTCAAGATGCCGAAGCGGCTAAAGCTCGTGTTAACGTGGCTCAAGTTGAAGTAGATAAACTAAAACCTTTAGTTGAAAAAAACATCATAAGCGAAGTGCAATTAGAAACCGCCAAAGCAAATCTGGCACAGGCAAAAAGCACATACAACAGTGTGGTTGCCAATATTGGATATGCTACTGTAACTAGTCCTGTAGATGGTTTTGTTGGGGCTATTCCGTATCGTGAGGGTTCGTTGGTAAGTGCTACCAGCGCAAAACCATTAACTACCGTTACCAGTATTGAAAGGGTGTTTGCTTATTTCTCAATGAATGAGGCCAACTATTTGGATTTTCTTCAGCAAACCGAAGGCAAAACACTTCAAGATAAAATTGATAATTTCCCAAAAGTAGAATTGGTATTGGCCAACGGAGAAACTTACCAACAAAAAGGAACTATTGAAACCGTAACTGGGCAAATTGATGCCACTATGGGGACAGTGAGTTTTAGAGCGGTTTTTGATAATCCCGATTTTTTACTAACCAATGGAAACAGTGGAACAATTAGGATTCCTACGGTTTACGAAAATGCTTTAATAGTACCACAATCGGCTACTTACGAACAGCAAGGACAAACTTATGTTTATACCGTTGGTAACGATAATTTGGTAACATCAACTTTAATCACCATAAAAGCTAAAACCGAAGTGTTTTACATTGTAAGTTCTGGTGTGAAGGCAGGCGATTTATTCGTGGTTAAAGGCATAGGCAAATTGAGAAACGGTATGCCAATACAACCACAGAAAGTAGCTTTCGATAGTATTGTTAAGCCTATAAAACCATTATTTCAATAATCTTTTAGAGCGATAAACTATGTTAAGAACATTCATAGAGAGACCTGTACTTTCAACTGTAATCTCCATCATCATTGTCATTTTGGGTATTTTGGGCTATTCAGCATTACCTGTTGAACAATACCCAGATATTGCACCCCCTACCATTCAAGTAAACGCTAACTACCCTGGGGCCAGTGCCGAAACCGTTATGGAAAGTGTCATCATTCCCATTGAAGAACAAATAAACGGCGTAGAAGGGATGACTTATATAACTTCAACAGCCTCTAATGATGGTTCTGCCAGTATTACGGTGTACTTTGATCAAGAAACGGATCCAGATATTGCGTCAGTAAACGTGCAGAATCGTGTGGCGAGAGCAAATGCATTATTACCTCAAACAGTAATTCAGACAGGTGTTGTTACACAAAAACGACAAACTTCGGCATTAATGTTTATGTCCGTATATACAGAAAATGAAGATTACGACGCAACATTTGTACAAAATTACCTGAAAATTAATGTTATCCCTAGTATACAGCGTATAAATGGTGTAGGAGATGTCATGGTATTTGGTAGCGGTGATTATACAATGCGTATTTGGCTAAAACCTGAAAAATTAGCAGCATATGGTCTTGTGCCTTCAGATATTACGGCAGCATTACGAGAGCAAAGTTTAGAAGCTTCTGCAGGTTCTTTAGGACAAAATGATGGACAAGCATTTTCGTATAACATCAAGTATGGTGGTCGTTACAAAACTGAAGAACAATATTCTAACATTATAATAAAAGCACTTGATCATGGAGAGTATTTGCGGTTAAATGATGTAGCTTCCATTGAACTGGACGCACAAGGCTATAATGTTTATGGTTTCACAGATGGCAATCCCAGTGTCAATATAGGTATATTCCAAACGGCAGGATCCAATGCACAGGAAATAATAGAAAATATTAAGCTGGAGCTAAACCGTTTGTCAAAAGATTTTCCTACTGGTGTTGAATATGAAATAAATTACGATACCAACGAGTTCCTATCGGCATCAATGGACAAAGTAAAGGTTACCTTGATAGAAGCTTTTTTATTAGTATTCCTTGTAGTATTCATTTTCCTTCAGGATCTTCGTTCAACTTTAATTCCTGCCATTGCCGTTCCGGTAGCTATTGTGGGGACATTATTCTTTCTGAATTTATTTGGGTATTCCATTAATCTATTAACGCTGTTTGCCTTGGTATTGGCCATTGGTATTGTGGTAGATGATGCCATTGTAGTGGTTGAGGCGGTACATGCTAAAATTGACCAAGGAGCTAATAGTGCGAAAAAGGCGACCCTAGATGCAATGCATGAAATTTCAGGAGCAATTATATCCATTACATTAGTCATGGCTGCAGTTTTTGTTCCTGTAACCTTTATTCAAGGGCCATCGGGAGTTTTTTATGAGCAATTTGGGATTACCTTAATTGTAGCAATTTTAATTTCGGCTGTGAATGCCTTAACCTTGAGTCCGGCACTTTGTGCGTTGTTTTTAAAAGGTCACGACGAGCAAGAGCACAGTAACAAAAGTTTCATGCAGAAGTTTTTCGATAAATTCAACGCTGGATTTAACGCTGCTACAGAACGTTATGGGAAATCATTAGCGTTTTTGTACAAAAACAAATGGATAACTGGTGCATTGCTTGTGATTTCTGGAGTAGGAATTTGGTGGGCTGCGAGTACCACACCAACAGGTTTTGTTCCTGAAGAAGATAGAGGAATTGTATTCTTAAATGTTGAATTGCCTGCAGGTGCTTCAATAGATCGGACTAATTTGGTAAACAAAGAGATTTATGAGAAAGCCAAACAAATTCAGGGTGTGGAATCTGCAACTATAGTTAGTGGTAGAAGTTTAATAGGCGGTGCTGGTAGCAACTATGGTCTTGGGTTTATAAAACTAAAAAATTGGGATGAACGAAAAAACGAAGACGAATCTTCCCAGGCCATCATAGGAAAGTTATTTGGAATTGCTGCAACCATTCCGGATGCCAATATCATATTCTTTGCGCCACCAAGTATTCCTGGTTTTGGTCTTTCAGGTGGTTTCGAAGTGAACTTAATGGATAAATCGGGTAAGAGCTTTGAAGATTTAGATGCGGCCACGCAGCAGTTTATTGGTAACATTATGAAGCATCCCGAAATACAATATGGGCAATCATCATTCAATACAAAATACCCACAATACGAATTGGATATTGATGTTCCGTTGGCCAAAAGATATGGTGTTTCAGTAAGCAGTATTCTCTCAACCCTTCAAGGTTATATAGGCGGTATTTATGCTGCAGATTTTACGCGCTTTGGGAAGCAATACCGTGTTTATGTTCAAGCACAACCTGAAGATCGGACCGATGTCAATTCCTTAAACCAATTATATATAAAAACCGGTAGTGGGGAAATGGCACCAATAACACAATTTGTCGATTTAAAACGTGTGTACGGTCCACAATCTGTAACACGTTTCAACCTATATAATTCAGCAAATATCACTGGTGCTTCAAACCCTGGGTTTAGTACGGGAGATGCTATTGCCATAGTACAAGAAGAAATAAAAAACCTACCTAGCAATTATGAAGTGGCCTTTTCTGGGTTGTCTCGTGAAGAGGTCAAAGCTGGAAACCAAACTGTTATCATTTTCTTATTGGTAATTGTGTTTGTGTATTTCTTATTGGCAGCACAGTATGAAAGTTATCTGTTGCCATTAGCTGTGATTTTTTCATTACCATTGGGCGTGTTTGGGGCCTTCTTTTCCACCAAAATGATGGGCTTGGAAAACAACATTTATTTCCAGATTGCGCTCATCATGTTAGTGGGTCTGTTGGCTAAAAATGCCATTCTTATTGTGGAATTTGCCGTTCAACGACGTCGTCATGGCGAAAGTTTGGTCGATGCTTCCATTAATGGAGCCAAAGCACGTTTGCGTCCAATTTTGATGACTTCTTTTGCCTTTATTTCAGGATTGATGCCATTGGTATTGGCCAAAGGTGTTGGAGCTGAAGGGAACAATTCTATTGGTACCGGAGCTGCTGGCGGAATGTTGATAGGAACCGTACTAGGGGTATTTGTCATACCAATTTTGTTTATCCTATTCCAATGGTTACAAGAAAAAGTATCAAGTAAACCTGATGTTGAAACTAAAAAATCTTAAAGCGTATGAGTTCTATTATAAATAAAACCTTAGTGGTAGTGATAATGGCTACCACTTTGCAAAGCTGCTTTGTGGCGAAGGAATATTCTCGACCTGAAATAGAAGAAACAGAGCACCTATACCGTACAGACAACTTACCACAAGATAGTTTGTCTATGGCTGATGTATCTTGGAAAGACCTGTTTACAGACGCTTATTTGAAACAATATATCGAAGAGGGGCTTCAAAATAATCTTGACATTCGTGTGGCCTTACAACAAATGGCCGCTGCAGAAGCTTATATGAAGCAAGGAAAAGCTGGTTATTTGCCAAGTTTGAGTGCTACTGCACAAATGACACATCAAGAACTGTCAAAAAACAGCCAGTTTGGATCATTTTTCAATGGAAGCTTACAGCAGTATGAAATAACTGGAAATCTATCTTGGGAAGCTGATATTTGGGGAAAAATTCGTAGCACCAAACGTGCTGGCGAAGCAAGTTATTTACAAAGTGTGGCTGCTCATCAAGCAGTGAAGACGCAATTGGTTTCGGCTATAGCATCAACTTATTATCAGTTGGTGGCTTTAGATGCCCAATTAGAAATTACAGAAAAAACCATAGCGACAAGGGATAGCAGTGTTTATACTATTAAAGCATTAAAAGATGCTGGGCAAGTTACACAAGTTGCAGTAGACCAAAACATTGCGCAATATAACAATGCCAAAGCTCTAAAAGTGGATTTGGAAGCGGCTATTTTTAAAACCGAAAACACCCTAAATTTGTTGTTAGGAAGACCTTTTCAAGCTATTGAACGCGAGGATTTAAATACCCAATCCTTGGATTCAGAAATCAAGTTGGGCGTGCCAGCAACATTGTTGCGTAATAGACCTGATGTTATGGCAGCAGAATATGGCCTAATTAATGCTTTTGAAATGACTAATGTGACACGAAGTCAATTCTACCCTTCTTTAACGCTAACAGCTAGCGGTGGATTTCAAAGTTTGGAATTAGATGAACTCTTAAGTGCTAACTCTCTTTTTGCCAATATTATTGGTGGTTTAACACAACCTGTTTTTAACAAGCGTGCCATAAAAACTCAACACGAAGTGGCAAAAGCACAACAGGAACAAGCCTTTTTAAACTTTAAGAAAACATTACTTACAGCGGGCAACGAAGTATCTAATGCGTTATTTGATTTTAATGCCGAGTCTGAAAAATTTGAATTTAGAGAAAAAGAGGTTGAAGCATTACGCAATGCTGAATCCAATTCAGAAGAGTTGCTTAAAAACGGTTATGCCAATTATTTAGATTTGTTAACTGCTAGACAAAGTGCCTTGAGTGCTGAACTAAATATGATTAATAACAAACTGAATCAGTTATTAAGTGTGGTAAATTTGTATGAAGCCCTTGGCGGTGGATGGAAATAATAGTAGGTTGTAAAATTTTAAACCTGGAAGCTGTACTAGTAGCCACAATTTTTTAAGCACATCCAATAATGCTGTCTGACACTTGGTATCTTTAGCCAGTTGTTTAATACGAAATTGCGGTGCTTTTTAATGCTTTCAGGTTGCCTGTGTATACCTCGAATACTTGGTTGGCTTTGGAATTGATGGGCAGTTGATTCCAAAGCAGTATCAACTTTCTTTAGGATCTGCCATAGCCAGTATAGGATTAAGTATTCCTACGGTAACCAATTTATGTGTGTGATTGGACATTGCATTAGTACTTGGTATTGACAAAAAATCTATGGTATTACTTGCCTTATCTTTTTTTACAGTCATGTTATCATTGAATAAAGGCAAAACCAACCTTAACTATGGCACGGTGCTCTTTATGATTTTGTTTTCCTATACGATTATTTATCCTTGATTTCTATTGAGTCATTCTACAAAGGACTTATTGATTAGTTTTTATACTGTGAGTTCGTTTATTTTCCCAATATTACAACCTTTCTGCCTAAAAGTGTAAGTTACAACACTATCTTAATAGCGAACTTTGTTTCATTAATAAGTATTAACATAAAATATATACATTATGGAAAAAGCTGTAAAAAGATTAGCGGATAAAGTGGCCATCATAACTGGTGGTGCTGGTAGTATAGGAAAAACCACAGCAAAACTATTTTTGGACAATGGAGCAAAAGTGTTTTTGGTAGACCTCGATGAAGACTCACTAAAAAAGGTAGCAGATGATTTAGGAAGTAAAAACATTAAATATGCTGCAGCCGATGTTACCAAGTCAGAAGATGTGAAACGGTATGTGGCAGAAGCCGTCAATGCATTTGGTACCATAGATATATTCTTCAACAATGCAGGCATTGAAGGTGTAGTGAAGCCAACCATAGATTATCCAGAGGATATATTTGACAAAGTGATTGCAGTAAACGTGAAAGGTGTTTTTCTGGGCAATAAGTATGTTTTGCCAAAGATGAATGATGGTGGAAGTGTTATCCTTACTGCCTCGGTTGCAGGAATTGCAGGCAGTCCCAATGTCACCGCATATATTGCAAGTAAACATGCCGTTGTGGGTATGATGAGGAACCTTGCAATAGAGGTGGCTCCACGTAAAATTCGTGTAAATACCATAAACCCATCACCTGTTGATAATAGAATGATGCGCTCGCTAGAAGCAGGCTATAGCCCTGACGATGCTGCTGGAATGAAGAAAGCTTTTGAAAATTCGATTCCATTGGGTAGATACGCAGACCCAATTGAAATTGCACAACTCGTTCAATTTTTGGCAAGTGATGAAAGCAAATTTATTACTGGAACAACACAAGTCATTGATGGAGGTATGAATGCTTAATAGATAACAATAGGGTCGCAACTAAATTTTAAGTTGTAAGGTATTGTGGTTTTCATAGTTTGATTGGTGTTTAACCCTTACATTCTTTAAAAAAGCCATCCACATTCTTTGATTGATGGTATACTGTTGGATGGTTTGCGACCCTTTCATTTAAAAAACAATCGAATAAAAAATTAAAAACATATAAGTAATTAATATATAAAAAAGTAAGTTATGAAAATAGCAATAACAGGAGCTACTGGCCAATTAGGGCAACTTGTAGTTCAGAAATTAAAAGAGAAAAAGATTGAAGCTGAATTAGTAGCTTTGGTTAGAAACCCAGAAAAGGCAGCATCTTTAGGAATAGAAGCCAGAACCTTTGATTATGACCAACCTAACACCTTACCCCAAGCGTTAGAGGGTATAGACCATTTGGTATTTATTTCAGGAAGCGAAATAGGTAAACGAGAAGCCCAACATTACAATGTGATTAAGGCTGCTAAACAAGCCCAGGTAAAGAAAATTGCCTATACCAGTTTACTTCATGCCGACACCTCGTCAATGATATTGGCGCCTGAACACTTGGCAACAGAACGTATGCTCATGGAGTCTGACATACCCTACACCATTTTGCGTAACGGTTGGTATACCGAAAATTATACGGCTGGATTAAAACAAGCTGTGGAGCAAGGTGTTATTATTGGGAGTGCTGGCAATGGGAAAATTTCATCAGCTACTCGTGAAGACTATGCCGAGGCTATTGCCGAAGTCATCACCAATGATGCTCACACCGGAAAAACCTACGAATTGGCTGGCGACCAAACCTATACTATGCAAGACCTAGCTGCCGAAGTGCGAAAACAAACCAGTAAAAGCATCGAATTTGTGAACCTCCCAGAGAAAGAATATGCTGAAAAGTTACAGCAAGTTGGTTTACCTCAAGGAATTGCCAAAGCTTTTGCCAGTTTAGATTACAGCGCCTCTAAAAACGATTTGTATAATCAAGACCAGATATTATCTAAACTCATAAAGAGACCTACTACCCAATTACATCAGGCAGTGAAGCAAGCATTGGCTTAAGTTTGTTATAGTTTTTTAATCAGTCATGAAACTTGATTAAATTTTTAAATTATAGATTTCCAAATTTTACAACTCATCTACCTAATAGTGTAATGTAAAACCCTTAATCGTTAGTTAATTTTGTACTATAACATTTAAAAAATAAACATTATGAAAACAACAAAATGGGTATTGGACCCAGCACACAGCGAACTAACTTTTAAGGTAAAACACCTTATGATTTCTAACGTAAAAGGAGCATTTAAAACTTTTGATGCCTCAATTGACGGTGAAGATTTTAGGTCTTCCAATTTTAATGCGACCATTGATACTGGTTCAATCTCTACTAATAATGATGATAGGGATGCACATTTAAAAAGTCCTGACTTTTTTGAGGTTGAGCAATATCCAGAAATCACATTTGTGAGTAAATCACTAAAAAAAGTTGATGACAACAAATTCAAATTGATTGGTGACTTAACCATTAAAGGAACTACCAAAGAAATAGAATTAGATGCGGAATTTGGTGGATACATGAAAGACCCTTATGGCAATGAAAAAGCAGGTTTTTCCATTGATGGGAAACTTAACCGAAAAGATTTTGGATTAAACTGGAATGCAGCTTTAGAAGCTGGAGGTGTTATGGTTGGAAATGACATTAAGATTAACGCAGAAGTTCAATTTGTTAAACAAGTTTCATAATTATTTATGAAATGGATAGAAAACAATTTATCAAATCCATGGCGCTATTGCCATTAATAGGTTTCAGTATGAATTTAAAAGATTTAAATAAAATGACCTCTACAATGAGTAGTACAGGAAAAATGCCTGTACTATTCTTGGGTCATGGAAGCCCAATGAATGCTATTGAAGAAAACGAATTTGTGGCGAGGTTTAGACAATTAGGTAAAGAGCTGATAAGACCAAATGCCATACTCTGTATTTCGGCTCATTGGGAAACTAACGGTACGTATGTTACCGCCATGCAAAACCCAAGAACTATTCACGATTTTGGGGGCTTTCCTCAAGCTCTGTTTGATGTTCAGTATCCTGCCCCTGGAAGTCCGGAATTGGCAAAAGAAACGAAACACATCATTAATAGCACAGAAGTGGGATTTGACGATAAATGGGGACTTGACCATGGTGCTTGGAGTGTTATAAAACATTTATATCCTAATGCAGACATTCCTGTTATACAAATGAGTATTGATTATACGAAGCCCGCCAAATACCATTATGAATTGGCAAAAGAAATTAATAGTCTTCGTCATAAGGGGGTTTTGATTATAGGAAGTGGAAATATGGTTCATAACCTACGTAAAGTGGAATGGAACAGGCTGAATGAAGAATTTGCTTTTAGTTGGACTATTGAAGCGAATGAAAAGATGAAAAATTTTATATTAAATGGAGACCATCAAAGTCTTATAGACTATAAATCACAAGGGAAGGCCTTTGATTTAGCGATTCCAACACCAGAACATTATATGCCCCTGTTATATACATTGGCATTAAAAGAAGAAAATGAAACTATAGAATTATTTAACGATAAACCTGTTGGTGGAGCACTTACAATGACATCCGTGAAAATAGGTTAAAAAAACAAAACTTATTAATTATGAATACTATTGAAATTAAATCACGTAAAGTAAATATCACTTTATTGGTATTAAGAGTTGGGATTGGATTATTGATGCTGGGTCATGGCATTCCAAAACTACAAATGTTGATTTCTGGAGATATACAGTTTCCAGGCGTTATGGGCATGAGCCCAACACTTTCATTGGCTTTAGCTGTATTTGCAGAAGTTGTATGTTCCATCTTACTTTTAGTAGGCCTACTAACAAGGTATGCGGCAATACCTTTGATAGTAACTATGTTAACAGCTGTGCTTATCATACATGGTGATGACCCTTTTGCAAAACAAGAATTAGGAATACTTTACCTTATAGTTTATTTGACTTTGTTTTTGCTCGGTAGTGGAAAATTTTCTTTTGATTCTGTTTTGAGAAATTATAGAGTAGATAAATAATATTAATTATTTTCTAACCATATTTAAGATTTAACCCTTATGAAACTTAAAAATAAAATATTAGTTAAGTCACTAGAATTATTTGAAACTTATGGGATAAAACAGGTTACAATGGATGATATTTCTGAAGCAATGGGTATCTCAAAAAAAACATTGTATATACATTTTGACGGGAAAAAAGAATTAGTAAATAAGGTCATTCAATTTCTTTTTGAATTACATTTTAAAACTATACATAAGATTATAGGCAACAATAATACCTCAATCGAAAAGATTGAGAAGATTTATGAATATGCTTTAAATTATTTAATGAAAGTTACACCTGTTTTTCATTTCGATTTAAAAAAATATTATTCTGATAGCTATAAGATTTATGACCTGAATCGTAGAAAAATAATTTTTGGAATTATTAAGGATTTTTTGGATGAAGGACAATTAAAAGGTAAAATTAGCAAATCTATACATACCGAATTATTCTGTGAATTTCATCTTATGAGCTTAGATAAAATTATAACCTATAATGCTTTGCCTACTGATTATAGTACAAGGGACATACTTGACAACTCTATTGGTGTAAGCTTGAAGGGTATTATTAATAAAGCGCAAAAGAAAAGGTGATTTAAAGTTTACTGATTTATATATACCCCTTTTTTTTCTCTATGTATTAATCCTGCTTCTACAAATTTGGTGATGTAGCCTTCTGCCGTTTTATGTGGAATGTTTTGTTTGGTAGTCAAACCTAAAAAATCTTACCGATTAAATTGTTTTGGTAAACTTTCTAAGTTGCAATATATTCATTTTGTTGTAAGTTGCTGTATAAATTACTTCTCGATAATGGTAATTTATGTAGCCTTATGGTGCAAAGTGGGACAATAAGTCCTGTCATTTCGTTAATCTTATCCTTGAACCAGATAACAAACAATAAATATAGTCAAGAAAGAGAAGATAAAAATTATTAAAGCCAATAATATCAACACATTAACAAATAATAGGAAGTGAGTTATTTCCCGCTAATTATTAACCATTATTAGTTGAAGTTAATCTTGCTACCCTTATAAGCTGGCATAAAAAGGTTGTTCCGTGAACATAGTTGAAAGTTTCAGGATTAAAGGATACCTAAAGTTCTTCTCTCCTATTCATAGGCTTTTCAAGAAAAATGTTACAAATACGGGGCAATTGTTATATGAATAAATACAGTTTAGTTTCTTATTGAACTTTGTAAAAATCAGGTGTTTCATTAAACTAAGTTTCTAGATTGAATAAATAATAAGAAGTTAGTCGCGACAGGGTTTAAACCTATATACGAAATCACAATATTTAACAGGATTTCATAACCTATCCAAAAGGCTTGGTGAAACAATAGCCAAACGTCAATTTTTCATTACCTAAAGTAGAGATAATAAAATATTTTCAAGAATTTATAAGTTAAGATCTTTTTGATTCTATTCTTATGTATATAACGGGAGTAAAAGTTACACCTATTATTATAACAAAGGTAATTTTTTAGTATATTTACCCTCGTTAAGACAACACAAGTAATATTTACCTCTGTTTAAAATGGCAAAATTTAATAGAAACACACCATATAATAGCCTACCTCTATTACCACCTAAAACAACTTTAGAAACTACTAAAGTGTTACGCAAGACAATTGATGCCAGCAGAGCTTTAGCACAACTTAATGGCATGCTTACCAATTTGCCAAACCCAACCTTATTTTTAGACACCATTCATTTACAAGAGGCTAAGGCAAGTTCTGAAATAGAGAATATCATAACTACTAATGATGATTTGTATAAATCTTTAGTAGCAGACAAAAAGTTTGATAATCCAGCAACAAAAGAAGTTATAAGCTATAAAGAAGCACTTTGGAATGGCTTACAAGAAATAGAAACACGCCCATTTATAAGTACAAACTTATGTGTTGAAATTGTACAAAGTATTAAAAAAAATACCGCAGGTATTAGAACAACACCAGGAACCGCTTTAAAAAATGCTAATGGTGAAACTATATATACACCACCAACAGGTGAAGCTGTTATAAGAGAAAAAATGGCTAATCTTGAAACCTTTATAAATGGTGAAGATGCTGCAGATCCATTAATTAAAATGGCATTAATGCACTATCAATTTGAAGCCATACACCCTTTTAGTGATGGCAATGGTAGAACAGGACGTATTTTGTTGTTACTCTACCTAAAACTTGAAAAATTGTTAGATACACCTGCTATTTATTTAAGTGAATATATCATTAAAAATAAAGCAGATTACTATACTAAACTACGTGAAGTAACCGAAAATAACAATTGGGAAGGGTGGATACTCTATATGCTTGAAATGGTAGAATATACTGCAAACAAAGGACTACAACGTTTAAAAGATGTTACTGATTTAATGGAACAAATGACTAAAGAAATTAGAGAGACCTTACCAAAAGTATATACCAAAGAATTAGTTGAAATACTATTTAGATTGCCTTACGCTAAACGACAATTTTTAATTGATGCCAAATTAGGCACACCAAAAACAGTAGGTAATTATTTGATGGAATTAGAAAAAGCCGGGTTTTTAGTTTCTGAAAAGGTTGGTAAAGAAAAACTATACCTCAACCATAGGTTAATGGCTGTGTTAGAGGCCTTATAATTTACTTGGTTAACAAAATGAAGCAACATACAATTGAAGTAAGGAATAATTTGTCTTAACGATGGTTTTATACAGTTGAATAGTGTAACATCATTTTCTTTGAAGTTCCATTGCGAACGCTGGCAAAGCGCATATTCACATAATACCAGTTAAAACTACAAAAATAAAAAGCAACTGATATTTTCTAGCAGGTTTGAACTTATTTACAAAACCACCTTGTTTTATTGGCTTTTATCTTCCATCAAAAAGACTTGGTGAAACAATAGCGAAACATAAAGTGGTAAATAAAGTAATTCTCTCTTATTTATATGCTCTTCAATAAAAATGGTACAGATACGGGACAATTATTTTAGATATTGACAAAAGTAAATCTGAGTTAATTTTTTATACAACTAGCTAGAATTTTTCGTCAGGAACCCCAACAATACAAGCTGCAATTTTATGATCTATGTTATCATTTACAGGTAGATCTTCCAAAATTAATTGAAGTCTTTCATAAGAAATCTGGATCCTATTTATTTCTGCCTTTGTTGTTAAAGAATTTAAATTATAAACATAACGTGAGGATTTATATCGATTTCTTTTTTCTTCTAGGTGGGGTTGTAGAATGTCTATCCAAATTTTTGCATATGCCTCAAAGTCAACATCTTTTTTTCTTGGGTGAAACAAATTCAGAAGTTCTCTAACTTTTAACTTGTATTTATAGTCAAGTGTTCTATCCTTTAGTTTTGCTCTTAAAATAATTTCTGCAACTTTCAAAGCCCTTTGTTTCTTTACTGGAAGTAGGTCTATTTCTTTATTTTGAAGGATTCTTAGATACTTTCTAAGATACTTGTCATTCCATTTCACTGAACTACTTTTCTTTGAAATATGACTTCTAAGCTGATCGCATATTTCAGGAAACTCTGTATAAATTCCTTTTTCAGAATTTGGTTTGATAAAATACCATTTAGGACTTTTATTCCCATCTCCTCTTGTTGCAAAAAAGCACCATTCAGATTCTGTCTTTAAAAAGCTAACTTTCGTTTTTACAGTGTTCTTTACCCCTTTGTATTGTTCATATTCCTCTTCTGAAATCAACTGCTTATCCCCTTCTTTCAAATCCATTATTGGTTGAAAACTATCATGTATCCCTTCCCAAGAGCTATCTTCAGAAAGGTAGCTCTCAAATTCTTCAATAATATCATCAATACTTTCTACATTTTCAAAATGCCTATGCTTTAATTCTTGTGGTGGTTGAAAATTCGCACCCCACATTGTTGAAATAATATCATTTAGTTTAAGTAATCTTTTATCTCCTTTTAATGAATAAACCTCTGAATCAATGGGCCAATACATGTCTATTGATTTGTGCAAAGTATCCATTCGATCTACTCTTCCAAAGCGTTGCTCCACAATTCTTATGACGCTCGGCAAATCCAACAGAGTTACTGAAGAAGCCAACTGCAAATCTACACCCTCTGACATTTTATCAGAGCACAGCGCTATTATGCTTTCTTTGTCGTGTGAGGTTAAATGAAATTTCTTCAACACATCTTCACTATCCTTTTTATTTGACCCTGTAGCAGCTAGAACATTGATTTTCGGATGATTTTTCTTAATCAAATGTTTGAAATAATTTAATGTTACCACAGAACTATCAAATGCAATTATTTTTTTATGACTATTCATTTGATCAACTAATGTTTCAACCTTACCTAGAGCTCGACTATTAGATAGTGTTTTTGTCAAATCAGCAATTTCCATATAGATTTTATATTCCTCTTCACATGCGTTTAAGTACTCTGTTAAATCCGTCAACCATAAAGGCTTTTCGCAATCTTTAAAAATTCTGCTTATTGCAGGAACTTTATTAAAGGTTATTAACTTATTGATTTCTGATAACTTAATTTTATTTTGTTGATTTTTAGGACAATGAAAATTCTCTAACTGAAGTACCTCATCCAGTCCTATGATATGCTCTAACAAAGCAACTTTTGAAGAGCGAAGCCTAGAGCGAATCATATAAATGGACAGTTTTTGAGCAGCATGAATCCGATTGTTCAAATAGCCTTGCTTATGATCCTCATCAAGATCGAATTTTGGTTTGTTTATTCTTTTTAAATATGTCAGTCCTTTCAATTTCTGACATAGATCATTTATCTTTAAGACGATTCGTATATCTGATTCAGTTTCTTTCGTCTTGTATGTTTTAGCTATTTGATTGGGAAAACGACATTCAGCTCCAAGGGTATTTATATACTTCTTAGGCTCCTTATCAATCTGTCTATTGATGGCATATTTAGTACGTCTGACCGTAAACTTACTGACAAAACTTCTGAGCATCTCAATATTAGCCTCGTTCTCTAAGTTTGGTTTACCCTTTAACTCCGAATACGCTTTAAAACTATTATCATCTAAATTATCGACATCCAATAGTTCCACGATTTTCAATAGATCATTGATTTTCTTATTTATTGGCGTGGCTGTAATCAAAATTTTAAAATCAGCACTATTTTTCCTGATTGCGTCACTCCGTTTTGTGGAGAGATTGAGATAATTGTGTGCTTCATCAATCGCTAAAATATTAGCGAGCTTTAACTCATTAAGGGCTTCCTCTAACTTTTGTTTTTTGGCATTACTTAGTATACCAGAGGATGTTTGGTTATTAGTGATTGTGGAAAGGTTCATAAACTCATTTTTCCACTTTTTGACTACTAATGGCGGACACACAATCAATGAATTATCCTTATCTCTTCTACCCGTTTCCCAAAGCCAATTTTTCAGTGCTAAAATAATAGTTGAACAGAGTTTTGTTTTACCTGCTCCTGTTGGATCCGCAATTAATACATTCGAATTTTCCTGTAAAATTGAAATAGCTTGTGCCAATCCTCGCCATTGGGTTGGCCAAAGCTTAGTGTTCTCCAATTTAGACATGAGCAATTTATACTCATCGAGCCACTCACCTTCCAAAACTTCTACCATGGCCCTCGCCAAAGCATCTTTCCAATCGACCTCTTTTATTAAATCCTGTAAAAGCTCAATAATCTTATCGTAATCTTTTGCCTTATCAAAGTAGTTATTTGCAATTAGTTTAATATCATTATACTTGTCCAAATTTACATCAGCCAACACTCTCATATTAGCTTCAGTTTGAATAGTTAAGCCATTTTTACTGAAATTAGATGAGCCAAGCATGGCCATCCTATCACTTGCATAAATTTTTGCATGAAGTTTATCATAAAACCTAATATGAACCGATTTGTTTTTAATTTTTTCAATGAGGTTAATCACACTTCCTCCAGAAAGAATTGACAAACCTTTCTTTAACCAATACTCTCTTATCTCCCTTTCAAGTGGCCACACATGATAACGTTTTCTTCCCATTGGATTGGGCTCAAAGCCAAGAACAATCTTAATGTCTTTTAAATTCTCATGTTCTTTATTTCCGAAAGTATCAATAAGATGGGAAAGCGATGTAAAACCTGTTAAAATAATGAGCTCTTTGCAAAACTCTATATCGTCTTGCAGGGTTTCTTGAACGGTTCTGTTATACGTTTTTAAGTTGAGAGGAAAATGTTCCTGCTTTGGCCATAATTCAAATGGTGTAATCGCCTCTTTACCAAAGTCGAGTAAATACTGCCCAGTATGTTGATTTTCAGTCATATCAGAGCCCAATTTACAACAAACCGACAAGAAAACCCGCGTATTAAAACAATTCGAAACATTGTTAATTCACTTTTATATGTTTTCAATACGTATTAAAGCGAATTAAAATGTTTTCAAGATGGATTAAGTTGTTCCAAATTGTACAATTGTACTCAATCAAATTATTAAGCAGATAATTTGAAGACGCTTTTGTATTAACGAAATTATATTAAGTTATTACAGATCCTAGTATTATTAAACTAATATTCTATTTCTAGAATATTTATACAATTTCTTTTATATAATAGTCTCTCAATATTTTTTTAAACTTTTCTGAATTTAAACGATTAGCTCTTTCTTTAATTTCTTTTTGACTCAGATAGTCAAAGTCGAATTTTTTTACTTTTGATTTTGTTTCTTTTAGTAGTTTAAGTGCCTCTTTTGTAAAACCTCCTGTACTCCATATTTCAAAACGCTGTCTCCTCTCTGGATATCTACTGGATACCCAACCTCTAATTTCTTTTACTTTTTCAGATAAATACTCCTCTATATAGTCTATATCTACTGGGTAATTGTAGCCTTTACATTCTACTGAGCATACTTCATTTTCTGTAATGGCTAGAACATCTATCTCTCTACTTCTAATACTATCTAAAACGGGTACTCTCTTTCCAATATTAATAGATTGGGAATATTTGCTAAAGTAAAAACCAACAGCAAGTTCAAATAAATCACCTCTCAAATTATTCGTTTTACCATCGATAAGCTTTGTGAGCTTACTCATTAGTGAGAGGTATTTTTCTGGTTCGGTTTTTAATATTGCACCAGCATTTGTTACTGTGTTTATTAGATTTTTTATTAAATCACTGTAATCTTTACCATATAGCTCTTTAATGGATGCTACTAGAATACCATTGCTTTTTAACTGATTTAGAGCTTTAATACCTATGCCGTCAACCAAAAGAACGGGAAATAACTTGAGTGTTGGGTTAGATGCTTTAATTGCAGCTAATTTTTTGATAAAAAAACTAATGGCATCTTCATTAGTAATATTACCTATTAAAATATCGGCAACTAAAAATCCAGGTTTCTTTCGTTTATTACTATAACCTATCAAGCCATCAATATAGGTGGGTGCAGTGAATGCAAATTGAAAACCTCCTACGATGTGGTTGTTTTTTCCTTTTTTAAAAGAAACAAGCCCTATGTTTTTGCTCCAAGTTTCAAAATGTTGAAGTATCAGTTTTTTTGATAGTTCAATCCCTTTTATATGTCTAAAATTGGGAGCAGCCTGTTCAGCAATTGATATGTTTAAACCATATTCTCCTTCTCTTGTTTCTCTTATTAAATTATGTTTTTTGAGCTTTTCTATTAATGAAGAGAACTTCATATGTCCAGATACTAGCTTAACTGGACTTATGGAATAGTTTGGTAATTCCTCGGCAGGAATCAATCCGTGATGATATTTGATAGCATTAATTATGGCATAACACCTTTTACCATCAGATTTAAAAGCATCAACTAAGTCATCGAAATATTCTGATTTTTGATAATTATCTGCGTGATAAATAAAGGATTTTTTATCTGAAAAAAGGCCTGTAATTTTATGAATAGGGCTACCTAATCTTTGAATACGTTTACGAGCGGCGGCGTTTGAGATACCTTGATTTTTTGCTATATAGCGAGCTAAATCACCTGATAAAACACCTCCCTTTTTCTTTATATACTTTTCTAATTTTGTCACACCACGCTATTTATATAATACTAACTATCTGGCACCACTGTATTTTTTAATTCGATTATATCCCACTCTTTTTTATCCAAATCTTTAAGATAGGATTCAAAACGGCTTTCCTCAACAGCAAATGCTAATAGATGTGTTGGCCTCGAAAATCCTACATAAGCCATTTTTGCAGATTGCATTATCTTTTCTAAACCAGCTCCTCTATGATTTTTAATCGTTTCTGTTATATGCGTTCCAATAAACTGGTTCCTTAGCCTTTGAGATTCATAGCTTCCATATCCTGTACTAAAGAATGTTTCTAAATACAGAGTTGCAGTATGTGTTTGTCCTTTTACTGAATGAACTGTGCCTACATTGATTCTGAACCCATCTTTATCATAATAATTTACTGCTTCCACTTCCTCTTCCTTAACAGGTGTATAAACTGCTGGATTGTTTAGGAACTCTACTGAATATCTTAATTCACAATCAAAAAAAATCAAAAAATCCGGTATGTATTTTTGAATTTCACTCTTTATTGATTTTATATCTTTATCGATTAGCTTGATGGACCAATTGTATAGATGAAGTTTAAAAATAGGATATTCATTAGGTTTAGATATTTTAATATATCTAACCATACGAGTAATAGTATAGCTTCTTGCAAACTCGTCTTTAGCACCTTCCATACGTAGTATTTTAACTAATGCATTTAATATTGATTTGCGTCTGGCAGCTAAAGTGTAATCTTCATTTGAATGCGTATGAAAATAATCTTCTAGGGTTTCAAAATCAATTTTACCTTTATCAGGTGTTCCTTTTAGGAAAGTGTGATAATCAGAGAGACAAATTTTATCGTCGTGGTCGTGATTTTTACGCCATCCAATAGCGTGAAATGCATTGGGCTTGTTTTCGGGAACTAAACCACTTTTTAAATACTCATTTAATTTTGTTGAAAATGTGGGAATAACTTCTGTTACTAGTTCACAATTATAAATTATTAAAAGTGGCTTTAGAGTAATTTCAGTGC
Organism: Psychroserpens mesophilus; assembly: GCF_050617655.1. Taxonomy (GTDB): domain Bacteria; phylum Bacteroidota; class Bacteroidia; order Flavobacteriales; family Flavobacteriaceae; genus Psychroserpens; species Psychroserpens mesophilus_A. Next base: position 19,496 of record NZ_JBODQC010000007.1, on the reverse strand, counting down.
CATTACTATTTGTTCCTCTCCCTTCAAGTTCTGAAGGCGTAATTGATAGTTTTGACACGATATTCGCAATGGGTTTACTCAATCTATGGCTACCATTAATAAATAGTTTATCCTTTCGTTGTTTCCATATATCTATAGTACTGATACTGTTAGAAAATATACTTTGATTTACATCACCTAAACGCTGGAATATAGAATTAGAATAACCCATTGCGAATAAGGTTTCCAAGAGCTGAAGTTGATGCTGCTCCATATCTTGCATTTCGTCAACAAACACAAACTGAAACCTTTTTTGTATCAGTTCTTTGTATCCTTTGATATCGTCTAGTATAACATCAGCTAAAGCATAGGCGTCATCAAAATGAAGGATTCCAGCTTCCATCACATTCATTTTTGTAATCCATAACCATTCACTAATTCTTTCCAGTTCTTCGATAGTGAAAGGTATTCGTCTTTTATTCGGTGTTTTTACCTCAAGAGCATCCCCATTAATTGATTTTTTTAATGTAAAAACACCATCATAAAAAGAAAAACGAAAATTGTGTAGCACATTAAAATTAGAATTATAGTAAAGAGCATTATTTTTCTCTTGTTTGCTAAATCCTGTTTTTCCGTATGTAAAGTATTTTTCAATAGCTTCTGAGTAGATTTCATTGTCTATACGAACAGGTTTTCGCTTAAACTTATTGACATAAGCAGGAATTGCTAAAAAATTATCTACAAAACTTTGAATGGTACCTACAAAATTTGGATAAGAAAAAAGTTTAGGACAATGATGTCCAATTCGTTCCATAATCTCATTAATTGCTGCATTTGTATGTGATAAAACTAAAACACCTCGGTTTTCTGGTAAGGGAAGTCTTTTTTCAATAATGAGAAGTTTGGCTAGTAGTGCTGTTGTTTTTCCACTACCTGGCACTGCTTGTAAATCAATAGTACTTAAATTACGAATGAAGCACCTTCTTTCTTCATCAAAACTTTGACCAGGCTTTAATAGAATCTCTTCTGCATAATTTATGTCTTCGTCAGTAATCTCAATCATTACAAACGTGTTTTATAGCATTAATTAAATATTGGATTCCTGTTTCATCTTCGGGAATAGCAAGTATTGTATGTCTCTCAATAGCGGCTGCTAACTCATAAGCAATAGCTGTTTTTTTTAAACCTTTATTTATTAATTTTTTCCCTAATTCCGTTTCGATATTATCGACATCAATTTGCGGATGAATTTTTACGAAAGCTTCTTGGAATAGTTTTGAAAGTGTTGGGGATTTGAATAATGCATATTCTAATGTCCAATCTTCAGCGACAAATGTCTTTACATTTTGAAATGTGAATTTTTCAATTATTTTGGCTTTCTTTTCCAATGAAGCAGTTTTTACAGCATTTTCATCTTCTTTTACGTATTGTTTGATAGGTTTGTTTTGCTCATTCAGAATCAATTGTTCACTATAAGCTTGTACATCGACATCTGTAATTATAGAAACAGGTGTATTGATTAAATGAGATTCGTTTTGCCTTAAATATATTCTTGAATATTGTTGAAACGCAGTATTTCCAACATTAACGATTGAAACTCCTGCCTCGGTTAAGTTCTTTTTAACAATTCCTTGTTCTTTTAAACGTTGTACAATGGCAGGTAATAAGATTTCTTCAGACCATCCTTCAACTAATATTATGCCGTTAGCGAAAAACAAATTAGCTTTAGTAACATCTAAAAATCGTTCTAAAAATGTATACTCCGTAGCTTCTAATTTAGTGTATTGTGGCCCCATTGGAAAAGCATAGTCCTCTGAGCATAAAATCAAATTTTCCAATTTAATTTTAGAACCTAAGTTAGGACTATGGGTAGAAAGAATGAGTTGTATGTCTTTCTGCTTCTGTAGAGCTTCAATTATTTGCATCTGTGCTTGAGGGTGCAAATGTGCTTCTAACTCTTCTATTAATCCTAATCTTATTCCTGTCCAATCTTTTTTTTGAAGATGTAGAAGTTCAGAAGCCATAAATAAACGGTTTAACGTTCCAAGTCCTGGGTTAACTTCATCTTTTATTGATAGTTCGAGTTTTTCTAAAATATTTTTTAATCTATCGCCTTTAACACCAAATGCAGATTCTTTAGATTCGTCATAAAAGGATTTTATATAATTATCGATTTCACATTTAAGTTCCTTTCCTTTTAGCTCTTCATTTGGGAGGTCTTCATCTTTATTGTTCTTTCCTAGGAAGTACTTTTCTACAGAATTATTAAAGTCTTTAAAAAAGCCTACTAAGAGATGGTCTATATCTTTTCCTTTAAAGGCTTCGTGACCTTGTAGAATCTGTGATAATCTTGAATTTTTACGTGGTACTAATTCCGATTGGGCATCTCTTAATGGTCTTAAATAAGTGGTTTTCAAAAAATCTCTAGCTTCTGCGTTTAGTTGATAACCTATTGGGTCAACGCCAGCCTTAACATCAGAAGGTATAATCTTATTATTGGGAATACTTCGTCTAACATCCAAGATTAATCGTAAATAGCAACTTACATTTCCGTCTTTATCTTTTTCCCAACCAAGCCATTCTGTAAAGTTCTTTGCTTCTGCTGCATTTAAATTTTCAAAGCGAAGCTCAATTCTTAGGTGCTCAGTTGAGTTGTAAAAGTCATCATCTTGAACCTTAAACCATTCGTAGCTATGAGTTTTAAGTACAATTTTTATAGCGTCTATTATTGCACTTTTTCCAGAATCATTTTTACCAACTAGAACATTTACACCTTTAGAGAAATTCAAATCAAGATGTGGCCTATCTAAGCTTATAGAGTCTAAACTTCCGTATTTTCTAAAATTCCAAAGTTTTATATTTTTCAAATACATAGTAAAGTATTTCTTACTCGAGTATACAAATAATATTGATCCCCCCAATTTGAAATCTTGATTTTGAAAACACTCTTAAAATATTTATTCATATTTTAAATAAAGTTTCAATCTGCATTATGTTATGCTTAAAGATTGATTATTGGAATAGTCTAAATATAATGATTTTCAACAAGTAAGAGATTAAAAAAACTATTTGTTATTTATTTTAAAATCATTCAATATTATTATATTTTGTTCTATTAACACTTAAAACAACAGTATTCGATTAGCTTTTTAGAAGGACATTCGTAAGAATAAGTTTTAAAACACACATCGAGTGAAAGCATGTTGGTTCCAATTCCAATCTACTTTGTCTTAAAATAGACGTTAAAATTGTACTGCAACCGGATATTTGGCTTGTAAAATAAAAAAACAGAATAAAAGTTAACGCTTAACAGCAATAAAAGGTATTGGATCGTTTTAGTCGTACTTATTTCAAACAGCCCAATAAAGTCCTATAGTTATTAGAAACTGTCTTGTTGGCTTCGGAATAAGTACAATCCCATACTTTCGATAACTGAATAATTATTTCTTTAACATCACTAGGTTTGGCGGGTTTACCATTATATTCTATAAAGGGGCCATCAGTTTCTGTTAGAATTTTATTTTTGGGAATTTTTGAGACCTTGGATTGACCTGAGACACTTTTCAGCATTGCAGTATTAATTGAGAAATAAAAGCCAGCGTTTGCAATTTCATTAATTAGATTGATTGGACCGGAATACCAATGAAATATTGCCGCTTGTACTTTAAACTCAATTAGGTTGGAAAGCACTTCTCGCTCAGCTTTTCTTGAATGAATGCTGAAAATTTTTTTTCTCCCTTCTAGGCTTTTCAATATCATTCGGAAACTTTCTATCTGAATATCCTTTGTTGAAATACCTTCTCTTGAAAAGTCTAGACCTACTTCGCCTATGTAGCTCGTATTGTCAATTAATTCTAAAAAATCAGGAAACTCTCTAAAGTGATTTTCTGCATAAAGTGGGTGCATACCCAAAGCCAATCTAATCTTTTTCAAAGACTTGAAATATGGTAGTCCCATCTTGAAATGACTTGGAAGATTAGTCATTGATATAACTGTAATACCTTGTAAATCCAATTCTCTGAGTAGTCTTTCAGGATTGGGATATAAATCAATATGGCAATGCGTGTCAATCATTGAATTTTCAGTATTTCCTTCAACTCTTGATTGCCTTTATCCCGAATCCAATTCAAAATTTCAGCCCTAGAATTGTGCACTAATTCTGCATAAGCATTAAGATCCGAGATTTCAATACTACCATTTACCAAAAGATTTCGTTTGATATCGACAAGACTCATTGGTGTACCCAGATAATCAAACAAAGCACGCACATCGGGTTTAGCCTCTTCAATATTTTTTATTGTTAGAAAATCATTTCCATAAACATCATTATCCCATCCTTTTTTATGCAAGGCTGCTCTTCTGTATATACAGGGCATACAGATACCACATTGTTTGGCATAACGATTCTGCCAATATCTCTTATGACCTCTTTTGCCACAGGAAACGGAAAGGGGATAAGTTCTTTGAAGTACATCTTCACTATTACACTCAACCACCATCTTTCCCTTGGTGTCAGTATTGAATGGATTACTCAATTTAATGTTAAGATTTGCAAGGCGCGCAGATTCTTGCAACTTTTTTAAAAAATAAGGGTGTGTAGTTCTAGTACTCAAAGAACTACTTCGAGATTTTGTTAAAGGATGGTTTAGGGATATAGTTCCGTTTTCAGGAATTAATATTGTATCTAGAGACGGTACTTTATTTAATAAATAAGCAGCAATCCCGATAAACAGTATAGACCTACTTCTTTGATTACCGTCTCTGATTATTTTATTGCCATCGCTATATCGTTGAGAAAGGCCAACGGTGGCTCTAATATGTTTATACTTATTTACAAAGCTTTGTTGAAATTCTTTAAGTATTAGATTTTGGTCATTTTTAGGACCATTGTAGGCAGGATCAAAATGAGATACTAGCAAACCTACTTTGTCATCTTGCAAATTATTTAACTCATTAATGGTGCCTATCAATGAATCAAGACCACCAGAAAATAGACTTACGAATTCAATATGGGAATAATTATATTTAGGTATTTTACTTTTCCAACGCCTTTTTTTAGGTAAATAAAGAGTAGCTACCTCTAACTTTCTAAAAGTTATATTCCAAACATCTCCTGTTAGAAAATCAAGTGTTTCTTTTAGTGAAGAAATCGCAGGTTGCCAATCATCAATGTTATTGACGGGAAATTCAATATCAATCTCTCTAGTCCATCCATTGTACGAATAGAACTCACGAGCTAACAAATCATCAGTACCATAAACGATTGCTGCAATCAAGAAAAAGTCAAAACCTAAAGATGATGTCTCCTTTGCAAAATCATATAAGCTATGGAAATGTGCTATATTTAATTTTACTTTTTTCTGTTCTCCATTAACTTCTCGACATAAAAATACTTCAGAGAATTGCCCACTTTTTGCAGGATTTAGTTCTACGTTAATTCTCATCTTCAAATACTTTTAAAACATCTTCTTGAATATTCTTGATAACCTTATCTCCATCATCTCCACCCCAATTGATCTTGTCAAGAGGATTGGTTTTGTTCATTTCTACCAGGCTGGAATTTATAAAGTCTTTAATCTGTTTAAAGAGGCTTGAACACTCCGTTTTTCCTTTATCTTCCACTAGCTTTTCATAGAACATTATTGACAGGTGTTCTAATATATAATAGCCGAAGTAAGAAATAACAACCTCTTCTAAAGATTCGTTGTCAAGTGTAGATTTCAAAGAGGCTTCCAAATCATCAATAGTTTCTGCTCCTTCAGCTAGTTCTTCCAACAACTTTCTCGTGGCTTCTTTGGCTGCACTATCGTCAATAGTGGATGCGGGACCACTACAATATTCTATTAGGTGGTTTATAATATCTTCGGCAGATTTGGTCGTTAAATCTGTAAGACCAATTGAATTTAATGCTTGCGATAGATTTCCGCCATTAGAGGAAAAACTACCTAAAAACCTTCCAATATTTTTTGCATTTCTAATACCACTTCTACCAGCTATACGAGAATTTCCCCTTCCTGCTCTTTTAGAACCACCCACTACTCTGACAAACTTCCCTGCTATCTTTCTTAAATTATCATTTGGTATTTTTGCTGTAGTGCAATTTGTCGTAACCTCTCTACTCAGGTCTCCCCATTGCGGTTGCCCTTTTACCGAAGCTGAATATGATTTTGAAGTACCCATATATTATTTATTGAATGCCTTTGCAGCTTTTGATTTAGACTTTGAAAACAGCTCGTTAAGAAAATTCCCAAGTACCGGATTATCTTTCAGACCTCTTAAATCAACACCAACTGCAGGCGGTATTTTTTCCAAATCAACCAGATTGAGCAAGTATTTATATGATTCCTCAGAACCACTTATCCCTTCTTCTATCATAAATTGAAAAAGTTTGTACGATATAGTACTTTCTTGATTTCTCTGCGCCATAGTAGCAGCAAACTCAAGAAACTGATTTAATTCTGATTCATTTAGAAGCTTGACATCCTTTTGTATGATGGCTTTAGCTGCTTTAGTAGGAAGTCCTTCTTGATTTAATTTATTGTATGTGGATTTAATGATTGGCGGAATAAGACTTGCTCCAGCAATGGTAGATGAGATATTATCTCTTGATATCCAGAAATAATCGCGTAGGTCTATTTCTGATAAGGTAGGTTCTACTTTAAACCATTTTATTACCTTATCCTTATTCCAATTACTATAATCGTTATTGGTTAGGAATTCCCTAAAATCATTTTCAGATGATTCGGAACATTTGGCTTCCAGTTCCAATATTTGATCAGGCCTTCCATCTTTTGTTGATTGCCATTCGTAAAGCTTTAAGAATAATGGCAGTTCTGTGTATTCAAGAATCATCAATTTTGCTAAAACAGATTCATCAAAACCTGATATGTTTGCAACTTTTGCAAGTCTATTTCTTAAAATAAACGTATTTAAAAATCGCTTTATTTGTCTTGGATTTCCATACAGGCTCTGCGTAATGATGGATGACAAGGCTGGAAGCGAACCTAAACTTTTAGATAAGTTTTCATAGTCGTCCACCCCAATTTCGTCCTTAATATTAGTAAGTCCAAAAACGCTATATCTATCGGTTTCTCGAAAAACGTAAAATGCTTTTAACACTTTTTGGAAAACTTCCTTAGTTAATTCACGTTTACAAATTAGCAGCGATATATAGGTTTCCACCTCAGAATCCGACAACTTTGGAAGGTTGTAAGGAACTTGAATTAGTTTTTCTAAATAATCATTGACAATTCTATTTCCTGTTCCTTGCTCAACATCTCTTACTTTAAATCTATGTGAAATAGCATCTCTCACTATTCTGGGGTCTGCCCCTATAATAAATGCAGTATTATCTACATTGAGAAAGAGTTTAATTGCTTCAAGATTCTCTATAATTCTGTCTGGTTGACAACGGTCTAAATCATCGATTATAATTACAAGTTTACTTATTTTGGATTCTTCTATTAATTCCTTAAAATTTTCACGAAATTCTCTAACCAACATAGAAGGATCTTCTTCTGGCACGTCTTTAACCAAAGACTTCAAAAAATCCTCTGCTTCATCGCCTTTTAGCTTTTTAACTATATCAGAGCTCTCTATTTTGGACAGTTTTCCTGCTAAAAAAGGTAAAATGGAAACTCCACCTGTTAAATAAGCTTCGGCAACAGGTAATGCAATATTTTTAAAGCCTAGGCCTAAAATCCGCATCCAATTAACTGAATTTATCAGCTTTTTAGCTTTCTGTTTTATTTCGGGACCAAATCTTTTGTTTTCTTCAAATTCTTTGATTATTGATTCTAATAGAGCGGCCTTGGCATCATCATACCCTTCGAAAAGCCAGCCATTGAAATACAGCACGAATGTGCCATCTTTCTCCTGTCTTAATTGGTCACTCAAAATTTTTAGTATGCTTGACTTACCACTTCCCCAATCCCCAAAAACACCCATAGTTATGGGTAATAACTCGGCATCATTGATTACTTCAGAAATTAAATCTGCGTGAACCTTAAATCCTAAGAGGTCTTCAGTTGTTTCATTATCTGACCACATAAATGATTAATTGTTTTATTTTTTCACAATATAATCAGAATGTTAAAAGTTTTAAGAAAAAAAGCTACTTATCTTCAATATTTTCTTATTCCGAATCTCTGTTATCATCAGTAATTTCTTTCTGATAAATCTCAAAAGCAATTTTACTGGTAGTGTCCAAATCTATCTCCAAGTATTCTGTTCTTATATAGAGCAAAAAAGATTTGAATACCTCAATTAATTTTTCCCTAATCTTTAAAAGATAATTATACTCTTGTTGAGATTTATCATTAGGAAAAATATCCGAAGGGGCATAATACTTATAATAATTGCCAAATCTATCAGGATCATACTGATGACCATAAGCTAGGCTAATTGACCAGTTTTTATTCAATTCAGTTATTAATGACATCAATTCTTTATTATATATATGGAAAGAACTACTCTCAACAACTTCTCTAAAACCTTGTTGATAGTGAAATATATGCTTAATTATTCGTGAAGGCATTTCTTCTAAAAAATAATCCATAGTTGGAATATGCACATACTTTAAACACCATTTCAGATTTGCTATGTCAATGTTTCGCTTCTTTACTTCGGGTGATATTTTTTTAGCATCAATCTTTTTTAGAGGTTTTTGTTCGATAATCGTTGCTAACGCACCTTTTAATATCTGAGAAAGTTGAGCTTTTCCAGATTTATCATTCTTATCTATTATACAAAATGGTGTTGTTCTATGGCGATCAATATCAAAAGGAAGGTCTTGCGGAAAAGTGCCAAAAGCTTTATTAAACAGCAAAATAATCCGTTCCCATCCTAATTCCGCAACAGCATATCCAAGTTCAATTAAAACGTTAGGGTTGGAAACTTTTCTGTTTTTTGTGTCACTTGAATTGATTGTCGTTAAATCACAAATAAAAATATCTGCTTTTGAAATTTTCTCAAATATCGTGAAAGGTATATTTGGGCTTCCAGCTTTATCTCTAGTCGCTTCGTCAAGTTTCACAGAAATATCCTTAATTGAATTTTCAACCTCATTTGCTGATATTCGTAACGACTGTCTTATTCCATTTAAGTTTGTTTCTTTAGGCAAATCAGATTGCCAAGAGTAAAACACAATGATTTTTTTATCCATAATTTTTTGAATATTAACTACTACCTAAAAGTTCCTGCCATCAATCTTATTTCCGAATATTAAGTTCCAATTTCTTTAGTCACATATTTCAGTTCTTTTGTTTTTCCTGTAATAAATACCTAATTCCCTTTTTCGTATCCACCAAACCAAAGGTAGCTCCCTTTTTTTTAGATTCCATTTATGAAGGCCCCTTTATAATTTTAAACTATCTGACTTACATGATTCTAAAGGTGAATTAATGGACACTATTCTTGATTGATCTTATTCGCCTATTATTTTCATAGACATAATAGGACAAAAATCCAATTAATGAAATTCCAGTTATTAATAAGCCATACTTCAAGTAATTACTTTCTTGCTTCAATTGCCTCACATTGGAAAGTTCAACCATATTTAAATCTTGCGAAGATAAAATTTCAATATCATATAGATCAGTATCAATCATTTGTACAAATTTTATAATAATCTTGATCAACTTTATAATAGTGAACTGTATGTAGTGCATAACAGTTCTTCTTTATAATCTCATTATAATGTGCATGGGTGAATAGAGAAAAATTAAAACCGGCACCCCTAAGATGTTCTTTATGAACTTGGACTTCTTTTCTGCCGCTCAATAATTTCAATAAAACCTCATATTGCTCCACTATCGGCTTAAAAAGTTTGGCAAGATCTTTTCGCTTAGTGTTATTTCTGTTGTTATTATAGGTAGTCCTACAAGTACTATTGGTAAATATTTGATTTGATCGTTTGGGTATAAACTCAACCCCACAGTATGGACAAATCCGCTTTTCAATTTTATTTTTCATAGTAATTCATTTAAATAATATTTACAAATATAGTTATTTTTAATATTTAATATTTACATTTGTGTAAATTTAATAATTATGACTGACCAATTCCATATAAAATTCGGAGAATCTTTCTACGAAAAATATATACTCCCTAAAGATTTAGGGCTAAAATCAAGACAGGTTTCCTATTGGAGAGATAACAAGGTAATCCCCTATTTCTTTGAGACACATCAAAAACATGGACGTATGAATATTCCAGAAGCTATTTGGATAATGATTATTAAGGAACTCAATGACATTGGTGTCAGCACTGAAAAGTTAAAGATACTATCATATAAAGTTTGGGATGTCCCAAAAGAAAACAAATATGCAGATCAGGTAATACTGAAGAACATTAATTCAAAAAAGTCTGGTCTTTCAGAAATTGGAAAAATGAATCTTAAAAGCCTACTATCAGACGAAATGGTTATGGACACCTTGAGGGAAGAGATGAATCATTTTACAGATATGCTTAAGTCGTGTATAGCCTACATTAGCCAACCACATTACATCATATACAGTCCTCTTACAGATGAACATGTTTTTCTAAGTAATAATAACGATCAATTTTTAAAACTAAGTAGTCTGACATTTAAATATCCGATAATTTCAATTCCGATATTGGACAAATTATCAAAAATTATAAGTATAGATCTAAACATCAAAAACAAGAACTTGAAATATCTCAGCAGTATAGAAAATCAAATAAGAGAAATTGTATTGTTCAAAAAACCTAAAGTGGTTGAAATCGCATTTGATAATGGACGGATAAAGCCCAGGACGATAACAGAAAAACATGTTAGGCAAGAAGAGCTGTCAGATTTCTTTATAAAGAATAAAATACCAAAAGGAAGTAAGCTTTTAATTGACCCAAGAAGTCAAGACAACTATAAGTTAACTTTAATTACTAAATAAAATGAATATCAAAGTAGAACATATTCGGTTCCTGAATATACAGCCCGATTTAATCCTATCTCGTTATGGGCCGAAAATCGCTACAGGAATTACAAAGACAACAATTATTAGATAATACTGAACTTGAAGAGCACCTGTCAGTAAAGTTCAATGAATTAAATGAAGAACAAAAAAACGAATTGGCTTTGAGTTTATATCAAATTACTAAACTCATCTATGATTCGGTAAAATAAACCTCTATGAGTAGAAATAAACAAATTACTATTTCAGATTTTAAAGGAGCCATTGTATGGTCCTATACAAGAGTATCTTCAAAAGAGCAATTTTTAAAAAATGGAAGTATCGAAACTCAAGTTAAACGACTCAAAGCTTGCGCTCATGATAACAGTTTAATAATCACTAGAGAGTTTGATGCTGAATACGAAAGCTCTAGAAGAATCAATACACAAAAAACCTTAAATGAACTTTTAAATGCAATTAAAACCACTTCGAAAGGGCAAAGACCGAAAATAATTTTGATTTGGTCACCAAGCAGGTTTGGTCGTGCTGGCTCTGAGCATATTGAACTTTTTGTGAGTTTAAGACGAAAGTATAATGTGTATTTGTACTCCGTTAGCACTCGACACAATACATTTACCGAACGAAATGAAAATGAATTTTCAACTCAACTGCTTTACGCTCAAAAAGAAAATTTTAACAGACAAGATGTGATCATCCCAGGAATGATTAATGTTCTGGAAAAAGGAACTTTCTTAGGCAGAGCACCAAGAGGTTATGATCACTTTGGTCCCAGAGTATCTGATCCATTAAAAGTACAGGCAAAACAAGAGATAAAGCTTAATTCGGACGGAAAACTAATTAAAGAAGCATTTAGGTTAAAACTCTATAAAAATTATGGTGACAAGGAAATTCAAGATTATTTAAAGTTGGAAGGACTATATATTCCTAAACAAAGCCTCAACAAAATGTGGTCTAATCTGTTTTATGCTGGCTACTTTAATAATAGTTTAGTTCCTGATACTGATATCAAAGGACATTGGAAGCCAATTATTACTAAAAAGGAGTTTGTTTTATTACAACAAAAGCTTAAAAACTCTGTTCAGATTGGCATACCCAAAATCAACGGGAAATTAGAAACTCCATTAGTACCAAAGTTTTTGATTTGTGACGACTGCAACACCAATATGACCTCTTATAAGAACAAAAGAAAGCAAATTTTGTATTACAAATGTTCATCCTGTAACAAAACAGTTAATGCTAATACAAGAACTAAATCCCTTTCGGAAGGTATACATCAGCAATTTTCTGATATACTAGAATCTCTAAAGTTATCTAAAGCTTTTCAAGGTTTGTTCTCAAAGCAACTTGAGAAAATTATTGAGAATGAAATATCAACAAGTGCAGATGAAAAGCGGCAGCTTAACTCTGAGATCAACAAGCTTCAAGAACAATTTGACAAAATAGAATTTAGATATGCTACAGATGAAATTTCGAAAGACATTTTTGAAAAACATGGATCAAAGCTTAAAGAGCGGATTGAAAAGAAAAAACAACTACTACTGAATCTTCCATCAAAAATATCGAACCACAAAAAGGTAATGAATTATTTCTTTAAAATAGCTGATAACCCGCGTCACTTCTACGAATCACTGGATTACCACAACAAAAGGCTTTTCCAAAACATCTTATTTCCTGAAGGATTCCGTTTTTCCATGAAAAATAAGGAATGTCGAACCAGTAAATTGAACATTCTGTTTGAATTAACTAATTCATTTTTAAAACATTACGACCCTAAAAAAGAAAAGACCCAAACAGAAAAACTGTTTGAGTCTCATTTAGTAGCGGGAACTGGACTCGAACCAGTGACCTTCGGGTTATGAGCCCGACCTTGACCGCTTTTACAACACAAACATAGGGTGTTTGAGCTGATACTTATATGAAACCGTGTTCAAAACCGTGTTCTTAGTTTTGTCTACATGATTAAACAATATATTAGCCCAAAGGTAAATTTTTCCACATATAATCTTGCCATTTTTATAAGAATTAATTTATCCATACTATTTTCTACTTTTTTTTAGATATCCATACTCATATATAAATAAAAAAACATTTCCTTTTTAATTTTTCCAATAGTGTGCAAAAAAGGATTTTTTTAGGATAAAAGCCCTTTAGATATTGCTGTAAATCAATATATGAGCACTGATAAACAAAAGCAAAAACTTGTCATATCCGGAACATAATACTCAAAAAACGATATATTTGTTTGGATATAACCAGTTAGCAAATATTAAAACCAAATACAATGAAAAAAATCAATCTTTACCTTATCTTATTTCTATTATCTGTATTAATAATTAACTGTGAAAGTGATGATAATACAAATGAAAACAATCAAAATGATTTAGAATTAACACCCGAAACGATAGTTTTGAATGACGAAAATTCTTCTAATATTATTTCAATGGATGAAAATGAAATAATTTTTAACAATCAAGATAGTGTTATAAATCAAATTGAAGTTAATGATATTATTGTGTCTGGAATAAGTGATAACGCACCGAACGGTTTTTTAAAGAGAGTAACAAGTATTGATAATACAAACAATCAAGTTAAAATTACAGCTACAGATGCAAAAATAACTGATGCTATAAAAAATGGTTCAGTTTCTTTTAATGAAACTATTGACCCTAATGATGTTGTATCTGTTGACACATCTGGAGAGGAATTGAACAGAAATAGCAACTTTGTAAATTCAGAGTTTAGTTTTGAAATAAATAGAACCTTTGATTTAGATGGTGACTCATCAACCGTAGATGACAGAATAAAATTTGAGGGAGATATTGATTTTAATCCCTCTTTTGAATTTGATATAGATATTATAAATCAAGAAGTTGACCATTTTCTTTTCAAGTTAGTTTTTAGCAACACAACATCTTTAAAAGTTGAATATGATTATTCTATTGAACATTTAGGCATAAACAAAACTTATGTTTTAAAAACTGTCACTTTAAGCCCAACAACTATATGGATTGGTTCTTTTCCGCTAGTTTTAACAAGGCGTGTAGTTTTTGTTTCGGGTATAGATGGAGAAGTTAGAGCTCAAATAATAGCTGAAGCATCAAATACATATACTACAGAATTAGGTATAGAATATAATCAAAATTCTGGATGGCAAAATATTAATAATCAAAGTAATGTATTAGATGGGAGCCTTACAGCACAAGTTGAATTATCACTTGAAGGGTGGGTTCAGCCAAGACTCGAAATGCGACCTTATGGTGTCAACGCAGCAAAAATATTTTTAGCAGCCAAAGGTGGTTTAAAAGGAGAACTTATTGCTCAACCAAATACATTTGACGCAAGCCTTAAATTTACAGCAACTTTTCTTGGTAAGGCACAAATGAATATTTTCAGCTCATCAATTGTTGATTATGAACAGGAATTTTGGTCTGACGAATTTCCAATCTGGAGTGATACATTTTCAAATGGTCAAGTGCAAGATTTAGTAACTATTCCAAATGGCACACCAGTAGGATTAGCTTTAGATGGCAATGATTTATACATTGGAGATATTAATAATGCAAAAATTCATAGGTTAGATATTAGTCAAAGTAATCCTACTTTGACAGACTTTGTTACAAGCGGAGTTTCGTTTCCGGGTCTAATTGAAATATCAGATAACAAACTATATGTACCACAAGCTAGTAACGTATCTAGTGCTGACATTACTCAAACAATCTCAAACCTTAACAATATAGCAACAACAAATTTTTCATTTGGTGCTGTAAGAAATGGAAATGACTTGTATACTTCATATAGAAACGAAGGTAAAATAGTTAAATTTGATTTAACACAAACAAATCCCACAGCCATTGATGTAGTTACTGGTTTAGGCAATATCACGCAAGGTATAGCATTAAATGGAAATGATTTGTATATTGCCAGAAGCGGAGATAGTAAAATATCAAAAATTGACATTACACAAACGAATCCTAATATTATTGATGTTGTAACTGGAGTGAATCCAATAGACTTATTGATAGTTGGTAATGACTTATACTTCTCAGGTAACGATTCTGTACAAAAAATTGATATTACTGAGACAAATCCTACACCAATTGTAATTGTTGATGGACTTTCAAGCCCTGTTTGGGGAATTGAAATTTCAAATAATATTCTTTATATGGCACAACAATCTGACAATAAAATTCTTTCGTTTGGCTTGTAATATTATTGATATTTAAGATGAAATGTAGCTAATGAATAATCATAACATTTGCTAACAAAGTATAAGCATAATAAGGGTTTAAAGCTAAAACTAACGGGTAGTTTTGTGCTTGTAAAAGTAGCTTCTAAAACGAAAATAATAGAATACAAACCCCTTACTATGCTTATACAAATCCGTTACCACCAATTTAAAAAAAAACCAAGCCTATGTTCAATTTTTTAAAGAAAGGAAGAGAATTCAACCGATTAGCAAAATCCTTTAACGGAATAAATGTTATGGTTCAAGATGTCTATCCACAAATTCAACAAAATCCAAGTCGTTCAGAATTTGGAGAAACTTTACTTGCAATCGCATTTTTATCATCAAAAGGAGTTGATGATAGAATTGAGGCTGAAAATATAGCTATTGATGCGAAAATTATGGTTCCAACAATTCAAAGAGGATTTATAACAGTAATGTATGCCTATCAACAAACAGTCGGAAAATTACATATAATGGCAGAACAACTTGATATGTCTGAAATCGTGCAAGAAGTTTTAGATAAAGGTCCTGCGTACTATAAAATTGAAAAAACTATTCCACCACAACTAATTGATAATATTTAAGATATGATTTGGATTTTACTAATAATTGGAATTATTGGCTTTGTTCTATATAATTTTTTTCGTGATAAAGACCAAATGCTAAAACGTCAAGTTGATATGCAAGGCGGAATGGCTAAAAAATATGAATTTCTTGTTGGCAAGCTAACTCAAGAACCAAGCGCAAAAGTTGTAAAAGTTACACGAGACCAAATTCATATTCGAGCAGAAGGACAAACAACTGCAACAAATTTTATTATTACAGAAACCTTCAATAAAACCGAAATTGAATGGATTGGACAAATGGCAATGTTAGGGAAACATAATCACAAATGGACTTACCCACATAACTATCCACAGCAAAAAATGCTCGATGAAATCGGAGAATATATGGAATGGAAATCAAATCAAATGTTTAACTAAAAAATTAAAAAATGGGACTATTCGACATTTTCAAATCAAAAAAAGAAATTAAAGAGGCTTTAAACGACCCTTCAAATCCATTGAACAATCAGAGCTACGAACCGACTGAAAACAAATCAAAATATACAGAAACGCCATTTGGAAATTTTACAGTTGAGGATAGAATTTTTTTGATTGCTAAAGGAGGAATTGTAGAATTAAAACAAGCATATAAAGATTTAACTGACGAAGGTAAATTTGAGGTTATTCTGTTCAATTCAACAATAGCAATGTGGTATTATTCAAAGAATAATCCTGACAATCCAATAAACAATCCAAAATATATAATGAAGATTGTAGACCAAGCTCGAACATATAACATTCCGACAGCTGAAAACGAACTGATGGGTTTTATTGTGAGCCGATTGGGATTCTATGCCAATGAATTTAATCAACTTTCAGAACCAGAAAATGTGCCGAGTAAAATATTTTCTTGTTTTTATGAACACCCTTTATCAAGTCCAGAACCAAGTTTTGATTTAGGCGAAATTTTTCAATTTAAAATGGCTTTGGGAATTATGATAAAATGGGTAAAGGAAAACACAAACAACATCGGATAAAAAAACTGGTGGTAACAACGTATATAGCTCATAGCTGGGCAGTTGCTTAATCGGAAGTTCAGGCATATTTGCGAAGTCCGCCAAATTTTTTAATTTGACGATTTCCAATAAAAAAATAAATAGTAAAATTTAAAAATCTGGCTTGTGCTTAATCCGAAAATAATTTTCTAATTTGCACGCTACGAGCCATATACAATACCGTTACCACATATTAAAAAATGACAAAGTTTAATAAAGAAGATATTGAGCCTCTAGATTTTATAATTGACAAATGTCTTGAAACTGGATTTGTCGTAACGGCAGATTCTCTAATAAAAAAAGGATTTATTAAGTTAACCGATAAACAAGGTTATGGAACTTTAACACCTCTTTTTAATGCAACAAAAGAATTTGTTAGATACTTAAGCATATTAGATAATTATGACGTTTGTGAATGTAAATTTGAGGAAGATGCTGAATTTGCTCGAGCAAATCGGAAAACCTTACATTTTCAAAAACAAGGTGGATTTAAAAACCTATATGCAGAATTAAAAGCTGAACATAAACTAGAAAAGAGAAAAAATGATTTGGAAATAAGCAATCTTGAACTTCAACAAGAAAATTTTACATATCAAAAATCAATCAGAGCAAAAGAAGAACAAATCAGAAATCTTACAAAAGCAAATTTGAGACTCGGGAATTGGGATATTCGATTTAGATGGTATATAGCAATAGTTTCTTTTATAATTGGTTTTATAATCAAACATTTTATTGACAAATAAATTTTCAAACAACAAATTAAACTGAATCACAAATACGAATAAAATTATAGAATAAAACATGTGGTAACAACGTGTATAATTAATTGCTAGGTCTAGCCTACTTACGAATATTCCTGCGGAATATTCTATCTGTGTTTTATTTGTTAAATTAGTTGCTTAAACACGCAACTAACCATACACAACACGTTAGCTACAATAACCTCAACCTCAACACTATGACTAAAATACAAATTTTTCTGATTCGCTGCGCTAAAAAATTATGATTTCTTAACGTCATAGCGTCAAGGTCGGGATACGCAGAACGAAACAATGACACAGTCATAATTTCCAATGTTCCGCTAATTGTAGCTAACGACTCGCGTTTAACAAAAGAATAGCCCAGCAACCTCTGAAAAACGAGGTTGACTAAATATTTTATATATTGGTGCGCTAAACCAATTATTTTATTATATAAAAATGTTCTAAGAGATAATAAATATAGTGAGTCGAATATAGTTAACAGACGATGTACTCACTATAAAACAAAACCATCGTCTGTAGGACTTAATTTAGACCCAGGTCGTGGTCGACTAAACGTAATCACGATGATTTATGTTAAGTTTAAAAAAGTAGAGGTAAAAGTAAACTTACTTGAACTAGGAATACTTTACATATTACTTTTTTAGTAATTACAAGGGTGCTTTTGTGCCCTTGTTTTTATCATTATCTCAAAGAACATTTATTTTTTTTCATTTGTTTTAATTTTATTTCTACAATCTTATTAACTTGTCGTCGAAAAAGGTTTTTAGCCTAAGTCTGTTACAATAGCTAACAACGTTTATAAGACATTGCTAGTGAGGGCTATTCTTTTGGACGTTGCTTACTTGTTCTCGAAACATCAAGCCGAAAAAGGCTTGTATTTCTTCACAAACGCAACGCCTCATAAACGCGAGTCGTTGCCCACAATACGTGAAAAATCGAAATCTCGACAAAATTCTGTAACATTTATTGGAAACTGTACACTAATTAGTTAACTTTGTCGAGTGATAAGGAAAGTAATAGTATTTAAAGAATATTTCGCTGACTTTTATAAAGCTCAAGACGAAAAAGTACGAGAAAAAATAGGATATGTTTTGGACTTGGTTCGATTTGAAAGACAAGTTCCAAAAAAGTTCTTCAAGTATCTCGAAAACACAGACGGAATTTATGAAGTGCGTGTGATTACGACCTTTAAAAGCATCCGAATTTTATGCTTTTTTGATGATGGAAATTTAGTTGTACTTGCAAATTGCTTTGTAAAGAAAACTCAAAAGACACCAAGAAAAGAAATTAAACTTGCGGAGAAACTGAAAAAAGAATATCTAAAAGACAAAAATAACTGATATGAAAAATGTAACAGATTTTGAGGATATACTCATAGGAACATACGGAAAAAAAGGAACTGAAAAACGTGACAAATATGATGCTGACTCTCTTGCGTTTCGATTAGGTGTTATGTTAAAGGAAGCTCGTAAAGAAGCGAACTTAACTCAAGAGGAACTTGCAGAAAGAACTGGAACGAAAAAAAGCTACATTTCACGAATTGAACGTGGATTGAGCGATATTCAGGTTTCGACTTATTACAAGCTAATTGAATTAGGACTTGGCAAACAGCTGAATATTGAAATTGCATAATGGAAAAGTACTGTGGGCAACAACGTGTATAATTAATGGCTAGTTCTCGCCTACTTACGAAAATCCTCGCGGATTTTCTATTCGGTTTTTATTTGCTAAATTAGTTGCTTAAACACGTCACTAATCATACACAAAACCGTTACCAAAAATACGTAGAAAACCAACTCTATTCAATAACTTAACGCAACAAATCAAGAGGACTCTCAACGGAATATTGTTTTGAAATAGATTTAGTTAAAAACTCCTAAACATCTTAAACGTATCATATCCGTATCATATCCGTGTCATACCCGTGTCAACATAAAACAGATTTTGAGGTAAAATTAAGGCTGATTAAAAGTCTCTACAATGGAATTATTAA
>NZ_JBODQC010000006.1:0-204597 GCF_050617655.1 Psychroserpens mesophilus | reverse complement strand
ATAGATTATAAAAATATTTATAGAAAATATTCTAATATTAATAGTGTTTTATATATTTATGAATATTTAGATATTTATTATTTAAACATACTATCCATAATTATTTTTAAGCCTTTGAAGGCAAAATAAATTGCTAAAATACAAAGTATAAAAGCTACAATTAGAATAGGAATGTATAAAGACTTTTCAGTATTACTTAAAGCAACATAAATTAGACTTGGACCTATAAACATTAAAACTAAAGAGACACCCATAGCTTTAATTCCTCTAACCAACTCTTCTTTATTAGTTCTCTTAGTATCCATTTGTATAATTTTTAATTGCTGTTCTTACGTTTTTATATTTTTTTAATAATTTTTCTGCTTCTTCAAAACTTAAGTTTAATTCACTCATTATCATTTTAGTACCTCTATCCAAGAGTTTATTGTTACTCAATTGCATATCAACCATTTTATTACCTTTAACTCTGTTTAACTTAATCATTGTAGTAGTAGAAATCATGTTAAGTACTAATTTTTGAGCTGTACCAGCTTTCATTCTTGAGCTACCAGTTACAAATTCAGGACCTACAATGACTTCTATTGGGTATTTTGAAACATTTGATAAACGACTATTAGGATTACATGTTATACATCCAGTAATGATCTTATTTGAATTACACTTTTCTAATGCAGAAATCACATAGGGAGTAGTGCCTGAAGCAGCTATGCCTATTACGACATCTTGTGAAGAGATATTGTAAGATTTTAAGTCTTTCCAACCTTGTGAAGTTGAATCTTCTGCAAATTCTACAGCTTTTCTGATTGCTGAATCTCCACCAGCAATTAATCCAACAACTAATTCATAAGAAACACCAAAAGTAGGTGGGCATTCTGAAGCATCCAAAATACCTAATCGTCCACTGGTTCCAGCTCCAATATAGAAAAGACGCCCTCCGTTTTTAAGCTTAATGACTATTTGTTCGGTTAATTTTTCAATTTGCGGAATTGCTTTTTCAACAGCTATAGGTACAGATTTATCTTCATTATTAATATTAGTTAGTATTTCACTAATAGTCATTTTTTCTAAATGATTATAATTTGAATCTTGCTCTGTAATTTTTGTAAATGTCATATTGCAAAAATAGTCATTTTTCTACTGCGTTAGTGATAGGAGCGGCATCCTTTTTGAGTTCTTTACTCAAAAAGATATAGCGGATAGCACGACAACTCTTCGCACTTCTATTTCTAGTGCCAAGAGTTGAAACGCCCATAAAGAATTAGTCTACAGTATAAAAAAATTCATCAACTTCAGACAGTCTAAAGTAACCTAAAGGGAAATTTTCTGGGTTGGTTTGATTAACACAATTACCTCTCACTGTAGCAGGTTGGGTTTCAAAAGGGCCACCTCCGCCGTCATCTGTTTGTTGAAGTAAAATGAACATAAACTCATAAAAGCGTTCAGAAACTCCATGGTTTCTAATTGTTACACTCTGGCCTAAATCTAAATCTTCTTCTACATAGAATCCGAAAATTTCATTTCCATTTACAAATTCATCTTTAAAAGTATCAAGGGTAGGAGTTACTGGCAATGTAGGGGTAAACTCAAAAAAGTAATAATTTTCTTCATCTGCAGGATCATTAAAAAACGCTTTAATCTCTGTCTCGTCACCTGAAAAACCACCTTCTAAATTTTGTTCTACACGTGTAATTGCACTAACTGATTTAAGTGTTTCTGTAGCGACATAAGTTTCTCCATCATAGATGACAGTTAAATAATATTCACCGTTTATTTGTGGTATAAAAACGTTATTGATGTAGATACCAGAATCTCCATCTTCAATAAATTCGAAACTATTATTGTTGTTATCTGTAATAATAACGATGGCATTGTTAGCAGGTGGAACATCAAGGTCAAAGAAAGGAGCTGTTAAACTCAGTTTAATTTGTTGCTCATTTCCAGAAGTTCCTTTAAGCCAATCAATAGATGCATCGATTACCAATTTAGGCTCTGAAGTTGGTAAATTTATATTTATCACATCCTCACAAGCATACAAAAAAATTATAAGTATTATATAAAAAATCTTTTTCATCATTAAAATTTAAAATTATAAGATACTGAAGGTACAATGCCAAATATAGCAAGTCTTACAGCTTCATTTCTAAAGGTGTCTCTATTTTGGCTAAAGGTTATGGATGCTGCATTTCGTCTACTGTAAACATTATAAATTCCGAAAACCCATTCACCTCTAAAACCTTTTACTTTATCTGGTTTAGGTGTATAATTAGCTGAAACATCTAAACGATGATATGTTGGTAGTCTGTATTCATTTCTGTTAGTATAACTCGGAATACGAATGCCGTTATATTCATACTGGCCATTGGGATAGGTAACTGGCTGACCTGTTTGAAATAAAAAATTTGCATTAAATGACCATTTTTTAGTCAGTTTATAGCTTCCAGTAAATGAGATATCATGTGTTTTATCATAGGGTGTGTTATACCATTCGCCATTATTAATACCAGTTTCATTAGCTATTCTTCCTTTTGTTTGTTGTTCAGATTTTGAAAGAGTATATGATAACCAACCTGTAAATCGTCCTTCATTTTTTCTTAAAAGTAATTCTAAGCCATAAGCTCTAGCTCTTCCATTTAAAATAACCTGCTCTATGGCATCATTTGCTATTAAGTCTGCACCATCAATGTAATCAATTCTATTTTTTACTGTTTTATAAAAACTTTCGAACTCTAAGGAATATCTGTTATTTGAAAAATTTCTAAAATAACCAACAGCATATTGATCTAAAATTTGAGGCTTGGCATATTTACCACTGGGTGTCCATACATCTAGCGGAGTCGGTGAACTTGTATTAGACAGTAAATGTAAATACTGTGCCATTCTGTTATAACTTGCTTTAACAGACGACTTATTATTTAGCTGATAAGCTAGTGCTAATCGAGGCTCTAAATTATTGAATGATTCGATAATATCGCTACGATTAAATTCTTCAGTGCCAATAGGTTCAGCTTTTTCATAAATTTGTAAAAAATCATTAAAAATAACAGCTTGGTCATTTTCGTAAACATTGAGTTCGTCTTGTCCTAATCTTAAAAAATTACTATATCTCAATCCGTAAGACGCTGTTAGTTTAGCTGTTAACTGATGTTCGACATCAAAATATAAAGCATTTTCTAGAGCGTATTTGTCAATTAATTTTTGAGGATTTATTCCGGAAGTACTTGTTGATGGTTCAATTTCACCAGGATTAAATTTATGATAAATACTATTTAATCCGTATTGAAGTTTTACTTTATCGGTTAGGTAATGTTTCAGATCGTATTTAAGGTTGAAGTTTCTTATTCCAGAATTCCAATTAAATTCTACAAATTCAAGATTCAAACCGTAGTAATAATCAGAGTAAATTAAGGAAAGGTTAGAAAATAACTTATCAGAAAACAAATGATTCCATCTGAAATTTAAAACGGTATTTCCATATGTGTTTTCAAAACTATCATTAATACTAAATACATCACGACCAAAATAACCAGACAAATAAATATTGTTATTTTGGTTTAGTTTATAGCTTAGTTTAGTATTCAAATCATAAAAATAGGCGATGTTGTCAATATCAAATAATGGTAAAAATAAATGAGCATAAGAGGTTCTTCCTCCTAATAAAAATGAACCTTTTTCTTTCTGAATAGGACCTTCAACTAACAATCTGCTGGATACAATACCAATACCACCATTAGCATGAAATTCATTACTATTTCCTTCTTTTTGATAAATGTCCAATACGGATGATACACGACCTCCATAACGCGCAGGAATTCCGCCTTTATACAATCGTAAATCTTTGATAGCGTCAGGATTAAAGACAGAGAAAAAGCCGAATAGATGTGAGGAGTTATATATAGTGGCTTCATCCAGAAGAATTAAGTTTTGATCTGCAGAACCACCTCTCACATTAAATCCGGAAGCACCTTCACCTGCGGTTGTAACACCTGGTAAAAGTGTAATTGCTTTTATGACATCTACCTCACCAAGTACTACAGGAATTTGTTTGATAGTACTTGCGGAAAGCGCATTCACACTCATTTGAGGCTTTCTAATATTTAGCTTTTCAATATCTTCTGTGATTACAATTTCATCCAGAGCTTCTGTAGTTTCGATGAGACTAAAATTTTTAGTTCTATCTGAAGTCAGCTCAATAGTTTCTATAATATTCTGAAAACCTAAATAGCTAATTATCAATTTATAAGTTCCTTTTGGAAGTGTTATAGAATAAAAACCATATTCATTTGTAATGGTTCCTGTCTGTTGCTCTGGAAATAGAATATTAACACCAATCAGAGTCTCATTGCTGCTATGGTCTGAAATAACACCACTGAGAGTGTATTTTTCTTGAGCCAAAATACTCAACGGACTTAATAAAAAGATGAGTAGAATTGCTCTTATAAATATGGTCATAATGTGTGATTAATATGTTTTTGATTTGATGAAATATGCTAGGTTTAAACGAATCACTTTTACAAATGTTACCTTAAAAAGGTAAATTATTGACATCTACATTTCCACCAGACATAATAACACCAATTTTTTTGCTTTTGAAGGCTTCTTTGTCTTTTAAAACCGCAGCAAAAGCCACAGCACTGGAGGGTTCGATAATAATTTTCATACGTTCCCATATAAGTTGCATTGCTATGGTTATTTCACTTTCTTTAACTCTTATGATTTGCTTTACATGTTTTTTTATAATGGGAAAGTTATGCGAGCCTAAATGTGTTCGTAAACCATCTGCAATCGTGTTTGCAGAGCTATTAGTTTCTATTTTGCCACTAATGAGAGAACGATAGGCATCATCTGCTTCTTCAGGTTCACCTCCAATAACTTTACAATGATTAGAAAAATAAGTTGCTGCCAAAGCTGTTCCTGCAATTAATCCACCACCACCAATCGGACAGACAATATAATCTAAATCAGGGTGTTCGCTTAGTAATTCTAATCCTGAAGTACCTTGACCAAGGATAACATTTAAATTATTTGAAGGATGAATAAACGTCGCACCTGTAGTTTTAGCGATATGATTTGCGCTAGTTTGTCTGGCTTCAATGGTTGGTTCACACTCAATAACTTCACCACCATATTCTAAAACCGCATTTTTCTTGACCTTAGGGGAGTTGGAAGGCATAACAATGTATGCTTTTATCTGTAAACTTTTTGCGGCAAGAGATAATGCTTGTGCAAAATTACCTGAAGAATGTGTGACCACTCCTTTTTGCTGTTGATCTTTTGAAAGCTGCATGATTGCATTTGTAGCACCTCTTATTTTGTAAGCTCCAGCTCTTTGGAAATTTTCACATTTAAAATACAATTCGGCGCCTGCACGTTTATTAATAAGATCAGATGTTAAAACAGGTGTATGATGAACATAAGGTTTAATCCTGTCATAGCAATTAGTCAAGTCCTCTTTTGTCATTTTATTATATGATAAAAAAAAGACCATCTAATATGGTCTTTTTTTAGTGAAATTCTATTATAAAATTTTATTAAATGTTTCACTTGGTCTCATAGCGGCAAATGTAGCAGCTTCATTTGGTTGATAATAACCACCAATATCTACAGGTTGCCCTTGTACCGAATTTAATTCATCAACTATTTTTACTTCATGAGCTTGTAATTCTTTAAATACTTTTGCAAACTCATGCTTTAATTCTAAATCTTTAGATTGGTTTGCTAATGCTTCAGCCCAAAAAAGCGCTAAATAGAAATGACTACCTCTATTATCTAATTCGTTTACTTTTCTAGAGGGAGATTTTCCATTGGCCAATAGTTTTTCAGTGGCGTCATCTAAAGTTTCAGATAGGACTTTTGCCTTAGCATTATTATTTGTGTCTCCAAAATGTTCTAAAGAAACAGCTAGTGCTAAAAATTCTCCTAAAGAATCCCAGCGTAAGTGGTTTTCTTTGGTAAACTGTTCCACATGTTTTGGAGCAGATCCACCAGCACCTGTTTCAAATAAACCACCACCATTCATTAATGGTACAACTGATAACATTTTAGCACTTGTTCCTAATTCTAAAATAGGAAATAAATCTGTTAAATAATCTCGTAATACATTTCCGGTAACCGATATCGTATCTTTTCCGTCTTTAATACGAGCCAGTGTGAAATTAGTCGCTTCAACTGGAGAAAGAATTCTGATGTCTAGGTCAGACGTATCGTGATTTTGTAAATATTGATTTACTTTTTTAATCAATTCAGCATCATGTGCTCTCTTAGAATCCAACCAGAATACAGCTGGAGTTTTTGAAGCTCTGGCTCTTGTAACCGCTAATTTTACCCAGTCTTGAATAGGTGCATCTTTTACTTGGCACATTCTCCAAATGTCTCCAGTTTCAACCTTGTGTGATATCAAAATGTTTTCAGAGGCATCTACAACTTGAACGGTTCCAGTGGAAGTGATTTCAAATGTTTTATCATGTGAACCATATTCTTCAGCTTTTTGAGCCATCAATCCAACATTAGGAACGGTCCCCATTGTCGTTGGATCAAAAGCGCCATGTTTTTTACAGAAATCAATAGTTGCAGCATATAAACCAGCATAACTGCTATCTGGAATGACGGCTTTAGTATCTTGTTGTTTGCCTTCAGCATTCCACATTTGACCTGATGTGCGAATCATTGCTGGCATTGATGCATCAATGATGACATCACTTGGAACATGTAAGTTAGTGATACCACGATCACTATTTACCATAGCTAAATCTGGACCATGATCTAAAGCGAATCGAATGTCATCTCTAATTTCGTCCCGTTTATCTTCTGGTAATTCACTTAATTTTTCTAATAGGTTTCCAAACCCGTTATTAACATCAACACCTATGGCTTCAAAGGTGTCACCATGTTTTTTGAATAAATCTTTAAAAAATACACGCACAGCATGACCAAAAATAATTGGATCGGAAACTTTCATCATGGTTGCTTTCATATGTAGAGAAAACAACACGCTTTGATCTAAAGCATCTTCAACTTGTTCCTCTAAAAATGATAACAAGGCTTTTTTGCTCATTACAGTCGCATCAATAATCTCACCTTTTAATAAGCTTAAACCGTCTTTTAAAATTGTGGTATTTCCAGTGGCATCTGTATGAATAATTTTTACTGTAGTCGCTTCAGATAGCGTAACAGATTTTTCATTGTGAGCAAAATCACCATGAGACATCGTTGCTACATGAGTTTTAGAATCTGAAGACCATGCTCCCATAGAATGTGGATTCATTTTAGCAAAATTCTTAACAGCTTTTGGAGCGCGCCTGTCTGAATTTCCCTCACGAAGTACAGGGTTTACAGCACTTCCTTTAATTTTATCATATCGTAAGCGAATTTGTTTTTTTTCATCTGTTTCAGGTTCATCAGGAAAATCAGGCAACTTGTAACCTTGATCTTGTAATTCTTTTATGGCTTCTTTTAATTGCGGAACCGAGGCACTAATGTTAGGAAGCTTAATGATATTAGCTTCAGGTAACTTCGCTAAATCACCTAATTCTTTCAAAGCATCAGGAACACGTTGATCTTCAGTTAAAAAATCAGAAAAAGCAGCTAAAATTCTTCCAGCTAACGAAATATCTTTAAGTTCAATATTTATACCAGAAGAGGCTGTAAACGATTTTATAATTGGTAATAACGAATGTGTTGCTAATGCTGGTGCTTCGTCTGTTTTAGTGTAAATTATTGTAGGAATATTTGCCATAAAAAGTTTAGAATTTAATTTAATCTGAATGTGCTTAAATTTTAAGCCTAGCAAATATACAAATAAACTGAGAGCAAATAAAGTGAAATATGGTAATGAAAATACGAATAAGACATCCTTTAAAAACTAAGGTTTAGTTTAAGGGATGCGCATTAAAAACAAAAGCCATATCACTGTAGCAAAACTACTTTGACATGGCTTTTTTGATTTAGCTTCCACATGACCTAGTTAACATTGCTGTTAACATTGAAATCGCTGAATTTACATTCCCACATTTCTTTTCAGTTCAAGTTTCACTATCTCAATGAAACATTTCATAACTTTCAAAATGTATTGACCTGTTATTACTTTGTTCCGGTTTTAATTGCTTTTCTTGATCTCTTTTTTACCATCTGCTCGTTTTCACGTTGGATGCTCAAAAGACATTGCTTATCCTGTTCTCATTTGCTTTCGCTCCTGATACTTTTTCAAAGCTTTCCACTTTTACGTTTGTCAACTGCCTAAACATTCAACAAGATTCAAAGCTTCATGATTTCTTTGTCTAACATGCATACACTTGCGACTCCAAAACCTCAAAAAACAATTATATAAAGAACGTTACTTTATTGCAATTTAACACAAATTCAAAACTTAATTCAAAACCAAACTGGGTTTGTTGTTAATTGTTTAGCTAAAGTAGGCTTTTGTTTGAGAATTTCAAATTTTTAATCAGATTAGATATTCACATTTTATAAACCGAAGTTATCAACAAAAGTTCATAACCAAAAAAGCCCTGACATTGTCAAGGCTTTTTTTAATCTATATCTAATCAGGAAATTACCTTCTAACTTCCTTAATTCTTGCTTTTTTACCTGTAAGACCTCTAAAGTAGTAGATTCTTGCTCTTCTAACTTTACCTCTTTTATTCACTTCTACTTTTTGAAGTGCTGGTAAGTTAACTGGGAAAATACGCTCTACACCAATAGTTCCAGACATTTTTCTAATTGTAAATGTTTCTGAACTACCAGAACCTTTACGTTGTAATACGACACCTCTAAAAAACTGTGTACGTACTTTTTCTCCTTCTCTAATTTCATAGTACACAGTAATTGTATCACCAGCACTAAATTCAGGAAACTCTTTTTTTGTTACAAATTCGTCTTGTACAAATTTTACTAAAGAACTCATCTTTTTATGTTTATATAAATTATTTCAAACCAACATTCACGATTTTCGCCAGAGGTTAATCCAAAAGTGGGTGCAAAGATAATTAAAAAGTTATAAGTAAAAAGTAAAAAGTGAAAAGTTTTCTAGTTAGAGTTTGGGTGTTTCTCTACTTCACATAACTGCTACGTAGAGTCAGGCTTTCCGCTATATCTTTTTATTCCTATGGTCATAAAAAGGATGCCGCTTTAATCCTTAACACGCATTCATTAGTGGTTAGTATTTAGGCAAAAGGCATAAGTTAATAGGTATAGGACATTAGATTATTGAGTTTTATATTTTATCTAATCCCTAATCTCTTTTAATCTTTCAACAAATCAGGACGACGCTCTTTAGTCCTCTTATATGCTTGTGCTTCTCGCCATTTTTCAATTTCAGGAAAATTACCACTAAACAAAACTTTGGGTACTTTCATACCATCATATTCTCTGGGTTTTGTATAAATAGGAGGTGCTAATAATCCATCCTGAAATGAATCGGTTAGGGCAGAGGTTTCATTTCCTAATACACCAGGAATTAACCGAATTACTGCATCACACAACACAGCCGCTCCTAATTCTCCTCCAGATAACACATAATCACCAATTGAAATTTCTCTCGTAATAAACTTATCTCGAACACGTTGATCGACGCCTTTATAATGTCCGCAAAGAATGATAACATTCTCTTTCATTGAGATTTGATTAGCAATACTCTGGTTCAAACGTTCACCATCAGGAGTCATATAAATGATGTCGTCATATGTTCTTTCAGATTGTAATTTTGTGATGCATTTGTCAATAGGCTCAATCATCATCACCATTCCTGCTCCTCCTCCATATTGAGTGTCATCAATGGCTTTGTAGTTGCCTGTAGCGTAATCACGTAAGTTGTGAAAATGAACACTTACCAAATCGGCTTCGATAGCACGTTTTAAAATGGAAGCTTCAAAAGGACTCTTAATTAATTCTGGTAAAACAGTTATAATGTCTATGCGCATAAGAGAAATGAATTGAATGCAAAGATAGGGTTAATGGTTAAGTGATATGTTAAAAAATACGAACTAAATATTTATATGTCAGTCCTATTGATATTGCTAATCCAAAACTAATTAAAGTTCCTATCAAAATATATTCCGTGAGCTTTCTGTCTTTTGCTCTTGAAAGATCTCCAAACCTAAACACTGATTTTGCAGCGATTAATAATCCAATAGCACTCCACTGATTTAAAATTATAAACCCGAAGACAAAGAGGCGTTCTAATATTCCTATATATTTTCCGGCACTTTTTAAGGAGTCATCAGAATTATCTTCTTCTAAATTCCATTTACTCATGATCATTTTCATAATAATAGCAGAGACATATGTAATTAATAATATTGATAGTATAAATAACAGCGAATGCTTAGTGAATATATTATTTAGCTCAATTGCAAACGGTTCATTTAAATATACAATGATTCCTATTATAAGTAGATGTACTATTTGATCTATGGCAAATAGTAATCTTAGATTAACTTTCTTTTCAAGGTTTAACTTAATGACATCAACCACTAAATGACTGGCTACAATAAGAGTAATATACAGCCAATACGACCAATCAAACTGAAGCATTACTAATAAAGACAAGAAATGAACCAGTCCATGCAGATATAAAAATTTCGACTTGTGCTTTTTAGCTTTTTTATCTTTTACCCAACGATCAGGTTGTAGTACAAAATCACCAATGATATGTGCTATCAATAATTTTAGAGTTAGTAATATCATAGTTTGGAAATTTGGTTTATATAAAAATCATTCACATTCATGATTTCCTCAAATCCACCTCGTTTTAAGGCTTCACTGATACTACTTTGAGATTTATCAAGAAGTTTAGCTAATGTTTTCTGATTTTTTTTAGAATTTTCTATAGCTGTTTTAATGACTTCTGAAACTGTACTACTCCAGTTATTAGCGATTAACATTGATAAACTTAGCATTAGGTTAAGTGATTGGTCTAAATTTTCATTATTAGATTTTACAGCTAAGGTTTGTTTTTTCAAAGATTCAAAACAGTCGCCAGACCTTGCAAAAGCAGAACCATTAGATTCAGTTATTTTTGAAGACTTATATTTTTCATCACCTATTCCTATAGCCATTCGCACATCCTGTGATTTTATTTGTTTAATAGCCGACTTAATATGTATTGCTGCCAACATTGCTTTTTCTGGAGCAATTAACAATTGAAAGCTGTCTCCTCTAAATATTTCCCAATCTTTAGGTTCTTCACCATAATAATTAAGGATGTCCTTAAGAAGCTTTAACCATTTCTCGACATCTCCCTTTCTGGAATTAATTACGTCTCCTGTTATTACTGCTACCATTATAAAGTTTATTGTAAATATATCGGATTTTAAGCCGATATACAAATATATCGGATTTTTAGACGATATTTTTTATTATCGGATATTTAGTCGATAATTAAACAGTCATTCAGAATCCTTTATCGTCTGGCAACCATCAGGTAGTGGTTTTAAAAATCAAGGTCTTTAAGTAGAACCAAGTGTATGATTATAAAAAAAATCTGTAATTTCAATTACAGATTTTTAATGATGTTTTATGCGTGATACTGCACTTGCTTCAATACCATTTTATGTTAAGCATTTTTTTGCTCATTAATCATATCTTGTAACTGACGTCTTACTTTTTGTTCACGTTCTAAAGCATTACGTCTGTGTTCTTCAAATTCTTCTTCTGTTTCAGAAAGACTTTTCCTTGCCTGTTTTGTAATTGCATTGCTATTTCGATATTTATAAATAAAGAATAATAATAATGCTGAAAGTACACCAACAATACTCCATAATATCAGACTATAATTCGGTTTGGTCATTTGCATTCCGAATAATTGCATGCTATCTTTTTCTGAAATGGTGTTATCTAACTTGGTTTTTGTATTTGATAAATTTAGTTTTAAATCTTCAATTTCTTTTGCCTGATTGTTTACGGTTGCCTCTAAATTATCTAAGTCTTGGTAAGTTGTTTTTAGTGAATCTAAAACATTGGACTTTAATTTAAGTAACCAGGCTTGTTTTACAGCCTCATATCTTTGACCGTTTGTTCCTTTAAAGTTACCAGATTTTATAAAAATATATTCAAACTGACTATCAATTGAGCCACTACTTAGTGATAGTTCTTCTGTTTCGTCTGTAGTTTGAGAATGTGCTGTAAAAAAAGTCACAGCAAATAATGAAAGTAATACCGTTTTAAATAATTTCATTTTGGTCAGTAAAATTAATAGTGTGATTATTAGGGAACAATATAATAAAATTATGAAGATTTACTTCAAAATCATTAAACAATTAGCCTCACAATTTGTGAGGCTAATGTATATACGATTCAAAAATAATTTTAGATGTTTAGATTACTAATAGTAAGTATAACGTCTTACTTTAGCAATATATTTCGCCAATCTAATAACTTGGTGGCTATAGCCATATTCGTTATCGTACCATATATATAATATAGCGTTTTTACCATTTGGTCTTACAATTGTAGCTTTACTATCATAGATAGAAGGTGCTGAGCTTCCAACAATATCACTAGAGACTAATTCGTCACTCATTTCATATTTGATTTGCTCAACTAAGTCACCTTCTAATGCATATTTTTTCATCATTGCATTCATAGCATCTACAGATGTTTCTTTTTCTAAATCTAAATTTAGAATTGCTAAAGATCCATTTGGTACAGGAACACGAATTGCATTAGAGGTTAATTTTCCTTCAAAAGATGGTAATGCTTTACTGACAGCGCTTCCTGCTCCAGTTTCAGTAATTACCATATTTAATCCGGCTGCACGTCCACGTCTGTATTTTTTATGAAAGTTATCTACTAAATTTTGATCATTTGTATAGGCGTGAATGGTCTCTAAGTGACCAGCTACGACACCATAAGTGTCTTCAATAGCTTTTAAAATAGGAGTGATGGCATTTGTAGTACAAGATGCAGCAGAAAAAATATCTACTTTATCAGGATTATTTTCTAAGTGATTTACACCATGAACAATATTTGGAACTCCTTTTCCAGGAGCAGTTAATAATACTTTATCAACACCTTTTGATTTTAAATGTCTGCTTAATGCTTCTTTGTCTCTAAAAGCGCCTGTATTATCAATAACTAAGGCATCTTTTATATCGTATTTAGTATAATCAATGTCTTCAGGTGCATTAGCCGATATGATATTTACAGTTGTGCCATTAATAATCAAGGCATTGTTTTTAAGGTCGGCAACCACAGTACCTGAAAAATCACCATGAACGGAGTCATTTCTTAATAGAGACGCTCTTTTTTCTAAAACAGTTTGGTCAATTGCTCCACGTGTTACAATCGCTCTCAAACGCAACTGGCTTCCTTTACCCGTTTTGGTCATTAATTCTCTTGCAACTAAACGTCCAATTCTTCCGAAACCATATAAGATGACGTCTTTAGGTTGAATGTCTTTATTTTTTTTAGCATCTTTTAATTTGTCTGCAACAAAAGCTGTAGCATTACTATACTTTTGATCTTCTAAATGAAACTCATAGGTTAGTTTTCCGATGTCTAATTTAGCAAGAGGGAGGTCTAAAGTTTTAATAGCCTGTGCTATTTCAACCGAATCAAAAATAGAAATTGGCTTTTGTACAAATTCTCCAGCATACTCGTGAAGATTTAAAATTTCGCTAACATTTCGGTCGATGAGTTGGTTTCTAAATAATACCAATTCGATAGATTTGTCGTACCAAAGGTCGCTAACAATTTTAATAAACTCTACTGTTGCTCTTCTTCGATCAGCTTGAAAAGCCAATTCGTTTTCATAAGTTCCGTTCAAACTCATTGTTTTAAATTTAGTGTGTTGTTTGTTTTGTTTTAACGCCTCACTTTTAAGTTAAAAAAATGAAAGGCGCCTCTGTTTCCGATTGCAAAAATAATATATTTCAAACGTTTTCGTGACGTTTTTTTTAAAAATAAAAAACCCATTAAAAACAGTCTGTTTCAATGGGTTTTCTGTTTAAAAGTTTCCTGCTTTTTTAACGAATAACATATTGCTCTCGTTCACCATCTTTATTGATAAGTCCGATTTTCTTAATGTATTGCTCAGCATTTGAACCATATTTTTGCTTCAGTGCAGAAATATCTTCAATACTTTTAATTTTAATATTGTTGATATCAGTAATGATATATTTAGAAGAAATGCCAAGGTTTTCAGATAACCAATCGTTATTATTTCTTATCACTTCAACACCATAGCTGATATCACGTTCTAGTTTGCGTTGATCTGAGAGGTTTTTTAATTCCATATTCATAAAATTAACCGTAAGAATGTCTGTTTTTGAAAGCTCTACAGGAAGCGTTTTAACTTCATCGTCTCTTATGATTTCAACATTTACAACATCACTAGGACGTTTTGTTTTAAGATAACCACTTAAGTCTGAAAACTTAGATATTTCAATATTATCTATTTTTTTAATGATATCTCCAGTTTTGATTCCAGCTTTTTCTGCACCTGATTTTTCGGTAACGTCAGCAACATATACACCATTAATTTCATTGAGACCTTTTTCAATGGCTTCTTTTGAATTTGTATTAAGAAGTGATACACCTAAGATTCCGTTTTGAACATTTCCAAATTCAATAATATCCTCAACGACTTTTCTGGCAATATTACTGGGTACCGCAAAAGAATATCCAATGTAAGATCCTGTTTGTGATGTAATGGCTGTGTTAATACCTACCAGTTCACCATTAGCATTCACTAATGCGCCTCCAGAGTTTCCTGGATTTACAGCTGCATCGGTTTGAATAAAAGATTGTGAGTTTCTTCCGGATAAATCTCTCGCTTTTGCACTGATGATACCTGCAGTTACAGTTGACGTTAAATTAAACGGATTACCAACTGCAAGAACCCATTCGCCGATTTGTGCAGCATCAGAATCACCAAATGTTATAAAAGGTAAATCGTAATCTGCTTCCACTTTTAAAAGTGCAATATCAGTTTTTTCATCACTTCCAATAAGTTCAGCATCATATATTTTATTATCATTTAAAGTAATTGATATGGATTCTGAACCCGTAATGACATGGTTATTTGTAATAATATAACCATCTGGAGAAATAATAACACCACTTCCAGTTCCTATTTGAGCTCGTTTAGATTGTTGCCTTCCATAAAATAAATCTTGTAAAGTCATTGGAGCAGACACCAAAGCGGTATTCTTAACATGAACCACAGCATCCACTGTTTTATTAGCAGCATTTACAAAGCTAGGATGTTCTGCAGCTGAAACTAAATTAGTGTTAGTTGATTTGTAATTGGTCGGAACAAAAAAAGGTTGTTCTGCTGAAGTTTCAACAGCAACAGATGCTTCTTTTTCTAGCAACAGTTTATAGGTAGATAATGTTATGATTCCACCTAATACTGAAACAAATACTAAGGTTAAGATTTTTTTCATTTTAAAATATGTTTTAATATAGGTAACGATTAAAATTAATTATTTATTGATTTCATAATTCAACTTTAACGATTTTTAACGTCAGTTTTAACGCTCATTTAACACCAAAATTATCGAGTCTTTATTCCTATATTTGCATCCATATGCAATTGACTTTTTATAAATATCAAGGAACAGGAAACGATTTTGTGATGATTGATAATCGTCAGAACATTTTCGACAAAAATGATACCAAACACATTGCTTTTTTATGTGACAGACGTTTTGGCATTGGAGCCGATGGTTTGATTCTTTTAGAGCATCATGATACAGCAGATTTTAGAATGGTGTATTACAATGCCGATGGAAATGAAAGTTCAATGTGTGGAAATGGAGGTCGTTGTATTACTGCTTTTGCAAAACACTTAGGAATTATTAACGATTCGGCAACATTTGAAGCTATTGATGGTTTACATGAAGCTACCATTGATAATGCTATTGTGAGTTTGAAGATGCAAGATGTGTCAACAGTTGAAAACCATAAAACTCACGTATTTCTTGATACAGGTTCTCCTCATCATGTGCAATTAGAAACAGATTTAAAACATCTGGATGTCAAGTCTGCAGGAAGTGCAATCAGATTTGGTCGTCCTTATCATGAAGTTGGCAGCAATGTGAATTTTGTCTTTAAAAATTCAAATGACAATTTTTCAGTTCGTACATATGAACGTGGTGTTGAAGATGAAACTCTGTCTTGTGGCACTGGAGTAACAGCTGTAGCTTTAGCAATGCATTATATAGGTGAAACTGAAAAACATACAATTACTTTACAAACTCAAGGAGGTGTTTTAAAAGTGTCTTTTGAAAAAGCTGAAAATGGATACCAGAACATTTGGTTGATTGGTCCTGCCGATCAGGTGTTTAAAGGCGAGATATAATGATTAATATGAAAGGAAAACATATTTATTTGCGTGCCTTAGAGCCTGAAGATCTAGATTTTATTTATCAGATTGAAAATGACCAGTCGGTTTGGGAAATCAGTTCTACCATAACACCATATTCAAAATTTTTAATCAAACAGTATCTAGAAAATGCTCATAAAGATATTTATGAAGTCAAACAATTGCGTTTGGTGATTTGCAATACTGAAGATTTGGCTATCGGACTTATAGACTTGTTTGATTTTGATTTTAAAAATAAACGAGCAGGAATTGGTGTTTTGATAAAAGATGAAGCTCACAGGCAAAAAGGATATGGGAAAGAAGCTTTAGAATTGCTTATTGCTTATGCAGCTGTTCATTTAGATTTACATCAATTGTATTGCAATGTGTCTGAAGACAACAAAAAAAGTTTAAAACTGTTTAAGAATCATGGATTTAATATTGTAGGTCTTAAAAAAGACTGGATTGTCATTAATGGTTCTTTTAAAAATGAATATCTCTTACAACGAATTTTAAAATAATATGTATATCAAAAAAATACTTTGGGCAATAGCACTTATAGGTTTAATAGTCGCTGCTTATTTTGCTTATTTTGTCTATGGAGCCATGTTTAAGCCCAATACAGCCTTTAACAACGACAAAGCCTATATTTATGTGCCAACTAATGCATCTTATGAAGATGTAAGAGAACAGTTAGAACCTTTATTAATTGATATTGATAAATTTGATGCTTTAGCAACACAGAAGAAATATACAACAAACCTTAAAGCAGGTAGATATGTTATTAAAAAAGGCATGAGTAATAATGACATCATTAACTCCATCCGAATTGGAAATAAGCCCATTAAACTATCCTTTAACAATCAAGAATCTATTGAAAAATTAGCAGGACGAGTAAGTCAGCAAATAGAAGCAGACAGTCTATCTCTTTTGCAAGCTATGACTAATTCTGAGTTCTTAAAATCAAGTGGTTTTTCAGAAAAAACAGCCTTGGGCATGTATATTCCTAATAGTTATGAAGTGTTCTGGAATACTTCAGGAGAGGAGTTCAGAGAACGAATGCTTAAAGAATACAATCGCTTTTGGAATGCTGATAGAAATGCAAAAGCAAAAACCATAGGCTTAACAAGAGATGAAGTGATGGCTTTAGCATCTATCGTTTACGAAGAATCAAAACAACCCAGTGAACAACCCAGAATTGCAGGTGTTTATATGAACAGACTTAAAATAGGAATGCCTTTACAAGCAGATCCAACTTTAAAATTTGCGGCTTACAAATTACCTAAATATAAAAACACAATCATTAAGCGAGTTCTTAATGTGCATAAAGAGATAGAATCACCATATAATACTTATATATATGCTGGTTTGCCTCCAGGACTTATTGCAATGCCAGATATTTCAGCTATAGATGCAGTGCTTAATTTTGAAAAACACTCTTATTTGTATTTTGCTGCGAATGCTAAAAAACCTGGTTTTCATAAGTTTGCTAAAACTTTGGCACAACATAATGTAAATGCCAGAGAATATCAAAGGTATTTGTCGTCTCAAGGCATTAATAGATAACAGTGAAGTATCGCTGGATACATACAAGTTTTCTTCTTTTAATATCAGTTTGCTCGTTTGCTCAATCCAAGCTTGATACGTTTCTAAAACCTAGTGATAGCTTAAATTCATCGCGTAGAAATGCTGTTGTAATAACTGAAGTGTCTTTAGCAGGTTTAACTTTAGCAGGTTTAGATCAGTTGTGGTACGCAGATTTTCCGCGTTCAAAGTTTCATACGATAAACGATGCAGACGAATGGCTTCAGATGGATAAATTAGGACATACATTTTCAGCCTATCAGTTAGGAAAGGCAGGAGCAGATGTTTTGAAATGGAGTGGTGTACGTAAGAAAGACCAATTATTGTATGGAGCAACTTTGGGGTTTACATTCCTAACAGCTGTTGAGGTTTTAGATGGTTATAGCGCAGAATGGGGATTTTCATGGTCTGATATGGCAGCGAATGCTGTGGGAACTGGACTGTTTATCGGACAAGAATTATTATGGGAAGAACAACGGGTTTTATTGAAATATTCGTTTCATCAAACTCAATATGCTTCTCAACGTCCTGATAAATTAGGAGATGGCTTTATGGAAGAAATACTAAAAGATTATAATGGACAAACCTATTGGTTAAGTGCTAATATAAATTCTTTTGTAAAAACGAGTAAACTTCCTAAGTGGTTAAACGTTGCTTTAGGCTATGGAGCGGACGGAATGCTAACTGGAAAAAATGAAAAAGTTGATAACTTATTAATAAGTCAAAACAGACAGCGTCAATTTTACTTAAGTCTGGACGTCGATTTATCAAAAATCAAGACAAATTCTAGGTTGTTGCGATCGTTGTTTGACGTTTTTAATATGATTAAAGTACCATTTCCAACCTTGGAGTTCAACGATAAAAATGGGTTAAAGCTCCATTACATCTACTTTTAACAACAGTTTAACAGCTAATTTTCAGTAGTTTAAAAAAAGACGTATATTTGCATGCTGAAATTGTAAGGTGAATAAGGGGACAATTTTTACCTTACATAAAGTTAGCTATTATGATGAAAAAAGTAAGTAATTATTTTGCGATCCCTCTAGCTATTTGTAGTGTTATGTTTATGGCACTTAAACCGAGCCCTTCTCTGGATGTCGCAATGTACTCCACTGAAGGATTAGAATTGGATTTCACAGTTCAACATGATTTAAATTCAGAAGGTGAAGCTGATGAAACACACTTATCAAATCCGTTTCAAAAAAATCATACCTACTATCCTTATTTAGGAAAGTCATATACAGGTTTTAAAGAGGCTCTTGCTTTTAAGGAATCCAGAGGAAACTATTTTACGGTGAATACTTTAGGGTATTTGGGAAAGTACCAATTTGGTGCTGAAACGTTAAAATTAATCGGTATTTACAATCCGAACCAATTCTTATACAATCCTGAATTACAAGAAAAAGCATTTTTAGCAAATACAGAACGTAATAAATGGATTCTTAGAAAAGACATAAAACGTTTTGATGGCAAGAAAATCAATGGTGTACTAGTCACAGAATCTGGTATTTTAGCTGCAGCACATTTGGCTGGACCAGGAACTGTAAAGAAGTTTTTAAGAAGTTATGGTAATTATAATTTTTCTGATGCTTATGGTTCTACAGTAAAGCATTACATGAAGAAATTTTCTGGATATGACACGTCTTCAATCAAACCAGATCGAAGAGCCAAAGCTGTTTTGTAAGCCATACGATATATTTAGATATACATCCTTGAAGTGTTTAAGCTTCAAGGATTTTTTTGTTATACTGAATCTCCTCCTTCATCAAAAAGGTCATCAATAGCATCTTTTTCTACAAGTGTTACAGCCTTCTGAAGCATTAAGTTATTAGGATAAGTAACCAAATCGCCATTGTCAAGCCTTAAATGCAATTGAAAAGCTCTAATGTCTTCAATGATAGCTTGCACAGGAAAATCTTTATCATGGATTTCTATTTTGTCACCAACTTTATATGGGAAATTAAAAAACATAATGATTCCCGAAGTAATATTACTCAAGATAGACCAAATAGCAAATAAACCAATACCAATAACAGCGAATATTGAAGAGAATAATAAAGTAAGTTCTCTTAATTGAGCACCAAAAACAAAAGCTTCAATAAGTAATGCAATAAGAACAAGAGTCACTGAAACATAACGACAAATCAGGCTGATTCGCGCATCATTAATTCCGCTTTTTCTACCAATTTTTCTGATTATTTTATGAGCTATCGTTCTAACAATAAAAAGAAAGAAAAGTATTATTGCTGTCGTAATTAATTCCGTTTGATACGTTTCAAAAAACATTGTTGATGTATTATACATTATAGGTGAACAAAGATACGTTAGAATTAGTTCAACTTAAGACTTTCTCTTAAATCTTCATCAGCATTACTGTTTTTAGACCAATAAGCAGAATTAATCGTTTCAAGTCGTGTTGCTTTAGTGGTTAAGATTTTGGCATTTTCTCCATAGCCATCTTTGTAGGTGTCTTCCCAGCTAGAGATATTAAAAGGAAAATTAGGATTAAAATTGATGATGAGTGTTCTATTTAATTGAGGATATGTGATTTGGTATGAACCTTTGGTGAGTTCAGCTTTAGCCTCATAAGCTTTCAATTCAATATGTTTAAGTCTGATAAATTCAAACGAAGGAATTATCTCAATGTTTCCTGTTGGGAGAGATGTTGGATCAATTCGCAATTGCGACCATAATTCATTTTCTAAAATGGTTTGATCTATTTTGAAATCCTGATCACCTTCACTTTCAAAATAAGAATGCGATGTAATTTCAAATTGATTTCTGTTATTTAATTGTGTGTAAACTTGTCCGCACCATTCCTGTACCGAGCAGGTCACTTTCAATGCATGTTTAGTATGATCTAAAGGGTAAAACGTAGACTGCATGATAGAATATGGATACATACCAGTATTAAAATTCTTAGTAGCATTTAACTTTAAGACAGAAATATTTTTCTCACTGTAAGTATCAGCTTTAACCTGTTCTTCAGGAAGAAAATCTTCAGTCACATAAATCAAAACAGCAGTACCATCTCTCAGTTCACCATAGCGTGCCTGTTCAAGTTTGTAAGATGTAATTTCAGCTTTTCCAGAATACCAATACGATTTAAATGCTTCCGATGGAGAGAACGTATCTTTTGTATTAATATTCGTTTTTTCAGTCTCTAAGGTGGTATCTAACTGCATTGCTTGTTGAGGTTTTTGATCTTTGCAAGACATTATAATCCCAAAAGCGAGTACTGTAATAATGGGTTTGAGCTTATGCATGTTGTATCTAAAATTACGGGTTAATGTTCCTTAAAAATACAAATGAATATGAACTAAACCATGTTGTTTAACGTTTTATAAACTAAATGGGTAGGCAAACCAACTACGTTAAAATAAGAACCTTCAATACTTGTAATTCCAATGTGACCAATCCATTCTTGAATGCCGTAAGCACCAGCTTTATCAAAGGGTTTAAAATTGTCGATATAGTAATTGATTTCATCTTCTGAAAGTGGTTTGAAAGTCACTTTTGTAATGGCATTTACAGTTTTTTGAGTTGAAGTTGTTGTAAAACAAACAGACGTGATGACCTCATGAGTTTTATTGCTCATAGATTGTAACATGTTATATGCATCCTCTTTGCTGACAGGTTTTCCGAGTGCTTTATTATCATTCCAAACAATGGTATCACTGGTAATAAGAATGTCATTTGGTTGCAATTCGTCTTTAAACGGAAGTGCTTTTAATTGCGACAGATAATCACTAATTTCAAAATGTTTTAATCGATTTGGATAGTCTTCATGAACAGGTTTTAAACGGATTTCAAAATCAAGACCCAAATCATTAAAAAATTGCTGTCTTCTGGGAGAACCCGAAGCTAAAATGAGCTTGTAGTTTTTAAGTTTCTCGCTTAACATGAATTTTATTTACTTCAAAATAAAAGGATATAATAACAAAGATAACATTCCTAAAAGCATTACAAACTTGTAAACCGTACTAATATGATGATAATTTTTCTTTGAAATCGCACTGTAAATTTTGAGAGATGCATAAATTAAAGGCGCCACAATACAAACCAGAAAATAACCTATGGCTATTTGCTGCTTATACAAATATGTGACTATAAAATAAATCACAGCAGCAATAGGTGTTAAGCTGATTATAAATGCTACATATTTTGCACGTTCACGACCAATGGCTATGGGAAGCGTATTCATTTGCGCATTGTAATCGCCATCGACATCTTCAATGTCTTTTAACATTTCACGAACTAAATTGATTAAAAAAGCAAACACAGCATAGTCCATTAAAATTTTAAAAAACGTAATTTGAGCTGCTCTGTTAACTTCAGTAATGGCAGGTATTAAATCGAAAATTCCAACGATGAGAATGCTCATAGCAACCAAAAACGAAATGACAATGTTTCCAATAATTGGAGTTTGTTTTAAAAAAGAAGCATACACATACAATGCAACTGAGATGATCACAAATATGGAAAAGAATGTACTTTTACCTACGCTGTGTGAGATGTAAAATCCCAGTCCGACACCAACGATATTCAAAATTAGAAATAAATTGAAAGCTGTTTTTTCTGAAATGGTTTTACCCACTATGACTTTATCAGGTTTGTTTACTGTATCTGTTTCTATATCGTAAATATCATTAATGATATTTCCAGCTGCGGCAATACAAACTGTTGCTAAGATTAAAAGGGAAAAACCAAGTGTATTTAACTTTACATCAATTTGAAAAGGTTCAAATAAGGCAAATCGTATTAAAAGCTGAACCAACATAATCAGCATTAAATTCTTGTAGCGAATAAGATTTAAAATATGCAATTCTTGATGATTTTATGGGTTTTAAACTCTGAAAATTAGTCGTATTGAGCATCAAAATTACCATCCCATTTGTTCTGGACTTTCATGACTTGTTCGATAACATCTCTAACAGCTCCTTTGCCACCATCTTTATGTGAAATATATTTGCTTAAAGCTTTGATTTCGTAAACAGCATCTTGAGGACAAGTTGGTAAGCCAACCAGTTTCATAACAGGCACATCTGGAATGTCGTCTCCCATATATAAGATGTTTTCCAGTTTTAAATTTTTATGATTGATGTATTCGTTAAGTTGATCTATTTTATTGTGAGCTCCAAGGTAAATATCTTTAATGCCTAAACCTTCTAAACGCTTTTGAACGCCTAGATTGCTTCCACCCGAAATGATACAAATATTAAATCCACCATCAACAGCAGTTTTAAGGGCATAACCGTCTTTAATATTCATACGTCTTAACATATCGCCATTGGTCATAATCGTCACTGTACCATCAGTAAGTACACCATCGACATCAAAAATAAACGTGTTGATGTTGTGTAAATATTCTTTATAACTTCTATCTTCCATGAGTTTTTTTAATTGATTCAGTCAGCAATTTATAAATGGCTTTGTGATGCTCATTATCCAATGCTTTCAAATGTTTTTTTATGGTTTTCTTATCATTGCGTTTTGCAGGTCCAGTTTGTGCTTTGTATGGCGACATATGTTGCACCTTTTTTGCGGTTTCTAAAATTAAAGGTTTCAGCATGTCAAATTCTGCGCTTTGTGACTCTGTGATTTCATGAGCAACACGATAAATTTGATTTGTAAAATTATTGACAAAAACAGCAGCCAAATGTAAAGAAGCTCGTTGGTCACTATTCACACGCTTGGCATGATTAGAAATGCTAACGGCCAGTTTTTTTATAAGCTTATAATCTGTTTTTACAAGTGTTTCCAGGCAGATAGGAACGTCAGAAAAGTTTACAGGAGCCAATTTTGAAAACGTTTGTAAAGGATAAAAAACACCGCGACGATTTTTCTTATCTATATCATAAGCGCTCACGCTCCCTGAAGTATGGACTACAAATCGATGTTCAAATGGTAATTGTGAGGATAACTCGGCAATAGCATCATCACTAACTGCTAAAATATAAACGTCAGCTTCGTTAAGTTTCGACAAATCGTTTGTAATTTCTACCTCGTTTTTGTAGTGTTCTATCGTTTTTAAACTTCGGTTAAACCATTGCTTCACAGAAACTTGATCTGATGCTTGAAAAGCTTTGTATAAATGCGTGGCAACATTGCCAGCTCCTAGGATTATTACTGAAATCATACTGCTAAAATACAATAGAAATACGACATACAAATTAAGTTGTTTTGATTTCCTATTTAGTTTTTAAACAATTAACTTTACAAGTCATGAAACAAGACATTCAAAACAGAGGTGACATCGCCTTATTGGTATCAGAATTTTACAAGAAAGTAAGAGAGAATGATATCTTAGGTCCATTTTTTAATGATACCATTCAACATTGGGAACAACACTTAGATCATCTTACAACCTTTTGGGAAACAAGTTTGTTTATGACTAAAAAGCTCGAGAAAAAATATTATGGTAATCCACTTGAGGCTCATGTTAAAGTCGATAAAAACTTTAACCATTCTATAACTGAACATCATTTTGGGATTTGGCTTAATTTATGGTTTCAAACATTAGATGAATTATTTGAAGGTGAAGTTGTTGAAAATGCCAAGAGGAGAGCACGAAAAATGGGAACTTTTATGTATTTGAAAATTTTTGAAGCGCGACATACATAGGTTTAATTGAGCTTTTTTTAACACATTTTTCAAACGGTTTCGTTAGAAGTAAATGAACTAAAATAGTTACCTTTGCACAGCTAAAAAAGTTACGTAATCATTCAAACGAAAGCTATGCAAAAAAAAATTGCCAATATACTTTTCTCTACACGTCTTACAGGTATTTTATTTATAGTATTTGCAGTAGCAATGATTACTGGTACTTTTTTAGATGCTAATCAGGAAACTTCTCCAACACCTTATACAAGATATTGGATTTATAATGCT
The DNA here is from genome assembly GCF_050617655.1 of Psychroserpens mesophilus. Lineage (GTDB taxonomy): Bacteria > Bacteroidota > Bacteroidia > Flavobacteriales > Flavobacteriaceae > Psychroserpens > Psychroserpens mesophilus_A. The sequence goes on along the minus strand of NZ_JBODQC010000006.1, from coordinate 179,822 downwards.
TGGTGGTTTGAGCTTATTATGGTGTTATTTACCATAAATTTTGTTGGAAATATCTTCAGATATCGTTTATATAAAAAGAAAAAATGGGCAACACTAACATTGCACTTAGCATTTATTTTTATTTTTATTGGTGCTGGAATTACACGTTATATTGGATATGAAGGTTGGATGCCAATACGAGAAGGTGAAACTACAAATAACTTTCTAACAAGAGATATCTATGTCACTGCTTATATCGATGGCGATTATGTAGTAAATGGTAAAGCACAGCGTAAAGTGATTAATGAACGCGTTGATTTTTCAGAACGATTAGATAATGATTTAGAAATTACAACAGACTATAATGGAACGCCTGTAACAATAGCATTAGAAAAGTTTATAAAAGGTGCTGAAATTGATGTAGTTCCGGATGATAATGGTGCATCATATTTAAAAATTGTAGAATCTTCTGGAGGTGAACCTCATAATCACTTTTTAAAAGATGGTGAAGATCAGCTCATTCATAATTTGGTTTTTACACTTAACAATCCAAAAAAAGGAGCTGTTAACATTACAACAAATACAGATGGTGAATTATTTATAGACTCGCCTTTTGAAGGAGACTATATGACTATGGCAACCAGAGCAACAGGACAATTAGTTAAAGATTCATTACAACCCTTAATTTTACGTTCCAGATACCAGATTGCTAACTTATCAATGGTGTTTCCAAAACCAGTAATTAAAGGAGATTTTGAGCTAGTAAAACGTTCGCAAATGCTTAGAGGTAGTGAAGATGGAGTCGTTATTAACGTCACTGCAAACGGAGAAACTGAGAGCGTCAACCTTTTAGGCGGACAATATATTAGTGGTCAGTTTGAGCAAGTAAATGTTGGAGGCTTAGATGTGGCATTAAAGTATGGCTCAATGGTTAAAGAATTACCATTTAGTATCAAACTTAATGATTTTATTGCTGAGGTGTATCCAGGAACTGAAGATAGTTTTTCATCTTATGAAAGTAAAATAACGGTTATTGATGACGAAGTTGGAGAATTTGATTATCACATCTACATGAACCACATTTTAGATCATAGAGGTTATCGGTTTTTTCAAGCAAGTTTCGATCCTGATTTAAAAGGGACTAAACTTTCTGTAAATCATGATCAATGGGGAACTTGGATTACTTATTTTGGCTACATGTTGTTATATTTTGGTTTGATGGCTATTCTTTTTGATAAAGGAACCCGATTTGCAGATTTAAAACGAATGTTAGATAAAGTAAAAGCTAAAAAATCTAAGTTGATTACTATAGTATTTTTGTGCTTAGGATTAACAGGGTTTTCTCAAGAACATACTGCTGACGATGGTCACGACCATAGAAGTGAAATTAAAATAGCGAAACCTACTAAAGCTCAAATTGATTCTGTAATTCGAGCTAATATCACTCCAAAAACGCATTCTGATGCCTTTGGAGAATTGGTGATTCAGGATTATAGCGGACGAATGATGCCAATGAATACTTATGGTTCTGAAGTCTTAAGAAAAGTGAGTAAAATGGATCATTATGAAGAATTTGATCCAAATCAGGTGATGCTCTCTATGCAGGAAAGTCCGTTGTTTTGGTACAACGTTCCAATCCTATATTTGGCGAAGCGAAAAGGCGACTCTATCAGACATATTATAGGTGTTGATGAAAGTGTAAAGTATGTGGCACTGACCGATTTCTTAGAAGAAGACGGAAACTATAAACTGGCACCTTATTTAGAGGACGCTTATAAAGCTCAGGTTCCGAATGGTTTTCAAAAAGAATTTAAAGAAACAGATCAACGTATAAGTTTACTTTTTAATACCATTGAAGGTCGCTCTTTAAAGATTTTTCCTATTCCAAATGATGAAAAAAACACGTGGATTTCTCCTATTGAATACAGAGAAGGATTTGAGGAGAAAGTAAATGATTCTATCTACGGAAAGTTTATAGAGAATAGCTTCGGGTATTATCTTTCAGAGTTATATAAAGCAAAGCAAACAGGAGACTATACCACAGCAAATAAACTCTTAGAAGGTTTTAAAAAGAACCAACAGAAATTGGGAAGTGAAGTGATGATCTCACAGGATAAGATAAAAACAGAAATTTTATATAATAAATACGACATTTTTAAGAAATTATTTGCGTGGTATTTATATGCTGGAACCGTATTGTTTGTACTACTCATAGTTCAAATATTTAAAAGCAAGAATAAAATGCTGGATCTTAGTGTTAAAGTTCTTGGTTTCGTCATCTTAGGTTTGTTTTTACTGCATACTGGCGGACTTATTGCACGTTGGTATATATCTGGTCATGCACCTTGGAGTGATGCTTATGAGTCTATGATTTATGTAGCTTGGGCAACCATGTTTTTTGGATTAGCTTTCGGAAGAAAAAGTTTACTAACGATTGCTGCAACTGCTTTTGTAACCTCAATGCTTCTTATGGTAGCACATCTAAGCTGGATGGATCCTGCAATAGCAAACCTTCAACCTGTTTTAGATAGTTATTGGCTAATGATTCATGTTGCTGTTATCGTTGCAAGTTATGGTCCGTTTACCTTGGGTATGGTATTAGGTGTAACAGTGATGTTATTAATGATTTTCACAAATGAAAAAAATAAGCAAAGAATGCTGCTTAATATTCAAGAACTAACAATTATAAACGAAATGTCTTTAACTGTTGGTCTTGTAATGTTGACCATAGGAAACTTTTTAGGAGGTATGTGGGCAAATGAAAGTTGGGGAAGATATTGGGGTTGGGATCCTAAAGAAACTTGGGCTTTAATTAGTATTATGGCGTATGCTTTTATTATCCATATGAGATTGATTCCTGGTTTAAGAGGACGTTTTGCATTTAATTTTGCATCCATTATAGGAATTGCATTTATAATCTTTACTTATTTTGGTGTTAACTTTTATCTTTCAGGATTACATTCCTATCAGTCAGGACAACAAATTTTAAGTTACCAGTATATTGCAATTACATTAATTATTGTAGCACTTCTAGGGTATCTTGCTTACAGAAAATATCTTAAATTTTATAAAAAATAAGGATAGAAACAGTCACATGTTTTCTTAGCTAATCATTTTAATACTATTGTATTTAAAATGCATTTGAAATACCTTTGTCTTTGTACTATTCAAAAAAGGAGCGAATGAAGTTTTTAAGAGAATTTAAAGAGTTTGCAGTTAAAGGAAATATGATGGATATGGCCATTGGTATCATCATTGGAGCTGCGTTCAATAAGTTGATTGATGTCTTGGTAAAAAAAGTATTTATGCCTCCATTGTCGCTAATGACAGATGGACTCAATTTTCAAGATAAAAAGTATGTTCTAAGAGATGCTATTATAAACTCTAATGGAGAAATTACAGTTCAAGAAGTTGCTATTGAATATGGCATTTTATTTGAAACATTCTTAGACTTTTTAATTGTTGGATTAACAGTGTTTATAGTTGTAAAAGGCATGAACAGATTAAGAAAAAAAGCTCAAGACCCAAAGAATAAAGTGGTTGCAACACCCAAAGATATTGAGTTACTTTCACAGTTAACCGAATTAATGGAGGAGCAAAATAACTTACTTAAAAATAAACCGTAATCTTAATTGGCTGCACTTAGTAAATCACTTAATTTAGCATAAGTAATCTCGCTAAAACGTTCTATAATGGTATCAGCTTTAGAATAGTCTTGCCCTTCAGAGTGCGGACTCTTAAAAGCGACACAAAAAATATGAGCAGCTTTTGCAGCAGCTATTCCGTTTGTAGAATCTTCAATAACAAAGCAATCTTCTTTTTTATATTCTGATAATTCAGCCGCTTTAATAAAAATTTCAGGATGAGGTTTAGAAGCCTCTAAATCGGCACCACTAATCTTAGCTTTAAAATATTGGTCTAAATCAAAACGCTTAAAAATACGCTTAATATTATCCATAGAAGCAGAAGATGCTAAAACTAAAGTCATTCCGTTATTGTGATAATCTTTGATAAGATCCAGAACACCATCAATTAAAGTTAAACTTTTATCGTTTTCAAATAAAACCTTAAAATGATCACGTTTAATAGCAACAAGTGTATGTGGAGAGAGTGGTAACTTAAAATGAGCTACTAATTCTTTACAAATGGTAAGAGTTGATTGTCCTGTAAATGAAGCATATAAATCGTCGGGAACTTCGATGTTAACATCATTAAACATTTGGTGATAAGCACTATGGTGAAGCGGTTCGGTGTCAACAATAACACCATCCATGTCAAATAATACAGCTTTAAACATATAAATTACTGGTTAGTTGATACGAATATAAATAAAACAGTGCTGATTATCAATACGTTTAAAATACAATTGTTAAGGCGCATTAATGTTCGATGAAGTGTCATAATTTACTATCAAATTTGAAACTGGATTATTTTAAATAAAAGAGTCAAACTTGAATACTTCAAATAAATACATGAATAGGTGTGGCTACTGTAAGAGTTCTGTAGAACAGTTTTCGGATAGAGCTAACCTTGTCAATGTGTTGATTAATAATGGTTCAACCTATAATTTCTAAGATGCAATTAAAACTAAATTCTAAACATTCTTTTTTGTAATTTTAGTGATTACAATTTATACGGTTATGTCAAAGAAAAAATTAGGATTAAATACGATTTGTACACATGTTGGCGAGATTAAAGACAAACAATTTAAAGGAGCAATCTCTCCAATTTACTTATCAACTTCATATGAATTTGATAATGTAGATGTGAAGCGTTACCCTCGATATTTTAATACACCAAATCAAGAGTATTTGGTTAAAAAAATAGCTGCTTTAGAGCATGCTGAAGATGCTCTCATTTTTGGAAGTGGAATGGCAGCCCTTAGTCATATGTTTTTGGCATTTCTTCAAAAAGGAGATCATTTAGTTGTTCAAAACACCTTATATGGTGGAACAAGTAACTTTATTAAGGAAGAATTTCCTAAATACGGAATTGAATTTACGTTTACTGATGGTTATCAGGTATCAGATTTTGAAGCTGCTATTCAACCCAACACAAAACTGATTCATATTGAAACACCTTCAAACCCTTTATTAACCATAACAGATATTAAGGCTGTTGCTGATTTGGCAAAATCTAAGAGCATCATAACTTCTATTGATAATACATTTGCGAGTCCGATAAATCAAAACCCAATGAACTTCGGGATTGACCTCGTTATGCACTCTGCTACCAAATATTTAGGAGGACATAGTGATATTTTAGCTGGTGCAGTTGCAGGTTCAGAAGACCATATAAAACGTATTTGGAATGTTGGCAAAAACCTTGGTGGCAGTTTAAGTGACTTTACTGTTTGGATGTTAGAACGTAGCATGAAAACTTTAGCATTAAGAGTTAAAGCGCAAACCAAAAATGCCAGAAAACTGGCTAAGTTTTTAGACAATCATCAGGATGTTGCTAAAGTTAATTATCCAGGTTTAAAACATCATCCTGAACATCAACTTGCAAAATCACAAATGCATGATTTTGGAGCAATGATGTCTTTTGAATTAACTCAAGGGATTGATGCTATCGCGTTTCAAAAGCAACTTAACTTGATAAAATCATCAATGAGTTTAGCGGGTGTTGAAAGTACGATGTTATTGCCTTCTGAAACCTCTCATGCGCTTCTCACTCAAGAAGAGCGTGATGCTTTAGGTATCAGTCATCAGTTGATTAGGTTTTCAGTAGGAATTGAAACATTTAGAGATTTAAAACATGATATCGAACAAGCTTTAACTAAGACAAAAACGAATTCATTTGCATAAAAACAATATACATTCTAAAGATTATAATTTTAAAGTCCTTATAGCTGATTTTCCTCAGTTATCAGAATATGCTTTTGAGAATTCCCATGGAAAAACATCAATAGATTTTTTAAATCCTAAAGCGGTAAAGGCTCTGAATACAGCATTGTTAAAAACACATTATGGTATTAACTATTGGGAATTTCCTGATGAAAATTTATGTCCTCCAATTCCTGGGAGAGTTGAATATATTCATTTGCTAAATGATTTACTAAAAGCTTCAAAGTTGCAAAATAATAGTACTGTTTTTGATATAGGTACTGGAGCGTCTTGTATTTATCCACTTCTGGGACATGCCGTATACAACTGGAATTTTATAGGCTCTGAAGTTGATAAAAAAGCACTTGAGACTGCAAAGCAAATTGTAGAAAAGAATCGTTTGAATCACCATATTGAATTGCGATTTCAAAACAATTTGCAATCCATTTTGAATGGGGTTATACATGCTTCAGAGAAAATAACTGCAACTATTTGTAATCCACCTTTTTATAAAAATGAAGATGAAGCTATTGGTAACACAGAAAAAAAGCTCAAAGGACTAGGATTATCATCAAATCAAGTTATTAGAAACTTTAGCGGTAAAGCCAATGAGCTCTGGTATCCTGGAGGTGAAAAAGCATTCTTACATAATTATTTGTACCAAAGTTCTTTATTAAAAACAAACTGTTTTTGGTACACAAGCCTGGTGTCTAAAAAGGAACATGTTACATCCATGCAATCCTCACTAAAAAAATTGGGAGCTACCTCTGTAAAGGTGTTGCAAATGTCTTTAGGCAACAAGATTAGTAGAGTAGTGGCTTGGACATTTTTAACAGATAAAGAACAACAAGACTGGCATCTGTAATGTCTTATAGAATTCGTAATTTGCAGATAATTATTCAGAAGATATGAAATTAGATATATTAGCCTTTGGAGCGCATCCTGATGATGTAGAGTTAGGTTGTGGAGCCACCATTGCAAAAGAAGTTGCCAATGGAAAAAAAGTGGGTATAATTGATTTAACTCGTGGTGAATTAGGAACTCGTGGAACCGCTCAAACCAGAGACCTTGAAGCAACCGAAGCTGCTAAAATTTTAGGGGTTACTGTTAGAGAGAATTTAGCATTTTCTGATGGATTTTTTCTAAATGATAAAAATCATCAATTGAAGGTTATTAAAATGATACGTAAATATCAACCAGATATTGTATTATGTAATGCCATTGATGACAGACATATAGATCACGGAAAAGGCAGTAAATTAGTAAGTGATGCTTGTTTTTTAAGCGGATTATTGAAAATAGAAACAGAACTTAATGGCAACTCACAAAAACAATGGCGACCAAAGCATGTCTATCATTACATACAATGGAAAAATTTAGAACCAGAATTAACAGTTGACGTTACAGGTTTTATAGAAACCAAAATGGCATCTGTGTTAGCGTACAAAACACAGTTTTACGACCCTGAAAGTAAAGCGCCTCAAACGCCAATATCAAGTAAAAATTTTACAGATAGTATAATATACAGAGCAAGAGATTTGGGACGTTTAATAGGAGTGGAGTACGCAGAAGGCTTTACAGTAGAGCGTTATGTGGCAGTAGATAGTTTGTTTGATTTAAAGTAATAATTTTAAAAAAAATCTTTGTAGTAACTGCGAAATAATTTACCTTTGCAATCCAATTTAAATGGTGGCTCTGTTTCAGCTGAATAGAGCATTCCTTTTATAAAGTTTTTCTAAAACTTATAATAAATAAATATGGTGGTTGTAGCTCAGCTGGTTAGAGCGTCGGTTTGTGGTACCGAAAGTCGCCGGTTCGAACCCGGTCTTCCACCCAAAATCACAAAGCTTCTCAGAAATGAGAAGCTTTTTTTGTTTAAATGATTTAGAGATAAAAAACGCTACTTTTAAGTAGCGTTTTTGCGTTATTGTTTACCTGTATGAGTTATTTCGTTTTTTCGGCTTTATCAACCACAATTCTATTTTCTCTGTTTACAAGTTCCCATGCAGTATAAAAAACAAGACGAGTTCTTTTCTCAAGTAAGTCGTATTCAATTTTATCAGGAGTATCGGTTGCTTTGTGATAATCGTCATGTGTACCATTATAGTAAAAAGTAACAGGAATGTTATGTTTAGCAAAGTTGTAATGATCAGACCTGTAATAATAGCGGTTAGGATCTGTTTTATTACTGTATCTATAATCTAAATTAATATTGGTGTATTTTTCGTTTACAGTTTCATTAATATCGTAAAGTTCAGTACTTAGCATATCAGAGCCAATAATATAGACATAATTTCTGTCGTCTTCATGATATTGATCAACACGACCAATCATGTCAATATTGAGATTTGCAACAGTGTTTTCTAAAGGGAAAATCGGGTTGACATCTGTGTAATATTTAGATCCTTGAAGCCCTTTTTCTTCAGCAGTTAAATGCAGGAATAAGATAGAACGCTTTGGAGTATAACCATCTTTAATTGCAGCTTTAAATGCCTGAGCAATTTCTAACATAGCAACAGTTCCAGAACCGTCATCATCAGCACCATTACTAATGTCTCCATCTTCGATGCCTAAATGATCAAGATGTGCTGATATCACTATAACCTCTTCAGGTTTTTCTTCTCCTTGAATAAAGGCCACAACATTATGAGAATTGAATTGATCAGCATTCTTTTTAATAGATAATTCAATCTTTACATCTAGTGTTTGTGGCGTATCATTGGTATTTATATCCTTAACTAATTGTTGAGCTAATGCTTCACTAATAATAAAGCTGAAAGTTTCATCATCACTACTAACAGAAGAAATTCTTCCTTCATATTCTGTTTCAATTAATTTGGAGTAGTATTTTGCATAATAGCTATGAGCTGAAGGATCCATGATAAAAACAGCTCGAGCACCAAGTTTTTCAGCGGTATCAATCTTTAAATTTCTGGCTCTTCTACCAGAAGTCCATTGTGATTTTTCCTTAGTGCCAGATGTTACATAGGTACTATCTGCATTTAGTGGCTCTCCAGATTTGATGATTACAATTTTATCTTTAACATCCAGGTTACTATAATCTGAGTAGTTTTCGGCATCAATTCCATAGCCAGCGTATACGATTTGATTTGTGTTTAATGATGGAACATTTACATTTTGAGAAGGAATAAAATCATCAAAAATAGTTGCTTTAATTCCGTTTACAGTGAGCTGAACTTCAGGTATTTTTTGACGCTCTAAAGGGACTTCTTGCAAGTAATCATCAGTTCCATAAGGAGAAGCAACATCCATACTGATGTATTTATCCTGAAGATAACTGGTTGCCATATCATGACCTGGTTCGCCTGTTTCACGACCTTCAAATTCATCTGAAGCGTATTTGTAGAGTAATACCTTGAGTTCTTCTGAAGTAATTGTGTTAGCATAAACAGTAGGATCAGCTGGTTTTTTGGTACAGGCAAAAGCCAGAAGACCCAGTGCTGCTAGGAATACATTTTTTTTCATAGTTGTTTTTAGTGTTTTAAAACGCGATAATACAAAAATCTAACAGGTTAGATTTTCATATTAATCTATCTTTAACAAAATTTAACAACGTTATGAATCTAGATCAACTTCAATACGTTTTTCGTTATTTGCAATGTACCAAGCTGTAGTAAAAATAAGTTTCGTGCGTTTTTGCAATAAAAGGTAGTTTATTTTTTCGGCAGTATCTGTAGGTTCATGATAATCATCATGTGTGCCATTAAAATAAAAAATCACAGGCACACCATGTTGTGCAAAATTATAGTGGTCTGAACGACTGTAATATTGGTTTGGGTCACTATCACTATTTAAACGATAGTCTAATTCCAGTTTTGTAAAATGGTCATTGGCAGATTCAGAAATATAATGTAACTCTGTGCTTAAGCGGTCTGAGCCAATTATGTAAATGTAGTTAGGATTGTCTTCGTGAGCGTCATCTATGCGACCAATCATATCTATATTAAGATTTGCAATGGTATTGTGTAGAGGAAATACAGGATGTTGTGTATAATATCTTGAACCCGTTAAGTCAACTTCTTCTCCGGTAAGGTGCAAAAATACGATACTACGTTTAGGAGCAAAACCGTCATTTTCTGCTTTTTTAAATGCTTGAGCCATTTCGAGTATTGCTGCTGTACCTGATCCGTTATCATCAGCACCATTGTATATTTCATCTTCAGTATAACCTTCATGATCTGAATGACCAGAAATGATTAAAATTTCATCAGGATATTCAGAGCCTTTAATGTAGGCAATTACATTTGGAGAGCTTTTTATTCCATTATTAAAAAAGGATTCAGGAACATTTTGATAGTAATTGTTAGTGCCTAAAGGTGATGTTATCCCTTCTTTTATGTAAAACCTTTTTAAATAATTTGCGGCTTTATGATGTCCAGGTTCACCAGCTTTACGTCCTTGGAATTCATCAGAAGAGAACTTATAAACGTGTGCACTTAGTTCTTCAGAAGTAATTGTGTTTGCATAGTTGTTAATGGTGTTCGCATCTGTAAAAACGATACTGTCTTTTATGTTTTGAAGTTTTTCTGAATGACTTAATGTAGCGCAAGAACCAACGAGGGTTAATGCAGTTGCAACGATGAGGGCTTTCATGGATTGGATTTCAGTTAATTAAAAATTATGCCTTGAATATAGTGCTCTAATTTTCAATCAAATAAAATAAAAAAAAAGATATTATAGAAGTTTTAATCGCGTTTAATTTAAAAATAACATTATTCGATATCTATCTCTTCAATTTCAAGTCCTTCAAGTTCTTCAATAGCCTCTTCTTCAGACTCATTTTCTTTCTCTATCAATTCTTCAGTGTTACCAACTTCAACCGTATTGAAAACAGATTTGTAAGTGGTAACAGACAATGCGATGATTGTCAATAAAAAAATAAGTTGAATCGATTTTTTAGAACTCTGATTTTGCTTAGACAAATACAGCGCTATAATTCCGAAAAATAATGCAGCAATACCTGGTATGTATGCAATTTTAGACAAAGGCGTAACAGCCAAAAACACAGCTAAAATGGCAGTAATAAATCCTAATATAACAACTAATTTTTTCATAATGATTTAGTTTTTTAATCCTGTGGCTGATTTAATTTTAAGTTCACCACTACCAACGGCTATTTTAAATTTTGCATATACAGGAATTTTATTAGCATCAGCAGTTAACCAAAGAAGATTGTCGTTATTTCCTTTTAGAACAGCACTGTTGTTAACTGAAATCGCCAATTTGTAACATTCTTTTCTTCCAATATTAGTGCTTATTGTTTCTTTGCTGAGGTATTTAATATTGATAGAAAACTCTTCATTATCAAAAACAATTTTGAACACTTGATTATCTCCAGGATTTGCTTTGTGAATATCAAGATTTCTAATGGAGTAAATCGTCGTTATAAGGTCTTTGGTTGATGGTCCTATTCTAATATTACTTTTCTCTTCCCACGTTGTTCCATCACGTCTTTTTTTACGTTTGATACTCTCAATAGTATTCGTTTTGTGTTTAAATTTATACTGCATAAATTTTTCATAACCACCTTCACTGATATCTCGTTTATATAAGTATGGTGTTAAGGTTTTCGGACTTACATAGCTTTCATATAAATCACGTATCTTAAAAAAACTATCCCATTTATTATAGGTTGCTGCAGTACATTTTAATTTTAGTAGTGTAGAGGAAGATGTCTTAACTTCACTAGTTTCCATAATCACTTGTGCGAGTTCAGTAAGCAAACCAGACATGTTGTATGAAGCACTAAACACAAGTTTTTCATTGGTTCCTACAGATGTGTTTTGAGCACTAATAAGGATAGTAGCTAAAAGCGAAAGGATTAGTAAAAAGTGTCTCATAAGTTCGATTTTGTTTGATAACGTTTTATTAAACATTTATTGTGTCAAATGTAATACTGAAATTTTAGATATGGAAATTTGTATTCCTGACTATTATGTATGAACTTGTATCTAAAAAAAGAAGATGTAGGTTAATTTTGTTAACTTAGTATCTTAAACTAACCCTCAACGAATGAATGTTTTTAAAAAATTAGGACCTTCAAATGCCTTTATGCTGGTACTTTGTGCTATAATTATTTTAGTTGCTGAGTATCTATTCCTGACTGGTGATCAACTTCACGCAATATTTATTGGACTTTGGGCTCCAACACTTTTAGGTGTTGTTATTTTTATAAAACAAATCACAAATGGACGCTAACGATATCGTTTTTTGGTTTTCAATTGTGGTTTCAATTTGCGTCGTAATTTGGGCTGTTATTGTGATTCGTACTTACAATAAAATAGATCGTGACAGTTGATTTGTATTGAACTTATATTAAGTTGCAAATTCTAATACACTCAATATAAAGAGGATTGTCCATAATAAAGTGCGAAACCAATTTTTACGCGTTAAATCAGATAGCGTCTCTACCGAATGTGTATCGCTTTGAATTTTGTTATGCAGTGGAACAAATTGCCAAAAAGTATAAAACCATATTAAAACCACTATGGTTAATCCTAAAATAGGATATGCGTTGTGAAGTTTAAGTGTTTGAAAGGCATAGATAAAAAGTTGGAAACACATTAAAGGAATCACAATTAAAGCAAGACGAAATGTGTATTTTTTATGCCATTTTATAAGTCCGTTATTGGAGTAGTATTTAAAACTGGGATACACAATAATCTGAATCATCCAAATTAAAACGACTAAACCAAAGTCAATAATAATTCTTATTAGATCTAATCTCATTGTTTGGCTTCCGATTTTTTCCAGAGTTGTTCACTGTTGAGGTAAAAGCTGCCCACATAATTAAAATTACAATCGTTAGGTGCTATTATAGATAAAAAAGGCTCATTGTTTTTATCTTTATATAAGTGATAAGTTTCGCCTATGATGGGTTCAAAATTAAAACGAGCATTATAAACCAGGTTATTGTACTCAAGCTCATGCATCATTTTTTCGTACTCTGCTTTAAGCTCCAGATATTTGGCCTGAATTTGCTTGTTGGCTTTATAAATATTTTTGTTTTTCCAGGTTGTCGTATCTGTAATTTCAATAGCAGGAGCACCAACATTAGTCGCATATGGTTTTAATGCTGCATCATAGCTTTGAGAAGCTTCATCAAACACTACCTGATCAGGTTTTTTTTCTTTAGACATGTGTTGTCTTTTTTAGCAAAGATACTGTATGTTGCTTTTAGTTGAAAACTAAGGAGATTATTTTAAGCATTAAGTTTAAACAAATTTGCTATTGAACGGTTTCTGAAGTTGTATTCTGATTTTTAATTTGTATTGGTCTAATAAGTTGTTCTTCTTCTAATACAACAATAACTAATCGTACAAAATCTGTCACAGTTTTTTCAACAGATTGCGATTGAGGATCTGTAATATTGATGTAGCCTTTCCATATGAGTTCTCTGTCTTTAGTCGGACAAATACAATACATAGAGGTTTCTGCCTTATATACTTTATATTCATTGTAATAGTCAGGATTACTGTATACATCCTGATGTTTTAAGTATTCCTCTTTAAACTCCCGAAAGGTTTCACTAAAGCCTTTGTAGTCTTCAGAATAGGACACTTTGTCTTCAACACCAACAATTTTAGTAAGCAGTATAGTATCATAACCTTCTTGCAGAAGTTCATGTTCCAGAGTATCTAAATCTTCTGAATCCATTATATCGGTCTTTAACACATCTAAACTCATGATCGCTTCAGAGCCTCTCGACTCTAGTTCTTTTTTGAGTTTATTTTCAAATTGAAATCTTGCATCTTGGTCTGAAGTTAATCCTACAACAAGAATTTTATAAGGCTCGTAGCTATCAATGTCCGGGTTTTTCCATCTTTCAACTAACTGCGTTGAAGAACAATTAACCATAAAAACAGTAAGTAATAATAAAAGGGAACTTTTTTTCATGATAATTTTAATTGAGTTATTTTTTATCGATTAGGTGCTTCTGCTTATCCTCTTTTTTAATATTTGTTATGATGGTAAAGAGCTGTGATTTAAGAGATTTATATGCTTTTAAAAAATTAGTAATGGTAGTGATTAAGGTACTGTGCTCTTTGGTGTATGCCTTTTCTTCTTCTAATTGATTAATTCCGTCTACCATTATTTGAAGTTCATTTTCATGAATTTTTACGGCTTCAATCAATACATTATTTTGTTTTTGTGATTTATAAATAGCATCTATAATTTCCTGTATATCTGAAAATTTTCCAGAAGCAATTAATGGAGATGTAAACGCGGTGATGAGATCTTCGAAAAAGAGATGTTCATCACGTATAAATTTTAATTCAGAAAGCCATTCTTTTGAAGCTTCATGCATTTGATCAGCACTTAGCCATTCTACATAATGTGCGTATGTTTTTGTTGTTTTCATGATTTAATTTTTTTATAATGAAAGCAGAAAGTAGTCCCTCAAACTACAATCTGCTTTCGCAAATATTAAAGAATTTCAATTACTTTTTTTGATGTTTCTTTAGCATCATTTTTCTTTTGAAGATTTAGCTTTAAAATGCCATTTTCGTAGGTTGCTTTGACATCTTGATCTGTAAGTACAGATTTTGGTAAGCTTAATGATCTTCTGAAAGAATTGTAACTGAACTCTTTACGTGTGTACCCTTTTTCGTTTTTCTCTTCTTCTTGTTTCTTTTCACCACTAACATTTAGGACGTTGTCATCTATGGTTACTTCGAAGTCTTTTTTAGAAAATCCTGGTGCTGCAAATTCAATTTCAAAATCATTTTCGTTTTCGCTGACATTCATAGCAGGCATTAAGCTATCTTCATCATAGAAATCGTTGTTAAAAAAATCGTCAGTACCTAAAAAAGATTTTAAGCTTTCATTGTTCCAAGAAGGAAACAATCTGTTTCTGTTGTTAAATTTAATAAGTGACATAACATTTTTGATTTTAGAGTTAAACTTAATTTCATAAACTAATGTAGTAACAGTGTTCGTTTTTTGCAATGATATTGATCAGTTAAACTCATATTTTGAGGGTCTCAAATCATAAACTTTTCAACATCGTTTAATTTAGGAATCTTGACAGTCCAATTAAATGTATTTTGAATTTTTACTCTAAAGGCATCTAATGTACTGGGTTCTCCATGAATTAAATAAATTTGCTCTGGTACATTTTTAATCGTGCTCATCCAATTTATCAAATCTTGTTGGTCGGCATGAGCAGACAGGCTATCAATATTTTTTATGGTTGCTTTTACAGGATAATACTTTCCAAAAAAGCGTATTTCGTGTGCGCCATCTTGTAGTTGTCTTCCACGAGTGCCTTCAGCTTGATAACCAACTAATAATACTGTAGTAGAAGGTTCATCTATGAGTTGCTGTAAATACGTTAGTACACGTCCACCTGTAACCATTCCACTACCAGCAATCACAATTTTAGATCGTGTATCATCAATGGTTTCCCAGGTTTCTTTATAAGATTGAATAATATGTACATGGTTGCACATAGCTTGATAATCCTGACCAGATAATTTGTGCCATTTTGGAAAATGTTTAAAGACTTCCAGAACATTGTTTCCCATTGGACTATCTATAAAAATTGGAATGTTTGGAATTTTATTCTTCTTATAAAGCTGCCATAAGATGTACATCAGTGTCTGGAGTCGTTCGACAGCAAAACTAGGAATGATAAGATTCCCTTTTTTATGAATTGTGTCTGTAATTATTTCGGTTAAAATATTTTCAACGTTTTCTTCAGGGTGTAGTTTGTTTCCGTAGGTGCTTTCAATAAATAAAACATCAGCCCATTCAGGTGTTTTAGGATCCTTTAATAAGTAATCATTAGTTCTACCAATATCTCCAGAAAACACAAAACGTTTACCATTAATATCTATTTCTATGAAAGTAGCACCAATAATATGACCATTGTATTGAAAGCGATAGGAGATATGTTCAGAAAGTGTTATCCATTTATCTTCGATTTCTACTTTAAATAGCTGGATTGTTTTTTCAGCATCATCAATAGTGTAGAAAGGTAGTGCTGGATTGTGTTTTGTATATTTTTCCTTATTGGCTTTTTCGGCCTCTTCTTCGTGTATTTTAGCACTATCTTTTAAGATAATCTCAGCAATTGCCAGTGTTGGAGCGGTTCCTGTAATTGGTCCTTTAAACCCTTGTTTTCTTAAACGTGGCAGATAGCCAACATGATCTAAATGACCATGAGTTAGTAATACAATATCAATTGCATTAACATCAATGGGTAAATCGTTCCAGTTTAATTCTCGAAGTTCTTTTAAACCTTGAAACATGCCGCAATCAATCAGAATATTTTTTTCTGAAGTTTCAATTAGAAATTTTGAACCAGTAACCACACCAGCTGCTCCTAAAAAGGTGATTTTTACAAATTTTTCCATAATAATTATATGTTTAGCCACATAGTTGTGAAATTTCATTGATTATTTTTTCTTTTCTTATTTCAGAAACGCCTAAATGATCCAAATAGAAAACATCGTTTATCAGCTCTCGGCATAACACGATATTTCTACTTAATAAAAATTGTTTTTCTCTATTGGTCATGAGTGTTGATACTGTTATTGGATAGAGACCCAATCGGTCAATTCTGTCTTTTAAGCCATTGCCTTTAGGATTATCCCAACTTAATAAGAAAAGACCACAGCAATTGCCATATTGTAGAGCGTCTTCAGTAAATCTTGTGTTGGTTACCAACCAGCCTTTAGTGAGTATCGTTTCTTTTTTAGGATTGGTTTCCCAATGATCTTTAACATCTTTGTAGCGTGAATTGATATACAATGGAATTTTGACATTACAATTAAGGCCTTGTTCACTATGAAATTTACATTCTATCATAGTGGTTTCATTGTTTTTTTGAGCAATAACATCAATCTCATGTGTCACACATTCACCTTGCAAAATTTCTCCTACTTTAGTGGTATAACCTGAATAATTTAAAATAGCACTCACAAAGCGTTCAAAAGGGAAACCAGTAGGTCCTAGCTCGTAAATGGCTTTTTTTAGCTTATATTTTGAAGCTAAATAACTTTGTTTCTTTTTGAGTAAGGCAAAAGCTCTGTTGTAAATTTCTTTAGTTGATATGCCTTGATATAACTCATCGCGAACCGTATTTATAATTTGATCAATTGTTTGTTTGTCTGCTCCTGTACGTTTTAATGATGCACGTAACTTATCTAATGAAAATTTTGCCTTTTCACCAGATGATTTTCTGATTTCTATATCTGTAATATTCATAGTTTCTTCTTAAAAAAACTGCCAAAATCAAAAAAGACAATGGCAGTTTCACTTCACTAACTAATAAAATTGTCGAAATTTAATTCAACGAAAAGAAGTTTCTTATCAAAGTTTAGAGTTGATTGTCAAAGTGTCGTATTTTAATATATCTATATTAGTTTCTTAAATCATGCATGGTTAAGATTGGGACTTTTGAGTGAAATGAAATATCTTTTACCATGGTATTTGTAAACATGCTTTCCAAAAAAGTATGTTTTTTATTAATAAATGCAACCATATCACTCGATCTGCTTTCAACAAATAGGTTTACTGCTGTTATTACAGAATGATGTGATAACTCATGAAATTTATAGTTGATACCTTCTAAAATGCTTTCAAGCAAGTGTTTGTTTTCTTTTTGAGCATCGTCTAACGCTTTTTCTTCACAGACATGGAGCACAATAACAGTGGCATCACACTTTTTAGCAATAGAGGTTAGGTTGTTTAATTCTCTTCTTTTGTAATGTGTTTTATAACTTGTAGGAAATACAATTTCTTTAGGTAATTCAGTTTTTGCGTTTTTGGGGACTACAATTACAGGACAATTGCGAACTTTTTCCATAACATAACGTGCAGTACTACCAAAGGCTTTTATTTTAGATTGCGTTTCTCCTTTTGTTCCCATTACAATCATTTCAATGTCTTTTTGTTCTACAACTTGTGTGATGGCATCTATCACATTGTTAAAGATTGAAATCACTTCAAAATGGTGCTTTGGATTGTCCTGATCACTCATGTTAATATAATCGTAAACCTTAGCCAAACCGTTTTCTGAGTCAGACTTTGCAGTTTCATACAGTTTACTTCCAGGTTCGATATTAAGTAGGCTATCTAAAATATTGCTTGTGGCAGAAAACACATTGAGGATGTAAAAATTACAACGATTGTTTTTATACAACTCTCTGGCATAATGTATAGCCTTTATAGAATTTGCAGAAAAATCAGTTGGCAGTAAAATATGATGTTTCATGAGGATGAACTTAAACTTACAGATATAAAATTAGCACCTAAACCATCAACATGAAATGATATAAATCAGTTCACACAAGGAATAACCAGAAAAGGAACAGTGGGTTGAAATCCGATATGTTTAATAATAGGCTCCTTAATGATACTTTCAATAAAACTGTGTTCGTAATTGATCATTGTAAGGATGTTAATATCCAGCTCTTCTACAAAATCTTTTATAGCCTCTTCTTTTTTACCGTAATCTGACATCCAATGGAATGTATGTGGATAATCTTGTAAATAAGCTTTTAACATGGCTAAGTTATAGTCTTGTGCCTCTGTTAACTGGTCTTCAGTACTAATATGAATGATTCTTATTTTTGAGTTGAAAAGGTCTGCAAATTGCTTCAGAGGTATGAGTTCATCTCCATAAAACCGATTGAAATCTGTAGGAAATGCAATTTGTTTGGGTGTAATGAAATCAAATTCATCAGGAACAATCAATATTGGGCACAGTTTCATTTTTTTTATGATGTGTATGGTATTGCTTCCAAAGAACACGCCTTTAGCTTTTGTAGTTCCTTTTGTTCCCATCACAACCAGATCTATGTTGTGTTTGTTTATAGCGGTTTCTATAGCGTCTAACATGTCTTCAGAACTCAATATGATTTCAAAATTATGATTAGCATTTGCATCAGTACTTTCTGCCATGCTTTTTAATTCTGTAAGTTCTTTCGTTGCGTTTTCAGCCATAACACGTACTAATTTATTAGACATGTTGGACATTGAAGAAAGCTTCAGTTGTGAAGAATGTAAAAAATAAAAGGTGCAATATTCATCTGCATAAAGTTTTAAAGCATATACTGCAGCGCTCCATGCATTATCTGAAAAATCTGTAGGTAATAGTATGTGTTTTTTCATAACTTAAAGTCTTAATCTTAAATTGAAATGAAAATTAAATGATATTGGTAACTAACCAAATGATATTAATCAGTACAACCTATGCTTTTGAAGGCATTACCAAAAACGGAATGGTTAAGTGAAACCCTATATGGTTAATGGTTGACCTGAAAAATAAGTTTTCAAAAAAGGAATGTTTGTTGTTAATCATGGCTAACAAATTAATTTTGTGTTTAATTTGAAACGTACCAATGGCTTCAGTAATATTCATGCTTCTGACTTCGTGATATATAAATGCTGTCTTATTGAATACATCTTCCAATTCTGATTTATTTTGTTTCTGAACATCAGTAAGCTCATAACCTGTTGAAACGTGTAGCGCATTGATTCTGGAGTGATTTGAGATTGCGATGTCATTAAGAATAGTTAGTTGTGAGTTTTTATAATCCACTTCTAAATCTGTAGGAAATAATAGTTCATGTGGTGTTTCAAATGAAAAATCTGATGGAATGGCTAAAATCGGACATTTTATTTCTTTAAATACATGCACTGTATTTGAACCAAACAAAATTTCTTTTGCTCCAGTTGCTCCTTGGGTTCCCATAACAATCATATCGATGTTATGTTTTTCTATAAATTCTTTTATACCAGGAATTAAGGTGTTAAATCTTGAGGCCGTTTCAAACGTGTGTTTAGGGTTGTCTTGAAATGTGTCTGAAATTCGTTGAACCAATTGGCTTAAGTTGTCTTGTGATGTATTTCTAACAATATCTTCTAAACCAAATTGCGCAGGAGCACCTAAAACATATTCAACATTATAGATGACAGGAGTATAGGTGTTTAATAAATGAAAAGTACATGTTTCATTTTTTAATAATTGTATGGCATATTTAATGGCGTTCCAGGAATTTTCCGAAAAATCTGTAGGTAAAAGAATCTGTTTCATTGTACTGGTATTTTAATAAGTATTACGAGTTGTGTTCTGCATTGCTAAAAGAGGTATTTCTAAACCAAGACTCACTTTATCTATGGTAGATGGAAATAACATATCTTCTAAAAATGAATGTTGTGTGTTAACCATAGTTAGCATATCTACATCATTTTCTTGGATGTATGATGTGATGGTGTCGGCTACTTTTTTGCTGTCTTTAATATAAAAATTGACATTATTATCAGATAATGTATCTTTAATGAATCCTTGATTATCTTCTTGTCTTATAGATAATTTACTGCTGGTAGAAATGTATACCACATCAATAACGCTTCGATATGATTTTGCGAGTACAGATAAAAGTTTTAATTCGCGACGCTTATAAGGAATGAGATAATTTGTAGGAAATAAAATATGTTTAGGTTGTGTATTTGTATAGTTTGAAGGAATAGCTAATACAGGACATTGAACATATTTTAAAACTTGAAAAGTATGACTTCCAAAGACGACATGACGTTCGTTAGATTTTCCTTTTGTACCCATAACAATTAAATCTATATTTTGCTCGTCTGCTATGCTATTAGCTTCTTCTACAAGCGTATTATATGCTGAAATAATATGAAATGTAAATCTTGGATTGGGAGCAATTTTAGTGATTTGGTTTAACAGGTTTTCAAGGTTATTTTGAGATTCTTTTTTTACTGTATGTAATACGTCATCAAAAACTTCACGAGACACCAGATCATCATGGTCATAAAATTCGTTTCTATAAGCATGCATGAGGTAGAATTTTACATTTTGGTATTTAAAAAATTCTAAGGCATATGTAATGGCATTCATAGAATTTTTAGAAAAATCGGTAGGTAAAAGTATTGATAGCATAGTCGTCGTTTTTAGTTTTATTGAATAAAATTACAGGTTCAATTTGTGATAATCTATGATATATATCAGATGAAGTTCATATTAAAATCACATCATAAGCGATATTTAATAAAAAGAGACCGATAAAAAACAATATCAAATATAAAACCTGAACAAGTTTAATATTTATATATGTCAGCCAATTAACAGTTGGTTTAGGAAATATAAATAATGCCAATCCAATTATTAATGACATCCAGCCAATACATGTAATGATAAGCTTGTAATTTAATTCCCAGATGTTATGAAATAAAATAGTAAGCAAACCTACAATAATGGCTATAAAAGAGGAGAGAATAAGGAATTTCTCGTCTTTAAGGTATTTAAATATTTGTCTTATGCGGTTTGGATTCAGACTTAGAATTAAAAAGAAAATAAGAAAGTACCAGCCCCAGAATTTTGCTAAAAAAATTGAATTATCCATAATTTTCGTTTTTTTCGTGTAATACTAAAAATGGAATGTTAGTGTGGTAACTTATATTTTCCACTTTTGAATGAAATAATATTTGCTGAAAGTAATTAAGGTTTTTAGCCACCATACAAATCAAATCAATAGCTCTACTCTCAGTAAAACATTGAACTGCATCTTCAACTTTTCTATTGGTTAGATAATGAAAATGATGCGGATGGTTATTAAAATAATCTTCGAGCAACTCTTTGTTTCGTCTTTGATCATAATTAAGATTGATCTTGCTTTTGCTAATATGAAGAATGCGTAAGGTAGACTTAAAACGCTTTAGGATTTCTGCAATAGGTTCTAATACCTGTAAATTATTAGACAAGGAGAAATCGGTTGGATAAGCCACTTCTTTAGGTGTGACATATGTTGCATTTTCAGGAATCACCAAGGTGTTACATTTTACTTTAGTAATCACATCTGCAGTATTTGAGCCTATGATGATTTTTTCTAATCCAGAAGCACCTTTAGTTCCCATAGCAATAAAATCTATTTGCTTTTCCTCAATGGTTTTTCGAATACCATCTATAAAATAATTGTACTCTGTAATGGTATAAAAGTTATGATTCTCGCGATTTGCAGATAATTTTATAATACGCTCTAAGAGCTTCCTCAGCTTTAATTTTGTGGGCTTGATGTAAATGACGTCTATATCGTCTTGACTTAAGATTAAGGGTGCATCAGTAGTTGCCAAATCACTTAAGGATTTAACATGTAGAATATAGAAGTTACATTTTTCGTTTTCAAAAAATCGGATAGCATAAGTAATCGCGTTCCATGAATTTTCTGAAAAATCAGTGGGTAATAATATGTTTTTCATCGAACAATAGCATTAAAATCACAAATCTATGGCTAAGAAGCGATTCTTAAAATGATATTGGTCATTTTGGAGTTTTAAAACGGAGTTATTGAATGTGTTTCAGTTTTTCGATATCTAAAATTTTAATATTTCGACCATCACCTTCAATAAGACCTTGTTTTTTAAAAGAAGTTAAAGTTCTTATTAAAGTTTCTGTAGCAATACCAGCAACACTGGCCAAATCACTTCTGGAGATATTAATTGGGTCTTCGGGTTTTCGGTTTATTTTTTCAGCAAACTTTAAAATAGTCGTTGCTGTTTTTTTATTTACCGAACCATATGCCATTTCTAATAACTGATTTTTTATGACTAAAAGATCATCAGATAATAACTGTATGAGTTCTAAAGCGATTTTAGGATTATCATCTAATATTGAATTAAATTGAATGGTTGAAATGCCTGTCAACGTTGTATCTTCAATGGCTGTAGCTGTTTCTTTATGTGGTTGATTATCAGTAAACGATGTATAGCCAAACAAATCATCTTCCTTGTATAAACCAGTGACCAGCTCTTTACCTTGTTCGTCGATTTGATGACACTTTACAATACCTTTATTAATGAGGTAGATATAATTAGAGTGCGTTCCTTCTCTATAAATAATATGATCCTTTTCAAAGGTAAAATCGGTACCATTATCTTCAAAAAAGTTTTTTAAATCATTAAGTGTTTTTATACTATTGATTGGTTCATTGGTTTCACTTTCTGTTGTGTCATCTTTTGCTTCCTTAAGTAAAGCAGTTTTTGCCAAGCGACTTTCAATAGCGCTAATGAGTTCATCTTCGGTAAAGGGTTTGGTGATGTAATCGTCTGCACCTAGGTTCATTCCTTTTCTTACATCTTTATGTTCTGTTTTGGCAGATAAAAAAATAAACGGAATGTACTTTGTTGCATGGTCTTGAGATAACAATTTAAGAGTGTCGTAGCCATCGAGTTCTGGCATCATTATATCACAGATAATGATGTCTGGTAACTTCTCTTTTGCCTTAGCCAAACCGAGCTTACCATTAGATGCTGTTACGACTTTGTAATTTGAAAGCTCTAAAAGTTCTGCGGTGTTTTCTCTTAAAACAGTATCATCTTCTATAAGTAAAACGTTTGTCATTGCTTTGCGATATTAGGAAACGTAATTGTAAATGTAGTTCCTTGATGTTCTTCACTTGTAAAATTGATAGTGCCACCTAAGTTTTCTAAGTGATTTTTCACGATGTTTAAACCGATACCAGTACCTTGCGTGTTACTAACATTGTCTGCTCTAAAATAACGGTCGAAAATATTGTTTTGGTCTTTTTCTGGTATGCCAATGCCTTTATCCTCAATTTTTATTGTAGTGGTCGTTTTATTTTGATTTACTAAAATTGCAATGGGTTTATGTTCGGGAGAATACATTATAGCGTTATTTACTAAATTGGATAATATTAATGATATGGATTTTTCATCTTGAAAAAGGGATAGGTCATCAATATTGTCTGGATATTTAATAGATTGTCCTTCTTTTAATAACATATTGGCATTATATATGACTTCATCAATAACTTTACTGAGTTTAAAATGCGTAAAATTATAGTTTAGCTTACCCGTTTCTAGTTTTTCTAAAGATAGAAAATCATTTAGAATATTATTTAAATACTGAACCTTGTTCGCAATAATTTTAATATGCCTATCGCGTTTTTCCTGTTGTTCTGTTAAATTATATTTGCCCAATAATACAGATGAGGTTAAAATTCCACTTAAAGGGGTTTTAAATTCATGGGATACAAGCGATAAAAATTGTGTTTTGAGTTTGTTAAGCTCTTTTTCTTTTGATAATGCAACTTTTAGCTGTTCAGTTCGTTCTTCGACTTTATTTTCTAATTTTTCAGTATAATTTTTACGTTCAGTGATATCTAATATAATAGCTACAAAAACCTTTTTTTCTCCTAAATTAGAGAGCTGCAAATGAACTTCTACTGGATAAGTCGTTCCATCTTTTCGATAATGAACGGTTTCAAATTCTAATTTCTCAACATTTTTTTTAATTAAAACATCAATCTTCTTTCTAAACATGGCTTCATCTTCCTGAATTTTTAGATCTAAAGGTGTCATGTTTTTTAACTCATCAATGGTATAACCAATATTGCTTAATGCTCCGTAATTGACGTTGATAAACTTTAAGGTTTTAGAGTCAAACACATAAATTTCATTTAGGGATTCATCAAAAATCGTTGATAAATGGTTTCGTTCGGCTTCAGCTTCTTTTCTTTGTGTCACATCATTTTGAATCCCAATAAAATTTGTTACGATACCTTTTTTATCAATTATAGGAATGATGTATAAATCGTTCCAAAATAAAGTGCCATCTTTTTTATAATTACGAATGGTAACTTGACAATTCTTCCCTTTTTTTATGGCTTTCCTTAGTTTTTCAAGAGGAGGTTGGTCTCTGTCTGAACCTTGTAAAAATCTACAGTTATGGTTTAGTATTTCTTTACTTGAATAACCTGTGAGGTTTTGAAACGCTGAATTGAAATAAATAATAGGATTATCGTGTTTTAAAGCATCAGTAATGATGACTCCATTGCTGGCAGATTGTAATGCACTGCTTTTTAGCATTAAATCTTTTTGTGTTTCTTTTTTTTCTGAAACATCTTTGACCAACGCCATGATATAAGTCTTATTGTAAATTTTAAAAGGACTGAGTTCTACCTCAATGGCGATGAGGTCTCCAGATTTCTTTAAACCAAATACATCTTTAAGTTTTTTAATACTTTTAGGTTTGCCTCTTTTGATCAAATTTTCAAAACGCGCTGAATAATCTCTATGATAGTTTGAAGGTAAGAGAACATTTAAATTTTTTTGGGTGAGTTCTCTTTTTTTATAACCAAATAAAACTTCAGCAGTCGTGTTTAGTTCCATAATCTGCTGATCACTGTCAATGATAATGACACCTTCTGAAACAGCTTCTAATAGGATGTTAAATATGTCTTGATCTTGCTGAAGCATTGGTTGGGATTTAGAACAAAATGGTTAACCTTAAATTTAATTAAATAATACATGTTTACCTAACGTAAGGTGTTAATATTATTTGCGCTTTCAAACTGATTTATATCATTGCCTAGTTTGCTTTTAACTCATTATTTTAGATTTAAATAAATGATTTTGAATTCTGAAAAACAAATAACGATTGAGTTCTGCCAATATCTTGGTGAACTTTTTTATGCCATAGCTTCAGTAGATAATTTTGTAAGAGATGAAGAGTTTAAAAAGCTTGAAGGTCTTATGGCTACTGAATGGTTAGCTTTAGACGGTTTTGATACATCCTCTAAGAATATACTTATAGATACTTTTAAAAAGTTACAGAATACTGATGGAAATGATGCAGAAGTCTGCTATAATAACTTTATAAATTATAAAAAAGAACATGAAGCAGTATTTAATAATAACATAAAGTCTATGATTTTAAAAACTGCGGCTAAGATTACATCGAGTTTCAGCGGTCAAAATAAATCAGAACTAGTGATGCTGGCTAACTTAAATATTGAATTGAAAAAATAGAGCTTACTAATTAAAAAGGAAAGTTCATTATACCTTAATTAATCATTTTTAATGAAGCTATTAAAAGTTAATTTTAATTTATAAATTTATATTGATGCTATGAAAACATTGCAAGACATAGAAAATCAAATTATAACACTTACAACGAGTATAGAGGTAAATTACCCAGAACTCTATGCAACCTTGGATGAAAACCCAATGACAATCCCTTCTAAACTTCATCCAGATATGAATCTTAAGATTATGGAAGATTATTTAGAAAGTCTCAAACAGATCCTAAAACAATACGTAAAAACTCATAATAAGAAATAATGGCATTTATAGATTATTATAACATATTAGGTGTTTCAAAAACAGCTACTGAAAACGACATAAAAAAAGCCTATCGTAAACTCGCTAGAAAATACCATCCAGATTTAAATCCTAACGATAAGGATGCTGAAAAGAAGTTTAAAGAGATTAATGAGGCTAATGAGGTTTTAAGTAACGCTGAGAATCGAAAAAAATATGATGAATATGGTGAGCATTGGCAACATGCCGAAGAATATGAAAAGGCAAAACAACAAGAGCAATATCAAAACAGTACAAATAATCAGTATGGAGGTTATTCTGAAGAGGATTTTTCAGATTTCTTTAGTTCAATGTTTGGCGGACGAGCATCACAATCGCGTGGTCAACATGTAAAATTCAGAGGTCAGGATTTTAATGCTCAATTGCAACTAAACCTTCAAGATGTTTATACTACACATAAACGAACATTAACCGTTAATAACAAGAACATACGTATTACTATTCCTGCTGGTATTGAAAACGGTCAGGTTATCAAAATAAAAGGACATGGCGGAAAGGGAATCAATAATGGACCAAATGGAGATTTATATATTGAGTTTTCTATACTCAATCAGTCTGGTTTTAAAAGAGATGGTCATAATCTTTACACTACTGTTGACTTAGATTTATATACAGCACTTTTGGGAGGCAATATCACCGTAAATACCTTTGACGGAAAAGTGAAACTTACCGTAAAACCAGAAACACAAAATGGTACTAAAATAAAATTAAAAGGAAAAGGATTTCCAAAATATAAGAAGGAAGGACAGTTTGGCGATTTGTACATTACCTATAACCTAAAAACACCAACAAACCTTACAGAAAAAGAAAAAGAACTTTTTACAGAACTGTCAAAATTACGATAATATGGACACAACACATCTCATTTCAATTCAACAATTTTGTAAACATTATAAGGTGCCAGTGACCTTTATTGATGCATTGCACGAATATGAGTTGGTTGAAATTACCATAACTCAAAAAGATAATTACATTAAAACGAATCAGCTCAATGATATTGAAAAAATGATGCGATTACATTATGATCTCGACATAAACTTTGAAGGCATCGACGCTATTTATAACTTACTGAAACAAGTAGAACAATTACAATCTGAAATTACAGTGCTAAAAAACAAATTGAATTCTTACGAAGATTTTTAATGATAAAAGCATGACCAAAATAGAGCATATAAAGGATTGGTTAACTGCCAATCCATTAGTTTGGAGTATTATTAAGTTTCTTATCATTCTCATTATTGTTTTGATAAGTATTCAATTAATTAGACGGTATTTAAAAAAGAAAATATCTGATACAGCGGTACGTTACAAAACTCAAAAAGGAATAGAAATTTTTGGTTATATCTTACTCATAATTTTGGCTGTTTTATACTTTTCTGGAGCCATACAAGATTTTACAATTATTATTGGTTTGTTCACCGCTGGAATAGCCTTTACACTTCAAGAATTGATTTTAAGTATTGCTGGTTCACTTTACATATTTCTAGTCAAAGTTTATAAACCTGGAGACCGTATTGAAATCAATGGGATTAAAGGTGATGTCATTGATGTAGACAGTATTTATACTACCATGATGGAAATAGGGCAATGGGTAAGTAGTGACAATTATAGTGGACGTATAGTAAAATTGAGTAATGCCTTTGTTTTTAAAGGTCCGATATATAATTACTCTCAAGATTTTCCATTTATTTGGGACGAATTCAATCTACCAGTTCGTTATGGTTCTGATGTGGACTTGGCAAAATCAATCATCATTAAAACAGCAACAGAAATACTTTTCGAATACACAGCAAACTCAAAAGCACAATGGAATGATATCGTTAATAAATATTATATTGAAGATGCTCAGGTCGATCCTACATTAGCGATTTCGTTGACCGATAACTGGATTCAATTTAATTTAAGATACATTGTTGATTTTAAAAAGCGTCGCCATACCAAGCATCTTTTAAATGATAAAATTCGATTAGCACTAGAAAACACAAACGGTAAAGTTATATTAGCATCTGCAACAATAGAGCTTGTTAAAATTCCCGAAATAGATATCAATGTAAATAAGACAGATACATAATATCATAGCCAATGAATAACACAACCGATAATGCGCATAGCCATCATCAAATTTTAGGAAAAAAAACAGAACTTTATTTTGCGATTTTCTGTGGGCTCTTTCTGTTATTAGGCTTTTTAATAGAAAAGTTTGTGCATACAACTAGTTGGGTACATGTAACTCATTACATCATTTCTTATGTTTTTGGAGGATTCTTTATCTCAATAGAAGCTTCTAAAAAAATTCCAAGACGAGAATTTGATATTGATTTTTTAATGATTGCTGCTGCTGCTGGAGCTGCTTATATTGGAAGTTGGGCAGAAGGCGCATTATTGTTATTTCTCTTTAGTTTAGGACATGCTTTAGAGCATTATGCCATGAATAAAGCCAAAAAATCAATTGAAGCTTTAGGTCATTTGTCACCCAAAACAGCACTCCTAAAAACTAATGGTAAACTTAAAGAAGTTCCAATTGAAGAGTTAAAGTTAAATGACATAATCGTAATAAAACCGAATACAAAAATTGCTGCAGATGGTGTGATTCTAAGTGGAAGTTCCAGTATAAATCAGGCACCAATAACAGGAGAAAGTATTCCAGTAGATAAAACATTTATTGCACATCCTGATGAATTACCATCATTTAATGATATTGATAAAAAACATATTGTATTTGCTGGTACAATTAATGGTGATAGTAGTATTGAAGTAAAGGTTTTAAAATTAACTGAAGATTCTACAGTGTCCAGATTAATAAAAATGGTTAGTGAAGTCGAAACTCAAAAATCACCTACTCAGCGGCTTACCAAAAAATTCGAAAAATGGTATGTTCCAATAGTCGTTATTGTTGTTCTTTTATTGTGTTTTGCATACTTGGTTATTGATGAAAGTTTTAGTACAAGTCTTTACAGAGCTATAACTGTATTGGTAGCTGCAAGTCCTTGTGCTTTAGCTATTTCTACGCCAAGTGCTGTGTTGAGCGGAATTGCCAGAGCAGCTC
Organism: Psychroserpens mesophilus; assembly: GCF_050617655.1. Taxonomy (GTDB): domain Bacteria; phylum Bacteroidota; class Bacteroidia; order Flavobacteriales; family Flavobacteriaceae; genus Psychroserpens; species Psychroserpens mesophilus_A. The sequence continues at coordinate 150,803 of NZ_JBODQC010000006.1, read as the reverse complement.
AAAAAGGTGTGCTTATTAAAGGTGGAAAAGCTCTGGAAGATTTGGGTGAAATTACAACCATAGCATTCGATAAAACCGGAACATTAACTGAAGGCAAACCAAAACTCACAAACCTTCTAACTTTGAATGGTTTTGATGAGCTGGAACTTGCCAAATTAGTTGTTGAGGTTGAAAGTCTAAGCAATCACCCACTTGCCAAAGCTATCGCTAATGATGTTAAGGCTAAATTTACTATTGAACATCAAAATATAGCTTCAGATGTAAATGCTATTCAAGGAAAGGGAATTCATGCTAAATATAAAAATAGTATGGCATGGATAGGTAACATTAAGTTAATGGAATCTTCAGATATAAATGTTGATAAATCTACCATTTCTAAAATGGAAAATTTATTGCAAAACGGACAAACAGTCATGTTAGTAGCCTATCAGAAACAACTCATAGGGATTATAAGTGTGATGGATTTACCAAGAACGATGGCAGCATCAACATTAAAACATTTAAAAGAAATTGGCATAAAACACATGATCATGCTAACAGGCGATCATCAAAATGTTGGAGATGCCATTGCCAAACAAATAGGTCTTACTGAAGCCAAAGGTAATTTACTGCCTGAAGATAAAGTTACCGCTGTAAAAGAGTTAATTTTAAGAGATAATAAAATAGCCATGGTTGGTGATGGTGTTAACGATGCGCCTGCTATGGCACTAAGTACTGTAAGTGTTGCTATGGGAGCAGCAGGTAGTGATGTTGCTCTTGAAACTGCAGATGTCGCTCTCATGTCAGATAAAATTGAAAATTTACCCTTCGTTATTGCTTTGAGTAGAAAATCTAAACGCATCATCAAGCAAAATATATGGATAAGTTTAGGAGTTGTGGTGGTCCTGGTTCCGGTAACGATGTTAGGATTAACAAATATTGGCTTAGCGGTTGCCTTTCATGAAGGATCGACAATTGTAGTTGTTTTAAATGCTTTGCGATTACTTGGTTATAAAATAGAATGAAGGTTAAAGTTTTGTTTGTGGAAATAAGAATCTATACGTTAGCTGATGAAAATCATAGTCTGCAAATAGTTTTATAAGTACTTTTAGAACAAGGTTTAAACCAATAATCTATCAGTTATTCTTATTCTCCAGATTAAGATTGATGAAATAACGGGTAGAATCAGAAGACGTTAATTTAAAAGAAAATGATGAAATATCTTTCTCTAACAGTAGTGCTCTTAATCTTTATGAGTTGTAAAAAAGACAATCGTAAAGAGACTCTCAATGACTATGAAGACACTATAGTTTCAGATTCGATTGTTATGGATACCATCAAAAACACTGATAAGGATATTAAGCTTTTGGATAAAACCATTTCCATTGAGTTAAAACAAAAGAAACTGATTGAGAAAAAAGATGAACGTGAAGATTTTCAGACCTTAATTATCGATAAAAAATATCTTGTAAACAAGAAAGATTACACGATTAACTTTAACTATCCTTTACTGAATACATCATTTAAACCTACACATAGCAACTTTAATGAATTTATAAATGAATACTATGTTAATATTGCAAAAGCCGAATCTGATATCTTAGAAAATAAGCAACTTTGTGATAGTATTGAAGCCGAAACTTTTAGAGAAGAACGCTATATTGATTATAAAATATACATGGTCAATGACCAGCTGATAAGTGTGCTTTTTTATAAAGAGAATTTTTATTCTGGAGCGATGCATCCAAGTTACTCATTTGATGGTTTTAATTTTGATTTAAACAGAGGTGTTTTTATGGCTTATGAAGATTTTTTTAATCAAGGATCGGAAGAAGAGTTGCTGAATTTAATTAATAACAAAATCAATACTAATATCAAGAGAGGAGATGCGTTTTACGATTGCTGGGAAGTATCTTCCGATGATTTTTTTGAGAGTAAAAATAACTTCGTGGTCAATGATACATATATAGAGTTCTATTTTGACGATTGTGTGATGTGTCCATCTTATACAGGTACTTACTCAATTGAAATTCCGCTTGAAGACTTATTAGCTGTTTTAAAAAAATATGATGCTAATCCTTTGGTCTTTTAAGAGTTCTTAATAGCTGATTACTGATAACTATAAAATTATTAAATTATAAAGTGATGAGATACGTCTTTGCCATAATATTAGGTATTCACGGACTAATTCACCTCTTGGGTTTTGTGAGTGCTTTTTTTTCAACTTCCATTGAAAAACAACTATTGTCGATTTCTAAACCTGTTGGTACACTTTGGTTAATTGCTTTTTTGCTCTTTATCATTTCAGGAGTACAATTTTTAACTTATAAAAAGTGGTTTTATTTAGCCTTTGCAGCCATTGTATTATCGCAGGTTTTAATCATTATAGCATGGAAAGACGCTAAGTATGGTACAATTATTAATGTCATTATTTTATTAACAAGTATTTCGGCCTATTCTACTCACCGATTTAATAATATGGTAGCATCTGAATCTAAACAACTACTTCAAAACTTTAGGATAAATGAGCCAGCTGTAATTACTGAAAAAGATATTGAACAGTTACCTGAAATCGTTCAAAAATGGATGATTAATTCTGGTGTTATTGGAAAAGAAAAGATTCGTTTCGCGCGCTTGAAGCAAATTGGTAATATGAGAATCAAACCTGATGGAACATGGATGCCTTTTACAGCAACACAATATATTGATGTTGAAAAATCAGCTTTTGTCTGGTCTACATCTGTAAATGCGATGCCAATTGTTTCCTTACTAGGTCGTGACAAGTTGATGAATGGAGAAGGAGGTATGCTTATAACATTAGCAGGTGTAATTCCTGTTGTGAATGCATCAAAAAACAAAAAAATAAATCAAGGAGCTATGCTTCGGTGTTTAGCAGAAATATGCTGGTATCCATCAGCTGCAATCAATAATCATATGTCCTGGGAATATATTGATAATCGTTCAGCAAAAGCCACATTAACTATTGATGACCAAATAGTTTCAGGTGTTTTTACGTTTTCAGAAAAAGGACAAATACAAACCTTTGAAGCCAATCGTTATTATGGTGGAGAAACGTCTAGCGAGCTTGAAAAATGGGTCGTTGAAAACAGAGCATATAAAGATTTCAATGGAATTATTATTCCCAGTAAAAGTGACGTAATTTGGAAATTATCTGATGGTGATTTTAACTGGTTACATTTAGAGATTACAGATATAGTTTATAATTCTAAACAACGATATTAATTTTTTGCAACATCAGTCTTTTTCTTTTTTAGCATCTCGTTTTTCTTGTCGTTCTAATTTTTTAAAATAACCTCTGGTTAAAAAATTATGCTTCAAGGCTTCCATATTTTGATTAAATTTATCAGTGCCTTCATTGATGTTTTTTAATGTAGATTTTAAGCTATTAACTAAAGACGTGTCTTTCACGACATAATTGTAAGTACCTTCGCTCGATTTAAATTCATCAACCACAGAATTTATGTTGTGCAATACGCTATCAATTTCCATGCTTGATGCTTCTAAATGAGTCACGATGGCTTTTAGTTTTTTTCCAGAAATAGAATCATTCAGCAACATGCCCAAAACCGTTTCGTCATTTGTTTTTACTGAAGAAATCATCTCATTAAGTTCAAAAATGGTATGTGAAGCTCCTTGACTGGCTTTTTTAAGATTTGCTATAGATTGTTTTAAATCTTGAGCCATAATGGTATCATTAAGCAGGACACCTATTGTGCCTTTTCCTTTTGTAATACTGTTGGTGATTTTTAGTAAATCTGAAGTTAGTATGGCTGCATTTTCAGTACTGGTGTTCAAAGTATTTAAAATATCATCGGTTCCAATTTTACTGTAAGATTCAATAATATCACCATTACTAATCACTTCCGAAAGTCCTTTTCCCGGAACAATATTGACAATCATATTGCCAACCAGTCCGTCAGAACCAATAGTAGCAATAGCATCTTTCTTAATATGAGAAATGATCTTTTCATCAATAGTCATATCAATTTTTATGGTAGAATCGTTAATCATAGTAATGCCTTTAACCGTTCCAATATCAATACCTGCGTAACGCACATTATTTCCTTTTTGTAATCCATTTACATTCTGAAAAAAAGCACTAATTGTAAATGTGTTTTTAAACATGTCTTGACGCTGACCAATAAGATAAACCGCAGCAATAAAGAGTATAGTGCCAATGATGACAAAAAGACCTAAATTGAATTTTTGTGAATTTGTTTGTTTCATAGTCATTTAGTTTTTAAAGAACGCCTTTATTTTTGGGTCTTCATGCTTTGAAAGTTCTGAAAATGTACCAACAACATAATCTTTGCCATCTATAAGCAAAAGCATTCTGTCTGATATAACGCGTGCACAATCTACATCATGCGTGATGATGAGTGATGAGGTTTTATATGTTTTCTGAATAGTTTGCATTAATATAATGATTTCCTTAGCAGTAATAGGATCTAAGCCACTTGTAGGTTCGTCATAAAGAATTATTTTAGGTTGTAAAATAAGTGTTCTGGCTAAGGCGACTCTTTTTTTCATACCTCCAGATAATTCCGAAGGCATTAAATCTATAGCATCTGCTAAACCAACGTTCTCTAAGGCTTCTTTAACAAGTTCATCAGTATTAGTGCTTTTATCAAATCGTTTTGAATGTCGTCTTAGCGGAAATTCTAAATTTTCTCTAACAGTCATTGAATCGTATAGAGCGCTTCCCTGAAATAAAAACCCAATATCAGCACGTAATATGTCTAAAGATTTTTGGTCTAGTTTGGTAATGTCATTATGCATTACAGAAATAGAACCACTATCCACTTCCATTAAGCCAACCAAACATTTGATCATCACAGATTTTCCAGAACCCGATTTTCCCATGATGACCAGATTTTCTCCTTGATAAAGCTGTAAGTTGAATCCGTTTAATACATGGTTATCTCCAAAGCTTTTGTGAAGATCTTTGATTTCAAGAACAATGTTCTTATCAGTTAGGTGTGTATTGTTTTTCATAAATCAAAGAAAATATCAGTTACAAAAACAGCTATGAAGTCAATGATAAACAATAATAAGGATGCAAAAACAACAGCAGAATTAGCTGCTTTACCAACACCTTCAGTTCCTTTTTTACAGTAATAACCCTTATAACAACCTACCAATCCTATAGCTAAACCAAAAAAGAACGTTTTAATAGTTGCAGGCATAATATCTCCAAATTCTAGAGCGTCGAACACCTGATTAAAAAAGAGAACAAAGGATACATTTCCTTTTACATGCTCTACTAAAAAGGAACCAAATAAAGCAATGGCATCACCAATAATCACCAGTAAAGGAAGCATTAGTGTTACAGACAAAACTCGAGTTACAACAAGATATTTAAAAGGGTTTGTGCCTGAGACTTCCATAGCATCAATTTGTTCAGTGACTTTCATTGAACCTATTTCAGCACCTATACCAGATCCAATTCGGCCAGCACAGACTAATGCTGTTAGGATAGGTCCGATTTCTCGAACAATAGAAATACTTACCATAGATGGCATCCAGGAGATCGCTCCAAACTCTATCAATGTAGGTCGCGTTTGCAGAGTTAAAACTAAACCTATAATAAAACCCGTAATGCCTACAAGTAAAAGAGATTTATTTCCTACGTTGTAGCATTGGTTCAGGAGTTCTTTCAGTTCAAAAGGGCGTTTAAACACCTCTCTAAAAAAACGAGCAGTAAAATAAGAAAGATCTCCTACTTCAATTAAGAACGCATCTATTTGCGCTTTTATTTTAGATTTACTTGGCATATGCTAATAAGAATCTAACCAAATGTATTGGATTAGTAATGTTTGTAAAATGATATATATCACTTCAGTTTACTGATATGTGTCATTTTACATAATCTGTTTTAGATTTAATTTTGTATATCAATTAAATTTTAAATGATTATGACAATTGGTTTGGTATTATCAGGAGGAGGAATAAGAGGTGTAGCTCATATTGGAGCTATAAAAGCTTTAGAAGAATATGGAATTTACCCAACTCATATTTCAGGTGTTAGTGCAGGAGCCATAGTTGGTTCGTTGTACGCCTATGGTTATAATTGGAGTGAAATTCTATTGTTTTTTAAGAATATTAAAATTTTTGATATATCAAAATATGCATTAGGAAAACCTGGTTTTATAGATGCTGAAAAGTTTTACCCAGAGTTCAGCAACCTTATAAGAAAAGATGATTTTAGTGCACTTCAAAAATCATTATTTATTACAGCGACAGATATTTTAAACGGAAACCTTACTACATTTAATTCGGGTGAACTCATAAAACCGATTTTAGCATCTGCAGCATTTCCAGGTGTATTTGCTCCAGTAAAAATTGATGATTCCTATTATATAGATGGTGGCGCAATTAATAACTTTCCCGTACAATCTTTAAAACCTGACTGTGATATGATTATTGGTGTCTATGTTAATGGCTATCAAAAAATCACAATTAGAGATTTAAAACATTCCTATAATGTTGTCGAACGTGCTTTTAAATTAAAATCAGTGCATGAGGATTATACAAAATTTAAAGATTGTGATTTAGTCATTTTACCTAAACAATTAGATAATTTTGGTACATTTGAGACTAAACATCTTAAAAAAATTTTCAAAATAGGCTATGAAGCTACTAAGGAAGCTTTAGATAGAAATCCTGTTATCAAATCAAAACTAACTTCAAACTCTTATCACAACTGAGGAATGTCATTTCAGTTTTTAGGTATTGAATCTATTTTTAATATTCAAAATAATGATATGATGAGAACAAAAGTTCATTTACAACATATTAAATGTAGTGCCTGTGAGCATATAATTTTTAATAGCCTTTCGGAAGTAAAAAACATTAGTGATGTTGAAGTTAATCATGAAGAGTGCACTGTTGCTTTTGATTATCATACAAAACATGATTTTGAAAAGGCTAAACATGTCCTATCCAGAATTGGCTATCCGATAGTTGGGAAGGAAAATAAATTAAAGACAGAAATGTAATTGTTGAAAAGCAATTTTGTTTTTAAGAGTTAGTTATCAATGCCATGAATAAAAGTCGTTTAATGGATTCAATCTACTTCTGTGAGTTCGTTTTCTGTTTCCTTTTTTGAAGCCCAGCAATCTAGGTTATATATGGTTGTTTCGGCAATATTTGTGAGTGCTTCTTCCGTTAAAAAGGCATGGTGACCAGTTATTAATACATTAGGCATGGCGTTTAGTGTTATTAATAAATCGTCATCAGGAATATTATATGAATAATCATTAAAAAACACACCTTTTTCGTTTTCATACACATCAATTCCTAAAGCACCAATTCTTCTGTTTTTGAGTCCTTTGATTACATCTTCAGTATTAATTACAGATCCTCTTGCAGTATTAATAATAATCACACCGCGTTTCATTTGATATATTAAATCTTCATTGATGAGTTGATGAGTTTCAGTGTTTAAAGGAACATGTAGAGAAATAATATCGGCATTTTTGCATAAACTTTCTAGAGTTGTATACCTCATGTTGTATTTAGTCACTAATTCATTGTTTTCTTCAATATCATAACCTAACAAACGACAGCCAAATCCGTGCATTATTTTGGTCATAACAGAACCAATTTTACCAGTACCTATAATTCCAATGGTTTTGTTATTTAAATCGAAACCAACAAGATGGTTTATATCGAAGTTGAATTTTTTGATACGTTGATTAGATGTTATTATTTTCCTGTTAAGTGTCAATAATAAACTAACAGCATGCTCTGCAATAGCATATGGCGAATAGGCAGGAACATTAGCAACTCTTATATTCAATCTTGAAGCCGTTCTTAAGCTCACATTATCGTACCCAACAGATCTTAAGGTAATGTACTTGACACCAAAATCTTTCAGTTTTTCAATAGTAATCAAGCAAGCTTCATCTGCTGAAAATATAGAAATAGCATTATAACCCGCAGCTTTCATTGCAGTTTCCGATGATAAAGCATATTTAACAAATGTTAATTTATGTTTTTTGTTGTTAGCTTGCTCCAGATAAGGAATTTCAAAATCTTTGGCACTGAACACAAGTACTTTCATAATAAACGTTCTAATAGGTTTAGATTTTAAATTTATTTAGAAAAATAAACCTATAAAATGATATTAATCATCTTCGTAAATAATGTAATACTAATGAGAAAGAATTGATTTCTTTTAAAGCGGTTTACCTACAGCTTAATCATTCCAAATTAAAGTATAAGCTCTTAAAGGAGCTGCAGTAAGTTGTTGAGGCGTGTTATTTAAACAGTATTCTATTGGTATTTCTACTTAGTTACAAATAAAAACCTTATAAGAAATCGTTTATAAAGTCTTAAGCCTACTCAATATAAGTATCGAGCTCACATATTCACTTTCACTAATTTCAAATTAATAGATTTCAAATTGATTCTGAAGTTCCTAAACTACACTCAAAAGCTGTCTCACATAGGTTTGAAACAACACTAATAATGTTGAAAAGAGAACTAAATGCTTCTGTCATTAAATACGAGAACGGATCTATTAAATAAAAATGTTCAGTCGCATAATTCCCGAAATTCAATTTTATAGTAAATAATAAGCCATTTTGGATTGAGATAATCTTATTCCTAAATGTGTTAATAATAGCTAATTATTCATACTAATTTAGATGCAAATCTAAAAATCATATGGAAAATTGGCTTTATTCTTCTGCAGAAATATTAATAAAGGTTGTAGCTACCGTTGTAGCAATTTTTTCAATTATAATTTTCATTACAAGAATTTCTGGACTTAGAACATTTGCCAAAATGTCAAGTTTTGATTTTGCATCAACCATTGCGGTAGGTTCTATTCTTGCCACTATTGTGCTAAATCCGGATCAATCTATTTTAAAGGGTGCAATTGCTTTAGCTGGAATCATATTTTTTCAAAGCATTTTTTCCTTCTTGAAAAGAAAGTGGGACTGGTTTAACGAACTATTCACTAATAAGCCGATGATGTTAATGGAAGATGGAAGATTTTTAATGAATAATCTTAGAAAAACGAATGTCGATCCGAAAGATGTATATGCAAAATTAAGAGAAGCAAATGTAAAAGATAAGAGCGAGGTTTTTGCCGTAATTCTAGAGAGTACAGGTGATATTTCAGTAATTCATGAGAGTAAATATGTTGGATTATCTGACGATATCCTGACAGGCGTACAAAAATAGTTAATAGATAGGTATGCTTTGACTAATAAATTTTATTGTGATTATAATAAATTAACAATTGTTGGTGGAACTAAAAAAATTGAGAAGCATGATATTGAACCTAGAATTCTTATAAGGAGGACAGGTGACTATTTATGTTGTGTTATGTTAGAAAATAAAGCATTAACAGAAAGTACTCTTTACTCATGCTTTTTAAAAGATAATCGAATAGATTTAAGTTATCTTTTAGCTCTTTTAAACTCTAAGTTTCTGACTTATATAGTTAGACAAAGAATGATTACCAATGAACAGGCATTTCCTCAGATAATGATGACAGATATAAAGTTATTAAAGATACCAATGGCTCAAATTGAAACGTAATCTAAATTGAATATGCTTAGTAAAGAAGTTTCTAAAAATCAACAATTTAGTTTTGATTTTAATGATAAATTTCAAAAGTATATAAAGCAAAAATTTTCATTAAGTAAATTGTCAAGAAAGCTTAAGGATTGGCAATATTTGAATTATGGAGATTTTACAAAAGAACTTAATAAAGCTATTAAAACAACAAATAAAGAGCGTTTAAAAGAAGGTTTGCAAAAGATAGAAGCACTAACAAAAAAAGATGAGTTTGAGTGGTTAGACCTCTTTGAAGAAAACAAACAAAAAGCTCAAGAACTACAAAACCAAATTAACCAAACAGCTAAAGAAATTGATGCTATGGTTTATGAGTTATATGGTCTAACTGAGAAGGAAATTGAAATTGTAGAAAATAGTTAATTGAATTGTCATTATTATGTCGAGGTCAAACAGGCAAAAAACTTTAGGGTCAATAATGGGTTTTGAATATGTACATTTTGAATTTGATTTAGTTCAAGATTATATAAGGCATATGGAAACTTATTTTGAAACAGAGATAAATAGTATTGACCAAGCTTATGATGAATTTTTAAATAGTTTGGGCAAGGAAAAAAAAGTAAATTCAGAAGAGGATTATATTAGTCGAAATGCTCATTCAGAATCCTTTGTAGATGCTTTTTTTATGTTTGAGACTGTTTACAAAAAGAACTTCAGAAACTCTCAAATCATACAATTATATTCATTTGTAGAAGATGCTCTTAGAGGTGGTTGTGATAGATTTGCGGATTATAAAAATACTGATTACTATGTAAGTGATTTAAAGGGATATAACGATATTGATAAAATTAAAACATTTCTCAAAAAATCAGTTAAGTTAGATTTCTCTTTATTAAATCCAGAATGGAGATTTTTAGACGATTTAAGACAAGTTAGAAACCTTGTAGTGCATCATGGTAACATAATTCAAAATGGTGACACCAAAAACAATAAGGATAAAAGGTTTAATAATATTAAGAAATTTAGCGAGAAAAAATTTACACTAGAAAAAAGTAAATATTCAGAAAGTACTTATGAAATCATTTTTGACAATCCTCTTTTTTTTAATGAAATATGTAGAAACCTAGAAAATCTTATATCTAAGATTGGAGAAATAGAAGTAACGTCAGATTAACTAAATTAGGAAAATATTTGAGTCTTAAATAAGCAATCTCTGTCAACGATACTGTCAACCTAAAAAATAAAGCCTTGTAAATCAAACGATCACAAGGCTTTTTTGCGGAGAAAGAGGGATTCGAACCCCCGGAGGTGTGACCCTCAACAGTTTTCAAGACTGCCGCATTCGACCACTCTGCCATTTCTCCAGTAGTGTCTCATTAGGTATTCCCTAAATGCGAGTGCAAATATAGAACCCTTTTTTAATTCTTTCAAATAAAACCTAATTTTTTTAATACAATTTATGTTGATATTGATTTTATTAATGATATTGGTGGTTTAAATAAAAATTTCATAGCTTATTTTTGCAATAATAATTTGAATATTATGAATATTATAGATCATTTAAAATGGCGATATGCAACAAAAAAATTCAACCCTTCAAAACTGCTTTCAGATCATAAATTACAAACAATAAAAGAAGCTTTTAATCTCACAGCTACTTCTTTTGGTTTACAAACAGTGAGTTTACTTGTTGTTTCAGATAAAGACAAAAGAGAACAGCTAATAGAATACTCTTATCAACAAAAACAAGTATTAGATGCGTCTCATTTATTAGTCATATGCATTCAGGATGATATTTCTGATTCTGACGTTGATAATTTATTTGATTCTGTAGCGGATTTGAGACAGACTCCTCCAGATATATTAGAGCCTTATCGAAGGGATTTAAAGGTAATGATGCAGAATATGTCAAAAACTGAACGCCAGGATTGGTCTATAAAACAGGCTTATATCGCACTTGGTAATTTGATGACCGTTTGTGCTATTGAACGAATTGATGCATGTCCGATGGAAGGGTTTATTTCAGAAAAGTATGATGAAATTCTAAATCTAAGAAAACGAAATTTAAAATCAGTATTGTTGCTTCCTATTGGATATAGAGCAGAAGACGATAAATTTGCTACTTTTAAAAAAGTTAGAAAGACAATCGATGATTCAGTCATCACTTTATAATTATAAGAATTGTTTTGAACGACCTCACTAATAGCTTATATTTGTTTCATACACTTAATAGTAATACCATGAAAACATTAACCGTAATACTCCTGCTCATAGTTAGCGTAAACCTTTTCGCGCAAAATGATACTCAAAATTGGTTAACAGATTATAAAGAAGCGTTTAAAGCTTCAGAAACACTTAATAATCCAATTTTGGTTTTCGTAACAGACAATACAATTGGAGAAGAATATAATCTATTGCAAAATCAAGTTTTCAATACGGAAGATTTCAAAAAGTATGTGTCTAGTTTTGTGCTTTTAAAATTAGATGTGTCAACTGACAGCTATCATAAACGTTTAGCCTCTCATTATACTAAAAATAATGATGTTCCTGCTTTAGCTCTTATTGATAAAAAAGGGAATACAATTGAAAACGCATTAACTGAAATAAACTCTGAAAGTATTTCAGAATTTATGACGTTTCTAAAAACTAAGACGAAATATTAATATGCCAGGATTCGAATTATTTGGTGATTTAGAACGCAAGGAAGTTAATGATGTTTTAGATAACGGAGTTCTTATGCGATACGGTTTTGATGGTATGCGTAAAGGTCATTGGAAAGCTAAGGAGCTCGAAACCGAACTTCAAAACACATTCCAAATAAATCATGTACAGTTGGTTTCAAGTGGTACTGCAGCAGTTTCAGTTGCTTTGGCATCTGCAGGAGTTGGAGCAGGAGATGAAGTGATTATGCCAACTTTTACGTTTGTGGCTAGTTTTGAAGCGATAATGATGCTAGGAGCCATTCCAGTACTGGTAGATATAGATGATACGCTTACTTTAGACCCTAAAGCGGTTGAAAATGCGATTACTGATAAAACTAAAGCTGTAATGATTGTTCAAATGTGCGGAAGTATGGGTAATATGAATGCACTTAGCAATATTTGTACTAAACATAATCTTCTTTTTGTTGAAGATGCTTGTCAGGCTATTGGTGGAACCTATCAAGGAAAACCCTTAGGAAGCATAGGAGATTTAGGTTGTTTTTCGTTCGATTTTGTAAAAACAATCACATGTGGCGAAGGAGGAGCAGTAATTACAAACAATCCTGAATATTATAAAAATGCTGACCATTACAGCGATCATGGTCACGATCATATTGGTTCAGATAGAGGAGCAGAATCGCATCCGTTTTTAGGCTATAACTTCAGACTATCAGAATTGCATGCAGCTGTTGGTTTGGCACAGGTAAAACGATTACCAGAATTTTTATCGATTCAGAAAAAAAATTATACCATATTACGTGACGCAATTGGTGAAATTCCTGGAGTTACTTTTAGAAAAGTTCCTGAAGGAGGAGAAGAAAGTTATGCATTCTTAAATTTCTTTCTGCCAGATTTAGAATCTGCAAGAAAAGTCTCTGCATCATTAAAAGATAAGGGAATTGACGCTTGTTTTCATTATTACGACAATAACTGGCATTATGTTCGTAAATGGGACCATTTAAAAAATTTGAAATCGTTATATCCTATTTCTAATGAGGTAAAAAAAGGATTACAAACACTTCAGAATAAAAAATTTGAACAATCAGACCATTATATTGCTAGAAATATGTCTTGTTTAATTAAATTATCTTGGACAGAAGATGAGGTTAGGCAAAGAGCTGAAACAATGGCTAGCTGTATAAAGTCCTGTTTTTGAGGCTGATTGGTTATAGCCGAAATCAAATTCATTTAATTTCTTATAAAGAATGTAACTTATTATTGTTACATTCATAACAGCTAGAAATAATTATATTATATATCATTGCTTTGCTGTAATTAAATGATTTCTCTATGAACAAGTTTTGGGTTTTAGTTTTTTTGATTTGTAGTTTTTCATTTGCTCAAAAGAAAAGAGTAAATGTAGATTCATTAAAATTAGTACTAACACAAACTCAAATTACAGACAGCTCAAAATGTAAAAGTTATATTGCTTTGATCAGGCATTATAAGAGTAATGATGTCGATAGTTGCAAAATATATTTTGAAGAATTTTTTAGTTATGCAAAAACCAACAAGTCAAATTTAGCATATTATAATTACTACAGAAGAAAAGCAGGATATTTCGGAATCTTTATTGAATCGGGTCAAAGTGCGTCAGAATTTATAAATGATAATTTGTTGAAAGCGTTGTATTATTCTAAAGTAATGAATGATCCAAAACGCATTTATAAAATTTATTCTAGGCTAACTCAAGAAAATGCAAGATTAGGAAATGGAGAAGATGCTCTTATGTATGCCAGAAAAGCTGAATCTATTTCTTTAAAGCATAGTATGTGGAAAGAAACTGCCTATATCTTTGGGCAATATGGTAAAATTTATAATTATGTTTTTGACAAAACGGAACATGCATTAAAATATCTATTAAAGTCAGATAGCATTTATGAATCTCACAATTATCGAGGCTTTGGACGTGGTTTTACACTGTCTTTTATTGGAGATGTATATCAATCTTTCAGTGAATATGAGAAAGCAATTTCATATCAAGAACAAGCGTATGCAATATTCAAAAGTATAGATGATGCATATCAACAAAATTTCATTTTAAGCAAACTTGCACTTATTGAGAATGAAAGAAGAAATTATAACATCGCAGCAAAATATGCCTTAGAGGCTCGATTATACTATAATCAAAATAAGTATCCTTTGCAAGAGGCATCATTAAGTGTAGTTTTATGTGATATTTATTACAATAGTGGTCAGCTGGATAAGGCTTTTGATGCTGGTGAAATTGCCATTAATCTTAATAGAGCTAATAAAAACAATGCAGGTTTAATATTTGCACTTCTTAGGCAATCTAACATTCTAAGTGAAAAAAAGAATTATAGAGATAGCAATCTGTTAGCATTAGAAGCTGAAGATTTAGCACTTAAAATGGATGGATATGAAGAATTAAAGGATATCTATAAAGTTTTGCAATTAAATTCAGAAAAACTAAAAGAGTATAAATTAGCTTATGAATACTCACAACAGTTTAATAGAATTAATGATTCTCTTGTGATTAGCCAAAATCTTTTAAAAGCAAAAGAAATTGAGGCCATATACCAAACTGAAAAAAAAGAACAAGAAATTGCTTTACTAAAAACTGAAAAGGATTTAATTGCTCAAAAGCAAAAAAGTGAAAGGAATTTGTTGATTGGAGGACTAGGCATTACGACAATTGCAGGATTATTTTTGTTTATGCTTTACAGCAACAGAAAACGAACCAATCAAAAATTGAAAGAATTGGATCAATTCAAAAGTAAACTCTTTGCTAATATTTCGCATGAGTTTAGAACACCATTAACCCTTATTTCTGGTTACTCCCAAAAACAATTAGAAAATAGGGAATTGAAATCAAATGAAAAACAAGAGTTAGAAACTATTAACAAGAATTCAGATAGGCTTGAAGGTCTTGTTAATCAAATGCTAGATTTAGCAAAGTTAGAATCTGGGCAGTTAAAATTAAGAATTGAACAAGATAATTTGTCTGTATTATTAAAATCCTTAGCAGCTTCTTTTAAATTATCTGCCACTGAAAAATACATAGCTTATACTTATGATATAAAAGAACTTGAAAACGTTTGGTTTGATAAAGATGTTATTCAGAAAATTACGACAAATCTACTGACGAATGCATTCAAATATTGTGATGAAAACGGAACTGTAACATTCAATGCTAAAGAAGCAAAAAAGTCTTTGGTGTTAGAGATAGCAAACACTACTTATATACTTACGGAAACTCAAGTGAAACATATTTTCAACAGATTTTATCAAGCAGATCAAAACAAAGATGGTGTTGGTATTGGGTTGTCATTGGTAAAAGAATTAGTTGATTTGTATAGAGGTCAAATGCATGTTAAACAAGACGATGGTAGAATCATCTTTTCGGTTGTAATACCTATTGACAAGAATCTATTCAAACCATATGAAATCATTGAATCAACTGAATATAACACCTCAAAGCACA
Organism: Psychroserpens mesophilus; assembly: GCF_050617655.1. Lineage (GTDB taxonomy): Bacteria > Bacteroidota > Bacteroidia > Flavobacteriales > Flavobacteriaceae > Psychroserpens > Psychroserpens mesophilus_A. The sequence continues at coordinate 135,128 of NZ_JBODQC010000006.1, read as the reverse complement.
AGCTCATTGAAGACGAACGCATAGAAATTTCACCAGAAGACAACATTATGCTGGTCGTAGAAGACAATGATGAGATAAGAACGTTTATAAAGAGTGTTTTTAAAAACGATTTTACTATTCTAGACGCCAAAGATGGAGAAGAAGGCTGTCTTAAAGCTATTGAGTTTATACCAGATATTATTATTTCAGATGTTATGATGCCAAATATTGGTGGATTTGAACTTACTAAGACTTTAAAACAAGATGAGCGCACGAGTCATATTCCTATTGTGTTGTTAACTGCTAAGTCTGATGATATAAATAAATACAAAGGTTTAGACCTTGGAGCAGATGATTATGTAATAAAACCCTTCAAGACCAAACTACTTCAAACCAGAATTAATAATTTAATAAGCTCCAGAAAACAACTTCAAAAACGCTATAGTCAGGAAATCATACTCAAACCCAAAGACATTGCAATTTCTAATGCGGATGAACTATTCTTAGAGAAACTTCAAGTCGTTATAGATTCAAGTATCACAGAGTCGTCTTTTAATGTTCAAGAATTTAGTAATGCACTAGCACTAAGTCGCATGCAACTTCATAGAAAGTTAAAAGGCCTAACTGGTTTATCGGCAACAGAGTTTATACGTTCTCAACGTTTAAAATTAGCTGTAGAGCTTCTTAAAAAATCTGATGTGAATATTTCAGAAATAGGATATTCGGTTGGATTTAATGATCATTCGTATTTTACTAAATGTTTCAAAGAACAGTATGGGTGTTCACCTTCAGATTACCTAAAAAAATTGTAGAAAGCAGCTTTTTTTCTCATTAATTCTCCAATTGTTACATACTTCATAACAATTGTTACATCTGTTATAACCAAGTTAGATCCTTCCCATTAGTTTTGGATTAAATTCTTTGTAAAAAGTTTTAAACCTAAATTTTGAATAGAAAAAAAGCATTACTCGGAACGATACAATCTTTACCTCAAACTAATATTTATATCAATGTAAACCATTTAGAGAAAGGAAGTTATAAACTAAGTATAGTCTACAATAGTAAAATAATTAAGAGTACTCATTTCACTAAGGAAAAATGAATCATTAACAATATAATGAAGCTATTAATCAGTTGAGAAAAAGGAAGCAACATTATGACGAGGAGAATTAATATGGCTTCCTTTTCTTTTAATAACACAAAAATTATGAATGTATTAAAAACATTAAGCATTGTAAGTCTAATCCTTTTTACATGTAGTTGTAGTAGCGATGATGACTCTTCATCAGAAAACACACCATCAACCTCAGAGTTATTAACTACTGGCAAATGGTACCTAGAGTCTAAAACACCTGGAGGTTTCTCTGATTGTGAAAAAAACAGCTCATTTAAATTTAATACTAACAATACAGTTGATGTCGAAAATTTCGATGATAGCTATGGTCCATGCGAGACTCAAGGCACAGTAAACAGCACATATTCATTGACTGGAAGCACCTTAACTATTGAATTAGGTCCAGATACCGTAACTGCAACTATAAACAGTATATCAGAAACAACTTTAAATGTCACCGACAATGTTGGAGATACTATAGTTTTTGATAAAGTTCAAGGCTAAACCAATTAACTATGAAAACAATATTCAGTATATTCATTTTGTGTTTTTGTGCTTTGGGTTTCTCTCAAGTTGGTATTGGTACCACAAATCCAAATGCGACCTTAGATATACGATCTTCAAATCAAGCTGTACCAGCTAATACTGATGGTATTTTAATCCCAAAAGTTGATGTGTTTCCAACTGGTGTTAATGCAAACCAAGACGCGATGTTGGTGTATTTAACAACAACTGTAGGAACGGATTCACCAGGATTTTATTACTACAATCATGCGACCACAACTTGGTTGTCAGTTGGAAAAGGCGCTGAAAAAGTAGATGATTTATCAGATGGTCGTTCCGATGCTTCAGGTTCTTCACTATTCCTTGGTTTAAATTCTGGGCAGAATGATGATGGTACAGGTAATGAAAATGTTGGAGTAGGTTTTAATTCATTGGGTAATGTGTCTAGTGGAAGTCAAAATGTGTCTATAGGAGTCGGTTCAGGAAGTTCAAATTCTACTGGAAGTAATAATGTATTTCTGGGATATTATGCAGGTTTTGCTGAAGGTGGCAGTAATAGACTATACATTGAAAGTAGTACGTCAACACCACTTATCTATGGAGAATTTGACAATGACTTTCTTCAAATTAATGGGATATTAGATATAAATGGAGCTTATAGTTTTCCAACTTCAGCAGGTTCAGCTGGACAAGTATTATCAAATAATGGTTCAGGTCAACTTATTTGGCAATTGTTTTCTGATGTTGATGATGATAGCATAAATAACCTATCGGATGGAAAAACAAATGTTGGAGAAAACTCCATTTTTTTAGGACAATCTGCAGGTCAAAATGATTCAGGTTCAACGTTATATAATTTGGGAATAGGAGCTTTCGCAATGCAAAATAATACCAATGGCGAACAAAATGTAGCTATCGGAAATAGAACTTTACAAAGCAACGTTGATGGCAATAACAATGTAGCTATTGGAGATAGTTCATTAACAGCAAATACTTCAGGTTCTAATAACACAGCATTAGGTAGAAATACATTACAAGCAAATACTTCAGGTGATTACAACACTGCCTTGGGTTATGCATCCTTATTTAGAAATACTGATGGTACAGGTAATATCGCCATTGGTTCTGGATCATTATATGAAAACCTTTCTGGAATAGATAATATTGCTGTTGGTAATAATGCACTAAGGCTAAATGCAACTGGTACAGAAAATGTTGCTGTCGGCTCAGGATCTCTTTATAATAACAATGGTAATGGTAATGTAGGCGTAGGACATATTTCCTTATTCTCTAATACATCAGGCTCAAATAATTCAGCGCTTGGCATAAATACTTTAGCTTACAATACTACAGGAGACAATAACATAGCCCTTGGTTTTTCTGCATTGTTTAATAATATTGATGGTAACAACAATATTGCTGTAGGAAGTAGTACTTTATATTCTAATACAACTGGATTAAATAATATAGCAATTGGAAATAGTGCATTAAATTTTAATACATCAGGATTAAGTAATGTAGCAATTGGAACTAATGCATTACAAAACAATACTTCTGGTAATAGTAATACAGCTATTGGATCTCAAGCACTTTACAGTAATACTGCAGACTATAACAGTGCAGTAGGAGTTGGAGCGTTATATAGTAATACGACTGGTTCTGAAAATACAGCATTAGGTTTTGCTGCCTTGTCAGATAATACTACAAGTTCTTATAACACTGGAATAGGAAATTATTCTCTTACATCTAATACTGATGGAACGTTTAATACAGCAGTAGGTTCCTGGTCTATGAATAGTACCACAACAGGTTTTGGGAATACGGCATTAGGAGCTTATGCGATGAGTGCAAATCAAACAGGGATTGGAAATGTAGCTTTAGGAAGTGAAGCTTTATTTTCTAATGTTTCAGGTCATTCTAATGTTGCAATTGGAATATCTTCTTTATATAATAGCTTTGGAGGCAATGGTAATGTTGCTATTGGTTTTGAAGCACTTTATGATAATTTAAATAATGGTAATAATGTTGCCATTGGAAGCCAGGCTTTAAGAAATAATTCTGGTGTTAATAATACTGTAGTTGGCTATAATGCTGGAATAAACAGTGGTGTTGGTAGTTTTAATGTATTTATTGGATATGAAGCTGGATCAAATGAAACGGGAAACAATAGGCTTTATATAGCAAACTCTAATGCAGATGCTAACAATGCCTTGGTATATGGTGAGTTTGATAATAATCTTATACGTCTGAATGGAAGAACAGAAATAACTGGTACCACTGATGCATCACCAACTTCAGGTTCTGGAGTTCTTGAGATTGGAGGAACACTGCGTTTAGATGGCGACGAAATTGTTACAAATACAAATTCAAACTTGTTTCTTCAAAATGATAATAATGGAGACGTCATCGTTGATGGAGGCACACTCAGAGTTGATTCAAGCACCAATAGAGTTGGAATTAATATGAACAACCCAGATTATACATTTTCAGTTGCAGGTCAGACAAACTTAAATCAAGGATTGACAGGTGTAGCACTGCGAGTTGATGGCGATGAAGCGCTTTGGTATAATGGCACGTATTTTAGTTGGGGTTTTGGTGGAATAGCAAATTATTTTGCAGATAATGTAGGAATAAGTACAGCGACTCCTGCAACCCGTTTACAAGTTGCTGGAAATTTAGATACTTCACTCACTAATCATGGTTTATTTGTTCTAGGTGACGTAACAGGTGTTAATATTTCTATGGATGCTAATGAAATCATGGCTCGTAATAATGGGGCAGTTTCAAATTTAAATTTGCAAGTAGATGGTGGTAATGTAACCGTTGGAGGTGCTATTGTTCATGCTAGTGATAGACGATTAAAAAAAGATATTGAAGATTTGCCTTATGGCATAGCCGAAATATTAAATATAAAACCAAAACAGTATTATTGGAAAAACAGGTCAGAAACAAATCATAAAAGTTTTGGATTAATTGCTCAAGACGTTCAAAAGATCTTCCCGGAATTGGTTTTGACAAGAGATGATAAAGACCAAACCTTAAGTGTTAATTATACAGAACTGATTCCTATTCTAATTAATGCCATTCAAGAGCAACAAGATGTAATTGATAATTACAAGAAAGAGCTTTCAAAACTAGCTTTAGAAGTTCAAGCTATAAAAAGTGGAATACAAGGTCTTAAAGCTGAAAATAATCAATAAGCAATGAAACAATTATTCGCATTTTTAGGTCTATTTGTTCTTAGTTTTGGATATGGTCAGGCATCAGATCAAGTATTTTTTTCTTCATTTAGACCTCAAGGCTGGGATATTCATTTGTCAAAAGATAATGGAAAAAGCTTCAGTCCCTTTACCATAAACAAGAGTTTAGATTACGATGCTAAAATAAGTCCAAATGGGAATTGGATAGTGTTTACTTCTGAACGTTTAGGGAAGCCTCATTTATTCGTAAAACATATCGATGGAGATACACTTCCAAGATTATTGATCAAAAGTAAATCTATGCAAGATCAAGTCGATTTTTCTCCAGATGGAAAATGGATTGCTCTTGTCTCATCGCATGAAGGTAATGCTGAAATTTATAAACTACCTTTTAAACCTTCTGAAACGCTTGACATAAGTGAAGCTATAAATCTTACAAAAAATGACGCAGGAGACTTTAGACCACGTTTCTCAAATGATGGTAATCACATAGCTTTCTCGAGTGATAGATCGCATGATATAAAGCCTCACAAGTTTTTAGTATTCGCAATGCAACGTACAGGAGATATATTTACCATGTCATCTGATGGAACAAATGTAAAACGCCTGACAAATTCTGAAGGTTGGGATGGCAGTCCAAACTGGAGTTCGGATGATTCTAAAATTGTGTTTTACAGCAATAAATCTGGTGGCAGACCTCATTTATATGAAATTGATACTAATGGAGATAACGAGAAAATGATTACTCCTGGTGATATAGGCGGAGCAATGTCTCCATTGGTTATTAATGATACAAGAATTCTTTTTACTAATGAGAACGATTATAATGGTGTGTTTAGAATTCTTGAGATAAATCCATCTACAAAAGTTATTGATTCATCATTAACAAATGGAATACATATGATGAATGTTGATTATCACAAATCAGGAGTGATGGTTTTTCATGGCGGAAAAAAATTAGAAGAAACAGAAAGTAACAAGGGCGATTTTTATGGTGATATTTTAGTGAAGAATCATCCAGCTAAAGATAGTATAGAAAATAAAGTGTTATCTCTTTTTGGAATTCGTCGTTCGTTTGTGTCTCCTCCAGTTTTAAATAGTTCTAAAGTGGTGTATAGTTATAATCCAGCTAGAGGCTTAGGTGATTTTATTACACCGTTTATGTATCCACTTATTCTTCTGCCAGTTCTTGCATTAATTTGGTTTGTAATGGGAATTTTTAATAGTATAAAAAAACGGAAACAAATTGCGTTTTGGAAGTATATTTTGTTTTCTGTACTATCAGTGTTTTTAATAGTATTCTTGATTAAACAGCTAGATAATTGGGTTGGATTTCAAGTGCTTCCTTTGAATGTAGTCAGACAATATTTAGTTATTGCTTTAATTGTTTTGCTGGTCGCTTTAGTGCTTATGTATTGGCTTTACAAAAAACGAAAATCAAATGATAAGCCAATGGCTTCCTTATATAAAGAATACTGCATAATGCTTTTCGGTGTCGGATTGGGACTTATATATATGGTGTTGTTTACTGGGTCATTTTTAAGTAGTACAACTACTTTCTACATGGTGGATTATAACTCTAATGATGTGCAAAAATTATTTGATTTTAATGCAGATAAAGATTTTAATCCGCAATCGACAAGTGTTATTGATACCAAGTTTACACCAAATGGAACAGCAATACAATTTTCGGTTGGTAGTTTTAGAGGTAGTCCAAAAGCTCAAAGTGCGGTTTATAAATATGACTTATTAGACAAAACAATCGAACGAGTAACACCATTAGATGCTAATTATGGTTTTGCAGATTATTCAGAAGATAATTCTATAATGGTTTATAGAAGTGGTGAAACTGGCAATATGGATATTTATGTGAATGAAAAAGGAAAGATTACTAATCTAACTAATAGTGAGGCTAAGGAAAATTTTCCTACGATTTCAAGAGATGGAAATAAAATTATTTACTGTTCTGATGAAAATGGGAAGGATGTAAAAGGTATTGTGAAAACAATGGATGTTTTTTTAATTGAGCGAAAGCTAGACGACTCCTGGTCTTCTCCAAAGCAAATCACATCCTATTCTGGTCAAGAAGGACATCCTCATTTTTCACCTGATGGACAATGGATTATCTATGCAACAGAAGAATTCGGGATAAATGATGAACAGCCTATTGTTCAGTCGTGTGTTTTTGCGCCTCAGATGTACGGAGAAATTGTTGCTCAACGCATTTCAGATGGTAAAAAAATACGTTTAACGCATAACAAATGGGAGGAAGGTGCACCTCTCTGGATATATTCAGAATAAAAATTTTATTAATAAATAAATTAACCAAAACCGTAATATTATGAAACGATTATTTGTAACATTTGTAGTTTGCATAACCTTATTGTCTTGTGAAACCAGAATTCCTGAAGTTGATACAACAGTTCCGACGTTTTCTTTTGACATACGTGGCGATGGATTTAACAGAGTATTCACGCAAGACGATGATTTTTCCAGAATGCAATTGAATTTAAAAGCTAATACTGAATATCGTTTTATCTATTCTGGAGCAGATCAAGGAGGAGTCGGACTTATCCAATGGCAATTAGGAGGAAGTGATCAAATTGAGTTTGTAAGCCCAGAACTACCATTCGATTCGTGGTCAATCAGAGATATAAGTGTTTCTAACAGAATGATAGAGTGGTTTGGTGAAAGAACAAATCCTAAAACAGGAGCAATTCTATCTGGTCGATTTAGAACAGGAGTTGTTCCTCCTGGTAATTCAGGAAATTCAGGAACATTAAGTTTTTTTGTAAGAGATTTTGGAGGTCAGTCAGGAACATCAAATAGGATAAGAGGTAATCTTAACATTTTAATTCATAATTCTGAAACTGAATTGAGTGAGTTTTAAAAATGAATGTACTCCACAATCTCTAAACCATAACCATTAATGCACAAACGTTTGGTTTGTTCTGTATTAGAAATTAATTTCAGTTTATAGATATTTAAATCGTGTAGAATTTGAATATCAATTCTAGAATTAAGAAACTATTGTCTTCAGAAATGAAAATACACCAGTATCACAACTTAAAACAAAGAGGTTTTCACAATCAAATCATTTTATCGGTCGTAACATTTCTTGCCTGATTAAACGATCCTGGACGGAAGATGAAGTACGAGAAAGAGCAACTAAGATGGTAAAAGCTATCACTTCAGAAGTTTAATCGTACTTATAAAAACATTTTTAGTAATTTTAAGTAGTTTATGAATTCATAATGAATTACTTAAAGTTACTTTTTTTTGGTCTCTTGAGTGGTATTGCTTTTTCTCAAAGTAATAAACAAATCACTTTTAGAGAACTTACTGTTGAGCAAGGCTTGTCACAAAATAGCGTGGTAAGTATTGCTCAAGACAGTCTTGGATTTATGTGGTTTGCTACTCAGGACGGTCTCAATAAATATACTGGAAGAGAATTTAGACACTATGATATTCAATTTGAAGATGTAACTCGACCTAGTTTTAGTAAACTTGGAAAAATTTATGTCGATAAATTAGGAGACATATGGGTCGTTTCAAATTCTGGTCAATTAGAACTTTATCAAAATGAAACAGATCGTTTTCAGATGGTTTCTAATATCAAACAAGTGAGCACACTTATTCAGGATACTGCACAAAATTATTATTTAGGAACGTATCAAAACGGGATTTACAAAATTCATCATGACACCAAAGATACACTTCAACTTTTAAAACCCAAAGATGCCAAACGTACAGTATATGATTTTTTAGAAACAAAAAATAACACGATTCTGGCTGCAACTAATAATGGGATTATTGAAATTAAAGATGGTGATTATGAGTTTGTCGAAATTTCATCAACAATTAATTTTAGTGCTTTAGCAACATCTAAAAATAATACCTTGTTTTTAGGGAGTTATGGTAATGGGTTGTTTGTAAAGCAAAATAACAATCAAAATTTTAAATTATTTACTGGGTTTGCGTCTCAACGTTTACCACACAACTTAATCATTCAGGATTTATTGGTTGATAAACAAAATAGATTGTGGATTGCAACCTATGGACAAGGTGCCTTTTTAGTGGATTTTAATTCGGAAACGATTCAGAACTTTACAGAAAACAAAAAAGATCCTTATGCATTACATTATAATGATGTATTGACATTATATGAAGACAATACTGGAACTATTTGGTTAGGAACTGATGGTACAGGCTTAAGTTATTATGACAGATATTTGGTTAAGTTTAATGTGTTGACCAATGATCAGTTACCACAAAATATTAATGTAGATGTCATAAGAGCAATAGCTATTGATAAAAATAAAACGATATGGCTTGGTACTTCTGGTAAAGGCCTTACCAAAATTAATATTGATAACAATGAATTTTTTACATATACTAAAGCAAATTCAAATCTGTTAGGTGACAGGATCATGAGTCTTTTATATGATGACAATCACTTATGGATTGGCCATCAAACTCATGGACTTCAACTGATAAATACTAAAGGCATTGTAACGTCTTTTGAAGGTACAGAAGAACTCACCATCTGGAAGATTTATAAAGATACTTCAGGTCATATGTGGCTCTGTACAAGAGATGATGGCTTGTTGCTGTTTGATGAAGATTCAGGAATTGTAAAACAATTTAATTCGGAAACTTCAAATTTAACAACTAACAATATCAGAACTATTGAGCAAGGAGATGCCAATACACTTTGGATTGGGACAGAGTCTGATGGCTTATTTCAATTTCATATTAAAGAGGAACAGTTTGTCAAAATTGATACTATAGCTCATAAAATAAAGTCGTTATACTACAATAATAATATGTTATGGGTTGGGACAAATGGTGAAGGTTTGCAATCGTATTCTGTTTACGACCAATCACTTACTGTGTATTCTAAAAAAAATGGTTTGCCTAACGATGTTATTTATGGTGTGCTTTCAGATGAAAACAACAATCTGTGGCTAAGTTCAAATAAAGGAATTACCAAACTCAAAATTGAAAACAATACCATTTCTGATATTGAGAACTATAGTAATTACGATGGTTTGCAGGCATTTGAATTTAATACAGGTGCCTATTATAAAGACAAAAACGGAGTCTTGTATTTTGGTGGCTTGGAAGGATTAAATTGGTTCAACCCAAATCAATTAGAAATAAACCCATCAAAACCTAAAACAGTAATATCTGGTTTTGAAGTGTTTAATAAAGCGCGTAACCTAGACAAAAACCAAACACTTAATTATGATGAAAATACGGTTACATTTTCATTTTCCTCGCTTCACTTTTCACAGCCAGAAAGAAATCAATACAAATACAGGTTGATAAATAATGATGCTGATTGGATTTCGTCAGGAAATACTAATGTGGCACATTATACCAATTTATCACCTAATGATTATGAGTTCCAGGTGATTTCAAGCAACTATGATGGTGTTTGGAATACTCATCCAGCAAGCTATTCTTTTACAATTTTAGAGCCATGGTATTATAATAACCTTGCAAAATTAGTCTACTTGTTAATTGGAATTGTTTTAGCATTTCTATTATATAAATATTTAAAATGGCGTTGGTATGTAAAAAATCAACTACGTCTAGAACATGAAGAAACAGAACGTTTAAAAAAGTTAGATGAATTCAAAACCAAACTATACACTAACATTTCTCATGAATTTAGAACACCTTTAACGCTTATTTCAGGTCCAATAGACAACCAGTTAGCAAAACCTGAACTCAATAAAAAAGATAAAAAAGAATTGTCATTGGTAAAGCAAAATGCAGATAGGTTGCTTAAGTTAGTCAATCAGATGCTTGATTTATCTATGATAGATTCCGAACAAATAAAACTAAAGGTGTCTGAAGGTAATTTATCAGTGCTTTTAAAGCAAATAGTGAGCGCTTTTAAGTATAAAGCAAAACATAAAAATATACAGATAAAAAGCAATATTCAAGATTTAGCACATGCATGGTTTGATAAAGATATTATAGAGAAAGTTATTTCAAATTTATTATCTAATGCTATAAAATATGCACCAAAACAGAGTGTAATTGTTTTCGAAGCAGCTCAGCAAGAAAATATTTTAGTAATATCAGTTATAAACTCAAGCAATCAGGTTGATAAAAAAGATTTGAGTAAACTGTTTCAGAGATTCTATCAGGATAATGAACTGTCTGATGGTGTAGGTGTTGGTTTGGCATTGGTTCGTGATCTCGTTAGTTTATCTAAAGGAAGCATTATTGCTAATAATATTGAAAATGATAAAATTCAATTTACAGTATCGCTTCCTGTTAATAAAGGTGCTTTTGACAATGAAGATATTGTTAATGATATAAGTGAAGCACAAAATGAAACAATTATAAAAAACATAGTGGCTTCTGATAAGGATAAACCTACATTATTAATTGTTGAAGATGAACCAGAAATCAGATCATTTCTTGTTTCTACCTTTATTAATAATTATCAGGTCGTTGAAGCTGAAAATGGTAAAACGGGTTTTGAAAAAGCTCAAAAACATCTTCCAGATTTAATCATAAGTGATATTATGATGCCAGTACAAGATGGTATCGAGTTATGTCATTCAATTAAAACCAACGAGCTAACCAGTCATATTCCAGTGATTCTGCTCACTGCTAAAGTTGGTGAAAAGAATGAAATTGAAGGGATTAAAATAGGAGCAGATGCTTATGTCACCAAACCGTTTAGTAGCGAAAAATTGAAAGTTCAGGTTGAGAAACTTATTGAAAGCAGACTACAGCTTCAAAATCATTTTAGTAGCACCTTTCAGATTAATCCTAAATTGGCAATAACTTCAACAGAAACTGAATTTTTAAAGCGACTTCAATCCGTTTTAGATGAACATATCACTAACTCAGAATTCACAAGTGATCTCTTCTGTAAGCTCATGCAAATGAGTCGCACTCAACTCCACAGAAAATTAAAAGCGATTACCAAAATGACCACAAGTGAGTTTATTCGTTCTCAACGTTTAAATCTAGCAGTAAGTTTACTTGAAAAATCAGATGCTACAATTTCTGAAATTGCATATCAAGTAGGCTTTAATACACCATCATACTTCAATAAGTGTTTTAAAGAAATTTATGGCTGCACACCTAACGAATACGTTTCTAAACATTAGCAATATAAGCTAATACAGTGTCCTGAAACATATCTTTTAGTCTTTGAAACATATCTGCTATTTAAAGGTAGGATTCCAGTTTAATTTTATAACACCTAAAAGAATTAACTAATGGAAGGTCTTACCAATTTCCCCACAAAAGAGGAGAAGATATACTTAAATATTGATCACCTCAAAAAAGGACATTACGTACTAAAAATATTATTAGACAATAAAGAAATTAAGTCAGTGAAAATAGTACGATAGTGTATTAGCAATCACATTTTATCCTTTATGAGGATGAATAACTTATTAGAGTTTGAACTATGTCAAATCCAAAACACATGCCATGAAAATTAAACAAATTTTATTAGTAGTTATGTGTCTGGGCTTTATAACAAATGGCGAAGCACAATTACTCAAAAAACTCAAAAAAAGAGCAGAAAAAGCTGCAGAACGAACCATTTTAAATAAAACAGATGAAAAGGTATCTAAAACGACTGAAAAAACAATAGATGATGCCACAACAAAAAAGGATCATAAAAATAAAAAAGAATCTAATGAGCAAAATTCAGATATAAAATCAGCAAACGTAGCTTTACATAAAAATACGAATGCAAAACAGGAATTTTATAAAGCAGATTTAGAAATTAAGATAATAGAAAACGGTACACTCAACCAAACTCAATATTTTGATGCTGATGAAGTTGCCGTAAAAAGTACACAAGACAATATGTCTAAACCAAGCTACATTGATAGCGAAGGTTATATTTATACGTTCAATGATGGAGCGTACACAAAAACGGCATTGGTGGCTTTACAAAGCCAAGGTTTAATGGTGCCAACGATGATGTTAGAAGCCTACAAATTACCACCAGAACCATTTATGGCACAATATCAAAAACAAACCGATTTAGGAATGACTGCCAATCCTTTTAACGGTATCGTAGAATTTGCATTTATCTATAAGCCAGATGATTTTAGATATGAAGATTATAAAGAGTCAACGCAAATTATTAGAGGAGAAACCTATACAAAGTTTGAACTTTTGAACGAACCAGATTATCAAGGAAATTATGTGTTGTTTGATGTAAAAAACAGGTTGACTAAAGTGTATTCCAATAAACTTGAAAACTTATCATCAACATCTGATATGTACAGTATGAGTATGATTCCACCAGGGAAAAGCCTTTTGGTATATAATTATACTCCAGTAGAAGTGCAACTACCTCAAGCCAGAGAAGTGACAGCTGCTGGTCAAGAGTTGATGGAAGGTGTTATGGGAAATATTGTCAAAGGTGGGAATCAACCAAAAGAAGATATCGATGAGGATGATTATGATACTAGTGAAGAAAAAGGGATGACCAAATCGGTCAAAAAATCTTTAAAAAACCATAAAATAACAGTAAATGATTTACCAGAATCTTATGATTTTGATTGGCAGTTAGAAGCAGAAATGGCTTTAAATACAAGAAAAAAAGAAGTTATGGATATGATTTTTTTGATTAAAGAAGGCGCTATGTATCAGGCCACTCAAATAGCTCAAAAAGAATCAAAAGATATGGGTAATTCTACGATGCTTTTCGATTCAAATTTGAATTCTATGGTCATGTTTATGGAAGCTCAAGGACAAAAATTAATGCAAATACATCCAATTCCTGAAACAACGCAAAATAATTCTGAAATAGATTACAAAATAACAGAACTAGCTTCAAAAACTATACTAGGCTTTAACTGTAAGGGAATTCAATTGGAAGATGATAAATATATATTAAAAGTATATCACGCAACAAATGCACCTGTGACCTTAAGTAATTTTTTAAGTTTTAGTGGTGATAAGAATATGGAATTGCCTGATATTGATCCGAAAATTTTATCTCAGTTTTCTAATGGACTTATTTTGGAAATGGATATGATAGATAAAAAGAAATCTAAGAATAATGTCAATATCGTAGCCAAATCGTTGAAAAACAAAAAAACATCAATAGAAAAAGCAGATTATCAAACCATGGATTTTTTCTCTGGTGCACAAATGCTTAAAAAAAACTAAAACTTGAATCAAAATGAAAACACAATCAATTTTAAAATCGTTCAAAACAATAGCAGTGTGTATTATATTATCAATGTTTATCTCATGCTCAGGTAGTGATGACAGTAATGATGATGTAGATGGGCCTTCAGAAGGGACTTCATATATTCATTATGATGTTAGTGGTAATGCTGTTAATGGAAATCCTAATAATGCTAATCCTGAAGAACCAGCTTTCAAAATTCCACCAGACAACCTAGACAATCCATCTAATGTAATGATACTTGGTGCAATAAGTCCAGGAGGATTAGATGGGATATTAAGCTTAACGTTTGCTACAGGTTTTGGTATCAATGACACTTATATGGATTTTATAATAAACGCACCAGCAGCAGTTGGTTCTCATCCTGTTGGAGAAATACTAACTACCAATACAGGAATCATTTCAGATTTACCAGAATATCATACAATAATGTCTTTTAGCGATGCTTTTTACGATAGCGATAATGATAACGACAATGATCTATTAACCAATTTGTTATCAAAAACCATTAGCGTTCAAATAATAGAACTTGAAACTACTCAGGTAAATGGTGTAACAGTATTAAAATACGTTAAAGGTTCAGTTGTAGGAGGAGCAATTTATAAAGCTTTTACAAGTCCTACAACAGATCCTCAAGAATTGCTTCATACTGTTACTGCAGATTTTGAATACCATTTACCTCAAGATTAAAAAGGAAATAGTTATGAAAGCAAAAACACATATAAAAACATTGACAGCAATTATAATGCTGCTACCAAGCATAATTCTATCTCAAGAAGATTACGAATTATGGGGAATGACTTTTCGAGGAGGAAAATCTGATATGGGAACTATCTTTAAAACTGACGAAAATGCCGAAAACCTTGAGGTTCAATACGACTTTTTTAAAACTGATGGTTATGATATACATAGTGGAGTAATAGAAGCCTCTAATGGGAAATTTTATGGACTGTCACCTTATTCGGGACTTTATCTATATGGTGTTTACTACGACAGTGACAATACGCCAGGCATATTGTATGAGTATGATCCGGTAAGCAATGTATTTGAAACAAAATTTAGGTTTGGCGTTGATGAGTTTGGAGCTGTAAACTCAACAAATGGAAACCGACCAGAAGGTGCGCTTATTGAAATCAACAATAAACTTTACGGAATGACAAGAGAAGGAGGAGCTAATGGTGATGGGGTTATTTTTGAATATGACTATATACAAGATACCTTTACAAAGCTTCATGATTTTAATGATTCAAATGGTAGAGCACCAGAAGGAGAGCTTACATACGCTTCTAATGGAAAACTATATGGAATGACATCTGTTGGAGGCGCTTATGGTGATGGCGTTATTTTTGAATATGATCTCAATACTAACACTTACACAAAAAAGATAGATTTTGATGGCGATGCATTAAATCCGGGAAGGCGACCTTATGAATCTTTATTTGAAGCTAGTAATGGAAAATTGTATGGCTTAACCAGTGAAGGTGGTACATATGATTCTGGTGTATTATTTGAATATGATGTTCTTACCAATACATTGACCAACTTATTTAATTTTGGATCAACTGGAGCTTCTGGAGCTTATCCGCTGGGAACTTTAGTGGAAGGTCCAAACAGTTCTTTAGAGCTATTTGGTACAACTTCCGAAGGAGGTACAGAAGATTATGGTATTCTTTTTAAATACAATATATTAACCAGTACCTTTACCACATTATTAAGTTTTGCAGGTTCGAACAACTTAGGGTATTCTCCAGGTCCTAAACTTACACTGGCATCTAATGACAAATTATATGGAGTTACAGAGTATGGTGGAGCTAGCGGAATAGGATCCTTGTTTGAGTATAACCCTTCTACAGATCAATCTAGTTTGCTATATGATTTTAATATAAATTCTGGTTACTATCCATATGCTGGTCTTTTTGAAGCCTCAGATGGTAAATTATATAGCGTAGCTAACAAGACGCTTTATGGATTAGTAGACTCTTTCAATAGTATGTTTTATAGTTTTGATTTATCTACAAATAGTTATAATCCAATTTTCAAATTTAATAGCTCAACAGATGGCGCAGGACCTGATGGAAGTTTAATATATTCTGAAAACAGACAAAAATTCTATGGCTTGACATTAAGAGGTGGTATAAATGACTCTGGCGCAATTTTCGAATATAGCCCAATAAGTAATATTTATACAAGGCTACATAGTTTTGATGAACCAGATAGTAACCCTGAAATGGGAATTTTACCAAGAGCAAGTTTACTTGAAGCTTCTAATGGCAAGTTGTATGGAACAGCATTTAGAGGAGGAAGTAACGAACTAGGTATGTTGTTTGAGTTTGATTTATCAACAAACACATTTGCTAAGAAACATGATTTTGGTCAGGTGCTAGGAGGAACACCATTAGGAGATTTGGTACAAGCTTCGAACAATAAAATTTATGGAATGACATCTGTTGGAGGTGAAGGTGTTTTTATGGGAACTGAGGTGGCTGTAGGTACTATTTTTGAGTACGATATAACTACTGAAAACTATATTAAAATTCACGATTTTAACTTTGAAGATGGTGCTTTTCCTAATGGTGGTTTAATTGAAGGTCCAAATGGAAAACTCTATGGTATGACATTAAATGGAGGTTTTCAAGACGGAGGTGTTATTTTTGAATATGATTTCACAACGGGCTTTAATAAGTTACACGAATTTGAATATAACGGTATTAATGGATTTAGACCTTACGGAAATTTAATCCAGTTTGATGCTAACACACTTTATGGGATGACTTCTGAAGGTGGAGTACATGATGATGGAGTGATTTTTCAATTTAATATCCAAACAAACACGTTCACTAAGGTTTTCGACTTTAATGGTTCTGTAACTGGATCAATTCCACTCGGCAGTTTAACATTGTTAAATAATAAATTTTACGGTGTGACTTCTGAAGGCGGTACATACAATTACGGAACTGTTTTTGAATTTAATCCGCAAACCTCAATGTTTACAAAAACTTTTGATTTTGACTCTCAAAATGGAAGGTTACCTGTAACAACGTCTTTAGTTGTTTTAGATAGAAACACATTATCTGCAAACAGTTCCGAAGAAAACAAAATAATAGTTTATCCAAATCCAGTTTCTGAAACCTTATATATTTCAACAACGCATTCGCTAAGAAGTGTTGCTTTATATGATTTTTTTGGGAAAAAACTATATGTTTCTGAGCATAATGCTAATCAAATAGATTTTAGTCCGTATCAAGCGGGAATATATGTACTCAAAGTAAAAACTAATCGAGGAGATTTCACTCAAAAAGTAATCGTTAACTAGTCTTAGACAAGGAATATAAATTATGAAAACTAATAACCAATCCATGTTTTTAATGCTACTGATGTTATGTATATTTTTGAATTGTAAAATTGAAAAGAAAACAGAATCTACTAACGAAACAATTATGGAAATAGAAGAGTTGGTAAAAGAATCAAAAAATGTTATTGATGTGGTATCAAGAGCAATGGACTTTCAATTGGTAGATACCATTCCCTCAGGTTGGAATACTTTTAAGTACCAAAATCTATCTAATGAAACCCATTTCTTTTTATTAGATAAATACCCTGAAGGAAAGACCATTGAAAACACGTTGACTGATGTTGCTCCAGTTTTTGCAAATGGAATGGATTTGATTAATAAAGGAAAATCTGAAGAAGGTTTTGCTGAATTCAATAAGCTTCCAGAATGGTATTTTGACATTGTGTTTTCAGGAGGTGTTGGATTAATTGCGCCTAAGCATACTGCAACTACAACAGTAAAATTAGATCCAGGTTACTATATTATGGAATGCTATGTAAAAATGCCTAATGGAATGTTTCATACCTTAATGGGAATGGCAAAGCCTATTATTGTAACTGAAGAAGATAGTGGAAATACTCCTCCTGAAGCTACTGTAAATATTACACTTTCTGGAGAAGATGGAATATCTTATGATAATCCTATTAAAAAAGGAAAACAAATTTTTTCAGTTTTTGTAAAAGATCAAAAACCACATGAAAATTTTATATGGCATGATGTTAATCTAGTAAAACTTGAGAGTTACGCCAACGAAGATGCACTGGAAGCCTGGATGGATTGGTCTGACCCAAAAGGTTTGATTACTCCTGTTCCAAACGGTGTCACATTTTTAGGAGGTGTAAATGATATGCCAGCAGGAAGTACAGGTTATTTCTATGCCGATTTAAAGCCTGGTAAATACGCTTTGATTTCTGAGGTACCCAATACAAAATCTAAAAACATGTTTAAAGTGTTTGAAGTGATTGAGAATTGAGTTGTTCATACAATCATTTCTTGTTTAAAAATCAGTATCGTTTGTAAGTTTCAGATAAAACTTCAAATGATTGGATGGAAAAAGATTTTTCAGTCTTGATTATCTATATAATTTCGACTTTTATTGCGGTTGTGGCATATGTTCTATAGTTTGAAACATATCTTTCGTCAATTGGCTGTAGTTCGAATTAGTTTTACTTCAAATTAAAAATTCAATAGCATAATTTAAGGATGGATAAGAGTCCTCTTAAAAAAGATGGTGGTATATCTCTAAATAGAGGGAGCTATAAACTTAAGATCCTCTAGAACAATAAGATTATAAAACGATAGATTTCGTTAAAAAACAGTAAAGAAGCTATTAATCAGTTGAGAAAGGAAATCAACAAACATATGACGTGGAGTTTTAACGTTGGTTTCCTTTTCTTTTTAAAAACACAAAAACCATGAAAATAGTAAAGAAATTATGTTGTATCTGTTTAATAATTATGGCATACAATTGTAGTAGTGATGATGATAGTAATGGAGGAGAAATGAATCAGCTCACAGTTCAGGAACTCTTAGTTTCAGGAAAATGGTATAATGAATCAAGGACTCCTGGAACAGATTACTCCGATTGTGAAAAGAATGGTTACATAGAATTTAAAGCCGACAGTAGTTTTAATCTGGAATCCTTTGATGATAGCTCTGGATCCTGTGAATCTTTAGGGATAAATATGGCAACCTATACATTATCTAACAATCGAGACATCTTGATTGCTTTTGAATCTGAAGAGATTATTGCTGTTATAAACTCCATTTCGGAAGAGTCATTAACGGTGACTTCTAGTAGTGGAGAAACATTAACTTTTGATAAAACACAAGGCTGATGTATACAAATTGAGAAGTTTAAACGACTTGAGTTCATATAAAATTACTAGAATACAATACCTCTAAAACAAAAACATCATGAAGACAATAAAGACATTCATAATTATAATTTTCATGCTATGGTTAACCACATCGTGTGAAACCAGAATTCCGGAAGTAGATACGATACCACCAACATTTTCGTTTGAACTAAGAGGAGATGGTTTTAATCAAATATTCACGCAAGATGATGATTTTTCCAGAATGCAATTAAATTTAAAATCTAATACGGAATATCGTTTTATCTATTCTGGAGCAGATCAAGGAGGTGTTGCTCTGATTCGGTGGCAATTAGGAGGAGAAGATCAAATTGATTTTACACGACCAGAATTCCCATTTGATTCATGGATAATTAGAGATATTCCTCCTATAAGTAGAATGATAGAATGGAGTGGAGATCGATCAAATCCGAGAACAGGAGGAATTTTAACTGGTATTTTTAGAACAGGAGATGTTCCAGATAATACTGGTAATTCAGGGACATGGCGCTTTTTCGTAAGGGATTTTGGAGGTCAGTCTGGAACTCCAAATAGCATTAGAGGGAATCTCAACATATTAATTGGTGATTCTGTAACGGAATTGATTGAATTTTAGTAACTTACATATTCCACAATTTCCAGGCCATAACCAATCATACCCACACGTTTGGTTTGCTCAGTGTTGGATATCAATTTTAGTTTATGAATATTCAAATCATGAAGAATTTGAGCACCAATTCCGAAGTCTTTAGAATCCATTTCTATACGAGGCGCTTTTACTATTTCACCCTCAATTTGAGATGTTTTTAGAATACTAAGGCGCTTCAGTAGATTCATAGATTGTGATTGCTGATTAATAAAAACGATAGCACCTTTACCTTCAGTGTTGATAACTTTAAACATGTCGTCTAATTTCTCGTCAGCATTATTAGTTAATGTTCCAAGAATATCATTGTTAACCAAAGTTGCATTCACACGAGTAAGGACTGGTTCATTTCGAGACCAAGTACCTTTTGATAGTGCTATATGTATTTGATTGTTAGTAGTTTGCTGGTATGCTCTTAAGCGAAAACTTCCAAATCGAGTTTCAATATTAAAATCTTCCTTTTTCTCTATTAAAGAGTCATGTTCCATTCTGTAGGCTACAAGATCTTCAATAGAAATGAGCTTTAAATCAAACTTCTTGGCCACATCCATTAGCTGAGGTAATCTTGCCATCGTTCCGTCTTCATTTAAAATTTCAACGAGTATTCCTGCAGGATTAAATCCAGCAAGTCTAGCTAGATCAACAGCAGCTTCAGTATGACCAGTGCGTCTTAATACACCTCCGTTTTTGGCTTTAAGAGGGAAAATATGACCAGGACGACCTAAATCCTGAGGCTTTGTGTCTTTTTCTACCAATGCTTTGATTGTCTTAGCTCTGTCATGAACTGAAATTCCGGTAGTGCAACCATGACCAATTAAATCCACAGAAACTGTAAATTGTGTATGATGTAAAACCGTGTTGTTTTGAACCATCATAGTTAAATCCAACTCTTCGCAACGATCTTCGGTTAATGGAGCGCAAATTAAACCACGACCATTAGTAGCCATGAAATTAATCATTTCTGGTGTTACTGCTTCAGCTGCAGCAATAAAATCACCTTCATTCTCTCTGTTTTCGTCATCAACAACAATAATGATTTTACCATTTTTGATGTCTTCTATGGCTTCAGAAATGGTATTGAGTTTTATTTTTGCTGAATTATTTGTGTTTGACATTGTTGTGAGCATAACGATAAATTAGAGTTGCAAAGATATGGCTTATTTTTTCTATGCTGAAAAGTCTTCAGCTATTTTATTGTGCCTTTTAAAATAGACAACAGGATAAATGAACAATCCTAAAACACTCCATAAAAGATGAGACTCTGGCTTTTGATTTATACTGGTATAAATGGTTTTAAAACGAATATTTGAAACTATCAAATAGACTAAAAATAAAAACAATGAAATCACTGATAATTCTAAAGCAGCATTTTCAGCAGCTGGTAAATTATTGTTTTTAAAGACAAAGTATAAAATACATAAAGTGATACACATGATATAAAACATGTAAGCAAACCTAGCGTATGATTTGTAATCTTTAAATATAAGGTTTGATTTTTCATTTGTTAGTAGGTCTAACTTACCATTAGAATCACTGGTAATTTGGTCGTTAGTTTTAGTCGTTTTTAAATCCTCATTTATTTTTTTCTTTTGAAAAAAGTAAAAAACAAAGTATAGAGGCAACCCAAAAAGAATAAATATTAAAGCATTTGAGATGTTGTTTTTGCCTAGTTGTTTATTAAGGTTAGAACTATCCATAAACGACTTAATAAGAGCAAATAAATAAAAAACACCTACAATAATGCCACAAATGAATAATGCTTGTCCAACTGAAGGAAAACCGTTATTTTTTAAAATAGCTCCTGGTAACGTTAATAATAATGTGATTGCATAAAGAAAGAAAGCTAATTTAGAGTTCTCTTCATATAGATATTTTAAACGTAGAGACTCTTCGTAGGAGTAGTCGGTTAAATTACCTGAAAATTTTAGTTGCTGTTGTGTTATTCCTCTGGATTCAAGTATGTTTAGCGAAGAGTTTTTATACTCAATACCATAATTATACTGTCTGTAATGTTTTACAACATCAATTAATTGATTGTTATCATAGTTTTTGAGATTTTGATAGTCTTCAGAATTAATATCTAATAGTTTTGAGCTGAAAGCCAGAGTTTTACTCTTAATCCCAAATAGTTTTTTAAGCGGGTCAAGTAAGCCTTCAGAATCAAATAACTGTCTGTCTTTAGTAGCTCTTCGGGTAAGATAAATACTTAAAGGAAACATAATTAAAGTCGATAGCCAAGTAGCTAAAACAGGATCTAAGGTACCATCTAATGAGCTGTTTTTGGCAAAAATACCAATAAAATGATATGTTAAAAACAATAAGATAGCAATCACTAAAGGTAAGCCAATACCTCCTTTACGAATTAAAGCCCCTAAAGGTGCTCCAACAAAAAATAAAATAATACAAGCTATGCCCAAAATGAATTTTTCATGAAGAGAAATCACATGCTTGCTTAACCATTTAGTAGATCCAGCAGTGTTTTTCTTATTAGCGTATATAATTTGACTTGTACTTGACGCTGTATTTGCAGCGAGATTAAGCAATTTTATTTTAGTTTTATTTTGAAACAAACTGAAAATATCACCATTAAAAGTGGAATCTTTTTTTGTAGTGATATTTTGATTCAGAGTTTCAAAAGCGGTACGTGTATATAAGGTTTGAGAAAATGTTTTTAATTGATCTGATTGTTTTTGATACAAGCTGTCAATCGTGTAACTAAGACTACTCGCGTCAAGCATATTGTAACGGTTATCATAACTTTTATCGTCTATATCTACATCATTTAATCCTTCTAAATCAACATTGATGGTGTATTCTTCAAAGTAGCTTTTTGCATAAGGTTTCTTAGCACGTTGTTTAGGATCTTTATTAAATATTTCTTCATAATAATGTCCGTCAAACAAGACCAATTGAAGAATATTTGAGTTTGGATTACTCTTTAGTTCTCCAGAGTCTGATATGATGACTGTCGTATTTCCTGTACGACGAATGCCTTTTTTATGGATGACTACTGTTTTTAGAAATTGTCCTTTATCACCACTTTTTTCTTCCACTTTAATATTGTAATCGCCAATATCATTAAATTGTCCTTCGGCTATAGCCATAGCAGGTTGAACTTTGGCAATGTTTTTTCTTAAGTTGTAGAAATTGTAATTCGCTAAAGTGATAACCTTATTTGAAAAAACAAAAGTAGATAAGCCTAATAACACAATAAAAACACTTAGGCTTCTCATAGCACGTTGAAGTGAAATACCAGTCGACTTCATGGCAGCAAACTCATAATTTTCGGCAAATTGACCGAAAACCATAATAGAAGCTAACAGTACTGTTAGTGGTAAAATTAGAGGAATTAGAGTAGGAGTAACGTATAATAAGAATTTTAAAATAACTCCAATGGCTAAGTCTTTTCCAGCTAATTCTGTGATGTACAGCCAGATAGATTGTAAAACAAAAATGAGCATGAGTATTATAAACACGCTCAAAAAAGTTTTTAAGTAGGTCGTGAGTATGTACCTATCTAGTATTTTCATGTATGGTTAATGGCCTAGTCGAGCTTATTTATGTAATAGTCTCCATATTTACTTTTGTCAAATGTAAATAAGGTTTTTGAAATCGGCTCATTCGTTTTAAAAGAATTAACAGTTAAGGTTGTTTTTGTGCCGTTTTTACCAATTTCAATCAGGTTGTAGATGTGTTTTGTATTGGCATCAATGCCTAATAGTACTTGTTTTATTTCAGAGTTGGTGTCTATTGGGTTTAATTTTACATATTGTATTTTTCTGCCTTTTACATTTTGAACAATATCCATTTCATAAGTATATCCGTCTTTGTAAAAGGACAACATTTTACTTGGAGTTATTGTAGATTCTTCTTCTATATTATCTGTAGATATAGTCACTTCCTCATCCTCAGGGCTAATTGTATAAAGTGTTTTTCCATCATAAATTCTAGTGATACCAAGAATGTTTAAGACATATTTATCTCCTTCCATAACAACATCTCCTCGTGTTTCTTGGTTAATGTTTTCGCTTGTGTTTTGAAGCACATATTTGAAATCTATAAATATATTCTCATAAGATTTGGTTTTATTATAAACGTCATTAAGTAAGGTTTCAGCATCTTGAGCAAACCCAATTGAACTCATTAAAACGGCTATTACAATTATAATCTGTTTCATTTTAAAATTAAGTGTTAATTATATTTTTGAATTACGATTCATTTTCTAATAATTGATCTAGAGCTACTAAATCTGGAACTAATACTTGTCTGGCTTTACTACCTTCAAAACCTCCAACAATACCTGCGGCTTCAAGTTGGTCAATTAAACGTCCAGCCCTGTTGTATCCAAGCTTTAGCTTTCTTTGTAAAAGAGAGGCAGAACCTTGTTGCGCAGTTACAATAATTTCGGCAGCTTCTCTAAACAGTTTATCTCTGTCCTCGATATTATTATCAAGACTTGTGCCACTTTCTTCACCAACGTATTCAGGTAATTGATAAGCTTCAGGATATGCTTTTTGAGAACCGATAAAATCAGTTATTTTTTCAACTTCAGGAGTGTCTACAAATGCACATTGAATTCGGATAATATCATTTCCCTGTGTGTATAACATGTCTCCTCGACCAATGAGCTGATCCGCTCCAGAGCCATCTAAAATGGTTCTAGAATCTATTTTTGAAGTTACTCTAAAAGCAATTCTTGCCGGGAAATTAGCTTTTATAATACCAGTTATAACATTTACTGACGGACGTTGCGTTGCAATAATAAGGTGAATACCAATAGCACGAGCTAACTGAGCCAAACGAGCAATAGGAGTTTCAACTTCCTTACCAGCAGTCATGATTAAATCTGCAAACTCATCGACCACCAAAACAATGTAAGGTAAAAAATGATGACCATCATTAGGGTTTAATTTGCGTGCTTTAAATTTGGTATTGTATTCTTTTATGTTACGACATAAAGCGTTTTTAAGCATCTCGTAACGGTTATCCATTTCAATACACAAAGAGTTTAATGTATTAATTACTTTAGTGTTATCTGTTATTATGGCATCTTCACTATCTGGAAGTTTCGCCAAATAATGACGCTCAATTTTATTAAAAAGTGTTAATTCTACTTTTTTAGGATCGACCAGAACAAATTTTACTTCTGCTGGATGTTTTTTATAAAGTAATGACGTTAGTACAGCATTTAGTCCTACAGATTTTCCTTGACCTGTTGCTCCAGCCATTAACAAGTGAGGCATTTTGGCTAAATCAACAACCATGGTTTCGTTGCTAATGGTCTTACCAAAAGCAATAGGAAGCTCCATGTCAGATTTTTGAAATTTTTGCGAAGCAATTACTGAGCGCATCGATACAATTGTCGAATTTTTATTCGGAACTTCAATACCAATGGTTCCTTTGCCAGGAATTGGAGCAATAATACGAATACCTAATGCTGAGAGCGATAAGGCAATATCATCTTCTAAGTTTTTAATTTTTGAAATTCGAACGCCTGCTTCAGGAACAATTTCATAGAGCGTCACTGTCGGACCAATAGTCGCTTTAATACTTGCAATTCCTATTTTGTAGTTATTTAAAGTTTCTACAATTCGGTTTTTATTTTCTTCAAGTTCTTCCTGATTTATCGTAATGCCTTCAGTATCATATTTTTTTAATAAGTCTAAAGGCGGAAATTCAAATTTGCTAAGATCTAAGGTTGGATCAAATTGTCCGAAATCTTCAACCAATTTATTAGAAAGATTATCCGTTTCAGAAACTTCTTCTTCAAAAGTTTTAATTTCAATATTTAATTCAGATTCTTCTTCAGGATCTTGTTTTGTGATTTCTACTTTTGGTGTCTCGCTTTTGGGTTCAGGTTTTTGAGGTTTTTCAGTTGTTGGTTCTGGTGTCTCAATGTTTAAGTCGAAAGCAGATTTGATATCTTCAGCTTCCGCAGACAAATCATTATCTAAAGGTACACTAACATTTTCATCTTGTTTTCTAGCCGAATTAATTTCCTCTTTTAATTCTTTGTTTGCATTTTTAAATAAAGCAGCAATAGATTCACCAGTAACTTTAAAACGAATGGCTAAATATACAATTAGGACAAAAACGAGTAAGAGTACAGTTCCTATTTTTCCCATGTAATCTTGAAAGAAACTATTCATTTCAAAGCCTATAGTTCCACCAAGCGAATCGTATTTGTGAGCAAAAAAACCAAAGAAAACAGACAACCAGATAGCAATGAGTGTGCCCCAAATCCAATGTCTTCGTAACTTAGATTTATTGATGTCTAAGGTGATATACACTCCGGAAAGAAAAACCAATCCAGAAAAGATAAAAGAAGAAATACCAAATGCTTGATTAATGAATAAATCACTTACCCAAGCACCAAGTTTATTAAGCCAGTTCTTAGCTTCAACATCTCTCGAGCTTAACTCTGTAAGTGTGCTTTGATCGGCTTGTCCTGTAAAGAAAAATGATAAGAACGCTATAAATAAAAGGATGCCAAGAATTATCAATAAACTACCAAAAATCAATTTTTGCTGATTTGATAATTTAAAACTTGGTTTTTTTATTTTAGGCGTTGTTTTAGCTTTGCTTTTAGTCTTGGTTTTTTTCTTCGCCATTAAAGGGTTCTTAGTGTAAAACAAAAATACAAATTACTAACGTTTATCCTAACGTAAAAAGTATTTAAGGTTATTAGATATTAACGGACTTATAAACCTTGAAAAAATTTGGGAATATAAATAATTAAAGCAGCAATAGTTGCTGAAACAGCAGCAATAAATACTGCTCCTGCTGCTATATCTTTAATTCGGCCAATGCTATCATGCTTATCAGGATGAATGAAATCTGAAATATATTCGACAGCAGTGTTCATGCCTTCTAAACTTAGAACTAAACCAATACATACAATTTGTATCAGCCATTCTGTTTTAGAAATGTCAAAATAAAAACCAGCAATAGTTACAGCAACAGCAATACCTAATTGAATTTTTATGTTTGATTCTGTTTTTACAAGATATGTTAAACCTTTAAAAGCGTAACCTATGCTTTTTAATCGACTTGTTAAAAAAGAATCTTTTTTCTGCGTCATGTAAATAACTCTACAGATACGTTTTTTGACTAATTAGTTTAAGGCCTTTAATGCAGCTTTGTAATTCGGTTCGTCCTTAATTTCAGCTACTTGCTCAGTATGTAAAATATGGCCATTGGTGTCTATAACGACAACACATCGTGAATGTAAAGTCTCTAAAGGGCCATTTTTAATGGTTAGACCATATGTTTTTCCAAAATCACCAGTTTTATAATCGGATAAGCTTATGACATTTTCTAATCCTTCTGCACCACAGAAACGAGCCATTGCAAATGGTAAATCTTTAGAAATACAAAGTACTTTAGTATTTTCCAATTCGCTGGCTTCTTTGTTAAATGTTCTTACTGATTGAGCGCAAGTACCAGTATCAATACTTGGAAATATATTTAAAACTAATCTACTTTCATTAAAATCGTTTAATGATTTATCTGATAAGTCTGTTGTTGTAAGTCTGAAATCTGGAGCAGTAGTTCCAGTTGATGGTAAGTTTCCGATAGTTTCGATAGCATTTCCGCCTAATGTTATTTTTGCCATGGTTTTGTGTTTTTTTTTATGAATGCTAAATTTAAGCATAAATATAAAGTCTGACTGCTAAATAAAATATAATATTTCGGAACTTATTTACAATAATGGCAACACTCCAACATGAGATACTAAAAACTCAGATGTTATCGTAATACAGCTCCTAGTTGTTTTTCAAAATTAGTTTGAAGCTTGTTCATGATCTTATCAATTTGCTTATCTGTAAGTGTTTTCTTTTCATCTTGAATGGTAAAGCTCACCGCATAACTCTTTTTTCCTTTTGGAAGGTTCTTGCCTTGATACACGTCAAATAAATCGACATCTTTTAATAGCTGCTTTTCAGTTTGCATTGCAATTTTATCAATATCTTCAAACGTGACTTGTTCATCTAACAATAAAGCAAAATCACGACGTACTTCAGGATATTTTGGAATATCCTGAAACTTAATATCATTATGTTTTGCCATGTTAACAATATTGTCCCAGTTAAATTCTGCAAACAATACCTCTTGAGAAATACCAAAATGTTTTAAAATCTTCTTGTTAATGATGCCAAAATCAACCAATTTAGTTTTTCCGAGAGATAAACTAATTCCTTCACTAAACACATCATTTTTAAGAGGAGATACTTTGTGTTTAGATAATCCTAAGCGTTCTAATACACTATTAATAACTCCTTTCAAATAAAAGAAATCACTTTTTTGTACTGGAGAGTTCCATCGTAAAGTCGTCTTGTTTCCCGTTAAGAAAATCGATAAACGTTTGTATTCTTCACGATTGCCATCGTAGTTGTGATAGGTTTTTCCAAATTCATATAACTTTAGGTCGTCGCGTTTTCTATTAATATTATAGCTTACAGATTCCAGTCCAGAAAACAATAAACTTTGACGCATCACACTTAAATCGTTACTTAGAGGATTGAGCATTTCTACATTGTGTTCTTCTTTTAATTGCTCACTTAACTTTATATAATTTGGTGTCGTTAATGAATTTGAAAGCATTTCGAAAAACCCTTGAGAAGCCAATTGATTACCTATGATATTCTGAAGCTTGTAATCTTCAAATTTGGAGGTGTTAGAGATAGAGGCATTTAGCTTTTCAGTTGTTCGAATGTTGTTATAGCCATAGACGCGCAAAACTTCCTCAATAACATCAGCTTCACGTTGTACATCATTTCTGTATGCTGGAACGGTAAGCCCTAATCCGGTTTCGGTAACATTATTGACTTTAATATCTAAAGAGGTAAGGATGCTTTTAATGGTTTCTTTTGGAATTTCTTCACCAATTAATTTTTTGGCATTTTCAAAACTTAATCTGACTTGAAAGTCCTGAATTTTCTTAGGATAAAAATCCATTAAATCACTTGTAATATCTCCTCCAGCAATCTCTTGAATTAACAAGGCAGCGCGTTTTAAAGCATATTCTGTAATATTAGGATCGATACCTCTTTCAAATCTAAAAGATGCATCTGTATTCATGGCGTGACGCTTCGCAGTTTTCCGGATACTTACCGGATTAAAATAAGCACTTTCTAAAAAAACACTTGTTGTGTTTTCGGTAACACCAGAATGAGCTCCGCCAAAAACACCAGCAATACACATGGGTTTTTCAGCATCACAAATCATTAGATCTTCTTCGTGTAACTCACGCTCTACATCGTCA
This sequence comes from Psychroserpens mesophilus, assembly GCF_050617655.1. Taxonomy (GTDB): domain Bacteria; phylum Bacteroidota; class Bacteroidia; order Flavobacteriales; family Flavobacteriaceae; genus Psychroserpens; species Psychroserpens mesophilus_A. The sequence goes on along the minus strand of NZ_JBODQC010000006.1, from coordinate 106,043 downwards.
AGCGTTGTGAATTTTGTGCCTTTAGGTAGTGTTTTAACAACGACTTTGTTTCCTGTAATTTTAGCTGCATCAAAGGCATGTAAAGGTTGACCTAATTCATGTAGCACATAATTTGTAACATCTACAATAGTATTCTTTGGTAATATACCAATCGCTTTTAATCGATTTTGTAACCACAAAGGCGATGCTTCAACTTTAAGTCCAGAAATAGTTACTCCGCAATAACGAGGTGCTAAGGTTTTATCCTTCACATCAATATCTATTTTTAGCGTTCGGTTTTCTACATGAAACGAGCTAACAGATGGAGTAATTAATTCAGTTTTGATTTCTTTTTGAAGTAAACCTGCTTTTAAATCACGGGCAACACCAAAATGGCTCATGGCATCTGCGCGATTGGGAGTTAAACCAATTTCAAATACCCAGTCATTTTCAACTTCAAATAATTTAGCTGCTTCTGTGCCGACTTTTGTATCAGGATCTAGAACCATAATTCCATCGTGAGAAGCACCTAAGCCTAATTCGTCCTCAGCGCAAATCATTCCGTGGCTTTCTTCACCTCTTATTTTTCCTTTTTTGATGGTCCAGGCTTCGCCTTCAGTAGTATATAGTGTGGTTCCAATAGTAGCCACAGGAACTTTTTGTCCTTTAGCAACATTTGGTGCTCCACAAACAATTTGTAACGGAGTATTATCACCAATATTCACAGTAGTGATTTTTAAACGATCTGCATTAGGATGTTGTTCGCAAGTGAGTACTTCGCCAACGACAATGCCTTGTAATCCGCCTTTAACCGATTGAAATGACTCGATGCCTTCAATCTCTAAACCTAAATCTGTAAGAAGTTCACCAGTTTGCTCTGCTGGCCAGTTTATCTTCAAAAACTGCTGTAACCAATTATAAGAAATCTTCATTTGTGTACTTTAATCAAGCCACAAAGATAATAATACTATGTAGTTATAATAATCGATAATTGTCTTTTCTTTGTAAGAATTATAAATTTGTATAAACTATAGGTTCAATAATCTCCACATTATGAAATATTTCCTTACATCGTTTCTTGTTCTTATTTTGTTTTTGTCTTGTGATAAGGAAAAAAGTAGTGATTTAAAGCTTGGTGTGTGGCGAGCAGAATTACAAGTTGCTCCAAAGGTGGCATTGCCTTTTATTTTTGAAATAACATCTCATCAATCCTTGAAGATTTTTAACGCTGAAGAAGTGATTTTAGTAAATGATATAAAGATTTCAAATGATACCATAGTGATTAAAACACCTGTTTTCGAAGGGTATATAGAAGCCGTTATAGCTGAAGAAAGCTTAAAGGGACGTTTTGTTAAAGAGGGCTTAGATCGTGTGGTTCCGTTTTCTGCAAAATATGGAACTGAAAAACGTTTTAGTGCTGAAACTAATTCTGCCAAACAAAACGTTGCTGGACATTGGGAAGTTGTTTTTAGTCCAGATGTTGCAGCAGATAAATATTTGGCTAAAGGAATTTTTAAACAAGAAGGAATAAAGGTGACAGGAACGTTCTTAACCACCACTGGAGATTATAGATATTTGGAAGGCATCATGGACGGAAATACCATGAAGTTATCTGCTTTTGATGGCGCTCATGCTTTTTTATTTATTGCAAAAGTTGAAGGAGATACTATGGAAGGGATGTTTTATTCTGGAAACCACTGGAAAGAACCATTTATAGGAAAACGTAATGAGACTTATGAATTGCCTGATGCTAATAACCTTACATTTTTAAAAGAGGGCTATGAGGTTTTAGAATTTGCTTTTCCAGATGCTGAAGGAGATATAGTGTCGTTATCTGACGACCGATTTAAAAATAAAGTGGTGGTCGTTCAGGTTATGGGAACCTGGTGTCCTAACTGCTTAGATGAAAGCAAATACTATTCAGAGTTTTATAATACAAACGGAAATAAAGATGTCGAATTTGTTGCATTGGCTTTTGAATACGCAAAAACAAAGGAAAAAGCCTTTCAGAGTATCAACCGTTTAAAAGACGATATTGGTATTAGCTACCCGATTCTACTGGCACAATATGGAACTTCAGATAAAATTAAAGCACAAGAGAAATTACCAATGTTAAATCATGTGCTGTCGTATCCAACTTCAATCTTTATTGATAAACAGGGTAAGGTACGTAAGATTCACACAGGTTTTAACGGACCAGCAACTGGTGAAAAATATATAGAATTTAAGAATGAGTTTACTAATTTTGTTAATGAATTAGCAATCGAATAGTGTAATTAAACACTTCTTAAAACAACGTTAATTAACAGTCTATCAGTGCTTTTTAACGAAATGCTAACAACTGCGATTTGTAATCCTGTCTAACTTGTAGTCAGTAATCAAATCAATCAATTATCAAACAAACAGTTATGTTTTAAAGCTCAGTCGCAAGATTGGGCTTTTTTTATAAGGTTATTTAATACGATGACCTTGCGTTACAAAAGATAAACCTTGTTGTCCCATAGTAGAATTCATAATGCCTTCGAATAAGGGTTGAGGGCAATTTTTTGGAGTTTTCCATTCAAAAATAAAGTTAGAACCTGTACCTCCTGATATATCTTTTTCGTCAATAATAATCTCAGTGGTTTCTAATGGAGCAAGATAAATGGTTTCATTAAAGTAACTTCTTACAGTTTTACCATGTGTGTCAAAATATTCAGCCTTTAAGAGAAAAATAGTGTCTTTAATGCTGGTGTTTCTTAAGCTTACCATTGCAGTAAGATTATGTGTTTTGTGTTCAGATTGACTGTAAATCTGAGAATAAATAGAAAGGTAGGTTTTTCCTGAAACTAAACTGTCATTTTTGCTAATGTTAATAGCTCGTTTTGTCCAGTTTTCAGGATTCACAGAGCTTATTTCTTGAGTTGAGTTTTCACAATTAAAAACTAATGTCATTGATAGTGCAATTAATACAAAATGTGATTTCATAATTGATTTCATAAGTTTATCCGTGAATACTTTCCGATGTGCCATAACTTTTTATGAGTTCGCCTTCAAATTCAATAAGTTCTTTCCAACGTTGATCCACGTCAATGCTTTTGCCATACTTCCTTGCAAATGTAATGAAAGTCGTATAATGACCAGCTTCGCTAACCATCAAATCATAATAAAATTTTGATAGTTCAGGATCTTTGATGCGTTGAGATAGTAGTTTAAAACGTTCACAACTCCTCGCTTCAATCATTGCTGAAAACAGTAGCCTGTCGACCATGCTTTGTAGGTGGTTTCCGCCTTTATTCATAAATTTATACAGCTCATTTACGTAGCTGTCTTTTTGTTCTCTGCCTAATTTGTAACCACGTGCTTTAATGATATTATGAACCATTTGAAAGTGCTCAAGCTCTTCTTTTGCCAGTTCCAGTAAATCGGTCACTAAGTCTTCGTATTGTGGGTTGTGAGTGATGATGGTTATCGCATTAGTTGCTGCTTTTTGCTCACACCACGCATGATCTGTGAGGATTTCTTCAATATTTTCCTCGGCAATTGTAGCCCAACGAGGATCAGTTTCAAGTTTTAAATGGAGCATGCTCATAGGTTTCGCTTTTTGTAAATATAATTATATAATTCTAAGAAATATAGTTCCAAATGTTCTTGTATTTACTGAGTTGTCTGTAGGTTCGTAAAATTACTTTATTTTCAGTAGAACCTAATGAAGGGTCGCTGTTTAAAATACGTTTGGCATAAAAACGAGCGCTTTGTAATATGTCTTTATCTTTTATAATGTTGGCAATTTTAAGGTTTAAAATGCCGCTTTGCTGAGTGCCCATAAGATCTCCTGGACCACGAAGTCTTAAATCGACTTCTGCAATTTCAAATCCATCACTGGTTCTTGTCATGGTTTCTAGTCTGACTTTACTATCTTGACTAAGTTTGTGTCCAGTCATCAATATACAGAAACTTTGTTCTGCACCACGACCAACTCGACCTCTAAGCTGGTGTAGTTGTGATAATCCGAAGCGTTCTGCACTTTCGATAACCATAACTGAGGCATTTGGAACATTGACACCAACTTCAATAACAGTAGTGGCAACCATGATTTGAGTTTCACCTTTCACAAAGCGTTGCATTTCATAATCTTTGTCTGCAGGTTTCATTTTGCCATGTACTATGGAAATTTGATATTTTGGTTGCGGAAAATCTCTAACTATACTTTCATAGCCATCCATTAAATCTTTATAGTCTAATTTTTCACTTTCTTGTATCAATGGATAGACGATATAGATTTGTCTGCCTTTATCAATTTCATCACGAATAAAACGCAATACTTTAAGTCGGTTTTTATCATACCTATGAACTGTTTTTATGGCTTGTCTTCCTGGTGGCAATTCGTCAATTACTGAGATGTCTAAATCACCATAAACAGACATGGCTAAAGTTCTGGGAATTGGTGTTGCAGTCATCACTAAAATATGTGGAGGAGAGGTGTTTTTTTTCCATAATTTGGAACGTTGAGCAACTCCAAATCGATGCTGTTCATCAATAATTGCAAGTCCTAAATTCTTAAATTTCACCTTATCTTCGAGCAGTGCATGCGTACCAATTAGGATGTTTAATTCTCCATTTTCAAGTGATTCGTGAATTTTTCTTCTCTCTAAAGTAGTGCTTGAGCCTGTTAATAGTGAAATACTGATATTCAATTTATTAGATAACTCAAGTAATCCTTGATAGTGTTGAACTGACAAAATTTCAGTCGGAGCCATTAGACAGGCTTGAAAATCGTTGTCAAGTGCCATGAGCATTGACATGAAGGCAACTATTGTTTTTCCAGAACCAACATCGCCTTGTAATAATCGATTCATTTGTGCATTGCTTCCTAAATCTTGTCTAATTTCTTTTAAAACACGTTTTTGAGCGTTGGTTAAATCGAAGGGTAAATGGTTTTTATAAAAGGTGTTAAAGTATTGTCCGACCGACTCAAATGGAAACCCTTTTATTTTTGATTTATGAATTAAATTTTTTAAAATTAATTGCAATTGGATGTAGAATAATTCTTCAAATTTTAATCTAAATTCAGAGCGAGCTAACAGGTCCTGGTTTTTTGGAAAATGAATATTGAAAAGTGCTTCGCTTTTTGATAATAATTTGAGTTCAGAAATTAAATTATCAGACAATGTTTCTTCAAAGCGTCCTTTAGTTTCTATAAATAAACTTTGCATTATTTTGGTCATTACACGATTTGTAATGCCTTTATTTGATAGTTTTTCTGTAGAAGGATAGATAGACTGCATAGATGAGCGTAGGTTTTGTTGGTACTCACTCAGTAATTCTAAATCTGGGTGTGGCATGCTAAAAACACCGTTAAACCAGTTTGCTTTTCCAAAAATCACATAAGGTATATTTTTTTTTATACTATCTCTGATCCATTTTTGTCCTCTAAACCATACCAATTCCATGCGTCCTGTGTCATCCTCAAAAGTGCCTACAAGTCGCTTGCCGCGTTTTTGGCTAATTTCTTTAAATCCAATAATTTTTCCTATAATTTGAACTTCGGCACTGTTTCTTCTTAAGTCGCTTATTTTGTGATATTTGGTTCTGTCTAGATAGCGATTAGGAAACAGGTTGATTAAGTCTTGGTAGGTGTGAATGCCTAATTCGCTTCGTAGTAATTCTGCGCGATTAGGTCCAACGCCTTTAAGATAATCGATAGGAGTTTGAAGATTGGTACTCATATAGCGAATTTACATAATTCCTTTGAATAGTTATCTTTTAGAAAATAGATTTTCATATTATTATAGTTTAGATAAAATTGTATTTTGGTGGTATGGTAAAATTGAAAATATATAAATGAAAGCATTGGTTATATCAGGAGGAGGAAGTAAAGGGGCTTTTGCTGGAGGTGTTGCGGAATATTTGATTAAAGATTTGGGTCGTAATTACGATTTGTTTTTAGGAACATCAACTGGGAGCTTATTGGTGCCACATTTGGCAGCTAATAATGTTAATAAGCTGTACGGTATTTTTACGAATGTACAGCAGAACGATATCTTTAGTGTGAGTCCGTTTATTCAGCGTCAAAAAGGTGATCGTGAATATGTATCAATTGATTTTGTGAACTCCTTGTGGCAATTTGTGAGAATGAAACGCACCTTTGGAGAAAGTAAGTCGTTGAGACGAAATATTAAAAGAAATCTGACAAGAGAGGAGTTTGATAAAATAAGAGCGACAAAAGAAGATGTGGTTGTTACGGTTTCAAACTTGTCTATGAATCGTGTAGAGTATAAGTCGATTAACGAATTTAGTTATGAAGAGTTTTGTAACTGGATATGGATTTCGTGTAATTACATTCCGTTCATGTCGTTGGCTAAAGTTGATGGATATGAATATGCAGATGGAGGTTTGGGTTGTGTGATTCCTATAAGGGAAGCGATTCAAAGAGGCGCAACGGAAGTTGATGCTATTGTATTAGAGTCGGAAAACATGAGTAAGCAAAAGGTATTAGGTAAAAATCCGTTTTCTTTAATGTTGAGTTTGTTTGGACATCTTTTAGATCAGGTTGAAAAAAATGATATTATGATTGGTAAGCTTGCGGCTAAAAACAGAGGTGTGAAGCTTAATATGTATTATACGCCAACGAGTCTTACTGAAAACTCTCTGATTTTTAGTAAACGTTTAATGACCAAATGGTGGTCTCAAGGTTATGAATACGCTAAAAACAAGCATGAAGATCAAGTTTTAGAATGATGTTTTACCAGATTTCTGAAACTTCTTCTTTTATAAATGATAAAGCTGCATCACTTGGAGATCGCTTGTCCATCATATCACTTAAAATAACTTCTCTAAGTTTGTCAGCAGAATCTACTTTGTCTGATAATGTTGCTTTTCTAATCATTTGAATGGTTGCATTTTTTGCGGTCGTAGTGATGCTCCAGCATTTGTCTGTAACGTAGATTTGTTGGGCTAAATTATGATCAAATTCCTGTTCAATGTTTGCTATAAGTAAAGACTCATAATCTTCTTTATTTGAAGATGTTGGTTTGACTCTTAGTAATATTTTTGAAGGCTTAATTCTTTCTAAAAAAAGCGACATACGTTCGTAGGCTTGAAGCCGCATTGGTAAGGTGTTTTTTTGGAGGTCTTTTTGTATTAAAAAATTTCTGCGGTTGTTTTCATTTTCTACGTGTTCTCTAAAAAATAAAAAAGCAATTCCTCCAGTAATTAATGCAGGAATGCAGTATAATAACAAACCTAAGATATCTAATTCCATACGTATTTTTAATTTTTATGTGTTTTTTGTTCCGAATTACCTCCCAAAAATATACAATCTTTTAAATCTTGCATAGAAGTAAAAGGAACATTTGTTTTATCATACATATAAGTGCTACTCATATCTTGTGAAAGATTATGGTCATCAACATTAACTTCAATGTCATTCATGTTAAACTGACAAGGATGCTCATGACCAGCAGCATGTGTGATTTCAATAAGTTCTTTTTTAAACGATTTGAAATATTGAGCCAGACGTTCAGATTTTAATGGCACATTTATACCGTTTTGTAACCATTTGCTTTGTGTAGCAATCCCAGATGGACACCTATTGGTATGACAGATTTGAGCTTGAATACAGCCAATACTCATCATAGCCTCTCGGGCTACATTGATGCAATCTACTCCCATTGCAAAAGCCATTGCAGCCTTTGCTGGAAAACCAAGTTTACCACTGCCAATGAATACGATTCGATTTGTTAATCCTTTATTTTGAAAGACTTTATATAAATCTCCAAAACCATAAACCCAAGGTAGACTTACATGATCTGCAAAACTGGGAGGAGCAGCACCTGTGCCGCCTTCACCACCATCGACAGTAATAAAATCTGGTCCTTTTCCTGTTTTCTTCATAATATCAGCGAGTTCTTCCCATTGTTCTAATTTGCCAATAGCAGCTTTTATTCCAACAGGTAATCCTGTCTGTTCTGCAATATCTTCAATAAAACCAACCAGTTCAGGAACGTTAGAGAACGCTGAGTGATTTGGTGGAGACAACACATCTTTACCAACTTCAACGCCTCTGATTTCAGCAATTTCATGAGATATTTTTGCGCCAGGAAGCACTCCGCCTTTTCCGGGTTTTGCGCCTTGCGATAATTTTATTTCAATAGCTTTAATAAAAGGATTGTCTTCAACAAGTTTTATCATTTTTTCCATTGAAAATCCACCATCTTTAGCACGAACACCAAAGTAACCTGTTCCGAAGTGAAATACAACATCACCTCCATTTTTATGATATGGAGATAATCCGCCTTCGCCAGTATTATGGTATGCGTCAGTGATTTTAACACCTTTATTTAAAGACTCTACAGCTTTAGCAGACAGAGAACCAAAACTCATAGCTGAGACGTTTATAATAGAGGCAGGACGATACGGTTTTCGTCTTTTGTGATAGGCTCCCATAACTTTGGCGCATGGTATAAACGACTTGTCTATACTATTAGGGTGATTGTCTTCTATTTTGTAAGACATCATGGCATTATTAATAAAGATATGCTGGTGAGCATAAATATCTCGATCTGTACCAAAACCTTCGTAATTGTTTTCTTGTTTTGCAGAAGCATAAATCCAGCTACGTTCAATTCTATTGAAAGGTAGCTCTTCACGATTGTTGGCTACGAAATACTGGCGCATTTCTGGTCCAATACTTTCCAGTAAATAGCGAATATGTCCAACAATAGGAAAGTTGTGGCTTATGGTATGTCTTTTTTGAAAGAAAATATCACGAATTGCAACAATAAGTAATATTATAATAATCCACATCCACCATGAGATTGATGCGATAGCATTAATAAAATTATCCATTACGTCTACTTAGTATTTAAAGTTGCTTTAATTTAAACGACATAAAAGTAATGAATCTTAATCTTTATGAAATGCCTTTAAATAGAAAAAATATAAATCGGATTTTTATCATAGTTTTCATTCTAATGTTGGCAGTTTTTTTTATGTCAAAGTATATGATAGTCAGGAAATTTGAAGCTTATGTTGAGAATTTGCCCAACCATATAGATTTGCAATATGACGATGTAGATATCCAAATATTTTCAGGAAGTTTAAATCTTGAACAGCCTTTATTGACAGTTAAAGGGCAAACAACCGATAGTATTAATGCACAAATAGCATTCAAAACCATTAAGATAAAGAGTTTGAGTTACTGGGATTATGTTTTTAATGAGTGTATTAATATTCAAGCAATAAAGGTTGATGAGCCAGAAATCACTTATTATCATAATAAAAAAGTAAATAATGAGCGTTACCATTCTGTTTTGACTAACAAGCTAAACAAAAAGATAAATATTGCATCATTTGAGGTCAGTAATGCCGAAATAAAAATTTTCAAAATCACTAATGACTCATTGATTTTTTCTGCCGAAAAATTAGATTTTCAGCTAGATTCAGTTGTTTTTAACTCCTCTGAAACTAAAAAATTACCTTTCGCATTTCAGAATTTATCGCTTAGTTCTGAAAATTTAAAATACAATATTAGTGAGTTTGAAAACTTATTTGTGGCTTCTCTAAATATGAATAACCAAAACACTACACTTGAAGAATTTGAACTTAAAACCAAATATTCTAAAGCCGAATTATCAAAACGTATCAAAACAGAGCGAGATCATTTTGATTTAAGTATAGCTTCTGTAGACATTCAAAATCATAACTTAAAATTTGATAAGACATCATCTGCGCATTTTGAAGCAGATAGTATTCTTATTAATAAGCCTGATTTCCATATTTATCGTGATAAGTCGATTACAGATGATTTAGTTGATAAGCCCTTGTATAGTAAAATGTTAAGAGAACTTAATTTTGATTTAACTTTAAGTAATGTTATCATAAATAAAGCTGAAATTACTTATGAAGAAAAAGTAAAAACAGATAGAGAACCTGGTAGATTAGAGTTTTCAAATTTAGAAGCAACAATTAAAAATATTTCTAACACATATTCAGAATCTGAACGCACATCGCTAAACATTACATCAAATTTCATGAAAAATACACCTTTAGAAGTGGATTGGAATTTTGATGTTAATGATGTCAACGATAACTTTGTTTTTAAAGCAGATATTGGAATGTTAAAAGCAGAACATTTGAATCAGTTTATGAAACCTAATCTCAATCTGAAACTGGAAGGAGAACTCATTAGAACTTATTTTACAATTGATGGTACTGCCAATCATTCACAAATAGATTTAAAAACCGATTACGACCAGTTTGATATTGTGATCCTTAAAGAAAATGGTGAGGAAAAAAATAAGTTTTTATCAGGATTGGTCAACTTATTCATAGCAAAAGACAGTAATGATAAAACAGACGGCTTTAGACATAGCGATACCAAAACTGTAGAGAGAGATAAAACAAAATCTATCTTTAATTTTATATGGAAAAATGCACAATCAGGTTTAGTCTCAGCAATGGCTGGAGATGGTAAAAAAGACAATTAGACTATTGGTTCAAATAATCTAATGTCATTAGAGTCAATGCTTTTACACCAAGTAAAAGTCCGCTTTCATCAATAAAAAAGCGAGGTGTATGATGAGGGTGAAGTTCAATATTGCCTTTAGTCATTCCACCTAAATAGAAATAGAATCCAGGAATTTCTTCTTGAAAATATGAAAAGTCTTCACCAATAGTTTCAGCTTTAATCTGAATCACTTTATCGTCGCCTGCAGCTTTTTTTAGACTAGGTAGCATATCTTTAACCAAGTCATGGTTGTTGTAGGTAATAGCCGTTTGGTTTCTAAAAGAAATAGTAGCTTCTCCACCATAAGCTTTGGCAATAGTTTCCGTCATTTCAGTCATTCGTTTGATAATTAAAGCTTTCATATCTGGATCTAATGTTCTTACAGTTCCTACCAACTCCGCAGTTTCTGGAATGATATTAAACCGAACTCCACTGGTAATCTTTCCAACAGTAATAACAGCAGCTTCGTTGATGAGTTTAGATTCTCTGCTGATAATGGTTTGCAACCCATCAATAATTTTCGCAGAAATTACTATAGGATCAACACCTAACCATGGAGCCGCTCCATGTGCTTGTTTTCCTTTTACGTTAATGACAAATCGCTCTACAGCTGCCATTGCACCTCCAGGTTTATAATGTATTTCTCCAACTTCAACCATAGATCTTAAGTGCAAACCGAAAATAACATCTACTTTAGGATTTTGAAGTACACCTTCCTTAATCATTAATTTTGCACCACCTTCTTCGCCTGGAGGAGGCCCTTCTTCAGCAGGTTGAAAAATGAATTTCACAGTGCCTTTAATTTTATCTTTATGTTTTGAAAGAATTTCAGCGACAGCCATTAAAATTGCCGTATGACCATCATGACCACAAGCATGAGCGACACCAGTTTCATTACCTGAGAAATTTGTAGTAACAGTTGATTTAAAGGGTAAATCGTTGTCTTCAGTTACTGGAAGAGCATCAATATCTGCTCGAAGCGCGACGACTTTTCCAGGTTGATTTCCTTTTAATATTCCAACAACTCCTGTAATGGCTACTCCAGTTTGAACTTCTAATCCTAGAGATTTTAAATGTGTTGCAATTTTTTCAGCAGTTTTAAATTCTTGATTGGATAACTCAGGATGTTTATGAAAATCACGTCGCCATTCAATGAGTTTAGACTCTATTTGAATAAAGTCAGATTCTAAATTGCTTTGTGCAAATGTACTTGTAATTCCTAGTAATAGAAACGCATTTAGGATTTTCATAATTGAAGTATTTGATTCGAAACTTAAATATATATGAAAATATAAGAGCAACAATAATTGTTTATAATTATTGATAAAAGCACTGTGTAAAACCTGTTACAAATGGTTATTTTTATCGTTCTAAAAACGAAAATGCATTGGAAAAATATTTAAGTCAGCTAAATGAAGCGCAATTAGCTCCAACTTTACAAAAGGATGGACCGATGATTATAATTGCAGGAGCTGGTTCAGGGAAAACACGAGTACTGACTTACAGAATTGCGTATTTAATGAGTCAAGGCGTTGATGCGTTCAATATTTTGGCCTTAACATTTACCAATAAGGCTGCAAAAGAAATGAAAGGCAGAATCGCAGATATCGTTGGTGATAGTGAGGCTAAAAACTTATGGATGGGAACTTTTCATTCGGTTTTTGCAAAAATTTTACGCTTTGAAGGGCACCACTTAGGATTTCCCAGTAATTTTACAATTTACGACACACAAGATTCACAAAAGCTTTTAGGTTCTATCATAAAAGAAATGGGTCTGGATAAAGATGTTTACAAAACAAAACAAGTTTACAGTCGTATTTCTTCATACAAAAACAGTCTTATTACAGTAAAAGCCTATTTAAGAAACCCTGAATTAATAGAAGCTGATGCAGCAGCAAGACGACCACGAATGGGTGAAATCTATCAAAATTATGTAGATCGCTGTTTTAAAGCAGGAGCTATGGATTTTGACGATTTATTGTTGCGCACTAATGAATTATTAACCCGCTTTCCTAATGTCTTGGCACAATATCAAAATAAGTTTAGATACATATTGGTAGATGAGTATCAGGATACCAACCATTCACAATATTTAATTGTGAGAGCCTTATCTGATCGTTTTCAGAACATATGTGTTGTTGGAGATGATGCTCAAAGTATTTATGCATTTCGTGGAGCAAATATTAATAATATTTTAAACTTTCAGAAAGATTATGACGATGTTAACGTCTACAGGCTCGAACAGAATTATCGTTCTACCAAAAACATTGTAGGTGCAGCAAACTCGGTTATAGAACACAATAAAACGAAACTGGATAAGATTGTTTGGACAGCAAATGTTGAAGGTGAAAAAGTAAAAGTGAACCGATTGATGACCGATGGTGATGAAGGTCGCTATGTGGCAAGTACCATCTGGGAAACCAAAATGAACGAGCAATTGCCTAACAGTGATTTTGCTGTTCTGTACAGAACCAATGCCCAATCTCGTGCTATTGAAGACGCACTGAGGAAGCGTGATATTCCATATCGCATTTACGGAGGATTGTCATTCTACCAAAGAAAAGAAATTAAAGATGTTACGGCATATTTACGTTTGATTTTAAACCCAGCAGATGAAGAAGCTCTAAAACGAGTGATTAATTATCCTAGTCGAGGTATTGGACAAACAACTTTAGACCGATTGGTAGTTGCTGCTAATGGCTACGGAAAAACTATTTTTGAAGTCTTACAAAATATAGATAAAGTTGAGATTAATATCAATACTGGCACCAAAACCAAGCTCAAAAATTTCGTAACGCTTATTGAAAGTTATCAAGTGATGAATCAAACGGCCAGTGCTTTTGAACTGACAGAGCATGTTGTGAAATCTAGTGGTTTGATGCGCGAGTTTAATAAAGATGGAACTCCTGAAGGTGTTGTACGTATTGAGAATGTCGAAGAATTATTAAATGGTATTAAAGATTTTGTAGAAGGACAAAAAGAATTAGCTGATGCTGGTGATTCTTTAGCTGAATTTTTAGAAGATGTAGCTTTGGCTACCGATTTAGATGCAGATAAGGGCAATCCTGATCATGTGGCTTTAATGACAATTCATCTGGCTAAAGGTTTAGAGTTTTCACATGTGTTTATCGTAGGAATGGAAGAAGATTTATTTCCAAGCGCGATGAGTATGAATACCAGAAGTGAATTGGAAGAGGAAAGGCGTTTGTTTTATGTAGCTTTAACCAGAGCTGAAAAACAGGCCTACTTGACTTATACGTTATCAAGATATCGTTGGGGAAAATTAATAGATGCAGAATCAAGCCGATTTATTGAAGAAATAGATGATCAGTTTTTAGAGGTATTGACACCAATTCATGAACCACGTCAAAACCCTATGTTATCGGCTGATATTTTTGGAGATATTGAACCTAGTCAGATTCGATTTAAAAAACCAATCAAGCGAAAAAAAGACACTAAACCGCCAAAATTTGTAGCTCCTAAAAATTTAAAACCAGTAACTAAATCATCTAATTCTAACGATAAAACAAATCTGTTCGATGGTGAATTAGCTATAGGAAATGTTGTGGAGCATGCGCGTTTTGGTAAAGGTGAAGTATTAAAGATAGAAGGAAAGGGTGCAGATGTAAAAGCTGAAATTAATTTTGAAGTAGGAGGTGTAAAGAAATTATTACTTCGTTTTGCTAAACTTGATGTGTTAGGATAGTTATTCGTAATAAAATAATTAATTACTTTGTAAAGTGTAAAATCAATATTCTAGTTTTATGGCTGAATTAGTTCGAATTTATGAGGAAAACCCTAATCCTAAAGAGATTAGAAAAGTTGTTGAGGTGCTTAAACGTGGAGGATTAATAATTTATCCTACTGATACGGTTTACGGTTTAGGTTGTGACATCACTAATATTAAAGCGTTAGAAAAGATTGCCAGAATTAAAGGTGTTAAATTAGAGAAGTCTAATTTTTCATTTATTTGTCATGATTTGAGTAATTTAAGCGATTATGTAAAACAGATTGACACTAAAACATTTAAAATATTAAAACGAGCACTTCCTGGTGCTTACACATTTATTCTACCAGGTTCTAATACGTTGCCACATCCTTTTAAAAAGAGAAAAACTGTTGGTATTCGTGTGCCTGACAATTCTATTGCTTTAGAAATTGTGAAACAACTTGGTCATCCAATTGTATCGACATCTATTCGTGATGAAGATGAAATAATAGAATACACGACAGATCCAGAATTAATTCTTGAAAAATGGGATAACTTAGTCGATTTGGTAATTGATGGTGGTTATGGAGATAATGAAGCGTCTACAGTGATTGATTTATCTCAAGATGAGCCTTTGATAGTTAGGGAAGGAAAAGGAAATTTGGAAATATTTTAATGTATGGTTAAGGTGCGTTAGTACTCGCTTACATTTCAATTTTTAAAGTTATAAAAAAAGGCTCAATCATATGATTGAGCCTTTTTTAGTATTCTATTTTTCTGGATTAGTTACCAGCAGATAAGTTTTTCATTTCTTCTTCAACCATTTCGTAAAACTGGTCAATTTTTGGCATTACAACAATTCTGGTACGTCTGTTTTTTGCTCTGTTTTCAGCAGTATCGTTTTCTACTAGAGGAACATGGTAACTTCTTCCAGCAGCAACTAATTGTTGTGGATTAACTTCGAGCTCTTCTAAAACTCTAACGACAGACGTTGCGCGTTTCACACTTAAATCCCAGTTGTCTAACAATACACCTTTTTTATAAGGAACATTATCTGTATGAGCTTCAACCATAGCTTCAAAATTTGGCTTGCTATTAATTACTTTAGCAACTTTTCCTAAAATTTCTTTAGCTCTTGTCGTTACTGTGTAACTTCCAGACTGAAAAAGTAATTTGTCTGCAATTGAAATAAATACAACTCCTTTTTCAACATTTACTTCGATGTCTGGATCATTAATACCTACAGCTTTCTTTAAACTGGTTACTATGGCTAATGTTACACTATCTTTTCTTGATAAAGCATCTTGCAAACGCGTGATTTTTAGATCTCTTTCTTTTAAGCTTTCTAAAGATTTTTCAAGGTTTTCAGCACCTTTTTGAGTTAAGGTTGTTAAATTTCCTTTAGTGTCAATTAAATCTTGGTTTGACTTACGCAAATCGGCTAACTGATCTTTCATGGTTTCAACACGAGCTTCAGCTGCTGCTCTGTCTGATAAACAACTGTTTAGTTTAACAGTTGCAGAATTTAATAAATCCTGAGTTTCTTTTTGTTTTTCTTCTAGTGCCATAAATTCTTTCTTTGACACACATGAAGTCATAATTAACATCCCAGCAACACTTAATAGCATTAATTTTTTCATAATAAACTTTAATAATTAGTTGTTATTTAACATATCAAAATTAGATAAAAGAAAACATCCTGAGTGCTTCTTTAACTAAAATTTTAACACATTTACTAACAATTGGTAATAATAACGTTTACGCACAAAGTAAGACCACACAATAGATGTTGTTTTGTAGTAGTTTTTTTTCTTTGGAAGTTGACGACGTTGTTTTAAAAGGCGACTTACATTAGAGTAAAAGCTGTAATGAGCTTTTAAAATGGCTAAAAAATGTCTGAATTGAAAATGAATCAGGAATTTTAAACCTGAAATACCATCTAAAATTAATCTTATAAAAATAACTCCGAACAGAAATCCATAGGCATTTTTAGTAATGGTAAATAAACTATTTCTGAAGTTGAGATAGGTTTTTTTTGGATGTATAGCATTTAATGTAGCACCTCCAACGTGATACACAGTAGAGGCACCAACATACTTTGTAATGTAACCAGCATTAAAAGCACGCCAGCATAAATCAATTTCTTCAAAATGGGCAAAATAAGATTCATCAAAGCCACTTAAGGATTCAAAGGTAGTTTTCCGTATAAAAAAACAAGCACCAGAAGCCCAGAAAACAGTAGTGGTATCGTCGTATTGTCCTTTATCTTCCTCAATACTATTGAAAATACGACCTCTACAGAACGGATAACCGTATTTATCGATAAATCCACCAGCCGCTCCAGCATATTCAAAATGCGTTTTTTTGTTGAAATCTAAAATTTTAGGCTGAATAATTGCTGTATTTGAATTTAATTGAAATTCTTGAACGATAGGTATGAGCCAGTTTGGAGTGACTTCTATATCGCTGTTAAGTAAACAAAACACATCAGCTTCAATGTGTTTTAAAGCATCGTTATAACCTTTAGCATAACCGCCATTTATCTTATTTTGAACAATCTGGACTTTTGGAAAATGCGTTTTTAAAAATGTAACAGAGTCATCAGTTGAGGCGTTATCTGCAACATAAAGATCTGCTTCCTGAGAATATTTAATAATTGAAGGTATAAACTGCTCAAGCAATTGTTTTCCATTCCAGTTTAATATGACGATAGCTAGTTTCAAGTATTCAGTATTTATAATTTGGAATATCTTTTAAAAACTCATAGCGTTCGTTATTAAAGTCCATCATACAATAATAATGATTAATTCCGTTAGTGACCATTAAATAACTTGCATTCAAAGTTAAATTATATCTTGCAATCTGGTCAAATGTGGTCTGATCTATTTTAATTTTATGCGACTTGCATTCCACGATAAGATGAATGCTTCCATCAGGATTAAAAACGACAATGTCATAACGTTTTGACAGCCCATTAACTTTGAGCTCTTTTTCAACGTTAATTAAAGATTTCGGATAATTTTTATACTGAATTAAATACTGAACACAGTGTTGACGCACCCATTCTTCAGGTTGTAAAATGATAAATTTTTTACGAATCTCATCAAAAATAGAAACTTTATTTTCGTTACTTTTGAAACGGAATTCGAACTTAGGAAAATTTAATACTTGCATAAAAGCAAACCAAGATTTTTTCAAAGTTAATCTACTAAAACTGAAAACCAAAACAGATATTATTTTTTTGGAATTTGGAATTTGAAAATTGTAATTTTCAATCATGGATGAGGTAAAGCAAATTGTAGCAGATATAAAAAAAGGTCAGATCAAACCCATTTATTTTTTAATGGGAGAAGAACCTTATTATATTGACGCAATTTCAGATTACATTGAAAATAATGTGCTTTCAGAAGAAGAGAAAGGGTTTAACCAAATGGTATTGTATGGTCGTGATATTACTGTTGACGATATTGTGAGTAATGCTAAGCGTTATCCTATGATGGCTGAGCGTCAAGTGGTTATTGTAAAAGAAGCTCAAGACTTATCGCGCACCATTGAAAATTTAGCAAGTTATGCTTCAAGTCCACAACTAACAACAGTCCTGGTAATAAATTATAAGTACAAAAAAATAGACAAACGTAAAGCGCTTTACAAAGCGATTAAGAAGCAAGATGGTGTTGTTTTTGAAAGCAAAAAACTCTATGATAATCAAGTAGCTGAATGGATTCGGAGAGTGCTTTCCGGACAGAAGTATACGATTTCTCCTAAAGCTTCACAGATGCTGGTAGAGTTTTTAGGTACTGATTTAAGTAAAATTAACAATGAGTTAGAAAAGCTTAAAATAATTCTTCCTGAAGGCACTCAAATCACACCTGAACATGTTGAAGAGCATATAGGGATAAGTAAAGATTATAATAATTTTGAATTGCGAAAAGCTGTAGGAGAGCGAAATAGCGTTAAGGCTTTCAAAATTGTAAACTATTTTGGAAACAACCCAAAAGACAATCCAATGGTAGTAACGGTTTCGTTGCTGTTTGGTTTTTTCTCTCAGTTATTACACTTTCATGGTTTGCATGACAAGAATCCAAGAAATGTTGCTTCAGCTCTAAAAATCAATCCTTATTTTGTAAATGAGTATGTTACAGCTGCTCGAAATTTTCCAATGCGGAAAGTAAGTCAAATTGTATCTACACTTCGAGAATTTGATGTTAAGAGTAAAGGTGTTAACTCAAATGCAGTACCTCAAGGCGACCTTCTGAAAGAACTTCTAGTAAAGATATTATCTTAGTTTTAAGACCTGTTAACACATAGTGCTAAATCTTCGTTAAACCCTTACGTTTTTTCGGTTTTACGTCATCTATTTACTATACTAAGGTAAATAAATATTAACAATAAAACCAAAAAAATAAAATGGAAAACTTAGACAGAAAGACCGTTGCTATTTTAGCAACCAATGGATTTGAAGAAAGTGAATTAAAAGAACCTATGAATGCATTAAAAGATGCAGGAGCAGATGTACATATTGTTTCAGAAAACTCGGGAAAAATTAAATCTTGGGCAGATGGTAACTGGAGTAATGAATATGATGTTGATAAAACCTTAGATGAAGTATCACAAAGCGATTATAATGCTTTAGTACTTCCAGGAGGCGTTATTAATCCAGATGCATTGAGAAGAAATGAGAAAGCGGTAAACTTTACCAAATCATTTTTTGAAAATCATAAACCAGTAGCAGCAATTTGTCATGCTCCTTGGTTATTAGCAGAGGCAGATGTTTTGAAAGGACGTAAAGTCACATCGTATAACTCGATTAAAAAAGACATCATCAATGCAGGCGCGCATTGGGTAGATGAAGAAGTTGTTGTAGACGAAGGTTTAGTAACAAGTAGAAACCCTAAAGATTTACCAGCATTTTGCTCTAAATTAGTAGAGGAAGTTTATGAAGGTAAACATAGTATGCAGACTGCATAATTAATGTCTCAATGCAATGTAAAGAGCAGAATCTTAATTGATTCTGCTTTTTTTGTTTTGTTAAATTTTACAGGAATCCATAAGGTGACTTCTTACTTTTGTGTCTCACACCAAACAGCCAGTTCATTACCAGAAGGATCTAAAAACTGAAACTGGTTTCCACCAGGAAACGAAAAAATATCTACGGTTATATTGCCTCCAAGATTTTTAATTTTTTGTTTTACGGTTTCCAAGTTTTTATGATACAATACAATTAAAACTCCATTTGTCATCATTTGGTCAGTTTTTTCAAAACCACCAGCTAGACCACTATTCGCAAAAGCAGTGTAGTTTGTACCATAATCTGTAAAAGTCCAATCAAATACTTGTTCATAAAACGCTTTTATGTCCTTTAAATCGATTGCTTTAAACTCTATATAGTTGATGTGATTATTGATACTGCTCATGTTTATTAGGATCTTTTAACCAACACGTAAGATCTTTTCCATTTTCCGACCCTTCGCTAATTCGTCAACAAGTTTATCTAAATACCTTACTTGCTGTGTTAATTGATTTTCAATCTCTTCAACTCTGTAACCGCAGATAACACCAGTAATAAGCTTAGCATTAGGATTTAGTTTGGCTTTTTTAAAGAACGTTTCAAAAGTTACTTGATCTTCAAGAAGTACTTCTAATGTGCTGTTATCAAAACCAGTGAGCCATTCTATGACTTGATTCAACTCTTCTTTTGTTCTGCCTTTCTTCTCTACTTTTGTGACATAATGCGGATACACTGAGGCAACAGTCATTTTTGCAATACGTTCATCGTGGTGACTTGTGTCTTTCATGTGTTATTGGTTATAAGTAACCCAATTCTTCAATCATTAAACCAAAATCATATTGTAAATCTTCATGTAATCCAGATACAATTTTCTCAATTTGAGCTAGTTGTCTGTTGTATATATTGATTAAGGTTGTGTTGTTTTTTATTGTGGGTTTAAATGTTTTTAATTTTTGACAGAAGTAGAGGAGTAACTCAGCTTCAGTTTCTTTTTTTAAGGAATATCGAGCGTACTTTTTAATGTTTCTCAAAATTTTGCGTACACTTTTTTTGATATAAAAATAGCTATTGGTGTTGATTGCTTCAAATTGTTCGTCTATCTCAGTTTTTACTGTGTCGATGTAACCAGACTCATCATGTGCTTCAAATAATAAATAGGTGAGGAGTTCTTTGTTCTCTTTTTTAAAACGGGATAATCGTAAGCAAAGCTCAGCTAACTCTTCACTGCTTTTGTATTTGAGTTCTTTTCTTAGGGTTACTACAGAGACAGCTTTCATACGTATTAAAGTTCGAGGTTTTTATTTGAACAAAAAATTTGTCCATTACAGTCAATTACAGACGTATTAATCAGATATTTTAAATTGAATTTAAAAATAAACCTTTATGCCATTTATAACAAACAAAACCAAGAAAGATAACGTTGATATTTTTTATGAAGACTACGGAAGCGGTCAACCCGTTATACTGATTCACGGTTGGCCTTTGAGCAGAAAATCATGGGAACAACAAGTGTGGAAAATTGTAGAGTCTGGATACAGATGCATATCTTACGATAGACGTGGTTTTGGGATCTCCTCATTTTCATGGAATAATTATGATTATTCTTCGTTAGCCAGCGATTTAAATGAACTGATAAAACAACTTGAACTTACCAACTGTGTCATTGTTGGATTCTCTATGGGTGGAGGTGAAGTTGTTCGTTATTTTACAGATTTTGGAAGTGACAGAATTTCAAAAGCAGCTTTGATAAGTAGTATTGTTCCTTTAGTAAAACAAAAAGATGATAATCCTGATGGTGTTCCGGAAAAAGATTTAGAAGGCATTAAAGATGCTTTAGAAGAGGACCGTTTGGGATTTTTGAAAAATTTTCACAAAGGCTTTTATAATTATGATGATAACAAAGATCGTGTTAGTCAAGCTCAACTGGACTATGATTTTATTGTAGCATCACATGCTTCACCCAGAGCAACAATTGAAGCTGCAAAGGCATGGATGCACACCGATTTTAGATCTGAATTGCAAAATATAGATGTGCCTACACTTATTGTGCATGGAGATGCCGACAAAACAGTTCCTATAGCCACTTCGGCTAAGCAAGCTGCAAAAGGAATTAAAAACAATCAATTTGAAATCATAAAAGGCGCACCACATGGTCTAAACATCACTCATAAAGAAGAATTTAATAAGATTCTTATAGACTTCTTAAACAGTTGAAAATTTAAATAAGACAACATAAACTTAGTAAATAAGCAATCGGTAACGGTTGCTTTTTCAGGTTTTAATCACCTTAAACTACATAGTAACAAAATCAGATTATTAGCTCTTCTTTATCATCTCTAATCTCATGAGCGGTAATATTTCATTATGTTTTAAAACTGATCTCTGAAATTATTCATTTAAAATTGATCGCATTGTTTTATGTTTTATGGTTTCAATATCTTTTATTTCATAAGGAATTTCTTTTAAAATGTATTCAAAAGCTGCTATTCGAGCACTTGTTTTTTTATTTGCTTTGATTATTTTCCATGGCGCATGCTTCTGAGTTTTATCAAACATAGCCTCTTTAAATCGAGTGTAGTCATCCCATAGTGATAAGGCTTTTTTATCAACATCACTATATTTCCATTTTTTAATTGTGGAACTAATAATGTCTTTAAAACGACGTTCTTGTTCTTTTTTTGTTATTGAGAAATATAGCTTTAATAAATAGATGCCAGAGTCCTGAATCATTTTTTCAAACTCATTGACTTGCCCCATAAATATATCATATTCTTTTTTCGAGCAAAACCCGTTAACAGGTTCTACGACAGCTCTGTTGTACCAGCTTCTGTCAAAAAATACTATTTCTCCATTATTTGGCAAGCGATTAATATAACGCTGAAAGTACCATTGTCCCATTTCGGTTTCGTTTGGTTTTGGTAACGCCACAACCCGAATAGCACGAGGTGGTAAATGTTGGATAATACGTCGGATAGCTCCACCTTTTCCAGCGGCATCACGACCTTCAAATAGAATGACAATTTTTTTATCGTTTTTAGCTACCCATTGCTGTAGAATTAACATTTCTTCCTGAAGCTTTTCAAGACGTTTCTCATATTTCACACTCTGAATTGCTTTTTTTGTATCAATACGTTTTTGACGTAATAAGGCTTCAATTCCTTTTTTTGTGTTTAATGTGTTTAAATCTTTTTCTGTCATAATCATTGAAATCTATTGATCAAGTTGAATGGTATTTCTAAAATAGCGTTGAACGATATTCGGATCAGGCAAGAGAGCTTTGCAACTATTTCCTTTATTATCATAGTCAAACAGACTCAATACATATTTGATGCTTTCTAATCGCGCTTGCTTTTTATCATTTGATTTTATAACCACCCAAGGTGAAAAGGAGTTGTGCGTGCGAGAAAACATCTGGTTTTTGTAAACGGTAAAATCATCCCATAGTTCTTGTCCTTTCTCATCAACTGGACTGAATTTCCATTTTTTAAGAGGATTTTTCAATCGCTTTTCAAAACGACGTAGCTGTTCTTCTTTAGAGACTGAAAACCAGAATTTAATAATGGTTGTACCAGATTCGTAGAGCATATTTTCAAATTCAGGCACCTGAATCATAAATCGATTGTACTGTTGTTTTGTACAAAATCCCATAACCGGCTCAACAACAGCTCTGTTGTACCAACTTCTGTCAAAAAAAACGATTTCTCCAGCGTTTGGTAATTGTTTAATATATCTATTAAAATACCATTGGTTTTTTTCAACTTCTGTGGGTTTATTTAAGGCTACTATTCGCATAGCTCTGGGATTGAGGTGTTCTTTAAAACGTTTAATTGTTCCTCCTTTGCCAGAAGCATCTCTTCCTTCAAAAATAATTCCTATTTTTTTGTTTTCCTTTTGAACCCATCGCTGAAAATCTACAAGTTCAGCTTGAAGCGGAAGTAACTGCTGTTCGTAATCGTATTTTTCTAAAGCTGATCCGTAATTAGGATTATCATCTTCATGTGTTTTTAAATATGAAATTAAATCTGAATTGGTTTTGAATGAATGTATTAGGTCTTCTGTTAACATGTATTGAAAGTTTACTGATAGCTTCTAAATTATGAAATTTTCAAAAATTATTTTATGACTTATGTCATCAATAACCGCAGATGTATAAAAAAACCTTTCAAATTAATGAAAGGTTTAGGGTTTGTAAGTTTTTAAGATGAAAGCTATCTTAATTTCGGAAAGTCATTTGGATTTGCCTCATGCTTCACTTCATAAACTGCTTCAAAAATATCTTCAGCTGAAGGTTTTGAAAAGTAATCACCATCAGTTCCGTAAGCAGGTCGATGTGGTTGTGCAGCTAAAGTTTTAGGTTGACTGTCTAAATATTGATAAGCCTTTTGAGTGTTTAAAATCTCATTCAGAATATAAGCAGAAGCACCTCCAGGAACATCTTCATCAATCACCATAAGACGGTTGGTTTTGGCTACACTTTTAACAATATCATGGTTGATGTCAAATGGCAATAAAGACTGAACATCTATGACTTCAGCATTAATACCAACTTCTAAAAGTTCTTTGGCTACTTGTTCAATAATTCTTAGTGTAGAACCATAAGATACTAAGGTGATATCTGTACCTTCTTTTACTGTTTCAACAACTCCAAGAGGTGTTTTAAACTCACCAATGTTATTAGGCATGGTTTCTTTTAAACGATAGCCATTTAAGCATTCAATAATAAGCGCAGGTTCATCACTTTCTAATAATGTATTGTAGAAACCTGCTGCTTTGGTCATATTTCTTGGAACTAAGACATGAATCCCTCTTATAAGATTTATAATGCCTCCTAGCTGAGATCCAGAATGCCAAATACCTTCAAGTCTGTGTCCACGAGTTCTTATAATTAGTGGTGCTTTTTGTTTTCCTCTGGTTCTGTATTGTAATGTAGCCAAATCATCACTCATGATTTGTAAGGCATACAAGATATAATCTAAATATTGTATTTCGGCAATAGGTCTTAAGCCACGCATAGCCATACCTATTCCTTGTCCGAGAATAGTAGCTTCTCTAATTCCTGCATCTGCAACTCTAAGTTCTCCGTACTTTTCCTGAAGCCCTTCTAAACCTTGATTTACATCACCAATATTACCTGCGTCTTCACCAAAAACTAAAGCTTCAGAATACTTGCCAAAAATAGCATCAAAATTATCTCTGATAACGACTCTGCCATCAACCTGTTCAGCATTACTATCGTAAGTTGGTAATACTTCTTTAATGGTTGTTGCTGCACGATTTGAGGTGCTGTATAAATGTGAACTGTATTTTGGTTGAACAGTTTCCATATAGGAGTTAATCCAAGTTAGAACACGTTCTTTTTCTGCGGAATTTTCAGAAACAACATAACGCAGAGCCTTTCGAACAGACGATGCTATGTCTTTTCTTAAAGGCTCATCAATACCTTTAAGTTGATTGATGATTTTATTAATAAATACTTTATTGCTACTTGATTCTGAAAGTGCCGTTAGTATTATAATGGCTTCTTCCTGCTCATTTTTTATAGGTTTTAAATAAGCACTCCAAGCGGCTTTTTTACCATCACGAACGTTCTTTTTAATGATTTTGTCTAACGCATCAAGCTCATCCTGATTAGTAATGTTATTACTAATCATCCATTGACGCATTTGCGAGATACAATCAAATTCCTGTTCCCATTCCAGACGCTCTTTGCTTTTGTAGCGTTCGTGAGAACCAGAAGTAGAATGTCCTTGAGGTTGTGTTAATTCTAAAACATGTATCATTACAGGAACATGTTCTTCGCGTGCAATGTACTCAGCTTTTTGATAAGTTTCAATTAGAGCCGGATAATCCCAACCATTAACTTTTAATATTTCGTAACCTTTAAGGTTTTCATCCCGTTGGAATCCTTTTAAGATTTCAGAGATATTTTCTTTAGTCGTTTGGTGTTTCGCATGAACAGAAATTCCATATTCATCATCCCAAATATTGATTACCATCGGAACTTGTAGTACACCAGCAGCATTAATCGTTTCAAAGAATAGGCCTTCACTTGTACTGGCATTACCAATAGTTCCCCAGGCAATCTCATTTCCGTTTTTAGAGAAGTTTGTCGTATCTATACCTTCAACTTGTCTGTATATTTTAGAGGCTTGCGCTAATCCTAAAAGTCTTGGCATTTGACCAGCAGTAGGAGAGATGTCAGCACTAGAGTTCTTTTGTTTGGTTAAATCTTTCCAGTTGCCATGTTCATCAAGACTATGCGTTCCAAAATGGCCTCCCATTTGTCTTCCGGCAGACATAGGTTCTTGTGAGATATCTGTATTGGCATATAAACCAGCAAAAAACTGTTCAATAGTGAGTTCACCAATGGCCATCATAAAGGTTTGATCTCTGTAATAACCAGATCTAAAATCACCATTTTTAAAAGCTTTAGCCCAAGCGAGTTGTGGAATTTCTTTTCCGTCACCAAAAATACCAAATTTAGCTTTTCCAGTCAACACTTCACGACGACCTAATAAACTGCATTCTCTACTGGTTACAGCAATTTTGTAGTCGTTTATGACTTGAGTTTTAAAGTCTTCAAAAGTTAAATCAGTTTTTGTATTAGAATCGGTTTGCATAGCCTTAAATTATATGTTGCAAATTTAGCTAAAGTTTCTATGTTTTACAACGTTGAAGTTTGTTATATGTTTAATAAATTATCATAAAAAGACCATAATTATTACAGTATTCTTAGTTTGGCTAGATAAATCAAAGTTTGATTAAGAATTTTCTAAAACCACTTACGTCGGAATAACCCTAAAAGTCTACCTGGATCTAAGGTAAACAAAATACGAATACGTTCTTCATAATTTCGTTGTCCGACTTCCCAGCCTAAATTTGAATATACAGGAAAATAAATTTCAAAATAATCAGTTATCAAATTTAATCTGATTCCAGAATCATAAACAAATTTCGGATTTCTACCTCTGTTTTTTACTAAACCAATATCGCCATAAGCTTCGATGTATCTCCAGATAGTTGTGCTTGTATTGGCTGTAGTGATCCATTGGTTTGCAAACGGAGTTTCTAACATCGATTTAAATCCGCCTTCAGCAATAATAATTTGTTGACTGAAAATTCCTGAAGATTCTGAGCGTCCTAAATAGTTATATTCAAAGAGGTAATCTGTTGGTCTGTCTAAAGCAAAACTAAAATAATCGGACTGCTCATCAGTTTTGTTAAACAAAAATGTTCCGGCAAAAAAGCGAATATTAAATTGCCTGTTGCGTTCAGAGAGTTTTCTGTATTCGTAGTTTATTGATATTTTTCCGAAGCGTTCTGCAAGCTGAAAATCATAAAACCATTGTTTGAAATTAATAATACCAGGTTTTCCAGACACATACCTCATGTTAAATACACTATAATCTGGTTCATCAATGACATCATTATCTACTTCAAATATCGTATCATCTCCTACATTTCTTTTTATAGATAGAAACCTCAAACTCAAATTTTGAAAATCATCAGATCTAAAATCATCATCATTTCTAAAGCTGAATGAAATACTTGGTGTTACACGTGTCACAAAAGCATCTTCAGCAAAAGATGAATAGCTTGTACTAATGCCATAATTAATTCCGTAAAGATTTCTATTTTCGATATTATGGGTATAGCGAATAGAAGCGCTTCCTGTTAGCGTTTTAGAATTTGTAGCGTATTGTGGTGAGATCTTATAGTTAAGACGTTTTTTCAATAGTGTTTTATTGTAAAATTTACCACCAAGAGTCAATCCATCATAGATGTTTTCAAACTCTATTAGCGGCATCATGAAAATTTGATTGTAGTAAGGATCTTCAATATCCTGAATAAGTCTAAACTGAAGGGGTTTGTTATTTAAAAAATTACTGTTAAGAGTTTTATAATTATCTCTGAGATTAAACTCAGGAATCATGTTGTCGTAATTTAACGCAAATTTGTTGTTACCATTTCTGGGAATGGTTAGTGTTTTGGTATCGTTAATGTTTTCTACCCATGTTTTAGTTAGAATAGAATCTTTATCAAGAGTAAATAACGAAACAGGCACACTATTGTCTCTTTTGTTTTTAATAGTGAGCGTTATCGAGTCTTCTGTAGCTTCAACATCTTTAATTTTGAAGTCAATCTTTTTTCGCGAGTTGATATAATCTGTAAAAAACCAATCGACATCTTTAGATGTGTTTTTCTTCAGAAGGATTTCAAAGTCTTTTGAAGATGTAATGTTTAGTTTTTGATCTGCTAAATATTGTTTGATAGTAGATTCTATAGTGTTTCCATTGACAAAATCATCGAGATATCGCAAACCAACGCCAGCTTTATATTTGCTGGCAATATTTGCATTGAATTTTAACAGTGAATCCTTAGACGTTGTCAAAGGCTGGTCTCTGTTAGTTCTTGCCATCTGCATGTAAAACATCACAAACTGATCGTTGTAATTTAAATCGGCTGCATGAAACGATCGGATTCCCCAAATATTTGCTAAAGTTCCTATCATTTTAGTATCAGGATAATGCTCTTCAATATACTTCATCAGGTAATAAATCTGAATACCTTCCTTAATCCAGTAATCTTTTCTTGGATTTACTAATAGTGTGTTGTCTAAATAATTTTTAAGTGCTGTTTTTAGTAGTTTTAATTCGTATTGAAAATTATCAGGAAAAGGTCTGATAAAATCAGGTAATTGGTTTAAGCCGTATAAAGGGTCTTTTTTATAGTCGCTTTTAGTAATTAATAATCGTTCGTGTGGATAGCTACCAAGATTTTGCGTGAGATAACGCGTTATTTTATCTGTAATTAATGCTTTTTCTTCCGGACTAACACCTTTACTGTTTATGTTTGATACGATATTAAAATCATCAGTTTGAACAAATTTAAACTCAGAAAATTTCACGAGTACAAATGTGCTATTAACTCTATTTGCACCATATAATGTTACTATTTGTTCATTTTTAGTCTGTTGGATATCGATAGTATTTAACTCAGAGATAAAGGTATATCCCAAAGGAAACCTGATTTCAAAATTTAAATTAGCTTTAGGCGTATACAGGTCATCAAGGTTTTTATTGCTGTAAATTTGCCATTTACCATCATACACCACAGGAGTGAGGTACCAATATTTTAAATTAAATTCTTTACTGTCATTTATACCATATCCCGTGAAAGTATCATCTGGTAAAACCAAATTATAACTTACATTGAGTTCGTATTTTTGATTGGGTAAAAGCGGAGTGTCCAACTCTATTTTTACGATGTCTATGTGCTCTTTAAGATTACTGAAATTGAGGTCTTTACCAGTACTGTTTTTTAGATTAGTGATTGTTGTATAACCACGTTGCTCACTTTTTGCAAAGTGAATTTTAAGGCTAAATTCTTCTTCAAAGCGTTTCGCTAAAGGTGTGTTTTTTGTTGAGTAGGCATTGTTCCAGTCGTTGAGGTAAATAGCTGTTAAGGTGTCGTTACTGGTGTTGTGATAACTAATTTTTTGTTCTATATGAACGGTTTTATGTTCTACATCAAAATCTGCTTTCAGGTCGATTGAGTTTTGACCAAAACCAATGGCATTTAAGCACAAACTAATTGCAATAAAAAAGACGTGTTTTAATTTCAATGTGCTATGATGAATTTTAACGGTTTATGGTGTAACTCTTGTGATGTGATGTAATATATGCCATTTGCCATGGATGACATATTTTCTTTTACATATAACGAGTTTTTAACACTAATAGTTTTTATAACTTGTCCTAAATTATTGTTAATAGTGATTGTTTTTAGCTGAGCTGAAGGGTTTAACTTTAGAGTTAACACCTCGTCAATAATATTAGAACCTGTAATTTGTAATGCTTTTACTGTCGAAAATTCCTCTAAAGATAAAGATTGATTTGTTTGTAGTTCTAGTGTCACAGGAAGATGGTCACTGAAATTATGCAGAGCATTTCTAATAAAAAATGGATATTCTGCACCAGCACAATCTGAAGAATTAATGGCTTGATTATAGCATTGTATGTTGGCATTATTTCCATAAACTTTATAGGAGTTTTCTACAAACTTAATTTCAGGATTGGTTTGCATGTTTTCTGAAGTCATTATAAAATCAAACCGATCATCAAACCCTCCAGTAGAACCACCAAAACCTGTTTGAGTTCTTGTAGATTGTGTCATCACATCTATATAATTGGTATTGTTGTGCCAGCTTCCAATCTGGTTAGCAGGATCTATAAAATCAATAGCATTATTATTATCTGAATCTATGAGTTCTTGAAATGCAGGTTCAGAATCTGTATAAACATTAAAATCACCAGCTAAAACCACGTTGCTATCTGCGGGTAGTGTATCTAAATAGGCAATTAGATCTTCAACCATTTGAAAACGAATCACTTGATTTTCGGTACCACTTGATGCTTTTAAATGACAGACAATAACGTCAATGAATACAGGATTTATATCAGATTCAACTGAATTGATTTTCATTCGGTAATGATTAAAATCTCTATAAATTGAAGTGATAATGGTTTGACTCTCAAGTGTGAATTTAGAACTGTCATAATAGATTAAATTTTGAAGGTCATTCTGATCACTTATCACGTCATCAGAGGTGTTCAATTCAAAAGTTGCACTTTGGTAATCTGGGTTTAAAAACTGAAGAGAACTCAATATGGTATTAGCGCCAGTTTCATTATTGAGTTCACAAACCATGAAT
Organism: Psychroserpens mesophilus; assembly: GCF_050617655.1. Lineage (GTDB taxonomy): Bacteria > Bacteroidota > Bacteroidia > Flavobacteriales > Flavobacteriaceae > Psychroserpens > Psychroserpens mesophilus_A. Next base: position 76,144 of record NZ_JBODQC010000006.1, on the reverse strand, counting down.
ATATCTGGTCTGTAATCGTTTAAAATTAATTCTAAATATTGTAAGCGATTAGGTACAGCATCTTCTAAAGGGAAATTTAAAACGTTGTAAAACATTAATTTAAAATTCTCTTGCGCATACAATCCATTCAATGCGACAGTGCACAGCACCAATATCAAACATAAGTTCTTTTTCATAGCAATATTAAAAAGTGAATGTTTGGTTTAGAAATTTGGACTCAACCCATATTCTTTATAGAAGCCATCTAAAATACTTATCACTTCATCTGCAGTATCTACAAGATGTATTAAATCTAAATCTGTAGCACTAATATTTTTTTCGTTTATCAAGGTTGATTTTACCCAATCTATCAATCCTCCCCAAAAATCGGTTCCGACTAAAATAATTGGAAATTTCTCAATTTTATTAGTTTGTATTAAAGTCATGGCTTCAAAGAGTTCATCTAAAGTTCCAAAACCTCCAGGCATAACGACAAAGCCTTGAGAATACTTGACGAACATTACTTTTCTAACAAAAAAGTAATCAAAATCTAAACTTTTATCAGAATCAATATACGGATTATCATGTTGTTCGAAAGGCAACTCTATGTTAAGGCCTACAGACGTTCCTCCTGCAATATGTGCGCCTTTATTTCCAGCTTCCATAATTCCTGGTCCACCACCAGTAATAACACCATAGCCATGTTCTACTATTCTTGTCGCTACTTCTTCGGTGAGTTTATAGTATTTATGATCAGGTTTTGTTCGTGCAGATCCAAAAATTGATACACATGGACCAATTTTACTAAGCTTTTCGTAACCGCTTACAAATTCGCCCATAATTTTAAATATAGCCCAAGAGTCGTTGGTTTTAATTTCATTCCAGCCTTTAGCATTCTGTTCTTTTCTCATATATCGTTTGGTATTTTAAATATTTGTCAAAGTCACAAAAATAATAGAAATAGCAATAGAAATAATAATTTATAGTGTAATAGTTGACCGACTTATAAACAAAAAGGCAACCCAGTTTGGATTGCCTATGATATATGATATGTTATAATTTATAGTGGTTTGCGACCAGTTATGATATTATATAAAATTACAATAATAGCAATCACTAATAAAACGTGAATTAAACTACTGGTGCCTATACCTGGAATAATTCCTAGTAAACCTAGTAACCATCCAATTATACATATTACCGCTATTAACCAAAGAATACTTTTCATAATTGTTAGTTTTTTAATGTTATAAAATAAATATATACATTACTATTCAATTGTTAAAAAACTGAAAGTGATAGCACTAATAAATTATTGGATTGAGTTCACATTTGCCTGTTTTCAGTAAGAAAGTCTTACATCAACTCTTTTTTAAGGAATTTAGCCGTGTAGCTTTTTTTGTCTTTAATGATTTCTTCAGGAGTTCCTTTTGCGACGATTTTTCCACCACCTTGACCACCTTCATAACCTATATCTATGATGTGGTCTGCCATTTTAATCACATCTAAGTTGTGTTCAATAATCAATATAGTATTGCCTTTATCGACTAATTTATTCAGCACCAGCATTAAAACTCTAATGTCTTCAAAATGTAAGCCAGTTGTTGGTTCATCAAGAATGTAAAAGGTGTTTCCTGTATCTCTTTTACTAAGTTCGGTAGCCAGCTTAATACGTTGTGCTTCACCACCAGAAAGTGTTGTGCTTTGTTGACCCAGCGTTATGTATCCTAAACCAACATCGACGATGGTTTTTAATTTTTTATGAATCTTCGGAATGTGCTCAAAAAAATCTACCGCTTCATTCATGGTCATGTCTAAGACATCACTAATCGATTTCCCTTTGTAACGAATTTCTAATGTTTCTCTGTTGAAGCGTTTGCCTTGACACGTTTCGCATTCAACATACACATCAGGAAGGAAATTCATTTCAATCACACGCAAGCCACCACCTTGACAGGTTTCACATCGACCACCTTTTACATTAAAGCTAAAACGACCAGGTTTATAACCACGAATCATAGCCTCTGGGATTTTAGCAAACAAACTGCGTATTTCACTAAAGGTTCCTGTATATGTCGCTGGATTACTCCTTGGAGTTCTACCAATAGGAGACTGGTTAATATCAATGACTTTATCAATGTGCTCTAAACCTTTTATGCTTTTGTAAGGCATCGGTTTTTTTACACCATTAAAATAATGGGCATTCATGATAGGATACAAAGTCTCATTAATGAGTGTTGATTTTCCACTTCCAGAAACTCCTGTGACACCTATCATTTTTCCTAAAGGAAGGGTTACAGATACATTTTTTAAATTATTACCTGTGCAACCTTTAAGTTCAATGGTTTTGCCATTGCCTTTACGTCGCTTCTCAGGAATAGGAATTTCTTTTTTTCCATTGAGGTAATCTGCAGTTAATGTATCGTGAGTTAATAATTCTGAAGGCGAACCAATACTGATAATTTCTCCACCATATTTTCCGGCTTTCGGACCAATATCAATAACATAATCAGCACGCTCTATCATATCTTTGTCATGTTCTACAACAATAACAGAGTTTCCAATATCACGAAGAGCAACTAAGGAATTGATTAGTTTTTCATTATCACGTTGGTGCAACCCAATACTAGGTTCATCTAAAATATAAAGTACACCAACCAGCTGAGAACCAATTTGAGTGGCAAGTCTAATACGCTGTGCTTCGCCACCTGATAAAGATTTTGAACTTCTGTTAAGTGACAAATAATCTAAACCAACATCTAATAAAAATTGAGATCTCGATTTGATTTCTTTTATAATTTCTTCAGCTATTTTGAATTGCGTTGTACTAAGGTGTTTTTCTAAACCTTCAAACCAAGCTGCCAAATCAACGATGTCTTTATTGGCGAGTTCAGCAATGTTAAGTCCGTTGACTTTAAAATATAAAGACTCTTTTCTGAGTCGAGATCCTTCACAGGTTGGACAAGAAACTTTATCCATGTAGTCTTTTGCCCAACGTTTGAGTGACGTCGTTTCAGCATTTTTGTACTGACTTTCAATAAAATTAGCAACACCTTCAAAGTCTATTTTATAATCTCGAGTAACACCTAAAGTTTTACTTTCAACAGAAAACTTATCATTTCCACCATACATAATCATTTGTTTGGCTTCGACAGGAATATCTTTATAGGCATCGGTTAAACTAAAATTAAAACGCTGTGCGATTGTTTCAAACTGTTTAAAAATCCAGCTGTTTTTTTGCGGACCATGAGGCGCTAAGGCACCAGCTTTTATGGAGATACTATCATCTGGAACGATTTTGTTTTCATTGACCTGATATAAGGTTCCGATGCCATTACACGTCTGGCAAGCACCTTTTGGAGAATTGAACGAAAAGTTATTTGGTTCAGGATTAGGATATGAAATCCCAGAGGATGGACACATCAAATTTCGACTAAAATAACGTACCTCATCAGTATCGTGATCGAGAACCATCAACACGTCATCACCATGATACATGGCTGTATGTATCGTTTCAGAAAGTCGCTTATCGTTATCTGCAGTATCGTCAATTTTAAGTCGGTCAATGACAATTTCAATATCGTGCGTTTTGTAACGATCCAGTTTCATGCCTTTCACCAAATCACGAACCTCACCATCAGTTCTCACTTTTACAAAGCCTTGTTTTGCAATTTGTTCAAAAAGTTCACGATAGTGTCCTTTTCTTGAACGGATAACAGGAGAGAGGATGTTGATACGCTTGCCATTAAAACTCTCTTTAATGAGATCTTTAATTTGCTCATCACTGTAACTTACCATTTTCTCACCAGTATTGTAACTGTAAGCATCACTGGCACGAGCGTAAAGTAAACGTAGAAAATCATAAATTTCTGTGATGGTTCCAACAGTAGAGCGAGGTGATTTGCTGGTTGTTTTTTGTTCAATAGCAATTACAGGAGATAAACCGTCTATTTTATCTACATCAGGACGTTCCAAACCACCTAAAAATTGTCGTGCATAGGCTGAAAATGTTTCAATATAACGACGCTGACCTTCAGCATAAATGGTATCAAATGCTAAAGACGATTTTCCGCTTCCAGATAAACCAGTAATCACTACCAATTGCTCACGTGGAATAGAAACATCAATATTTTTTAAGTTGTGCACTCTAGCACCTTTAACCTCGATGGTCTCGTCGAATTTACTCATAAATTAACCTGAAATGTGAATTTTGCTCACAAAGTTGCAAAGGTACTTAAATTCACACTAAAACCGAAGTGAGGTTGTTTTAGAGTTTTGTTAATTTATTTACTTAGGTGATTTGAAATTAAAGATTTAATTTAGAGCTTGATATGGCTAATTAAATCAAATATTATGAAAACTAGATTAAAAACCGGACTTGTATTAGTCTTAGGTTTACTTTTTTTGAGTTATAATTTGAAGTCAGATGACCGAAAAATTGTAGAAATGACCACCAATTATGGAACCATGGTTATTGAGCTGTATAATGAAACTCCTTTGCATCGTGATAATTTTATAAAGTTGATCCATGACAAAGCTTATGATAGTTTATTATTTCATCGTGTAATTGAGACTTTTATGATTCAAGGAGGTGATCCAGATAGTCGTTATGCAAAACCAGATAAAATGTTAGGAGAAGGAGATCTGGAGTATAAGGTAGATGCAGAATTTAAACCAAACTTATTTCATCAAAAAGGTGCGTTATCAACAGCCAGAGAAGAAACACTAGGAAGAGTGTCTAGTGCGATGCAGTTTTTTATAGTTCAGGGCAAAGTTTTTAACGATAGTCTTCTTGATGTGGCAGAATCTCGAATAAACAAAATGTTGGCAAGACATCACCTTTTAAATCAACCTGAAAATGCATCACTTTGGAAGGCTCTAAAAAAAGCTGAAGAAAATGTCGAGCAATACACGATTATGAACGACAGTATTAACGCATTGGCTGAATCTTTTACTGATTTTATACGTTACGAGATTCCACAATCTCATCGTGAGGTTTATAAAACTATAGGAGGAACGCCTCATCTGGATCAAAATTATACGGTTTTCGGACAAGTGATTGAAGGCTTAGAAGTTGTAGATTCTATTGCGAAAGTAAAAACTGATCGATGGGATCGACCAATTGAAGATGTCAGAATACTATCGGTTAGATTAAAATAGAATTAGCGTCAAGGCCAAGATTGTAATTCCGTAATAATTTTTATTTTAGTCAACAAATATTAAATTAAATAGCACATGAAATTATTAGGAATAGGATCAAGAATAAATCATCCAGAGTACGGAAAAGGCGTTGTTACAAATGTCACTTCAAAACACTACTGGGTTACATTTATTGAAAACGGATTAGAAACTATAGAATTAGATAGTGACTTTGAAGTCATTGAAGCTGACGAAGATGAAGTAGATACGGTTAGTTTTTTTGAAGTTGAAAGTAGCCTCGTTCAAATTTTAAAAAAATGGAGTGATGTCACAGAAGTTGTTTCCATAGCTGATAAGTGGAAAGGCGGAAAACTTATTTTGGAACCAGCAGATACCAGTCTACAAAGTAAAGAAATTCCTATTGATAGTTTTTTCCATAAGATAACAATGGTTAGAGATCGACTTCGAGTGATGGAACAGAAAATTAATTCTAGTAAAAATCTTGATGAACAGGAAAAAATAGATCTTCAACAATATATTACGCGTAGTTATGGAAGTTTAACCACATTTAATGTGCTTTTTAAACTGAAGACACAACAATTTGTAGGACAGAAGAGTTCATAATATGAATATTTGTTTTATACTTTAAACTCTGCTTTTTAAAAAACAGAGTTTTATTTTGGATTATTTTAAAATGTAAAGTATATTTGTCATATAGTAAAAATAATTTTACTTAATATAAAATATATTTGTCATGAATCTACAAAAGTTACAAGATTGTGAACGTACCAAAATAGAACGATGGTCTAAATTTCAACTGTCTAATGCATGGAAAATTAAAGGTGTTATTATATCTGTATTGATTTTCATTTTCTTAATATCTCTTAAGTTTATTGATAATGAACCTTTATGGGCTAAAGAAGTTCTTAAACGGTTACTTATTGTTGGGTTTCTTATAATATCCTTATCAAAAGATAGGGAAGAAGACGAAATGATTGCTTCTTTAAGAGCTAAATCGTATGCTCTTGCATTTGTTTTCGGAGTTTTATATGCATTAATACAACCTGGAATAGAGCATATTTTGCATACTTATGTTTATGAACCTAACCCATCAAATACCTTTAGCTATTTTGAAATTCTGTTCTTTATGTTATTAATTCAAATCATGTTTTTTGAAATATTAAAACGTAACAGATAATGGAAAACACCATAAAAGTAGAACGTGCTATTTTGAGTTTAACTCAAGATGATTTAGCAAAAAAAATTGGAGTTTCTCGTCAAACAATAAACTCTATTGAAGCCAATAGATATGTGCCATCTACAGTTTTGGCTTTGAAGCTTTCAGCAATATTTGGCAAGCCTGTTAATGACTTTTTTAAATTGAATAACGATGATTAGTTTAGTTATTATAGTAGTTGAAATCTGTATCCAAGCTATCGCAATGATTCTTTAAGAATTTTCATTCCTTTAGTTGCCGTTTCAGGAATTACTTTTAGATGTCCTCTGCTATCAATTGCTGGTTTAGGATCAATAAAATAGATTGGAGTATCATCAGGAATATAATGCATTAAACTTGCCGCTGGATAGACTTGCATTGACGTGCCAATAATTATCAAAATATCGGCTGTCACACAAATTTCAATTGCTTTTTCAATCATTGGAACGGCTTCTCCAAACCAGACAATATGTGGACGTAATTGATAACCTTTAAGGCACAAATCTCCTAGCATAAGGTCTTTAGTCCAAGATTTAATATCAAGCTCGTTTCCTGTACTCCGAACTTTTAATAGCTCACCATGCAAATGCATAACATTCCTGCTTCCTGCACGTTCGTGGAGATCGTCTACGTTTTGAGTAATGATGGTAACCTTATAATCATTTTCTAATTCTACTAAATCCTTATGTGCCGAATTTGGTTCTACTTCTAATAATTGCTTTCGACGTTGATTATAAAATTCTAAAACCAATTCTGGGTTCTTCTGAAAACCTTCAGGAGTAGCCACCTCCATAACATCATGACCTTCCCATAATCCGTTGGCATCTCTAAACGTTTTTAATCCGCTTTCTGCACTCATTCCAGCTCCAGTTAATACAACGATGTGTTTTTTCATTTGTTTTTCATTATAAAACTAAAAATAAGCATTTACATGGTTTGCGTCAAGATAAACTTGGATAACATTAATAAAACAGGGCTATTACAGTTACATTAATTCCAAATTAAAATAAAACAAAAATATATTATGAAAACACTATTCAAACTACTACTCTTTATACCTGTAGCTTTTTTAACTAGCTGCAGTAATGATGATGATACAGTTTTGGTCGATAATCCTTTTGGTGACACTAAAATATATCAACTAGCTTCGGTTGCAGATCCTTCAATTTCAGGTACAGCAACTTTTACCGAAAACACAAATGGGTCAACCACAGTAGAGTTGCAGTTATCTGGAACACCTTCTGGTGGGATGCATCCTGCACACATTCATTTTAATACAGCAGCAGAAACAGGTGCAATTGCCATTACTTTAGAAACGGTAAATGGAGATACAGGATATAGTTCTACAAACGTCACTGCGCTAAATGAAGATCAAGGAGGAGCATTGATTACCTATGACGAATTATTAGGTTTTGATGGTTATATTAATGTTCATTTAAGTGCTGATGATTTAGGAACACTTGTCGCACAAGGAGATATTGGACAAAACGAGCTTACTGGAACTTCAATAGTTTATGATTTAGCAACTGCTGATGTTCCTGGAATAAACGGAACAGCAACATTTTCTGAACGTGTGAATGGAGAAGCATTAGCAACAATCGCATTAGATGGAACTTTTGATACCGATACACATCCAGGACATATTCATATGAATACCGCAACAGAAACTGGAGCAATTGCATTTACCTTTAACCCTGTTGATGGAGCGACAGGTATGAGTAAAACAAATGTTTCTGCGCTTGACGATAATACAAGTTTTGGCTATACAAATATCTTGGATTATGATGGTTATATTAACATACACTTAAGTGCCGATGATTTAGATGTTCTGGTAGCACAAGGTGACATTGGTCAAAATGATTTAACTGGTAATTCTATTGCTTATGATTTAGCAACTGTAGATGTACCAGGTATTACAGGAACTGCTACTTTTTTCGAAAGAAATAATGGAGAAGCACTTGCACAATTATCACTTATAGGTACACCTAATGGAGGGATGCATCCAGCTCATATTCATATGGGTAGTGTTGCCACAGCACCTGGAGATATTTTATTTACATTTACTCCAGTAGATGGCTTGACAGGGAAAAGTGAAACTAATGTTTCTGCCCTTGATGACGATTCTCCGTTTGGATATGGTGACGTTTTAACTGTAGATGGTTACTTAAACGTGCATTTAAGTGCTGACGATTTAGGAACATTAGTTGCTCAAGGAAATATTGGAGCAAATCTATAATCTTAGATAATAGACAATTTGAAACCCAACCGTTTGGTTGGGTTTTTTTATTTTTACAATATGACAGACGCAAAACTTCTTAAACATTTAGAATCGTATCTCACAGCATCTCGTAAAGAACGATTTACTGAGGTGTTATCGCAACGAACAAATCATTTTACAGTTGCAACAGAAGATGTTTATCAATTGCATAACACCAGTGCAGTGATACGTAGTTGTGATGTGTTTGGGATTCAGGAAGTACATATTGTAGAAGAGATTAATAGTAAACGTATTGACCGCGAAATTGCTATGGGATCACAGAAGTGGGTGGATTTAAATCGATATAATTCTGTAAAGGAAACAATTTCAAATTTAAAAGAAAAAGGATATCAAATTGTAGCCACAACACCTCACGATAACAATGCAATGCTTCATGATTTTGACGTGACCAAGAAATCTTGTTTTTTCTTCGGGAGAGAAACAGAAGGTTTGTCTCAAGAAGTCATTGATGAGGCAGATTGTTTTTTGAAAATTCCGATGGTTGGGTTTACGGAAAGCTTAAACATTTCGGTATCTGCAGCCATTATTTTACAACATGTAACCACCAAACTTAAACAATCTAATATCAATTGGCAACTTACAGAAGACGAGAAACTAGAAAAACGATTAGATTGGTGTAAAAAAACAATTAAAAGTTATGATGAGATTATTGAACGTTTTTATCAAGCCTAATAATTTTGTAACTTGTTATCACAACCAACACATTAAATTATGACAATCCTATTGTATGTTCTCGGGATACTAGTTTTACTTTTTATACTCTTGGCACTTTTTGCCCCAAAATCATATAAAGTTGAGAGAAGTATTGTCATAAACAAACCTCTTCCAGAAGTTTTTATTTATTTAAAACACATCAAGAATCAAGACTTCTGGTCACCTTGGAAGAAGAGAGATCCTCAAATGAAACAAGAGTTTATTGGTACAGATGGTGAAATTGGTTTTATTGCAAAATGGGAAGGTAATAAAGCTGTTGGTGTTGGCGAACAGGAAATCACTAGTATTGTTGATAATGAACGAGTTGAAGCAAGGTTGCGTTTCTTTAAACCATGGAAGTCAGAATCAGATGCAATCACCAAAGTTGAAGTTGCAGAAGAAGGAAAAACTAAAGTAACTTGGGGGTTTTCTGGACAGAATAAAGTACCAGCGAATATATTCATGCTGCTTTACAATGTAGATAAACATGTAGGTAAAGATTTTGAAGAAGGTCTGGGAAGTTTAAAAGAAATTTTAGAATCTAACTGATATGGAACATAATATGATTGGCTGGTTTGAAATACCAGTACATGATATGGATAGAGCAAGAACGTTTTATGAAACTGTTTTTAAAGTAGACATTACAATACACGATTTTGGAGGTATACTTATGGGATGGTTTCCTTTTGATGAATCAAAACCTGGTGCTACAGGAACCTTAATTAAGCAAGAAACATATGTACCTAGTCAGGAAGGTACTTTAGTCTATTTTGTTTCAGAAGACGTTCAAAATGAGTTGAATAGAATAGAGGCAGCAGGTGGTCATATATACCAGCCTAAGACACAAATTTCACCAGAGCATGGTTTTATGGCTGCTTTTATAGATTCAGAAGGTAATAGAATTGCTTTACACTCTAGACAGTCTAGACAGTAGGCAGCAGATTTAAAATCGACCTGATTTGCTATTGCTTCGACTTAACACTTTGTACTCTTCGTAGCATTCACTTATGGCATCAAGAACCTGAAGGTCGTTAGCTGTTTCAATAAAATCTTTTGAATAATTACACTGATTTATAATTTCATCTAAATCGTATTTGTCGACTTGTAATAACACTAAAAGCATTTCTCTGTCAAAACGCGATGCCAGATTATTTCTAATCTCATCATCTTGCTTCATCTTTTTGAGTTTGCGTAATTCATTAGCTTTGTTTCCAAACATATTATGTAAAAAATCTGCAGGATTAAAAATAGCTCCTAATACTTTATTTACAGCATTTGGTCTCCTGTCTCCAGCTTCATAACCTTTGTTTGATAAGCCTGAAATACTATATCTGTAATTAGATTTTATAGGAACCTGTTTGATATCGACAGCTAAATAACCCGTAAGTTTTAATTGATTTACAACAACCTCTTCTAATGCTAAAGCCAATTCAGTCATGCCTATTTCTGTATTACCAAATTTAAGCCAATCGTTGGTAACTCTTACTTTAATAGATTTATATCCTAAATACGAAAAGTGAAGTGTATCATTGACATTAGCTTTAATTTCAAATTCACCTTCATCATTAGTTGAAGTACCAATAACTTGATTTAAATTAACAATATTTACACGATCTATTGGTCGATCTGTAGACACATCAATTACAGTTCCTATAACAGATGTTGGATCTTGGGCAAAGCAAATTACTGTTGTAAAAAAAAGAAAAGCAAATATTTGTAGGTGTCTCATGTACTAAAATTACGATATAAAAGTAGTAAACAAAAGTAAATAACTTGATTAATGTCTAATAATTTGACTTAATATTAACAAGATGGTTTAAAAAAACCTCACAATAATATGGTGAGGTTTTTATTTTTAATCTTTACGTCTCGAACGTCTTGGTCTATCTGATATTGGTTTACTATCAGAGCGTCTTGATTTTGACTCACTGCCTGAACTTCGTCTTTCGCTTCTATTTCTTGAATCACTAGATCTTGCAGAAGAGCGTCTGTCACTTCGGTTTCCAGAACCTGAATCACTTCGTCTTCCAGAAGAGCGTCTGTCTCCTCTTGGTTTACTATCGTTACGTCTTCGTTTTCCACCATCACGACGTCCACCACGACTTCTTCCGCCTTTGTCTTCACTCACTTCTACGTTAACAAATCGTCCGTCATGTTTAAAATCAGTAAAAAAGGCTAATACTTTGTCTTGGATTCCTTTTTCTGTATTAAAAAATGAAAAACTGTCTTTAACATCTACTTTAAAGACATCATCACGACCCAATTCTAGAACTTCTTTTAAGAAATCTTTAAGCTTCATCCAATCGTAACCATCTTTACGTCCTACATTTATAAAGTAGCGTGTTTCATTTTTGCTTCCACCATAATCTCGTCCGCTTTCGCGTTCACTGCCACGAGAAGAATCACTCACATTAAGGTCTTTTGATTTTTGATAATAATTGAAGAAACGCGTAAACTCTACAGAGAAAAACTTCTTAATCAATTCATCTTTATCTGTATCAGAAAATAATTCGTTAATACTATCTAAGTACTTGTCTATCTCATGATTGATTTCAGTATTGTGTATTTTATTGGCGAGTGACATTAACTGCACTTCGCAAATTTCCATACCATCAGGAATTTCTTTTTTCTCAAATTCTTTCTTAATGATACGTTCGATACTTTTAATCTTACGAACCTCACTTTTAGAAACAATCACCATCGAAACACCTGTTTTTCCTGCACGACCTGTACGACCAGAGCGATGCGTATAGGTTTCAATTTCATCTGGTAACTGGTAATTAATAACGTGAGTGATATCGTCAACATCAATACCACGAGCAGCAACATCTGTAGCCACAAGCATTTGTATTTGTTTATTTCTAAACGATTTCATCACCAAATCACGTTGGTTCTGACTTAAATCACCATGTAAAGCTCCAGCACTATAACCATCTTCAATAAGGTTTTCAGCAACTTTTTGAGTATCGCGTTTTGTACGACAGAAAATTACAGAAAAGATATCCGGATTGGCATCAGACAAACGTTTTAAAGCCTGATAACGGTCTCTGGCATTTACCAGATAGTATTCGTGGGACACCTGATTTGTACTTTCATTTTTATTTCCTACTGTAATTTCAATAGGGCTGTACATGAATTTTTTCGCAATATTAGAGACCTCTTTCGGCATCGTTGCAGAAAATAACCATGTGTTTTTATCTTTAGGAGTGTGCGATAAGATATCAGTAATATCTTCATAAAACCCCATGTTTAGCATTTCATCAGCTTCATCTAAAACTGAAAATTCAATTTTAGAAATATCAACCATATTTCTGCTAATCATATCTTTCATACGACCAGGAGTAGCCACAATAATTTGTGAACCACGTTTGACAGATCTCGCCTGGTCTGTAATACTTGCACCTCCATAAATGGCAGTTACATTAAGTCCTTTACAATATTTACCATAGAGTTTAAGTTCATTGGTAATTTGTAAACATAATTCACGAGTAGGAGAGAGTATTAATCCTTGAGTAGTACGACTGTCAATATTAATTTTTTGAAGCATTGGAAATCCAAATGCTGCGGTTTTACCTGTTCCTGTTTGTGCTAAGGCAACCAAGTCGGTATCTTTTTCCAGTAAAATAGGAATTGCTTTTGCTTGTACATCACTAGGCGTTTCAAATCCTAAGTCGTTAATAGCAGCTAATAGGTCTTCATTAAGACCGAGTTCTTTGAATGTGCTCATTCGTCTTGTATTGTATTCGATTATGTTCTTTGGTGTTACAAAAGAAGCGAATCGACATACTAAACACTTAAACTTCTAGGTAACACATCCTCACTCTGAGGAATTAAGTGAAACTCAATTTTGAAAAGCTTTTTAGCGAAATCAAAATTTTTGAGTAAAACTAACCTCGTACTTAATATGAGGTCTCACTATTTATTTTTTCAAGGTGCAAAGATAGACTATTATTTGGATATTCAATTTAAAGCTTTCAATCATAAAAATAATCAACACTTGACTGTAGCTGATTATTACTGTTGTAAACATTCATATTTAAAGGATATCCATCATTATTTAGTGTCCATTCATAGGTTAGTGAATATTCACTATTTGTTAAAGAAAGATGATATTTAGGTACTGTTGCAACGTAGTTAAAATGTATTCCTTTTATACTGTTATCATATAATGCATAATTATTTTTATAGTCTCCATAGATGAATCTAGAATATATTTGAGCGTTTACAGGAGGTAAATTTGTGCTGTCATATGTATAGAAGTTAGTAGGTTCTATTGATGAAATTAATGACTGTACATTATAATCTTCATCATAGATAATTTCAACAGTTTCTTCAGGACCTATTTCCTTATAGATAATACCATCGTTATTTAGTAAAAATTCTTTGGTAGTTTGTTCGCCATTCGTAATGTTTTCACTTGTAATGATTTGATTTCCGTATGTATAAGTTGTTGAAGATGTATTTTCACTAACGATATTGGTTGTTTGAATTATTCTGCCCAGTTCATCATAAGTGAAATCGTATTCATTAATTACAGAAGGAGAATCGATTTCAATTCGGCTTAATTTCTCATTTTCATAAAAGAATTTGGTGTAAGCCCATACATTATCTTCAATGTAGTGAATTGTGTCAGCAATTGGTTTATTATTTACATAGGTTCTTCTGGATTTGAGATAAGGTTCTCCAGATAAGTAAGCTGTAGTTACCCTTGTAAAATTCATATATTGCTGCGTAGTGTCTGAATCTGAGTCTGAGCCACATGTATAGCACATTATAAATAAAAAAACGGCTGATATTTTTTTCATCACTAGTCTAATTTGTTGAATTATAAATTTAGACTTTTTTCACGAACTATTCTTATGAGATTCTAAAAATTGAATTAATTGCTGAACAGCTTTCCCACGATGTCCAATCTTATTTTTTTCTTCCAGAGTTATTTCAGCAAAGGTTTTATGATAACCTTCAGCTTTAAAAACTGGATCATAACCAAAGCCGCCTTCACCATGTTTTTCTTTAGTGATTTCACCTTTACAAATTCCTGTAAATGTTTCTGTATTCTCATTTAAATGTAAGGCAATCACAGTTTTAAACTGAGCATTTCTATTGGATTGTGATGATAAGTTTTCAAGGAGTTTATTGGTATTGTCGTTTGCATTGCGTTGCTCTCCTGCATAACGTGCACTAAAAACACCTGGTTCACCATGCAAAGCTTCAACTTCTAATCCTGTATCATCAGCAAAGCAATCGTAACCATAATGTTCTTTGATGTATTCGGCTTTTTGAACGGCATTACCTTCAATCGTCAATTGAGTTTCTGGCACGTCTTCAAAACAACCAATATCTTTTAAACTCAATAGTTTAATATGGTCAGGAATTAGTGATTGAACTTCTTTCAGTTTGTTGAGATTGTTGGTGGCGAATACGAGTTGCATTGTGATACATTTATTTTGGTTAAAGATAAATAATGGCATCAAACTTTATCAATTCTTTATGATTTTTATCAGTTTGTGTTCGATTTTCTTTTTGTAAATTTAGGTAATGAAATTAAACTAAAAACAAGACCAATTATGAATGTAAACATCAGATATGTCAATGTTGACGCGAGCGAAACTTTAAATACATTTACAGAAGAAAAACTATCAAAATTATTTAACAGATACGAGTTTTTAATAGGAGCAACTGTTAGATTCAAACAAGATGAAAATAACCATACTAAAGGTAAGATTTGTGATATAGAACTCAGTTTACCTGGTCCGCGAATATTTGCTACTTCAGATGAAGCGAAATATGAGGTTGCTGTTAGAGAAACCATAAAAGACTTAGAACGTCAACTTAAAAAACGCAAACAGGTTTTTAAAACGCATTAGCATTTTAAGAATTCTGAAATAAGCCTTATAACATACACATGTATTTATAAGGCTTATTGTTTTAATAAAATGGGTTTTGAATGTTATATTTGTGTACACTAAAACTTATCGTTCCAATGAAAAAAATTGCAGTATCAATCGTTTTACTATCACTTATGAGTTGTTCAGAAAAAGAATCTAAAATTGTCGTAGCCGAATTACCTCAGGATAATCCGTTTAATGTCGCCCTAAATGAACCTTTTGATTATGCTAAAGTTACAGGAGAATCTATTGAAGAATACGTGACTTACGAAATAGATAAAGCGTCTCAAACTATAGAAAACATAAAAAGTCAATCTAAGGCTACACTGGAAAATACGTTTCTTCCTTTTGATGCTGTTATGAATACATTAGGTCAAGCAGGAAGTAATTCGTTTATGTTGTATTGGACATCAACGGATTCTTTAACCAGAGCTAAAGGGTTGGAGTATTCGCAAAAAGTAGACTCATTAAATACGGCAATCTCATCTGATAAAAATTTATTTAAGCAATTTGAAACCTTTAAAGCTTCAAACGGGTATTCAGAATTAAATAATAGAAGACAACGATTTGTAGATGATATTATTAAAAATTTCAAACTGTCTGGTGTCAACCTGCCTGACGATAAATTAGAAACCTTTAAAGCTTTAAAATCTGAAATTACAGACTTAACCTCTCAGTATTCAACCAATATGAATACCGCTAATTTAGTTTTAACACTCGATGAAGCTGGAGCTGAAGGACTTCCGGAAAATTTTAAAGATACCTACAGAACAGAAGACGGAACCTATAAAATACCTGCACAGCCTTCAACAAGAGGACCAGTTATGGATAATGCTACAAATTCTGAAACCAGAAAGGCCTATCAAATGTTGTATTCTAATAGAGGTGCAGATGAAAATTTAGACATCTTAAAACAATTGGTTGACAAACGTTATCAGCTTTCGCAACTTATGGGTTACGAGTCGTATGCTGAGTACAATCTGGTTCCGAAAATGGCTAAAAACCCTGAAACTGTTTGGGAGTTTATTGACGATTTGGTAGCTGAATCTAAAGAAAAGGCCATTCAGGATCTTGAAGTGTTAAAAACTGCCCGAAAAAACAGAGATGATATTCCTATGGATCAAACTTTAAACCCTTGGGATATTTCCTACTATAGAAATCAAATATTAAAGACAAAATATCAGGTTGATGCAGAAAAGATTCGTGAGTATTTACCAGTTGATGCTTGTTTAGAGGGTATATTTAAATTATATCAGGAACTTCTTGACTTAGAGTTTAGAAAACTAGAGAACGCTTCAGTCTGGCATGAAGAAGTACAAGCGTATGAAGTATTCGAAAATGGAAAATTGAAAGGTCGTTTCTATTTAGATTTGTATCCAAGACCATTTAAAGAATCCTGGTTTTATGCGGTTCCGCTCTCTACTGGAAAACAAATGGAAGAGGGTTATGAAGTGCCTGTCGCTATGCTTTTAGGAAATTTTACAAAAGGAACTGACAAGCTGCCTTCAATGATCACTCATAATGAATTGAGTACTTTATTTCATGAATTCGGACATACTATGGATGCTTTGGCATATGAAGGTGAATACAGTTTACAAGCCGATACAAAAAGCGACTTTGTAGAAGCCATGTCGCAAATATTTGAAAACTGGATTTGGGATTATGACATCTTAAGCTCTTTTGCGAAACATTATGAAACAGGAGAAGTTTTGCCTAAAGCAGTATTTGATAATATGGTGAATGCCAAAAATGTGACTTCTGGACTATCGGCTCAAGGCTCACTAAGAAGTTGTATGTATGATATGAATTTATATGATAAGTATAATCCGAATACACCTTTAGATACAGATCAGTTATGGCGAGATATTGATAAACAATTGGGAGTAATGGATTGGTATATTGAAGGAACGCATCCTCAGGCAAGTTGGATTCACATTAATACACATCCAGTATATTATTATGGTTATTTATGGTCTGAAGTGTATGCTCAGGATATGTTTACCATTTTTGATACTAATGGTTTACGCGATCAAAAAACAGGAGTGAGATATCGTAAATTAATATTAGCTAATGGAAGTCAGAGACCAGTTGATGAAGCTGTTGAAGAATTTTTAGGACGACCAATGAATAACCAAGCCTATATTAAAAGCCTAGGTTTGGAATAACATTTATCGATGATGATAAGGCTCATTGCGTAAAATGGTAAAGCCACGATACAATTGCTCAATGACAAATAAGCGAATCATTTGATGGGAAAAGGTCATTTTAGATAAGGACAGTTTCCCATTTGCTTTTTGATATACTTCTGGTGAGAAACCGTAAGGTCCACCAATGACAAACACGAGTTGCTTGATTCCAGAATTCATATGTTTTTGTAAGTAATTTGCAAAGCTCACAGAATCTAATTGTTTTCCGTTTTCATCTAATAAAATCAAAACATCTGTAGCATTCAGTTTATTTAAAATGAGTTCACCTTCCTTTTGTTTTTGTTGATCTTCACTAAGGTTTTTTGCTTTTTTTAAATCAGGAATAATTTCAAATTCAAATTTCACATAAAACCCTAAACGCTTTTGATAGTCATCAATAAGAGCTTGTAATTGCTTGTTATCTGTTTTGCCAATGGCTAGAAGTTTTATGTTCATCTTTTATATGTTTTTCGCAAAGGTGTATAAAACACATCATGATTTTCGTAAAGAGAATTGTCTTTTAGTAGTTCAAATAATTGATTTTCTAATTCTGACCAGTTATGATTTTTGAGTAATTCATTTTCAACATTTTGAATTAAACCGTATGTCATATAGAATGAACCATCTGGTTTTATAATGATTATACGATTGCCAACATCGTAATCTAGAAATTTTTGTTTAATTACACTATTGTTATGAATCCATTTGAGTTTGTTTTCGATTGGTTTAACAATGTTGTTAATATTTGATACATGAAATACTTTAGCCTTATATTGTTTTTCAATCTTCTTTTCAAACTTTTCCCACTTCTTAAATTTTTTTATTTGAAGTCTTCTAAAACCTCTCTCTTTTATTTTTAATTGCTCTTTTCTTTTTAAAAGATCGATTTTACGTTTATCTAACTTTAGGTTGTAACGAAACTCATTTTTTAAATTTTGAATATAAGATTGATAATTATGTAGTGTATCAATATATACAATTACAATGTAGTCATTATTTAATAATTTGGTAGAGGTCCTTTGAGAAAGTAAAGATCTGATTTGACTATTTTCAACATCTGAAATTTTACCAAATTGATCTGTTAATGTTAATTTTGATATTGTATCTACTCCTTTAATATAAGTTTTTCCAATAATAAACTTATTCCTGATTAAATTCTTTGCTTCTTGTTGTGTAATATCTTCACCATTATGATCAAGATAGATTCTAGATTGTGAAAAACAAACAGAAATAAAACCTAGAGCTAGTAAAAACAGAATTTTTTTTAAATACATTAAATAAGTCTATTAAAAATACTATAATTTAGTACTTTCAAAAATACCGAAAAATGATAAGTAAAGCACAATTCAATAAAGAAATAGACTTAATTATCGCAAACGCAATCAGAGAAGATGTTGGTGATGGAGACCACAGTTCATTAGCATGCATTCCAGCAACTGCAAGAGGTAAAGCCAAACTTTTAGTCAAAGATGTAGGCATTATCGCTGGTGTTGAATTTGCCAAACAAGTGTTCGCTTATGTCGATAAAGACATGACCGTTGAAACCCTAATTCAAGATGGAAGTTCTGTTAAACATGGAGACATCGTGTTTTATGTGGAAGGTGCATCACAATCTATTTTGAAAGCTGAACGTTTGGTATTAAATGCGATGCAACGTATGAGTGCGATTGCGACAAAAACAAAACAATTTGTTGATTTATTACAAGGAACAGGAACCAAAATTCTTGATACCAGAAAAACGACTCCAGGTATTAGAGCACTTGAAAAATGGGCAGTAAAAATTGGAGGAGGAGAGAATCATAGATTTGCATTGTATGATATGATCATGTTAAAGGACAATCATATTGATTTTTCTGGAGGCATTACAAATGCGATTCATAAAACAAAGCAATATTTAAAAGATACCAATCGTGATCTAAAGATTATTGTTGAAGCACGAAACCTTGAAGAAATTAAAGAAATTCTTGAAGTAGGAGGTGTATACCGAATTTTGATAGACAATTTCAATTATGAAGATACACGAACAGCTGTAAAATTAATTGGAAATCAATGTCTGACTGAATCTTCAGGAGGTATCAATGAAAAAACACTTAGAATATATGCTGAGTGTGGTGTGGATTATATTTCTTCAGGAGCATTAACACATTCGGTTTATAACAAAGATTTGAGTTTGAAAGCTGTTGAATAACTATAAAAATTTTAAAAAGAGTTAATTTTTAGAGTATTATTTAGTCTTTTTTTTATGCTTAGAACACTAAACACTATTTATCAACCTCTAATCCTAAACGTTTCCCTTCTTTAAGCATGAGTTGGTAAGCGGCTTCATATTCGTTTGGAATATCACCTTCTAAAATGGCTTCTTTTATCGTTTCTTTTATGTGTCCGATTTCACGAGAAGGCTTAATATTAAAAGTTTTCATAATGTCTTCACCAGAGATTGGTGGTTGGAAATTGCGTATGTGATCACGTGCTTCGACTTCATCAATTTTTTGTCTGACAATTTTAAAATTGTTATGATATTTCTGAAATTTCTTTGGATTTTTTGTGGTAATATCTGCTTCACACAGCGTCATTAGATCTTCAACATAATCACCAGCATCAAAAATCAAGCGTCTAACTGCTGAATCTGTAACAATATCCTGAGATAAAACTATAGGTCTGGAACTCATAAATACCATTTTTTGAACAAATTTCATTTTTTCATTCAATGGCATTTTTAATCTTTTAAATAGTTGGTATACCATTTTTGCACCTTCAAATTCGTGTGCATGAAACGTCCAGCCAACTTTTTTACTAAATTTTTTTGTAGGTGCTTTTCCAATATCATGAAGAAGAGCAGCCCAGCGTAACCATACGTTATTGGTGTGTTTTGCAATGTTGTCAACGACTTCTAAGGTATGGTAAAAATTGTCTTTATGTTTTTGTCCTTCAATTTCATCAATTCCTTTTAGAGCTGTTAGTTCAGGTAAAATATAATTTAACAACCCTGTTTTTTCAAGCAGTAAAAAGCCAACAGAAGGTACATCACTTTCCAAAATTTTATTTAGTTCGACAACGATGCGTTCTTTAGTGATGATTTTAATACGATGTTTATTTCGGGTAATGGCTTTAAGCGATTTTTCTTCAATGGTAAAATTGAGTTGCGTTGCAAACCGAATCGCTCTCATCATTCTTAAAGGATCGTCACTGTAAGTAATGTCTGGATCTAAAGGAGTGCGAATGATTTTATTTTGCAAATCTTCAACACCATTAAAAGGATCTAATAAGTCTCCAAAATTTGATTCACTTAAATCTAAAGCCAGTGCATTGATAGTAAAATCTCTTCGGTTTTGGTCATCTTCAAGAGTGCCGTTTTCAACTTCAGGATTTCTACTGTTTTCAGTATAACTTTCTTTACGAGCACCAACAAATTCAATATCCATATCTTCATAAGGAAGCATGGCAGTTCCGTAGGTTTTAAACACCTGAACTTTTGGCTTGTTTGGTAAGTTTTTTGCCACTTGTTTCGCTAAAGCTATTCCGCTTCCAACAGCAACAATATCAATGTCTTTGTGTAAACCACGATTTAAAATATGATCACGAACAAAACCTCCTATTACATATGAATCAAGATTTAGTTCCTGAGCAGAATTAGATATGATTTTAAAAATAGGATTTTGTAAGGCGTCTTTTTGGTTCATGTTTACATGTATCTATTGAAGAAACTAGAGTATGGACTAATTCAGTTCATTGGACAAATCTACAATTTAGTGAATTTTAAAAAAAGCATTTGATTAATTAAACCATTATAAATTATAAAAATCGCTCATGATTTTAATAAATGCTTTTTGACCAGCTTGCTCAATAATAAAATTGCGAATGATTTCTGGAGAGAATGTATGTTCTCCTGAACTTGTTTTTTTTAGATGTTCAGCAATCGATTTATAATCTTTTATATTGACTGAAATACCTGTATTCAAGTTTAAAGAATCTTCAATACCACCACTTTTTGTGCTTATAACAGGTTTACCACATAGCATAGCTTCTCTGGCAGCCACGCCATAGGTTTCAGCAATACTGGTAGAAACATAAACATCACACTCTTGTAATTTACGTTTAATTTCTTCGCGGTTTAAATGCGGATAAAACGTGCATTTATCTAACACATTATTCGCTTTGGCTTGCGCTTCAAATGTATCACTGTTCGCTTTTGTAATGTCTTTAAACGAATTGTTCCCAATAACAATTACTTCAAAGTCTACATCACTTATATCTTGAAAAGCTTTAATGCTTTTGAAAAAGGTAGGGCTGTCTTTTATGAAATGTGGATACGTAATGGTAAGAATGGTGAATTTAGAATTTGATTGATTTTTTAAAATATCAAATTTAGTTTCATCCATGAGATTCCATGTAATAATAGGATTACAGTCGATATTATGCATTAAAATACATCGTTGCTGATGGTAACTAACGGCTCCCGTTTTAGCAGCATTTTCAATGGCTTTGACCATTTCTTTTTGAATAGTTTTAGGATACACATTCAGTAAAAATATCTGATGCTCAATTATAACATAAGGGATGCCACTAATTGCTGATAAATGATAGGCATAAATTCCAGCATTAGCAGTAGATTGTGCATGAATTAATTCAGGTTGCCATTGCTGGGAAAGAGAATTAAATGCTTTTTCGTACTGCTTTTTTTTATGTGCTAACGTCTTTTTTTCTGACCATTTTTTATAATAGTAGATGTCAAATGAAAAAGCTTCCGGATCTTGCTTAAGAAATTTAGTTGATAAGGTCGTGCTTGTCTTAAATAGTTTTCGAAGATATTTAATGAAACTCAATCGATGTTCAATACCATATAAAACTTTAATGTCGTATCCATTCCTGTTTAATAATTGCGCTTGCTCTTTGTAAAATGAACCAACCAAATCATTTTTATTATTTGGATACCAAGAAGGAATAACTAAAATTTTCTTGTTCATTTATAGGGTCTTATTAAAGTATAAAAATAGGATTTTATATATGAAAAAACGCTAAGCAACATTAATTTTATATAAATGTTAATTACAAACATTAGTTTAGTAAATTTGTGTCAGTATGATACATGTCACGCAAACATTTTTACCTCCAAAAAAAGAGTTTCAAAGTATACTTGATTATGCTTGGGATAAAAATTGGATTACTAACAGAGGTGATTTAGTAAAAAAATTAGAGAGTAACATTACAGAAAAATTTAAGATCTCTAATATTATAGCTACGACCAATGGCACTTTACCATTACAAATTGCTATAAAAGCATTACAACTAAAAGGCGAAATAATTACAACTCCATTTAGTTATGTAGCAACAGCATCAAGTATTGTTTGGGAATCGTGTATACCTGTTTTTGCAGATATTGAAAATGATAGTTTTAATATAAATCCAAAAGAAATTGAGTCTAAAATAACAGATCAAACGTGTGCTATTATTGCCACACACGTATTTGGTAATCCATGTAATTTAGAAGCTATTCAACATATTGCAAACACATATAATTTAAAAGTAATTTATGATGCAGCACATGCATTTGGTGTAAGCTATAAAGGAAAGTCTATCTTTGAGTATGGAGATGTGAGTACTTGTAGTTTTCATGCTACCAAAATTTTCCACACAGGAGAAGGAGGCGCTTTATTTACTAAAGATAAACAACTTTATAAAACTTTATACAACCTGCATAATTTTGGTCATAATGGTCCGGAAGATTTTCATGGACTAGGCATCAATGCTAAAATGAGCGAACTTCAGGCAGCTATGGGTTTAGCAGTATTTCCTTATTTCGATTCTATCATAGCAAGACGAGAATTGCTTTATAAACACTATCTAAATGCTTTAGATACTGGCAATTTTCAATTTCAGAACATTATAGATAATTCGGTATATAACTATGCTTACTTTCCTGTAGTATTTGAATCTGAAGAGCAATTAATCAAAATAAAAGAAGCTTTAAATAGTCATCAAATTTTTCCAAGACGCTATTTTTATCCCTCTTTGAATACTGTTGATTATCTAAATGGTGAACCAATGAAGGTTTCAGAATCTATAGCAAAACGCATTTTATGCTTACCTTTATATTACGATTTGAAAGAGGATGACGTCAACAGAATAATAAGTATTATTAAAAAAAATATATAAATGATTATTATTGGAGCAAAGGGTTTTGCAAAAGAAATATTAGAACTGGTAGCTAGTGAACTAAAAATTGAAGAAATAGTATTTTTTGATAATGTTACGAACCCTTGTCCTGATATGGTATTTGATAAATATCCTATTTTGAAATCGGAAAATGAAGTAAAAAATCACATTAAAAACAGTACTGATAAATCTGTTGTTTTAGGGGTTGGTAAACCTTCTGTAAGAAACATATTATTTGATTTATTTTCAAGTTTTGATGCAGATTTTAAAACGATTATTGCAAAAGAAACTTCAATAGGTAGCTTCGATATTAATATAGGAGAAGGCACCTCAATCATGCAAGGCGTTAGAATCACTAATAGTATTACTATTGGTAAAGGCTGTTTAATTAACTTGAATTGTACAATTGGTCATGATACAACCCTAGGTGACTTTGTTGAATTATCACCTAATGTAAATATTTCTGGACGATGTAAAATTGGAGATTTAACTAGTATAGGAACCAACGCTATTATAATTCCTGATATAACGATAGGTCGTAATTGCGTTATTGGAGCAGGTACATTGGTGTTAAAAGACGTTCCTGATAATAGTACTGTTGTTGGTGTTCCTGGAAAAATCATAAAAACAAATGAGTAAACCTTTAGTGTCAGTTGTAGTTATTACCTATAATCATGAGAACTATATCAAACAAACTCTTGATAGCATTCTATCTCAAAACACTGATTTTGATTTTGAAGTTGTTGTTGGCGAAGATAAAAGTCCAGATAACACGCTTGAAGTTTGCAAACGTTATGGTGATCGTATAACATTGATTCACAGTGATGAAAACGTTGGAATGATTCCTAATTTTATCAGAACACTAGAAGCAGCTAAAGGAAAATATATTGCAGTTTGTGAAGGTGATGATTACTGGACTGATCCACTGAAACTTCAAAAGCAAGTCGACTTTTTAGAATCTCATCCAGATTATGTGATTTGCTGGACAGACTACAGTATATTAAAAGATAATGGCGAATTAACGTCTACCGATTTTAATTTTAATGAAGATGTGGTTGAAATTAATTACAACAATCTGTTCAGACCTTATTGCACCTATACATTAACTTCAATGTTTAAACAGGAAGCGTTTGATTTTGAACTTTATAAGTCTTTAAAATACTATAAGGACAATTCACTTTACGTATTATTACTTAGAGAAGGAAAAGGTGCTTTTTTAAATTTTGTATCTTCAGTTTATCGCATTCACGAAGGAGGCGTATTTTCTTTAACCTCTAATTACCATAAAAACTATACATCTTATTTAAACATCAAGGAAATAATGGATGCTGTTCCAGAGTCGCAGACTAAGAACATGAAACGAGTATTACATTCCTTAGGAAATGCAACGGCTTTTGGACTCCTGAAACTCAAACAAAAAGGAGAAATCTTAACAGATGATCAGCTGAAATTTATGACTGATTATTTTAAAAACGGAAACTTTAAAACAAAGTTTAAATATTTTAAAAGACGTTTTTTAAAATAGACGTTTAAAAAAAATAGCGACTTTATCTATAAAAGGGATTTTATCAAAATATCCAGATTCAGTTTTTAAATACGTATAGAATTCTTTAGTATAAGAGCTGGCATTTCTAATGGTTCTCACAATGACTTTGTCTATATGGGTTTCAAAAATGGAAGCGACATAGTAGTTGGTCACTCTATTTCTTTCTTTTAAATATTTTGAGGCTTCTATTGCTGATATAACCTGTTCTGGTGACAAGTTTCGCGTTAAAGAAATAGCATTTAAACAAGGTTCTAAATTCACTTTAGATTGATCAACTCCAAAATGAAGCAATTGTTTTTTCTTGATTAGCGCATTAGCTTTTAAAAGGTTTTCTTTTTTTGTCTGACTAATATTATTGGGATGCCATCTGTAATTGAGTAACGATTCTGGAATGTTATAAAAATCGGTAACTTGAATTACCTGACTCCATAACCCGTAATCTTCAGCTGGTACATATTGATGTTCAAATCTAAAGTCTTTAATGACCGAAGCTCTAAACATAACTGTAGGATTGCCAATACCACAGCTATTTAAGAATTGAACCTTTAGTTTTTCAGAGGTCACAGAATGCTTAATTAATTTCTGCTTGTCTCCAAAAAACGTAAACCATGTACCACAGACACCAATATTAGGATTGTTTTTAAAAACATCCAGCTGTTTTTCAAACCGAGTAGGTAAGGCAACATCATCGGCATCCATAAGTGCAATAAATTCAGTTTGAGCTTTCTCTATCCCTTCATTTCGTAAGTTAGCAGGACCTTCATTTTTTGATTTGTTAATAACCTGAACACGATTATCTTTGTTTTGATAAGCTTGTAATATTGCAGGTGTACTATCTGTAGAATTATCGTTTAAAACTAATAATTTAAAATCTGTAAATGTTTGATTAAGAATACTGTCTATAGCTTCTTCCAGATATTTTTCGCCATTATAAACTGGCATAATTACAGTTAATAGACTCATGGTTTAACGTTTTTCAATAGCAAAAGTAAGTATTTATAATGCTTAACATTATATTTGTATTCTAAATTTCTAAAATGAAAAAAATTCAAGTCGGTTTCCTATTATCCTACGATTACGAGAAGCTTAAAAAATCCATTCCACCAGTTTATAATGCAGCAGATAATATCTTCATTGCAATGGATAAAGACTTTAGAACCTGGTCTGGAGAAACATTCGACGTTTCAGACAGTTTTTTTGAATGGGTTAAAAACTTTGATGTTGATCGAAAAATTCAGTTTTATAAAGATGATTTCTATGTGCCTGAATTAAAGGCTATTGAAAACGATAATAGAGAACGACACATGTTATCACTAAAAATGGGAATTGGAAACTGGTTGGTACAGGTAGATAGTGATGAGTATTTTTTCAATTTTGAAAACTTTGTCAAAGATTTACGAAAATATGACAGTTACTTAGATGATCCTGAACATAATAACATTCAGATAGCTGCTTTTTTAATTAACTTGTATAAGTATACAGATGGAGGGATTTTATACGTTAAAGAACCAACACGTGGTGTCATGGCTACCAATTACCCAAATTACAGAGTTGCCAGAAATACAAGAAAACGAATTGTCTACACACAAAATTTACTACTTCATGAGAGTATTGCCCGAACAGAAGAGGAATTGTTGTTAAAGTTTAATAATTGGGGACATAATATCGATATAAAAGATAAAGATGCTTTTATGAAAAAGTGGCGAACTACAAACAAATCCAATTATAAAGAACGCGAAGACTTTTTCTATATAGAACCTGAAAAATGGAAACAACTTGAGTTTTGTGAAGGACAAAATGTAGAAGAAATTGGCAAGAATATCAACCTAAAAGACATCATGCCTAGTAAAACGTTTATAGCAGGTAAAAATTTTGGCCAGTGGTTTAAATTCTTATTCAAGTAAAGTTTTATATACGTCGAGGTAGTCTAAAGCGGTTTTATTCCAGGAATACGAATTGGCGTGATCTTTATATTTTTGCTGAAAGTCTGTACTGTTATTCTGATATTCATCTAAACCTTTCATGACAATTTCTGCCATGTATTTTGGCTCGAAATGTTCCCAGTAAAAAGCATGTTTGCCTCCAACTTCTGGTAATGAACTTTTATTAGATAAAAACACTGGTTTCCCAAATTTCATAGCCTCAATAGGCGGAATTCCAAAACCTTCACGCAATGAAGGAAACGTAAATGCTAAACATTTCTTATAATAATACTGTTTATCTAATTCACTTATTTTTCCTGTGATAAAAACGCGGTTTTGAAGTTGTAGCGTACCAATTAAATCTTCAATGTTTTTACCATAAGATGTGGTTCTTTTTCCAGATAATATCAAGCTTATATCTGGCAGGTGTTCTAGCATTTCTACTAAGGTGTGAAAATTTTTTTTCTCTAAAAACTCTCCAATTGAAAATAAATAAGGTTGATCTGGTAAGACTTTTGGTTTATAATTTTCAGGAATATCAAGGGTTTTATTCGGACTACCATTATAAATCACATATTCCTTTACATCTGGAACTTCAAAATAGTGATGTGTCATTGCTTTTGCATAGTTGGAAATATATGTAATAGCATCGCTACGGTTCAGTTTTTCTTTAAATAATTTCTGACGTTTTATAAGAGATTCTCCAGTATTCTCTTCCATAAAGTTAACATCGTGAATGGTTAGTAAATACCGAATATCATGATATGGTTCTATTTTCGTATTCTGATTTAGAGAATGCCATAAATCATACTTTTTTCGAATTCTGAATAAAGGCTTCCGTTGCAGTGAATGGTATTTTTTATACTTAAAATCATTAGAAAATTGAGCTGCTAGCTGAGATGGGTTTTTACTTAGTAAAGTAAGTTTAAGTTTTTCCTCTTTAAGCAAATCTGCATGTTGACTGAACGCATTGATAAGATGATGGTTAAATTGTCCAAACCCAAAAAATAAATTATCAATGTTATGTGATTCTAATAAGATTTCCTTCATCCAAAAACGATTTGATACAAAATAATCAAAAAAGGGTTTTAAATACTAATTTAGCAGGCATTAATAACAAAATATAATTGTAATATTGTAGTATGAACTACAAGGTAAGTAAGACTTTTGAAGCGCATACAAAGAGGTTAACAGATGATATTCTGAATTTTGATACTAAAGGAACACCTTTTGGTAATCAGGATAGAAACTCTTTAAAACTATTTGAACTTAATGGCACGACCATTAATGTGAAATCGTTCAGGATTCCGAATTTTATCAATCAAATTGCTTACCGTTTTTTTAGAAAAAGTAAAGCACAACGCTCTTATGAATATGCCAATTGCCTGCTAAATTTAGATATTGGTACACCACAACCTATTGCTTACTACGAATTTAAAACATGGTTACTTTTTAAAAAAAGTTATTACATAAGTGAACACCAAGATTGCGATTTAACCTATCGTGAGTTGACAAAAAATTTTGATTATCCAGAGCATGAAACTATTTTAAGAGCATTTACCAGATTCACTTATGAGTTGCATGAGAAAAATGTGCATTTTTTAGACCATTCTCCAGGCAATACATTGATAAAAAAAGTAGGCGATACCTATGCGTTTTATTTAGTGGATTTAAACCGAATGGAATTTAAAGAATTAGATTTTGAAACTCGAATTAAGAACTTCTCTAAACTGACCACACATAAGTTTATGGTGGAAATAATGAGTGATGAATACTCAAAATGTTCGGGAAAGGATTATAACAGTGTATTTGAATTAATGTGGACTTACACTGAGGCTTTTCAAAACAGATACCACAAAAAAAGACGACTCAAGAATAAACTTAAGTTCTGGAAAACCTCAAAAAAAGGTTAACGCTTTTTATATAATTTCCTGAGTTTGGTGTATTTCAAGTAGGTA
This sequence comes from Psychroserpens mesophilus, assembly GCF_050617655.1. Lineage (GTDB taxonomy): Bacteria > Bacteroidota > Bacteroidia > Flavobacteriales > Flavobacteriaceae > Psychroserpens > Psychroserpens mesophilus_A. Next base: position 47,186 of record NZ_JBODQC010000006.1, on the reverse strand, counting down.
ATATTTGCCGTTTGAGCGCTAATTATAAATCCGTTTCTGCCATCTAAAAATCCGAGCCTCAAGAAGTAAGCTTTAAAAAAAGCCCAAGTAGGATTCCATATAATTTTGTACCATGGAGCTTTTTTACCCTTGTCATAATACGCTTGAGCCGAAATACTCGAAAAATATTCAGTTTTATCATTAAACTCTTTATAACTTTGATAGGTCCAATGTAAGATGTCTCCTTTGAGTTTGCCAGCTTTTCGATTGTCTTTTAAAACAATCTCATCATGAGGGTTAATGCCTTTCCATTCAGCAACACGTCTGTCGAAAACACGTAGTTTTTTATTTGGGTACCAATCGGAATGCTTGATCCATTGTCCGCAAAAATTATTAAAGCGATTGCAATAATAGCCATCAAATTGCAAATTAGATTTTAGATTTAAGATTGATTTTTGAAGCGTCTCTGATAAAGCTTCATCTCCATCTAATGACACAATATAGTCGTATGATGCTTTTTGTAATGCAAAATTTTTCTGTTCAATATAACCCAGAAATTTCTGTTCTATAAATGTGACATTATATTTTGAACAAATGCGTTTGGTGTTGTCTGTTGAAAAAGAGTCGATTACAACGATTTCATCAACGACGTTCACTAAAGATTGTAAACATCTTTCAATGTTTCGTTCTTCATTAAACGTAATAATAACACCTGATAGTTTAATCATTTCTCATTCCTCTTAATTTGGTAAAAATAACTATTTTTGGGGCAATGAAAGCTATAGATGTTTCTGTAATTATAAGTACTTACAATCAACCTAAATGGTTACAAAATGTACTTTGGAGTTATGAACTGCAGAATTTTAAAAATTTTGAAATCATAATAGCAGATGATGGCTCTAACAAGGAAACCGAAGCATTAATAGATAATTTTTTAACCCAATCAGACTTAAAAATTACGCATGTCTGGCAGAAAGACAATGGATTCCAGAAAACTAAAATCCTAAATAAAGCCATTTTAAAGGCGAAAGCAGAATACCTTATTTTTACTGATGGCGATTGTATGGCACGACAGGATTTTGTAGCAACACACCTTAAAATGCGTCGTGAAAATTGTGCCTTGTCTGGAGGTTATTTCAAATTGAATAAGACCATTTCTGAAGCTATTTCTAAAGACGATATAACTAAGCAGAAATGTTTTGATGCCAAATGGCTACTCAATAAAGGGTTGAAAAAGACCTTTAAATTGAATAAACTAACCTCTTTTGGTAAAAAAGCATGGTTTTTAAACACATTTACGCCTACAAAAGCGACCTTTGATGGTATGAATGTTTCATTGTGGAAAAAGGATATTTTAGCAGTGAATGGTTTTGATGAACGCATGACATATGGAGGAGAAGACAGAGAAGTAGGTGAGCGCATGATGCATAACGGAATCACTTTTATTCAAGCTAGATATAGCGTTATTTGCGTGCATCTGTTTCATGAAAGACCATATAGAAATGATGAATCTATCGCTTTTAATAAAAGCATCCGAAAAGAAACCAAGCGTATAAAATCTAAGTATACAGATTTTGGGATTGCAAAACCCTGATTATGATTTTATGGTATACGGTTTTGAATAACTCTTCAATGTAAAAAAACCTAAGCGTTTTCTAATTTTATACTTCCTGACTAAGTTAAGTGGCTTACGCTTTAAGTGACTTTTATCCTTATGTAAGAACGCAATACAACCATCAATAACACGTTTACTGGATTTGCCATCGAAGTATGGATGTAATTGAGTGATAAAACTTTCAATATTTTTTATAAGTGGTTTCGGGTAAGAGAGCGCCTTTTTAAAAGCATCTTCAATAGTTTCAGGTGTTTTAATGTGAATTAAATAATTGTGGGCAAAAGTATGATTGTAAGTTACCACAGGTTTTAACTGAAGTAAAAATTCTTGAATTGCAGATGTGGTATCGGCAAACATGATATCAGCCTTTTTAAATAACGGAATTAAATCTGTGGTGTCATGAAATTTAAAATTCTTATTATTTAAAGATTTCCATTTGTCTTTAAGTTCTAAAGGCAGTTTAGGATGCAATACCATAATAAAGTTATATGCATCAGTTTTTGATAAGCGTTTTATTTCATCATATACGTCATCCTGATATGCTAAACTTAAGCGTTGCGTAAAGGTTGAAGCTATCATAATGGTTGGCTTTGGATTATCTGCTTCCTTAGATAAAGGAAATAAAGGATCGACTTTACTCCAACCTGTTTCTAGCACTTCAAAATGTGGATGTTTTTGTTGCTGTGCCATAAAACCTGAAGTCGTTGTTGGTCCTTGAGTACAATACAAATCAAAGAAACCACGAATTCTAAAATGGCTAAACGCATTTTTTTTAGAAGGCCTTTTTTGAGCATTGAAACCATGAAAAACTTGCACTTTTAGTCCTGAGATAAAATCGGCAACACTATCTGTGGCTGTCAAGACAATATCTGGTTGATAATCTATAACCTCTTTGATATCTTTTAAAAAATTGTGTTTGTTTTGAATTGCTTTTTTTCCATTCTCTAAATCACTAAACCATTTAACCGTATAGCCACGACTCAAAATTTCTTGTTCTAAAGGCTCACCTATAGGAACCGCATAACTATATGAAATGTATATTAAAAACTTATAATGCATCAGCCTAGATTAGTAATAAAGGTTTTTAGTTTTGGAATTATGAATTCTGGTTTGAATTTATTGTAAAATAGTGTTGGTTGAGCTTTTGCTTCCAAAATATCATAATCTGTATAATCTAATAAGTGTACAGCAACATGTGAGTTGTTTTCATCTTCACCAAACCAGTTTTTCTTATTCAAATATGGTGAAAATATGGTGAATGTCGGAATGCCTAGAGCTTTGGCCATATTATTGGCACCACCTTCATTACCAATAAGTGCATTGCAATGGCTTGTTATGGCTAAAAATTCTCTTAAACTTTTACCAAATACATTAAAGAAAATATGTTGTTGTGTTTCTATTGAACAATTATCATAAATAGCCTGAGCTTCTTCTTTTTGTTTTGGAATGTAATTGAACAGTATCTGAGAATTTGGATGATGAGCCACGATACCTTCTAAAAGCTTTGCCATATATTCAAAAGGATATGTTTTAATAGCACTACTTCCTAAAACACTTATCATAAAGAGTGTTTTATGTAAATCAATGCCAGACTCTATTAAATAATTTTTAGCATTTTCTATTTCAGAATCGGTCAAATAAATTTTTGGTTTGTAAGGCTTGAAAGGAACATCTAAACATTCAATCAGACGCATTCTATTTTCAATTGCTAAACTTGAATTATGCACTGGCGATTTTAATCGTTTAATCTCTTGATTATAAACCAGTGAGGTGTATTTTTTTTTATACGTAGTTTTTAGTTTTGCTTTTGAATAATAGCTTATCAGGATACTGCTTATCTTCCCGTAAACATCAATTACAACATCGTAGTTTTCTTTTCTTATTTGTTTTAAAAATCCTAGAAATTTAATCTTACTTTGCTCTATTTCAGGTGTTACAAATAAAAATTTGTCGATAAAAGGATTATGCTCAACAACAGCATATGTATGAGAGTTTATGGCATAGTGAAGCTCAGCATCTGGATGTTTTGCTTTTAAAGCTTCAAACAAAATACTTGTAGTGAGCACATCACCAATCATTTTTTGTTGTATAATCAGGATTTTCAAACTCTAAGAGTTAATTAATTATTGTCTTACTCAATCACAATATTGCTTCGCGCAATTGAAATTAATTTGTATTAGAAATTTCAGTTGTACTGAGCCATTACACAGCTACATCATATTCACGTAACGCATCATTAAGAGAGGTCTTTTTATTCGTACTTTCTTTGCGTTTTCCTATAATTAATGCACAAGGTACATTGTAATCTCCAGCAGGAAATGCTTTTGTGTAACTTCCAGGAATCACAACTGAGCGCTCTGGTACAATTCCTTTCATTTCAACAGGTTTATCTCCAGTGACATCAATAATTTTAGTACTCATTGTCAACACAACATTGGCACCCAAAACGGCTTCTTTTTCTATGCGAACACCTTCAACAACAATACATCGAGAACCAATAAATGCACCATCTTCAATGATTACTGGAGCCGCTTGTAATGGCTCTAAAACACCACCAATGCCAACACCTCCTGAGAGATGCACGTTTTTTCCTATTTGTGCACAACTACCAACAGTTGCCCAAGTATCAACCATCGTACCTTCATCAACATAAGCACCAATATTTACATAGCTAGGCATTAAAATAGTACCAGAAGAAATATAAGCACCATGTCTTGCGACAGCATTAGGAACCACACGAATACCTCTTTTTTGATAATCCCGCTTTAAAGGAATTTTATCGTGATACTCAAAAATACCAGCTTCTAAGGTTTCCATTTTTTGAATAGGGAAATATAAAACAACAGCTTTCTTTATCCATTCATTCACTTGCCAGCCATTTTTTGTAGGTTCAGCAACTCTTAGTGTTCCTTCATCTAAAAGGTCTATAACACTTCTAATACTTTCTATAGTGACGTTATTGCTAAGGAGAGAACGATCATTCCACGCATTCTCAATATTTTGTTGTAGTTGTTTCATTTTTAATGGTATCAATTTTCACAAAGATAAGTCTATAAAATTGGTCTCATAATTTCTAATTCAGAAAAAATAAAAAAATAGTGACTAAATTAAAAAGAGAGTGTCTTATAAATGTGATTATTATTTTTCGGGTGTTTTCCCTAATATAACACTTGAATTCTTTAATAATTAATAGCTAATTTTTTAAAACACCTTTCTTTTTAAATGAAAGGTGTTTTTTATAAATAAATTTTAAAAATTAATGTGACTTAATATTAAATGATGTGTCTTAAAAGCATGACATAGACAGTTTAGGATAGAGGGTAAACTAGTTTATGGATATTAATTAATGGTTGATTATTTTTAAACGCTTCTTTGACCTAACAAGAAGCGTTTTTTTGTTTTATAAGAATTAACTTTGCAACATGGCGAGAATACTAGCAATAGATTATGGTACAAAACGAACAGGTATAGCTGTAACAGATGAGTTACAGATTATTGCTTCAGGTTTAACAACTGTAGATACTAAAGAATTGATTGCGTTTTTAAAGACCTATACTTCTCAAGAATCGGTTGAGTTGTTTGTTGTTGGAGAACCCAAACAAATGAATTTTGAAGCTTCTGAAAGTGAGATTCATATTTCTAAATTTCTAGAAAAATTAGAAAAAACATGGCCAGACATTCCTGTCAAACGAATTGATGAGCGTTTTACATCTAAAATGGCATTTCAAACAATGATTGATAGCGGACTTAATAAAAAGCAACGTAAAAACAAAGCTTTAGTGGATGAGATTAGTGCAACCATCATTCTTCAAAGTTACTTGTATAATCGGTCTTAATTAAATATTAAAAGTTATAAAATAACAATAAGAATTGTATTTTTGCAATCGAAAAATTAAAGTACATGATATTACCAATAGTTGCTTATGGCGACCCAGTTTTAAGAAAAAAAGCAGAATCAATTACTAAAGATTATCCAAAATTAGATGCGCTTTTAGAAAACATGAAAGAGACGATGTATGGTGCTTATGGAGTTGGTTTAGCTGCTCCGCAAATTGGATTACCGATTCGGTTATTTTTGGTCGATACTTCACCTTTTGCTGAAGATGATGAATTTACAGAAGAAGAACAAAACGCATTAAAAAACTTTAAAAGAACTTTTATTAATGCTGAAATTCTTGAGGAAGAAGGCGATGAATGGGCTTTTAATGAAGGCTGTTTAAGCATTCCAGATGTTCGGGAAGATGTATTTAGACAACCAAAAATTAAAATTAAGTATCAAGATGAAAATTTTGATACACATACTGAAGAATTTGACGGTTTAATTGCCAGAGTGATTCAACATGAATATGATCACATTGAAGGGATTTTATTTACAGATAAGTTGTCATCATTAAAAAAACGTTTGATAAAAGGAAAACTATCAAACATTTCTAAAGGAAAAATAAAAGTAGATTACCGAATGCGTTTTCCAGCGTTAAAAAAGAAACGATAATACATAACATTATATCTTATAATTATGAGTTTAGACAAAATTCTTTCCATTTCAGGAAAACCAGGTTTATATAAAATTATTGCACAAACTAGAACTGGATTTGTTGCAGAATCATTAATCGATCACAAAAAAGTTAATGTTAATATTCACAGTAACGTAAGCATACTTAGTGAAATTGCTGTATATACTTTAACTGAAGAGTTGCCATTAAGAGATGTTCTTAAAAAGGTAATGGAAAAAGAAAATGGACAACCAACCTCTATAAGTCATAAAGACTCTAAAGATACTCTGGAAGAATATTTCTTTGAAGTATTGCCAGATTATGATGAAGATCGTGTGTATGCCAGTGATATTAAAAAAATAATTCAGTGGTATAACCTACTCCAAAAGCATGATATGTTAGATGCTTTAGACGAAGCACCTGAAGCTGTTACTGCAGACGAGGAAGAATAATTATGTGTCATGTCTGATAAAACATCGCAACTAGAAGCTTTTGAGCGTTTGCTCATCATTATGGATGAGTTGCGTGAGCAATGCCCTTGGGATAAAAAGCAAACCATGCAAACGCTTCGTCACTTAACTATTGAAGAGGTGTACGAATTAGGCGATGCAATTTTAGACAACGATTTAGATGAAGTTAAAAAGGAATTAGGCGATGTATTGCTTCACATCGTATTTTACTCCAAAATCGGTAGTGAATCTAACAATTTTGATATTGCAGACGTTTGTCATAGTATCTGTGATAAACTTATTGAGCGTCATCCACACATTTATAGTGATGTTGTGGTTGAAAATGAAGATGATGTAAAAAGAAATTGGGAGCAGCTCAAACTCAAAGAAGGTAAGAAAAGTGTTTTAGAAGGTGTTCCTAAAAGCTTGCCTGCAATGGTAAAAGCTAACAGAATTCAAGATAAAGTTGCAGGTGTTGGATTTGATTGGGAAGCACCAAATCAGGTATATGAAAAAGTAGAGGAGGAGCTAGGTGAATTGCAAACAGAAATCAATGCAGGCAATCCTGATAACATTGAAAGCGAATTTGGAGACGTCCTGTTTTCAATGATAAATTATGCGCGATTTTTAAAGGTTGATCCAGAAAGTGCCTTAGAGCGAACTAATAAAAAATTCATGAAGCGGTTTCAGTATTTAGAGCAAAAATCGAAAGATTTGAATAGGCCATTATCTGAAATGACCTTATCTGAAATGGATATCTACTGGGAAGAAGCAAAAAAGTTATAATTTTTTTTAGTGTTCGTCATCCAAACACCTAAAAGCATTCGTATATAAAATAGATAGAAACTTAGAAGTAAGTTTTATTATCAAAGTAGGTAATCTTAATTGTATAGTTAAGCGGATATTATTAAGATTTAAAATTTAGTTTAGTTAGGGGTAAAATCCTGTCTGTGTACTCAGGCAGGATTTTATTATTTAAGAGATTCAGTCTTCTGTAGATTCTTCCATTGTGTGATACACATTCTGAACATCATCATCTTCTTCAAGTTTCTCTAATAATTTTTCTACATCTTCAGCCTGTTCAGGTGTTAATGTTTTTGTCACTTGCGGAATACGTTCAAAACCAGATGAAATAATGTCTATGTTATTTGTTTCAAGATACGACTGGATGTTTCCAAAACTTTCAAATGGTGCATAAATCATGACACTTGTTTCCTCATTTCCGTCTTCATCTTCGTCAGTATCTTCAAAAATTTCTTCCACGCCAAAATCTATGAGCTCTAATTCTAATTCTTCTAAATCTAAATCTTCACCTTTTATTTTAAAATTGCAGGTGTGATCAAACATAAATACAACAGAGCCAGAAGTTCCCAAGCTGCCATCACATTTGTTAAAATAAGAGCGTACATTAGCAACTGTACGTGTATTATTGTCTGTTGCTGTTTCTATAAGTACAGCAATACCATGTTGTGCATAGCCTTCAAAAACAACTTCTTTATAATCACCTTGACTTTTATCTGAAGCTCGTTTAATAGCACGCTCAACATTGTCTTTAGGCATATTTACTGCCTTTGCATTTTGTATGACAGCTCTTAATCTCGAATTAGAATCTGGATCTGGACCGCCTTCTTTTACAGCCATCACAATGTCTTTACCAATACGTGTAAAGGCTTTGCTCATCGCTGACCAACGTTTCATTTTTCTTGCTTTACGAAATTCAAAAGCTCTTCCCATTATCGTTCTTTTTTAAAAGTTTTTTGTTGCATCCAAAATTATTGAAATTTAATTGAAAAGCAAACAAACATTAGTCATTAGGAATGTGATTTGCTAAAAAATTGGCATTGGTATTATTGAGTCCGTTAATAGTCGCTTGGCGTTTTGTATTGAGTTCTGTATTTACTTTGTTGTAATTTTTTACAGCTGTATTAATGTCTTTTACTTTTTTATTGTAAGCGTCAATTTGTTCTTTGGTACGCTCACGCTCTGGTGTTTGTTCTAAGCTGTTTTTTATCTTTTCGAAGTCTTCATTAAGAATCAAAAAATCTGTTAATTGTGGCATTTTATTTTCAGTTTCATCAATAAAGAATTCAAATGCTGTTTTGGTTGCATTGATTACAGAATCGTCATTTTTATATTTCGGTTGTGTTTTTAAAATTTCAAGACCTTCTTTTGCTGCTACATTAAGTGCATTTGCATTTTGTTGAATAGCGCTTACATCATTAGATTCAACTGCCTCCCAAAGATAAACTTCATTGATGTAGACTTTGAAGTAAACCAAGTACATATCATTGTAATGTTCGAACACTTCGTTTGATATTTTCATTTTTTTACCAAGATCATTTTCACTCTCAATAATTTTGATATCATGCTTGTCGGCAAAGGCATAAAAATTGGTTTCATATTCTTTTTGAGATTCTTCCATTTTTTTATCTGCCATTTCCTGAGCAATAATGTAGGCTTCCATAGCATCATATGATTGTTCTGCAACGGCTTTCATATCAACAATTTCAGCGTATTCATGATTTAAAAGACTCTTATTAAGTCGCATATGTTTTAATACCTGGTTTTTATAGTCATCACCATCAAACCCATTAGCTTTTTCTATTTTTGAAATGGCTTTATCGATTGTTTTAAGTAAGTTTTTACGTTTTCCGTCAATACTCCTGTCGCTTTTACTATGAGCTACGGCTTTAGTGTATTTCCACATGTTTTTAGTTATGGCTTGCTGTTCTTCGGCTACAAAATCTAAATATTCAGAAGCGTTGGCAAAATTTTGAGCTGTTGTTAAATTTGATGTCAGAATGCAACATAAGCCGAGAATTAATGTGATGTGTTTCATCTGTTTATATATTTATAGGTGTGTAGATGTGATTGGCCATAAAGCATCTTGGTTTTTGTAGAGAATGGTTATGACTCATTTTATATTAGTTTGTTATATTTAAATTTAAAAAATCAACGATTATATGATGAGCTTCAGAGATATATAGGTCCTTCTGAATTTTATCTAAAATAGAAGTATTAATATCTTTCTGCTCTTCATTATAGCTCAGCAATTCATTTGTTGAACTGGTATTACTGGCAATTAAAGAGGATGGTTTATTTTCAATGGCATCACTAAATGATTCAAATTGCGAATGATAGTTCTTAATATTCTTATAAACATTTTGCAATGTGAGAGGGTATTTAGTTTCCAGTTCAAAGTAATTTTCTATAATTAATTTGTTCAGTGATTTTACAGCAATAAAAGCTGAATTAGTATTAACCCTATTTTGAGATTTAGTGATGAGTTTTTTTATGGGAAGCGCTTTTAGCTTCTTGTATGTTATCGTTGGTGTTATGGAATCGTTAGTTAAGGCATAGGTTGAAAAACGTTCTTCTGTCTTAAAATTATCATATAAATCTGGTAATTGAATATCTGGAATTACACCAACAGATTGATGGCTTTGTCCTGTAATACGATAAAATTTTTCTACTGTAAGTTTTGAAAATCCTAATTCTGAATCTTTATCTAACGGAAGTATAACTTGTGCTGATGCTTTACCATGTGTTGGAGAACCTATGATGATTGCTCTGTTATAATCTTGCATGGCAGCGGCAAAAAACTCTGAAGCAGAAGCACTAAATCTATTAATAAGAATCACAATAGGCTTCATAAACAATGAGCCTCTATTCATGTCTTTGATGGTAAACGTTTCCCCATTTGCGTATTTTATAATAGATAAAGGACCTCTGTTAATAAACATGCCAGAAAGGTCAGCTGCTTCTTTCATTGAACCTCCACCATTAAATCTTAAATCGATGATGAGTGCATCAATATTTTCTTTTTGGAGTTTGTAGAGTTCTTTTGCAACATCATTTGCTACACCCAATCCATTAGGAGATTCAAAATCTGAATAAAAATTATTGATACTTATGTAGCCTACATTAGCTCTATCTTTTAAAAGATAACCAGTGACCGTATTATCTTCAATTTTTGTTTTTGTTTTTGTGAGTTTTATATTCTTTACAGTTCCGTTTTGTTTCTTGATTTGAAATGTAATTGTTTTGTGCTTTTCATGATTGGTAAACGCTATGATATCTTCGTTAGATACACAATAGGTTTCTAAAATCACATCGTTGGCCTTTAGTGATTTTATGATATCGTTAGTTTCAAAATTACCATTTATAAAAGCTGGGCTTCCAGGAGTAATATGTGCAATAACAATATCACCATTTTCATTTTTATTGGTAATGATTCCGAAGGAAAGCTGATCGTTTGATAATGAGTTGACATACGTGGTTTTATCTGTAGCATTAAAAAACGTAGAATTAGGATCATGAAATGCTACATAAGCGTTTAAAAATGCTTCTTTTACAAATTGATTAAGTCTGCCATTTGTATTTTTTAATGCTTCAAGTTTGCATATTTCCTTTTGAATGATTTTTGGTTTTATAGCCTTTTCTTGGGTTTTAAAAGTTGCTGAAAGATGTTTGATAATAGAATCATTTTCAATAAGTTCATATAAAATGTTATAACGAACACGTTTACTCCAATAGCTTTTTATTTTTAAATCTGTATCGAGATAAGTATAAGAGGCTTCAGGAGCAAAATGCAAAGTGTCTTTTCCTGAATAATCAAATTCAGACTTAGAAAAGCTGGCGATAATCTGTTTTGCATCTTCTATGCGTTGGGACATAATCTCGATATACCTGTCTATAAAACTACAATCGTTATTGATTATGTAATTATCTAATTGTAACCGATCCTTTTCAAATAAATCTATATCCTGTTGCGTGAAAAATCTCTTTTTTTCATCTAATTGTGATAAAAAAAGTTTGTAAACACCCACAGAAAGACTATCGTCTATTGGTTTGGGTTTAAAATGTTCTTTTTTAACTAAGGTTTTAATGGCTTGCAATTGCTCACAAAATTTTTGTTGCTCCTGAGGTTGAGCCAAACAAAAGCAGCTTAAAAAAAAGAATAAAATAATACGTTTCAGCATAGAGGGATTTAGTAGGTTTATAATTTAGCTTCTTATATTATTCCTGAACTTCAACAATAGCCTCAATTGCTTCTGCCAGTTTGAAATCTTTATTTGTAACACCATTGGCATCGTGAGTTGACAATGAAATTTTTAAAACGTTATAAATATTTGTCCAATTTGGATGATGGTTTTGCGCTTCACATTCAAAAGCAATTCTGCTCATAGCACTAAAGCAATCTTTAAAGTTATCAAATTCAAATTCGGCATGAATGGCATTTTTACGATATTCCCAGTCAGGAAAGTGCAATAGTTTTTTTTCAATAATGTCGTCTGTAAGTAAACTCATAATAAATATGTTTCTATTAAAAGTATAAAAATTTATTGTAAAATAAGAACTTAAATGTTTTGAGAATACAAAACGAGATGAACAGACAAAATAAACTTTAAAAGGTTGGTTTTGGCTACTTGTTAAGCTCAAGAAGGACTTCCTGACTTGTAACTTGAAGGTGTTTAGGAAGTTTATTGAATTTAGGGAGTACAGCTAAATAGCGATCTTCATTGGTGGTGTAAACATGTTTGTATACCACACCATTTTTAGATGTCATTTGCGTTACGATATCTTTGATGTATTCGTCGTGATGCACCAGATCTATACTTCCTAAATGAAATACACCAGACTTATTTCTGTTAATTATATAATGAATTTGTTGAGTCACCTTAGAATCGGTTGTCACATTCATAATAATATTAGGAAAAATTTCAATAGCGGTTTTGTCTGCTAAATGTTGTCTTAGCTCTTTAATTCTGGGAGATTGAGCTCCCAAAACCATTGGAAGTCGAACAATAGCTGTTTTTTTCTTAGGCAGACGTAACAGCATGTTTTCTATTTTTATTTTAAAATGGCCATAAATGCTTCCGCTAAATGTTTTGTCTAATTCGTAACTAGGATACTTGCTGTAGGCATCAAAAACATTAGCTGATGATAAAAAAATGATTTTGCAGTCGTGTTCTAATACATATTCAGCAATATGTTGATGAGCTATCGTTTGTGCATTAAAATCACCTCGTAAAGCGGAAATAATAATAGAAGGTTTAGTGGCTTCTAAAACCTCATAAACATCATCTTGTTCAACGTTATATTGTAAAAAATGATTATTATTTTTAAAGATTTTATGCGGAACTCTATAGGTGCCAAATGTTTTAAAATAAGAACATAGCTCCTTATAGATGGCATTGCCAATAAAACCGCTGGCACCTAAAATTAATATGCGATGTTTACGCTCGCTCTCCTTCATAAATCAAAACATCAGTAAGTATGATTAGCCTTTGTAGAATGGTAATTTTACAACAGTTGCAGGAATAGCATTTTTACGGACTTGAATATAGATTTTACTGCCAAAGTCTGAAAACACTGGAGCCACATAGCCTAAACCGATTCCTTTTTTTAAGGATGGAGACATGGTTCCTGAAGTCACTTTTCCTATTGCTTTTCCATTAGAATCTACGATGTCGTATCCTTGTCGCGGAATTCCTTTTTCGTCAAGTTCAAATGCAACTAATTTTCTATCCAGAACGCGTTTTTTCTGTTCAGATAAGTTTTCAGAATTGGTAAATGACTTTGTAAATTTAACAATCCAGCCTAAGCCAGCTTCAAATGGAGAAGTCGTATCGTCAATATCATTTCCGTAGAGACTGTAACCCATTTCTAAACGAAGTGTGTCTCTTGCGGCTAAGCCAATAGGCTTAATTCCGTAAGATTCACCAGCTTCCATAACCTTATCCCAAATTTGTTTCACTTCGGAATTTTTACAGTAAATTTCAAATCCGCCACTTCCAGTATAGCCTGTAGCCGAAATAATGACATGTTCTATACCAGCAAAATCTCCAACAACAAAGTTGTAAAATTTTATTTCAGAAAGGTCAAGAGACGATAATGATTGCATTGCTTCAACGGCTTTCGGACCTTGAATTGCTAAAAGCGAATAGTCTTCACTTAAATCACGCATGTCTGCACCCACATCATTTTTAGAAGAAATCCAGTTCCAATCTTTTTCGATATTGCTGGCATTAACAACTAAAAGATAAGTGTCTTCTTTAATTCGGTAAACTATTAGATCGTCAACAATTCCTCCATCATCGTTAGGAATACAGCTGTATTGCGCTTTTCCTACGGTAAGTTTAGAAGCGTCATTACTTGTTACTTTCTGAATTAAATCTAAAGAATTAGGTCCTTCAATTAAAAATTCTCCCATATGTGATACATCAAAAACACCAACCGAATTTCTAACAGTTTCATGTTCGATATTAACTCCTTCATATTGTACTGGCATATTATAACCTGCAAAAGGAACCATTTTTGCTCCTAAGGCTTCATGCGTTTTTGTTAAGGCTGTATGTTTCATTAAAATAAATTTTGCGTTTCCATTTAAAAAAGGAAGACATTATATGTAATTTAAAAGGCTAATTATAGCTTTAGATTTTCAGCACAAATGTATCGAAAAATATCTGTTTTACAGCTAGTCTGTTCTTTCAGAAACTTTAAAAATTTGTTAATAGGAGCAGAACGATTTTGAAGACAGAACTTTAATCCTTTAAGATGTCTTCAAAATCTGTAAAGAAACGTTCAAATTTGTCCATCGTCGTGTTGAAAAACACCATGACGTCCTGCCACGTGTTTTTATTATGGATAGACACTTTTTGATTAAGTGGTACATATATCCTGGAGATTTCTTTACCATTATCTAAATAGTACTCTTCTTCAAAAATGGCTTCCGGTAAATAGTCCTCTTTCAGAATGCTTTTCAAACTCAAAAGCTTATCCCAACTATTAATGCGTTGTTCTAAATCATCTTCCAAGTCTAATGCGACTAATGCCGATTTTGTATCAAAATGAAATTTAAACGAAAACCCTTTGATTTTTGTGTCGTATAATATCCATTTTCTGGGAAAAGACTTTCCGAAGCTGGTCCAAAACGTTTCTCGTAGTTGTCGTGATTCTTCTTTTGAAAACATACTTAAATAATATAAGCAATACCTACGCCTAAAATAATAGCGATAAGTTTTGAAAGGTTGAATTTATGACCTTCACCAGTTTCAAATAAAATTGTGGTTGAAATATGAAAAAAGATACCAATAACAATAGCATTAATGATATAAATATATGCTGTTGCCAATTCTGAAGTGTTAGAAATTAGAGTTCCTAAAGGTGTCATGACCGTAAAGATTACTAAGAAAAAAGCAATATGTAATTTACTGTAGTTAGATTGAATTAAGAATGCCGTAATTAAAGCTGCAATTGGAATTTTATGAATTAATACACCATAAACCATGGTGTTATGTTCGTGAATGGGAAACCCCTCTAAAAAACTATGAATACATAAGCTAATGAATAGTAACCATGGAAATGCTGTTTCATTTTTATGAATGTGCACGTGACCATGTTCGGCACCTTTAGAGAAAAACTCTAAAATTATTTGAAGTAAAATACCACACATAATAAACAGTCCTGTGCGTTTTTCCTCTAAATGTTCGTAAACTTCCGGAAGTAAATCAAAAAGTGTGAGTGCTAATAAAAAAGCACCACTAAACGAGAGTAGAAGTTTTGTACTAATGCTTTTTTGATGCTTGCTTATAAATGCTAAAGCCACACCAAATACAACGGCAAATATGGGTAATAAATATGTATTCATTTTTTTATGAACTTCATAAATAATTATAGACTATTTAAAAATCATTATTAAGCGTTCTGAAGTATTTTTATGAAACGGATGTAATTTATAATCTCCAAAAACATCCAATAAATAGACACCTGCTTTTTCAAAAAGCACTTCAAAATCAGCTAATGTTAGTGCTTTAACACGTTCCTGAAAACTGTAATCTTGATTATTGACACGAAATGTGATGGTTTTAAGAATATAACCATCTTCAACATGCCTTTTTAGATGAAAGTCAATACCTTCAACTGTTTTAATGTCTTCTGAAACTAAATTCTCGATAACATAATCACTATTCATAAAGTCAATCACACCAAAACCATACTCGTTTAAATTGGCTTTAATCGCTTTTATGGTTTTAAGATTATCGTCTTCATTTTTAAAGTATCCAAAACTGGTAAATAAATTAAAGACAGCATCAAATGTTTTTCCGTAAGGTTTACACATGTCATGAACATCAAACTGCAAAGTCTCATTTTCAAATTGTTTAGCGTAAGCAATACTATTTTCGGACAAATCTACACCAGTAACGTGATAACCTAGAGAATTTAAGTACATGGAATGGCGACCTTTTCCGCAGGCAAGATCAAGAATTTTGCCATGCTCAGGAAGGTTTAAATATTCCGTGAGATTATCCATAAACAATTGTGCTTCACTATGATCTCTATCCTTATAAAGGATATGATAAAAAGGCGTGTCAAACCAAGATGCGTACCATTGTTGTGTGTCTTTTGCCATGTTTGTTTTCGAGAGTAAAGGGAATCCTTTTAATTCTTCTTTTAAGCCACAAAAATACTTTATTTTTACAATCTATTAGTTGTATCGTATGGAGAATAATTATAAAATGGTAGCCAAAACATTATTTGGTTTTGAAGATTTATTAGAACGAGAGCTCATTCAGTTAGGAGCTATGGATGTGAAGAAAGGCGTTAGAAACGTTAGTTTTACAGGTGATAAGGGCTTTATGTACAAAGCAAATTTGGCATTGCGAACTGCCATTAAAATTTTAAAACCTATCCATACATTTGAGGTTCGAAATGAGCAAGAACTTTATGATAATATCTACAAGATGTCGTGGGAAAACTATTTGAAACCAACAGGAAGTTTAGCAGTTGATGCAACTGTTAATTCTCAAGTGTTTACACATTCACTTTATATTGCTCAAAAAACGAAGGATGCTATTGTAGACAAATTTAGAGACACAGATGGTCAGCGTCCAAATGTGGACTTGAAGTTTCCTGATGTAAAAATTAATGTTCACATTGACAGATCTACTTGTAATATCTCTTTAGACGCTTCTGGTGATTCATTGCATAAGAGAGGGTATAAAACCGCAACCAATATTGCTCCAATAAATGAAGTGCTTGCTGCTGGTTTGGTGATGCTTTCAGGTTGGGATGGACAATCAGATTTCATGGATCCAATGTGTGGTAGTGGAACAATTCTGGCTGAAGCCGCTATGATTGCTTGTAATATTCCACCAAATTTAATGCGTAAAGAGTTTGCTTTTGAGCGCTGGGCAGATTGGGATGTAGATTTATTTGAAAAAATTGAAGAATCACTTCTTAATAAAACCAGAGATTTTCATCATAAAATCATAGGCTATGATAAATCACCAAGTGCTGTAGCCAAGGCAAAGGAGAATATTAAAAATGCACACTTAGAAGAGTTCGTTCACATACAACATGAAGATTTCTTTAAAACTCAAAAAGGAGGTGACGATAAATTGCACATGGTATTTAATCCGCCTTATGGTGAGCGATTAGATATCGACATGGAGAATTTTTATAAAACCATTGGAGATACTTTAAAACAAGGTTATCCTGGGACAGATGCTTGGTTTATTACCTCTAATCTTGATGCCTTAAAGCATGTAGGTTTACGTCCTTCTCGAAAAATTCATCTTGTTAATGCAAAGCTAGAAGCACGTTTTGTGAAGTATGTCATGTATGAAGGGAGTAAGAAAGCCAGTAAACAATAATTAAAATTAATAGTTTTTCCTGAGTGTGTTGGTGTGATGCTCAATGTGATGCGCAGTCCACATGATAATTTCCCTAATGGGCATTTTTCCCATAAGAGGATGTGGAAGTATTAATGTGTCTAAGTTTTGATCTGAAATTTTTCTTGTTTTATACGCAAGCTTTTTGCCTTCAACTTGTAAGCGATCTAATATGTATTGTTTTTCAGTTAATGGAGGAATTTCCATATTTCTTGAAGGACCAAACGTTATACCTTGAGCCTCTTTTAAGCGTTCTTGATAACGGTTAATTACAGTCTGGTAGTTTCTAACAGTTCTGTTTGCTTTTCCAAATTTATAGCGCAATAAAAATTTGGGCATACTCAAAGCGTCGTTAAGAGGTTTAATGCTTTGAAGCAAATGTAAGGTGTGTTGACCAGTTGTCCATTTTCCTTCTGAACCTTCAAGCCATTTATCATCATCTTGTTCGGTAATCCAATGGATTAAAGTTTTGTTTTTATCTTCTATAAGATTGGCAATTGCATCTTTATCCATACATCATAAGTTGGAGATAGTATGGAAAAGATATAAAATATTTATGAATTTTTAAGTTGTTATTTAAGTAAGTTTACAACATGTGTTTCAACTTATTCTTCGTTTTTAACCACTACTTTTTTGTCTTTGTTGCTAATAGGAATTAGGTAAGATATGGTATATCCGAAACCAACTCCAAAACGACCGCTATCATAGGTTCTGTTGAAACCTGGTATGTATAAATTTTCAAAATCACCAGGTTCATCTTCGCTTATCAAACTTTTAATTTGCACATTGAGTCCTAAAAATAAATTGCTGAATAATTCTGCTTTAATTCCTAATATGATTTCAGCCCAAATTGCAGTTAAACCATTTATTTCTGTAGCTTCTTCAGAAGAAAACTGAGTCGGCCAATATTGATTAGTGTTATATACTGTATAACTGTCTAAATTTTGTTTGAACGTACTTGCTCCAATGCGAAAACCAAAATAAATCATGTTTTGCATGTCGAGCCAGTTCTGATAAGAATTATAATCGATACCAGTTTTAAAATAACTTCCAGATGCAGTTACGCTCAGAAAATCTGTTGCAATCGTTCGTTCTTCGTTACCCAGTTCTCCAGCCAGATATAGCTTTTTGGTTAATCTATAATCTCCTGTGATTTCAAATCCTGTATAGTCGTCATCAATAACAGTTCTGGCTAACTTACCTAAGTCGGCACCAAGACGTAAGCCATATTTTTGTTTATAAATTAAGGTATCTGTTTTTGTTTCTCCATCAATCGTTTCTTGTGCATTTAAACTACAACAAACAAGAAAGAAACAACTACTGATGAAAAAATTTAAAATGTGTCGTTGTTTCATCTTCAATTGATTGATTATCGTTTAGGGGTTGGGCAAGAGCTATCCATGGATTCATATCATCTGTGTCAAATTGTATACTGACGGCTTTATAAATGGTTTTGTAACCACACGCACGTGATACATAGATGTTTTCAGGTATATAATTTATGGTTATAATATCTTCATTGCCTGTTACATTTCCATCATCATCAATGGCGTAATCTTTAATAAACCTGAATTGTGTTGAATTTTCATCAGTTTTTAAAGGCAGTTCTACTTTATTTACATCAGATGTCCCAGAAAAACTAGAAAGCGGATTGTCATTGTCAACACCTTGGACTCTTAAATTGGGAACGTTTTTGATGGTTTCCTGATCTAAAAGGTCATAAAATTCTACAATTAATCTTGGTGTTGTTGGCACATCTTCAGGGCAAATATCATCACGTTCACAACTTATTGTACTAATTGCAAAAAGAATAATTAAGAAATACAGTATTGCTTTTGGTTTCAATGTATGTTTTGTTTATTTATTCAGTTTCAATTTTAATGTCTTCGTTCCAAAAGTACAACATTTTCAACATGATGTGTTTGAGGAAACATATCTACAGCTTGTGTTCTGGATATCTTGTATATGTCTTTCATTAATGCTAAATCTCTTGCTTGTGTTGCACTATTGCAACTCACATAGACTATTTTTTCAGGAGCAATATTTAAAATTTGTTGTACCACATCTTTGTGCATCCCATCTCGAGGTGGATCTGTTATAATCACATCTGGCTGACCGTTTTTGGCAATGAACTCTGCATTAAATACATTTTTCATGTCACCTACATAAAAGTCAACGTTATCTATACCATTTAATTGTGCATTTTCCTTAGCGGCTTTAATAGCATCAGGAACGGCTTCCACGCCTACAACAAATTTTGCCTGTTTTGCAACAAACTGAGCAATGGTTCCAGTACCTGTATATAAATCATAGACTAATTCATCACCTTTCAATCCTGCAAAATTTCGTGTAATTTTATACAGTTCAAAAGCCTGATCAGAATTGGTTTGATAGAAAGATTTGGCATTTATTTTAAAGCGTAAACCTTCCATTTCTTCAAATATGTGGTCATTGCCTTTATAACAAATGACTTCTTGATCGTAAATGGTATCGTTCGCTTTGCTGTTGATAATGTATTGTAGTGAAGTTATCTGCGGAAAAGTTTCTGCAATAAAATCTAAAAGCAACACGCGTTTGTCTTTATCTTCTTTAAAAAACTGAACAACAACCATGATATCACTTGTTGAAGATGTACGAATCATCATTGTTCGGAGAAGACCTGTTTGTTGTCTGGTATTAAAAAATGCTAAATCATTTTTGATTGAAAAATCACGTACTGCATTTCTAATAGCATTTGAAGGATCTTCTTGAAGCCAGCATTTTTTAATATCAAGAATTTTGTCCCACATGCCAGGAATATGAAATCCTAGTGCATTTCTGTCGCCTAAATCTTTATCAGATTCAACCTCTTCTTGTGTGAGCCATCTGGAATCACTAAATGAAAATTCCATTTTATTCCTGTAAAAATAGTGTTCGGCAGAGCCCAAAATAGGAGCGACTTCAGGCAATTCTAAATGACCAATACGAATAAGGTTATTAGTCACTTCCTTTTGCTTAAATTCTAATTGGTATTTATAATCCATATGCTGCCATTTGCAGCCACCACAAACTCCAAAATGCTCACATTTGGGTTCAGTGCGTTTATCGGATAAAGTATGAAACTTTATGGCCTTACCTTCATAATAAGCCTTACGCTTTTTAAAGGTTTGCACGTCAACAACATCACCTGGTACTGCATTTGGAAGAAACACGACACGACCATCTGGTGCTTTAGCAACGGTTTTTCCTTTTGCTCCAGCATCAATTACTGTGATATGTTCAAAAACTTGTCTTTTATTCTTACGTCTTGCCATAGCGCAAAAATAACAATCGTCTTAAATATAAATGTAAGTAAATAGGATTATCTTTAAAAGATTTTCATTACGGTAAAAAAACGTTTAAAATTACAAGTGTTATCATTGTCGGGAAAAATTTCGGAATAAGGTTTTAAATTATTAATTTGCATGCCTTAGGGATGATTTCTTTCCCACGCTGAATTTTCGTACTCTTAGCGAAAGGATAAAGGTAGATAAGGAATGGTTATTTTTTAATTTAAAAACTCAATTAAAATGGCTGTTTTAGACCACATTTCATCGCAAGAAGCGATGGCACTAGAAAACAAGTATGGAGCTCAAAATTATCACCCATTACCAGTAGTACTCACTAAAGGAGAAGGTGTTTTTGTATGGGATGTTGAAGGCAAGAAGTATTACGACTTTTTATCGGCTTATTCCTCACTTAATCAAGGACATTGTCATCCAAAGATTGTAAATGCAATGACTGAACAAGCGCAACGGTTAACGTTGACATCTCGAGCATTTTATAACGACATGTTAGGAAAGTACGAAAAGTATGCTTCAGAATACTTTAAATTTGATAAAATGCTACCAATGAATTCGGGAGCAGAAGCTGTAGAAACAGCTTTAAAACTTTGTCGTAAATGGGCTTATGAAGTTAAAGGAATAGATTTAAATAAGGCTGATATTATTGTTTGTAAAAATAATTTTCACGGAAGAACCACAACTATTATTTCATTTTCAAATGACCCTGTAGCCCGCAAAAATTTCGGTCCCTATACAGGTGGTTTTGTTAAAGTTGAATACGATGATTTAACTGCTCTAGAATCGGTTTTAAGTAGCAATCCAAATGTTGCTGGTTTTATGGTAGAACCTATACAAGGTGAAGCTGGAGTGTATGTACCAAGCGAAAATTATTTAAAGGCAGCGAAAGCGTTGTGTGAAAAATATAATGTTCTATTTATCGCAGATGAAGTTCAAACAGGAATCGCTAGAACAGGACGTCTACTTGCCAGTTGCGGAAATTGTTCTTGTCCGAATAAAGATTGTTCCGGCACTCCAGATGTGAAACCAGACATATTAATTTTAGGTAAAGCATTAAGTGGAGGCGTGTATCCGGTTTCAGCTGTTATGGCGAATAATGAGATTATGAATGTCATTCAGCCAGGAAATCATGGAAGTACGTTTGGAGGAAACCCAGTTGCAGCTGCTGTTGCTATTGCTGCGCTTGAAGTTGTAAGAGAAGAGAATTTAGCTGAAAATGCATTTCAATTAGGAGAGCTTTTCCGAAGTGAAATGAATACTTATATAGAATCAAGTTCTATAGTAAACTTAGTGAGAGGTAAAGGTCTGTTGAATGCTATAGTAATCAATGATGATGAAGATAGCGATACAGCCTGGAATATTTGTTTAGCGTTGCGTGATAATGGGTTGCTTGCAAAACCAACACATGGCAATATTATTCGATTTGCACCTCCTTTAGTTATGACTAAAGAGCAATTGTTAGATTGTGTATCAATTATTACAAAAACACTTAAAGAATTTGAAGATTAAATCATTTAAATTTATCAGAATTAAAGCGGTCTTTTGACCGCTTTTTTATGGTGCTAATTCTGTAAAAGGAAACATTTTAATATTTCTTAATGTCCAGAAAAGAAGCACCAACACCAAAATTATTTTTGTAGCTATTGGTATATGTAGTACGTCGAAATAGGATTTATGATGTACTTTCTTTAAAACAAATAATAAGGTTTTATAGCTCAATACTCCAAATACTAAAACAAGTAAATAATTGTGTCGTATTCCAGTGAGGATATGACCGTTTATGATTTGATGAATTGCTCTCTGACTTCCACATCCTGCACAATAGATTCCAGTAACGGAATAGAAAGGACATTTAGGAAAAAAATCATACTGCGATGGATTCCAAAAAAAATATAGTGACAATACACCTAAGAGTACAATCACTATACCTATTGCAATTATAATATTCGATTTAGTAAGCATTACCACTAGCAAGGGCTCCAAACATTGCTATTCCAAAAAATAATATATAAAGAACCCATCCTAAAACAGCAATACCAATAGAAACTAATCCCCAAGTTTTTGCATTTTTAGAGGCTTTTGTGGCTTCACTGTAATTTCCATCTTCATATAAACTGTTTACTTTAGTTGCATAAATGATACTTACAATTCCTGTAGGTAAACAACATAAAATAGTACTGATTATAGCTAATGCTAAATAGCTATTTGGTCTTTGTGGTTTGTTTTCCATTGTTTTTATTAGTTAGGTTTAAGGTTCAAAAATAATAAAAAAAGCGACCTTTTGGTCGCTTTTTTTAAGATATGTATGACCGATTATGATCCCATCATTTCTTGAATGCGTTGTTGCATCAATTCTTGATCTTGCATGGTTTCCCAGCCAAATGTAGATACCGCCCAAATGGTCATAATAAGATATAGTACACTTAATACAATACCAATAATAGCCAGTATTTTACCAGTTTTCACATTTTGAAAACCGCTGTATAATTCTGGGTTTTCGGCGTAAAGGGCTGTGGCTTTTTTTGCTAAAACTATAGTTATGATACCGAGTATTAGACCTAAGACACCATAGCAACAACAAGTTACTATTGATAATATTCCGAAGACTAAAATTAGAGTTGAATTAGGTAGTTTTTGTTTTTCCATGTTGATAGTTGTTGATTAGATAAATTTTAAGATAAAGTTACCAACGATTAAAATTACGTTGATAATAGCCAAAGTAATAATAATTTTGCTAGCATACTTATAATTTTTAAATGAATTTAATAAAACGAATCCTATAAGTAAGGCTAATGTATACACAGCTGGATACATATGAAATGCTGCTGTAAATTCACCATGAAGAATTAGAGATACAGATCGTTGCATACCACAACCCATACATTCAATCCCTAAAAATTTTTTGTTTAAACAAGGAAGCATGTATTCTTCAGACAACAGCATGGGTTTTATTTTATAAAAAGCAAAAGTAGTAAAAGAGTTTATGTTGTCTTAATTATTTTTTACGATTATTTTTTTAGAGTGTGAATCATTACTATCAAAACCAATAACTGTCACATAAACGCCATCGCTGAGGTTTGATGTAGAAAAACGATAAGTGTCTTTATTGTCTACATCAACTGTATTAAATACTTCTTTACCTGAAGCATCAAAAAGAGACACGCTATTTATATCAAGACCATTAGGATTTTTAATAACAAGTTGAGAATTATTATTGTCATGTAAAATAGAAAAATCTAAAATTGATGAGACGTCGTGACTTAGAGTGTCTTCATTTTTAAAGGTAATCTCAAAACGGTTGTCGTGCACACCTTCATTTAAAGCGATATCAAAATTCCCGTTTTTGATATTAGTATATGTGCCTTCTTGGCTATCATACACATAGATGTTGATAGTGTTGTCTTCAAGATGTGTAAGTTGATTTACAGTAAGACTAAAGGAAGAAGCTTGGTTAGACGCTTTGAAAACCAGCGGAATTCTTGCGTTTTCATCGTAAGCTAATGATTTTATAACCAATTTGTTGTTGTCTGCAAGGAAATAAACATCATCAGGTAAATCAGAAATATTTTTTCCATCACAAAACTTATTATAACTCAAATCAGTATTATTTCTGAAAGCAATTACATTTTCTTTGAAATACAAATCGTTTACTTTGGTGTGAATTCTAATTTCAGGAATGATAGTAGGATTATTTATAATATCCATATAATCTAAACCATTATGCGACATGGCTATAATATGTTCCTGTGAACTTTGCCTTCCAAAAACAGCGCCATTTCCCGTTGGTGTAGAATCTTCAGCGAGGTACAAACGCATCGAATTATTAAGTGTTATGACACCACCACCTGGAGCACCACCATTATCAACACTATTTACAACAAAGCCTTGACCAATAGCAGCAAAGCGTCTTGCGTTGTTTAGAGTGTAATTTGGACTTAAACCTGAAGTTGCACCAACATCACCTCCATTGCCATCAAAGTTTCCAAAAGTTGCTCTTGCATAAGTTCCATTATCATTCAGATCGCCTAAATTTCCCGGAGCATAAACAGCATAGCCACCTTCATACGCTTGTAAATAATGAGAGTTTACTGTTTTTTGTTCCCAAAAATAAATGTTTCCATCCAGTCGTGCTGCATTGTTAGGGACGTTAGCAAAGATTAACTTAAGATCAAGTGCAGAAGGATAAGGGTTGCCAGTTAATGTGTTAACTTGATGGTCTAATCCAGATGAAGGATCTGCATCAGTTCCATTAAATAAGCAATTAAAAGTGATGTCTCCATTATTTGGACGACCTCTAAAATCTAATACATTGTTAGTATTAGGACTTCCTTTTAAGGTAAACCCATAACCAGGACTAGCATTTCCAGTATCAAAAATCTTAAACCAACCATTATAACCACCACCAGATTCTAAAGTGAACATCCAATAATTGGAAAGTTCAGTTGCCGTTCCATTAGGAGATGAGGTGTATGCGTAGACATTAGAATTTACATTTGTTAAGTCGGTGTGATCTATTGGGTCGTGTATGTTAGATCCATTAAAAGGAACATTTGCTCTTACTGTGCCATCAGTACTAACACCAACAGGAGAAGACCAATAATTGTACTCATAAATACCTTTAGTTTGATTTTGGTATACAGAAAGTTCTCCTGCATCAGAATTTTTTATATCTGTGTTTTGTAATAATTGCGCATCTTCACGTAAATAAATATTTGAAGTTGGTGTTTCTAGTCTAATGTCATCATTTACAAATAAAACGACATCTCGTGCATAAACAAAACTATTGTTATCTACGTAAAGATTGGTCTGGGCTAAAGCAAAATTTGAGACTAAAACGGTTACTATAATAGAATATAAATACTTCATATCTAATAGCTTAATTGATTAGTAATGGTTTGTTTTCTAACAAAGTATAAAAATACCAAAAAATATTTTAAAAATAAATATTAGCTATTTAGTGATAAAAATGTAATTTCGATACATTGTATTTTTACATTACATAAACTCTCAAAATGTCGCGAATAATTAGTTATGTTTTAATTTTAGTAGGTGCTTTTGTGGCAATTTATGCTCAAGCTGGAGAACATCAAAATCAGTATGTTTTAATAGGAGGAATAGTTGTTTTAATGATGGGAATCTATAGAATATCAAGAAACATACCTAGTAAAAGAAATCAGAATAACGACGAACAAAACGGTACATCTTTATGACTTTTCAAATTGGAGACAGGGTTTCAGTATTAGATGATGACATTTCAGGCATAATCACTGAAATTAAGAATAACGACGTAAGTATTGAAACATCAGATGGATTTGTATTAGAATTTCAGTCTAATGAACTTATTAAAGCCAAATCTTTTTCCAGTGATATTTTTTCCAGAGAAGGCTTGCAAGACGTACTCAAAGAAAAAGAACAACATTCAAAAAAACAATCTGTAAAGAAGAAGCCTAAAGAACGCAATTTGCCAGCAATGGAAGTTGATTTACATATCCATAAGCTCACAGATTCAAACAGACGTATGACAAATTATGATATGCTCACGCTTCAATTAGATACCGCCAAACGACAATTGGAATTCGCTATGCGTAAGCGTATTCAAAAAATAGTATTCATTCATGGCGTAGGAGAAGGAGTGCTTAAAATGGAACTTGAAACACTTTTTAGACGTTACGATAACATTAAATATTACGATGCCGATTTACAAAAATATGGGTATGGTGCTACTGAAGTGTATATTTTTCAGAATTTAAATCCCTAATCAAAAACAGGACTTCCTTCTCTGGTGATTACAGTAGTGTCACTATCATCTAACGTCCCAAATTCTAAGGTTTGCTGTGTAATTGAAGGCAATGAAATATTATAAACAGTTACAGTAACTGTATAGGTCATTCTAATTAAGTGAGTCCTGTATCCTGTTGCTGGTACCAAAGTTGTGATTTGATCATTTAAATAATCAGCAATGCCTTCTGGATTAAGAGTATCATCTATAGTAATGTCATTAGTTGGATCATTATCTGGTGTATTGACACCTTCTTCATCAATGGTATCCACACCATCTCCATCATCATCAGAATCGAGATAATCTGGTATAGTATCTGGATTTATCAGACTATTGGCATCTGTATTCTTCGGGTTTGTTAACGGATTATCATCACCATCCAGGTTTTCTGTGTCCAGTTCATCAATGGTTAGCACATTGTCACCATCATCATCAGCATCTAAATAATTTGGAATGCCATCTCCATCGGTGTCTGTTGGATTTGTGTCAGGATCATTATCTCCATCTAAGTTTTCATCTTCAAATTCTGAAAGAATACCATCATTATCGTCTTCAGCTAAAACGGTTCTAATATAAACTTCACCACCTGTACTAACTTCATCCCTTTCAATGCCTAAATTTGAAGGTGGTATGTCATTACAAAATAAAACATCATCAGCATTTGCTGGTAAATTAGCATAACTTCTGTAGTTAAAAACGTTGGAACTCCCTAACAAAATAGTATTTTCATATACAAAATTCTCATCAACTTCTAAAAGTTCTTCAATGGTTAAATCTTGAAATTGAATGGATAAGGATTCGGAAGTACTTGTGTTAATTTTATAAAAAACCAAAGAACCACATTGACTAAACGTATCATCAAAATCTAAGGTGATTTCAAAGACATCACCATCATCACAAGTGGTAAATAGAAGTCCGAAACAAAGTACATATAGAAATTTTCGCATGCTGAAATTCATTAGAAAACAAAAATAGAGATTTGTAAATTTATAATGATACGATTAACAAATAATTTTGATAGCATAGTTTTGGTTTTATTTACCATAAGATTATTGCATCTTTGCATTACTATTTTACTTGTTTATGAAGACTGTTTATTTTGATAATGCTGCAACTACCCAAATGCGTGATGAGGTTATTTTTAAAATGACCGAATGTATGAAAAATAATTATGGAAACCCTTCTTCAACACATAGTTATGGTAGGCAATCTAAATCTATAATTGAAACTTGTAGAAAGGCTATTGCGTCGCATTTTAAGGTGTCTGCGTCTGAAATTGTATTCACTTCCGGAGGCACTGAGGCTGATAATTTGATTTTGAGAAGTGCTGTTAGAGATTTAGGAGTCAAGGACATTATTACCTCGAAAATAGAACATCACGCCATATTACATACCGTTGAAACACTTAAAAAAGAATATGGCATTCAAATTTCATACGTAAATGTAAAGTCTGATGGTCATATAGACTACAATCATTTAGAAGAGTTGTTACAATCTGATCACAAGCAATTAGTAAGTTTAATGCATATTAACAATGAAATTGGGAATATGTTAAACATGCCGTTAGTTGCTAAATTATGCAAACAACATAATGCCTTATTTCATAGCGATACAGTGCAATCTATTGGTCATTACCACTTAGATTTAGAAAAAATTTCTGTAGATTTTCTGGCAGCTAGCGCACATAAATTTCATGGCCCTAAAGGTGTTGGTTTTGCATTCATCAGAAAGAATTCAGGTATAAAAGGTTCTGTTTTTGGAGGCGAACAAGAGCGTGGGTTTCGTGCAGGAACTGAAGCGATTCATAATATCGTTGGCCTAGATGAAGCGTTAAAACTAGCCTATAATAATCTTGAAACCGAACGTGAGTATATTTCAAATATAAAAACCTATTTCATTGAAACGCTTACAGATGTTTTTCCAGAAGTTATGTTTAACGGAAGTTGCTCAGATAAAGAACGCAGTACGTACACGCTCATAAATGTTTGCTTGCCGATTGCTGCAGAAAAAGCCTCATTACTTCAGTTTCAATTAGATTTAAAAGGGATTGCCTGTTCTAAAGGAAGTGCTTGTCAAAGTGGAAGCTCTCAAAACTCTCATGTGTTAAGTGAAATTTTAGATGACACACATTTAAAACGACCTTCAGTTCGCTTTTCTTTTAGCTCATTCAATACTAAAGAGGATGTAGATTATGTAGTTGCTGTTTTGAAAGAGTTTGTTTAAAATCGAGTACTCAAACGCAGGTTAAACACGCGAGGCGTTAGATAATTTGGAATAGCAAATTGACGCTTGCTGTATACATCACGAACCCAAGTATTAGTAATGGAATTCTGTGCATTGAAAATATTGAAAATTTCAAAGCCTATAGACAATTCTTTAAAACGCTGTTTCCATTTTTTTGTATAGGTTTTGTTAGGGTCTACCAGAACATATGAAATACCTACATCTGCACGTTTGTAGTCTGGTAAACGGTTTTGAAACTGGTAAGGATCGGCGTAACTAGGTGAGCCACCAGGAACTCCTGTGTTGTACACAAGATTTAAATACATTTTTAAATCTGGAAGCGCTTTCATATAATCCTGAAATAAAGCTCCAAATTTTAAGCGTTGATCGGTAGGTCTTGCAATATAACCTCTGTCATCGATGTTTTCTTCAGTTTTTAAGAACCCAAAGCTGAACCAACTTTCAGTACCAGGAATAAATTCACCATTAAGTCGCATATCTAGTCCGTAGGCATATGCTGTAGCGTTATTTCGAGCTCTGTAGCGAATCCTAACGTTTTCCAAGGTGTACGGATTAACATCTGTTAAATTCTTATAATAAGCTTCTGTGACGAGCTTAAAAGGACGTTTCCACATTTCAAAACTGTATTCGTGTCCTAAAACAATATGAACAGATTTTTGAGCTTTTACATCAGGTTGTACTATACCTGAAGAATCTCTTAATTCACGATAAAAAGGAGGTTGGTAATACAATCCACCAGCAATTCTAAAGAGCATGTCTTTTTCCCAATCTGGTTTGATGGCAAATTGAGCTCTTGGGCTAAACACGGTTTGTGTAGAACTGGATACGTCATCTTGATTTGGAATTTTACTGTTTACTGTCCAATTATGAACTCTAACACCAGCATTGTAAAATACTTCATGGTTACCAAGCATAGAGCGTTTGCTCCATTGTGCATAAGCCTGTAGTCTGTCTATTTGAACTTCGTTAGTTGCTCTTACATTTTGAAATGCAACTAAAGGACCTTCAAAAGGTTCGTAAGGTTGGCTGTTTGGAATGTCAAAAATAGGAGGTCGCACCGAAAAACCAGCACTATCAATGACTTCCCATTCTACTAAACGATCTCTAATATCTTCATGTGTATACTTAACAGACCATTCAAGAGTGCTCTCATCATCTAATTTGTAATCTCCTTTGTGTTCCACATTAAAGATCAATGCATCTAAATCATTTCTTGCATGTGTTAATTGGGAGCCAATTCCTTCACTAAACTCCACTTCACCTAAATTTTCATCTCCAATATTACTGTTAACTTCACCCAATCTGTATTGCGCTAAAATGTCGAAGTATTCTTCTTCTGTAGTATGATAAGCAGAAGCTATAAGTTTTAAAGTAAGGTCTTCTGTTGGAAAATAATTCGCTTTAAAAGCACCAAAAGATGTCAGGTACTGATCTTTTTCTTGTCCTTCGTAAAAGACTAATAAAGCAACAGGTTCATCAAGTGTTCCAAAATTAGTTTGTCTGTTTTGAGGTTCAAAATCATATTGATTAAGAGAAATGTTTCCTAAAAAATTTAAATGAAATTTATCAGAAAACTTATATGTAAGATATGTTTGAGCATCTGCAAAAACGGGAACCACATTGGTTTCGGTTTCCAGAGAGTTTATAAACAAACTGTTGTCTCTGTAGCGCAATCCCATAATTCCTGAAAACTTAGAGTCTTTGCTAACTGCTTCAGCTGCAAGACTACCACCTAATAAACTTGCTTCAGCACGAATACCGAATTTTAAAGGTGTTCTGTAGGTAATATCTAAAACAGAAGATAGCTTGTCACCATATTTGGCCTGAAATCCGCCTGCAGAAAAATCGACATTTTGTACCAAATCGGTATTGACAAAACTCAATCCTTCTTGTTGTCCTGAACGGATTAAAAATGGTCGATACACTTCTATTTCATTCACATACACAAGGTTTTCATCAAAGTTTCCACCACGAACAGAATACTGTGTACTAAGTTCATTTGAGATGTTAACTCCTGGTAAGGTTTTTAAAATATTTTCAACACCAGGTTGTGCGCCTTTTATAGTTCTTAAAATTGCAGGAGGAATAGAGACAACACCTTCAACAGACTGTTTTGTATTGCTGTTAATGACAACCGTAGTGATTTGCTCAACTTCAACCTTCATCACAGGGTTAAACTCAATTTCTTCTCCATTTTTTAAGTTAAACGTTGCTTCAACTCGCTTATGGGATAAATGTGTAAAAACGATTGTGATATCTGTATTTGCTGGAATTTTAAGTTCGTAAAATCCGTTTTCATTGGTGGTTGTACCCGTATTTTCAGCTTTGATACTTACGTTGTAAATGGGTTGTTGTTGGTCATCAAGAATAACGCCTCTAACGGTTGCATTTTGTGAAACACCAAAGAACGGTAAACTTAGTAAGAGTAATAGGAGTAAACTATTTATTTTCAAAAGGCTTCTTTTTTATTTTCTAAAAAACGTTGCTTCAAATGTAGAACTATTTCCAATATTATCGACAACAATTACTTTCAAATTATTTTCAGTATCAGAAATTACTTGGTCATCAAAATAATAAGTAAGCGTATCTTTTTTATAATCATACTCCATTAAAATCCATTTACCGTTTATGGTTGCTCTGTAATTGCTAATGCCTGAAAGGTCATCTTCAATTTTGATTTTTAAGTATTCAGACTTGCTTAACCATTTTCCATTTTGAAAATTTATTGGCTTAATAGTTGGGCTAATCGAGTCTGTTGCTAAAGTAAATGTGCCCAATGATTTTGTTCTAGCAGTTAAGTAATCACCTTGTCTGGTTGTATTAACATAATAGGGTTTTTTGTAATATCCATAAAGTTTTGCGATAAAGAGTTTGCTTTTATCTTCTTCTGAATAGTTTTCAATGTTATAACTAATAACGCAATTTTTCATAAGAGGAACCACATCTTTATGTAATATTAAGGTATCACTGCTAACGGCAAAATCTATATGAAAATTGTCATAAAAGGTATGCTTTGGAAAAAATACAGATATATTTTTATCTTCAAGTCTGAGTGATTCATTGGCTTGAACGTAATAAGCTGGTTGAAGATCATAACCTTCTAGACGTTCTTTAGCTTTCTTTCCTTTAATAGGAATGCTTACCCAGGATTCGTTTCCTTGAAAATCTTGAATTCTAATTTTATAAACCGAAGACGTACTGTCTTCAACTCGTATGTATCCTTCTTCAGAAACGTCTTTGAGCATGCTTAAGGTGTTTCCAGATTGTACAAAAAGTTTTTGAACACGTGATTTTTCTGTTTTAAAGATTTCAAAGTCAATATAACGGTTAAGGTGTTTGGTTTCATCAAAACTGAAACGTTTGAAGTCCATTTCAAAATTCTTATTTCCGTTGAAAAAAGTTTGAATATTACTAACTCCATTTTTATTGTATGCTAAATCCTGTTGATCGTAACTTACAACACCAAAACCAATATCACCAAAAGCGTCTATAGGTTCTACGCTGTAATCACCGTTTTTATTCGGAATGAGACGTAATTCTTTCTTGGTTTTAATATCATTAACATGCGATTGTCTGTTTTTAGGATAGGCGTAAACCGCAGTGACGATTGGACGTTTGGTGTCTTTCACATCCATTCCAAAAAGCAATGGGTTGATTGGTCGCTCAGCATTATCTCTGATTTCAAAATGTAAATGTGGTCCACCAGAACTTCCTGAATTTCCAGAGAAGGCAACTATTTCATCAGTTTTAATTGGTAACTCATCAGGAGAAGGGAAGACTTCAATTTCATAAGATTCTTTTTCATATTGCTTCTTTTTAATAAAAGCTTCGATTGTAGGTGAAAATTTTTCTAAATGTGCATAAACGGTTACATAGCCATTAGGATGAGTGATGTATAAGGCTTTTCCGTAGCCAAAATGAGAAATTTTAATCCTGCTCACATAGCCTTCAGCAGCTGCATACACATTTAAACCTGTTCGTTGTTGCGTTTTGATGTCTAAACCAGAATGAAAGTGGTTTGAACGAAGTTCTGCAAACGTTCCAGATAATACTAATGTAACATCTAGCGGATTTCTAAAATAATCTTGAGGATAAAGGGATTGGCTAAAACCAAATTGAGAGATAAAAAGGACAAAAAAAATATATTTCATAGGTAAAATATCAATGCTTGAATGTTATAACGTAAAAATATTGAATTATTTTGAATATAGAAAATAATCTATAAAGGTTTTTTGAAGATTCAAATTTCAAAAATACTAAACTTAAGATTCAAACAAATACAATCAATAAAAATTTAATTATGTGCTAAGCTGCTGTATGACTGACGTTTCGATATAAATTTAAAATTTATTCTAAAAGTATTGTTATTTTTCATTTGGTATGTTAACTTTGTTACATCAGTATTGAATTTTGTAAATGAGTAAAATTGAAGATATTGTAGATTCCTTAGAGAATAAAATTAGCAAAGTTTTGCACAAACTGGAAGTTTTGAAGCAGACCAATGCTAAACTCTCAGAGGAGTTAGCAGTTCAACAGCAAAAGAATATAAGTCAGCAAGAAGAAATTAGCGCTTGGGCAGACAAATATGAAGCACTCAAAATGGCAAATTCATTATTGGGCAGTGACGAGAATAACAGAGAAACGAAGCTTAAAATAAATACATTAATTAGAGATATTGATCATTGTATTGCACAATTATCTGAATAGTGTAACTAAAATTTAATGGCAGAACAGCTAAAAATAAAGCTATCTATAGCAAACCGAGTGTATCCTTTAACTATTGCGCCAAGTCAGGAGGAAGGGTTGCGAAAGGCAGCTAAAAAGATTGAAGCCATGATAAGCCAGTTTGAACAAAATTATTCTGTTCGTGACAAGCAAGATGTGTTAGCCATGTGTGCTTTACAATTTGCTTCTCAGGTAGAACAGAAAACAATAGATAAAGCCGAAGTAAGCGAGGAAGTTGAAACAAAGCTGGATGCTTTAAATCAACTTTTGAGTGAGCATTTAAGTGCTTAACGTTCTTTTAAATACAACATTAGGTTACTGCCTACATTAGTTATTTTATTTTTGATAAACTCAACATTAATTCTTTAAAAAGGGTGAGTTTAAGCTGTAAAATCGGGCTGCTAGTACTAAACTTGTTTTAGTGTCTTTGGCAGATTTTTGATCAGTTTGTTAGCCCTAAACTTGTTTTTAAGGAGTTTATACAAAATCCAAAACTGATGTAGGCTTTTTTTTTAAACTCGATTTAACTTATATTAAATTGGGTTGTTCTCAATATAATTGAGAAATTTTGATCATATCAAAAACATTTTAAACTAATTAAAACATGGACACGAACACAATTTTAATGATTGTTGGAGGAGTAGTATTAGGAGTAATACTAGGATATATTATTGCAAAATCTCTTGAAAAGAATAATGCATCAAAACTTATTAAATCGGCTAAAAACGAAGCAGATTCAATTATAAAACAAGCTAAAGCTGAAGGCGATTCTATCAAAAAAGATAAGATGCTTCAGGCTAAAGAAAAGTTTATTGAATTAAAGTCAGAGCACGAAAAAGTCATTTTGTCTCGTGATAAAAAAATGGCAGAAGCTGAAAAGCGAACCAGAGATAAGGAATCTCAGACGTCTAGCGAATTAGCTAAAGCGAAAAAAGCGACTCAAAGTCTTGAAGACAAAATTAAAGACTACGATTTCAGACTAGAATTTCTGGAAAAGAAAAAAGAAGAGGTTGAAAAAGCTCATAAAAGTCAGATTAAACAATTAGAAGTAATTTCAGGCTTATCTGCCGAAGACGCTAAATCTCAATTAGTCGAATCTTTAAAGAATGAAGCAAAAACAGATGCGATGAGCTATTTGCAAGACACCCTTGAAGAAGCAAAACTTACAGCGCAACAAGAAGCAAAGAAAATTATAATTAATTCGATTCAACGTATTGGTACTGAAGAGGCTATTGATAACTGTGTGTCTGTTTTTAATATTGAATCAGACGACGTAAAAGGCCGAATCATTGGTAGAGAAGGTCGAAATATTAGAGCCATTGAAGCAGCAACAGGTGTAGAGATTATTGTTGACGACACACCAGAGGCCATTATTTTATCATGCTTTGATTCTGTACGACGAGAGATTGCACGTTTGTCTTTACATAAATTAGTGACTGATGGAAGAATTCATCCAGCCAGAATTGAAGAAATTGTTAAAAAGACAGAGAAACAAATTGAACAAGAAATTATAGAAGTTGGTAAACGAACTGTCATCGACTTAGGAATTCACGGTTTGCATCCAGAACTCATAAAACTAGTAGGTCGAATGAAATACCGATCGTCTTACGGTCAAAACTTGTTACAACACTCTCGTGAAGTAGCTAAATTATGTGGTGTTATGGCTGCTGAATTAGGATTAAATCCTAAACTGGCTAAACGGGCAGGTTTACTTCATGACATAGGTAAAGTACCATCATCTGAAGCAGATATGGAAACTCCTCACGCTATTTTAGGGATGCAATGGGCTGAAAAGCATGGTGAAAAACCAGAAGTATGTAATGCCATTGGTGCACACCATGATGAAATAGAGATGACAACCTTATTGTCTCCAATTGTTCAGGTTTGTGATGCGATTTCTGGAGCAAGACCAGGAGCGAGACGACAAGTACTTGATTCATACATTCAGCGTTTAAAAGATTTAGAAGATGTTGCTTTCGGGTTTACAGGAGTAAACAAGGCTTACGCTATTCAGGCAGGTAGAGAGTTACGTGTTATGGTAGAAAGTGAAAAGGTTACCGATGAGCAAGCTGCAAATCTATCGTTTGAAATATCTCAAAAAATTCAGACAGATATGACCTATCCTGGACAAGTAAAAGTAACGGTAATTAGAGAAACAAGAGCTGTGAACATAGCTAAATAATTCTCATTAATCACCTACATTATATAATGAAAAGCGTTCTAAGAATTAGAGTGCTTTTTGTTTTTTAAAAGTGAGTGTAAAGGTGGAGCCTTCATTTAATGTACTGCTCAATTCGATTTTTCCATTTAAAGCCTCTACTTGAGTTTTAGTAATGTATAAACCAATACCTCTCGAGTCTTCTCTGTCAGTGCCATGGAAAGTTTGGTACATTTCAAACAATTGATTTTTGTATTTCTCAAGGTCAATGCCTATTCCATTATCAGAAATCAATATTTTTATGGTGTCATTTGTATGAACGGTTTGAAGTATAATTTTAGATTTTCGGTCTGGATGACTGTATTTAATACTATTTGAAATTAGATTATGAAGAATGCTTTCAAAATAAGATACATTTGTTTTAATAGCATCAGCTTCTCTAATAGCATTATGAATGCTTATGTCTTTTTGCTGTATCTCCAGTTCTAGACTTTTGATAATTTTTTTAGTACAGTCATAAATATTAATATGTTCATTAATCTGACTTATAGTTGACTTAGATTTTATGCTAATAATTTCATTTAAATCTATTATGGTATATGTGAGTGATTCTGAAATGGTTTTTAAATGTTTAACTAAATCTTTTTTTTCATCTTCGGTTTGTGCTTCATCATAAAACTCTAATATGTTTTTTAAATTACCAATATGCGTTTTGAGGTTATGAGACACAATATGTGTGAAATTGTGAAGTCGCTTATTTTGATTTGTAATAAGTTCCAGATTTTTCTTGAGGAGTTCTTCAGTTTTCTTTCTATTGCTAATATCAGCATGAGTACCAATAATTCTTAATGGGTTATTGTTTTTATCTCTGGAAACAACTTTTCCACGATCCAGAATCCATTTATACGTTCCGTCTTTACACAAAACACGATGTTCATTTTTGTAATCGTCTGTTATGCCATTAAGATGTGCGTTATAATCTTTTAGATACTTCTTTTGGTCTTCGGGATGAATGCGTTTGTCCCATTGGATCTCTGAGTTTTTTATTTCTGAATCTTCATAACCAAGCAGTTGCTTTGAGGTTTTTGAATAATAAATTTCATCTGTGGAAGCATTCCAGTCCCAAAGACCAACATTAGAATTCTTCAGTGCAAATTGCCATTTAAGTTCATCTAAACTTTTATTGAGTTCAGGTTTTTTATCGTATTTATCTGTTTTAAAATAAGATAGCTTATCCATTAGTCTTTTCATATTATCTATTTTGGTATTAAGACACTATAAATTACATACTGTCACTATAATGTAATAAAAATTATTTACGTGGATGGTGCTGTAATAAAACGTCTTTGAGATGAGAGCGATTTACATGCATGTAGATTTCTGTTGTAGTTATACTTTCGTGGCCCAGCATAAGCTGAATAGCTCTTAAGTCGGCACCATTTTCCAGTAAATGGGTTGCGAATGAATGTCTAAACGTATGTGGAGAAATAACCTTATTGAGATGAATAGCCTTAGCAAGATCTTTTATAATGGTAAACACCATGGCTCTTGTTAATTGAGAGCCTCTGTGATTTAGAAACAAAGTATCTTTATACTCATTATTCACATCAATTTTTGTCCGTTCTTGTCTCCATATATTGATATAGTTTTGAGTGTTCAAACCTATAGGTACAAATCGTTGCTTATCTCCTTTACCAGTAACTTTAATAAAACCTTCTTCAAAGAAAAGGTCAGACATGTTTAAATTGATAAGTTCACTAACACGAAGACCACAACTGTATAAAGTTTCTAAGATCGCTCTATTTCGTTCTCCTATACATATGTTATTATAACGTTTTGATAAATCTATTGCTCCAATAAGAGCATCAATTTCTTCTACACTAAGTGTATCAGGTAGCTTTCGACCTGTTTTAGGAGATTCTATATGGTCTAATGGATTAGTTTTACGATAATCTTCAAATACTAAATAGGAAAAGAAGCTTCGTAAACCAGATATCAATCGTGATTGTGATTTTGCATTGATGCTTTTAGAAGCCTCATAAATAAAAGACTGTATCTTGTTTTTATCTATATGGATTGGAGAACTAATTATATGATGTTTTTCTAAATATACGATTAGCTTTTGTACATCTCGAACATAGCTTTCAATTGAATTATGCGATAAGCCGCGTTCTATTTTTAGATAATGTTGGTAGTCTTTAATAGCAATTTGCCATTTCATAGTGTGTTTTCTCTAAATTTAAGGTAGATAATGGTAAAAATAGGGGTTTTCTGAACGAATTTATACGCTATTTGTCGTATTTTTTATTTATATTGTTAATAAATACTTTTGTAAATGCTTGATTGTCAGTATTTAGTGTTTTTGTGTTCACAAAATTGTTAATAAGTCTGCAAATATTGTTTATTATTTCAAAAAAAAGTATTTAGTTTGTACTAATCAATTTTAAAAACTTATAAATTATGAAAAAATTAATGTTATTAGCTGCTGTTGCAGTTTTTAGTTTATCAAATGTAAACGCTCAAGGCGAATTAAGAGCTGGTTTAAACGGAGGATTTCCAATTGGAGATGCTGGTGATCTTTACACTTTCGGATTTGGTTTAGATGTAAACTATTTATGGGAAGTATCTGAAAGCTTTCAAGCAGGTATTGCTACAGGTTTTCAGACTACTGCAGGTGATGAGTTTACAGAGACTATTGATTTAGGGTTTTTTGGAACTCAAACAATTACAGCAGATATCGAAAATTTTGATTATATTCCACTAGCTGCTGCAGGTCGTTTTATGGCTTCTGAAGCATTTGTTTTAGGTGCTGACTTAGGGTATGCAATCGCTGCAGGTGAAGGTGATGGAGGTTTTTATTATGCACCAATGGTAGCATACAACATCACTGAAAAGTTTCAAGCAGGTTTATCTTACAGAGGAATAAGTGTTGATGGTGGTAGTTTTTCTACAATTAACCTTGGAGTTAACTATAGAATCCTATAATATAACGCATTATATTTATATAAAAGGGTGGCAATTTGCTACCCTTTTATATGGGTGAAAATTTACAAGAATTTTCTTGCATAGTAAAGTCACATAGTATATTTTTGCCGCCAATTAAAAATTAAAATACAAATCTTTAAATTAAATATTATGAAAAAATTATTACTTTTATCTGCAGTAGCAGTGTTTGGATTGACAAATGTAAACGCTCAAGACGAAGCGACTGAAAAAACATTTGGTTTTGAAAAAGGAAACATTATGGTTGAGGGTAACTTAGGTTTTAGCTCTAGTACTGATACTGATTCTGATGATTCAGGAGATTTATTCGAAGAAAAAAACTCTAGCTTAAACTTTAACCCTAAAGCAGGTTACTTTATCTCTGATAAATTTGCAGTAGGTATCCAGTTAAACCTTAATTCATTTAAAAATGAAGATACAAATTTAATAGTAGACCCAAGTGTTACTGAAGAAACTAAAACATCTTCATTTGGTGGTGGAGTGTTTGCTCGTTACTACTTTTTAGATTTAGGTGAGCGTTTTAAAACTTATGGTGAATTTGGAGTAGGATTTAACTCTGGTAATACTGAAACTACTGTTACAGGTTTAGATGATCCTATTGCTGATTACGATACTTCAGGATTTGGAGCAGGAGTAAGTTTAGGTATCAACTATTTTGTAACTGAGTGTTTTGCAATTAATTTTGTATTAACAGATGTGTTATCTTACAACTCAACTTCAGGAGAGAACAACTTAGAAGGTGCTACTGATGAATACAAAGTGTCTTCATTTAACGGAAACGTAAACGTATTTAACAATTTCTTCCAAACAGCTCAATTTGGTTTAACTTGGAAGTTCTAATTTAGAACTGAAATATATTAAAAAGCCGAAGCTAATTGCTTCGGTTTTTTTATGTCCAATTTTTAATATCTTTACGCTATGAAGAAGCTAATAATTATCAATGGACCTAACATTAATTTATTAGGTAAACGAGAAACCAATATCTACGGTGATTTATCGTTTACAGAATTCTTCGAGTCCATCGCAAGTAAATATCCTGATGTAACCTTAGAACACTACCAATCTAATGTTGAAGGCGAATTAATTAATAAAATACAAGAAGTTGGTTATAGCCATGATGGCATCATATTAAATGCAGCAGCTTATACACATACCTCAATTGGTATTGGTGATGCTGTAAAAGCTATTGAAACTCCAGTTGTTGAAGTTCATATTTCTAATACATTCTCACGAGAGGAGTTTAGACATCAATCTTATGTCTCACCCAATGCTAAAGGTGTTATTTTAGGCTTTGGCTTACAAAGCTATGAATTAGCGATACAGAGCTTTTTAAGTTAACTTTACAGAATTATACATTTTTCTGCATGAAACAGACTGTACTTTGCCTTTTAGTTTGTGTCGCATGGAGTTGTTCTTCTAACGCTCAACCTAGTGTCGGTTTTGGTATTAAAGGTGGTGTAAATTTGACGTTTTTTCAACTGGCTGAAAGTAATTTTGGTTCAACTACTGAAATTGAAGTAGGTTACTATGGTGGTGTTTTTACAGATTTTTATATGGATAATTCATTTTCTATTCAACCGGAAGTATTACTTATAAATTTAGGTGACTTTAATTTTTTGAATGTACCTATTTATGCAAAGTATAAAGTGGCAAATAACATGTACATTCTTGCTGGTCCAAGCATGAACTATTTTTTCGATTTTTTTAGTAATAAATTTAAAGTTCGAGCAGATATTAGTGCCTCTTACACCATAAGTAAACAATTAGACACACATATAAAATATACCTTGGGTTTTGAAGAGTTTTCTCCAAATGGCTTTTTTTTTATTTTAAATAGTGTTTGAAACTTATAAATGAATCACTTCATCATACGCATCAGCAACTGCTTCCATTACAGCTTCACTCATTGTTGGATGAGGATGCACAGCTTTTAAAACTTCATGACCTGTAGTTTCCAGCTTTCTACCCAAAACAGCTTCGGCAATCATATCTGTAACACCTGCACCAATCATATGGCATCCTAACCATTCGCCATATTTTGCATCAAATATAACTTTAACAAATCCTTCTTTGTTTCCAGCAGCACTTGCTTTTCCTGAAGCAGAGAAAGGAAATTTGCCAACTTTAATATCAATACCTTGCTCTTTTGCTTGTTTTTCAGTTAGACCAACACTAGCAATTTCTGGAGCGCAATATGTACAACCAGGAATGTTTCCATAGTCTAATGCTTCAACATGTTGACCAGCAATTTTTTCTACGCATAAAATACCTTCAGCAGAAGCAACATGAGCTAATGCCTGACCAGGAGTAACATCTCCAATTGCATAATAACCAGGAATATTAGTCTGGTAGTAATCATTGACTAAGATTTTATCTCTGTCAACAGCAATTCCAACATCTTCTAATCCTATATTCTCTATATTTGATTTGATTCCAACAGCAGACAATACTAAATCTGCTTCCAATACTTCTTCTCCTTTTTTCGTTTTAACAGTCGCTTTTACACCTTTTCCAGAGGTATCTACTTTAGTGACTTCAGAAGACGTCATTATTTTTATACCACTTTTCTTGAAAGAGCGTTCTAATTGTTTAGAAACATCTTCATCTTCAACAGGTACAATATTTGGTAAATATTCGACAATGGTGACTTCTGTTCCCATAGAGTTATAGAAATAAGCGAATTCAACACCAATCGCTCCAGAACCCACAACAATCATCTTTTTTGGTTGACTAGCTAAAGTCATTGCTTCTCTGTAGCCAATTACTTTTTTACCATCTTGAGGCAAACTGGGTAACTCACGACTTCTTGCTCCAGTTGCTATGACAATATGGTCTGCACTGTATTCTTTACCATCAACTTCAACTTTTTTTCCGGGTTTTAGTGTTCCGAAGCCTTCAATAACATCAATCTTATTCTTCTTCATTAAGAACTTTACGCCATTACTCA
This sequence comes from Psychroserpens mesophilus, assembly GCF_050617655.1. GTDB lineage: Bacteria > Bacteroidota > Bacteroidia > Flavobacteriales > Flavobacteriaceae > Psychroserpens > Psychroserpens mesophilus_A. The sequence goes on along the minus strand of NZ_JBODQC010000006.1, from coordinate 5,798 downwards.
TGCCTTCAGCAACGCCACGACTACGTTTTACAACAGCATCAAAATCATGTTCAGCATCTTTAACTTTAAGTCCGTAATCTTCTGCGTGTTTTAAATATTCAAAAACTTGGGCTGATTTTAATAAAGCTTTTGTTGGAATACAACCCCAATTTAGGCAAACTCCACCTAAGCTTTCTTTTTCTACAACAGCAGTCTTTAAACCTAGTTGTGAAGCTCTGATTGCTGTTACGTAGCCTCCAGGACCACTTCCAAGTACTATTACATCGTATTTACTCATGAGTCTATTTTTGTCTAATTTTTAAGAATACGAAGTTACAAAACCAAACGTAAAAATTCCAATATCTAAATCACAAATTCACAAACTATAATGTTATTTGATTTGAAACCGGTTTAAGAATTTAGATTTTATGATTTGGCTCTATAATTAAAGGTCATCGGTAAAATGTCTTCTGCCTTTTTCTTGATTAAATTTTTCCTGATTGTAAGTTTTTGATTTGCCTTTAGGAATTGATAGTGAAACCCAATTGTTTTTCTTTAAGAGTTTGCCTAAAAAAACAAGCTGACCAATATGGTAGGCGTAGTGGGCTAATTGTCTGTTAATAGCCTCAATAACAGTATGGCCTTGGTTTCGTATGTAAATGATGCGTTCCAGATCTTTTTCTGTTAAAGATGAAATGGCATCAAATAAACAATTCCAACCTTTCATCCAATAGATTACGAGTTCTTCTTTGGTTTGAAACGTATCTTCAAATTCCTTATCCCGATATCGCCATGATTTTTCACCATCTTCTGTTAGAAAATTTGTCCATCGACTCAACATATTTCCTGCAATATGCTTAACAATAATGGCTATCGAATTTGAGTCATCTACAAATTCTTTCTTAAGTTCTTCGATAGATAGTTGATTAATGGTTTTATCTCCAAGTGATTTGTAATATTCAAATTGTTTAATGATACTTGGTAGATATGAATTATACATCGATATAACTTGATATTTTAATAATAAAAATAGTGATACTCCACCTTAAAAGCTATGATTTCTCATAGTTAGATGTTATATTACTATAAACTTATGACGCTTGTTTTTATTTTTTTGGAACGAATTCCAAAGCGACACCATTAATACAATGACGTTTACCTGTTGTGTTTCTCGGTCCATCATTAAAAACGTGACCTAAATGTCCACCACAAGTTGCACAGTGTTCTTCAATACCATAAAATGCAGAAGAACTTTCTTTAGTATAGGCTACATTACCCTTGATTTCCCTGTCAAAACTTGGCCACCCAGTACCTGAATCAAATTTGTGCTCACTTTTAAATAACGGAGTATGGCAAGCTGCACAGTGAAAGGTGCCTTCGCTGTATTCATTATTTAATGGACTTGAAAACGCACGTTCAGTTCCGGCTTGTCTTAATACATAATATTCTTGTTCTGTAAGTTGCTCTTTCCATTCAGCTTCTGTTTTAGTGATTTCGAATGTTTCTTTATTTTTATTTTTTTGAGCTGAAGAATTACAACTAAAGGAAAGAGTAATGATAACTAAAGTGAATATCTTTTTCATGTTTTATAATTTTTTTCTTCTTTTAAGTCGGAATATTTAGCAAAAACTTACTTCTTTACTGATAAAAACATTGTAAATTTTCATTTTTAATCTGTTAATATTTAATAAGAATTGGAATGTGACATTTTTATATCTATATGTGTCAAATATAGTGGAGCGAATTTTGTAATTTTAACTGGTAATAATTAAACTAATGAAAATGAAATATAAAAACACAATAATAGCATTCGGAACTTTAATCATGTTTTTATCTTGTGCCACCAATCCGCTTACAGGAAAAAAAACGTTAGCGTTTGTGTCAAATAATGAAATATTTCCTTCTGCATTTGCGCAATATGATCAGTTTTTATCAGAAAATAAAGTCATAAATGGTACTTCAGATTCCGAAATGATCAAACGTGTCGGACAACGAATAGCTGTTGCTGCAGAACGCTGGCTAAATGCAAATGGATATCAAGGTTATTTAGAAGACTATAAATGGGAATACAACTTGGTTGAAGACAACACAGTGAATGCTTGGTGTATGCCAGGAGGTAAAATTGTTTTTTACACAGGTATTTTACCAATTGCTCAAAATGAAACAGGTGTAGCAGCAATTATGGGACATGAGGTAGCTCATGCTCTTGCCAATCACGGACAACAACGTATGAGTGCTGCTTATATTCAGCAAGGTTTGGGAGCTGTTGGAAATATAGCAATTAAGGATGAACAAACGAGAGATATTTTTAATCAATCTTATGGTATAGGTTCAAATGTTTTAGGAATGCTTCCTTTTAGTAGAAGCCATGAATCGCAATCGGATGAATTTGGATTAACATTAATGGCCATTGCTGGTTACAATCCAGATGAAGCGGCAGAATTATGGAAACGCATGAAAGCGAATAGTGGAGGGCAATCACCTCCAGAATTTTTAAGCACACACCCATCTAATGACACACGAATTTCTAACTTACAAGGTTGGGCTCCAATAGCAAAAGCTGAAGCTAAAAAGTTTGGTGTAACCTCTTTTAGGCCTCTAGGAGAGTTTTAGTATCAAGTTCTTAAAAATTGTCTTATTTTAGAAGCTGCTTACTTAAAGGCAGCTTTTTTTATGGAACACTTACAAAAAGGTAGTAAAAAACTACTTAATGCATGGGCTTTTTATGACTGGGCAAATTCGGTATATACACTGACTATAGCATCTTCAATTTTTCCGCTCTTTTACTCGTTTTTATTTGTTGAAGGTTCCGATAAAATAGTTCAAGCTTTTGGATTGGAATTTAAAAGTTCTGCTCTAATTACGTATGTAACTGCATTTACTTTTTTAGTAGTATCGGTATCTTCACCAATACTTTCTGGTATAGCAGATTATGTAGGCAATAAAAAGAGTTTCATGAAATTCTTTTGTTATGTTGGAGGAGCTGGATGTATTGGACTTTACTGGTTTAGTATAGAACATATACATTTAAGTTTACTGTTTTACTTTATGGGTTTGATAGGATACTGGGGAAGCTTAGTGTTTTATAATTCCTATTTGCCAGATATAGCATTTCCAGAACAACAAGATAGTATAAGTGCTAAAGGATTTAGCATGGGTTATATTGGAAGTGTACTTCTTCTAATATTAAATTTAGTAATGGTAATGAGTCAGGAAACTGGAGAAGAGAAAATGCAAATGATGCGTTATTCTTTTGTTACTGTTGGCTTGTGGTGGATTCTCTTTAGTCAGTATACCTTTTATGTTCTTCCTAAAGGCGTTTCCGATGGACATAAAGTAACTAAAGCTGTTTTACTTCATGGTTTGAGAGAATTGAAGCAGGTTTGGTTGCAGCTCAATCAAAATCTAAGACTTAAACGATATCTCATTGCTTTTTTCGTGTTTAGTATGGCTGTACAAACCATAATGCTTGTAGCAGTTTATTTTGGTGAAGAAGAAATTCTCTGGGGAAATTCAGATGCTAAAACGCAAGGCTTAATTGTTAGTATCTTAGTCATACAATTAGTTGCAGTACTTGGTGCTTTTTTAACGTCTCGCGCATCTTCAAAATTTGGAAACATTCCAACGCTTATCGTGATTAACTTTATTTGGATGTCTTTATGTGTATATGCTTACTTTATGGAAACGCCTATTCAGTTTTATATTGCGGCATCATTAGTTGGATTGGTCATGGGAGGTATACAATCTCTGGCCAGATCTACCTATTCTAAGTTTCTACCAGATACAGATGATACAACTTCTTATTTTAGTTTTTATGATGTAGCTGAAAAAATAGGAATCGTAATTGGGATGGTTATTTTTGCGACTATTGATCAGGTCACGGGAAGCATGCGTAATGCAATCTTATTTTTATTTGTGTTTTTCTTTGTAGGAATACTTTTATTGTTCAGAGTTCCTATGAAAGAAAAATAATACTTATGTTTGTTTAAACAATTACCTTATACTAATTATGAAAAAGCTAAATTTTATTTTTAGCCTGTTGGCTTTATGCTTTTTACTCAATTGTGATAGTGATTCATCATCTGATGATGCTGATGACCCAAACAACTGTACTGAAGCTAACCTATTACTAACACAGGCTCAAGCTGATTTTACTGACGCTAACCAATTAAATTATACATCCAGATGTAACAGCTATAAAGCAGCATTAGAAAACGTAAAACTAGTTTGTGGTGATGACACAGGAGAAATTCAACTATTAATTAATAATTTAGGTGATTGTACACAAAATACCAATCCCAGTACTCAGGCATTGATGACTGCGAATTTGAATGGTGAGCAGTTTAATGACTTAAAGCCTAATGGATTCAATTTATTCAATAGAGCTATTAACATAGTCACCTTTTCTTATGCAAATGACGATGATTATATTTCAATTCAGGGAAACAGTACTTATCAGAACGTAATTCCAAATAATTTAACAAAAGAAATTACTATTTATATACCTCAGAGTAGCTGGAGCATCGGCACTTATAACCTAGCAGAAGGTCCAGTATATTCAGATAATAATGTCACACCAACACCTCATTATGATCTCGTTTATTTTGATAATGATGATTACAGCGGAAACATTGAAGAAGAAGGCTCAATTACAATTACAGAATTTGATCTTAATGAAAGAATCATAAGAGGGACTTTTGAATTTTCATATTCTAGAACTAGCGATACAGACGTCATTGGTCCGTTTGATTGTACCAATGGCACCTTTGAGTATTCTTTGGATGATGATTATTTTGATTAATAACCTATAAAGAATTTAGAAAAACCACTAATTTTAATAGTGGTTTTTTTATTTTTTAAATTGAAAATGTGAATTTATTTTAAGACATCATGCTTAAAATAAATTAGTATGTTTGTAACAAACCTATCATAATATATAATGAAAAAAATAACTTTTTTAGTTTCAATATTAGTTTTTTTAACAGCTTTTACTTGTGAAAATGAGCCTCTGGAAGGCGATTTTACAACAGAGGATGTATTGTCTTGTGAAATAGCTGCTCAAAACACACAGGATGCAGCAATAGCTTTTCTGGATGTTACAGATGAGAACTATATACAATTATGTATTGCATATAGAAATGCTTTAGAAGTTCAAATAGAATTTTGTGATGATCCTGAAGGCATATTGCAAACTCAAATTAACAGTCTTGGAGATTGTGGAAGTACTAATCCAGATCCATGTGAAACAGTGACTATTGCAGCAGCAGAAGCAGAAACGGCATACAATGAAGACCTTTCTAATTCTACTTTGTGTAATGCTTATTTAACAGCGTTGCAGATACAACTAACAGTTTGTGGTGATGCAAACGGAAATATTCAAGCTACAATTAATGGTTTAGATTGTGGAATCACTAACCCTGATTCTTGTGAAATAGCCACTATCGCAGCTGATGAAGCAGAAACTGCATACAACTCAGATACAACTAACTTTAATTTATGTAATGCCTACAAAATAGCTTTACAAAATAAGATTACAGCTTGTGGTGATACCAATGGAAATATTCAAACTGTAATTGATGATTTAGGAGATTGTGGTAATGATAATACTCCCAATTATGAGATTGGTGATATTGGTCCAGGAGGAGGTTATGTGTTTTATTTAGATAATACTGGTGGAGGAATGGAAATTGCTCCAGTTGAAACAGAGTTTCTTACACAATGGGGTTGCTACAGCACTTCCATATGTACTTTCCTGAAATAGGTTGACTAAAAATTAAACCTTTTAGTACTACACCTAATGAAAGACAAAAAACAACACT